>JANRKW010000046.1:0-28541 GCA_033763215.1 Isosphaeraceae bacterium | reverse complement strand
TTCGGAGTGAACCGGGCGACTGTTCGGGCTCTTGTCCGAGAGATTCACCGCGACGACCACGCTGTCCTTCGGTCTATCATGACCAGGCAATGACGGCCTGTCGCGGCGTATCGGCTCTTGTGCGAATTATACAAGGCAATGCGCGTCCGGGAATGGGGGTCGAAGCCATCGAAGAGGCGAGGACAGCCGGCGGGAGACGTCCAACTGGGAATGTCGTCGGCGGTCGTCCGAGGTAGGCGGGTCGCATCGCCCTTCCGGGCGAGGCTCGTCGATTGGCTATGCGCGTCGTCGCCACCACAACACGAGACCCGAGGAGAGAATGCACACCCCCAAGAGAATCGAGAGCGAGGAGGCGGTAAGGGAGGAGACGCCGGGCTCGACGGCGCGGATGGGAGAAGTCGACGACATGCCGCTCCCATCCACCGGCTCATTTGGGAACGTAGCCTTCTTGCGAACGGTGTCGTAGACCGTGGCTCCTTTCGTGATGAGGGGCCGAAAGGTCGACTTCGGGTAGCTCTGGTCGAATCGCACGGAGTCGACGACGATCTTGTACGTCTTGTCCACCTTGCCCGAGTTGTCGAACACGAGGAGCTCGGAGCGGAGCGGAATGTGACGACCATCGATCCGATCGAGCGACTGCGCGCTCCAGATCGAGCGAACCCGGTGCTCGTTCCTGTCCTGTTCGTTGGCGAAGGACTCGACCTCGAGCGGAACCCCGGTCGCCTTGTCGAGCCAGTAGACCAAGTCCGTCGCGGTGCGGGCCGTCCCGACCTTGGTGAAGAGGAATCGCTCGCAGTCGCGACCCAGGCGCCGGTCGCCGCCAAGATAGGTCGACTTCGCCAAGGCCTTGGGGAGCGGTTCGGTGCCGACGTAGAACTGCGCGAGCGGCTGGGCGCGGTAGGTGAATCCGTTGTCCTCCTGGGCGAAGACCCGGGAAATCGTCACTTGGTCCCCGCCGATCCCGTCGACCTCGTTGCGGATGAGGTTCGCCGACAGCGTTCCGTCATGATAGTTCTGGGTGATGAGCGCATCGGCCTTCCCGTCGGGCATGAGCCGCTCGTCGTACCTCCGTTCCCCGGCCGCGGTCTCGATGTAGTGGTATTCGCAGCGGTAGGTGGAGAACTGTTCGGGGCCATGGTTCCGGCTATTCCTGAAGTCCTCATGACTACGAATCTCGATCGACTTCCAGGATTCCAATTCCCAGGAGAGTCGCTTGGCGGCCAAGGCTGCGGGATCATTCATCGAGGTGTCCCCCTGTAGGTCGATCATCGTCCCACGCGACTTGCCTCGGCCGGTGCGAAGCGGTTCCCGCGGCCCGAGGAGTTCGTCGAGGCGTCCTGGAATCGAAGCGGTGTCGCGGCCGACGAGACCTGCGCGAGGCCGATCGCGCATCATTGCGTCGGAGGGGAAGGACGGATGCGTTGCCGACGATCCATTCGGATCCGAGGATCACGAACCCTCGAGAAGAGAACGTCACGCTCCGCGACGGCTCCTCGTCGCGAAAGAACCAGCGGAGAATCCAGCGAAATCCAGCCGAGACCGATGGCTCGTCGCATTGGAATCGGCTCGAAGAATTCGGCCTTCTCCGCGCATCGGTCAGGGAGTGCAGACCTTGTACGTGTTGCACTGGCCCACGATCGTGAAGGGGAAACTGCACAGCTTGTTCGTCCCGCAGTTTTGCGTTGCCTGGGCGCACGAGGGAGGCGGCATGGGAACCGGGTTGGGGACCTTGCATTCCCCGTAGATATAAGGCGTCTGGGGCTTACCGTTCGTGCATCCCGTCCCGCCGGGGCTCGGGTTTCCATCGCAGTAAGAGCATCCGACTTCAGCCGCCTCGCATTTTTTCCCGAGGAACAAGCCATCTTGCGCCTGGGAGTTCGACGGGACGACGGCGGGCCAGGCCAACGCCAGGACAACCAGGGTCGCCTGGCAGACCAGGCACGCGATGACGGACTTCGAGATACGTCGCGGGGATCCGAGCTTCATCGAAATTCTCCTCGAGAAAAGGAATCGCGGATCATTGGACACGAAAACGCGGTCGATACCTCATCGCCCCGCGGCATTCCTCAATGCGGCGTGACGATCTCTCCTCCGGCTCGAGTGCCGAGGGCCCGCCAGACAGGGAGGGCGATCCCCGAGGAAAACCACCGTACCGACCCGTCGGCCATCGCCGTATTGACGCCGCCGGGGTGGTAGCTTCGCGACGCGAAGAGCCCTGAACCGCCGGAGAGACCCTGGCCGCAATCCGGGATCGAACTGTTGGGGGTCGCCGAACAGAAGAAGACCGAATACCGTGCCCCCTGGAGGATCCAACACCGACCGGCGGTCGAGTGGTACGGCGTGGCGCGGGCCAGATTCGAGCACCGAGCCAGCCAACCATCGGGCGTGGTCGGACGGCTGGGGATGAAGACCTCGACCCAATCGCGCGATGGGTTGTACGACTCGGTCCCGCTGCCGACCGACTTCTCCGAGTACGCGATCGTATTCGACAGACCGTCGGTGAACTCGGAGAGGGGCAGCAAGCGTCCCCCCACTCCGAACGCCCCGTTCTCGACGCGATCGAGAAGTCGGAACCCGACCCAGCGGTATTCGTCGAGGCCCATGTTCCCGCGATAGCTCAGGCATCCGTAAGGGGCGGCCGAGGTGAGCGGGTCCGACGGGCAGACGAAGCCGGCCGGCGTCGTGGCCGCGACCGTGTGGTTGGCCGGAGGAATCGCCTCGATGAAGATCATCGACATATCGAAATTGATGGAGTCGTAGAGATTCTGCTGTTCGAGAAAACCCAGGAGCCGACAGTGCAAGGATGCGAGCGTCGAGTGGCCGGGCGAGAACGGCTTGCCCGACCCCGACGTCGACTCGCTGGGGAACCCTCCATGCACCGAGGCGAAGTTGAGGGTCGCTATCGCCAACTGCTTGATGTTGGCGGCGCATCGCGTGCGCCGGGCGGCTTCTCTCGCGGCCTGCACCGCGGGGAGCAGCAGCCCGACGAGCACCGTGATCAGCCCGATCGACACCAGCAACTCGACGAGCGTGAACGCCTTCCGATGCGACGAGACGACAGGGGAGATCATCGAATCACCTCGCTTGCACCAGGACAGGAACGGTCAGCACGGATGGGTTCGACCCGGAGGTCCGGATCCGGATGTTGTAGACCCGATCGATCTCGAGTTTCTCGACCGGCCCCCGCACCTCGAAGATCGAGAACTTGTCCTCTTCTCCCGTCACTCCCACGAATTCGACACTCAGCCTGCCGGCATCGCCCTCCACAACCTCGGCGCGCAGGGGCAGGGAATCTCTCGAGCGTGCGAGGAGTCGAATGCTGGTCCAGTCGTCATCCGGCCCGTCGACCGCGAGGATCAAACGGCTGGGTACGGCCCGAATCGGGGGGTTCGCCTCGGCGCTCAGGATGATCTCTTCCACTCGATCGGGGTTCCAGGGGTCGCTCACCGTGACTCGACCACTGAATGCCGAGTCGGGGAGCGTCGAAGCCAAGGAGACGGGGAATCGATAGGACCGGACCACCTGTCCCGGTTGTCGAGCAAACCCCTCTTCCACGACAGTCGGCTCGGCAAAGTGAACGAGCGGGGGATCACTCGATACTCGCGGCGGCTTGCGCGGCGAGTCCGCGAACTCGACGGTCTGTACGAGTAGTTCGCGGGTATCGGACTTCGAGTAGCCCGCGCGCCAAATCAGTTCACCCGATGCCTTCAGCATGTAGGGGGGCAGGCGAGAACCGACCACGACGAGTTCGAGCCGAACCTCCGGACTGACGGGAGAATCGGTCTCCAGGACGATCGAGACAGGCCGAAAGCCAACATCGATCGCAGCTGCTTGCGCCACGACGATCGCATGCGATCCCGGCGGAACGATGCGGGGCTCGACACGGGCCGTCGTGCAGCCGCATCCGCTCCACACGGACAGAATTCGGACCGGAGTGCCGCCCTGGTTGACGACTTGGAAGCTCGTACTCTTCGATGACCGATCGACCGGCGTCCCTGGTACCGGGCTCCGCCAATCGATCGAAGCCTTCTTCGCTACCAAGACCCCCGGAGTCGGAGCCGTTGCCCCCCCCCCCCCATGCATAGTTGCAAACCATGCCGATACGATCACAAGAAAACCCATGCCGACAAGAAACATACGAGTACGCATATGCCGCCTCGCTTTCGATGGGAGTTCGTTCCCTCTTCGGCGATCCGATCCGATGGGGGATGGAGGGAAGCAACGAATCCAATTCTATTTGGAGCAACCGGCGGAATCGTCGTCAACCAAAAAAGTATGGATTCTTCGAGACTCCTCGCCGATCCCCGCCGCGACTTTGACGCAAGCCCCTTTGATACGGATAGTTGATGTCGATTCCCGACGTCTTCGCATCGGCCCCGGGCGAACCATCGGGACAAGCCCCCGATCGCTCGCGCTCGGGGCCTGCTTGCTCGATCGATTGTCGAAGTCGGGAAATTCGTACACGGGTGGGGGACGGCCTGTCATCTCGATCTTCGTCATCGGCACCGAACGAGGAGGCATCCACGATGATCGGCTCGCGGGGTGAAGCTGGGGACGACTTCGTGGTGTGCCCGGGGTGTGGGTTGCGGTTGCCTTGCGGGGAGGAGGTCGCGGCGAGCCTCCAGGGGAGCTCGTCTGCGGAATGCCTGCGGTTGTGCCACGAACTCTCGCTCTACACCCTGGCTCACGGCGACCCGTTCTTCATCCATCAGGTGGTCGTCGATGCTTACGCGGCGCAGCACGCCGGCCCCGAATCGAAGCCGATCGGCGTGGCGTTTGCTCTGATCGGGCTCTGCCTCCTCCTCGAACGAGGTCACACGGGGAAGGCCGTGCAACGGGCTCACATGCGCCTCGCCCGAGGATCGAAGCAGTGGCCGGCGTTCGATCCGCCCTCGCATCGGGGGAGCGTCACCATTGCCGACGTGCTCCGCGCGGATCCGGGAGCCGACCGCGACGCGGCGATCACGCAATGGGCCGCATCGGTCTGGAAGGCCTGGGCTCATGCCCACCCCGCCGTCCGAGACCTCATCGACACACGTTGAAGTGACAACGCAGTCGATCTCCAGACATCGTCGGGGACGCGGATCGACTGCCCCGCGTCGCGAGTCCCAGGCGAGACCGAGTCGCGTCATCGCGAGTCGCTCTCGCGTGCCCATTCGGATCCGATCGATCGGATCGACGGCTACGAGCGGCGACGCTTCCCGAGACGACAAGGGGCGGAGGGAGGCTGGAAATCGACCTGCGGGCTTTGTAGGATGAAGTGTTCGTCTGCTCATCGCGTGCGGAGGCCCGGCACGGGCTCATCGACGAGGCATTCGACATCTCGAGCCGAAGGGCGGAACCGTGAAGCGTCGTCATCGCTCCCCTGGTGTCGAGTTCCTCGAAGGGCGACAACTCCTTTCGGTCGTGGTCGCCGAACGTGAGAACAACGACCGGGCGAGCAGGGCGAACGTCATCGCCTTCGACGTCGACAACATCGCTCAACTCCAGGGCGCCTCGCTGAATCGCACCGATCGGGACTTCTTCACTTTCACCGCCCCGGCCTCGGGCAACCTGAACGTCGCCGTACGATCCCGCAACGGAGTCTTCGCCCAACTCGAGGTTCAGAACCAGGCCGGCACCGGTCTTCTCGAGACTCAACGGAAGAACGGCATCAACGCGGGCAGCGTCGCGATCACGGCCGGGCAGTCGTACCTCGTCCGGCTCCGCTCGCCGGTCAATGCCCGTGCCGCTTATTCGGTCGACTTGTTGATCGGCGGCGCTCCCGGCAACGGCGGCTCGACCGCCAATCCGCCCCCCGTCGCCGTCGTCGGCGAGTCGCGGAACGACGACCGGATCGGCCGAGCGAACGCGGTCACTCTTCGCGCGGGCGAGGTGGTCCAACTCCAAGGGAGCGTCACCCGTCGCGACCGCGACTTCTACAGCTTCACCGCACCGTCGGCCGGCACTCTGGGCATCGACGCGCGAACGGCCAACGGCGTGCTCGCCAAGGTCGAGGTCAAGGATTCGGCCGGCGTTCAGCTCTTCGAGACGGAGCCGAACGACGGCGTGAACACCGGGAGCGTGGCCCTCGAGGCGGGCCGGACCTACTTCGTGGAGATCCGCTCCGCGATCAACCGGGTCACTTCCTCGTATCTCGTCGACCTCCTCTTCGGCGCGACGGGCACGGGCGGCGGAAGCGGAGGGACGGGCGGCGGCGGAACGGTGCCGGTCGGCACCGTCGTCGAATCCGAGTCCAACGACTCGAAGGGCGCGGCCGATCCGTTCGACCTCGGCATCGTCGGCTCGGCCCGGCTCCAGGGCACGTCGACCGGTCAGGACGACCGCGATTTCTTCGTCTTCACGCCGACCCAGTCCGGCTTCCTCAACGCGGTCGTCGGCTCCACCAACGGAGTCTTCGCGCAGCTCGAGGTCGAGGACATCCTGGGCGGGACGCTCTTCGAGACCGAGCCGAACGACGGTCGAAACACCGGACGCGCGGCCGTCGTCGCGGGGCGGACGTATTTCGTGCGCCTCCGCTCCAAGGTCGACGGCCCGGCGGCTTACCTCGTGGACCTGCTCTTCGACGGCAGCCTCGTCGGGGGTGGAGGAGGCTCGGGAGGCGGCGGCACGGACGACGGCGACGGCAGCGTCGGCGGGACGTTCGCCGAGAGCGAATCCAACGGCGAGAAGTCGGCGGCCGACCCCTTCAGCTTCAACGTCGCGAGCCCGGCCGTCCTCACCGGAACCTCGGCCGACCGGGACGACCGCGACTTCTTCACCTTTACGGCGTCGCGAACTGGGACGGTGACCGTCGCCCTGGCGTCGACGGGCGGCTCCTTGGCCGACCTGGAGGTCGAGAACGCCGCCGGCGCGAACCTCCTGGCACTCGAGGACGGGCGGACCGGCGGCAGTTTCGCCGTATCCGCGGGCACCGTCTACTTCGTCCGACTGCGGGCTCCCGAAGACTCGGCCGCCTCGTATCGGGTCGACTTCACACTCGCCTGATCCGTCGCGACCTCCGCCGCTCGTCGCGGCCCCGGGCCTCCATTCGAGGTTCGAGGCTGCGTCGATGCACGGCCGGGGGAGAAGTCCCTCCGTCCGGAAGAGTGAAGACTCTCGAGGCGGGGACGGGCAATGCCGGCCGCCGAGTCGAGACCTCCCGGACCGAAAGCGAAGAGACCGTTCCCAGCCTCTCGGTGCCGACGGCCGCTTCCGTCTGGACTGCAGCCCCCTGGGTTGGTAGGGATTGCCGTCGTGGGACGCGCGATCGACGATGCAATCGACCCTCCGAGGGAGCATGAAATGAGTGCGAGCCTTCTCCCGCTCCGTGTCGAGTGGGACTCATTCCTGGCCACTTTCCCGAAACCGGGAGCTTGGACGAGGCCCTGCCGTCGAAAGCTGCGACTCGACGACGACGGATTCTCGATCGAACTCGTACCGATCTTCGCCGCCGCCCGAAAACGGCTCGCTCCGGACGATGTCCGAGGGCTCGACCTGCTCGTCTCGGCCGTCGCGATCCAGGGCGTGCCGAAGAAGCTCCCGCTCGACCAGTCGTCCGTTTACGTCCCGCACTGCAAGTACAAGAAGGCGGACTTCACCCTCGGCGACAACTCCGAGAGTCCGATCCCCCGAAGCGACCCCGGTCAGGTATCATCGATCCTGGATGCCGTGCAGCCTGCCGCCTTGGACGCATTGACCGAAGCCGTCGATGCCGAATGGGCGAAGCTGGAACCGAAGCTCTACTACTTCCAGTCGCCCAAGGAATACACCGACCACCTTCGGAATTGGCTCCGGATCCTCGAAGAGATTCGCAGCCACGGCGGCGGGCTGGCGATCGACCTCGGCTGATCGCGAGTGCCGGCGAAGGAAGCCCGGCGGGAGTCTCGCCGGCGGAATCTCGGTCGCCTTCTCGCGCGGGGCCCATGCGCACGCCCGATCGAGATTCTCCCTCCTCGCCGCCCCTCTCTTCTCGACGTCCGGCGCCGCCCGCGCCCGGCATCTCCTACCGCGCCTATGGGGCGTCCGATCCGCGGCGATGGGCTCGCGCCGAGCCGATTTCGGTACCGAGGGCGAACCTACTCTCCCTCCGCAACGCGGACGATCGGCGACTCGGGGAAAGAGGGATTCCATGTCCGACGAGCCTCCGACATCTCCACGCCCGCCGGCCGAGCAACTCGACCTGCGTCGTCTGAAGGACCAGACCGAAGCACTGCTGGAGGCGGGCGAGGCGACGTCGCTCGCCGAGGCCCAGTTCCAGGTCGCGCGCGGGCACGGCTTTGCGAGTTGGCCGGAGCTCGAGGCCCACGTCGAGTCGCTGCGGACGATCGGCGAGCTCGAGCGGGCCATCGACGCCAACGACCTCGACCGGGTCAAGGAACTGATGACCCGCCACCCGGAACTCCACCGCGCCCCGCTCGGTTACGGCCGGAACGGGCCGCTCACCTGGGTCGCCGAGTGCCGAGTGCCGCGCGTGCCGCCCAATGAGATGCGGCTCGCCATGGCGCGGTGGATGATCGAGAACGGGTCCGACGTGCACCAGGGCGGCGACGGGCCGCTGATGCGCGCCGCGTTGGACGATTCCCGCATCCCGATGATGGAACTCCTGGTCGCCCACGGCGCCGACGTCAACGCGGTCTGGGGCGGCCATTACCCCGTCGTCCTCGGCCCTTGCGAGACGTTCGCGCCCCGGGCCCTGAAATGGCTGCTCGACCACGGAGCCGACCTGCACGCGGCGGCCAAATATGCCAACCCGATTGGCATGATCATCTGCATCTATTCGCGAAACCCCAGGGGCAAGCGCGAGTGCCTTGAGATCGTGGGCGCGGGCGGATTCGCTCTCCCGGACACGCCGATGATGGCGCTGCACCGCGGGCGGCTCGACCTGCTCCGAGAGCACCTCGATCGCGACCCGTCGCTGCTGGAGCGCCGATTCACGTTCGGCGAGGTCTTCGCCGTCGAGACCGAAGGCGAACCCGGCGACGCCTATCCCGCGACGCCCGTCGCCGGCGTCACGCTCCTCCACCTCGCGCTCGAGTTCGACGACATCGACCTGGCGCGTTGGCTGATCGATCACGGGGCGGACGTGAACGCACGCGCGACCGGCGACGGGCACACGCCGCTGTTCCACACCGTCGTCAATCCGGCCGCGGCGATGGGGCATGCCGACGGCTCGAAGGCCAGGCTCCTCCTCGACCACGGGGCCGATCCCAACGCCCGCGCAACCTTCCCGCCCGAAGCCGCGTTCCACTCCGCGCCCGCCGACGAACCGCTTCGAGACGTCACGCCCCTCGGCTATGCCCGCCGCTACCCCGACCGCCGCTGCGTCAACGACGCGGCGGTCGCGGCGATCGAGGAACGCGGCGGCACGGAGTAGCCGAGGGAGCAAGGGCATGGACAGGCAATGCAGGGTCCGTCGCCCTACCGACTCCCCGAGGGCGATCCGCGCCCGAGCGCATCGCCTCCGCTCTTGTTCGCCCGCTCCAAGTTGCCCGCCTGCAACGATTTGATTCGAAAGGCTTCTGCTTTCGGAATCTCGCGTGACGACTCCGTCTTGGAGTTGTCTTTCGAAAGTGACGAGACGGACCGTCATCCGGCGGGTCGCCCCCTGGGAGAACGGGTCACCGGGTCGAGCCTCGGTGGTTGGGGGGAACGATCGGTCCCCAGCGCGTGGTCGTCGGACGAGACGGACGATTCCTCACCCATGCGGTACTCGCCTCCCAAGGCGGGGGCGGACCCTCCGCGGACTCCTCTCGACTCAGCAGCCGCCCCGATCCGAACTGCCCGGGAGCTCGGCCACTCGGTTCCCCCCATCAGCGAACGCGAACGATTCCTTCACCCGCCGCCGATCAATCGTTGATCGAGCCGGACACGGCAACTGGATCGAGGTGTGCAAATGCAAGGTTTTCGATCGATCTTCATGACGTCCGCGATGCTCGCCCTCGCCGGATGGACGACGGCGCAGGCCGACTTGGTCTCTCACTACGACGCGGGGACGATCACCGGAGCGTCCGACCTCGCGCCGGTCAACCTCTGGAAGGATCTCAGCGGCAACGGGAACGACGCAACGTCGACCGGAACGCCGCGGTATCTGGTCGACGGAATCGGCGGGCGTCCGTCGGTCCTCTTCAACCGGGGCGATCAAGGCTTCGTGAGCAGCTTGCTCCTGGGATCCCAGTTCGGAATCCAAGGGGACGCGAGTTGGTCGATGGTCGCGGTCTTCAGGCCGACCAGCTTCAGTACGCAATACGGAGTTGCGGCTATGGGCTGGCTGGGCACGACATTCCACGGCGTCGGCATCGAGATGGATGGAGCCAATCTGGACCTGGCTCTCGGCCACGGCGACGACCTCAGACTGAGGCCCGACGGTTCCTTTTCGCCGTTCTTGAACCAGGACGTGATCGTGATCTTCTCGCACATCGGAGGAACTGGAGGCTCTGTGCTCTCCACGACCGAGCTCATGATCAACGGATACCGCCCAGGCGAAGGCATCCTCTCCGGCATCGCCTTGCAGGCGCTTCGGACCGCGGGCTCCACCCCCCTCAACCTCGCGAACAATCCGGTAGTCCTCGGCGGCGCCCTCGTCGCGGGTAACTCGTCTTTCGACGGGCTCTTGTCTGAGTTCAGTCTCTACAACCACGCATTGTCGACCGCTGAGAAGTATCGGGTGGTCTCGAGTCTTGGAGAAAAGTACGGCATCTCCGTCGTCCCGGAGCCCGCCGGCATCGTCCACCTCGCAACTGGCGTCTTCCTGTTCGCCGCCGTCTCCGGAGTTCAAACCCTGCGCAGGTTCGGCGGGAAACGGGCCGGTGCGCGGGACGTCAGAGAGTTGGGATCGGCCTGAGAGAACAGCGTATCGACAGGCTGCTACAACAGTATATGTGCATGCCGTGAAGGACGCGACAGCCAGTCTCCTCCACGACCACGGGGCCGATCCCAACGTCCGCGCAACCTTCCCGCCCGAAGCCGCGTTCGACGACGAGCCCGCCGTCGAACCGCTTCGAGACGTCACGCCCCTCGGCTATGCCCGCCGCTGCGCGGAGGGGCCTGGACAGGCAATGTCGACTCGGGAGCAGCCATGGACAGTCGAAGTCGTCCGGTTGGGCATACCACGTATTGCATGTCCTCGCGAGTTACCTCGGAGTTCCTTGCACAACACATTGCATGTCCATGCGGGCTTGGTCGGAAACAACGCCGTCATCGTCGGCGCTCCTCAATCGAGGCATCTCTTCACATCAATCGAGGAATCTCGGCATGGGTTTTTCTCAGAGTTCCTTAGTGATGTTTCAACTTGGCGGATGGATGGCGGTCGAGCGCCCTCGTCTGCGAAATGAAAAAAGGAACGGCCGCCATTGACCAACCTAACACTGTTAGGTATCGTTCCTGAGAGTCGATGGCCATGAGCCGAGCGTCAAGTGCCTCTTTCCCAAGACATCGTCCGCTGGATCGTTATTCCCGAGGGTCGCCCGATGCACGCCGTCGACCGTGAGGAACACAACCGCGAGGTGAAACGGAAGATCCTCGACGCCGCCCGCGAAGTGTTGCTGGCCGACGGAGTAGACGGGTTCTCGATGCGAAAGCTCGGGGCGAAGATCGGGTACACTGCGACCGGCATCTACCACCATTTCGCCGATAAACAGGGAGTCCTCAAGGCATTACTGGATGCCGACTTCAAAGCGTTTCGTGCTGGGCTCGGGCGGATCGGCAAGATAGACGATCCGATCGAGCGACTCAGAAAGATGGGGATCGCGTACGTCGAGTTCGCTTCGGCGCACCAGGACCACTATCGATTGCTGTTCATGACCCCACAGTTGAAGCAAGTGGACGGAGAGATCACCTGCGGCGACCCTGCGGAAGACGCCTACGCGTTCTTGCGGGAGACGGTGACCGAGGCCTTGGCGGCCGGCGCGTTTCGCCCAGAGTTCAAGGATGCCGACGAATTGAGCCAGATCATCTGGGGTGGTGTGCATGGTTTGGTGTCCCTGCACATCGCCAAAGCCAACGACCCGTGGGTGCCGTGGAAGCCGCTGAAGGCGACGTTCCGGCGAATGAACGACGCGCTCATTCGAGGCCTGACCGTGGCGGAGTAAATTTTTTTACCTTTACACCTAACAGTGTCAGGCGACTTTGAGACTCTGGTGATTCTTCACGAGTCGGGTTCGTCCGAGAAACGAAGACCGACGAGAGCCCTACGGAGTTGAATCATGACGACTCTGACCTCGATCTCCAGCCGTCGACGGAAACCGGCGGATCAACCACATGACGGCTCGATCACTTCCGACCGGCATGAGCCTCTGCTTCGCACTGTTGAGGATCGGTGCCGAGACCGGGTTCTTTGCCGAGATGCACCAACCCTCGATCGGTGCGATCGTGGCCGCGACGATCGTCTTCCCGACCGTCCGGGACTTCCGCTCGTCCCGCGTCCGGCAGCTGATCGAGGCCGTCGGCTGCAAACGGAGGACGATCATGCTCACCTGGCGAGTGCCCGCAGCGATACTCTCTTTCCCTCACGGCTGCCGAAGGCAACTCCTCGAGTCTTCCGGATCTTGGCCGGCACTGGTGATCTCATTGCGGACCCGTATGCGGGCTACCTGAGTCTCGCCCCGGAATTCGACGAGCGAACTGCCCTCTCCCTGGTTTCGGGTTCTCCGACACCGCCGTCGCGGTGGGTACCGGCCTGACCCACTCGCTTCCGCATGCCCCGCGGGTGGCCCCGATCGCGGCGCCGACGAAGGCCCTCACCCCGCTGTTCGACGTCGGCCTTCCGGGGCCGGTCGCCTGGTCGCCCTCGAGATCCTCCGCCGAAGCGTCGGCTTCCGGACAGTGCAAATTCACATCTTCACACCTAACACTGTTAGGTGATTGCGACCCGACCGCCCCATTCCTCGACCCGCAACGGTTCTCAACCCTCACACGGAGTTCGATCATGACCAAGCCCACGATCCTCGTCACGGGTGCGACCGGCAAGACCGGCAACGCGGTGGCCGCACAACTGCTCGCCGAAGGGTGGCCCGTCCGGGCCGTCGTCCGGCGTCACGATGAACGGAGCGAACGCCTCGCCCGGCGCGGTGCCGAAATCGCCGTCGCCGACCTGTTCGACCCGGAGCAACTGCTCGACGCCTTGCGGGGAACGCAGCGAGCATACTACGTCCCGCCGATGCACCCGCACATGCTGCACAGCGCCGTGGCGTTCGCTGACGCCGCCCGCGAGGCTGGGGTCGAGCATGTCGTGCAAATGAGCCAGTGGACCTCCAGCCCGAACCATCCGTCGATCATGACCCGGCAGACGTGGCTGGTGGACCGCCTGTACGCCACCATCCCCGGCGTGGCCCACACGATCGTGAACCCCGGCATGTTCGCCGACAACTTCCTGCGGACGCTCGACATGGCCGCTCACCTCGGGCTGTTCCCCGTCCTCACCGGAACCAGCAAGAGTGCCCCGGTGTCGAACGAAGACATCGCCCGCGTGGTGGTGGCGATCGTGACCAACCCGGACGGCCACGAAGGGAGATCGTACCGCCCGACCGGGCCGAAGTTGCTTTCCGGGCGTGAGATGGCGGCAGTCGTCGGTTCGGTACTCGGCAAGTCGGTGCGGCCGATGCCGACGCCGGTGTGGATGCTCTCGAAGGTGGCCCGGTCCCAGGGCGTGGACCCGTTCAGCGTCAGCATGTTGCGGCACTACTTGAGAGATCACGAACGGGGCGCGTTCGAGGTGAACGGCGGCGTCACCGACGTGGTCGAGGAGTTGACCGGGCGAGCGGCGGAGAGTTTCGAGACCACCGTCCGGCGGTATGCCGGAATGCCGTTCGCCGAGCGGACGATCGGCAAGAAGATCCGGGGAGTCTTGAACTTCCTCCAGCTGCCCTTCCAGCGTGGCTACGACCTGAACCGTTTCGACCGCGAGCACTCGTTCCCGACGCCGACTCACCCGAAACTGACGATGGACTCGACCACCTGGCTCCGCGAACACGTCCAGCTCTCGCAAGCGGAGGCGGCGACATCATGAACGGCGTTCTCACCCGAATTCCGACTTCGACCGACGATCTCCTCGCCGGGCTGACTGTCGGCGGTGCCGTCCTCGCCACGGTTGCTGTTGGGGTTTACGCGAAGCGAGAGGGGTTCACCCGGCCGAGGCGGTTGGCCGGGGTCGTCGGCGCGGTTCCGACCACGCAGCTTGCGGCGACGGCCACCCGCGCAGAGAGTGGACTCCTCTCGGCCCCGTCGGCCCGCCCGCCGCGAGTGCCGTGTCGGCGATGGCCGCGGTCGCAACTCTGTTCTAGTCGCAAGAACCTCGCCGGCTCGTCGACGCCCGGCGATCACCCCGCTCCGGCGACACGTCGCGGTCCGAGTGTTCCGCGTCATGGTCGAGTACGCCTTCCGGCGGTACCGGCAGGACGGACTCGCCCCTGCTCGGGTCACGATCGAGGGGTGGAACTTCGACATCCTCGCCGGGTCGATCGCTCAGCCGACAGCGGTTGGACTCGCCGTCGGGTGGTTGGGGCGGCGGGCAGTCATCGCCTGGAACCTGGACGGCCCGGCGAGGCTCGGGACGGCGGCCTGGTCGGTCGTCACCTCGGCACCCTCACCGTTCCGCCTCGACCGGCCGGGCGACCCGTTCACCGTCATCACCACGCGGCCGCAGGTATGGGGCCCGGCTCTCGTCGCCCCGGCCGCGGTGTTCTTCCGTGTCGTGTCTCTGCAACGGTGCCTTCCGCCCGCCAAGTTCGGTGATCGCTCTCATTACCCCGACAAGGTGAAAAAGCCATGAACGCGCTCGAAACCCGGATCCCGCCGCCGCTGCTGATGCTCCTCATCGGGATTGCCATGTGGGGTGTTTCCGCCCTCACATCGCCCGTACTATTCGACCCGGCACTCCGGTTGGTTGCTGTCGGGGCGTTGACCGCACTCGCACTATCGTTCGCCGGAGGGGGCGTGCTGGCGTTCCGCCAGTCGAAAACGACGATCGACCCGATTCACCCCGACCGCGCCGCGACCGTTGTCGGTCACGGGGTGTTTCGCATCACCCGCAACCCGATGTACCTCGGAATGACCTTGCTCCTGCTCGCCTGGGCAGCGTTGCTGGCATCGCCATGGGCGATGGCCGGGCCGATTCTCTTTCCCCTGTACATCAATCGGTTCCAGATCATCCCCGAGGAGAGGGCCCTGAGCGAGAAGTTCGGGGCTGAGTATGGCGAATACCTCCGGCGAGTCCGCCGGTGGCTCTGACGGATGCAGATCACGAGCGATCCCGGATGGACGGTGTTGGACCGTACCGGATGTCCGTCTCCGGACGGGAGATGCCGATGCCTGGTCGCGCCGCTAGGTCACTCACCGCGGCAAAATCCCCGACACTGTCAGGCGATTCGGCCCACCGGGTCGTTGTTCTCTCCCCAACACCGAGGGTCGAACTCGAATCGGATCTGGATTCTCGGCGGCATCGGCTGCGGGCCGGCGTTGGCTGGTGGACAGGCAATGTCGACTCGGGAGCCTCCGCCATCGATTCCTGGGAGCCTCTTTCCCGAACCCGAGGCGCGATGGCGGCTCGAGGATGGGAAGCGGTCGTCGACCTTCCGCGATCGTCTCTGCGCAGTTCGATTCACTCATCGCAATGAACAGGACGAGCCGCACACCGGGTGGTGCAGAGTCGCCGGCGGGCCGCGGTGGTGTCGCCCGACCGCGAGCGAGCCGTGGTCGAGCCGACTGAACCACCGCAGCCGGGGATCATTCGGGATCCATCGACTGTCTCTGTTTTGCATTGATCGCGATGGGATTCAACCGATCATCGCCTGGATCTCGTCCACGCCGGGCACTCGGCCGCAGACCTTCACCACGCCGTCGACGGCCAACGCCGGCAGGGCGCTGACCCCGTCGAAGGTGAGCATCTCCGAGATCTCCTTGACCTTGACCACCCGCGCCACGCAGCCCGAATCGCGGACGGCTTGCTCGGCGTTCGCCGCAAGCCTTCCGCATTTCTCGCAGCCGGGACCGAGCACGTGAATGAGCTTCATCATCGACTCCGTCAACCGTCCGACTCGACCAGCGGCATCGAGTCGCGTTGGAGCACCGAAGTCCTCGCTTGGGTCGAGACGTCCGCCTGCCACGGAACGAGCGCCGTACGCGAGGCCAGTTCCCCGCAGACCTGCCGGATGAACGGCCGCTCGTGGAGCCTTCGCGAGCGCAGGATCGGATCGGTGAGCTTCAGCGAAGCCAGGCTCTGGTTGATGACCCACGCATAGGGAGTGATGCCCGCGCGCTCGAGTTCGCGCTGGAGCGTCGCCGCTTCGTGCACCGGGGTCGCCTCGGGGAGCGTGACGATCAGCACCCGCGAGAACTCGGGGTCGCGGAGTCTGGGAAGCAGCTCCCTCACCGATTCGGGCATGCCGCTCATGTTTCGCAGCACGTCCCGGTGATACGATTCGGTGGCGTCGAGCAATAAGAGCGTATGTCCGCTCGGCGCCGTGTCGAGCACCACGAACCCGTCCTTGCCTCGGTCGACCACTCGGGCGAACGCGCGGAAGACGGCGATCTCCTCGGTGCAAGGCGAGCGCATGTCCTCCTCGAGCAGGGCCTTCCCGTGCTCGTCGAGATCCTCACCCGCGTTCGCCATGACCTCGGCCGTGTAGTCGGCGGTCTCCTTCACCGGGTCGATGCGGCTCACGGAGAGGTTCGGGACGCTCTCGCCGAGCGTGAGGTCGAGGTGCGCAGCGGGGTCGGTCGTGGAGAGGTGGACCTTGTGGCCGCCCCTCGCGAGCTCGATTGCGATCTTGGTTGCGATCGTGGTCTTGCCGACGCCCCCTTTGCCCATGGTCAGGATCACGCCGCGGCCGAAACGTGTCAGCTCCGGAATGAGGTCTTCGAGCGGCGGCGGGAGCGGGCCGAACTCCTCCGGCGTGACGTTCGCGACGGCGTCCCCCGCTGCATGCGACGGGTCGCCCAGCATGCGGAGCGCGGCGACGCCGACGAGCCCGAACGGCAAGAGCCGGACGTCGGTGCGTGGCAGCCCGGCGAGGCCGACGGGGAGGTTCTCGAGCGCCGAGCGGCCGCGGGCCTCGAGTGCATTCGCGACGGGGTCCGAAGGATCGGTTGCCGTGAACAGCCCGTTGACCACGAGCCGCTGGTTGCCGATCCCGAGCTCGGCGAGCTCGCTCCGAGCGCGGTCCGCCTCTCGCAACGCCGTCGCCTCGGCCCGGGAGACGAGCACGAGCGTGGTCGTCGCAGGGTTGGAGAGTGCCTCCAGCGCCGAGTCGTAGAGGGCCCGCTGTTTGGTCAGCCCCGCGAGCGGGCCGAGGCAGGAGTTCCCCCCGACGTTGTTCTCGAGGAAGACCGACCACGCGGCGGGGAGCTGCAAGAGCCGCAGAGTGTGCCCGGTCGGGGCGGTGTCGAAGAGGACGTGGTCGAATTCGCTCGTGGCCGAGGCGTCGCCCAGGAGCCGCGAGAACTCGTCGAAGGCCGCGATCTCGATCGTGCACGCACCCGAGAATTGCTCCTCCATGCTGCGCACCGCTGCATCGGGGAGTATCCCTCGGTACGGCGCGACCATGCGCTCGCGATAGGCCCTCGCCGCCGCCTCGGGGTCGATGTTCATCGCGAAGAGGCCGGGGACCTCGCGGATCTCCGTCGGCTCCGTCCCGAGTGCGACGGCGAAGACTTCGTCGAGGTTCGAGGCCGGGTCGGTGCTCACCAGCAGCACGCGCTTGCCCGCGTCCGCGAGGGCGACGGCAGTCGCACACGCGACGGAGGTCTTCCCGACTCCGCCCTTCCCGGTGAAGAAGAGGATGCGGGTGACGGGATCGTTGATGATCATGGAACGCCCTTTCGAGTCAGCAGCAGCCGCCGGAGGATCCACCGGCCTTGTCGCCGATCGTGACCGTCGCCGGAGAAGAACAGCACGAACCGCCCGCCGCCTTGATCGGCTCCGACTCGGAGGCGACCTCGAGACCAGCGAGTCGCGCCAGTTCCGAGCGATCCGGGTGGACCCCCTTGGACACGATCCGGCCGTCGAGCAGGATCAGCGGAAGACAGTCGTTGCCGAATTCTTGGAGCGCGGCGGTGACCGTCGAGTTGGCAACGAATTCGGCGGGCTGCTGCGACAGGTTGTAGCGGGCCACGCTCAGCCCCCGGCGTCTGAGCCAGTCCAGGTCCGCAGCGAAGCGGGGCAGGACCGGGTCGACGCTCGGACCGCAGATTCCGGTGGAGCAGCACATCGGGGGGTCGAACACCTCGAACTTCGCCATCGTCGTCTCCTTCTCGATTCGTCAATCGGCGATAACCGATAGACCAGGGCAAAAAAAACGTCTAGAGGCTGCAGACCAGTTGCTTGAGACGATCCAGGGCCGTGGGCTCCACGCAATAGCAGACCCTCGGCCCGTCGATGGTACCGCGGACGAGCCCCGCCTCCTTGAGCATCTTCAGATGTTGGGAGACGGTCGACTGGGCGAGCGGCAGATGCTCCACGATATCGCCGCACATGCAGGACTCCTGCGTCTGCAGGAAGCGCACGATCTGAACCCGCGCAGGGTGACCGAGTGCCTTGGCGAGCAGTGCCAACTCGACATCCGACTCGCTCGGAAGCCCCTCGACGGGCCCCGACGAGGGGCGGCAGGAACGAGACTGGGTGTGAGCATCTTTATTCATCGTATTTCTACGATAGACACTGCCCCCGAGGATGTCAAGAGTCGACGAATCCCCCCTCCAGATCGTTCAAGAGCGAGTACGAGGACGGAGAATCCAAGAGCATGCAAGCACATCAGGCGGTGACGGTCGAAGTCGGCCGGTCGCAGGGCATGAGAGGGCCTGGACAGGGAGGTCATGGACGGACACAGGGCATGGACACAGGGCATGGACAGGCAATGTCGACTCTCTTCGGTGCCCAGTTCAGCGGCCGGGCCGAGATCGAGAAGCGGATCCGGAGCATGTTCGACACGATCTACAAGGGGAGCACGCACCGCTCGCGCTCTCATCCAACGAGATCGCCGTTCCGGCCGGCCCCCTCCGGCACCGATGCCGAGAAACCGCCGATCGTTCATCCCGAATACGAGCGGCGACGCCTGGCGGATCCGGCACCGGCACGACACTGCGTTCCGCGAGGAAGAGCGGAAACCGAAGCGAAGGCACGCCGAACCTGCGCCGCAGAGGACCGGTGCCGCACGTCCGCGGCGCACGGTCATCGACCCGCGGCGGCTGAGACGGATCGTTCGGCGGCGGAAGCGTTTCGTTGCAGATTCCAACCCAACGGGGCAGCGATGGAGAAACCGGCGACAGTCGTTCTCGTCCACGCGGCCTGGCATGGC
The DNA here is from genome assembly GCA_033763215.1 of Isosphaeraceae bacterium. GTDB lineage: Bacteria > Planctomycetota > Planctomycetia > Isosphaerales > Isosphaeraceae > JANRKW01. The sequence goes on along the minus strand of JANRKW010000046.1, from coordinate 9,273 downwards.
GGTTGGTGTTGGAACAAGGTCGTGCCCCTCTTGCGGGCCGCAGGCCACGAGGTCTTGACCCCGACGCCGACCGGTCTGGGGGAACGTGCCCATCTCCTCACCCCTCAGGTCGGTCTCGACACCCACGTCGCGGATGTCTCCGCCGTCCTCGAGTACGAGGACTTCGCCGGGGTGGTCCTGGTCGGTCACAGTTGCGCCGGGATGGTGATCGCGGGCGCGGCTCAACGGGTTGCCGCTCGCCCGGCCGGCCTGGTGTGCCTGGACGCCTTCTTGCCCGAGGACGGCAAGGCGGTGAGTGATCTTGCGCCGCTCGCGCCCGCGAGGGACGACGGTTGGCGCGTCCTTTCGCTGAGACCGCCCGCCGCGTTCGGCGTCACGGACGAGCGCGACGCCGCTTGGATGGCTTCGCGCCTCGGCGACCACCCATTGCGCTCGTTCACGCAGCCGCTGTCCCTCTCAGCTGGTGAGACTGGGGCGGTATGGAATGCGTACATCCGATGCAGCTGCGCTCCATTCTCAGTGGAGGCCGGCCGGCGAGCGCGGCAGCAGGGCCTCCGTTACGAAGAGCTGTCGGCTGCGGATCATGACGCGATGATCACCCACCCGGACGCTCCGGCGCGGGTACTGATTTCACTGGCCCAACCGGCCGTCAGTCGACCTCGCCGAGCCGGTCGCTCACCGGATCGGCGGGGCACGACGGCTTCTCGTTGAGTCCTGATCACGCAGCCCCGGCCGATGGGGAGCTTGGTCCATGGGCGACGGAGCGCCGATGCCTTGCATCGTTCTCGGATCGTTCTCCGTCGTTGCTCCCTCCGACCAGGAAGACATCACTGAGTTTGTTGAGGGCGACGCTCCGTCGTTCATTCCATCCCGCGTCGACGGCGTCGGGCCGCCGCGGATTTCCGTAGCCCTTCAGCCGAGTTTCGTCTAGAGATTCGATAGCGGCGGACGAACCACTGATGGAAACAGGCCGGCGGGTCCTGCTTCGACTTCGGTGCTCATCGGCCTCTCAGATGAACCGGTCGCTGAGCATTGTCCCAAGGATCAAGGCAGGCAACTTCATGGATCGCGATGACCTGGTTGGCGAGTGGGTACTTCCGTCCGGTTCCCGAGCGAAGCTCGGCGCCGATGGCAGCGCGAGCTTCACAGCGGAGGCTGGGGCACCGGCTCGCGTCGGATCGTGGCGTTATGTCGATCAGGGACATTTCGAGACCAGCGAGGCAGTTCCGGCGAATCCGGGGTCGGGCCATAACCCGAACGGCTTCGACGACGTCTCGTACTACGAAATCGTGGAGGCAAATCCAGACTGGATGCTGGTTGTCGGCTTCGAGGGGGGAGCTGACGGCCTGGAGCGCGACCCAGTGCGATGGTCGCGGCCCTGACGACGGCACCCAACCTCGCACCGCCGCGTCGCACGAGTCGAATCGCCCGAGATCGCTCGCCTCGACCTCCGAAACGACCGCCCCGTCGAGATCGACTCGGGCCGATCGGACCGATCTCGGGGACGATCTCCGATGTGTCGATCTTCGACCACGCACTCGACGACGACGTCGTCGCGGCCGACGCCCGCGCCTTTGCAACCCGCTAGTTCCCCCATCTTCTCATCGTTTTTCTCCCCGCCTCACCCCAATCAGCGAGGGGACACCCTGGTGCCCCGTTCGTCGTCTTCGACCAACGATCAAGGATGTCCCTTTTGTTTACTCATGCTTTTATCTGCGAGCTTTCGATTTCCAACTCAGCCGGCCTTGCCGGCCCGACGACGCCTGTGCGCCAGGACCGTGCCGACGACCCCAACGCCCAGCCCCGCCAAAGTCGACGGCTCAGGAACACCGACGGCGGGCAGAAGATCCACGGTCACGCGGAACGAACCAGCGTTGTTGTTCCACTCAATGCCGTCTGCAGTCCCGAGGAAGAGTCGGGTCGCACCCGTTGGCACAACGATCTTTTGCACCACGCTCGACGAGGTGAGTCCGTCGCCGATGAAGAACACCTGGCGGAGCAGGGGGGCCAGCGACAGGTAGTCTCGGCTTGCCGGCGGTCCGAAATCAAGACTGGCCGGCGCTGCAAATCCGTCGGGCTGGTCGGGACCAAGGAAGACGCCCAGCAGCGAATTCACGGTGACGTTGTAACCAGAGATGCCGTTCGCATCGCCACGCGAGAACACGTAGCCGGCGTCACCATCAGGCCCATTGAACGATGAACCGTTGTAAGCCACCGATCCCACCGCGTCGAAGGTCAGTTCCGAGCCGGCGGTGAACCCCAACCCGACCACTTCCGTCGGCGACTGATTCGGGGCCGAGTCGCCCGCAGGCAGCGTCGAGCCATTCGGCATCCCCGCCAGATAGGGCGAGGCCTGGCCCGAGACACTCACCGTCACACCCGCAAAAGCAGGCTGAGCGGCAAGCACCAGTAAGAGTGTGGTCAATACCCTGGTGATCATCACTGTTGATCCTCATTCGAAGAGTGCCATTACCCCTGATGTGAAATTCGCGAATCAGATAAACCCAAGGAACATGGATGATCTGATTCGTCACGGAGTGTAGCCCATCGGACGTAGCAATCCAAGCAGCTTTGGATCGACGCTGGGGTGTGTTTCCGAAAATCAACACTCACAGGATGCCTCACTGACCTTTGCAAACAATCAAATCTACATATCATTTGAAAATTCGATCCATTCGACTCGAGCGGCATCGCGATTCCACGAATCGACCATTGGAAGCGTCCACATTCCTCGGCAAACGGACAGGCGTAGCGAACTTCGACTCGCTCGTACCTGCACTCTTCCTGACAACGACCAGGGGAACGACTCGACGAGCAAGTCCGGTCGGGGACCTGCTCGTCGAGGATCTTCTTCCGAGTTGTTTGATCCTTTCATCCGGCCTGAATCACGACCGACGGCGCATCCCCGCCCGGAGGGCGACGCAACCGATGGAGGCAAGTCCCACCCAACCGGCAGGCTCGGGCACGACGGTCGCCGGGCTGATCGAGACTCGGACCCCGACCTGCGCGTTGAAGGAGATCCGCACGGTCCCGATGCTTGTGAACAGGATCGTCGAATTGTTCAGAGCACCGAGATAGCCGGTGAACTCGGTCGGTGATGGCGCTGCGGGATCGAAAGGCGGGCTACTACCGGAGAAGATCGGCGACACGAATCCAGCGTTCGGTAGGAAGCCGGCTACCAGCCCCGGAAGAGCCTCGTTCGGGGAGATGAAGCCCACCTCGTAGCCGACCGTGTTGAGCGTGTTGAAGGTCTACTGGCCAACCCGGCCTGTGACGCTGATCACGGCATAAGAGTTGACAGGGCTCGGGGCCTGTGGCGTGGCGTCGAACACGGCATGAATCTCGAACGGTTGCGCGACGGCCGCGACCCCATCCACTTCCGATCCCGCCACCGTGATTCCCGACACGTTGTAGAGCATCACGCCGGCATCCGCCGCAGCAGTCGCCAACAGACCCAGAACCAGTCCAACCAAGACGCGAATCTTCGTGCTCGATGTCCTCTCGTGGTTGAGCCGAACACTAGAGACCCAATACGCGACAACATTAGGCCAGCCGTTCAGGCCAAGCAAGATCCTCGGCCACCACGTAGTGGCATTTTGCCCAGTATCAACTCGCGACGACCTCCGCCGGAACTGACTGGACCTTCCTACGGCCGATGAACATCCAGACAGGCGTGCTCGTCGCCACCCGTTTCCATCAACTTGGGCCGGCATACCAGCGACAACAGCGACAGGTCCATCCGAGCCATCCATCCCCAGGGCATCGACAGGCAATGTCGACTCGGGGAACCTCCGCCTTCGATTCCGGATCGACTGATTTTCGAGACGTCGACCCGATTGTTCGTCCGGGATCGAAGCGCTACAATTCGTATTGCTCGAGATCAGCGAGCGAGCCGATTCCGAGGAGGAAGGTGGTCATGGCGAACAGCGAGGCCATCACTCTGGCCAAGGCGTTGTCGGTCAAGAATCGGCTGGCGGGTCGGTTGTCGCAAGCTCGCTCCAACGTCGAGACCTACAACTGCGTCCAGGCCGGTCAGCGCAGTGAGCAGAGTGTGGACGTGCGGGCGGAGTTCGACCGCTACCGCAAGCTCCAAGAAGCTCTCGTGACGGTCAAGGCGGCGATCCAGCGGGCCAACGCCCCGGTCTACGACGACATCCTCCGGTTGGGCGAGATCAAGAGCACCCTCAAGATGCTCGGCGATCTCAACACCAAGCAGGGAAAGGAAGCGCACTTCGGCGGCGCCGAGGTCGACTACGACTCGGTGATCCGCAAGCCGGAGGTCCTGGACCTGATCCGCGCGTTGGAGGGCGAGATCGACTCGATCCAGGACGCACTCACGCAATTCAACGCCTCGACTCGGGTCGAGATCGCGGCCGACGTGCTCGATCTGGCGAGGTGATCCGTACACACGACCGGTCGGCCGACGAGAAGGGGCGTACCTACCCTCCGGCCTACAAGCCGATCTCAACCCTCGATCGTGATGCCGGCGTCGCCTCATCGTTCACCCGTCATCGGATCAGGATTCAGCGATCAAGCTTCAAGCCTCAAATGCTCCGCCTCCGACGTCGACCGGTCGTGTGCTCTCTTCGATCGAGGCGGAGACACCACACATTGCATGTCCTCCTCGCGAGCGTCCGTTGCATGTCCTCGCGAGTGTCGGCCGGATTTTCGGCCGAATGGATTCAGGCGTCGGGCTCTCGACGAGGGCGTCGGAGGAAGTAGGCCATGAGTTCGGGCCGACTGTTGACGCCGAAGTGGCGGTAGATCGCTTGCACATATTCACGAACCGTCGATGTGCGAATGCCGAGTCGGAGGGCGACCTGCTTTTCGCCGTCGCCTTCGAGCAGGGCATCGAGCGTCTCTCGAAGTCGGGGGGAGAGGCGGGCGATCGGATCGCGGTGCGTACTCAACCTCTTCCCGAGATGGCGGCCGAGTTCGGACATCAACAGTCGCATCGTCGCAAGGTGTCGCGCTGAGAATGGGCGTTGCGAGGCGAACCGATTTGGGCTGACGGCAAGGCCGCCGCCTCCGGGAATCACGTGGAAGCCGAAGAGTGCGTCGTCCACTCCCTGCGGTTCGAGCCATTCGTTGTAGTGGGGCAGGCGATACCAGACGCGGTCGGCCAGCAGTTGCCGACGCGAGCGGACTCGGGAAGTCGCGGGGAGGCTGAGCAAGCGACTTGCCGCGGGGTGGTAGTTCGGCGGCGCGGCCCTCACGAATCGCGACCATGACTCGTAGGTCGCTCGAGATCCGATGCCGGTCCAGCCGGTATCGACCAGCGAGAGAAAGGCCGTCGCGGCGGTCGGCGTCGTGGGGAATTCGCCGACGATGACGACCGCGTCGCCCACGAGACGTTGCACGCCGCCGAGTAGGTGCCGGCCCCACGAGAGCGGGTCGTGCCCGAGCTCTCCGCACTCGCCCACCACCTCGAAGACGCCTCGAATCTCCGAGAGCCTCAACCGCCTCGACGCTCCCATCGATCCCTCCCATCGGAGGTCGAAATCGCACCCAACCCATCATTTGACGGGATTGTAGACGCGGCATCCAGTTCGGGAACATCCCGATGTCGACGGATGATCGATCGGATGACGCCGGCTCGCGAACAATCGCCGAGCGGCGATCGTGGATCCGCTCGAGCCTCGTCGACGGCTCGATCCCTCTGGTGCCTCCTCGCATCGCGACCCCTCCGGAGTCTCTCATGACGCGACGCCTCGCCCCGCTCGTTCTCATCGCCGCAGCACTCGCCGGCACCCCCGCAACGGCCGGGTCGTACCATCTCTCGACGATCGCGATCTTCAACGGCGAGAACGGAGACGACCCGTTCGGCAAGATCGCCCTCGACGGTCGCGGCAACCTCTTCGGCCTGACCTTCGCCGGGGGGGCGTTCGGTGTCGGCGGAGCCTTCCGCGTCGACACCGGCTCAGGCAAGTTGACGCTGCTCTCGAGCTTCGACGGGAGCAACGGAGCCTTCCCGTTCGGCGGGGTCTCCATCGGCCCCGACGGAAATCTCTACGGGACCACGCTCGACGCCGGCCCCGGCGGATTTGGGACCCTGTTTCGGATCGACCCGTCTACGGGCGTCGTTTCGACCCTCGTCGCCTTCGACGGCTCCAACGGCGCCCTACCGTTGGGCGGCGTGGCGTTCGACGCCATCGGCAACGTCTATGGGACAACCACCATCGGGGGCAATTCCGACCTGGGGACGCTCTTCCGCTACAACCCGGCGACCGGCGAGTTGACGACGCTCGCCTCGTTCGACGGCCCGAACGGCGGCAACGCCGACGGGGGAATCGCCGTGGACGCCCTTGGAAACGTCTACGGCATGACGCAAGTCGGGGGCGACTCCGACCTGGGGGCCGTCTACGTGTACGACGCCGCCGCGGACACTCTCGCCACGCTCGCCTCCTTCGACGGCTCCGAGGGAAGCAACCCCTTCTTGGGGAACGTCGTCCTCGACGGCCTGGGGAACCTCTACGGGAACACCAACTTCGGCGGCGTAGACGATCAAGGGACGGTGTTTCGCATCGACCTCGCCACCGGCGCGTTCACGACCCTGGTCTCGTTCGACGAAGATTCCGGCAGCTTCCCCTACGGCGAGCTCGTGCTCGACGGCCGAGGCAGTCTCTTCGGAACGACGCCCACGGGAGGACCCGGCGGCAGCGGGACCGTCTTCCGGATCGACCTCGAGACCGGTTCCCTCGAGACCATCGCCGCGTTCGACGGCACGAACGGCGGTTCGCCCTACGGCCTTGCAATCGACTCCGACGGCACGCTCTACGGAACCACGGAAGCCTACCCGGGCGGCCGCGGATCCGTCTTCCGACTCACCGCCGTTCCCGAGCCCTCGACCATCGTCTCGCTCGCGATCGGTCTGGGCGGATTCGCCGGGGCTGCGCTGCGGTCGCGACGAGCACCGAGCCGCTGAATTCCTACGGCGGGTCCGACCGCTTTGGTCTTCCCCAAGCTCAACTCACACGCCCGGGCGGCTCCCCGCTCCGGGCGTTCGCGCCTCTTCCGCATGGCGGACAACATGTGAGCGCCACACATTGCATGTCCTTGCGAGTCTCTCCTTGCGAGTCTCCCGAGTCCCCCTGAAGCGACTTCGGCCGCTCCCTCCGCTCGGCCTCACCGGCCCTGAATACGAGACCTTGGAGGGTCTCGAGCGCCGACCCTGGGCAACCGCCTCGCTACCGCGGATGACACGCCACACACTGCATGTCCCTGCAAATGTGTCCTTGCGAATGCATCGAAACCCGTCGCACACGCATTGCATGTCCTTGCGAGTTTCTGGACGAGAATGGTCGAGCGTCTGGGACCAAGCAACCTGACCCCAAGAGGATCCGTGGGCAGACCCTCTGCGACAGGCGTGGCGTGGTGGGGTTGACGCTGATTCCGTTTGAATAGACGATCCGGCCGAGATCCCGATCTCTCGAGGAGGGGAGGCATGGCGTATGTCCGGTTTCTTGGACGAGTTTCTTGGCATCGATGTTTGACTGGCGTGGCGTCGTGGGCCGTTCTGGCGTTGGCGACGGGGTCGGCCCAGGCGCGGCAGGCTCCATCCGGGTCGTCGGATCCACCGTCCTTGTCGACGGTTGCGGCCGATTCGCCGGAGATCTCGGATCCGACTTCATTGGAACCGGGCGCGCGGGGGCGTCCGCCGCTGACGCCGGAGTTGGGGGGCGGGGCGGATTCCGCGCCCGATGGGCCGCCGCCTTCGGGGCCTCCCAAGGGGTATGGGCCGCCGCCGCCGTCGATACTCGCGGTCGAGTCGTGGTACATCGGACCGGGCGACGTCACCGGGACGAACACGAATCTGAGCATGGGCTTCCTCAGCGTTTCGAGCGGGAAGCGCTTCACGTTCGGCAGGACGATGCTGAGTCTGCGTCCCCAGTTTCAGACACTGTTTCTGGGTGAGTCGGGACTGGGTCTGCCGGATCAGATCTACGGCCTGACGATGGACGTGCAGGTCGAGCAGCCGCTGTCGCGTCGCCTCTCGCTTCAGGTGGCCGCGACTCCAGGTCTCTACACGGACTGGAGGAATCTGAGCGGCGAGGCGTTTCGGGTGCCGGCGCGGATGTTCGCGAGCTACCGATTCGGGCCGGAGTTGGTCGTGATCGGCGGTGTGGTGTACACGGCGCAGCCCGACCTGCCGATCATCCCGGCGGCGGGCGCCATCTGGTCGCCGAACGACAGGTGGAGATACGAGCTGATCGCGCCTCGACCCCGCGTGGTCTATCGATGGAGCGAGGCTTGGCAAAGCTACGGCTTGTTCTCGTTCGAGAGCAGCACGTACGCGATCGAAACCGCAGGTCGGAACGACCTGTTCCAATACCGCGACTTCCGGGTGGCGCTGGGGCTGGAGTACACCACGAAGCAGAAGGCCCGGTGGTTCGCCGTGGTGGGTTCGGCGTTCGGGCGCCGCCTCGACCTGGGGCTCGGCGAGGATCGAAACCTGGAGCCCGGGCTCTTCCTGCGCGGCGGGGTTCGATTCTGAGAGGAAAAGAGAGAAAAAGGACAGCGTGGTCGTCGCGGTGAATCTCTCGGACAAGAGCCCGAACAGTCGCCCGGTTCACTCCGAATCAGCAAGGCTGGGCGAGGCCGAGACGTCGGTTTGCGAGTTGCATCAAGTGATCGTCCGAATACAACAACAACAGACAACAACATCTTTGGTTCGGAGCGGGCGATCATGTTCGTGGGCATCGACGTCTCGAAGCAGAATCTCGACGTCGCGATTCGACCGACGGGCGAATCGCATCGATTTCCCAACTCGTCCGAGGGCGTGACCGCGCTGATCGACAAGCTCCGCGCCGCGGCTCCGCAACTCGTCGTCCTCGAGGCGACAGGCGGCTTCGAGAGGGCGGTCGCGGTCGCACTCGCCGAGGCCAAGCTCCCCTCGCGCATCGTCGATCCGGCGCGGGTGCGGCACTTCGCCAGGTCGCTCGGGCAGCACTCGAAGACGGATGCGATCGATGCTCGCGTGTTGGCGCACTTCGCCGAAGCCGTTCGTCCGGAGGCTCGCGAGCTTCCCGGCGAGAAAGTCCTGGAATTGCAGGCCCTGATCGATCGGCGCGCCCAGTTGATCGGCATGCGGACCGCCGAGCTCAATCGGCTCCGCCAGGCCTCGAAGAAAATCGCGAAGGGCATCGAGGCGCACCTCCGTTGGCTCGAGAAACAGATCGACGATCTCGACGAATCCATCGGCAATCACATCAAGGCCGATCCCGACTGGGGGCCGCGCGAGGAGGTACTTCGAAGCATTCCGGGAGTCGGCCC
>JANRKW010000045.1:0-8519 GCA_033763215.1 Isosphaeraceae bacterium | reverse complement strand
TTCGGAGTGAACCGGGCGACTGTTCGGGCTCTTGTCCGAGAGATTCACCGCGACGACCACGCTGTCCTTCGGTCTATCATGACCAGGCAATGACGGCCTGTCGCGGCGTATCGGCTCTTGTGCGAATTATACAAGGCAATGTAGCCCCGCCTGGGAGACGGATCGGGCCGCGAGTCACGCCTTCGGGTTCGGGGCGGGCGGTCATAGGCGGATCGTCGAAGGATCCGGATCGGCCTTGGGCGCGTCCTCCGAGTTCGACCGAAGCATGGCGGCCACTTGGGCGGAGAGGGGCAAGGACATGCAATGTAGCCCGGCCTGGAGACGGATCGGGCCGCGAGTTACGCCTCCGGGTTCGGGGTGGGCGGTCATCGTCGGATCGTCGAAGGATCCGGAACGGCCTCCAGTGCGTTCTCCGAGTTCGACCGAAGCATGGCGGCCACCTGGGCGGGGTCGAAGACGAGCCGGAGCGATGACGGGTCGACCTTGTCCACCTCGGAACGGAGGGAGAGCAGCGTCCAATCCGGCCCTGAACGGACCACGGGTAGGTCGCGAGCGATACGGACGTACTCGCGGCCCTTGGAAGGCGATGAGGTGGGCGGGGCACCGGCCAGCAGCAGCGCAGGCGTCGCCGCCACCGTGTTCAACAGACCTCGGAAGAGACGAGGGTGCCGCACGAAAATGAGGAACTCTCCACCGAGATCATCCACGCCCGGCGCCGTTCTTCCCAAGCCGTCTCTCCAGAGGAGTACGAAGCCCGAATCGGGGCCGAGCGTCACATCCCGAAGGCGGAACGGGGCGCCGCCACGCGACACGATCCCATGGTCCGCCAGGAACTGTTCGTGTTCGTGGTATCGCGCAGCGTCGGGCAACGACGAGGGTGGGACCGCCACCACAACCTTGGAGGCGTGTTGAGCATAGAACCAGATGCTCGAAATCGTATCGTGCCACCTTGGGTATACGTTGGTCAGGAGAACCCGCGATCGCTCGGGGACTCCGTCCATCAGCCCCGCATGGAGCGCCGCCTCGAGATTGGCACGTTTACTCTTCAAGCAGAGAGGCGACCGGTTGAGCTGCCTCACCAACTCGGTGTTGACGCGATAGGTCAGCCCGATGGCCGCCGCGGCCACGGTGGCGACTCCCAGGCATTTCCAGCCGCTGAACGAGCCGCCCCGCTCACTCGCAAGGACCTGCCAAACTCCCGTCGCCAGGATCAAGGCAACACCGTGGACCTGCAGGAGCACGACCACCCAGCCCTTGCCCGGCGCGAGAGCCTCCCGATGGAACGGGCTCGCGGCGATCGGCAGCGTCGGCAGCACGACCAAGAGCAGGCCGACCACGACCGGCAACTTCCAGCGGCCCGCGGCCAACGAAGCGCCCCCCCGGAGAAGCGGGTAGACGGCCGCCGACGCGGCCAATCCCACTGCGATCGACGCGGGCTTGAACACCCATCGCGCGAACTCGATCACACCTCGTCCCGGATGGAAGAGGTTGTCCGGGTCGGCCAGAAGGTAGGTCCCCGGCAAGGCGGCCGAGATCTGAAACCACACCGCTCTCAGGTAATCGACGGGGTCGGCCCCAAGCTGATGGACGTAATGCTCCGTGTTGACCGACAGGCGCCTCACGACGAGAGTGCACGAGCCGCAGATCAGGACGACGAACAGGAAGGGAAGAGCCGCGCGAACACTCTCCCACCATCCGAGCCGGCGATCGACGATCAGCGCCAGATGGATGAGAAAGAAGAAATAGCAGACTTCATAAGTCAGCGCGATCAAGAGATACGCCATGACGCTCGCGGCAAGCCATCGCCGTCGTCCGCCCTCCAGATGGATCTGAAGCGCCAGGAGGGAGAAGAACAACCCGACTCCGACGAGCTGGATCTGCATATAATAGCCCAAGACGGGGTCGGGGCTCAGCCGGAATTGATAGAGTCCGGCGGACAGGATGCCGGCGAAGGTTGCCAGGCTCTTGTCCCCGGTGAGCCGTCCAACCAGCAAGGCGAAGACCAGCACCTCCAGAACCGTCCCGACGACCAGCAGCGTCTTGTACGCGGTCGCGTCGCGGACCACGTAATGGATCCCGGTGTGCAACACCTGGGTCACGGGGTAGAACCGCCCAACATCGAAATTGCCGCGGATGAAGCCTCGCAGAAATCCGAGGTAAGACGTCGCATCGACGCGGACCATGCCTCGCGAGAGAGAATGGACTTGATCCTCGTTGCAATACCCGGTCTGGATCGCGGGCGAGAGCACCAGGCAAGCCAGGGCGATCAGGACGAGCGCGCGCAGGCAGGGGCGCCGCAACCAGACTTCGCGTGAAGTGGCCAAGAAAGGAGCCCTCTCGTCGTCGAGAAGTATCTAAGAATGCACGATCCGGTATTCATGCCCGCCATCGGCACGACCCATAGAGGGAATATCATTTCCACAACCATTCGTCAAGACTGGGCTCGCCTCAGCGATGGAACGGCAGTGCACAGGCCGGCGACGATGTATGGATCGTTCTCCATCGCCAGGTTGAAGAACTCGACGATGTCGTGGATCGTCCGGTCGGAGGTCTCGTCGATCGCCGTGACAACTTCTCCACTTCGAGCCGGCGATGGTCGATACAACCACGGTGCCGCACGCGGAAGCGCTTCGACGCCGATTCCGAGAGGCGCCGGATCGTGGGTGTCGTTCTCGGGATTCATGTCCCGCTCTCGGTCGCGGGAGCAGTCATCACCGATTTCCTCATCTCGCGAGGCACAGGCATCTGTTGATGTCCGCTTCGGTCGCCCGTTCCGGCGGTCGTCGAGCGCTCGGACCCGACCGCCCGCACGACCGTCCCTTTCGTTGAGTTCTCCTCGACTTTTCCGGAGTCACGGCGATGCCGGCCGTCACCTACCACTGGACTGACGATGGAGTCGCCCAGGCTCTCGACCTGGTCCTCGTCGAAGGTACCAACGGTCATCCCTACGAATTCGGCGCCGATACCGACAGGCTGTCGATGGAAGTGCAGGGGTTCTACATCGCGACCGTCCCCGTGACGCAGTCCCTCTGGTCTCACGTCGTCGAGGGCGGCAGTGATCCCGCCCTTCACCGAGGGGCCGACCTGCCCGTCGAGAACATCTCCTGGGACGAGATCACCCAGCCGGGCGGGTTCTTGGACAGGATCAACCGAAGCCCGATTCGCGAGGCGATCTCGGCACAGCTCCGGGGATGCGACGGGATCTTTCGGTTGCCGACGGAGGCCGAGTGGGAATACGCCGCTCGGGGAGGACCCCATTGGCGTGACCGATTCCACTTCAGCGGCAGCAACGACATCGACGCCGTGGCTTGGTACGACCGCAGGCATGGGGACCACACGCAACCCGTGGCGCTGAAGTCTCCCAATCAACTCGGCATCTACGACATGTGTGGAAACGTCTGGGAGTGGTGCCGGGACGTCTTCACGCCCGACGCCTCGAAGATCCCCGGCGACGGCACTCCGTACGAGGGCCCCGGCACCGAGCGGGTCCTCCGCGGCGGCTGTTTCCACAACTGGGCGATTCACTGCACCGTATCGAAGCGATATGCAATCGAGAAGATCTTCCATGATGGATGCATCGGACTCCGGCTCGCGTTCTCGGCACGCCGGGACCCGGCAGACCTCGAGGATCAGGGTCTAGCCCGTCCCGCCCCCTGACGACTTCGGCTTCCGTTCTCGGATTGCCTCGAAAGGTGCCGTGCCCCGCCCATCACCTCGCGGGAAGGAGCGGAAGGACCACTCTCGATCGGACCGGCGAGATCGTCCCGCACCGACGTGCGCAGCCCTGTTGCTCATCGATCGGGTCGCGGCGCGGCATGGAAGCCGGCCGCGATCGCTTCGACGATGTGACGACCACACGAGCAACCGGGATCGGAGGGCTGGGGCCGGCCCGACGCGAAGGACTCCGCCGGTCCGTTCGATTCCATCGTGCTCGGAGCATGGAGCTGCAAACCGACCCCGCCGTTCATCGGCTGGAGGGCGGCGGCCGCGGGGCGTCGCGAATCGGATTGGAGCCGCGCCGTTTGCCCGTCCCTTCCTGCCGCGGGGAGCACGCGTCCTTCCATCACCGTGCCCCAGACCGCGATGTCCTTGATCTTTGCCGGGGCGCAGGTGACGGGGTTGTCGCCGAGTATGGTGAGGTTGGCGAGCTTGCCCGAGGCGATGCTGCCGATCTCTTTATCCATCCCGAGCGAGTACGCCGCATCGAGAGTGACTGCTCGAAGGGCTGCCTCCCGGCTCACACGCTGGCCTTCCCCCGCAACGCGCCCCGACGTGGTGATCCGGTTCACGCCGCACCACATCAGGAACAGCGGGTCGGCCGGAGCCATCGGCATGTCGGAATGGTAGGAGAACGAGATCCCGGCCTTCTCGACGTCGCCCATTCGCACCATCTGGTCGGCCCGCTCGGGCCCGAGACCCACCTTGCCGTAATTGTCGGCCAGAGCGGTGACGTAGTAGGGATTGCCGCTGACGATACACCCCAATCGCTTCATGCGCTCGACCTGATCACGCGCACTCACCGCGAAGTGGACGATGTTCGTGCGGTGGTCGTATCGGGGATGGCGACGGATGTTCGCCTCCAGGGTATCCAGCACGCGATCGAGCCCGGCATCGCCGTTCACATGAATGTGGATTTGATATCCGGCGTCCCAGTAGACGCGGAATGCCCGGCGGAATACGTCGAGATCGGTCATCCACTCGCCCGAGTGACCATCGAGATAGGGCACGCGCACCTGCATCAATTGCGAGAAGATCGCTCCGTCCGCAAACAGCTTGACGGACTTGTCGCTCCGACTCGTCATCCCGGTATACCAGGACTCGAGCTTCTCGGACTCCGCGAGAACCTGGTCGTCGTCCTCGAACCGATCGCACAAGGTCTTGCCGTCCACCATGTACGTCCAGCGAAAGGGCATCGTGGGCTGCGAGAAGACGGCGTTCACGGCGTCTTGGAGCGGCTTGATGAGGATGCCGCCCGGTTCGTTGCCGAAAGTGATTCCCTTCGAATGCATGTAGTCCCGAGTCAGGAGCAAACCACGGTTCAATCGTTCCGGCGTGGCGATCATGCGACCGACCTTCGCGCCGACGGCGAAGACGCCTTGCTCCCAGAAATGCCCCTTCTCGAAGTCGGATTGCTCCTTCTGCGACTTGGACCACCCCTCGACCAGTTCCTTGGTCACGCCGCCCGCCTTCAGAGCGGCATCGTTCAGGAACACTTCATGGCAGGATCGCCCCCAGACGAGAATGGGACGCGTCTTGCTGATCGTGTCGAGTTCAGCGCGGCTCAGTTTGCCGAAGAACGCCTCGTGATACCCCCAGGTGACGAGCGGCTCGGCCGGACTGCCGAGTTTCTTCTCTGCCTCGGCTAGCCGTCTCATGAAGTCGGCCTTGTCCTTCACCGCTGGGACCGTGCCGGAGGGAAGGACCCAATCTTCGATCGACAGGATCTCCGAGGCCATGGTCAGCGCGGTGAGTACCGGATGATCGTGCTGGGCGATGAATCCCGGAACGATCACCTTGTCGGCGAAGGTCTCGTCGATCTTGTACTGCTGATCGCCGGCCGCACTCTTCAACTCCTGCAGAGACCCCGCGGCCAGGATCCGATCACCCACGATGGCCACGGCCTGAACGCTGGGTCTTGCGGGATCGAGGGTGAGGATCTCCTTCGCCGTGAAGATCGTCACCTTCGGCAGCGACTCGGCCGCGATCTGCCCCGCGAGTTCCTGGAGCGAGGATGTCTGAGCCCCGACGGGATGCGTGAGGAATCCGAGGGCGGCCACGCAGACGAGAGGTCCGAGGAATGGGATCCCTCGATCGGACCTCGTGAACGCTCCGCCGATCCGAATCCGAGAGCCGCCCCACGCAATTCCTCTCATCAGCGCCGTCCGCGAAAGCACCACTCGCTGCAAGATCGACTTGGCGAACATCTTCGGGACCCTCGGCCGGTTGCTTCGTCACGCTCCCGTACTCTTGGAGGAGATTTATAGCATCGCGTGGCGAGTATGGGCGAGGATCGACGAGGAGACCTCAGCACTTCCCGAGGAAGCGGGGCATGAGGTTCGCGCTCTCGGCGTCGAGGCAACAGGACGCCGACGGTCTCGCGATGATCGACCTCGAAGCCCATTGGGAAGTCGCGGCTCGCATCCCGGACGAGCGTCTCGAGGCACGTCGGGCTGCGGGCGATCCTGGTCGGGTCGAGATCGCGCGAACGGGGCGTCGATGACGGATGGCCGCAACGCCTGTCCTCGATCACGGATCCGATGATTCCAACGCCGATCCTCGATTGGGATCGCAGGGCTACAACGCCTGCCCTCGATTTCGCCGGGCGATCAGACTGCAACGCCTGTCTTCGATTTCCGATCTCAGATCTTCGATCTCATGTGTGCGGAGTGAACGAGGACGTGATCGAAACGCACTGGCTTGGGATGCCTCTTGCTTCCCACAGATGGCCGCAACGCCTGTCATTGATCCCTTTGTCCGAGATCTCGGCGGGCGATCAGACTGCAACGCCTGTCCTTGATCTCCTGTCTTTGATCTCCTGATCTCCGTGCTCGACCTCGTGGCCGCAACGCCTGTCCTCGATCTCAGATCTTCGATCTCATATGTGCGGAGTGAACGAGGGCGTGATCGAAACGCACTGGCTTGGGATGCCTCTTGCTTCCCACAGATAATCCGTGACCCCACCACGGATCGCCGTATGCTAAGTCCTCGTTCGCCGATCGGTCGTTGGAACACGAGGAACTCGAGAGACGGAGGTCATCGATGGGACTGGAGATCATGGTGGCACTCTCGCTGTTCTGTGGATCCCTGGATCAGACGGACGCACCTCCGGAGGGCCGCACTCGGTTGATCGTGCTCAGCGACATCAGCAGTCTCACTCCCGGTGTGGCCGAGCCCGACGACGGCCAGTCGCTCATCCGCTTGATGCTCTACGCCGACGAGTTCGACATCGAGGGGCTCGTCGCCACGTCGAACATGGGTCACGGACAGCGGACTCGCCCCGACTTGATCCGCCAGGTCGTCGATGCGTACGAAAAGGTCCGGCCCAACCTCGCGCGGCACGACCCTCGGTATCCCCTCGGCGGCTCGCTCCTTCGCTGCATCAAGGCGGGTCAATCGCTGGCCGGGCCCAAACTCCCGGTCGAGGATTCGGTCGGCGCCGGCAAGGACACGGAAGGCTCCGATTGGATCATCCAGGTCGCGGATCGCGCCGATCCTCGCCCCGTCTGGGTGCTCATCTGGGGCGGGTCCGCCGACCTCGCACAAGCGCTGTGGAGGGTCCGCACGAATCGGACGCCTGAGGAAGTCGAACGATTCCTCGCGAAGCTGCGCGTCCACGCGATCGGTGATCAAGATTCGACAGGACCGTGGATCAGAGCTGAGTTTCCGGGGCTCTACATGATCACTCAACGGCGGGCATACCGAGGAATGTATCGAGGGGGAGACGGGAGCCTCGTCTCATCGGATTGGGTGGAAGCGAACATCCACGGCCACGGCGCACTGGGCGACCTCTATCCCAATTACCGAGGCGGAGACATCTGGTCGCGCACGCTCGGTCCTGTGCGGGGCATCAAGGAAGGGGACACTCCGTCCTTCCTCTCGCTGATCCCCAACGGCCTGTCGGACCCCGGACGCCCTTGGTTGGGTAGCTGGGGGGGACGATTCCAAGGCAACGGGAGCGGTCTGACGGACATCCCCGACACGACGACCGGAGCGAGCTCGGACCCCGACCCGCGGATGTCCTCGGTCTATCGCCACCGCGCGGCCTTCCAGAACGACTTCGCCGCCCGGCTCGACTGGTGCGTCGAGCCTCCCTCGACGGCGAACCACCACCCGATCGTGAAGATCGCTGGAGGATCTTCGAGAGTCGTAGCGGCCGGCGATTCGATCAGCCTGGACGCCTCCTGCACCATCGACCCCGATGGCAACGCTCTGAGTTTTCGATGGACCGTCGACCCGACCGACACCGAGACCGCCGGGTCGGTGACGATCCAAGACGGAGAGACCGCGAAGCCCCGGATCCTGGTCAGCCCGGCACCCACGGCGAAACTCGTCTCACTGCTCCTCACGGTCAGCGACGACGGCCGTCCATCCCTCACGCGCTACGGTCGGGTCTTGCTCGAAATCAAGGGATCGAAGTAGACCAAGCTCACCAACGGGTAGAAGAGAAAGAGGACAGACAGGCAATGTTCTCTTGACACCCCTCCGTCGGGTAAAAGAGGACAGGCAATGTCCCCTTGACACCCCCCCGTCGGGCTTGATTCAATTTTGTCGATTTCAGCACCTGGGAGGATTGCGTGATGACCATGGCCCGCTCGCGGTTGGTCGATACTTCGGTGACCCGTTGGTATCACTGCATCACCCGGTGCGTGCGGCATGCCCTGCTGCTCGGCGAAGGTGCGTCGAACCGTAAGGATTGGATCGAACGGCGGTTGCGGGAACTTGCGGATATCTTTGCGATCGGCGTCGGCGGGTTTGCGATCATGGATAATCACCTGCACTTGTTGGTGCGGCTCGATCCC
>JANRKW010000044.1:0-1548 GCA_033763215.1 Isosphaeraceae bacterium | reverse complement strand
ATAAACGACTCTTACATCGGGGAAGCGCGTCGGCTCCTGAACCTCAAGCACGGCCGCTCCCGTTTGGGTCGATTTGCCGCGATCGTCCGCGAATGCGTACTTCGCTTTGTGCCCCTCGTCGAAGATCAAGACCCCGTCGCTCCCGAGCCAGCGTGTTATCTGGTCGATCCGGCGACCGCCCGATTTCGAACGGGCGATCAGCGAGCGGTACGTGCAGAAGACGATCCCGTCGCCGAATGGGATCCCGCCGTCGGTCGGGAAATCGTTTATCAACCTTATCGGCGGCACGAGCCCGAGTCTCGCGAACTCGTCCGACACAGCTTCGATCAGGTCCGCCTTCACCGAGAACCAGACAGCTCTGCGTCTCCACTGGAACCAGTTATCCAGGATCACACCGGCCAATGTCGCCGTTTTCCCCGTCCCGGTTCCGTCGCCGATGCTGATGCCTGCTCGGGAGCCGTCGGCGAGTCGTTGCTCGTGCGCTTGGCCCGCGTAGATGATCCTTTCGAGCTGCATCGCGGAGAGCCGTCCGCTATCGGACAATTCCTTCGGCAGATGCGGGCGGTAGCGAATCGGCGGGGGCTCGACATTCGCGAGGCCGGGCGTCTCCACGATGACTCCCGGGTGCAGAGAGCCGCCAACGATGTGATGCGGGGAATATGCGAGCGTCTGAGCCGTCGCGTCCGGCGCATCCTCATCGGTGGAGGTCACCTCGGCCGGCGAGGCAAAAAAAGGCGCATCTGTGCCCACCGTCATTTCGTCGTGAGTGGATAACATCTATTTGTTTATGGATTTGGGTAGAGGGCTGAAACGTAACCCCGCCGCGAGTCCCCGATCGAAAGCGTCCTCGACGGATGAAGCAGTAATGTTGGCAATATCGCTCACCACCGCCTCGGACTCTCGCTCATCGGGCGTCAGCTTGCGGCCGAGGATCAAAGTCACGCCGACCGTGGTGCCGTTGCGGTAGTATTCCCGGCCGGGCAAACCAATCGCTCCGGTCACCCGAACATCGGGGAGGAGCGAGTCCCAGAAGACCCGTCCCGCTTGGGTTCGAGGTGCTCCGCTTTCGCCCAGAATGACCGCGAATCTGCCGC
Organism: Isosphaeraceae bacterium; assembly: GCA_033763215.1. Lineage (GTDB taxonomy): Bacteria > Planctomycetota > Planctomycetia > Isosphaerales > Isosphaeraceae > JANRKW01. Next base: position 454 of record JANRKW010000044.1, on the reverse strand, counting down.
CGTGCGCGAGTCGCCGAAGTGCAGATTCGACGTGGCGGAATCCGAATCTGCTCCGGTTCTCCTTCACCCGCCCGCCGCTCGACGAAAACGGCGGGTTCGCCATCACCACGTTCGGCGCAGCGCTCTCGGGCAGGAGGTCGTCTATGAACTCCGCGTCGTGCCCGGTCGGATCGAAGTCGAGAAGTCTCCCAAGCGCTCGGCGCCGCGCGTCCATCTCGTTCGTCAACACGGTCGCATCGGCCGCCCGTGCCCAGACCGCAAGACTGCCCGTGCCGCATGATGGTTCGAGCACGACGTCGTCCGCGTGCAGATTCAGCAGGTACGAAGCCAGATATGCGATCGGGGCGGGCGTCGAAAATTGCTGGTATGTGACCTGTGCGGCACTCCGCCAAGACTGCGTCGGCAGTCTCTTCTGCAGAGGTTTGAGGAAGCTGGAGCAGGCGGTGGACGGGTC
>JANRKW010000043.1:0-69647 GCA_033763215.1 Isosphaeraceae bacterium | reverse complement strand
AACGATCTCCGGCGACGCTTTGGGCCGGATCGGCGTTCTCGAAGAGAACCCTTTCCGGCCGAGATCGTCGCAAGCGACGGTTCGTATTGATCTCCACGCCGATCGTCATCGCGACGAGCACGCGTCGAAGACAAGGGTGATGATAACGTCCTCCGCACGAAGGTCAACACCCGAGTCTCCGAAATCGGAGATTTTCTCTGCTCGGCTGCTGGATCTCGTCCGGGAACTACGCCCAAGAACCGATTCCATGAGGACTTTCGTCGCCGGAGCACAACATCCGGCGAAGACACGAGCGAACTCGCCCCACGAGATCAGTGAGACGAATTCGCCCGTCGGCGGATGTCCGCAAGTCACTTGAAGAACATCGCGGCTTCGTCGTAGTAGGTCAGGTCGAGCGTCTTGGTGGCTGCGACGCCGGCGCCGAGGGTGGTCTCGATGATCTTGGTCCCGGAGAGGGCGACCATCGTGCCGAATCGCTTGCTGAGCACGAGGTGACCGGCGGCGAGACCGAGGCGCGTGGCGAGGACCCGGTCGTAAGCGCTGGGCGCACCGCCGCGCTGGAGGTGCCCGAGGATGACGGCACGGGTTTCGAAGCCGGTGCGCTCCTCGATCATCTTGGCGACGGCGTTGCCGATGCCGCCGAGGCGCACATGGCCGAACGCATCGGTTTCGGCGTCGAGAGTCACCATGCCCTTATCGGGGAACTCGGCGCCTTCCGAGACGACGACGATCCCGTAGAGCTTGCCTTCGTTGCGACGGCGGGTGAGAACCTCGCACACGTGCTCGATGTTGATTGGGACTTCCGGGATCAGGATGTAGTCGGCGGCGACGGAGATGCCCGAGAAACACGCGATCCAGCCCGCGTGCCGTCCCATGGTCTCGATGACCATGATACGGCGATGGCTCTCGGTGGTGGTCCGGATCCGGTCGACGGCCTCCGTCACGATGTTGATCGCAGTGTCGAAGCCGAAGGTGAAGTCGGTGACCATGAGGTCGTTGTCGATGGTCTTGGGAACGCCGACCATCGGCATGCCGAATTCCTTGTGGAGTCGATGCGCGACTCCGAGGGTGTCGTCGCCGCCGATGGCGACGAGTGCATCGAGCCCGAGATTCTTGAAATTCTCGCGGAGGATGGGGATATCGGTCTCGGGATTCTTGAAGGGATTGGTGCGCGAGGAGCCGAGGATCGTTCCGCCTCGAGCGATGATCCCGTCGGTTTCGGCGTAGTCGAGGTTGCGTGTGAGGCCCTTGAGGAGCCCACGCCATCCTTCGAGTACTCCGACGCAGGAGCCGCCTTCATTCGTGACGCGTTGGACGACGGCGCGGATCACCGCGTTGAGGCCGGGGCAGTCGCCACCCCCGGTCAGAAGACCGACTTTCATGAATGGTTCCTGAGGAAAGCGTAACGAGACCGACACGAGACAGCACGACCGCCGTCTAGACCATCCGAAGCGGACCCGAGGATCATATCATGGCCGATCGGTCGATTCCAAGGCGCGGCGAGGCCGCGAACGTTCACGGTGGGGTCCCTGAGCGAACCCCTCGTGCGGGTCAGGAAGACCGCGAAGTGAGCGGCCGCCCGGTGCGATCTTGGATCTCGAAGGCGTCGAACAGCCGGTCGCGAACGAAGCGGAAGCGTTCTCGAGCAGATTCGAGGGTGGGCGGGACGAGTCGGACCGATCCGCCGGCTCTCTTGTCGTGTCCCCCTGCGGAACCGATCCCTTCGACGGCATCTCGGAGGATCTCCCCGGAGTGCAGCCCAAGGGGTGTGCTGCGCATGGAGAGTTTGAGGCGTTGCTCGCAGATTCCACCCACGAGGACCCAATCCACCGATTCGAATCGGATGAAGAAGTCGGACAGTTCGGCGATGATGTCGGGCTGGTCGACGGCGCCGGCCCAGCTGACGACGGCGTCGCCGTGAATCGACGCCTCCGAGAGTGCAAGGTCGAAGGTGGAGAAGTGACTTCGGGGAAGTTTCGGGTTGCGGATACGTGCCAGTAGGTCCTTATCGGTCTTCGGAAAGAGCCAGACTTGCGCACCGTCGTCGAGGGGAGAGGCCTCACGAGGGTATCCGGAGATCTCGGAATCGATTCCGTAGAAGAGGGCCGTGGCGAGACGAGCCGGAACTGGAAGCCGGCGTTCCACGAGGTAGCCGGTGATGATGGTACACGTAGCGCCGACGTTGTCGCGGATGTCGCGGAATGCAACGCCGTCGAGATTGCCGCCGGTTTCGTGGTGGTCGATGACGACGGTCGGGACGAGGTTCTCGCGGGCGTGCCGGCCCGTGCCCGGCTGGGAATCGAGCATGACGACGGCGGTGTCGCGATCGAGTCGGACGTCGCGGATCGGAACGAGCGGGATCGGAAGGAGCTCGACCATCAGCCGGTTCTCGGCGCGAGCGATCATGCCGTCGACCGTGAGAATGACTTCGAGGTCGGGTCTTTCGTGACGGAGGAGATGTTGGACTGCGAGTTGGCCGGCAAGTGCGTCGGGGTCGGGATTGACGTGGGTGATCACCAGGACGCGTCGGGCATCCTCGAGTGCCGAGAGGAGCCGGTCGGAGCGAGTCTGCCGATCGAGTATCGACGAGCGGGTCTCATGCGGCTCAGCGGCCATCGTCACGGGCCCTCGTTCAATTCGATGCGTGCAGAGGCTCCAACCACCCAGAATCTACGACGCTCGGCCGCGTACCGCTAGTCTCGACCGGACGCGGCGGCCTTGCGTGCGGCGTCCTTCAGCCGTTTGGCTTCGAACAGCGCTTCGATCTCGGCGCGTCCAGCAGGGTCGAGCTTCGAATCGGCGTCGGTGACGGGCTTGCCCTTGATGAGACGATCGATGACCTTGAGCGCTTCTCGATCGTACTCGGCTCGCTGTTCGGGTGAGAGTTCGATGATGCCGTCGGTCACGGGAGTCGGACGGACGGCGAACTGGATGAGGAGGATCGACCCCAGGAGCAGCGCGATCGCGTTGAGGCGGACGGATTGCTTGTGGAGTCGATCGAAGCGGGCAGCTTGATCTCGTCCCGCGTCGCGTGCCGCGTTGATTGCGGGTGTGAGGCTGTTCCCACAGTAGAGCATGAGGAGAGTACAAGCGATGATGATGAGTGCGTTCACCGCGATCGCCGGTCCTCGGAATTCGGGAAAGCTCAGCGGGACACCAAGCATCGCCGGTAGCGCGACTGCCGCCGCCACGGCGTTCCAGAGATAGTAGCGGGGGAAGAGTGCTCGTACGAACCGCGCCGCGTCGCTTGGTTCGAGTACGCGAAAGATGATCGGGGCGACACCGAACGAGAAGAAGAGGATCGCGCCGAGGAAGCCGACGAGGCAGAACAGATAGACGATGTCGAAGAGCGGGAGCAGGAGTCGCGCGCTGAACACATGTCGCTCCATGATCATGGCGAGGGAGGACGCAGCGCGTCGGAGAGCGCGAACGTCTCGGACGATTGTATGCGAAATGCAACCGGGTGGATCGAGTGGGTCGGGTCGAACCGAGTACGAATCTTCGAACGACACGAGCCTCTCGGCCGAATCCACGGGGAATTCGATCGAGAGGCTCTCCAGGGATGGGCGCGATCGAAGAACTCGGCGATCAGGATCCGCCCGCCTCACGGCGCTTGCGGAGGACCTTCTCCAGGAGTGCCGGATCCAGCGGCTTGGGCTTGGATTTCGTGGTCTTCGACGCTGCAGCCTCGGGCGACGGCGAGGCTTCGGGCGGCGGGTTCGGGGCGATCGGGCGCGGCGCGGGGAGCGACGGGTCGGGGAAGCGAACTTCGGGGGGAACGCCGGGCGCGACCTTATCTTCCTTGTAGGTCTCCGAGCGAACTTGGGCTCCAGGAACCGAGGCCATCTTCTCGATCTGATGCGGAGTGAGCATTCCGCCTCCCGAGTAGAGAAGAGCGGCAGCGTCGGGAACGGGAGTCAGTTGAGGGATGCCCGAAACAGGTGCGACGGGTCGCGACGCGGCGGCACCGGCTCGATCTCGTCCAAAGGTCGGCTCAGCCTCGCGCGAGGCGGAAGCACCGGCGATGGCGGAGTCCGCCGAGTTCGCGGGAGCGGCGGCGAGACTCGTCGCCCAACGTGAGAGAGCTTGGAATGCCGGGTCGCGCGGGCTCTTCAGGATCTGTCGACGATCGGGGCCGTGGGGCAAGAGCGCGGCCGTGAGGAGCTCGCTACGCTCCGGCGCATCGCGATCTATGATCGTGAGAACGGCGTCGAGATTTGCCCGCAGCACGTCCGGAGTGAGGTCGCGACGCGTCTTCGTCTCGATCAACTGAAACTCGCCGGAGTATCGCTCGTTGTGACAGCTCGCGCAGTGCCGCTGGACCAGGAGGTGAACGCTGCGGCTGAATTCGGTTGCACGCTTGACGGCTTCCGGCGTCGGCAGGTCGAAGATGACCGGCACGCCGCCGCTGCGCATCATGTCGCGACGGGCCTTCACGACGCGCGGGTCGAGAGCCGAGGGCGAGCGCGCGGGGATCTCGGCGCCGGCCAGAGCGACGTCGGGGTCGGCGGTCGGAGTCTCGCGCCGGACGCTCGCGTTCGCATCGATGCTGGCGATCATGCGCTTCGCAGGAAGGAAGCCCGGACTCAGTTCCGCGACCTTGGCGAGGTTTTCCCGGGCGTGGACATCGAGACGGTGCTCGAGACACCAGCGCGCCAACTTGTATGTTTCGTCGGCGTCGCCCTCCGGAACGAGCGACGCCTTGTAGCGATAGACTTCCTCGAGCGAGGAGAATGCTCGCTCCGCGTCGTGCTTGGGGAAGCGAATCGTTCCGCCGGCTTGCTGCAGGACGTACTCCCCGGTGTCTGGATCTTCGGTGATCCTGCCCTGGAGCAGCCGGCCATTGTTGAGGAGCAGAACCGAGTAGCCCGCGGGCTTCGCGGACGTGGGCGGGGCAATCGGCGCCGGCGCCTCCGGACGGTCCTGGGCCGCGACGCGGTCGGGCGTCACCCAGAACAGAGCCGGCGCAGCGATGCCGAGGGCGAGGATGGCGTTTTTGGTTGACATGGTGGCGGGACGTTAGTCCGAACCCTACAATTCGTCAAGTGGAAGAGTCGCGGTCACCAGCCGCCTCCCAAACCCCTTTCCCGAAAAGCCTTTGGAACGATGCACCTCATGACGAACGAGCCTCGTGGATCGAGCGAGGGTTCGCTGCTGGGCGGGCTCGTCGGCGAGGTCGTCGTAGTCGACCTCCGTTCCACTTTCGTCTGTCTCGGAACGCTCTCTCGCTTCGACGCCCTCCACCTGGAACTCGTCGACGCCGACTTGCACGACTTCCGCGACAGCCCAGCGACGCGCGAGGTGTACGTCTACGACTCCGCGCGACTCGGAATTCGGCGCAATCGGGCACGCGTTCTCGTCAGGCTGGACGAGGTCGTCGCCGTGACGCGACTGCGCGACGTCTCGGAGAGTTGATGCGAATCGCGAGCGTCGAGAGGGATGCGTCTGATAAAATCGCGGATGCGGCGAACATCTCACCATGAACGTGCGAAGCAAGGGTCGTGAATCCGCCCTTTCGAGATTCGCACGAGGTTCAGGAGGAGCGGCAAACCGCCGCCCGAGGGGTCCATCAATGATTCGCACCGCATGGCGACCGGTACTCGTTCCGGTCTTCTTGCTCGGCACCGCGCTGAGCGCGTTCGGCGCCGAGATTCGCGACTCGGCCGGGCTCTTCTCACCGGAGGCCCGCGCCAAGGCCAAGATCGAACTCGAACGAATCGAGACGGCGGCCAAACTGCCGATCACGATCGAGACGTTGGAAGGGCTGAACGGTCGAACGATCGATCAAGCCATCCCCGAACGAGCGAAATCGCTCGGGATCCGTGGGCTCTTCGTGCTGATCGCAAAGCAGGAGTCGAAGATCGAGGCCTCGGCCTCCCGTGAATATGCACGCTTCTTTCCTGTCGATCGTCGTCGGTCGATCGAGTCGGCGTTCGTCTCGGAATTCAAGAATCGGCGTTTCGACGACGGCCTGACCAAGGGTGTGGCCGCGATCGATTCCGCGGTCGGAGCCGCGAAGAATGAGGCAGGAGGATCACTGGTCCCAACGGTCGCCGCACCTCGCCCCGCGGCTCCCGGTGTTCGAGTTCCGGCGGCTCCGCCGGCTCAAAACAAGGGCACCTTCGGCTTCGGCAGCGTTGTGGGCATCATCCTGCTCGTACTGGCCGTCATCGTGGTCTTCCGGTTGATCGGCAGCCTCTTCGGCGGCCGCCGCGACGCGAACTACGGCCCGAATATGGGCATGGGCGGGCGTCCGATGGGCGGCGGCCCCGGATACGGTCCGGGCGCGCCCGGATACGGCTACGGCGGAGGAGGCGGAGGAGGCGGATTCTTCTCCAGCCTGTTCGGCGGCATCGGTGGAGCCATGGCGGGCAATTGGCTGTACGACCAGTTCTCGGGTCGACATCACTCCCACGGCCAGATGCCCGGCTCCTACGATCAAGGCGCGGGAATTCCTCCTGCCGCACCGCAGGGTTCGGAATGGACCCAAGACGGCGGAACCGACTTCGGCGGTGGATCGACCGGCGGCTCCGATTGGGGAACCGGCGGCGGTGGCGGATCCGATTGGGGCGGCTCGAGCGGAGGTGCAGACTGGGGCGGGTCGACCGGCGGAGGCGACTGGGGAGGTGGCGGCGGAGGCGACTGGGGGGGAGGCGGCGGATCGGACTGGGGTGGAGGCGGCGGCGATGCCGGCGGTGGTTGGTGATCACTCCGCTGCCGGAGGCTCGATGACACGCTCATCTCGATGCCCGCGAAGGTCGAACCTCGCGGGCATCGTGCTTTCGAAGCACACGATCAGTCGAGGCTCTTGATTCGGACGTTCCGATACCAGCAGTCGCCGCCGTGATCCTGAAAGCCGAGATGTCCCGATCGTCCGAGTTCCTTGATCGTGATCCCTTTGAACTTGTGGTCCGAACCATCGTCGCGCTTGCCGGGCCGGTCGAAGGAGTCGAGGTCGATGGAAGAGACACGTTCGCCGTTCAGGACGACGTCGATCACGGAACCGTTCGCGGTGATCGTCATATGATTCCACTCTCCCGCGGGCTTCTGAGCGTTCTTCTTGGGAGGGACGAGGTCGTAGAACGCGCCCGTATCGTGATAGCCATGTCCCTTGGTGTCGTCGAGGGCGATCTCGAGCCCGGTTTGGACCGGCTTCTTCAAGTCGTTGACGCGGATGAAGACGCCCGAGTTGCAGCCGGGGGAGAGCTTGTAGTCGAAGTCGAGCACGAAGTCGCCGTAGGTCTTCTCATGGACGACGAGGTAGCCGCCGGATCGATGGGGGTTGAGACCGTCGGGCTGGACATTCGCCGCGGGGACGGGCTTTCCGACGTTGGTCTTCCAACCCGTCGCGGACTTTCCGTCGAAGATCGACACGAAATCGTCCTTTGAAGCGCCTGCGGCGAGCGCCGCGACGAACAGCACCGGCAAGGAACGCGCGATTGACTTCGGGATGAACTCACGTGACATTGTCGGGATTCCTCAGGAGGAGAGATCGGCAGCAGGAAGCGATCGCACCTACGCGCCTCGGCTGACGCGAGGTACGCGGAGCGTCGACGAAGCCCACCGCAGGATAATCGTCGGCCGAGTCGGTCGAAAGACGTTCGAGCACCTTCCAAGCGAGGCCCTTCGTCTTGAACGAGCGTGAATCCGACCGTCGGGAACGGCTCCGAGCCCTCTTCGATCACGACGGGATCGACGCACTGTTGATCCTCTCCGAAGCGAACATCCGGTACTTGACCGGATTCACGGGACACGACGCTTGGCTGCTGCTCGGTCGCGACCGCGCAACCATCGTCTCGGACGGCCGCTTCACGACCCAGCTTCCTCAGGAATGCCCGGAGATCGAGCCGCTGATTCGTCCGATCGGGCGTCCGATCGCCGAAGAAGCAGGGCGCTTGGCCTCGAGACTCGGTTGCAGGCGGTTGGGCATCGAGACGGGCGTGATGACCGTCGCCGACTATGAAGTGGTCCGAGCCCACTCCGGCGCGACCGAATTGCTGCATGCACCCCGGCGAATCGAGCAACTCCGTATGGTCAAGGATTCGGACGAGATTTCGCGGATTCGCGCGGCGGTGTCGTCCGCGGAACAGGCGATGTCCAAGTTGCTCGCCAACCTCGGAGCCGACGAGACCGAGAAATCGATCGCCGACCGACTGGAATGGGAAGTCCATCGAGCCGGAGCGGATTCGGTGAGCTTTCCCACGATCGTGGCCGGCGGAGAGAGGGCCGCGCTGCCTCACGCTCGTCCCTCACGGCATCGGTCTGTCCGCAACGCTGAACTCCTTCTGATCGACTGGGGCGCGAGCCGCGACGGATACAAGAGCGACTTGACGAGGGTCTTCCCGACCGGTAATGTCAATCGCCGGTTGGAGCAGATCTACCGAATCGTCCTGGCCGCCCAGTCACGCGCGATCTCTGCGATCCGTCCTGGAGCCAGAGCCGAAGAGGTCGACCTCCAGGCCCGCGTTGAGATCGAGGCGGCGGGTTACGGCCCGTACTTCAGCCACGGAATCGGCCACGGCCTGGGTCTCGAGATCCACGAAGGTCCAATGATGCGCGTGGGTTCGGACATCGAGTTGCGCCCCGGAATGGTCGTCACCGTCGAGCCGGGCATCTATCTCCCTGAATGGGGAGGAGTTCGGATCGAGGACGATGTCCTCGTGACGGAAGACGGTTTCGAGATCCTGACAACCGCCGAGAAGGCGTTCGACGCTCTCCCCCGGCTCTTCGGCTGACCCGCGCCGCGGGCCGCGAGGCTCTCGGCCGTCAACATCCCTCATGAAAGATCGAGAAGGCGGACCCGGCATGCCGGAGACACCCTCGGACCTGCCCGAAGGTCCTGACGTTCGCGCGATTCGCCACCTCGTGCGACTGATGAAGAAGTACGACCTGACCGCCCTCGACCTGGTCGAGGGCTCGACTCAGATTCGACTGCGTCGACGTGGCCCCGAGGCCGTGTCCATCGCGGCACCGCCGCCGATCGCCGCGCCGATCGCCCCGCCCGCTGCCCCCGTGGTCGCCGCGCCTGCGTCGGCCCCCGCGCCGGTCGCCCCGTCTGGAGTCGTCATCGAGAGTCCCATGGTCGGGACTTTCTACTCGTCGATGTCGCCCGACGTCCCCGCATTCGTCAGCGTCGGAACCAAGATCAAGCCCGACGCGACGGTCTGCATCATCGAGGCGATGAAGGTCTTCACGGATATTCCCGCGGGAGTCTCCGGGACCATCACCGAGATCCTCGTCAAGAACGGCCAACCGGTCGAGTTTGGCCAGCCGCTCTTCCGAGTGAACCCCGCCTGACCCCCCTTCTCGACGTCGGCCGCCGCGAAGGCCACGCCCTCGGGCACTTCCGACGCCGCCGGACGTCCTGCCCTCCCTCGCGCCTCGCCGACGGGGACCGAACTCGACCCAAGGTGGATTTCGCCGATGTTTCAACGCATTCTCGTGGCCAATCGCGGCGAGATCGCACTCCGAGTGATCCGGGCATGTCGCGAGTTGGGCGTGCAAGTCGTCGCCGTCTACTCCCAGGCGGACAAGGATGCACCCTATCTCGAACTCGCCGACCGCGCCATCTGCATCGGCCGTGCACCGAGCGTCGACAGCTACTTGAACATCCCGAGGTTGATCGCCGCGGCCGAGGTCGCCGACGTTCAGGCGATTCACCCCGGGTATGGATTCTTGAGCGAGAATCCCAACTTCGCGGAGATCTGCCGGAGTTGCAACTTCGAGTTCATCGGCCCTCCGCACGACGCAATTCGTCGCATGGGCCTCAAGACCGAGGCGAAGGAAGTCGCCAAGGCAGCGAACGTCCCCTGTGTTCCCGGATCGGACGGCCCCGTTTCCTCAAACGCTGAAGCGCTCGACCTCGCTCGCTCGATCGGCTTCCCCGTGCTCATCAAGGCGGCGGCGGGCGGCGGCGGCAAGGGGATGCGCATCGTCCGCGAAGAGAGCTCGTTCCTCTCTTCGCTCCAGGCCGCGCGGAACGAGGCCGAGGCCGCATTCAAGAATGCGTCCGTTTATCTCGAGAAATTCATCGATCGACCTCGGCACGTCGAGGTTCAGATCCTGGCGGACTCGCACGGTAACGTCGTCCACTGCTGGGATCGCGACTGCTCGCTCCAGCGCCGTCACCAGAAACTCGTCGAGGAGGGCCCGGCACCAACGGTTCCCCTCGCCGTTCGCATGGAACTCGGCGCAGCGGCCGTCCGGCTTGCGAAGGCCGTCGGCTACGTCAACGCCGGCACCTGCGAGTTCCTCGTCGATCAGGACAACAACTTCTACTTCATCGAAGTCAACGCCCGAATCCAGGTCGAGCACCCCGTGACGGAGTCGATCACCGGCATCGATCTCGTCAAGCAGCAGATCCGGATCGCCGCCGGCGAACCCCTCCCCTTTACTCAGGAGCAGGTCCTCTCCCAGGGACACTCCTTCGAAGTCCGCATCAACTCCGAGGATCCCGACGCCGACTTCCGACCCTCTCCTGGTCGGATCACCGCCCTGCGCATCCCCGGCGGACCCGGCATTCGATGGGATTCGCATATCCAAGTCGGCTATTCGATTCCGCCGAACTACGACTCGCTCGTGGGCAAACTCATCGTGCATGCGCCCACGCGCGATGAAGCCGTCGTACGGATGAGGCGAGCTCTCGACGAACTCGTGATCGACGGGATCAAGACGACGATCCCGCTCCACAAGCGGATCTTCCGAAACGCCGACTTCCTCGCCGGAAACGTCGACACCACCTGGGTCGAACGAGTCCTCATGAAGTCGTGAAGACGTACGGGTCCGCCGGAATCGAGGATCCCGGCGGACCGACTCCACCACGCTCTCAACGCGTGAGCGACTTGTAGCGGATCCGGTGAGGCTGGTCGGCCTCCATCCCGAGTCGCTCCTTGCGCTGGGCTTCGTAGGTCTGGTAGTTTCCGTCACACCAGACGACCTTGCTGTCGCCCTCGAAGGCCAGGATGTGCGTCGCGATCCGGTCGAGGAACCAGCGGTCGTGGCTGATCACGACCGCACATCCGCCGAAGTCGAGAAGCGCTTCCTCCAGCGAGCGGAGCATGTCGACGTCGAGGTCGTTCGTCGGCTCGTCGAGAAGAAGCAGGTTTCCACCGCTCTTGAGGAGCTTGGCGAGGTGGACGCGATTGCGTTCGCCTCCCGAGAGGTTGCCGACCTTCTTCTCCTGGTCCGGCCCCTTGAAGTTGAAGGACGCGACATACGCCCGCGACGGCACCTTGCGCTTCCCCAGCTGGATCTGATCGGCTCCCCCGCTGATCTCCTGGAAGATCGTATTCTCCGGGTTGAGGGCATCGCGATTCTGGTCGACGTAGGAGGCCACCACGGTACCGCCGACGCGGAGCTCGCCGGAGTCGGGCTTTTCTTGTCCAACGATCATGCGAAAGAGCGTCGTCTTCCCCGCTCCGTTGGGTCCGATCACCCCGATGATCCCGCCCGGCGGAAGGCGGAACGTCATCTCCTCAAAGAGTACGCGATCCCCGAACGCTTTCGAGACCCCTTGCGTCTCGACGACGAGATCCCCCAGGTGCGGTCCTGCCGGAATCTGAAGCACGATCTGCTCATCCCGCCGCTCGGCGTCTTGTGAGGCGAGTTGCTCGTAGCGCTGGAGTCGAGCGCGATTCTTCGCGACTCGAGCCCGAGGCGCCATGCGGACCCATTCGAGTTCGCGTGCCAGAGTCTTTCGCCGCGCGCTCTCGGCCTTCTCTTCCTTGGCGAGCCGCTCCTGCTTCTGCTCGAGCCAGGAGGTGTAGTTGCCCTCCCAGGGGATCCCTTGTCCGCGGTCTAGTTCGAGGATCCATCCCGCGACGTTGTCGAGGAAGTAACGGTCGTGCGTGACCGCGACCACCGTGCCCGGATACTCCTGGAGATGACGCTCCAGCCAAGCGACCGACTCGGCGTCGAGGTGGTTCGTCGGCTCGTCGAGCAGCAGGATATCGGGACGCTCCAGGAGAACCTGGCAGAGCGCCACGCGACGGCGTTCCCCGCCCGAAAGAGTCGACACCTGCGCCTCTCCCGGCGGCAGCCGCATCGCATCCATCGCGATCTCGATCTGCCGGTCGAGGTCCCACGCATTCTCGGCGTCGATCCGATCCTGCACCTTCGCCTGCTCGTCGAGCAGCTTCTCCATCTCATCGGGGTCGAGCGGCTCGCCGAGCTTGGCGTTGATCTCGTCGAAGCGACTGAGCAGAGCCCGCGTCTTCGCGACCGCCTTCTCGACATTTCCACGCACGTCGAGAGTCGGGTCGAGCATCGGCTCCTGAGGCACGTAACCGATGGTCGTGCCGGGAGCCGGCTTCGCCGTCCCAAGGAAGTCCTTATCGACGCCGGCCATGATCCTGAGCAACGTGCTCTTCCCGGCTCCGTTCCCGCCGAGCACGCCGATCTTGGCTCCAGGATAGAACGAGAGCCAGATGTCCTTGAGGACTTCCTTCTTACCGTGTGCTTTGGAGAGCTTCTCGATCTGGAAGATGTATTGCGGAGGCATGGATCAGGTGGTCCGGTCCCGAAGAAGATGCGTCATGCGACCGACCCGGCCGCGCGGGGGTCGACCGCGATGCTCAGTATCCCCAATGCCCAGCGCATCGGCCAGTCCTCTTCGAGAACCGCCCCTTGATTTCTCGGGGTTCTCAGGTAAGAATTCACTCCGCAGCCTTGGCGGGGTAGCTCAGCTGGTTAGAGCGGCGGTCTCATAATCCGCAGGTCATGGGTTCGAGTCCCGTCCCCGCTATCATCGACAGGACCCGTCCCGAGACGTCCGGAAACGCCCAACGTGCCTCGGTCGAATGACTTGGGGCCGTTGGGCGTCTCCATTCCCGCTCCGCCCGAATCGCCGGCTCGCGACTCGATGCGCCGCGTCCCGTCCCCTCCGTAGGGCAAATAAAGGGCAAGCGGTTCGAGATATGTTCGGCCTTCGGTTCCAGTTGCCCGCGCGGTCTGTGAGGGTTCCTCGGGCGAGAGAAGGCTCGGGATCATCGACGCCGCGTTCTCGATGTCGACGGCTCGGGGCCGCGTGTAGCGGCCTGTGAGTTCGAGCGTCGAGTGCCTCATGATCCGCTGAACCACTCTCGGCGTGACCCCCGCTTGGTCGGCCAACGTCGCGCACTGGCACCGCAGCGCGTGAAAGTCGAAGACTCTGCCCGAAGCGTCGCGATACTCGATACCGGCGGCTTCCAAGTCCTGCCGGAGCATCGCGGCGGCTTTGTCCGGGAGCGGGAAGACTGGTTGATCTTTCCCGATCGACTCGATCCACGCCTTCACGTCGCTCGCGACGTCCACCGGGAGCGGGAGAATCGCCGTGTCGCCGTTCTTGGTGTAGCCGGCCTGAACCGTCACGGTCGGATGGTCGGCCGCGAAGTCGAACGACGTCGGTCTGATGCTCACGATCTCCGCATAACGCAGTCCCGTCGCCACCGCGAGCCTGTAGCAGAGCGCCCGCGCCGGGCCGGTCATCTTGCGGTAGCTCGGACCCGATTCCGCCACGGAGATCAACCGACGCAGTTCATCCAACGACAGCGTTCGCCGGTCATGTCGTCGATCCTCCTTGACGTTGAACCCGGTCACACCGAGGAGTCGATCCTCCCGGATTCGTCCATCCTTCAGGGCCCAATTCGAGAATGCTCGAATCGCCGTTCGATGGTGATTGCATGTTTGCAGCGACAGCCCGCCGGAGCGAAGCACCCCGAGCGCCGACTGAACCCTCGAGGGAATCAGGTCGCTGAACCGATCGGCGTTCGCCACCATCACAAGCCGCTTCGCTCGGTCGCGGGAGAGCTTGGCGTGCTTCGGCGTCGCCCCCTTGCTCAAGAGGCTCTCGTACCAATCCTCTAAGTGAGATTCGAGAGAGCGCTTGGCATGCTCTTGAATCGCCTTCTCCCGAGAATCCCACATCCCGCTCCGCAATTTCGACGCATCGGACTCGGCCGACCTTGCCATTTGTTCGGTCACCCGCCGATCGGCACACCCCTTGTGCTCGCGTTGAACGCCGTCGGCGTCGACGAATCGGTAGTACCAGACATTCCCGCGCTTGCGAACGCTTGCCATGATCTCACCACCTCCGCGACCATCGACCTCTACCCGAACCCGATCGATCCGCCTCCGCGACGGATCTCGAACCTCGAAACAACGGACAAGCAATTCCGGAACCAATGTTCCTGTAACGAAGAAAAACGCGCAGGAACCCCCCTTCGTTAGGGAGGGCTGCCCATCGACGTTCCGACCCCCCCCTCCCGGTGGGGCAACGTCTCAGAATTCGTCGGGCATGTCGACGCCGAGCGTATGCTCGCGCGCCCACCAGCTTCGGAGATCATGCCCGGCGCGGACCGCGTCCGTCCAATCTTTCGCGCTCTCGGGCGGTCGGGCGCGAACCACGCGCGGCTTGGAACGCGCGGGCAGGTCGGCCGACTCTCGGAGGATCTCGGCCGCGATCTTGCTCGCCGCCTTCTCGCCCGCGTCGTCGCCGTCGAGAGCGAGGAAGACGCGCGGGCAGAGCCGAGCGAACCGATGAACGCCGCGCGTCGTGGGGTTCCCTGACGCGCCGAGGCTCGCGACGACCGCCGCCGGACCGAGTTCCTGGGTGAGCAGGGCCGCGTCGAATTCGCCCTCGGTCAGGATCAACGGGAGCGCGGACCGTCGGATGTCGAGCGGGCCGGGATACTCGGCCGCGAGCGCGGGGTCGGTGAACGCTCGGACATACTTGGGCTTGCTTTCGTCGAGCTTGCGGACGTTGACCATCGCGATCGTTCCGCCCGACCCTTGGTGATGATCCCCGCGCCAGGGGATCGAGATCCCCGAGAGCCTCATCGTCGACGGCTCGTCGTTGAGCCGGTTGCGCCGGGTCGGAACCTCGAGCCGGTCGACGAACCCGAACCCGAACGCCTCGATGGTCTCGTCGGTCAACATTCGCTCGCGCCTGAGATACTCGAGAGCGTGCCGCCCCTCGGGGCCTAGAAGGGCCGCCTTGGCACGATCGACCGTGGGGCGGACGAACTCCCGAGGAACCCCCGTCGGCTCGTTCTCGGCGTTTCTAGCGGCTCCAGCGTGCGTCGGCGTGTAGCGAGTCGACATGACGGGCAGACCTTCGCCTGGCTCTCCCCAGCCGTATTGCTCGCGAAGCACGATCACCGCCTTCGGGAACGAGATGTTGTCGATCCGCATGATGAAGTCGGCCGCGTCGCGCCTCCTGAGGTTGCACGGCCAGCACGTCCATGTCTGCCGGTCGGGGTCGACCTCGAGCGACGGACTCGAGTCTTCGTGAAACGGACAGCGCCATTTCGGCCGCGCGGTCGAGCCCGCCTCGGACCGGCCGAGCCGGCTCGCGACGACGTCGACGATCCGAACCCGATTCTTCAGGGTATCCCATTCACGATTGCGCGTCGTTATCGATCTCATGTTCTTCTCTCGATTCTCGGGGCCTTTGGGGGATTTGTCGAGGTGGGGATAGAGGTGGGGTGGAAGTGGGGTGGATATGACGGCATCTCCACTGGCGGGTTCGCACCGTTCGCAAGGTAGAACAAGGTGTTTTCGTCGAGCGAGCGTCGCCCAAGTGGGGTAAGTGGAGTAAAATCGCCAACTCTCTACACGTGCGTATGCGTGTGCGTATACGTATGCGTGTAAGATTCAAGAAAATACTCCACTTACTCCACTTGAACCCGAGAATCGCCTTGTTTTCCAGCGAATCGCCAGTGGAGATGCCAGTGGAGATCGGCCGAATTCAGTGGAGCATCGGCCGAATTCAGTGGAGTGAGCATCATCGCTCGCCCCCGATGGGGTCGACTTGGTAGCGACTCCGGCCGTCGATCAGTCTCCGCCGGAGAATGCCGTGAGCGGTCGGCATGTCGACGTACTTGGCGAGATCGCGTCCGACCCATGTCGCCGTCAGCGGTGCTCGGCGGTCGCCCTTGATGATCTCGGCCGCCTCTTGGATCGCGCCGCCTTGGTTCGAGCCGATCGCGTCGTCGCATGCCCGAGCGATTTCCGCGGCCGTCGCCCGTTTGCCGATCTCTCGCTCCGCGATCAACGCGACCCCTCGGGCGACCGTCGCCGCCTCTTGCCGGGTCTCGTCGCACTCGCCGAGCTTCTCCGCGCCCAAGAGCGGCTCTCGCCCCGTTACCCAGAGCACCGCGCCGCGAACGATGCGGTCCCATTCGGGAAAGTCGGACCGCCGATCGAATCCGTCGGTTTCGGGGCAACCGGCCGCGAGATAGGCGGACAGGATCGTCAGGACGTCAGCGTTCAACGTCGGCGCGTTCCGCTCGACGTGCCGCTCGATGTCGGGGATCGTGAAGCCGCTGCGCTTCTCGGGGTCGGCCGTCGCCGATTCCAGCCGGACGACGACGAACCGCCGTCTCGAGTCGGCCACCGGCGCGACGTTGTTCCCGGTGAGCACGAAGACCGCTCGGTTTGCCGCTTGGCGCTGTTCCGACTTCGAGAGGACTCGGCCGACGACCGATCCGCTTGTGATCGCCTGTTCGAGCGAGGGGCTTTGGATCGTATCGCCGTTGGGCAGGTTGTCGAAGAGCACGACTCGATCGCCCGCGAGCGCCGACGTGAGCAGCGCCTTGCCCATCTCCGATTCATCGGGATAGGTCCGGGTCGGCGACCTGACCCCGCCCCCGATCATCGAGGCGCATCGCGCGAGCGTGGTCTTACCGCTCCCCGCGACGTTCGCCGTGAAGACGAAGCCGGGGGTCGACCCTCGGATCAGGTGCCGCGCCGCGAGCGTCAGGACGAGCGACAGGAACGCCTCGAACGCGTTCTCCTCCGCCAGCCAAGGAAACTCGCCGAACAGTGCCCGGATCGCTTGCACGGCCTTCCAGGCGTCCTCTCGCCCCGGCCGCGACTCGACGAGCTTCGCGAAGCCGCCGAGATCGTCGCCGTCTCTCGGGAGCAGGATCGCCCGCGTCGTCGCGTCGAACCCGACCCCCGCCGAGACCGAGCCGTCTTCGCGGATCAGCGGGAACCGGTTGATCGACTCGAGAGTCGGCAAGTCGCGATGCGGGCCGTTTTCGACGAACATGCGGATGAAGTCTGGCGAGAGTTTCGCGAGCTTGAGATCATCGCCTTTGGTTTCCCGAACGAACTCGATGCGTTGCCCGAGCTTGGCGCGAAGCCGATCATCCGTCATCTCGAGCACGGCGTACGGGTTCTGGGCCGATCCAGGCTCGACGTAGCGGCCGCCGCGCTGATAGATCCCCAGAGTTTCGGCATGGGGGACGATGAACTCGCGAAGCTCCTCGATCGACCTCGGCTCGTCTCCCGGGCCGCCGAGCGGGAACCGGGGCTTCCCGCCCACCGCGTCCGCGCGGCTCGACCTCGAGGGCTTCGTCTCGGGCGGCTTGGAACCGAGCGCGTCGTCGACCGGCGCGGCTTGGTCGGCGGGGAGCGTGGACAGCCATTCGAGATACTTCGCCCGACGTGAACACTTGTCGCGATCCTCATCCCATTCCACCGCCGCGAACGAGAGCAGGGCCGCTCTCATGCCGTCGGACGCGGTCTCCTCGATCTCGCGCGGCTCGACCATGTCGCCCTCATGGACGATCCGGCGGAAGAGCCGCGCATCCTCGAGGGTCGGGCGGATCGGCTTTGGTTGCGTCTCCTCGGCTTCGACGTCGCCGGGGCCGGGGTCGTCCTCGATCATGGGCGGGTCGGGCTTCGTCTCGACCGCCTTCGCTTCGGGATCGACGCGAGCGCGGGGAATCTTCTCGGGAACATTGTGCTTCCTACCGTGGGCGGAAAACTCGGCGTCGCCCTCGCGGTCGCGTGTCGGTCTCTGAATCATGCGAATATCCTCCGCGTTCGTCGTGTACGTAGCGGGGCCGCTCGATCGGGCGGGGCCGACCGAGGAACTCCCGGTGAATCGATCAACAGTTCAGTGAATCATCAATATCGGAAGATCATCGGTTGTCGCGTTGCCGATCCCTCGGCTCGACTTCCATCCGGACCACGCCGTCTTTCATGCGTGAGGCCGGGTCGACCCCTGTCGCCCAATAGACCATGCTGCGCGCCGTTCGATCCAACTGGGGGAAGCTCGAGGGCGAGAGATCGGCGACCGGTGAGCCCGCCGCGACCCATCCTCGAACGATGACGTCAAGGCTTGTCGATATCGTATCCCAATGGAGTCGGACCAGGTCCGCGAGCCGCTCGACGTCCGCCAAGGCCGACTCGCTCGACCACTGAACCATGCCGTTCACGAAGCGAACGCCGACCCGACCCTCGGCCGCCGATCGGTCGTCGCGCTCGGCTCGCGAAGCTCGCTTGCTCGCGGCCGCGAACCGCTCGGAGATCGACGACCGGAATTCCGAGGGGAGCGAGTCGAAGTCGGCGTCGTTTGCTTGTCGAATCGTGCTCTTGCTCGCGGCCGCGAACGGCTTTCGCCACCGCGCCGCGCATCGTCTCGCATACCCTCGAAGATAGGGATCGACGATCGCCTCGGGATCGTCGACGATCCCCTGTCGGTTGAATGCGGCCGCCTCGATATCTCGATCCGAGACGCGCCGCTCGTGGCCGTCGGTCTTCATCGCGCGCCCCCTCTCTCGATCCATTCGAGCACCGTTCCGCGCGACCAGAGCGGCATCCTGCCGACCCTGAGATCGGCCTTGGGAAACCGCCCGGCCGCGCGCTCGCGCTCGAGCGTCCGACGCGAGACCCCGATCGACTCGGCGATCTCGTCCAGCCGCAACGCCAACCGCTCGACCCGCGCCGCCGGAACCGCCTCCGACTCCGCCCGCCGCTCCACGTCGAGAACGCTCATCGCGCGCCCCCCTTCGACTCGGGGGTCGCTTGCCCATCGATCAACGTCGGGCCGATGATGCGCTTGATTGCGGCGTGATCGCCAAACATCGTGGCGTCGGCCTTCCGTGCCTTGGAGAAGGGACTGTTTTCCGAGTGCAGGTCGCTCGCAATCCGCGCCGCCCGAACCAAGATCTTGCGTTCCTCATGGTTCAAATGGATTCGCCGAATCAGTTCCGCGAGCGGAATCACTACGTCGCTTGCACGATCCATGAGCGTTCCCCGTGATGAATTGAGACCAACTCGGGCATGATACGAACGCTGCCGGACAACCAACGGACAAGGCGGCGGCCATTTTACGGACACGAGGGATTTTATCTATCGTTCGCTCGGTGGACCACTCGTTCCTTGTAAATGATCTCGCATATGCTCTTGTAATCGAGAGGGATCCCTGCCTGTTGGAGCGATTCGGACGACCGGCGGGCCGTCTTCGCGACGTTGTCCCCCTCTGCGGTGACTTCGCCGTAAAGCGCCTCGGCGACGTCAGCTTGCGAAGCCGACCTTTTCCCCCTCATGAAATCCACAAGTCGCCTTTGCTTGGGTTTTCGTTTCAACACTCCAAGAGCCGATGCCTCGAGTTCCTCGAGCGTCGCCTCGGCCGACCCGCCGTCCACGACCGCCTCCGCCGCGATCGAGTCGCCAGGTTGCTCTCGATGCGCTTCGGGCTTCGCTTCCGCCGAGGGCGGGTTGAGACCCGTCAGCGGCGCGGCGTAGCGCTCCCGCGCGAGCAGTCCCTCATGGTTGAGATTCTCGAGGAGTCGGTCGGTCCCGAGAATCCCCAGTTCCTCGAGTCGGGGGCGAAGCCGGATGATCGCGTCCGCGATGGAGTCGATCCGAGCAAGGATGAACGCATGATCGATCGGCGTCGCGTCGTCGGATCGGCAACGGTTCGGTAGAGTGAAGCCGATCGAGGAAGCGAGAGAGTTGAACGGAGAGGACAATCCTCGGCGTAGATCGGGAATGAGTTCCTCGAGCCATGACCAGACCGCCGCCGCGCGCTTCACGGCCAATCGATGCCATGAGCGAGCATGGATTCCGTTGAACTCGACCTCTTCCGACACCTTCACGACCGAGTCCAGAGCCGCCGTCGTCACCGAGGCGTTCGGGGCTGTTGCATTGAACGATGCAACGGAACTGTGCAGATAGCCGACATGGCTCGCGACCCGCTCTCTCCACTCGGAATCGTCTTTGCTGAAGCCGTCGCGCCCGCTCTCCATCGAGAGTCGAACGAGTTCATCCACTGCGTCATTGGCGGCCGCCGCGCCCAACCGCAACATCAACAGCTTGTCCCACTTCACCATCGTTGTCTCCTCCGCCAGGACGAGCCGAGCCGCCCGAAGCGAGAGCGGAGGATCTCGACCTCGGATCGGCTCGTGAGAACGCGGAAGGCCTTCCGCGCTCGACTCGAGGTTCAGGATAGCATTCCCGTCGAAAGGCACAATCAACCAATCGAATAATCCAATGGTCGCGAGTTCAGGAGATGAACTTGTCGTTCTCAATAACCTAGAAGAGCGCGAAGACAATTCGAGTTGCTCGATCTTCTCGATTCTTTCGCCTCGATCCGAGGAACCCTGTCGAGCCCCGAGAAGGATCGGCCGAACTTGGCCCCCAACGCTACGTGGCGTCCGAAGCGTAAAGTCGAGCGGAAAGATGCGTAGAAGAGGGCGAACGAAGGGTTCCGGGGACTCGGCTCGGCTCGCGGACGCAGCTTCCAAGACCAACGAAGCCGTCGCGTCCCGCATGAGTGCATGTCGAATCTCGAGGGCGGGGCCTTGCAGGTGGGGGGCCGACGCCGCGTCGAAGGGCATTCCGGGGATTCCGCGTATTGTGCGAGCGAACGTGGGCGGAGAGCGGGGTTCGGGTCGTCCGAGGTAGTGATCGAAACCGACGACGTAGCGCCGTGAGACGAAGGGCATCATCGACCGCCGCTCGGATTCGACGCGGCCGCGACCATCGCCAAGATTCCGGAGCGAAGGGCCTCGGGCAGGTCCGACCATGCGGAAACGACTCGAGCGAGATCCGAGGGCAGATTCTCGAGTCCGTAGGGCAAATGTAGGGCAGACACCCCCTGCCCTTCTCGCAAGCCGTTTCCCTGAATCGTCTTATGATTTCCGCCCAGCGGTCTCATAATCCGCAGGTCATGGGTTCGAGTCCCGTCCCCGCTATCTTCGACAGGAACCGTCCCGAGACGTCCGGAAACGCCCAACGTGCCTAGGTCGATAGACTTGGGGCCGTTGGGCGTCTCCGTTCCCGCTCCGCCCGAATCGCCGGCTCGCGACTCGGTGCGACGCGCGTGATTCGCCCGTTGCGTCGTCTCCTGGAAGTCGCATCTCCATGGTCTTGCTGATTTTCGCCTCCCGCGAGGAATCGCCCGCTGTTCCGGTGGATTCCTGCCTTCGGGCGGCGCGGCGTCCGAGCTCTGCAGTCAATGTCCCCAAGGATACACCGACGCATTGGACTCGAAATGGGGATCCTTCAAAGAACGAGAACATCATCGGTTTAGTATATACCGATGAACTACCGTTGAGCTTCTCTCTTCTTCGACGAGTGCCGACAGCGTCGTCGGCCAAAGCACCCTACTCACCAGGGTGATGGGATCTCAGCGATCTTGGAAGCGGGGATCCCCTTCGAGGCACGACGATCGTGCGTCGAAGGGGCGCGGCCGGTCGACTTCTCAATCGATCGTGGGTGGGGGCAGGGGCCGCACGAGTCCCAGGGGGGCCTTGCCTTCCTTGACTCGTCGAATCCTCTCTCGGAACTTCTCGTAGAGGCGCGTATGGCGACTATCGGGGGGCAACGGGTTGCCGGCGATCAGCAATCCCTTGACGACCGAGGTCGGCTGCAGGATGTGCCCCGTGGTGAGAACGAGATTCGCCGTCTTTCCAGGATCGATGGAGCCGAGACGGTCCGCAACGCCGAGGATGCGTGCCGGTGCAATCGTCACGGCCTCGACCGCCTGCTGCTCGGAGAGTCCGTACGCCACCGCGGTTGCCGCTTCGTACGGGAGATTTCGCGCAAGCATCGCCTCATCAGCCCCCTCCTCCGCTGAGCGGATCGCGAACGGGATCCCTGCCGCCGCGAGCTTGGCCGGGAGCGAGTAGGGTGCATCGTACGGGTCGGTCGCTCGCGTCGGATTGTAGAGTGTGCCGCCGACGAAGACCGGCACACCCGACGACTTCAACTCGCCGAGCACCCTCCACGCGTCCTGACCGCCGCTGATCGCGGCCTTCAGTTTCAGCTTCTTGGTCAGGGCGAGCGCGTCGAGGATCTCGAGACGCCGATTCGCCGAGAATATCACCATTTTCTCACCTCTTGCGAACGGCAGGAGTGCCGACATTCGGGGGTCGGTAGCGGGCGGAGCCGCCTTGGCCGACCTCGCAGCCTCGACGACTCGACCGTATTCGAGGGCGAGTCGGAACTGTTCCTCGATCGCTCGAAGGGTCTTGTCGCGCTCGTCCGACGGATTCGGCGCCTCCGTGTCCCCCGACCCTCCACGGCGGGACGGAGCATCGGGATCGCGAGGAGAGTGCGACGGAATGTTGATCACCAATGCGGCCGAACCCTCGACGACCATCTCCGGCGGCAACCATCCGTCGAGTTGCGTCACGACCGCCTGCCCCGCAATCACTCCACCCTTGGGAATCACCAGAGTGTTGGTGATTCCATTGGCTCGCGTCACGGGAATCAACTCGCTGTCGGGGTGGAGCGCGGTCTCCGCCTTCAACTCGGGCTGGAACCGAGCCGAATCCTCGACGTCCTGGGTCTCACGAATGCTCCCGATCTCGAAGAGACCGACGGGCGTGCCTGCATTGATGAGTCCCGGCCAGAGATGCAGGCCGGACGCATCGATGCGCGTCGCTCCCGAGGGGATCGCGGTCTTCTCGTCTCCCACAGCGACGATCTTTCCGCGCTCGATGATCACGACACCCCGATTGATCTCCGGACGCGAGACCGGATGAACCACCGCTCCGACGATTGCATACCTACCGGCGGGGTCGATCTTCATCTCGAACGGCAGCGACGCACGCTTCGGGTCTCTCGCGGGCATCTTTGCATGATCACCCGGCCTTGCTTTCAGCGGATCCGATTTCGACCTCTGGAACTCGACTTCCCCGCCGACGAGCGTCATTTCGCATCGCGAGAATCCGTCGAGCGGGTGCCCATTGAACAGCGCGACATCACCGTCCTTGCCGACCTCGAGCGAACCGATCCATTGATCGAGCCCGATCTCGCGCGCCGGATTGATCGTGATCAACGAGAGCGCCTGCTCCTCGGTGAGCGCTCCGTACTTGACCATCTTGGCGGCTTCGAGGTAGAGGTGACGAACGACCTCGGAGCTGTCGGAATTGAGACTGACGGTCGCCCCCGCGTCGGTGAGCAAGCCCGCGTTCCCCGGGATGGCGTCGAAAGCTTCGATCTTGTAGGCCCACCAGTCGGAAAAGGTCGACGCGATCACTCCATGAGCTGCGATCTCGGGTGCGACCTTGTATCCCTCGAGCACGTGTTGGAGCGACTGAACCCGGAGTCCATGCCGCTCGGCGAGCCGCAGGAGCATCAGAATCTCGTCATTTCGATAGCAGTGCGAATGAATGCGGATCGACCCGTCGACGATGTTCGAGAGAGCCTCGAGCCGAAGATCTCGCCGGGGTGCGACGACGTCCTTTCCAGCGGCCTTTCCTTCGGCGAATTCGGCCCAGAGCTTCTTGTAGGATCGTCCTTCCAAGAATGCGCGTTCGATGACCGACTCGACTCCCATGCGCGTGTTTGGGAAACGCCCTGTGCTCCGCGTCACATTCTCGCCGAGAGCGAACTTCACGCCGCGCGGTCCGCGACGGTCGATGAGCTCGCGTGCGGGTCGATCGAATCGGAGCTTGATCACGGCGTCCTGGCCCCCGATGGTATTGGCGGAGCCGTGCAGCAGTCGGGCGGTCGTCGTACCGCCCGCAAGAGCGCGATACAGCCCGGGGTCGGAGCCCGAGACGACATCGCCGACTCTCACCTCCGCAACGATCGATACGCTCGCTTCGTTCAGACCGCCCTGGATCGCCATGTGAGAATGGGGATCGATGATCCCGGGCATCGCGACGAGTCCGCCGGCGTCGATCACCGTAAGCCCGGCGGGGGGCTTGGTCTCGATCTCGAGCGGCTTCTCCGGCGTCCCGATGGCGACGATCTTGCCGTCTCGAATCGAGATCGAACCACGAGGAATCGTGCCCTTGGTCACGGTGAGGATCGTTGCGTTCTTGATCAACACATTTCCGCCCGTACGAATGCTCGGACGTCGATCGACATCGAGCTCGGTCGCGATGTCCACGAACGGCTCGCGCGGTTCCGCCTTGGGCGACTCTTCCTTCTTCTTCGGGTCTCCAGGGTTCGGTTCGCTCTTCTTCTCGGACGGGTCGACCTCCTTCTTGGAGGTCTCGGACGGCTTCGACTTCTCGGCTTCGGAAGATCCCTTCGAGGTCTTCTTGGGTTCCGATTCGGAGGACTTCTTCCCTGTGCCCTCGTCCTTCTTGGAGTCGCTCTTCTTCTTCGAGGCGGCTCTGGCTTCTTCCTCGAGGTCGAAGGCCGTTCCATCCGCCATGATCCAGCGCGGCTTGGAACTCTCGACCTCGTATGGTCCGGTCATGACGACGAGTCGACCTTCCTTGCCCACCTCGATCGTGCCCAACGAAGTCCCGAGGCCGATGATCTCAGCCGCATCGCGACTCAGTGCGCGAATCGCCGCGTCGACAGGCAATCCTTTGGAGATCAACTTGCGGACTTGCTCATGGAATCCACTCCCGCCGACTCGATCCGACGAGAATGCGAAGGCAACACCCGCGCGGTGAAGCGCGGCGGCGGTTCCCGCCCGTTCGGTCCATTTCGGAGTTCGATCCTGGAGGGCGCGCAGCGACTCATCTTTCTCGGCTTCGGAGCGCTTTTGATAGGTCTCGCCATCGACCGCTTTGGGCTCTTCGGGGAAGTCGAGTCGCAGCACGACTGGGACGCCCTTCGATTTCAGGCGATCGGCGACCTTGCTCGCCTCGCGCCCGCCGACGATGACGGCAGTCGTACCGAACTCCTCGGAGAGATCGAGAGCGCGATGGATCTCGTCGCGCGAGTCGGCCATCCACCAAACCGGGAGCTTGCCCGACCTCGCGGAGTGGAGCGTCTCGAGCGCCGGATCGACAGGCGGTCGCGGTCCGCGCTTGCCTGTATATCGTTCGAGCAATGCGGCGTGGTGCTCCGCGTCGATCATCGCCTGCCGGAGATGAGAGATCGCGCCCATCAGAGAGACCGGATACGGGCTCAGACCGCTCGAATGAGAACGACGAAACGCAGTGCCCGGCAACGCATTCGCGGGCTGCGGGTCGCGCGGGATCCCGAGTTCGATCTGAAGCGCGTGGGGCGAGCGGAGGATCGTCTCACGTCGCGGCAAGCCGCTCGTCGCCGCGACGACGCTCGTCCCGGCGGCGATCGGACCGGTCGGGGCGGAGACCATCGCCGTGAATCCGAGCGCTCGTCGGCTCTCCGCGAGCGACTCCGTCAACTCGAGCGTCTCACCCGAGTCGTATTCCGGCGTCATGCCCCGGCGATCGTCGCTCGGCATCGAGACATAGGCATAGTCGGAGAACACCGGCGACCGACCGTCTCCCGTCTTCGAGCGGCTCCCTCCGATCGACTGGCCCAGACTCGTGTACGCATCAATGAATCCAGGATAGACGACGAGTCCCTTGCCCTCGATGATTCGGGCATCGACTGGAATGGTCACGGCTGAATCGGGACCAACCGCTTCGATCATCCCCTTGCGCACGACGACCGATCCGTTCTCGATCGTCGCTCCGGTGCCGATGACCAGCTTGGCTCCCCGGATCGCGTACGCGGCGGGCGAGTAATCGGGACGACGATCGGCCGACCAGGAATTCGAGATCGCACTGGATACGATCGCCGAGCCGACGGCCAAGAGACTCAGCGCCCGAGCTAGCGACGAAGCGGGAGATCGAGGCATGGGATTCACCTGGAAGGGAAGAAGCGAATGGAGATGAACTGAGGTGCGAGTGCTGAGGGAGAGGATGGTCGACGAGGGCGAGGGTGAATTTCGCTCGCAATTCTCGACGGTCGGTCTTAACATCCCGATCGGTGACCGGCAAGGGACCAGACTGCCCGAATACTCCTGTTCACCCGAACGCCCCTCGGCCCCCATCCCGCCTCGATCTCTCCCGGAGCTCTCCGCTCATGTACTCATCCGTTTGCTATGCTCTGATGCTCGTCCTTTCGAGCTCGACGCCCTACGTGGCTGGAAACGACGACCCCGTCGCCGTCTTCACCGCAACAGACTTGCTCGCAGGGCCTCGCGCCTTCGAGATCCCTGCCCCCGGCGCCTACCCGGTCAAGCTCTGGTCGACCGCCGGTCGAGTCTGGTCCATGGAGATGGCCGGCGACGTCGCCAAGTTCAGGTCCAAGGAAGGGAAGGCGGACGCCGGCTGGTCGACCGTCGGCGTGATCGATCGGAAAGCGCCCGGTCGCATCGAACTCGTCATCGAGGGTCATCCGCTCCCGATGGAAAGCGAAGCGACCAAGTCGCGACGGCCGGTGGAGCCGAGATCCGGCCCCGCGCTTCCCGTCGTGATCTCGGTGGCTGGGTCGGCCGACTTCACGGCCGATCGAGCTCTCGGTCTCGTCGCTCCGCACGGGAGCGCCGTCTCCGATGCCCGAGCAACGAAGATCCGCACGAACCAGGAAGGCGTCGAGTTTCGGGCCCCGTCCGACGCGCGCGCCTGGCGAGATCGCGCCCAACGACTCAGAGAGTCTCTCTCGATCAATCTCGGTCTCGAACCCGCTCCGCCCAAGACCGATCTCCACCCGCGCATCTTCGGCAAGATCGAGCGCGACGGATATACGATCGAGAAGGTGATCATCGAGACGCTTCCCGGGTTCACTCTGTCGGGCAATCTCTATCGACCGAAGTCGACCAAGGGACGTGTACCGCTCATCCTCTCCCCCCATGGTCATTGGTCCGACGGTCGCGTCAACCCCGAGGTCCAGCCTCGTTGCGTGCGCTGGGCTCAGCTCGGTTGCGTCGTCTTTCTCTACGACATGGTTGGGTACAATGATACCAAGGTGTTCGGTCATGGATTCTTGAACGACCGTCTCCGACGACTGGGAATCAGTCTCGCGACGCTGCAGACCTGGAACTCGATCCGCGCTCTCGACTTCCTGCTCGATCTGCCCGATGTCGACCCCGCGCGCGTCGCGTGCACCGGAGAGTCGGGCGGCGGGACGCAGACCTTTCTCCTCTCGGCTCTCGATGATCGTGTTCGGTTCGCCGCTCCGATCGTCATGGTCTCGGACTCGTTCCAGGGCGGGTGTGCTTGCGAGAATGCCGCAGGGCTGCGCCTTGGAACCGACAACGTCGAATTCGCGGCTCTTGCCGCTCCTCGACCCATGAAACTGGTGGGGGCGACCGGCGACTGGACCGCCAAGACGATGTCCAACGCCTATCCCACGCTCCGTCGGATCTATGAACTCGTGGGTGATCCCAACGACCTCAGCGCCGATGTCTTCGACTTCCCGCACAACTACAATGAAACATCTCGAAATGCTGTCTATGCCTTCCTCGCACCGCGCCTCCTCGGCGTGGCCCCGGACAAGACCAAGGAAGGCCCGGTGAAGATCGAAGACCCCGCAACCCTGCGCACACACACGGACGATGATCCTCGCGTCGATCTTGCGACCCCCGCTCAACTGGAGGCGTCGCTGGCGAACATGCGGCGACGACAGATCGACCGACTCGCGCCGGGTACTGCCTCCGCGCCCTGGCAGGCATCCCGCGGATTGCTTCGCCGAATCCTCGAGGTTCGATCGACCATCGAGCAGCCGACTCCCTTCGAACTCGACGTCAAGCCGACCAAACGCTCCAAGATCGACGCCTTTGCGATCTCTCATTCGCTCATCGGTCGCAAGGGCACGGGTGAGCAGATCCCGGTCGTTCTCATCGAACCGACCAAGCCGAACGGCCGTCTCACAGTGTACGCCTCCGAGCGGGGCAAGGGCGGACTGATCGATTCGCGCGGCGAACTCGCTCCCTTGGTCTCCGAGCTCCTCGCTCTCGGGCACTCGGTGGTTGGTTTCGATCCATTGTTCACCGGTGAATCGCTCGATCCATCGCGGCCCACGGCCCGTCGTCCCTCGGTCGATCACTTCGATACGTACAACCGCACGCTCGCGGCCGATCGACTCCAGGATCTGGCGTCGGTCGTGGTTTGGGCGGGTACGCTCCGAGGCGTCGATCAAGTCAATCTCGCCGGCGACGGGGAGGGAGCCGTGCTCACTCTGCTGGCTCGTCCGGTGCTCGACGGCGTCGTTCGAACATCGGTCGACCTCGCCGGCTTCGACTACGGCGACGGCTCTTCGGCGGTGTCTCCCGGCATCGATCTCCCGGGAGTGCTCCAGTTCGGCGGACTCCCCGTTGCCGCCGCGCTCTCCGCCCCCAATCCGGTGTGGATCAGCCGGGCCGGAGTCACGTTCGATACGAAATGGCCGATGAAGTCGTATGCAATCGCCGATTCTCGTGCCCAGTTGCGGATCGACGACGCAGCGCCCGATCCCAAGACCCGCGCCGCATGGCTCGACGGCGGAACGTTGCCCGAGGCGTCGAAACCGTGACCGAGAGCCACCCTGGCGACAGTGGGGGGCCGATTCGCCGACGATCGATCGGTTGGCGGGTCGGCCGTCTTCGGTTAGGCTGGAACGATGCGGATTCCGTTCCGCCCGACTATGTTCGCCGCCACAACGAAATGTCGCGCCGGCCCTCAGGATCGATTCGCCATGTCGCTCGTTCGCTTCCTCGCCATGCTCACGCTCGCTACCGCCTCGCTCGGTTTCGACGACCCATCATCGCATCCGTCTCCGTCGGACGCGGGACGGGTCGCTCCGGCATCGAAGGAGCCCGAGGCAGCACGTTCCGAGATCCAACTTCCGCCCGGAATGAAGGTCGATCTCTACGCGGCGGAACCTCTCGTCGCCAACCCGGTCGCGTTTCATTTCGACGAGCGCGGCCGCGTCTACATCGTCGAGACGTTTCGCCATACCGACGCCGTTACCGATAATCGCGAACATATGTATTGGTTGGATGCCGATCTCGCCGCACGAACCGTCGCCGATCGAGTGGCGATGTACAAGAAATTCCTCCCGAATTCCTTCGGGCAATTCTCTGCGACCGAAGACCGCGTCCGTCGCCTCGTCGACACCGACAGCGATCACCGCGCAGATCGTGCGAGCGTTTTCGCCGACGGCTTCTCCGACCCCGCCGACGGAATCTTCGCGGGCGTGCTCGCGCGCGGCAGTCGGGTCTGGCTCGCCGGGGTCCCGTCGCTCTGGCTGCTCGACGATCCTAGCGACCGAGGCAAGGCCGAAACGCGTCGAGTGCTCCAGACCGGGTACGGAGTCCACGTCGCGTTTCTGGGACATGACCTCCACGGCTTGATCTTCGGACCCGACGGTCGGCTCTACTTCTCGATCGGCGACCGCGGACTGCATGTCGTGACTCCCGAGGGCAAGGTCGTCGCCAACCCGGATTCGGGCGCAATCCTCCGATGCGAACCCGATGGGTCGAAGCTCGAGATCGTGGCCGTCGGGCTCCGGAATCCCCAGGAGCTCGCGTTCGACGATCTCGGCAATCTCTTCACCGTCGACAACAATTCCGACTCGGGAGACAAGGCCCGCGTCGTCCAAATCGTCGAGGGAGGGGACAGCGGCTGGCGCATCGGATATCAATACATCGAGTTCCCCATCACGCGCGGGCCCTGGAACGCCGAGAAGCTCTGGTATCCCCGGTGGGACGGACAGGCTGCGTACATCCTCCCCCCCTTGGCCAATCTCTCCGACGGACCCTCCGGCCTCGTGTTCGACCCGGGGGTGACCCTGCTTCCCGAGAGATTCCGAGGCCGATTCTTCCTCGCCGACTTTCGAGGCGCCCATGGCCAGAGTGGAATTCGCACCTTCCGCCTCGAGCCGAATGGCGCCTCCTTCACCGTCGCCGAGGATGACCGACCATTCTGGCAGCTCCTCGCCACGGACGTCGACTTCGGACCCGACGGAGCGCTCTACGTCTCGGACTGGGTCGACGGCTGGCGCAAGACCGGCAAAGGGCGGCTCTGGAGGTTTCACGACCCGGCGCGAGCCCGCGATCCGGAGGTTGCACGCGTCCAACGACTCTTGCGCGAGGGCATGAACCAACGGTCGGTCGAGGAACTCTCGGATCTCCTCGGCCATCCAGATCGACGTATCCGTCAATCGGCTCAATTCGAATTCGCCGAGCGCGCGAGTCGCGCCGGCGCGGATGCCGGCCCCGGCCGAGAGATCGAGAAGCGGCTCCTCGGCGTCGCCCGCGGCTCAGGCCCTCTTCTCGGACGCGTTCACGCAACCTGGGCTCTCGGGCAGATCGCTCGCGCCGGCGTGGTCGATGCGCGGGGAATCCTCACCTTGCTGGACGACCCGACCTCCGAGATCCGAGTTCAGGCGCTTCGCGTCATCGGTGACCTTGCGGGAGCCGGCGTCGTGATCTCAGGGATCGACGCGGTTGCGAACCGGATCGCCGAAGCCCTCCGGACCTCCGACGCTCGAATGGCGATGCATGCGGCTCGCGCCGTCGGTAAGCTGCGTTTGCCTGCTGCGGCTGCCCTGCTCAGCGAACTCATCGAGCGAAACGCCGATCGTGATGCGTATCTTCGACACGCCGCGGTCGTGGCCCTCGGCGAGACTCAGACACCCGATGATCTCGCCGGTTGGTCCAAGCGAGCGTCGACCTCAGCGCGACTCGCCGCCGTCCTCGCACTCCGACGACTGGGATCCGACCGCTTGGCGGCATTCCTCTCGGATTCGGACCCGGGAGTTGTGCGAGAGGCGGCGATGGCGATCTACGAAGGTTCGGTCGATCGATCACTACCGGATCTCGCCGGCTCGGCGATCGACGTCCGATCTCGGAGCGACGAAGTCTTGCTTCGTCGATATCTCGCTGCGAATGAACGCGTCGGCGGAGCCGAAGCCGCATCCAGACTGCTCGCCATCGGCCGGGAAGCTGCGATGCCCGAGAAGATCCGCGTCGAGGCATTCGAGATCCTCGCGAATTGGGGCAAGGAAAAGCTCCGAGATCGGATCAACGGGCTCCATCGTCCGGTCGCGCCCAAACCACTCGAGGAGGCCGCTTCGGCAGTCGAGCCCACTGCGGCGGCACTTCTCGCTCTGAAGCCGGCGTCGGTCCGAGTCGCAGCGATCCGCGCGCTCGCGGGACTTCGAGTCCGCAGTTCGGGTGGAATCCTGGCTCGTTCCGCGACCGACACGAAGACGTCCGGTCCGGTTCGTCTCGCTGCTCTCCAGGCTCTTGCCGAGTTGGGCGACGAACAGCTCTCCACGGTCGTGACCGCCGGGGTCTCGGACTCCGATCCACGAATCCGAGCCGAGTCTCACGGATTGCTCGCCAAGCTCGATCCCGAGCAAGCGGGCCCGATCTTGGCTCGAGTGTGGCGGGAGGGAACTCTCCGCGAACGGCAGAACGTCCTGCGAATCCTCGGCGAGCTCGCGACCCAGGATTCCGACTCGCTGATCGTCGAAGCACTCGATCAGCTCGCGGCCGGGAGGTTGGCTCCCGAGGTCGAACTCGACCTGCGTGAGGCTGCGGAAAAGCGATCGGCCGATCCCGCGGTCGCTCGCGCTCTTGCTCGTGTCGCTCCCAAGAGCGACGACCTCGTCGCGGCCTATCTTTCGTGCCTCCAGGGCGGGGACGCGGATCGGGGAGCAAGGCTCTTCCGGACGAATACCGCCGTCGAGTGCTTGCGCTGTCATAAGATTCAGACGAAGGGCGGCGAGGTGGGTCCCGAGCTGACGGGGATCGGCGCCAAGCGGGATCGAAAGTACTTACTGGAAGCAATCGTCGCGCCGAATCGCGCGATCGCCGAAGGCTTCGAGTCGGTCGTGGTCGCACGAGTCGACGGAACGATCCTGACGGGCGTCTTCCGCGGGGAAGACGAGACGCATTTGCGTCTCGTCACGTCGGAAGGCAAGCTCATCGCCGTACCGAAGAGCGAGATCGAAGAACGTCGACGAGGGCCCTCGGCAATGCCGGAGGATCTCTACAAGAAGCTCTCGAAGAGCGAGATCCGCGACGTCGTCGAGTTTCTCTCGAGCCAACGCTGACCATCGCGGATGAGATCGAGCCGCCGCGTTCGATCCTCCGGTCTCGATTCCCGCACGACTCGGTCACCACAAGGGAAGATTCAACATGAGTGCTCTTGTCTTCTTGATTGCATGCGTAGGCTTTCAGGGCGCAGCCGCCAAGCCGACGCAGCCGCAGGCGCCTTCCGATCCCGGAAAGCCGGGAACCAAGGCAGCCGCCAAGGCGGTCGGCAAGTCGGCCGCGCCGATCGTCGTGCCCGATAAGGGGCCGAAGCGGTACATCTGCCATCGACGCGTGGGTACGGTCGTCGTCGACGGCAAAGTGAATGAGGATGCGTGGAATCTCGTCCCCTGGTCCGACTACTTCGTCGACATCGAGGGCGACGTCCGGCCTCGACCGCGGTTCCTCACCCGCATGAAGATGCTCTGGGACGACGAATACTTCTACTTCGCCGCCGACCTGCAGGAGCCGCACGTCTGGGGGACCCTCACTCAACACGACGCCGTGATCTTTCAGGACAACGACTTCGAGATCTTCATCGATCCCGACGGCGACAATCATCAATATTATGAAATCGAGATCAACGCACTCAATACGGAGTGGGATCTCTTCCTCGACAAGCCCTACCGCGACGGCGGCCCCGCCCGCAACGAGTGGGAGATCCCCGGCCTGCTCAAGGGCGTCCACGTCAACGGCACGCTCAACGACCCGAAGGACGTCGACGGCGGCTGGACGGTCGAGATCGCAATCCCTTGGAAGGTGCTGGGCGAATTCGCCAATCGCCCTGTCCCCCCGGCCGAGGGCGACCAGTGGCGCGTGAACTTCTCGCGGGTCGAGTGGCGCCACGAGATCGTCGACGGCAAGTATCGCAAGGTCCCCAACAACAAGGAAGACAATTGGGTCTGGTCGCCTCAGGGAGTCGTCGACATGCATCGCCCCGAGAAGTGGGGCTATGTCCAATTCACCAAGCTCGAACCCGGTCGGGTTCGCCCTCAACCCGACCTGACCGCACCCGGTCGAGACCGGCTCCATCAAGTCTACTACGCACAAAAGGCGCACAAGGCGAAGACGGGAGCCTATGCGAAGTCGCTCGAGGAGTTGGGACTCTCCAGCAAGGAACTCCCGCCCACGATGCTCCGCACGACCCCCGACGGCTTCGAGGCGATGGTCGTCGTGCCCAAGGGACTTGATTCGATCCTCCCGCTGACGATTCGAGCCGACTCGAAGATCATCGTCGGCGAACCCCAGCCCAGCCCGAGCGTCAACATCGACTGAGCCGCATCCACGATGGATTGCTCGGAGTGAGGCTCGCCTTCCCTCACTCCGAGCAGTCGCCTCGATCATTGGGATCGATCAGGCGAGGATCTTCTCGACGACGTTGCCCGCGATATCGGTCAAGCGATAATCACGACCTTGGAATCGATAGGTCAGCCGCTTGTGATCGATGCCGAAGAGGCGGAGGATCGTTGCGTGCAGGTCGTTGACGTGGACGATGTCCTCGACAGCCTCGTAGCCGAGTTCGTCGGTCGCGCCATGGGAGATCCCCGGCTTGATCCCGCCGCCGGCGAGCCAGAGCGAGAAACCCTTGATGTGATGGTCTCGACCATCGCCCTGGGCCATCGGAGTCCGTCCAAATTCACCGCCGAAGACGATCAGCGTTTCGTCGAGCATGCCGCGTCGCGCGAGATCCTTGATCAGTGCCGCGGCCCCGCGATCGACCTCGGCCGCCGTCGTCTCGACATCCTTCTTGACGCGGCCGTGGTGGTCCCAATCGCGGTGATAGAGTTGGATGAACCGAACCCCCCGCTCCGCCAAGCGACGCGCGAGCAGGCAATTCGCGGCGAACGACCCGTCGCCTCCCGAGGTGCCGTAGAGGTCGAGGACCTCCTTCGGCTCGTTCTTCAGATCCATCAATCCGGGTACGCTCATCTGCATACGAAACGCGGTCTCATATGCGGCGATCCTTGCCGCGATCTCGGGATCGTCGACGACGTCGTTCTCGAGGGCATTCAACTCCTGAACCGCCTCGACCACGTCGCGCTGGCGAGTGCGATCGACACCGTCGGGATTGCCGACGTAGAGAACCGGATCACCCTTCGATCGGAACTCGACCCCCTGAAATCGGCCCGGGAGGAAGCCGCTGTGCCACTGTCTCGCCGCGATCGGTTGTGATTGGCCCGCCTTGCCCGTGGAAATGAGCACGACGAAGCCCGGCAGATCGTCGCTCTCGGCGCCCAACCCGTAGTTGAGCCACGATCCCATCGCGGGGCGACCCGGGATCGAGGTCCCCGTGTTCATGAACGTATGCGCGGGGTCGTGGTTGATCGCCTCGGTGACCATCGATCGAATCACGCAGAGATGATCGGCCACCGTGCCGATCTCGGGAAACACGCTCGCCAACTCCTGGCCCGATCGCCCGTACCGCTTGAACGCAATCTGCGGCCCGAAGCAGGTGAGTTTCTGCCCTTGAAGCTGCGCGATCGGCTTGCCCTTGGTGAACGACTCGGGCATCGGCTTGCCGTGCATCTCGGCGAGCTTCGGCTTGTGGTCGAGGGTCTCGAGGTGCGAAGGACCTCCCGCCATGTAGAGGTAGATGACGCGTTTGGCTTTCGGGGCGAAGTGGGGCCGATCGATCACACCACGCCAACGCTCGACGGCAGGCCTTGCGCCCGAGCGATCGAGTTCCGGGCGGTCCTCAGCGGTCAGCAAACGTGGAGCCAGAAGGCCTGCGAGCGCAAGCGAACCGATTCCTCGCGAGGTCGAGCCGAGGAACGAGCGGCGGGTCATGCGCAAACGGAATTCATCGTGCGGGTGCATGGCTCAGTTCCTCGAGATCGTTTCATGGAGGTTCAGGATGACTCGAGCGACCGACGTCCAAGAGGCGAGTTCCGCCGGGTCGAGGTCGGAGGGCGCGGGACGTTCGCCGACCGAGATCAAGTCCGAGGCCGCCGCCCGATCCTTTTCGTACTCGAGGCGATGAGCGACGAGCAACTTCCGAAGCACTTCGACTTCGCGAGTCCGCGGATCACGAGAGAGCGCGGTGCGGAATGCGAAGGCGAGCCGAGTCTCGGAGTCGCCGCCTCCTTGCCGTACGATCCGCTCGCCGAACGCCCGAGCCGCCTCGACGTAGCTCGGGTCGTTCAGCAGAACGAGCGCCTGCAGCGGCGTGTTCGATCGCGCCCGCTCGACGCGGCACTCCTCGCGCGTCGACGCATCGAATGCGAGCAGGCTCGGATGCAGGAATGTTCGGCACCAATATGTGTACAAGCCTCGCCGATACAGCCCGTCGCCCTTGTCGGCCTGCCACTCACGCTTCGGGAAGTTCATCATCGCCCAGTAGCCCGCGGGCTGATACGGCTTTGCACTTGCGCCGCCGATTCGATCGACCAATAGCCCCGAGACTTCGAGGGCCGCGTCGCGGATCATCTCCGCATCGAGCCGATAGCGGTTCTGGCGGGAGAGATGGATATTCCCAGGATCGAGTCGCTTCTGCGATTCGGTCGGTACCGACGATGCGCGATAGGACTTTGATATGAACATTCGACGAAGCGTGGTCTTGACGTCCCACCCGCTCTCCCGGAAGTCGACGGCGAGACGGTCGAGCAGCTCCGGGTGTGCCGGCATCGTACCCTGCGAGCCGAAGTCGTCGAGCGTGGCGACCAACCCCTGTCCGAACGCGATCTTCCAGAGACGATTCACGGTCACGCGCGCGACGAGCGGATGCTCGGGGGAAGTGAGCCAGCGGGCGAGGTCGAGACGAGTGAGTCTGCCGCTCGGCTTGTCCCCTCGAGCGAGGAAACTCGGCACGGCCGGTTCGACGACCTCGCCTGATTCGTCGAGCCAATTCCCGCGCGGGAGTACGCGCATCATCCGAGGCGCGGCGGAGATCGAGATCAGCATCGTGGGGGCCGAATCGATCAACGACTTGCGACGCGTCGTCGCGTCGGCGAGCGCCCGGCGCGTCGGCTCGAGTTCGGGAGCGACCGAGCGATGGTACTTGGCGAGTTCCGTGCGCTGGATCTCGGATCGCTTGTCGGGTTCGACCGAGAGGATCGCGGCGATTGCCGGCGGGGGTCCGCCCGCCCCATCCACCTCGAGCGGCCGCGAGTCGGATGTCGCGGCCGCCCGCCATCTCCCGAGCGTATGCTTCGTGCCGTGCTGGAACCGGAGGGTGAGCCGGATCGTTCCGCCCGCCGCGATCGGCTCCCCGAGTTCGATCACGAGGTGATTCGCCTCGCCGGTCTTCGGCAAGATCGCCCAACCCGTGGCGGGTCGGTCGTCGATCGCTCCCGCGGCGGGCCAGGACGCTTGTTCATGCGTCGCGGTCGCCCGGACGAGTGGAACCGACCTGCCGTTCGCTTCGACGAGGGTCGACGTCAACACGAAATTGCCATTGTCCGCCCGCCCCGGTCCGCGATTCGGGAGTTCCGGGTCGGGAGCGACGTCGATCCGCAATCCGTTGATCGCCTGATCGGTCTTCCACTCGATCACATGCGAATCACGCTCGGGAGAGGAGCCTCGCGCCAGGACCGTGCCGTCCGATTCGATGCGAAGGGTCGCACCCTGCTTGGAGACCGCGGAAACGGGCACGATCGGCCGCCAAGCGTGGCCCTTCGGGCGTGTCGAGATTCCGCGTTCCCAGGCTTCCCGCGCCGTCTCGAGCGCGGGGGTCGAGGTCTCGAGCGTCTGCTTCAACTCGGCGATCCGTGCGTCGAGCACGGCGATCTCCCGCTTCGCCTCGGGTCCGGGCATCGGCGTGGGCACCTGTTTGCCGACGGCCGTCTCTTGCAGATCGGCGAAGAAGGCTCCAAACGCATAGAAGTCGCGCGTCGTGTAGGGATCGTACTTATGATCATGACACTCGGCGCACCCGAAGGTCCCGCCGAGCCAGACCGTGCCGACGTTCCGCACACGGTCGGCTGCGTACTTCGCCAGGTATTCCTTCGCCTGGCCGCCGCCCTCCTCGGTCGTCAAGAGCAGCCGATTGTAGCCCGATGCGATCCGCGTGCGGTCGTCGGCGTCGGGCAGGAGGTCGCCCGCGATCTGCTCCATGGTGAAGCGATCGAAAGGTAGATTTTCATTGAAGGCATCGATGACGTAATCGCGATAGAGATGCACATCACGGTGATTGTCGGAGTGATACCCGTTCGTGTCGGAATAGCGGACGAGGTCGAGCCAGTGCATCGCCATGCGCTCGCCGAATTGGGGCGATGCCATGAACCGATCGACCCATTTCTCGACGAAGTCCGGGCGCGCATCGGCCACGAAGGCGGCGGCCTCCTCGGCGCTGGGCGGGAGTCCGCGGAGGTCGAACGAGAGCCGGCGGATCAAGGTCACGCGGTCGGCTTCGGGAGCCGGTTCGAGGCCGATCCGAGACTGAGACGCGCGCAGGAATCGGTCGATCGGGTTCGGCTCCGAGCCGTCCGGAATCGGAGGGCGCTCCGGGGTCCGATAGGCCCAGTGCCCCTTCCAATCGGCCCCCTGCTCGATCCAGGCGCGGAGCGTCGCGCGTTGCGCGGCCGTGAGTTTCTTGCCCGAGTCGGGCGGCGGCATCACCTCGTCGGGATCGTTCGAGTCGATCCGCGCGGCGAGTTCGCTCTCGTCGGGTTTGCCGGGAACGACCACCCCCTTGCCGACCTCGGCCCCGAGGAAGCCCTCGCGAGTATCGAGCCGGAGGTCGGCCTTGCGACGCGCCGGGTCGGGGCCGTGGCAGGTGAAGCATGTGTCCGAGAGAATCGGGCGGACTGCGCGGTCGTAGTCGACTCTCGGCGAGTCGCCGGCTTCGACCGGCCTCGCAAGGGCGAGCGAGAGCGTGAGCAACACGGCGATTCCGGACCCCAGCGCGCGTGGTTCGATCATGGTCTCGGCGAACTCCCGTCGGATCGACTTCTCTCGATTCGTTCCGATCGGGCGGGGTGACGGCATCACGGCCCGGTGGTCGAAACGTCGGCGTGCGGCCTGAACCGCCCGCCCTCTCTTCAACAAAGATTCTACGTGGTGATCGCCGATCCCACCAGGCCGCGAGCCCGAGCCGAAGACTGGCCCGACGATCCTGGATCGGGTAGTTTCGCCTGCGTCGTGCCGAAACACCTCCGATCCACCATGCGCGGGGCGGGCCGATCGATCGGACCC
This sequence comes from Isosphaeraceae bacterium, assembly GCA_033763215.1. GTDB lineage: Bacteria > Planctomycetota > Planctomycetia > Isosphaerales > Isosphaeraceae > JANRKW01. The sequence goes on along the minus strand of JANRKW010000043.1, from coordinate 31,558 downwards.
GGCCCCGAACGAGGACCGCACTGATGATCGACGACCGTTCTCTCCTCACGCGCCGGGGGGCGCTCGCCGCGGGTCTCGCCCTCGCCGGCTCGGCCTGCGTCGCGCGCTCCGCGTTCTCCGCTCTCGCCGAAGACAAGCCCTACGGCCCGTTCAAGGCCGGCATCCAGAGCTATTCGCTCCGCGGCTACGGCTTCGCCGACGCCCTCGCCAAGTCGAAGGAACTCGGGCTCCATTACTGGGAGTCGTATCGCGACCACATCAAGCCCGAGGTCGCCGCCGTTCCCGCCGCCAAGGCGAAGGCCGCCGATTTCGGCGTCGAGGTCATCGGCTTCGGCGTCCAGCGCTTCACCAAGGATCACGACGCCAACCGCAAGATGTTCGAGTTCGCCCAGGCCATGGGCCTCGGGTACCTCTCCGCCGATCCCGATCCCGATAGTTTCGACAGCCTCGACAAGCTCGTCGACGAGTTCAAGATCGCCGTCGGCATCCACAATCACGGCCCGGGACACCGCTACGGGCCGATCGACGTCATCGCCAAGGCGATCCGCGACCACCACGAATTGATCGGAGTCTGCAACGACACCGGCCACTTCCTCCGCTCGAAGGAAGATCCCGTTCGCGCGGTCGAGGTCTTCGGCAAGCGGACCTACGGCGTCCATCTCAAGGACGTCAAGGACGCCGTCCACTTCACCATCCTCGGCGAGGGCGACCTTCGCCTCGTCGAACTCCTCGCCGCCCTGAAGAAGATCGGCTACTCCTACTGCCTCGCGCTCGAGTACGAAGAGAACCCCAAGAACCCGATCGCCGACATCGCCGCCTGCCTCACCGCCTTCCGCTCGGCCGTCGCCAAGATCTGAGCCCGTCGACTAGGGTCGCCGCGCGTCGATTTCGAAGATTTTCTTCGAGCGGCGCGCCGGGGGGCCCTCTGCGTTCGTTCTCCTGGTGAGAACCCGAGGAGCAGCCGGTCGAAGTCGCCGAGTGCGCGGAGTCGACCGCTCCTCCCCTCCCCCTTCGAACGCAAGAGGGCTCCATCGATGAAGTCGGTTCTGGGAATCGCAACGGCGATCGTGATCCTCGTCATCATCTCATCGATCTTCAACGATGCCGACCTAGACTCGTCGGCGACTCTCAGACCATTACCGAGCGCGCCCCTCGTCGAAGCCAACACTTGCAGGATCCACAGACGGTCGCCGAGAGCGAGTGCAAGAACAACCTCGGCGTCGACCACGCATGTTGGGACCGACTGTTCGGGACTTGCATCGTCGTGGGTCCTCCACGAGTCGATGAAGATTGGTCACTAGATTCGAGCGAGCAAGATAGTTATGGTGCTCCTGAGTACCGCACCACGGGAATCCGCAACTGCTGCCGGTTCCTGAAGTTCGTCTCGACCACTATCGGGCCCTCTACGATCGAGGGGGCTCCTGACTCTAGCTTCACGATGATCTCTCGCGGCGACGCTACGATGGCCGAGACCCCCTTTGGAGTGCTAACCACCTTTACGATCTCGATCGACGAATCCGAGCATCGCAGGAATGCTCGAGTCGGTTTCTCTCCGAGGGACACTCTCTCCGGGACAGAGGAGAGTTCCGGTACGCGCTTCCAGATAATGGTCGAACTCGCGAGGGGCGTCGGATCACCAACCCGCCTAATCGACAGTGTGTCCTTGAACAGACCAATTCTCTTGTCATGGAGCGTGAGACGATAAATCGTATCTCGATACTCGAGACCTGGGGCGGACGCGATCACGCTCGTATCCTCGCTCGTCTTGGATACCTGAAAATCATTGGGAACCATGAGCTCGAATGCTTGAGGCGATTCGTTCGCATATGCTATATGACGGTGAGTCAACTCAAAGGACCACGATTCTTCCTCCGAAAGAGCCATATGTGTAGGTGTTTCGGGCGAAAGCTGATCCGGCGCGATAGTCGTGAAATCGACGGGCAGTAATAGTTGGCTACGATCGGTCTTGATCGTGAATGCCATGTGGTGCGTTTGCGTGACGCCACCGTGGGTGTAGTCGAATGGAATCGAAACCGACCGCCCCGCATCGAGAACCTGTGGGAACCTACTGTGGGTGACCTGTCTGCATGTGCATCCGCCATCCACTCCCGTAAGCACGAGTTTTTCTTCACCTTGGTTTCTCAGCCGAAGGTGCAACACGGTCGACCTTTCGAAAGGAGCGAGAAAGACCTCCGACGGATCGATCTCGCCCGTGAGGCGATATGTCGTCGACCGAGAGCAACCCGTCCCGGCGAACAAGAGCATGCTCGCGAGAATGACCGCTGAGACTCGGCTCGGCCGACGCCGACTTCGCACCCACAGCACAACAAGTATTAGCATCGGCAAGGCAGCCACTGCCCAAGCCGCATACCTCCAACTCGATCTCCTCTCGAACTTCCTGAGTTCTATGGAGTCGAGGGTCGGCAATGCTCGGACTTGCGGTTGCGTCAGCCTTCGTCCAAGAGTGCGCTTCAGAACTGGTAACGAGAGATTCGCCTTTGTGGTCAACTTCGCCGACTGCCCCTTATAAGAAACGACCTTGGCCCGATCGGTAGTCCGGAACACGATCGGCGTCTTCAAGTCGGAGATCCGCGAAGTCCTGAAGTGACCGACCCCGAGTCGGCCGATGGGGCGTAGAGGAGTCTGCTCGGTGTAACTTGAGTGCTCGATCGCCGCCGCGTCATAGCTCGTCTCGTACCATTCCGCTGGGACGAACCCACCTGAACCGCACAGATGTGATCTGATCAAGTACATCTCCTTGACCAGGACTTTTTTTTCGGGGACAAGTGTCACTTTTCGCATGTAGCGTGGCAGATAACCCAGTTCCGGTGCATAAGCGACCTCAACGCGCACCTCTGCGTTGTTCGGGTATTTCTTGATGTAGATCTCAAGATCGCTGATGCGTCCATTCACGGCTGTTTGCTTTCTGGAAACCTCGGCATCGCCCATCTTCAGTTCGAGATACTCGGGGAACGGGTACTCGGCCCACCATGAGAAAGGCCCGCGTGCGGACGTGACGAGTCCTATCTCCTTCTTGTCCCAGACTTGGATCACTCCTGGGACAGAAAAGTAATCGTCATCGGAGATAAATGCGGCGATGTGGTCTTCACCTCGGATGAGCTCGGTTCTCGGCACGTATTTTCGCTCCGCTTTACCGGGTCTCGTGCCCTTGGGTTGGGCTCGGCCCGCTGCGATCACCGAGTCGGGCGACGAAAAGATGGCATGCTCGGTCATGCCGTCGAACGACCAACTTCCTCGCACTTCGCGTTCCGGCATGGCGACGAAAGGGATGTCAACCTGATCCCTAAGTGGCCACGCGCGTAATCCGTCGATGTTCACAAACCCTTGTGTGAACTCATAGGAACACTCGACCTTGCAGGCGGCGAGATTCGCCCTGAACGCATCCAACGGACCGGGGGCGGGATGGTAGAAGAGAGCGACCACTAATGTGACGGCAGTGATCATGAGAAGGTCCTTATGAGCAGAGAGTGGAAATCAGGGAACGGTCGATGGTCCCCGAGATCGACCAGCGACCAAGTTGCGTCGTCGAGACATCGACACCGACATCGTCCCCACCCGGTATGGATCCTGCGGTGGGGACGCCCGAAGTCGCCTGAACCATGACCGTGCGGAGCTCCCGATCAGGATAGCGGGAATCGCGACTCACGCTCAATCAGGACATGCATCTCCGATTGCGGAGCATGCGACCCAGTACCAACTCGAACTACAGAGTTCCGGGCAAGACTGGGGGATCTCGTTCGCTTTGTAGTTGGCGGTTGCGAGACCGCAGGGCCTCATCACCACCCCACATGACAAACCGGACCCCGCGTTCGGTACGCAACCGGGCCAAGGGGTGGTCGGACCAAACACCCGGCTTCCCACGATGGGGCTCCCGTCATCGCAGAGGTAGGTGCCGGATTCCGGGATGCAATCCTCGGGACACGGATTGGCCAGTTCCTCCATGCAACTCTGCCCGAGGGCTTGAGGCGTACAGTCGGCTGCCCACGATACCAATGGGAGCGTCGCTGCAATCAGCACGACTGCAAGAACCTCGAGCCCAGCATTTCGAGAGAACCATCGACGCGGACTCGAAGAACCGAACTGGAGCGAGCTTCGTACCGTTCTCGACATGAGAGACCTCCGTCGAACGTTGGACGCATCCTTCGGATCCCGAGGCGAGACGTTTCGCGCTCGTGGGAGGATCTTCGGTCAGTCGCCCAAGTTGTATGTACCCAAGGCAGCCCATGCCTGGGGATCGATTGAATCTTTCACGGATTCGATATGGCCGTCTCCAAACATCACATGCACGAGTCCACCATGAAAAGAGCGAGGTGGACTCAACCCCCCCGGGCCATAGTCCTTCATCGGAACGAGAGAACAGCTTGGACGACGGTCATTGGGTTGTCCATTGTGATTGTAATAGCTGTTCACGATGCCGGAATAAAACCAGTATTGACCGCTTCGATGCTCCCACGAATCGGGCCGGGAGTTCAGGCAATACGGAATGAACTGCAAATCGGAATCGATCACTTTGAACGTCGACTTGATCACGGGCTCTTTGATGTTGCGAGACCTGTCCGAAGAGTCGGGCTCGAAATCGCCACTGATGCGCTCACTCACAAAGGCGGTCCTCGTGAGACCGTCGGTGATTGTCGATTGCGACGGCAACACGCCGATGCTGAACGGACCATCGAAGGGCGAAGTCGTCCGCGCGACATTGTAACGACCCCTGTTGAATCTGTATGAGTTCAAGTGATGGGCTTCGCCATCGCTTGGGCAGAGGTAGATGGCCAACCGGCAATTTCGGACAGAGCGGTTCTCCAGCGACGGGTGTAGGGCCCACTCAAGCGACATAAACTCATGATTGATTGAATTGTAGAGAGCGACTTGTTCGAGGTACGGAAGAATTCGGACGTGCTCCGCCCACTGACTGATGTTCCCCACACCGCGTCGATCCACGAGCCTGCTGTTGGGAAACATCTGATGATCGTTCGCGTATCCATGAAGCGCTATGCCAATTTGTCGCATGTTGCTCACACATTGCATGCTGCGGGCCGATTCACGGGCTGCCTGGACTGCCGGCAAGGTGAGGGCGAGCAGAATGCCCAAGATGCCGATCACGACGATCGATTCGATCAATGTCAAACCTCGACGATCGCCGACGCCTCTCGTTCGGGTTGAATCGTCTTCGTGATCTCGGCCGCCGAACAACGCCCGGCCCGAGGATGCAAACCCACCCGCAGTGCCCCCGTCGGTCCATCGTCTCAAGGAAACTCGGGTCATGAGTCATGTCCTCCCTGGGACACTCGACACCAAGCGGAACGCGGCACATGTGAACGCCGCCGAGCCGGATGAATCGCCTTTCGTCACGACGATACGTTTATCGATCGCAGGATTACCCATCGTCTAATTTCTGTCAAGAAAAAAGCATCCGTTTCCAGATAATCACACAAACGCTCTCGGTTAGATGTCTAGATGTTGCCTGAGAACGATGCTCCAGGACCTCTCGAAATTACTCTTACATGACATCGCCTCAGCAGAGTCGGGTATCGCTAGTCTATGGCCGAATGGAGCATCGAGCGCGGGACGCGGGCGGCATCCTCGTGACGCTCTGCAAGCATACGCTTGTGCTAGGGCCGACACACCGTTCAACGGAATCACGCACATTGCTCCGCGCCCGCGTCGAGGAACTCGCCCTCGAGGTCGAGAAGCGCAAGGCCGAACTCGCCGCCGCCGAGACCGACCTGAAGAGCTGGGCCGAGAAGTACCGCGCCGTCAGCGCCGCGGACCCCGCTCGGACCACCCCGCGCATGCCCGCACGGATGATCCCCGGCTGGGTCGGTCGCGAGGCGGGCGACGTCAAGGAGATCGTCTACAAGGGCGTGCCGATCCGCTTCCGCTGGTGCCCCCCCGGCTCCTTCCGCATGGGCAGCCCGCCCGAAGAGGAAGGCCGAGACGATGACGAGGATCAGGTCGACGTCCGCCTCACCGTCGGATTCTGGATGATGGAGACCGAGGTCACCCAAGCGCTCTGGAAGGCGGTCATGGGCAACGACGCGGTCGCGGGCCGCTGGACTGAAAGCTCAGGAGTAGGCGACGACCTTCCCGTGTATGAAGTCTCACATGCAGAAGCGACGGAATTCGCGGGGATTCTATCCGACGAACTCCGAGGTACGGGCCTGCTCTCGGGTGAACTCGAGCTCGGCTTACCGACGGAAGCTCAGTGGGAATACGCCGCGAGAGCGGGAACGGCCTCGAGGTTTCACTGGGGTGACGAGGCATCGAGATTGGGCGATCATGCATGGTTCGCAGCAAATGACGGCGGCAAGCGTCAGCCGGTGGGAACGAAACTTCCTAACGACTGGGGGATACGCGACACCGCCGGCTCCGTTTCGGAGTGGACTGCAAGCCCCTACTCGCAGACTCTGAGAGGTGGTGACGACCCTTCCTCTTTCTCATCAACATCCGGATTCGTAGAGAGAGGTGGAGGTAGTGTGCGTGACCCGCGGCAATGTCGCCCCGCAGATCGAAACTGGTTTGCTCCCACCTTTCGATTCGGTGGCTTGGGGCTTCGACTGGTCGCGAATCGAGACGCTACGCCGATAAGTCCCGCCTGGCTCGGTGGGAATCCGGGTGACGTGAACGAGGTGCTATTCGATGGAGTCCCAATCCGCCTTCGTTGGTGCCCACCGGGTTCGTACCGCATGGGAAGCCCTCCAGAGGAGGCAGGCCGCGACGAGGACGAGGAGCAAGTCGAAGTCCGAATCCAGAAGGGATTCTGGTTGATGGAGAACGAAGTTAGCCAGAAACTCTGGAAAAAGGTGAACCAATTCGACGGAGTCGCAGCTCGTTGGGAGGCTCGATTCGGTATCGACGACGATTTACCTTGCTATAGCGTGAATCATAATGAAGCCATCGCATTCTGTTCCAAGCTAAACGACGCGCTCCTCGACTCGGGTCAACTGCCGGAAGAGTATGAGTTCGTACTTCCAACCGAAGCACAGTGGGAATACGCGGCTCGCGCGGGTTCGACTACGAGATTTCATTGGGGGGACGATGAATCGAGACTCGGCGAGCATGCTTGGTTCTCGGGTAACGACGGCGGCAAACACCATGCACTCGGCTCGAAACGCCCCAACGACTGGGGGCTGTTTGACACAGCTGGATCCGTCTGGGAGTGGACCTCGAGTTGGTATGAGATCAAACTATCATCAATTACTAATGGAAGGCCACAACAAGATCACGGTGACTTCGTGACAAGAGGTGGCGGTATGGGGTATGCCCCATGGCTCTGCAGACCTGCGAGCCGCGCTTGGGCTGAGCCTGACGTCCATTATCCAGGCCTGGGTTTCCGATTGGCGGTAGTTCATAGCGTTCGCCGAAGCCTGAAACAAACGATGACAGCGAGCCTCCGAGAGCCTCTAGAGGAGCGCGCATCCGAGACGATAGCGAAGGCAAGCAATCGATCGATCCCACCTCTCGGCTGGGTCGGTCGCGAGGCTGGCGACGTCAAGGAGATCGTCTACAAGGGCGTGCCGATCCGCTTCCGCTGGTGCCCCCCCGGCTCGTTCCGCATGGGCAGCCCGCCCAATGAGAAGGATCGCTACGACAACGAGGATCAGGTCGACGTCCGCCTCACGGCCGGATTCTGGATGATGGAGACCGAGGTCACCCAAGGGCTCTGGAAGGCGGTCATGGGCAACGACGCGGTCGCGGGCCGCTGGTCCTCGGACTATGGCGTCGGCGACGACCTCCCGGTCTACGAGGTCTCGCACACCGAGGCGACCGCCTTCGCCGTCCAACTCACCTCCGCTCTCCGCGGCGCGGGCCTGCTCTCGGGCGAACTCGAGCTCGCCTTGCCGACGGAAGCTCAGTGGGAATACGCCGCCCGCGCGGGGAGCACCTCGCGGTTTCACTGGGGGGACGACGAATCGAAGCTGGGCGACCACGCCTGGTTCTCGGGCAACGCCGGCGGCTGGTTCTGGTCGTCCTACCTCCACCCCGTCGGCTCGAAGCGTCCCAACGACTGGGGGCTGCGCGACACCGCCGGCTCGGTCTGGGAGTGGACCTCCAGCGGCTATGCGGATAAGATGACCGGAGGCGATGATCCCCGGGGGGCCCAGGGGGCCGCGAACTTCGTGAATCGGGGCGGCGGGGTCTGGCTCGACCCGTGGAATTGCCGTCCCGCGCGCCGCGGCTGGGGCGGGCCGGGCTATCGGCGTGGGGGCCTAGGGTTCCGTCTGGCCGCAGTCCGGTCAGGGCCATAAAGGTTCTGGGCGAAGTTCGCCCCAGGCCCGAAGGGCGGAGCCCGGGCCGGGGCGTAACGGAGCCGGTATCGGACGAAGTCCGACTCGCCGAGCGGCCGAATCGATGCGCGTCCCCCCAAATCACCACGTGGCGGATCGGCGCTTGCCTTGCCGGCTCGAGCGGCCGTAGAATGGGGTGCGTCGTCCAATCGTGATTGCATCCGCGCGTCCGGCTTCTCTCGACCGGGAGTTGGTGATGACCTTCCCGCTGGGCCGGTTCTGGGCGGGTCTCGTGATCGTGTTCGCCGTTGCGTCGCAGGCACGCGCGGGGTTCGTGGTGAACGATCTCGGGGTCTTGCCGAACGGGTTGTCGAGCTTCGGCATGGGGATCAATCGTTCGGGCGTGATCGCCGGAACGATGAATCTCGATTTCTTCACGAATCGCGCGTTCCTCAGCGGCGGCTCGCCGATCGATCTCGGCACGCTCGACGGCGGCCGCTTCAGCGCGGGCTATGGGATCAACGACGGCGGTCTCGTGACCGGCGACGCCGACACCAAGATCAACGGCGTCTTCCGCAACCGCGCCTTTCGCTCCCAAGGCGCGGGGGCCTTGCTCGATATGGGCGTCTTGCCCGGCGACCTCGAGAGCTTCGGCCGAGCGATCAACGCTTCGGGACACGTCGCGGGCTGGAGCGCCGCGGGCGACGGATCGACGCGAGCGATGGTCGCCTTCGCGCCCGACGTGATCGTCCCCCTCGCGGGTCCGGGGAGCAAGGCCTTCGCGATCAACGACTCGGGGACGGTCGCGGGCGAGTACACGACCGTCGGCGGAGCCCTCAGCGCGTTCCGCGTCGGAGTCGGCGGAGCGATCACCGACCTCGGCCGACTGCCTGGCAGCTCGGGCAGTTCCGCGCGCGGGATCAACGCCGCGGGCGACGTCGTCGGCTTCACGACCGGCGCGGTGTCGCGCGCCTTCCTCGCGCCGGCGTCGGGCGGGTCGATGATCGATCTCGGCATCCTGCCTCAAGGCCGAGCCAGCCTCGCCGCGGACGTGAACGAGGCGATGGAGGTCGTCGGTCATGTCGACTACGGCTTCGGCGCAACGACCGCTTTTCTCTGGCTGCCCTCGACGCGCCGAATGATCGACCTCAACACCCTGATCTCGCCCACGAGCGGCTGGCACCTCCTCGCCGCGACGGCGATCAACGGCGAGTCGCAGATCACGGGCTACGGGCTGATCGGCGGGAACATCCACGCCTTCCGGCTCGACCCGATTCTCGGCGAGCCGCTCGACAGCGCACCCGGGACCGCGGTGCCCGAGCCGTCGACCCTGGTGCTCACCGCGGCCGGCGCCTTGGTCCTCGCCGCCTTTGCCGCGGCGCGAAGGCGGCGACTCGGGGCTTGAGACCGGGGATTCGCGTCGGGTATCCTCCAGAGGCTTCGCCCGCTCCGGCCGTTTCGTGGGCGGGCGTCGATCCCGCCGCTCTCTCGGGACTCTCGAGATGATCCCCAGCGATAAAGTCCTCGGCATCATGAAGCCCCTCGGCGGCGGCGATCCGATCCCGCTGCTCAAGGAGTCGCTCACGCTCGGCCGTCGGCCGAGCTGCGACATCTGCCTCGACTTCGAGAACGTCTCCGGCAAACATTGCGAACTCCGCCTGATCAACGGCGTCTGGCACGTGCGCGACCTCGGCAGCACGAACGGCACGACCGTGAACGGCAGCAAGATCAGCACCGACCAGAGCATCATGCCCGACGTCGAAGTCGGTATCGCCGATCATATCTTCATGATCGACTACGAACCGAGCGGCCCCGCGAGCATCTCCAAGAACAACGCAATGCTCGCCGAGGACGAGGACATCACCTCGCAGCGCAAGCGGACCTCGCTGATGGAGTTGGCGGGGCTCGACACCGACGACAAGCCGATCAAGACGCGCCGGCCGGCGCGGGCGCCGCAGCAGATCGAGCGGCTCTCGGCCGACGAGGCCGACTTCGAGGACACCTTGCCCGAGCACTTCAAGGCGGCCCCGACGCCTCCCCCGCCGCCCGCCGACGACGAAGACTTCCTCAGCCTCTTCGAGGACGACAAGAAGTGAGCGAACTCGCTTCTCGGGCGCCGGCCGCGATCGACCGGCGCCCGCGAGCGAGAGCTCAAGCGGTCGGCAGCTTCCAGGGCGCTCGGTAGGGACGCGCGAGCATCGCCTGGGCCTCGGTGTCGTCGACGATCGCCTCGGCCGCCGGATCCCAACGGATCGGCCGACCGGCGCGGATCGCGATGTTCCCCAGGTGGCAGACCGAGGCCGAGCGGTGCCCGATCGCGATGTCTGCGATCGGCGTCTTGCGCGAACGGATGCAATCGAGCCAGTTCACATGATGATCCTTGCTCGCCTCGAGCCGAACGGTGGGCTCGACGCGAAGGATCTCCGCGGGGTCGGCGGTGATCTTCTTGCGGTCGACGAAGAGCGTGCCCTTCTCGCCGACGAACGTCACGCCGCCCGGGTACCCCTGCCCGCCGATCATCTCGACGCCGTCGTCGTAACGATAGACGACCTCGAACTTCGCGGGGACCTCGAACCAACCCTTGTCGTGGTAGGTCGCGGTGCCCGAGATCGAGACGGGGCCCGACGCATCGCGGCCCAGCGCCCATTGCGCGATGTCGTAATGGTGGGCGCCGAAGTTGGTCTGCTGGCCGCCCGAGTAGTCCCAGAAGAAGCGGAAGTTGTAGTGGACGTGCTTCTCGTTGTAGGGCTTCTTGGGCGCGGGGCCGAGCCAGGTCTCGTAGTCGAGCACGGCAGGAGGAGTGCCGTCGGGTACGGCGGGGCCCGAGAAGTTGACGCCGGGGAGACCGATCTTCACGGTCTTGATCTTCCCAAGCACGCCCGAGCGGACGAGTTCGGCGGCGAGACGGAAGCGATCGTCGGACCGCTGCTGGCTCCCGGTCTGAACGATCCGCTCATGCTTGCGCGCCGCGGCGATCATCGCCTTGCCCTCGTCGATGAAGAGCGTGAGCGGCTTCTCGCAGTAGACGTCCTTCCCCGCGCGGCAGGCGTCGATGGTCGGGAGGGCGTGCCAGTGGTCGGGCGTGGTGATGACGACGGCGTCGACCTCGGTGGAATCGAGCAGCGAGCGATAGTCGGCGAACGCCGAGCAGCGCCCGCCTTGCTTCGCCTCGACGGCGGCCTTCGCCTTGCCGAGCCGCTCGGAGTCGACGTCGCAAACCGCGACGACCACCGCGCCCTTCTTGCCGAGAAACGCTTTGAGGTTGTTCGTGCCCTGGTTGCCGACGCCGATGAACCCGAGCCGGATCTTCTCGCTCGGGGGATCGGCCGCGAATCCTCGAGCCGCGGTCCAGCCGCCGAGTCCGAGAGCACCCGCGGCTTGAAGGAACCGCCGGCGCGTGGTCGAGGGAGAATGTGGGAGCGACATGGAGAATTGCCTCGGAAAGGGAAGAGTCGAGAGAGAATCCGTTGTCCCCGATCCCGACCGTCGGAGCAAGCCGGAGTCGTCGCGGATCACTTGCCGGGAAGCTCGAGGACCCGCGCCTCGGCGAACGCCTTCCACCGTCGATCGAGCGCGGCGCGATCGGGCGTGCCCGAGTGCACGTAGAGCCCGTAGCGGAGGCGGAGCGGCTTGCCCGGTTCGATCTTCAGCGGGCGATCGAGCGTGAGGCTCGCCCCCATCCAGCCGTCGCTCCGCACATGGAAGCCCGCAGGGTGGTCGGGATTCCCCGGATGGTCGAGCAGCGTGATCCCTTCGGTCGCCCCGCGCGCGATCGGCCCGGAGTAGTCGACCCAGCGGGCATGCTTCCAGAAGACGCCCGAGGGCCCCTGCTCGCCTTCGCCGCCCTCGGAGTTGCGGATCCGTCCGCCGCCGTCGTTCACTCCGATCGTCTTCGCCATCCGCACGCCGACCAAGCCGAACGGCGTCTTGCCGAGCGTCGCCGCGCGGTCGCCCGGCGCGGAGAGTTCGAGGTCGAGCACGAGCAGCGACTCCCCCTTCTCCAACGGCTCGACGGCGATCCGCCGGCGCTCGCGCAGCAGTTCGCGGCCTTGGGGGTCGACCCAGGAATTCGCGACCGTCACCGCAGCGAACGCATCGCCGTCCTCGAGCTTCAGCACTCGCTGATGCACGATTCGCCCGCCCGCGTCGCTCCAGAACGACACGCCGTCGACGTCGTGATGCGAGACCCAAAACGAGTTGTGATGGCTGTGGCCCTCGGGGTCGTGGGGGTGGCCCATTCGGGTCAGCGAGCGGCCCGACGGCCCGACGATCGGAAAGACGAACGGCCGACGGAACGACGGGTCGTGGAGATACCGCGCGACCTCGACCCCATCGCGTTGGAGCGAGATCTCCGAACGCGGCAGGGGGATCGCCTGCATCGTGGGAACCTCGACCAAGGAGATTCCGACCGTGAACATGACCGCGCATGCGATGGTGTTCACACCTTGGGCTCCCAACCGGGGGCGTACTCGCGGCCCCAGTGCTCGGCGGCCGCGGCGTCGCCCAGGATCCGGCCGTTCTTCGGGTCGCAGGTGAGGGATCGGCCGACGCGGTGTGCGATGTTGCCCAGGTGGCAGAGCAAGGTCGACTTGTGGCCTTCCTCGATCTCGGCGTGAGGCCGCTTCTTCTCTCGGACGGCCGAGAGGAAGTCGGCGATGTGGACCGCGTCGCCGCCCTTTCCGGCGGTGGTGCGGAGCGTCTTCTTGCCCGAGAGGTCGCGGATCGTGCAGCCGGTGTTCGTGATCGAGAGCGAGCCCTTGTCGCCGTGGATCACGATCTCGTTGCCGGGGGTCCCGGGATACCAAGGCGAACAGCTCACGCCCTCGAAGACGGCCGACTTGCCGCCCTCGAAGTCGAAGCCGACGAAGTGGGTGTCGGGCGTTTCCTGATCGTCGCGGAAGTGGTATCGGCCGCCGCTCGAGCTCACGCGCGTGGGATAGTCGACCTGGAGCGCCCAGCGGCAGAGATCGAGGTAGTGAACGCCGTTGTTGCCGATCTCGCCGGTGCCCCAGTGCCAGAACCAGTGCCAGTTGTAGTGCAGGTAATTGTCGCGGAACGGTCGCCGAGGCGCGGGGCCCTGCCAGAGTTCGTAATCGAGATCGGCGGGCGGGGTTCCCGCCTTGCCGACGCCGATCGAACCGCGATTCGCTGCATAGCGACAGGTCGCCAGATAGGCGCGGCCGATCTCGCCCGAATGGACCGCCTGCATCCCCTCGATGATCCCGGGCCAGCTCCTGCGCTGGGTTCCGAGTTGGACGACGCGATCATGCTTCCGCGCGGCCTCGACCATCCACTCGCCCTCACGCGGGTTGTGGCTGCAAGGCTTCTCGACGTAAACATGCTTGCCCGCGCTGCATGCAAGGATCGTCGCGGGGGCGTGCCAGTGATCGGCCGCGGCGATCACGAGAAGGTCGACCGCCTTGTCGTCGAGGATCCGCCGGAAGTCGCCCACGACCTTGGGGGTCGGCTTCTCGAGCTTCGAGAGCAGGTCGGCGGCCTTGCCGGCGCGCCCTGAGTCGACGTCGCAGACGTAGGCGACCTCGACGCCGGTCTCCTTGGAGAAGCTCTCGGCGAGGCTCGTCCCACGTCCGCCGGTGCCCATGACGCCGACGACGAGCTTGTCGTTCGCTCCGAGGACGGCTCCGTCGACGCGCGACGACAGTAGTGCGGCTCCCGCAGCGCCGAGGAATCCTCGGCGATCGATCTCATGGCTCATCTTCGACCCTCCCCTCGCGATGATCGGTCGGCCGCTCGGCCTCGCTCTCGCGAGCCTAACCGACGTTCAACCGATGATCAACACGCGGGCCGACGGGGAGTGTCGGATGCTGGCGGATGGGTTCGCGGGCGGATATGCTCCGCGAATCGCTTGCCCGCAACTCGTTCGCACCTCACGAGGATCGCGCCATGGGTCGACTCCCCCTCTCCCTTCTGATCACCGCGATGTCGCTGACGGCCGCTCCCCGGAGCGCCTCGTCGGCCGAGGATCGCCCCCCGAACGTGGTGATCATCTACGCGGACGACCTCGGATACGCCGACCTCGGCTGCTTCGGCGCTCCGGCCGACCAGACGCCCAACCTCGACCGCATGGCGAGCCGCGGTCGCAAGTTCACCAACTTCCACGTCAGCCAACCCGTCTGCTCGGCATCGCGCACGTCGCTCCTGACCGGCTGCTACGCCAACCGCTTGGGGATCCACGGAGCCCTCGGACCGACCGCGCGCGTGGGCATCTCCGACGAGGAGACCACGATCGCCGAAGTCTTGCGCGGGCGAGGATACGCAACCGGCATGGCGGGCAAGTGGCACCTCGGCCATCACCCCCGATTCCTCCCGACGCGACACGGCTTCGACGAGTATCTCGGGTTGCCCTATTCCAACGACATGTGGCCCCGAAACGAAGCGGCGAAGAAGAACGCCTACCCGACGCTGCCGCTCATCGAGGGCGAGAAGGCGATCGACCCCGATGTCACTCCCGACGACCAGGCCCTCCTGACCACGATCTACACCGAGCGCGCGGTTCGATTCATCGACAAGAACAAGGATCGACCCTTTTTCTTCTATCTCGCGCACTCGATGCCGCATGTGCCGATCTTCGTGAGCGAGAAGAACGACGGCAAGACCGGTCGCGGCCTCTATGCCGACGTGATTCGCGAGATCGATTGGTCGGTCGGCGAGATCCTCTCGGCGCTCGAGCGCAACGGGCTCTCCGAGCGAACTCTGGTCGTCTTCACCAGCGACAACGGCCCATGGCTCAACTACGGCGACCACGCAGGCTCGGCGGGCCCTCTCCGCGAGGGCAAGGGAACCTGCTGGGAAGGCGGCGTCCGCGTTCCTTGCGTGATGACCTGGCCGGGAACGATCCCCGCGGGCACGACTTCCTCCGCGATGATGATGACGATCGACCTCCTTCCTTCGATCGCCGCGATGACCGGTGCGCGTCTCCCGAAGCTGCCGATCGACGGCAAGGACCTCTCGAAGTCGATCACCGGCGCCGAGCCCGCCGCGAATCCCCATTCCTCGTATTGGTTCTATTATGAACAAGGTCAGCTCCAAGCCGTGACAAGCGGAGACGGGCGCTGGAAGCTGCAACTCCCGCACACCTACCGCTCCCTCTCCGGGCGCCCCGGCGGCAAGGGAGGGAAGCCGGCGCGATACGATCAGATCGTGCTCGACAAGCCCGAGCTCTACGACCTCGAGTCCGACATCGGCGAGAAGACCGACCTCGCCGCCGCCCACCCAGAGATCGTGAAGCGACTCCTCGCGGAGGCCGAGAAGGCGCGGGCGGAACTCGGCGACTCGCTCGTCGGTCGAAAAGGCGCGGGTAATCGACCCGTCGGAAGGCTTCCCGAATGATGCGAGTTCAGCACACTCTCGCGGTTTCCTGGATCTTGATCCTTGGATCGACCGCGTCGGGCGAGGACCGAGTCTCCGGCGACTCGGTCATCCGTGCTCCAGCGGGCGAGTCGGAGATCGTGATCCGAACGACCTCTCGGCTCGCCGGCGCGATCGACTCTCTCACGTGGGACGGCGTCGAGTTCGTCGACAGCGCCGATCACGGTCGACAGATCCAATCGGCCGCCAACTTCGACGCGGGTCATCCGTTCCACCCTGAACTCTTCAACCCCACGGAGGCGGGTTCGCGGTTCGACGGCGCAGGTCCTCGATCTTCGAGCGTCCTCCTGCATCTCGATGCGCACGGACGTACCCTCTCAACCGTCAACCGCCCCGCATTCTGGCTCCGCCCCGGCGAACGCTCCGGTGGTCGTCTCGCACTCAACGACGCCATCGTCTCGAACCATCGAATCTCCAAGCGCGTCACGATTGGACATCGCTCGCTGCCGCGCGTGATCCGCTACGAGGTTCTCTTCACCGTCCCAAGCGGAGAGCGTCACACCTTCGCTCAATTCGAGGCCGTCACCGGCTACATGCCGCCGAGATTCTCTCGATTCCTCCGCTTCGACCCCGCGTCTCGTCGCCTGGAAACCCTCGACGACGGCCCTGGAGAGCAAGCCGACCCGGTCGTCTTCGCCACTCCCGACGGCCGCCATGCGATGGGTGTCTTCTCTCCGGATCAACCCTCGCACGGGTTCGAGAACGCGGGCTACGGACGTTTCCGATTCACGAATGAACGCGTCGTGAAGTGGAATGCGGTCTTCCGCGAGCGCAGCCGGAGCGGAATCACCGGCGGCGAACGGCCATTCCTCGTCTTCCTCGTCGTCGGTCGACTCGATCAGGTACGCAACGACCTCGCGACCCTCCTCGACGAGGCCCGCGCGGAGAGACGACCGCGACCCGAACCTTGATCCTCATTCGGAAACTCCGATGACGCAATTCAGATCGATATCGATGACGGCAATCTACTTGAATCTGTTTCTCGCGGTGGGTCCGATCGTCGCCCAGACTACCTCGCGCGGCTACTCGATCCCGATCGTCGACATCTCGGGCAAGATCGACGCGCAAGTGGTGGTCGATCGCGAGGCGGGGGAGTATCTCGGTCATCCGACGACCGTGCTCCTCGAAGACGGTCGGACGATCCTCGTCGTCTACCCGCGCGGGCACGGCAAGGGAGCGATCCTCTACAAGCGGTCGACGGATGGCGGCCGCACCTGGTCGGATCGGCTCCCGACCCCCGAGAACTGGTCGACCTCGCTCGAGACTCCGACGATCCACCGCGTCGTCGATCCTGCCGGAAAGAAGCGGCTGATCCTCTTCTCCGGTCTCTATCCGATCCGCATCGCCTCGAGTGAGGACGACGGCGCGACTTGGACGCCGCTCGCACCCATCGGCGACTTCGGCGGGATCGTCGCGATGGGAAGCGTGATCCGCCTCGCCGACGGGGCCTATCTTGCGCTCTTCCACGACGATGGACGGTTCTTTCGGAAGGAGGGCAAGCCCTCGCGATTCACGGTCTACCAGACGCGATCGACCGACGGCGGCCGCACCTGGTCCGAACCCGTCGTCACCACTCGACTCGACGGAGTCGACCTCTGCGAACCGGGCGCGGTGCGATCTCCCGAGGGCAAGAGGATCGCCGTCCTCCTCCGCGAGAATCGACGGCAACGCAACTCGTTCGTCATCTTCTCCGACGACGAAGGCGCCACCTGGACACCGCCGCGCGAGCTGCCGGGCGCTCTCACGGGCGATCGACACACCGCCGTCTACGCGCCGGACGGCCGCCTCTTCATCTCCTTCCGCGACACGACGCTCGACAGCCCCACCAAGGGCGACTGGGTCGGTTGGGTCGGCACTTTCGCCGACATCGAGCAGGGTCGCGAAGGATCGTATCGCGTCCGACTCATGAAGAACCACAAGGGGTCGGATTGTGCTTATCCGGGAGTCGAGGTCTTGCCCGGCGGGACGATCGTCGCCACGACCTACGGTCATTGGACCGCAGGCGCGTCCCCATACATCGTCTCGGTGCGATTCACCTTGGCCGAGCTCGATGCGATTGCGAAGTCGAAGCGCGATCGATGACCCCCCGCCTCGAGCGATCCATCCCGCCGTCGGGAATTCGGATGCACCCGCGCGACCGAATCGGTTCTAATCGAGGTTGGAGGTGTCGCTCCACCGCGATCCTCCCGCCCTCATTCTCGATGACTTCGCCGGAAACCCGAGGAATCGCGACCGATGAGCCAAGACCAACCGCACGGGACCGACCGACGCAGCTTCCTCCAAGCGGGCACGCTCGCCGCGGCGGCCGCGGCCGCCGGCACGGGTTCCGCCCTGGCGCAAGACCCGCCCGCCCCCGTCATCCCCAAGCGCAAGCTCGGGAAAACCGGTGTCGAAGTGACGATGCTCAATCAAGGGGCGATCCGTGGGTCGCAGACCGAACGCGTGCTCCGCTTCTCCTACGCGAGCGGCGTACGAGTCTTCGACACCGCCAAGGTCTACGGAACCGAGCCGACGCTGCGCCGCTGGTTCGAAGCGATGCCCGAGGTCCGCAAGAACATCTTCCTCGTCACCAAGGATATGCCGAAGGACGCTTCGGAGATCCCGGCGATGGTCGACGATCGCCTGAAGTCGCTCGGCGTGGACTCGATCGACCTGTTCTTCATTCATGGATTCGGCGACGCCCATAAGCTCGACGTCGCGGTCGACCTCATCAAGTCGCCCGAGCTCGGACGCGTGGTCGATGCGGTCAAGAAGTCGGGCAAGATCAAGCACTTCGGATTCTCCTCCCACCACAAGGACCGCGCAGCCTTGATCACGGCGGCGGCCGAGGGAGGGATCGTCGACGCGATCATGCTTCAGTACCGCCCCTGGCTCGAGAAGGAATCGCCGCTGAACAAGGCGATCGACGCCGCATGGAAGGCCAACATCGGCCTCATCTCCATGAAGCAGATCGCGGGCAACTTCTTCGGCGACAAGCCCGAAGGCAACATCCTCGATGACGTCAAGAAGAAGGTCCCCATGCTCGAGGAGAGGAAGCTCTCTCCCTTCCAGGGGCTCCTCCACGCGATCTGGACCGATGAACGCATCAGCACCGTCTGCGTGTCGATGCGCAACACCGATCAGATTCGTGAGAATGTCGACGCTTGTCGGCGATACGAGCCGCTGAAGACCGCCGATATCCTTCAACTCCGCGACGCAGCCCTCGCCGCCCGCCACACCCTCTGTGCCGACTGCGACGGTCGCTGCTCCGAAGCCGCGGGCACCAGGGCCGAGCTCGGCAACCTCACACGCTTCCTCACCTATCACGAGCAACACGGCGATCGCATCGAGGCCCGCCGCGCCTACGCCGCTCTTGCTCCCGAGGCTCGCGACTGGGCCGGCGCCGACCTCGATGCCGCCCGCCGCGCCTGCCCGAGCAACCTCGACTTCGCGAGCCTGCTTCCCGAGGCCGACGAACTCCTCGCCTGACCTTCGCTCGCTGCGACATCCGCTTCCCAGGGACGCCCACTCTCGAGTGCGGCGTCCCCGGCTCGTTTTCTCAGCCGTCGCGCGATCCGATTGACCGAACGCTCAGCAATTGTTTATCGTCGAGAAGCTCATCTTCACAATCTCTCGATCGACTCGGACCCACAGAGATGGACCGAATTTCGAGGCGGCTCGCAATCCGGTTTTCGTCGGCTCTCGTTGCCTTCGCGACGCTCTCGGTCACGGCAAGGGGGGAAGACGATCCGAGAAAGCTCGCCTTCTTCGAGTCGAGGATTCGGCCCGTCCTCGTCGATCGTTGCTACGAATGCCACTCCGGCGCGACGGCGAAACCCAAGGGCGGCTTGAGACTCGATACCCGTTCGGGTTTGCGCGGCGGCGGTGAGTCCGGACCGGCGATCGAGCTGGAGAACGTCGGCGACAGCCTTCTGCTCGCCGCGATCTCGCACGCACCCGGCGCGCCCGCGATGCCGCCGAAGGGACCGCGACTGAACGATCAGGTCGTGGCCGACTTCCGAAAGTGGATCGCGGCGGGTGCGGTCGACCCTCGGGAATCGACCGAATCCGCGAACAACGCGGCGCATCGACCGGGGACCGACTGGTGGTCGCTCCGCCCTCTCGTCGCCGCCCAGGTTCCTCCAGGAGATCCCGGCGGGGCCGGCTCCTGGATCGACGCCTTCATCGACGCGCGATTGCGGTCGGAGGGCCTCGAACCAAGCCCTGAGGCCGATCGACCGACCTTGATCCGACGTCTGTCCATCGACCTCACGGGCCTGCCGCCGACGCACGACGAGGTCGAGCGTTTCCGCACAGACGAGCGGCCCGACGCCTACTCTCGCCTGGTCGACCGCCTCCTTGCTTCGCCTCATCACGGCGAGCGCTGGGCGCGACATTGGATGGACGCGGTCCACTTCGCCGAAACACACGGACACGACCAGGATCGCATTCGGGCCAATGCATGGCCATATCGCGACTATCTGATCGATTCGTTCAATCGCGACACGCCTTACTCTCGCTTCATCCAGGAACAAGTGGCGGCCGACCGTTTGTTCCCCGACGATCCGTCTCGAACGGTCGCCCTGGGCTTCTTGGCCGCCGGCCCATGGGACGAGAGTTCCCTGCGCGACATCCGCGAAGACACGCTCGACCGCGCGATCGGTCGATATCTCGATCGCGACGACATGCTCACGACGACATTTCAGACGTTCACCAGTTTGACGGTTGGTTGCGCACGCTGCCACGACCACAAGTTCGACCCGATCTCGCAGGGCGACTACTATGCCTTGCAGGCGACGCTCTCGGGAGTCGACCGAGCCGATCGCTCGTTCGATCCCTCCACCGAGACGGCCGAGCGACGCAATGACCTCGCCGCCCGGAGATCGGCCCTCGCCGCGCGTGATTCCGAGGCAATCGCATCGCTCGCCACTCCCGAAGTCGAGTCCGAGGTCGCCGCTTGGGAGTCTCGTATCCGAGAGCGACCGGTTCGCTGGCAGGTCGCCGGAATCGCGTCGATGAGGTCCGAGGGAGGAGCATCGCTCGAGATCCTCGACGACGGGTCGGTCCTCGCATCCGGAACCAATCCCCCGCGAGAGACGACGCGGCTCGACCTGAGATCCACGGGAGAACAGATCTCCGCGCTTCGCTTGGATACGCTCGCCGACGATCGCCTCCCCTCGCGAGGACCGGGCAGGAATCCCAACGGCAATCTCCACCTCACCGAGATGCGAATCGAGGCCGCACCAATCGGGGAGCCCGAGGGTTGGCGACCAATCTCGATCGCTCGGGCGACGAGCGACTTCGACCAACAGGGCTGGGGCATCTCGGGCGCGATCGACGGCGACCCCAAGACCGCCTGGGGGATCCACCCCGAGGTCGGCCGCGATCATCGCGCGGTCTTCGAACTCTCGGAGCCGATCGACTCGAAACGTGAGCGACTCCGGGTGACGCTCGAGCAATCCTATCCCGAAGGCCATGCACTCGGTCGATTTCGGTTGTCGGTGACCGCGTCGCCCGCCCCCGTCCAACTCTCGCCGCTCCCCGATGAGGTCGCCGAAGCCTTGACGGCTCCGCCGCAGAAGCGCACGCTCGAGCAACGCCGAACGATCGCCCGCCACGTCGTGCTCGATCGGCTCGATCGCGAACTCGCGTCGTTGCCGCGAGCTCGTCTGGTCTATGCCGCCGCTTACGACTTCGCTCCTGACGGAAGCCACAAGCCCGCGGGCGCCCCGCGCGAGGTTCGCATCCTGAGACGAGGCGACATCCGCGCCCCGGGAGCCCTCGCGGCGCCGCGCTCCCCCGAACGGATCGAGGTCGCCGGCGCTGCGTTCCAGCTCCCCGACAACGCGACCGACTCCGAGAGGCGGCGTGCCCTCGCTCTTTGGATCTCCAGCCCCGCAAACCCTCTCACGTGGCGATCGATCGTCAATCGCGTTTGGCATCATCATTTCGGAAGAGGTCTGGTCGATACGCCCAACGATTTCGGTCGCATGGGATCACCGCCGTCACATCCCGAACTGCTCGATCGTCTCGCCCTCGAATTCCGCGACCGCGGCGGCTCGCTCCGCGCTCTGCATCGTTCCATCGTGATGACTCGAGCCTATCGGAGGTCGTCGACGCCCACTCCGGAGGCGATCGCCCGCGACCCCGAGAACCGCCTGCTCGCGCGGGCGAATCGTAGGAGGATCGACGCCGAGACGCTGCGGGACGCCGTGCTGCTCGCCGCGGGAAAGCTCGATCGCACGATGGGCGGCCCCTCGATCCGACAGTTCGATCTCCGACCCGGTGTGCACGTCACTCCCGTGGTCGACTATTCGCGTTACGACTGGAACGCCTCGGGCTCCGGCCGACGCTCCGTCTACCGCTTCATCTTCCGGACACTCCCCGACCCGTTCCTCGACACGCTCGACGCCGCCGATGCCGATCAATTGGTCGCCGTCCGGAACGAGTCGCTCTCGCCGCTTCAATCGCTGACTCTCATGAACAATCGCTTCATCCTCCATCATTCGCGACTGATCGCTTCCCAGGTCGCCCGGTCCAGTCCGCGCGACGCGGTCGTCGACCTCTTTCGAACGATTCTGTCGAGGGATCCGGATCGAGAGGAACTCGTCGACTGGGCGGCACACCTCGAGGCGCGCGGAGCTGCTGAAGTCGCTCGCCTCATGTTCAACTTGAACGAATTTGTTTTTGTCGATTGATTCTCGGATGCATTCCCGGAGACTCCTCGAGTGAAGCCGCAACTGTCGCGACGTGATTGGCTCCGACGAAGCGCGGGTGGCTTCGGCATGCTCGCTCTCGTCGACCTCTTGGCTCGCGATGGAGCCCTTGGCGGCCAAGCGGGTCTCGACCGTTCATGGAAGATCGAACCCATCCGGGTCCGTCGAATCATTCAGTTGTTCATGAATGGCGGCGTGAGCCAGATGGATACGTTCGACTACAAGCCCGAGCTGGAGAAGCGGCACGACCAGCCGTTCGACCCGGGCGAGCGTGTCGAGGCGGCCACGAGCGCTCCGGGAAAGTTGATGAAGTCGCCCTTCGAGTTCCGCCGATTCGGCGAGTCGGGCCGCTGGGTCAGCAGCGTGTTCCCCGAGCTCGCAAAACGAGTCGATGACCTCGCCTTCCTCATGAGCGTCGCGTCGAAGACGAACGTTCACGGCCCGGCGAGTTACCTGATGAACACAGGGTTCCTCTTGCCCGGGTTCCCCTGCTTCGGCGCGTGGGTCTCTCACGCGCTTGGGTCGGAGCGCGACAATCTGCCGAGCTTCGTCGTCCTGCCCGACCCGCGCGGGCTGCCCTACAATGCCCGAGGCAACTTCACGGCGGGTTTTCTACCGCCCGACCGCGAGGGAACGGTCCTCGACATGTCAGCCCCCTCCCCCATTCCCGATCTCTTCGCGGACGCCGAGAAATCGGGAACGAACCATGAGTCGATCGACCCGACGAGCCTGATGCTCTTGGAACGCCAGAATCGTCGGCACGCCGCCACGCGTTCGAGCGACGCCCGGCTGGACGCGCGCATCGCCACCTACGAACTCGCCGCACGACTCCAACTCTCCGCGCCCGAGGCCCTCGCCCTCGACAAGGAATCCGACGCGGTTCGACGCCTCTACGGAATCGACCGTCCGGAGACGGCCGACTTCGGCCGCCGCTGCCTGCTCGCGCGCCGGCTCGTCGAGCGCGGTGTTCGCTTCGTCCAAGTCTGGAGCGGCGCCGGCGGACCGAAGGACAATTGGGACAATCACTCGGATATTCACACCGAGCTTCCGAAGATCGCTCGGTCGGTCGACGCGCCGATCGCGGGATTGCTCCACGACCTGAAATCGCGCGGCTTGCTCGACGACACGCTCGTCGTATTCAGCACCGAGTTCGGCCGGATGCCGTTCACTCAAGGCGCTACAGGCCGCGATCACAACGGCGGAACTTCGATCGCCTGGCTTGCGGGAGCGGGGATCCGCGCAGGAGTCGCCCACGGCGCCAGCGACGATTGGTCGTGGCGGTCGCGCGAAGGCCGGGTCGATTGCCACGACCTTCACGCGACGATCCTCCATCTCATGGGGATCGATCACAAGCGGCTCACGGTGAGACACAACGGAATCGATCGACGTCTGACCGATGTTCACGGCCGCATCATTCCCGAGATCCTCGATCGAGATCCGGGAGTCACGCCCCGCCGTGCTTCTTGAACCACGCGAGCATCCGTTTCCAGGCGTCCTCGGCGATCTCCTTGCGGTAGCTCGGCCGATAGTCGGCGTTGAAGCCGTGGGGAGCGTCGGGGAAGACGATGATCTCTGAAGGCTTCTTGGCCTCGGCAAGCGCCTTCCGCATCTGATCGACGCTCTCGAGGGGGATGCCGCTGTCGGCTTCGCCGTAGAGTCCGAGCACAGGCGCGTGGAGCATCGCGGCGACGTCGATCGGGTTCTTGGGATGGAGTTCTTCGGTCGGTCCGACCAACCGGCCGTACCAGGCCGCGCCTGCCTTGACCTTGGGATTGTGCGCTGCGTAGAGCCAGACGATGCGACCGCCCCAGCAGAAGCCGGTGATCGCGAGCTTCGAGACATCGGCCTTGCCGCTCGCCGCGGCGTGCGCGACGGCCGCGTCGAGATCGCTCATGACCTGCTTGTCGGGTACTTTCGACACCACCTTCGAGATGATGTCGCCGAAGTTCGTCATCTTGGAGACGTCGCCTTGGCGAACGTAGAGGTCGGGCGCGATCGCGTGGTGACCGAGCTTGGCGAGCCGACGACAGAGATCCTTGATATGCTCATGCACACCGAAGATCTCTTGAATGACCACCACCGTCGGGAACGGCCCGCCCTTATCGGGCATGGCCCGATAGGCGGGGATCTCGCCGTCGGGAACGGCGATCTTCACCTCGCCCGCCTCGAGTCCTTCGGTGTCGGTGATGATCGTGTCTGCCGAGATCGGCTGCACGGCGAGCGCGAAGCCCGCTGCGAGCGATCCGCCGGCAAATCCTCGACGTGTGATCATGCTCTCGTCTCGCGACGTTTCCGCGGTGTTCTGCATCGCACGTATCTCCTCGGTGGGTTGGGATCGCGTCGGGCGAGCGACCCTCGCACCGAGCGTAGGCGTAGTCGTCTGGGGATGCAAGTCGACGCCCGAGTCGATTCGACGGGGCGACCCCGAAATCGTGTCGATCGCACGGATTGGAAACTCCAGGTCGGAGACGATACGATGACGTGGAATCACCGAACGACTCATGATCGGCACGGCAATAGGGGACGACTCCGAACATGCGACGACAGAGAATCGGAACCGGAACGCTCCTCGCGATTGCCTTGGGACTCTCCGGATCGGCGATCGACGCGATATCGCTCGCCGTGCAAGTCTCCGCGCCGGCCGGCAGCCCGCGGATCGGGTTCACCCCGATCGGCACCCCGTTCGGATCGAGCGCCGCATACAGCTACCTCGCGGGTCGACCGGTGGTCCGCTTGCCGAACGGTCTGACGATCGATCCGTACAATACCGGCGTGGGAATCACGCTCCACGACCCGAACCAGCTAGCCGCGATGCAGCAGCGCTATCAGATCCAGAACGCACAGGCGACCGAGGCCTACCAGCAATCGATGGCGATGCAGCAGGAGCAAGGTGGTTCGCCGAAGCGCGACGCCTCCGCGATTCGCCAAGCCTACGACCCGCGATCGGGTCGAGCTCGACGCTCCGCGGAGTCGAGTCGAGCGAAGCAAGCCGAGACGCCGCTGTTCGATGCATCGGGACAACTCGTCTGGCCGGACTTCGCCCCGAAGAATGCGCTGCGAGAAGAAGTCGATCGCGCGATCGCCCGAGTGCGCGACGAGGTCCAATCGACCGGAACCGCGACGGTGGCGAATGCCGTGCAGGCCAAGCAGGCGCTCCATCGCTACGGGGTCCCCGCGCTTCGGGGAGTTCCCGGTGGGTCGAAGGTGCTCGCCGAGCGACTTCGCGGGCACCTGCATCGCCTCGACACCGAACTCGATCGCCTCGTCGAGGCCCAGCCCGAGAAGAACCCCTCCGAGAAGTGAGTCGGGCCGACCCATCCGGGGTCGACCCAACTCATCGATGGATCGATCGACTCACTTGGCGAGTTCTTCTCTCACCGCCTTTTCGAGTGCCTCGCCTGAGAGTTCGAAGCCGACGATCGTTCCGTCCTTGCCGATCAAGAAATTCGCAGGGATGGCAGTCACTCCGTAGACAGCGGTCGGGTCGGCGGGCCCGGCACCCGCGAGCAGCGTCGGCCACGAGATTCCCGCCGAGACGAGGAGCTTCCGCACGATCGGCTTCGCCTTTGCAACGGAGCCGACGTCCTCATGCTGGGCGTCGAGGTTGATCCCCAAGATCGTGAACCCGGCTCCGTGATGGGCCTCGGCCAACCGCATCATCCGCGGGAGTTCCTCGAGGCAAGGCGGGCACCATGCGGCCCAGAAATCGACGAGAACGACCTTTCCCTTGAAGTCGGCGAGCGAGATCGGTTTCCCGTCGACATCCTCGCCGATGATCGCCGGCGCAGGCTTTCCGATCATCGCGAGCCGGGCCGTTCTCGGCGCGAAATGCGCTTGGATGCCCGGCCGCTTGACCGAGGCTTGAACCAGTGCGGCGAACTTGCCGGCAACATCGTATCGTCGAGCATTGAACAGACGTTGAAGGTAGGCTTCCCCGAGAGCGATCGCGGTCCCCTCATCGAGTTTCGGGCGATTCGGGTCGGCGGTCTCGGCCGCATGCTCGCCGAGAAAGCGGGCGAGGTCGCCGAACGACTCGTCGTACTTCCCCGCATCGGCCTTCGCGATCACG
This sequence comes from Isosphaeraceae bacterium, assembly GCA_033763215.1. Lineage (GTDB taxonomy): Bacteria > Planctomycetota > Planctomycetia > Isosphaerales > Isosphaeraceae > JANRKW01. The sequence continues at coordinate 5,159 of JANRKW010000043.1, read as the reverse complement.
GAGACCAGCAGCGCCATCGCTCGCGCGGGGAGATCCGCCTTCACGTCGTCCCGGCGAACCAGGGCCGCCGGAAGTGCGGCGTCGTACAGTTCTCGACGCATCGCGAGGCCGAAGAGCTCGTCGTAAGCGGCGTCGGCTTCCTCGCCTGGATGAGTCGCGGCAAAGCGTGCAAGCGCCTCGATCTTGGAACGCTCCAGTTCGCGTTCGCGTCGGGAGAAATCGGCCCGCAAGGAGGCGAGGTCGGCCGGATCTTCGACGAACGCCTCTGCGGAGGCGGCGAAACTCCACGAGGCGAGGATCAACCAGCCCGATGCAAACATGAGCTTGTGAGTCATCTGAAAAATCCTACCTCCACGACGTCGACGATGCGATCGGCCCCTCGCCACCGGTCGGCACGACCGGCAGGGCGCTCGATCAACGCTCACTCGCCCTTCAGGCTACTCTTCCCACGCTCCTTCGGCAACGAATCGCCGGAACTCCCGGAATCTCCACGACTGCCGGGATCGCCCAGGACGTCGATCGTGATCTCCACGCGCCGTCCCAATGGAAGCGGAACCTCTCCTTCGAAAGCCACCTTGACTGCCAGGACCCGGGCGTCGATCGGTCGTCCCGGGTCTTCGGGCCGAATCCGCCGAGGAACGACCGCGTCGGGGATCTCCTCGACGCGTCCGCGCCAAGACTCACCCGCATGTCCCTCCGCCATGATCTTCACCCCCGCCCCGACTGCCAACCTCGGAGCATCGTATTCATCGACTTCCGCCTCGATGCGAAGTCGATCGAGATCGACGATCGTCACCAGCTTCTCCCCTTCGGAGACGAACTCCCCCGCATCCACGTGTCGCTCGAGGATCACACCCGAGATCGGCGCCCGAATCTCGCGCTTCTTCAATTGAGCGACGAGATGATCGCGGCGGCCCTCGGCGGCGTGTCTCCTCGCCTGAGCCACCTCGAGATCATGGAGCCGCGCATCGACCAGGTGCGCCGCGCCGACTCCCTTGGCGCTCAGCATGCGCTCCCGCTTGATCTCCCGCTCGGCATGACGGATGTCGGCCTCCGCCTCCCGGATCTTGCCCTCGATCTCGACGATCTCGGCTTCGATCTCATCGGATCGAAGTCGCGCGATGAGTCGACCCCGTTCGACGACCTGCTTCTCCTGGACCGCAAGGTCGATGATCGCCCCGGGAACCTCGGTCGCGACGACCACTTCACTGCCCGGGTATGCGACGACCCGCCCTTCCGCCGAGACCCGCGGCGAGTCGGCCTTCACCGGACCCGGTGCCGCCGGGGTTTCCGCCGCGCTCAGGATCCGAGCGGTGATCTCCGGAGCCGAATGCGTGATCCAGATCGTCATCCCGGAGAGCGTCAGACCGCTCGCGGCCAGCAATGCACTGAATCGGATCTTCATAACAGGATCTCCTCGTTCGTCTTCGTACTCGTCTCGAAATGATCACTGATCATCCCATCATGGATCAGGGCGACGCGATCGACGATCGCGCGCACTTTCGGGTCGTGCGTGACGATCAAGAGCGCTCGATTCTCACGCCGCGCGAGATCTCGGAAGAGATCGAGGATCTGCGCACCGACCTTGCTGTCGAGATTCGCGGTCGGCTCGTCGGCGAGGAGGATCGGAGATCGCCCCGCAAGCGCCCGCGCGATCGCGACTCGCTGCTTCTGTCCGCCCGAGAGATCACGCGGAAGGAAGGTCTTCCGCTCACTCAGACCCACCGCATCGAGTACGCGATCGGCCTCGCGTCGAGCCGCCTCGCCCCGCGTCCCCTTGAGCTGGAGCGCATAGATCACGTTCTCGTACGCAGTCAGGCTTGGAAATAGATTGAATTGCTGGAAGACGAATCCGATCGATCTCTTGCGGAACTCGGGCAGCGCGCGACGGCTGCGGAGATCGACGGGGATCCCTTCGATCTCGAGCGTGCCCGAACTGGGAGTCAGCATACACCCCAGGATCGTCAACAGCGTCGTCTTGCCCGAACCCGACGGTCCCTCGAGGGCGGTGATCTCGCCGCGGGCGAGCGAGAGCGAAGCCCCCCGCAAGACGGTCACGGTCGTCGATCCCTCCGTGAACTCCTTCCACACGTCGCGTGCTTCCAGCACCATGCTTCCCGAGGCACCCACTTGTCATCCTCCTCAATAACGATCGTCTGATGAGAATCGCCCCTGTCGCCTCGACTTCATGAGCGGAAGACCAGGGCCGGGTCGAGTCCGGCAACCTTGCGGAATGAGACCAAGGCCGCCGCCGTGCAGAGAATGACCGTCCCCACGAAGACGCCGAACGCGAGCTTCGGCGAGATGATCAAGACGAGGTCGATCGATCGCATCACCGGCATCAGCGCGAGCGAGGCGACCATCCCGAGCCCGAAGCCGAGAACCGCCGCGATCACCGCCTGTTTCCCGAGGATCCTGTAGACGTCGGCATCGCGACCCCCGATCGCCTTGATCGTCGCAAACTCCTTGATGTGCTCCATCGCCGATGTGTACAGCGTCTGCGCGACGACGACGACCCCCACGAGACAGCCGAGGAACACCGTCATCATCATGTTCAAGCCGAGCCCCGTGCTGTCGGTCCAGTAGGAGCGAGAGCGAGTCGCCCACTCGTCGCGGCTTCGCACGTCGTTGAACGGCAAGCGGCGTCCGATCTCGGCGCGGACGGCCGACGGGTCCGCTCCGGGGGCGAGCTTGACCAGGATATAGGTCGCGCGGTTGTGCAACTCGTTGGGGACGAGCGACTGGGCGACCCGATAATCCATGAACGCCACGGGATTCGTCGTGAACGATCGAGCCTCCCGAGTGCGACCGATGATCTCGAGCCGACGGCCCGAGAACTCTCGGAAATCACCCACGGCGAAATCCCCGAATCGCTTCCGTGCCGACTCGTCGAGCATCACGAACTTGCCGCGCCGGAGGTCGCGCGGGTCTCCCTCGATCACCGACCACGGTAGACCCCACCGCGCGAAGTCCTCGAGGGCGTAGACGACCACGTTCTCCTTGACGCCGGTCGGCAGGGCGACGATCGCGAACCACACGATCAGATTGTCCGCTCGCTCGACTCCGGGTACCGATCGCACTCGCTGGACCAACATCTCGGAGAACGAGTTCGAGAAGTCGATGTTGGGCGTGTTGCGGGCCGTTACCCAGAGGTCGGCCCGCGTGTGCTCGATCGTCACCGAGGCGTTCGAGAGCAATCCCTCGAACAGACCGACCTGGACGAATACCAACGTCACCGCGAACCCCACTCCCGCGACGGTGATCGCGAATCGCGTCTTGTCATGGAGCAGGATCTTCCAAGCGAGGTCGACCACGTCTCATCTCTCCACTGGGATCACGTGTTCGGGTCGAGAGGCCGCGAATCAAGGCGCCGATCATGAACTCCGCGGTCTCGGGAATCGGCCGCCACTCGATCGCGGGGTCGCATGCGTGCGTCAAATGCAACGAGATGATCCCGTGCAACCCCGCCCAGAAGACCTGTGCGACCAGGTGAGGATCGCGCGGGGCGAGGTCGAACTCGCCTGCGTCGATCGCATGAGTGATCGTCGCGACGAGAAATGCATAGGCGTCCTGGTCGGGGTCGTTCCGCTCGAGCATTGGATGCCCATGTTCGATCTCCGCGACCTTCGCCGTCATGAACATCAACTTGTATTGATAAGGGTTCGCAATCGCATGCTCGAGATAGGCCCTTCCGAGGCGGATGACCCTCTCCAGCGGATCCTCGATCCCCGAGATTCGCCCGAACGCCTCGCGCAGCCCGAGGTAGTCCTGAGCACAGAGTTCGCTGAAGAGTTCCTGCTTGCTCGGGAAGTGCGAGTAGATCGCGGTGGTGGAGTGAGAGATGCGTTTCGCCACGTCGCGCATCGAGACTGCGTCATAGCCCTGCTCCACGAACAGCTCACGTGCCGCGTCGAGGATCCGCCGGCGTTTCTGACGGCGCTCGGCTTCGCGTCGCTCCCGCGGACTCATAACAGTGTTATCGTCCATAACGGTGTTATCCTAGAGAACGGTGTTTCGGTCGACAAGTCCACCCTCCCCCACGGCCCGCATCCGGATCGCGACTCTGCCGCCGAACTTCTTGGGCGCAGCGGGGATAGCAATTCTCGTGAAAATCTACGGGATTCGTCCGGTCGAGGCGATCCGGCACTTGGTGCCTTCGATTGCGGAAGCTATCATCGAGATTGTCGAGTCTGCTGCACTTCCCCCATCGTCTTCGCATCGCCCGGAGCTCGAGAGATGCCAAGGATCGCACGGTCACGATCGATTTCGCGAGTCGCCGCGCGGCCTCGCCACCTGCTCGCCTTCGCGGCGGCGATCCTGGCTTTCCAGGGCGGGTCCGCCTCGGCGCAGTGGGGCTACGGCTTCGGCGGGTTCTTCAATTTCCAGCCCCAGGAAGTCACCTTCCTCAATCAACGCTCGCTCGCTCTCACCAACCGAGCGACGATGGGCCCCAAGCAAAACAACGCCTACGCGAACAATCCGAATTCCTACGTCGCCCAGCTCCACTCTCCCGGGTACCTCGATCGGTACGACATCGACACGCGTCGCGAGATCTATTCGAGCATCGGCCGATACACTTCGGTCTTCCCAACCGCTCGCAACTCGCGGCGGAACACGACCGCTTCGAACGCCGCGCCGAGACCCGCGGCTCCAGAGACTCCGCCCACCGCACAACCCGCGGCCGAAGCGGCTCAGCCCAGCCTCCCGCTCGCCTCGTTCTTCGATCGCTACTCCAAGCTCGTCTGGCCCGGCGTGTCGCCAACCTACGGGGAACTCGGCGAGAAGCGCGAGATCTCGGACACGGCTGCCCTCGCGGTGCTCAACGAATACAACCTCCGAGGCCTCGCAAGCCTGAGCAGCGTCAACAACGCCCGCAGCAAGCTCCTCGACTACGGACGTCCCGCCTTGGAATATGTCCGCCAAAACTCGACTCCGCGTCTGGCCGACACGTTCCACATGTTCCTGCTCTCGCTCTACGAGTCTCTCGCTCAGGCGGCAACGGTTCCCAAGTCGGCACAGCCCGCACCCGCTCCCTCCCGCTGAGTGATCGAGACTCCTGAATACCAAACGGCCGCGGGCGGAGGAGCGACCAAACACCGCACGCGGCCGGTGTCGGCGGTGACGTCCAACCGACCACGCCGCCACGGGCGAGCCGCCCC
>JANRKW010000042.1:0-51124 GCA_033763215.1 Isosphaeraceae bacterium | reverse complement strand
GATCGAGAACGTCCGCAAACAGAGACGGTTGCAAGACTTGCGCGAAGCCCGCAAGGGGAGCGTCGCGGCGTCGAAGGTCGCGAAGGGCTTGGAGGAAGGCTGTTGGCTGACGCCGTTCGAGGACCGACGCGGTCGAGATTCCACACGTGAAGGCATGATGCGCACCTTTGGTCTGGGTTCGTACCTGCTCCTGGTCGACCACACCGCGAGGCTGTTGCGGAAGGGGAAGGCGTCGATCTCACGAGGATTGTCCGAGATCTTCACGCGACTCGACACCGATGCGACCAGTTGGCACCGGAAGCTCGAAAAGCTGCACGGCGGGCGCCTCATGGGCCGCTGCTTCGCCTCGAGCCGAACCAAACTCCGCGAGACCGCCACACAACTCGGCCTCCACCACCTCCCCAACCTAGCCGCCTGCCCCACCCGCTGAGCGGGGCTCGCCCGAACCCGACGACTCTCGCCGCCGCGTCGGCCTCCGGGCCGGCTGCGGTTTGGAGCATGCGCACGCGGAATCTGCGAGAACGACTGCAAGGAGGGGTATCGCTGGGGTCGAGGCGATTCCAGACGATCGCGGCATACTCGGTCTCGTCCTGCGCAGATTGGTCGCCTGAGCACCAAACATCGCCTGTCCTCGTGTTTCCGGGGGCCGAGCAGCCGACGAGTTCGGAGTGAATGCCCCATTCAATCGGTGAGATACCTTGCAGAACTACATCGCATGTCCTTCCGCTCTCCGCTCTCTCCAATCGGTGAGATACCTTGCAGAATTACATCGCATGTCCTTCTGCTCTCTGTCCTTCTGCTCTCTCCAGGTCCTAACGCTCTCCTTTGTTCTTGCGGTCTCCTTCGGCGAGTTATGATCAACAGCTGAGAATAGGGTGGTTGATCGGGCGAAGTCATGCGATGAGCGGGGGCCGAGGGGGGCGTTTGCCCGAATGACATTCGCGGAGATCGAGTGTCGACGAGTCGGAGGGTAAGACGTTTCGTCTCGAGGCTGGTCGTGCAATAATGGGCGTGTCCGGTCGAATCCCTGTTTGATCCGAGCCGGCGGCGCGGCGATATCCGAGCAGCGAAGAGGGGGCGACTACCGTGAGCGATGGTCTGCGGCGCGTCTATGGAATCGACCTCGGAACGACCTACTCCGCGATCGCCTACGTCGACGAGCACGGCAAGCCCGTGATCGTCCCCAATCAGGAGAGCGAACGGATCACGCCCTCGGTCGTACTCTTCGACGGCGAGAGCGTGATCGTCGGCAATACCGCCAAGGAGGCCGCGAAGGTCGAGCCCCAGCGTGTCGTCTCGCGTATCAAGCAGCACATGGGCGACGCCCAGTTCGTCTTCGAACACGACGGTCAGGCGTACGGTCCCGAGGACATCAGCTCGTTCATCCTTCGCAAGGTCGTCGGCGACGCCGAGCAGGCGCTCGGTGAGAAGATCACGGACGTCGTGATCACTTGCCCGGCCTACTTCGGTACCGACGAGCGCGAGGCGACGGCCAAGGCCGGCCGGCTCGCGGGACTCGAGGTCCGCGCCATCCTGAACGAGCCGACCGCGGCCGCCGTCGCCTATGGGCTCGAACAGGGTGAGGATCAGACCGTCCTCGTCTACGACCTCGGCGGCGGAACCTTCGACGTCACGATGATCGAGATCAAGGATCGCCTCATCCGAGTCATCTGCACCGGCGGCGATCACCGGCTCGGCGGCGCTCTCTGGGACGAGGCGATCGTGATGCATCTCGCGGAGGAATTCCGCGCTCAGACGAGTGAGGAATCCGACCCGCTCGACGACCCCGAGGTGCTCAACGATCTCTTCCTACAAGCCGAGCGCGGCAAGAAGACGCTCACTCAACGCGACAAGGCCCCCTTCCGCGTTACCCACGCGGGAAAGCAGGCCCGGGTCGAGCTCGAGCGGTCGAAGTTCGAGGAGATCACCAAGCATTTGCTCGATCGGACGCTCGAGCTCACCCACGAGATGCTCGCCGACGCACGTGCCAAAGGCGTCGACCGCTTCGACAAGCTCATTCTCGTCGGCGGAGCGACCCGAATGCCGCAGGTTCGCGAGCGGCTCGTTGCCGAGTTCGGCCGCGAGCCGGAGGTCTACGATCCCGATGAGGCGGTCGCCAAGGGCGCAGCACTCTATGGATTGAAGGAAGCCCTTCAGGACGAAGTGCGCGAGATCCTCTCGCCGTCGTCCGAGGCTCCCGAGGGAGGCGACGAACTCGACCTCACCGACGTCACCGAGGCCGAGATGCAGGAGGCGCTCGATCGGATCGAGCGCGACCTCGGCTACACCCTCACCGGGCCGGTGCGGGAGCTCGTGGGCACACGGATCGTCAATGTGCTCTCCAAGAGTCTCGGCGTGGTCGCGCTCGACGACAACCGACGTGAAGTGATGGTCACGCTCTTGCCGCGCAACGGCGAAGTTCCTATGGATCGGGTGACGGATTTCGGCACCGATATCGCGAATCAGGCGGGGGTCGACATCCGGGTGATGGCGGGCGAGCGCGACTCGACCGACCCGGCCGACTGCAAGGACGTCGGCACGGCGACCCTGAATTTGCCCGCCTCGCTCCCGGCGCGGAGCCCGATCCGGGTCAAGTTCGCCATCGATCGCGACGGTCGCCTCCAGGTCACCGCGACCGACCTCACGGGCGGCGGTTCGATCGCCGTCGACTTCGAGACCGAGGCGGTCATGTCGAACGAAGAGGTCGAGGAACGTTCCGCCGCGCTCCGGTTGCTCAGCGTCTCCTGATCGGTCGCCGTGAGCGTCTTGGGGATTCGCGATCGCCGCGTCGAGAGAGGGTGAGTCGTCATGTCCGTCGCCGTCGGCATCGACCTGGGCACGACCAACTCGGTGATCGCGATGCGCGACGAGTTCGGTCGGCCCGCGGTCATCCCCAATCGCGAGGGGGCGAACCTGACCCCCTCGGTGATCTACTTCGGAACCGATCCGCCGACCGTCGGCCAAGAGGCGAAGGAGTGGGCCCGCGTCGGCCACGACGAGATCGCCGGGTTCTTCAAGCCCCACATGGGCAGCCCTCTCTACCGAGTCCGGTACCATGGGCGCGATTACGACGCGGTCGATCTTTCGGCGATGGTGCTGCGGCGATTGAAGGCCGACGCGGAGTCTCGGATCGGCCGAGTCGTGGATCGCGCGGTGATCACGGTTCCCGCATATTTTGCCGATCCTCAGCGCAAGGCGACGATCGAGGCGGGTCGCCGCGCAGGGCTCGAGGTGATGCGGATCCTCAACGAGCCGACCGCCGCCGCCATCGCCTACGGTCTCCAGAAGACTTCAACGCGCGAAAACGTGCTGATCTATGATCTCGGCGGCGGGACTTTCGACGTCACGATCGCCGAGATCTCGCCCGATTCGATTCAAGTGCTCTCCACCGCGGGCGATCACGACCTCGGGGGCAAGAATTGGGACGACCGCATCGCGGAACTGCTCGCCGAGCGATTCCTGAGAGAGACCGGCTTCGATCCGTTGGAGGACCCGGTCGCTCTGAATGAGATCCTGCTGATCTCGGAACAGGCGAAATGGACGCTCTCGGATCGGTCGCTCGCCCGTGTGGCGCTACAGTTCGAGGGGATGCGGCGAAGCTACGAACTCTCCCGCGCGGAGTTCGAGGCGATGACGGCGCCGCTGATGGATCGCACGCAGCGACTGACCGAAGAGGCGCTCGAGGCGGCGGGACTGGCCTGGGGCGGGCTCTCGACGATCCTGCTCGTGGGCGGCTCGACGCGGATGCCGATGGTTCGGAGCTACGTCAAGTCGATGTCGGGCCGCGACCCGAAGGCGGGCGTCAACGTCGACGAGGTCGTCGCGCTCGGTGCGGCGATCCAGGCGTCGATCGAGGAAGGGCGCTCAGCGGCCGATGCGCTCCCGACGTTCTCGCTCGGCAGCGCCCGGAAGGTGAGCGACGTGATGTCGCACAGCCTGGGATCGGTCGCCGTGAGCGCTGATGGTTCCAAATACGTCAACGACATCATCATTCGTAGGAATTCGCCGATCCCGGCGGAATCGACTCGGAGCTATCTCCACGAGCTCCACGGCGGGGCGGTCGACCGCCTGGAGATCTATCTGACGCAGGGCGAGAGCGACGTTCCGCTCGACTGCTCGATCCTCGGCAAGTACGTCTTCAGCGGGTTCCATCCGACCGACGCCGAGGTCCGCGTCGAGGTGACGATGTCGTACGACGCCGACGGCGTGGTGCAGGTGAGCGCGATCCAGGGCGACACGCGACATGCGCTCGCGATGACGGTGGAGCCGGTGGGCGACGATCTCTCGTGGCTCGGTCGACCGCCCGCGACTCGCGAGTCGGTCGCCGAGGCGGTGCCCACACGTGTCTACCTGGCGATCGATGTCTCGTCGAGCATGGCGGGATCGCCGCTCTTCGCCGCGCAGCAGGCGGCGCGGGCGTTTCTCGATAAGTGCGACTTCACGCGGATGGAGGTCGGCGTCATCAGCTTCTCCGACCACGCGACGCTCCACTGCGACGCGGTCGACAACCCCCGCGCGATCCAAGCCGCGCTGCTGAGGCTCGAGGCCGACGGCACGACCAACCTCGCCGATGCGATTCAAATCGCTCGAACCAAGCTGATGTTGATGGATCGCCGGCGGTTCATCGTGATCCTGACCGACGGCTTCCCCGACGCACCCGAGGCGGCGGTCGAGCAGGCTCGCGAAGCGCGCGAGGAAGGGATCGACATCGTCGCGATCGGCATGGGCGCTGCGGATCTGGCCTACCTCGAACGAATCTCGGGCACTCAGGAGGGTTCGATCTTCGCGATGCAGACCGAGTTGACGAGCACGTTCAGCCGGATCGCGAAGGTGATCTCCGAAGGAGGCCGCGGCCTGCGGAAACTCTCTTGAGACTCGACGCTCTCGCCGGCAATCTCCGCCAGGCGCACGAACAGGGAGTCGCCGGCGCGATCGGCGCATTGATCGGGCTCTATTCGTATGCGGAATCGATCACGACGACCGATCTCCATACCAGAGATGCCCTGGCGGGTGCGATCATCGGCGGCTCGATCGGTCTGTTCGTGAGCGCCGTCGGTCCGCTGCGCGACGGCGCTCGGCTGGCCCTGGCCCGCGCGGCGGTTTGGGGAGCGATCACCGGCGCGGTCGGGGGGGCGGTCGGGCTGCTCGTCGGCGAGTGGGTCCTCGGGACGTTTCAAGGCGGAATCATCGGTCGATCCTTGGGTTGGACCGTGCTCGGGTTGGGCATCGGCTCGAGTCAATGGGCCGCGCGGAGGTCGACGTCGCGGCTCGTCTTCGGGCTCATCGGCGGCGGACTCGGCGGATTCCTCGGCGGATTCCTCTTCGAGTCGCTCCGGCAAGCCATGGGCAATCGGCTCGATCTCGAGCAAGGCCTCGGCATCCTCGCTCTCGGCGCGGGGCTGGGGGTCTGCCTGGCGTTGGTCGAGCAGGTCCTTCGTCGCGCGTGGGTCGTCGTGCTGAGCGGGCGGCAGGAAGGTCGATCCTATCTGCTGGCGAACACGATTTCACGCCTTGGGCTCGATGAGCGCGCCGAGGTCGGGATCTTCGGGGACGCGGAGGTCGATCGCCGGCATGCAGAGATCGTTCGAACGGGCGGACGCTACGAACTCCGTCCGCTGGCGAGCGGGTCGCGGACTCGGGTGAACGACGTACCCGTCACGGTCGCGACCCCTCTCGCCGACGGCGACCGGATCATGCTCGGCGGCACGCGCCTGCTCTTTCGTTGCAAGGGGGGAGCCTGAGCGATGAGTTCGAGCAGTTGGGCGCTCGAAGTCGTGAGAGGTCGCTCGATCGGCCGTCGCTATGCGCTCGCGGGCCCGCGCGCGACGCTCGGCAACAGCGCGGAGTCGGGTGGTGTGAACCTCTCGGGCGAGGAAGGCGACGGCCCGCGCAAGATGGCCGCGCGGCAGGCCGAGATCGAACTCGCCGGAGCCGGTCTTCGGATCCGCGATCTCGACAGCCCCGGCGGGACCTTCGTGAATCGCAAGCGGCTGCTCCCCGATCAGGCTCTCGCGCTCGCCGACGGCGACGTGATCCAACTCGGAGGGGTTCAGCTCCGCGTGGTCCATGTCGGCGCCGCGCCCCAGCCCGCTGCTCCGTCTCCCCGAGGTGGAACGGCCGCTTCGTTCGCGTGGGAGATCGCGCCTGGGGTCGTTTGTCGAACATGGGATGAGGTCCTGATCTCGAGCGCCCAGCGATGGTCGACGCTTCGAGAGATGTTGAACAGAGGGATGATCGATTCGTTCGTGAGGGGGATCGGTCGCCCCGACCTGGCCCCTCCCGCGAGCGGGACTCCGGATCGTCGACTCGATTCTTGGATCGGCCGCCTGCCGACGACTCGGCCGAAGGAGCCGATTCTCGACGCGGGCGGCGGCAAGGCGATCGTGGTGCGCGTCGCTCCCGGAGGGGGCCGAACGCGTCGCACGATTCCGATCTCGAATGTCGGTTATCGTCTGCTCGAGGTCGGAGCGAGGGTGGTGGAAGGAGCCGACTGGCTCGAGGTCGTGGGCGACGCGCGAACCGGCAAGGTCGAGATCATCGATTCGGGATCGATCGATCTCGAGATCATCATTCCGGCAACACTCGATCGACCGAGATCGGGAGCGATCGAGATCGAATCGAACGGGGGCCGGGCTCGGGTCGAACTGCGCCTGGAGGCATCCGGTGCGGTGAACGTCGAGGCGATCTCCTTGGGATCCGGATCGAGAGAAGCGGCTGCGCCTCTCGGCTGGAGCTTGGCGCCTCATCTGCGTCGAATCGCGGGTCCGGTGTTGGGTGCGAGCGCGCGAGCGACGGCCGCGCTCGGGTCGTCGTGGCTTGCGGGGACATCGGGCGTCGGGCCGAATCTTCCGGCGACGGCGATCGCATTCGGATGCGCTGCGGCGATCGTGGGGGTCGCGTTCGGCTCGAAGAGTCGTACCGAGGGCGGGAATCGCATGGTGGACGCCGCGACGGCGGGCGCGGGGTCGGGCCTGGCGGGGATGGCGGCGGGGGCGGTCTTCGTCGGGTTCTGTCGCACGATCGAGCCCTGGTTGGGTTCGCTCGCGAGCTCGTGGGTCGCGATGGTACCGCTCTGGGCGCTGCTCGGTCTCGCCGCCGCGGAGGCGTCGATCCGGTTGCTTCCGCCGGGGGCCGCAACGGTCGAAGGAGGTGATCGATGAGCCTCGTGCTGGCCTGCATGATCGCGGCGCTCGGGCAAGCCGAGGCGAGCGGTCCCGCCGCCGAGCCCCCCGGCGCGGGCGACGGGTCGGTCGTGGTGATCACCCAAGCCGACGAATCGAAGTTTCCCGAGATCAACGTCTATTTCGAGCTTCGCAAGGGCGACGGCACGCCGATTCGCGACGCGGTCCAGGGCGAGTTCCGACTCACGGAGGACGGCAAGGAGCGGCCGATCACGTCGTTCGACGCCCCGATCACGGTGCAGTCGAGGCCGACGACAGTCGTCCTGGTCGTCGATCGCAGCGGGAGCATGCGCGAAGGCGGCAAGATGGCGGGAATGCGTGCGGCGGTGCGGACCTTTCTCGACGGCTTGCCGCGCGGGTCGAGAGTCGCGGTCGTGGCGTTCGGTTCGGATGTCGATACGACTTGCCCGTTCACCGAGGATCTCGAGAAGGTGCGCGACGCGATCGACGCGATCGAGCCGTTCGGGGGGACTCGGTTCTACGATGCGGTGGTCGCCGCGGTGGAGTTGGTGGAAGAGGTCGAGGGTCGCAAGGCGATTCTCGCGCTCACCGACGGGCAAGATACCGAGAGCCGGGAAGCCGACCTGGGCCGAGCGGTCGAGGTCGCGCGACGCGCGAATCTGCCGGTGCATACGCTCGGGCTCGGCCGGGGAGGCCAGATCGACGACGAGTCGCTCGAACGTCTGGCCGAGCGCACGCGAGGCCAATTCTATCGTGCGGAATCGGCCGAGCAGCTCCGCAAGATCTATGAAGAGATCGCCGAGCGTTTGGGTGCTACGTATCGCGTTGCGTTTCCGACGGATCGCCCGCTCCAAGACGGCACGCTGCGTCCGATCGCGTTGAGCCATGTGCGAAGCCGGAGCACGGCGGAGACCAAGCTGTTCATCCCGGGGATGGTGGTGCCTTCGCCGGGTTGGTCGGGTTTGTTCACGGCGCTCCTGGTCGGGTTGTCGTTGGTCTTGATCGCGGGCGATCGGCTCTGGACACGTTTGCTGCGGCGTTGATGCCGCGTGCGCATGCAGACGCCCCCGGGTTCCGCGGTTGCGGAGCCCGGGGGCGAGGAAGTCGACGCGATGCCGGGTTCGATCAGCCGGCCTTCTTGAAGTCGAGGCCGGGATCGGTCGGTCCGCTGCCGACGATCTTGAAGTTGAACTCCGTCGCGCTCTTCCAACGGATGTTGCCGACCATCGGCGAGCCGGAGGGCGGCGCGAGTGTGAGGATGTTGTTGCCGACGCTTGACTCGCCGGAGAACTTGCGGTCGCCCGAGCCGTCCTTGACGGACCAGGTGAACCCGCCTTCCTTGGGCAGGGTCAGGGTGATGACGACGCCGTCGGCGGGCGACGCGGTCCAGGTACCGGGCAGCTCTCCGGGGGCGACCGCGGGTGCGGCGGCGGGAGCCTCGGCGGGCTGTGCGGGATCGGTCGCTTCGGGGGCGGTGGTCGTCAACCGCTTGAGGAGTTCGGCGGAGAGCCGGTCGGCCGGTTGGAGTTTGACCACCTCGGCGAGCTGCGCGGCGGCCGCGTCGCTGTGGCCTGCGGTCATGTAGTGGTAGGCGAGCACGAAGGCCGCCGAGGCCGAGTCGGGGTGTTCGGTCCGGAAGGTCTCGAGAGCGCGAAGATGGCCGGTGTAGGCCTCGCTGTCGGAGTAGAGGCCGATCAAGGTCGTCCAGTCCCAGCCGGGGCCGACCGAGAGCACGGAGTAGAGGATCGCCGCGGCGCGGTCGTAGTCGCGAAGGGCGAAGAGGACCAGTGCGCGGAACTCATGCAGGGTGGTGTCGTTCGGAAGTTTCTGGATCGATTGATCGACCAGCGTCAAGGCCTGGGCGTAGTTGCCGAGCTTGAACGCTTCGCGAGCCTGGTCGAAGATATCGACGGCGGTGTCCGCCACGTCCTGCGCGGGGGGGGCCGCGTCGAGGTCGTAGGGGCGCGAGTAGTCGAACGAGGTCGGCGTCACGGTCGCGGCGTCGAACGGCACGGGCTGCTGGACGACGATCGTCTGCGTCTGGGGCACGGCGACGTAGTAGGGGTTCTGGAAGGGAACATATCCCCAGTTGAAGATATTCGATCCCACGCCCCAGGCGAGCATGCCCCAGCCGAATCCGGATCCCCAGCTATTCCAGTTGGCATTGTTGTGACCATGCCAGTAGCCGTTGACCCAACCGTTGTGATAGGCGTTGCTGAATCCGCCCCAATAGCCGGGTCGGCCGCCGTAGCCTCCGCCCCAGCCGCCTCCGCCCCAGTTGTTGCCTCCGCCCCAGTTGTTGTTGCCGCCGAAGTTGGTGTAGCGGTTGTTCTGGAACGAGTTGTTGACGTTGGTGATGTTGTTGACGTTGGGGCGATTGTTGACGATCGTGTTGCCGCTGCCGATGTTGGGTCGGTTCACGTTGATGTTGCCGTTGCCGATTCCAGGTCGGTTGCCGATCCCGTTTCCGATCCCGGGTCGATCTCCGATTCCGGGTCGGTTGCCGATCCCGTTTCCAATTCCGGGTCGATCTCCGATTCCAGGTCGGTTGCCGATTCCGGGTCGATCCCCGACTCCGGGTCGATTCCCGATCCCGGGTCGATCGCCGATTCCGGGTCGATCGCCGATTCCGGGTCGGTTTCCGATGTTGCCCGGGAGCGTGGTCGGTCGATCACCACCGAGACCGGGTCGGTTGCCGACGTTGCCGGGGAGCGTGGTGGGCCGGTCGCCGCCGCCGAGCCCGGGGATGTTGGGCCGGTTCGAGCCACCGAGCCCAGGTCGATCGCCGCCGCCGAGTCCGGGGATGTTGGGACGGTTTCCGGCACCGCCGCCGATGTTCCCGGGGAGGGTCGTGGGCCGGTTGCCCGCACCGGCTCCGGGGAGACCGGGTCGATTGCCGGCGCCGCCGCCGATGTTTCCGGGGAGTGTCGTGGGTCGGTTGCCCGCGCCGGCTCCGGGGAGGCCGGGTCGATTCCCGGCACCGCCGCCGATGTTTCCGGGGAGCGTGGTGGGTCGGTTTCCGGCACCCGGGATCTGGGGCCGAGCGCCGGCGCCGCCGGCGCCTGGGATCTGGGGCCGAGCACCGCCGGCTCCGCCGCCCGGGTTTGGTCGATTCACCGCTCCGCCGCCGCCGGGCCGAGCGCCGCCTCCACCCGGAGCGGGGCTGGGACGCGTCATGCCGCCGCCGCCGGGCCGGGGACCGGCGCCTCCGGCACCTCCGCCCGGTCTCGCCATACCTCCTCCGCCGCCGGTCGGTCGCGACATGCCTCCGCCGCCGCCCGGCCTCGCCATGCCGCCTCCGGCTCCGCCGCCGGGCCGAGCTCCGCCGCCGCCCGAGGGTCGGCTGAACGAGGGGCTGCGACCTCCGCCTCCTCCGCCGCCGGGTCGGGACATGCCTCCGCCTCCGCCGCCGCCGGGTCGCGACATTCCGCCGCCCGCGCGACCTCCGCCTCCGCCGCCGCCGCGTCCGCCTCGACCGGCGGCGAGAACGGGATCGGGGGCGACCAACAGTGTGACGAGCGCTGCGAGCGCCAACGGCGAGCGCCGCGTGAGGATGCGCATCCGAGTCAGAGTCATGATATCGAGCCTCTTCGAGGTGAGCGGTCGGGGTGGATCGAGCGGACGATCGGATGGAACGAGTGGGTCACTTCGGCGCGGGGGCATCCACGGGCTTCGGCGTCGCCTCGGGCTTCGGCGTCGTCTCGGGCTGAGGGGCCTCTTCGGCGGGTGGATCCTCGACCACCTCGGCGATCGGAGCCGGGGGCTTGCGGACGAGGGTGATCTCTTCGACCGACGGGCGAGTCGAGCCGCCGGCGACGCGGTCGAACGACCGGAACTTGATCATGTCCTTGTTGACCATGGTGATCACGCGCGTGGCCGATGCGACCGTGCCGTCGGCGAGAACCCCCTTCGCCTTGAGGATCCACTCCTCGCCCGAGCGGGTCCAGAGCGCCTCGCCGTGGCCGCCTTCCGAGTCGAACATCCAAGACTTGATCTGCTTGGTGAGCGGGTCCCAGCCGATGCGTTCGGTGCCGCTGATCGACTCCATGCCGTCGAGCTTGGCGGTGAAGTCGCGAAGGATGAACTTGCCGCTGGGGTCCCAGGAGCAGATGGTCTCGACGACGCCGTCGCGGCCCTCGTCGACCCATTCACCGATCATCCAGTCGAGCTGGGCGAGTCGTTCCTCGATGGTCGGTTCGCGGTCGGGGAAGTCGTGAACGCTCGCCTGGAACCACTTGCCGCCTTGCTTCACGTAATGGACGGTGTATCGCGAGCTGGTGGGCTCACCCGGACCTTCTTCGGTGTCGGGCGGCGTGGTGATGGCGACGCCTTCCTCGACGGCGAGATCGGGCGTGAGCAAGCGAACGGAGGTGTCGAAGAGGTCGATCGAGGTTCCCGGCTCTTCGGCGAAGACGGTCTCGAAAGTGGCCTGAATCGCCTCGCGTCCTCGAATCGGAGTCTCGTTCTCGACGACGATCTCTCCGTTCTCGACGAAGAGCGAGGCGATCGCCTTGGCGTCGCCGGAGTTGTACGCCTTGATGAATTCGAGTGCGACCGCGAGGACGGCCTTTTCCTCGGGCGAGCGTTCGGGCTCGTCGGAGACGGGGGTGTCGGCGGGGGCGTCGTCGGGCTTGGGAGCGGCGGCCGCGGGCGTCTTGGCGGGATCTTGCGCCGGAGGCGACTGAAGCGTCGCGGCCGACGCCGCGGCAAGCAGCGCCGCCAGTCCGCCGAGGGCGAGAACGTTGCTCATCGATGGTTCCTCGATCGAGGTGCGGGGTTTCGGATCCGGATCGGCCGAGTTCGAGCCGACCCTTCGCGGTTTGGCAATCGCGACCCTGGACGAATATGCTAGCTCACTCGGAGCGGGATCACAAATCGATGCCGGCCGAACCGTCCCGTTCCAACCCCCGTGAGTCCCGCACCGATGCCGCTCGACCTGCTGACGCGACTCGACCCTTGGCGCCGAATCCGGTGTCCCTTCTGCTTCGAGCGGTTCTTCTCGCGCGAGATGCACTTTCGGTGCGACAACCCCTACTGCAAGCTCGACTATTCCAAGATGGTGGAGGACAAGATCCTCTCGCGCGCCTTGGAGGGTCCGAGGTGGACCGAGTCGGGCGGGACGAGTCTGCGCACCCCTTGGTGGGTCGACCCGTTGCGCGACACACGCCGGGGTCTGCGCCGATTCTTCGATTGGTTGATCCTGCCCGGATCGGTCGCCTGCGCGCATTGTTCGACGCCGAGCGACTTTCGACTCTGCCCCCGTTGCCATGCACATCTGCCCGACTCGGTCGTCGAACTGCCCTCGGCTCAGCTGGCGATCTTCGGTCCGCAGTCCGTCGGAAAAACGACATATGTGAGCGTGATGCTTCACGAGATCGACCATCGCGTCGGTCCCGAGCGGCACTTCGTGCTCGACCCGCTCACCGACGAGGTCCGCGACCGCTACGACCGCGAGTATCACAGCCTGACCTACGGCGGCAGTCTCTTCGGAGTCGGTGAGGAACTCGAGGGCGAGGCCGACCGCAGGAGCCATTCGGCGACGCCGAGCATCGAGACCAACCGCGCGATCCTGCAGCCGCTGGTCTACCGCCTCACGCACGAGGGTGGTCGAAAGCGGTCGGGCACGCTGCTGTCGATCTACGACACGGCGGGCGAGGATTGGGAGATGAACATCGAACTCCTGAGGCACGAGGCCCGATACCTTCGGCGATCTCGGGGGCTGCTCTTCCTCATCGACCCGTTGCGGATTCGGCAAGTGGCGCACGATCGCCGCATCCAACTCACCGAGAAGGAGCGCAGAGTGCCGCCCGCGGATTATCTCGGCGATATCCGCAAGCTCGCATCCTTCTTTCGAAAGACCCCGATCTCGACACCGCTGGCGATCTGTCTGAACAAGCTCGATCGCTGGGGCGGTCTGCTCGAGCCGGGGAGCACGCTGCACACGCTGGCGACCTCGGTGCCCGACCCGACCGCAGTCGACGACGAACGGATCCACGCAGAGGTGGAGGCGGCCTTGAGGAGCTGGGGGGCGGGCGGCTTCCTGGAACATGCTCGGCTGCACTTTCCCGATCATCGCTTCTTCGCCTGCTCGGCGCTGGGCGACGCGGCGCCCGCGGGCGACGACGCGGCGCAGCCCTTGCCGACGCCGATTCTGGTGGAGCGTCCCGTCCTCTGGCTGCTGGAGCGTCAGGGCGTGCTCCGCGACGCGGGCGCTCGCTCCTCGCGTCGACGATGAGCGCCGCAATCGCGATGGGGCCGAAGCCGTCGCTTCCCACTGTTGCGACCACGGACGAGGGCCGTATCATGAAGCGCATGAAACCGATATCGAGGCTCTTGTGGATCTCGGCGACGATGGTCTCGATCGCCGAGGCGGCCGATCCCGGTCCGACGGCGCACCTGGTCCGGAACGACGGGCCCTCCGCGCCCGGGCGGGTGCTCGGCAACCGCACGGGGGGATTCCGCTTCGAGCCGGGCGACGGCTCGGGCGCGATTCCGCTGGCGCAACCGACCGTGATCGTCTTCGACGTGCCGAAGGGGGCGACGTCCGAGCCGGGCTCGACGCCCCCGTTCGAGGTGCGCGTGGGTCGCGATCAGCGGATCTCGGGTCGGCTGATCTCACTCGACTCGGCAAAGGTGACGCTCGGCGTCGGCGCGGAGGGAACTCCCCTCTCGATCGATCGCGCGGGCACACTGGCGATCACTCAGCGCACGGGTGAAGTGATCGTCCTGCAGGAGGGTTTCGAGCGATTCGATGCGGGGCGCTGGAGCTCGACCGGATCACCCGAGATCAGTCGCCGCGATAAGCTCGAGGGCGATTCCTCCCTGCGGCTGCCCGCGGGCGGTAGTACGGTCGTCCACCGACTCTCCGACCCGATCGGCCGCGGTCGGATCGAGATCGGTTTCCTCGACGACGACCGCACGGTTCCGCGCGAGCGTGCGATCGTCGAGCTGACCTTTCGCGGCGACCGCGGCGAAGAGTCGCTCCGGGCCGTGCTCGGATGGGCCGAGGAGAGCCTCGCTTTCGAGTCGCCCGGCGGGCCCGCTCTCGCGGTCCAACGTCTCCTGCGCAAACCCGGCTGGCGACGGCTCGGCGTTCGTTTCGGGCCCGATCGCACCGAGGTCTCGGTCGACGGCGACAGCCTGGCGCACGGCAACGGCCTGAGAGGGACGCTGCAGCAGATCCGTCTCGGCACGCTGACTCCTCTCGAGGCCGCTTCCGCCCCTCCCGCCGATCTGGCGGTCGCCTTTGACGACCTGCGCATCGTCCGCTTCGCCGAGCCGACCGCCGACCTCGAGGCCGACCCGTCTCAGGACGAAGTGCGCATGGTCAGCGGCGACCAGTCGTTCGGTCGCCTCGAGAAGGCCGATACCGAGCGGATCACGCTCGAGGTCGAGGGTCGCGGCGTGGTCTACCCCTGGAGCGAGGTTCTCGGGCTCTACCTTCGGCGTGAGGCTCGGCCGTCGAAGCCGCTCGGGGGTCTCTGGTGCCGTGCCGAGTGGCGTGCGGCGCCCGGGGTCGACCCGCGCGATCTCGACGCCGTCGAGGGTGTTCTGGTCGAGGCCGACGCCGAGCGAATCACGATGCAGACGCCGTACGCGGGCACGATCACGCTGCCCGTGCCGAGGCTTCGTCGACTCGCGGTCGAGGGTTCGTCGACCCGCATCGTCGTCGATCCATTCGCTCACCACCTCGGCGACGACATCTCCGAAGCCCCCGCGCATCTCGACCCGCCTCAGCCCGAAGGCGGCGTGCTCGAGCGGAAGTTCACGCTCGCCGAGCCGCCTGCAGAGGCTGCATTCCTGAGGATCGACGCGGTTCAAGTCGTCGGAGAAGCGCCGGGCGTGGGCTACTCGGCAAAGATTCGCAACGGCGAGCTCGTCACCAATCTGTTCGTCAATGGGGTCAAGGTCGACTATCTGAATCGGTTCATCGAAGACAACAACGAGACTCCGATCGTCGTCAGAGTTCCGGTTCGCCCGGGAGTGTTGCGGGCGGGCGAGAATACCGTCCGCTTCGAACAGGTCGGGCTCAAGAACGACCCGACCTATCTCGACGACCTTGGAATCCTCGGGCTCGCGATCGAGTTCACGGGGACGCCTCCGGCCGCAGACGCGCGTCCCGAGTGAACTGCGGCCGCGCGTCGGTCGTTTCGACATGTGATCGAGCGATCACGACTTGGGAGCGGCTTCGTCCGGAGGAGTTGCCGCTTTGTCCGAGGGCGTCTGCGGATTCGCCTCGCTCACCGCGCCGGCATTCGGGTCGGGCGTCGCGGGAGCGTCGACGCCGTGCTCGAGTTCGCGCTTGCCGAAGATCTGCTCGAAATTGGGGAAGCCGTACTTCCGAACGATCGGTCCGCTCATGCTGATTTCTCCAATTCCTCGAGGGTTCTCGCAATAGCCCCTTTCAGGAGCTTGATGAACGTCGGCCCGCCGCGAACGG
This sequence comes from Isosphaeraceae bacterium, assembly GCA_033763215.1. Lineage (GTDB taxonomy): Bacteria > Planctomycetota > Planctomycetia > Isosphaerales > Isosphaeraceae > JANRKW01. The sequence continues at coordinate 35,542 of JANRKW010000042.1, read as the reverse complement.
CGACCAATTCCAACGGATGAAAGGTCCAGTCCAGCGGCGAGATCACCGTGTCGCCCGACTCCCAGGGATACTCGCAGTTATCCGGTCGGACGCCCCCCAGGTTCACTGCTGGGTTCAGGAGTTCGACTTCCGCCGCGAGGTGACGGGTCAGGGTCATGACCGATTGCATTCTCTTCAGATCCTGGCCGGATGCGGTGATCTCCTGCCTTATCACGATCGGGAGGTGTTTTCTTGTGTATGCGTGGCTTGCCTGGAGATCTCTTGGTCGAGCACCCGTCTTGATCAGGTGGGCCTTGCAGAGCTTCTCGCAGGCCATCTGAAGAAACAGCAGATTGTGGCACTTGGCCGCGAGGGCTTCCGGATGCTGCTCGTAGAGTTCCCAGGCCCGAAGATCGGCACGTCCCTGACGCGTAGGCCAGGGCCCAGGCGGCAGGGGTACTCATCAAGCCTCCGCGTCGGCCGGCCTCGGAATCTCCTCGCCGAGTTCCCAGCCATTGGGCAGCTCCAACCTCCTACCCAAGATCTCTCGGAGTTCGTGAGGCGTCACTTCGATGATGATCGAGGAGTAGAAGAGGCCCCGAGCTGGGTCGGGTCCGAACTGGATCGGCATGATGCCCAAGGGCACGGTGTTGTCGTTCACCTCCAGCAGCTTGATGGGCTCATCCGGACGGGTCTCGCGGTCGGCCGGACCATGCACGCGAAAGACTTGGCTCAAGCCGCTCTCGATCGTGTAGTGCATGCCGGCCAGTCGTTCGGCCGCTTGGTCTTTCGTCACCATCGACTCGACTCCAGGAACGGCGACAGTGCCGACGATTCGTTGCCCATGCCCCCTCGGGCATCGGGCGGCAAGTCGAGACGGCCCGATTCGCCGAAAGAGCACGATTCCCGGACGCCGCGAGAGCGTCCGGGCGGGGTCGGCGGGGGGGATGATGCCGAGGAGGGTCAGGACTTCTTGGCTTGGGCCTCCGCGAAGGCGGTGTCGAAGAGACGGCCGGCGGAGGCGAAGCCCATCTTGGTCTTCACGAATTGTGCGGCTTCGGCTGCGCCGAACTCACGATCCATGCCGGGATCCTCCCACTCGACGGAGAGCGGGCCGGTGTAGCCGATCTCGTTCAGGGCGCGGGCGATCGACTCGAAATCGACCTGGCCGCGACCGGGCGAGCGGAAGTCCCAACCGCGGCGCGGGTCGCCGAAGTTGAGGTGGGATCCCAGGATGCCGGTCTTGCCGTCGAGCGTGCGAGCGGCGTCCTTGACGTGGACGTGGTAGATGCGGTCGGGGAAGGTCCGGATGAAGGCGACCGAGTCGACCATCTGCCAGTGGAGGTGGCTCGGGTCGAAGTTGAAGCCGAATTCGGGGCGATTGTCGAGCGCCTTCAGGGCCATCTCCGCGGAGTAGATGTCGAAGGCGATCTCGGTCGGGTGGACCTCGAGGGCGAACTTGACTCCGACCTCCTTGAAGACGTCGAGGATCGGATTCCAGCGCTCGGCGAGCAGCTTGAATCCGTCGGCGATCCAGGCGTCGGGAACGGGCGGGAAGGAGTAGAGGAGGTGCCAGATCGAAGAACCGACGAAGCCGTTGACGACCTTGACGCCGAGCTTGGCTGCGGCGCGTGCGGTGTCCTTCATCTCCTGGATGGCCCAGGCGCGCTTCTTGTCGGAGTCGCCTCGGACTTCGGCGGGGACCCAGTCGTCGGTGCGTGCGTCGAGGATGTCGAGCACGAGTTGGCCGACGAGGTGATTCGAGATCGCCCAGCACTTCAGGCCGTACTTGGCGAGCAGTTCATGACGCCCCTCGCAGTAGCCCGGTTCATCGAGCGCCTTGCGGACGTTGAAGTGATCGCCCCAACACGGCAGCTCGATGCCGTCGTATCCCCAAGCGCTCGCCTTCTTGCAACAATCTTCGAGGGTGAGGTCGGCCCATTGGCCGGTGAACAACGTCACGGGGCGAGCCATGCGGATTGCTCCCATTGGTGCGGAGGACGAGCGGAGAGACGGAGAGTCGTCGAAGAGGTCAAAATAGGGGTGGCGACGGGGAAAGTCAACGATTTGACTGCGTTGGTGGCGTGAGGCTATGATCCGCGAATGCGTCGGTCCCCGGATCAAGGGCGGGCCGCGGCTCGGGGGCGATTCATGGCGATCCGCGCGATCCTCTTCGACTTCGACGGCGTGATCGCCGATACCGAGAACATCCACATCGTCGCTTGGCAACGGACGCTGTCGCGGATGGGGTGGTTGATCCCGGACGAAGCCGCGGCCAAGGCGGCCGAAGTCGACGATCGCCTCTGGCTCACCGGACTCTTCGCGACCAAGTCGCTCGTCGACGGCGACATCGAGGGCTGGTGCGCACTCAAGCAAGAGCTCGCGACTCGGCTCTTCGCCGAGGTGGACGTGATCTACCCCGGGGTTTCCGAGTTGGTCGACCGGCTGCGGGGACGGTTTCGACTCGGGGTCGTCTCGACGACTTGGCGCGAGAACGTCGCCGCCGTGCTCGGTCGGGCCGGTCTCTCCGAGGCGTTCGAGTTCGTGATCGCCAAGGAAGACGTCGTCGAGGTCAAGCCCGATCCGGAATGCTATCGACGCGCTCTGAGCCGCATGGGCTTGGATGCGTCGGAGGTGATCGCGGTCGAAGATTCTCCGGGCGGACTCTCGGCGGCGATCGGCGCGGGGCTGGCGACGGCCGCGGTCGGTCATCGCCGACCCGAAGGCGAATGGTCGGCGCCCGCGCGTTGGTTCCTGCCGTCGCTCCGCTCGGCCGATCGGGTCGTGAACGAACTCGGACTCGAATCCGCGGGGGATCGATCGTCGTGAGACCGACCGAGCCCGAACCCGAGCCGGCTCTCGATCAGCTCGAACTGGCGATCGAGCGGACATATCTCGCCTATGAGCGAACGCTCATGGCATGGATTCGGACCTCGACGGGACTGATCGGATTGGGATTCACGCTATACAAATTCTTCTTTTATTTGCGCGAGCATGCTTTGGTGCGATCGGTCGACCAGCGACTCGGCCCTCGCGAATACGGACTGATCCTGATCGCGCTGGGGATCACGACGCTGGCGGCCGCCGCGGTCCAGTACCGACACGCGACCGAGCGGCTGCGGCGTCGTGCGCCGGGTCTGTCGCGCTCGCTCGCCTGGTGGCTCGCGAGCCTGATCGCCGTTGCGGGCGTGCTCGCCTTTGCGGCGGCCGTCCTTCGCGTCTAGCTTGGAAGGATGCCGGGTTCTTCGGCAGTCGATCCTGGGCTCTTCGAGGTGCGGCTTCGATACCAGTCGACGTAGCGGGCGATTCCCACCGAGAACGGAGTCGAGGGCCGATATCCGAGTTCGGACTCGGCACGCGAGATGTCGGCGTAGGTGAGGCGAACGTCGCCGGGCTGTTCGGGGTGGCGGTCGATGATCGCTTCCTTGCCGAGCGCCCGGCCGATCTCGGCGATCATGTCGGCCAGCGCGATGGGAGTCGAATTGCCGAGGTTGTAGATTCGGTAGTCGCGGCAGCGGTCGACCGCGCGGATCACTCCATCGACGATGTCGTCGATGTACGTATAGTCGCGTCGCGTGGATCCATCGCCGAACATTGGAACGGGTGATCCGGCGTCGATCAATCGCGTGAACTTGGCGATCGCGAGGTCGGGCCGATTGCGCGGTCCGTACGCGGTGAAGAAGCGCAGGCCGGTGACGGGGAGACCGTGGATGTGGTGGAACGCATGGCCGAGGAGTTCGCAGGCCTTCTTGGTGGCCGCGTAAGGGCTGACGGGGTGGTCGACCGGGTCGGTCTCGCGAAAGGGGGCGTCGGCTCGGTCGCCGTAGACGCTCGAGCTCGAGGCGAAGATGAACCGAGGTCGAGGCGCGATCCTGCAGGCGGCGTTCAGGAGGTTCACCGTGCCGACGACGTTGACGTCGGCATAGGTCGAGGGATCATCGATGCTCGGGCGGACGCCGGCCTTCGCCGCGAGATGAACGATCGCGTCGGGCCGAGTCTCCGCGACGAGTCGATCGATCAACGACGGAATGCGCAGGTCGGCATCGATCAGACCGAATCGCGGGTGCCCGGTCGCCGAAGCGAGGTTGGCCCGCTTGGTCGGTTCGTCGTAGAACGGGTCGAAGTTGTCGAGCGCGACGACCTCGTCGCCCCGTTCGAGCAGACGGTCGACCAGGTGGGAACCGATGAAGCCCGCGCCTCCGGTGACGAGTATCAGCACTTGCGGGAACCCAAATACGGATGAGGAGGGACCGAGGAAATCCGACCCGGGGGCCCTCAGTCGGAGACGAGTTCCCAGTGGAGCCCCGGGGTGCGGCCGTCGATCACGAGGCGGGGACCGTCGGCGGTCGCCTCGAGCGGGACTTCACGCACGCGGGCTCCGGTGTTGTCGAGGGCGTACGCCTTGACCGAGCGACGATTGCGCCATGTGATGCGCGCGTGGACCGGCTCGGCGAGCAGGGGGGGGCGACCGATGTCGTCGGGTTCGTTCTTCCAATGGTCGACATAGGTGATGTCCGTGGGATCGATCGAACCGACGGCCGTGACGAGCAGCCGCTTCGATTGGGCGATCGGGCCGCCGCCGACGCTGGAGACGCACACGACGCCGGACGCATCGTCGGATTCGAGGATGATCTCCCGAAAGGCTTGGGGGTCGTCGCGGAAGTCGCCGGCGACTCCCTGGATCGCGGGGCGATCGATGGCGAGGCGTCCGCGTCGAGGTTCCCAGCCCGCAAGCGGAGCGGTGGCCCGCGGTCGGGTGTCGGCGGAGGCGGCCTTCGACCCTTCGCGGTCGCGATAAAGGGCGGAGATGTGCGGCAGCAGCGCGAAGACCTGGGGGTTGGCGTTGATCGCCTCGGGGATGGGAAAGAGGTCTTCGCCGCCGGCGGTGCCCGGCGCCGCGGATCCCCAGATCTCGGGATTGATGAACACGCCTCTGCGCACGAGCGCGTCCCAGTCGTCGACGTCGGCGATCAGCGCTGCGAGCAGGAAGTCGGCTCCCTCGAAGGGCAGGGCCCAGGATCCCGTCCGGCCGCAGTATTGCCCGGCGACGTACGGCAGCGTCGACTTTCGCTTGGCGGCGGCGAGCGAGCGGATGCCGCCGTCGGCGCTCCAGAGCATCGAGCGACGCTCGGGCGAACCTTGCGCGGGTGGTGCCCAGAAGAGCCGGTCGTCGATGAGGTCGAGCCCGGCCGAGGCTTGCACGGCGTTGAAATCGGGCTCACGCCGCCAATGCGAGACTCCGGCGATCGGCACGCGGACTCCGAGTTTGCGGAGACCCTCGGCCGCAGCCTGCCACTGCCGCGTCTCGGCGGACTTCCAGCCCGACCGCCCGGGACCCTGCGCGGCGAGTTCCGTGCGATAGGCAAGAGGCAGCGAATCGGGGTCGGTCAGGAGGTCGAAGAGCGAGATCTCACCGGCGATGGTCACCCAAACGAGTGCGGGGTCGTCGATGAGTTTGCGTCCGGTTTCGGGATTCGTGGTGGTGAGGAGCTTTCCGGCGAAGCCGAGGAGCAGCTCTCTCATCGTGGGGTCGAACGCCGCCGCGGGGCCTCCGCCGGGGGGCAATGAGCCGGGGTCGCGCACCGCGTCGTCGGGTCGATAGCGTCGCAGGCTCTGGAGTTCGAGCGCGATGTGGATTCCGCGTTTCTCGAGCGCTGCGATGAGGTGAAAGAGCTTGGCGAGCGACTCGGCGTCGAGTTCCTTGGTGTCTTCCCGACTGTCGTCGATCAAGCTCCTCGCGGCGCCGACGGGAGCGTCGAGATCGCCGAGGCGGACGAGATCGACGCCGGAGCGTGCGAGTCGATCGGCGAGGGCATCGGCGTCGTCGGTATCGAGAATGGTGCTCGGGGGCAGGAGGGAAACCCCGAAGAAGCGGGCACGCGTGCCGTCGGCGAAGATCAAGCGACCCTTGTCCGCTCGGACGAAGCCGCGCGATCCCGCGACGGGCGTCCCGGGACGCGAGTAGTCGAGAGCGGAACCCGCGGCGATCTTGGGCGACGGGGCGACGGGGTGTCGGCCGGCGGAGCGTTCGGCGACGTGGAACGGTCGCCAGCGCGAGCCGCCTTCCTCGGTCGCGGTGACGTCGTCGATGGCGAGTGTGCCGGAGTTCGAGGTCTTTGCGACCTGGAAGACGGCGTGAACGGCACCCGTGGGCACGCGAACCGTGGCCTGGTCGTCGCGCCAGTCGAACGAGCCGGCCCAACGGAAGACGGGTATTCCGCCGGAGGCGCCGGGCAGACGTCGACCGGACGCATCGAGAAAGAAGAATCCACCGATCGCCCCATCGGCGCCGCGGAGGTCGCGGGCTCGGACCGAGAGTCGGATCTCGATCAGACTCCCAGGGGTCACGGGCAGCCCGAGGCTCGTCAGGGCGCGAGCGCCCGGGCGATCGAACTCGAGCGACGAGTCGGAGTCTCGACCGGGGAAGCTCCGGCGCACGCCGTTCTCGGAGACCCACGAATCGGGCGCGGGGCTGCCGAATTCGAAGCCGCCGTTCAGGATCAGATCGTCGGTCTCCACGCCTCCGCGGGGCACCGGTTCGATCGCGAGATCGTCGATCTCGAGGCGGCCGGTCCCTCCGAGGAGTCCGATCGACAGGATGGCGTCCTTGGCCGAGATCGGCACGCTGATCCGCTTCGAGAGCTTGACCCAGCTCGATCCGACGGCTCGCGTGAGCGGTCCGATGGTGCCGCGTCGGGCGGAGAGCAGTTCGCCGTCGAGGAAGTCGATCACGAGCCCCGGCTCATCGCCCAAGCGATCGCCGACGCCTGCTCGCTCGAGCCGAGCCCAGAAAGAGATGTTCAACGCCTCGATCTTGGATCCGTCGACGCCGAACGCGCGGCTGGCACGCGCGGGGCGTCCGGGTTGGTCGACCTCGAAACGGAACATCTTCCCCTTCGAGGTACGGCCGCCCTCGACGAGAGCGACGTCGCGGAGGTTGTACCAACCGTCGGGAACGTCGTCGCCGTTTTCGTCGGTCTCGAAGCGGTCGAGAGCCGGCGGGCCGGGCCGTTCGATTCCGTCGTCCTGGGCCAGGCACGCGACGGGGCCGAAGAGAGATGCCGCCAACCAGCCGAGCAGAGCGGTACGGAAGTGCGTCACGGCTTCGGCGTCTCCTTCGCCTGCTCCTGCTTCTTCTTCTTGGCCTCTTCGGTTGCTTCGCGGAGGGCCCGGCCGGTCATCGGCACGAAGAGCGTGGGTCGGAGTTCCTTGCTCTCGAGCTTGCCGTTGCGCTTGATCATCAAGTGAACGACCTGATTGAATCGGTCGCCGATCGGAATGACGAGACGTCCGCCCTCCTTCAATTGATCGACGAGCGGCTGAGGGACCTTCGTCGGGGCGCAGGTCACGATGATCGCGTCGAAAGGTGCGGCGCTCGGCCATCCCTCGTATCCGTCGCCGACCTTGGTGTGGACGTTGTCGTATCGGAGTTCTCGGAGCACTTCCGCCGCGCGGCGGCCGAGCGGCTCGTGGATCTCGACCGAGTAGACGTCCTTGCAGAGTTTGCCGAGGATCGCCGCCTGGTAGCCGCTGCCTGTGCCGACCTCGTAGACCTTGTCGGTCGGCTTCAAGGCGAGGGCCTCGGTCATGAACGCCATGTCGAAGGGCGGTGTGCTGGTCTGCCGCTCACCGATCGGAATCGATTCGTCGTCGTAGGCGTGGCGCCGGACCTTCTCGGGAAGGAAGAGGTGTCGAGGGACCTCGCGGAAGGCGTCGAGCACGCGCGGGTCCTTGATGCCGCGCTCGACGAGGTGTCGCTGCACGAGCTTGGCCCGCGCCGGGGCGGTCGGGTCGGCTGCCGGCTTCGGTTCGTCGGCGCCTGCGTTGCCGCCTGCGCCGAGCAGTGCGAGTCCGAGGGCCGTGAGGATCGGGGCGATCGCGTTCCGCATCGAAGTCCCTCGCGATTCGGTGAGCGTCGGAGTCTCGGGGGCGTGGGTGAGTCGGGTCATTCTAGCGCGATGACGAAGGCGTGGGGAGGTCGACTTCGGCATTTCGATGGGCGCTCGATTCCAGGCAACGGGTGAAGAAGTCGCGGACGGTCTGGTGGATCTCGGGGGTGAACTTGTCGTGCGGGCCCTTCATGGTCGTCGGGAGCAGGGCGCCCGAGGGGCCGCAGAGGTAGAGCGTATCGGAATGACCCGCGCAGGAGATCACGAGCCGCCGGGCGCCGGGAGCGGCCGCGAGAAGTCGCGCGGACATCTCGAACGGGACGACTTCGTCGCGATCGCCGTGGGCGATCAGGATCGGACACCGCACCCGAGCGATGCGGGCGACGCTGTCGAACGGATGCCGCAGCAGCAGGTCGATGGGGAGGAAGCCGTACTGCAGCTTCGAGAGATCGGTGATGCTCGTGAATCCCGAGAGCATGATCAAGCCGGCGGGATCTCGCCGCTCGGCGAGGTGGACGGCGACCGCCGCGCCAAGCGATCCGCCCTCCACGATGATCTTCTTGGGATCGATATCTTTACGCGCGAGCAAATGATCGTATGCGGCGTCTGCCGCGGCGAGGCAGCCGGCCTCGCCGGGTTTTCCGCCGCTCATGCCGTATCCGAGGTACTCGGGAGCGATGACGTTGAGTCCGTCGCGCCGCAGTCCGTCGACACTGGGCAGGAACCGGCTCAAGGAGTGCCCCGCGCCGTAGCAGTAGAAGACCGTGGGCCGTGCGGCGGAATCGGGGAGCCGTTTGCCCGAGGCATCGGCGGCGGGAGCGAAGACCGCGGCGACGCGCGTGCCCTCCGGCGTCGCGAGCTCGAGCAGCTCGCACCATTCGGGCGGCGCGTCGATTCGCGTCGCGGCCGAGCCCTGTTCGGTCGAGCCCGAGAAGATCAAGGCTTCCTGGCGGAACGTGATCACCAACATCAGCCCGACGTAGAGCGCGGCGGGTACCGCGAGCAACCCGAGGAGCAGGAATCCGCGACGGCGAGGCGAGTTGAACATCGATCGCGTCTCGAAGAGGGGGGCGCGATCCTCGCCGTCGGCGACGGCGGCTCGTGGACCGCGATTCGATGATAACCGAGAGACGGTCGACGCGCCGCGGTTGTTCACGTTTCGGCGCAATGCGACGAGGCGTCGACAACCGTCGATCTCGGCCGATAGACTCGATCCGCCTGATGGGGATCGGTCCCGATCGAGTCGACCGGCGTCGAGACGAAGCGAGGAGAGCGACGTGAACACGAAGTCGAGAAGCGCAGCGGCGTTGATGATCGGGCTGGTCCTCGCGGCGATCGGGGAGAGCCCGGCCCCCGCCGACTTGATCGCGGCCGGCGAGGCCGAGTCGCCGAGCCGCAAACTCCGTGCGCTCTTCGACGAGTCGTGGGAACTCGACCTCCGCGCCGATCCCCTGAACGCGACGTACGTCGGAGAGCATCGGTACGACGACCGCCTCCCCGACTACTCGATCGAGACTCGCACGCGTCGAGTCGAGGCCTGGAAGTCTCTGCGCACGCGGCTCGCGGCGATCGATCCCGCGCGATTGAGCGTCGACGAGCGGATCGATCGCGAAGTCTTGCTCGAGACGCTCGACGACCGGCTCGAGCTCGAGCCGTATCGTGGGTTCTTGATTCCGTTCACGCAACAGGAGGGGCTGCACCTCGCCTTCGCGCAGAACGTGAACTTCCACCCCACGGCGACGGCGGGAGACCTCGAGAACTACATCCGCAGGCTCGAGGCGCTTCCGGCGGCGGTGGAGGGCGTGATCGCACTGTTGGAACTCGGTATGAAGGAGAAGCGGACTCCGCCGCGGGCAACCTTGGCGATGGTGATCCCGCAACTCCGCTCGCTCGCGCCGAGCGATCCGCGAAAGAGCCCTCTCTTCGGGATCATGTCGCGCCTGCCCGCCGATCTCGCGTCCGAGCGTCGCAGCGAGATCGAAACGCGGGTCGTCGCGGCGATCGAGACCAAGGTGAATCCTGCGTTCACGCGTTGGGCCGATTTCCTCGAACGGGTCTATCTGCCCGCGTGTCGGACGAGCGTGGGACTCTGGGACACGCCCGACGGCCCCGCGCACTACGCTCGGCTCGTGCGTTCGTTCACGACGACCGAACTGAAGCCCGACGAGATCCACCGGATCGGTCTCGAGGAGGTCGCGAAGACGCGTGCGGCGATGGACGACGTGCGCCGGCAGGTCGGATTCTCGGGGGATCTCGACGCGTTCCTCCGCTACCTGCGCACCGACCCGAAGTTCCGCAACTCCTCACCCGAAGCGATCCTGGCCCGATATCGCGAGATCCTCACCGCGATGGACGCCAAGCTGCCGCTGCTCTTCGGCAAGCTCCCGAAGACCGACTACGGCTTGAAGGAGATCGAGGCGTATCGAGCCAAGTCGGCCGCGGCGGGATACTACTATCCCTTTCCGGAGGACGGCAGTCGCCCGGGATACTTCTATGTGAACACGTCGGAGCCAGGTGAGCGCACCACGTTCTCGATGCAGGCGCTGGCGTATCACGAGGCGGTTCCGGGACACCATCTCCAGTTCGCGCTCACGATCGAGCTCGCCGATCGCCCTGCGTTTCGTCGGAATGGATATGTTCCGGCGTTCTCGGAGGGTTGGGGGCTCTACAGCGAGACGCTGCCGAAGGAGGTCGGGCTCTACACCGACCCCTATTCCGAATACGGTCGTCTCGAATACAGCGCCTGGCGCTCGGCGCGACTGGTGGTCGATACGGGGCTCCATCATCTGAAGTGGACGCGGGAGCAGGCGATCGACTATCTCGTGAAGAACTCGGCGATGCCGAGGGTGGAGGTCGAGAGCGAGGTCGACCGCTACATCGCCTGGCCCGGCCAGGCTCTGGCGTACAAGGTCGGCGAGTTGGAGATCCGTCGGATCCGCGCGGAGGCGGAGAAGCGCTTGGGCGACCGGTTCGACGTCCGCGCGTTTCATGACCGGTTGCTGTCGCAGGGCTCGTTGCCGTTGGGAATCCTGAGAAGATGGATGGCGGCCGAAGGGACGGAAAAATAGCTCAAGTTCGACGCGATCGGGTGCCGATGGACGAAGATACGGGTGGGTGATTTGGGACAAGATCGGCTCCCGTTCGGCGAACACACGAGTAGGCACCGGCGACACGGCGACCGACAAGGGGCTTTCCATGGGCCTGGATATCGTTCTCGGCTTCGTGATTCTCTCCTCCGCGATCCGAGGTTGGATGCGGGGGTTCCTGCTGCAGGGGATCCGGCTCGCGGGCCTGATCGGCTGCGTGTTCGCGGCCGCGCCCGTGCGCGACTACGTGAGGCCGCACGTCGCGCCTCATCTGGCTTCGATTCGGCCCGATCTACTCGATCGGATGCTCTGGTGGGCTGCGGCCGCGGCGACCTACGTCGTGACGACGGGGATCGCGATCCTCGCGGTGAAGATGTATCGCAAGCGGAGCTTCGGCCTCGAGGAGCCGAACCGGACCGACCAATTCGCCGGCTTCTTGCTCGGCGCGATCAAGGGGACCGTGTTTGCCTGCTTCATCGCCGCCGGGCTTCAGCGGTTCGCCGTCGACCGAGCGAAGGGGATCGACTGGGCCGAGGAGCAGACTCGGACCTCGCACGCTCTGGCGTGGGACACGCAATTCCGCCCGGCCGAGAAGATCTGGACGGCGCCTCCCGTGCAGAAGCTCCTGGCGCATGTCCGGGAGAACGGTCTCCAGCCGCCCGCCGGCGCGGTTCCCAACGGTGATCCCGCGGCTCTCGACCCCGGCGCTCTGCTGCCCGAGGCCTTGAAGCAGGTCGAGCCCGTCGCCGCCGGCGCTCGTCCGCCTCGTCTCGATCTGCCGAATCCGGAAGAAGATGCGATCAAGGACGAGTTCAAGCGGATCCTCGGCGAGCTCGATCGGGTTCGCGGTCGCTGATCGCAACCCGATCGATCAGTTGCGATTGACGATCTCCGCCGCTCCGGGCAGTCTGGCCGACCGCGGTTCCGCGGCACGCGCGGGACTGCTCGGGGAGCGGAAAGGATGCCGCGACGCCGTCTCGAGTTCGTCTTGATGCTCGGTGCCTTCCTGACCTTGCGCGGGTATCACTCGCGCGAGGTCGACCAGGCCTACCGATTGCCCTTGCTGCTGCATCATCGATCCGCGGAACTCTTTGCAGCCGATCCATTCGTGCGGGCCTTCGACGAGTTCAACCCACACGTCGGCTATATCGCGCTGCTGGATGGTGCATCGAGGGTCGTGGGCCTCTCGGGAGCGCTCGCGCTTCTCTTCCTCGCGACGTTCGTGCTGACGGCGCGCGGGGCCGATCGCCTGGCACGGAGCAGTCATCCGGGGCGCGGGACCTCCGTCGGCCTTCTCGCCGTCGCGTCGATCCTGATCGCTCGCGCGGGCAATCTCGGGACGAATCACCTCTTCGAGGGCGAGCTGCTCGATCGACTGCTTGCTCTCGGGCTTGGTTGGACGGCGTACGCGACCCTCGTCGAAGGTCGGGGACGATTCCTGGTCGCCGCGGCGCTCTTCGGGTGCGCGAGTCTGATCCACCCTTCGCTGGGGATCCAACTCACGAGCGTCGCCGGCGCCTCGATCGTGGCGTGGAGGCTGGTCGAGGGTCGCAACGGCGGATCTCGGCTCGCGGCGATCGGTCGCGCGGCGGGACTGATGGTCGTGCTGGTGCCGGTCGCCGTCTGGTCGATACGAAACGCGCCGATCTTGATGGAGGGGCTCGACCCGGGGGAGTTCCGTCTGCTGAGCGTCGAGATCCAAGGTCCGCAGCACATGCGGCCCGCGCTCTGGCGAGCCGATCAGTGGCTTGCGGGGGCGGGGTATCTGGTGTTGGCGTTGCTCGGCTTCCTCGAGCCGAGCCGAACCCGCGAACGAACGCGCATCGCGACGACCCTGGCTCTGATCGTCGCCGGGCTCGGAGTGAGCACCGTGTTGATCGAGGTCGTCGGCGACCTGCGGATGACGCTCTTCCAGCCCTATCGGCTCGCGACCTGGGCCCGCGGGCTCGCGCTCGTGCTCGGTTCCGGCCGGATCCTGCGACTCTGGGCGGAAGCGGGGCGACTCGGAAAGCTGCGTGCCGCGCTCTTGATGGTGGGACTGGCGGGGGATCGGATGTTCGTGCTCGCGATCGGCTTCGATCTCGCCGCGACCCTGGGCGAATGGGCGGCTCGACGGACGATCGACCGATGGGGTGTCGGTTTCGAGCGATTCGCGGGTGTCGGAGAACCCGACTCGGGGAGCCCGAGTCTCGGCTCTCGACGCGCCGGCCTCTACGAGCGGCTGCACGCTCCCGATGCGGCGAGCCGCGGTCCTCGGCGTTCCACGCGATCCGGATTCACGAGCGAGTTCGGCGAGCGACGCCCCAGCGGGTCTGCGTTGCGAGCCATGGTCGCCCGGAAGTCGGCGCGGGCCGTTCTGCATCGGATCCTCGAGCGTCGTGCCGTCTCGACTTCCGTGCAAGAGCGGCAATCCGAAGTCTCACGCTGGTCGTGGATCGTCGGGGGGTGCGTCCTAGTGGTCGGCTGGGTCCATCTGTTGAAGCACGACACCGAGTCGGGCCATGTGCCGCTCGCCGCGGCGGCTCTTGCCGTCGTCGCGCTCGACGCGTGCGGGATCGCCGAGAGGCGGGTCGGCTGGACTCCGAGACGGATGCGGTGGGCGTTCACGATCTGTTGGTCGGTGCCGATCGCCGCGTGTGTCGTGCCGCCGATCGTCGGGGTCGAGTCGGGGCATCCGGCGGCGACCGTGCTCGCGGAACGTTGCCGATTCTGGCCCGTGCCGCTCGACGACGTCGAGAAACTCGCCGTGTGGGCGCGCGATTGGACGCCGAACGACGCCGTGTTCATCGGGCCGCCCGGACCGAAAGCATTTCGCCTTTGGTCATTGCGATCGGTGGTGTTCAACCGCGCGGCGGGGCCGTACCACGCTCGCGGGTTGGCCGACTGGGCTCGGCGGTTCCGCGAGCATGTCGGGTTCGAGGGGACCACCGAAGAGTTTTCGCGGGCGTATCTCGCCGGGCGGCATGCGCTCGAGGCGGGATACACCCGGAAGACGAACGCCGAGCTCGCGAGCCTGGCGCGGTCCGAGGGAGCGACCCACGTCTTGGCCGACGCGGGCCGCTCCGACGATTCCGACCTCGAGCCGTTGCATGCGGTCGGTCGCTACGCGATCTATCGAGTGCGTTGACCCTGGCGGATCGGCGGCGGGTCAGACGCGATCGGCCGGCACCGGGAAGGCCTTGGCGAACTCGGCGATCTCGGCCTTGACGCGAGCGGCGAGCGCTTCGTCGTCGGGAGCCTTGCAGACCTCGACGATCCATCGCCCGACCCGGCGCATCTCGTCTTCCTTCAGACCGCGGGTGGTGAGCGCAGCGGTTCCCATGCGGATGCCCGAGGGGTCGAGCGGCTTGCGGGTGTCGTTGGGGATCAAGTTCTTGTTGACGGTGATCCCCGCGCGGCCGAGCGCGTTCTCGGCGACCTTGCCCCAGAGACCGACGGAAGTCATGTCGATGAGGATGAGGTGGTTATCGGTGCCTCCCGACGTGAGTCGGAAGCCCGCGGCGATCAGGACCTCGGCGAGCGTCTGGGCGTTGGCGACGATCTGCGCGGCGTAGGCGCGGAAGTCGTGCCGGAGCGCTTCGCCGAAGCAGACGGCCTTGCCGGCGATGACGTGCTCGAGCGGCCCGCCCTGGAGGCCGGGGAAGACGGCCGAGTCGACCTTCTTGGCCCAATTCTCGGTGCAGAGCACGATTCCACCGCGCGGGCCGCGGAGGGTCTTGTGCGTCGTGGTGGTGACGAAGTCGGCGTGGGGGACGGGCGAGGGATGGGCTCCTCCCGCGACGAGACCGGCGATGTGCGCCATGTCGACGAAGAGGATCGCGCCGATCTCGCGGGCGATCTCGGCGAAACGCGCGAAGTCGATGATCCGCGGGTAGGCGCTCGCGCCGGCGAGGATCAGCTTGGGCTTGTGCTCACGGGCGAGGCGGGCGACTTCGTCGTAGTCGATCCGTTCGGTCCGAGGGTCGACGCCGTAGGGGATCGTGGGATACCAGCGACCCGAGAAGTTGAGCTTCATGCCGTGGGTCAGGTGGCCGCCTTGGGCCAAGTCCATGGCGAGGATCGTGTCGCCGATCTCCAGCGCGGCGTAGTAGACGGCCTGGTTGGCCGTGGCGCCCGAGTGGGGTTGGACGTTGGCGTGCTGGGCGCCGAAGAGTTCCTTGGCCCGACGAATCGCGAGCGATTCGGAGGTGTCGACGTTCTGACACCCGCCGTAGTACCGCTTGCCGGGAAGCCCTTCGGCGTACTTGTTGGTGAGAACCGAGCCGACTGCTTCCATGATGGCTCGGCTGGTGTAGTTCTCGGAAGCGATCAGCTCGAGGTCGTCGCGCTGGCGATGCTCCTCGGCGACGATGGCGGCGTGGATCTCGGGGTCGGTCTTGGCCAAGTACTCGAGCGACATCAGCGGCGGCTCCCGGGAGAGGGCGGAACGATATCCCTGTCCAGATCGAATTGTAGATCAAAGCTCGGAGGAACGGGACTCGAGAGTCCAGCGCCATCGGCAACGATGGGTCTTCTCGGCGGTGTGGAGCCGCGCGACGATCTGGATCCGGGTCGCGGATCGACCGGCCTCGGAGAGGCAGAGCGCGGCATCTCCCAGCGCGTGGAGTTCGAGGACGTGATCTGCGTCGATGCTCCACGAGATCCGTCGCTCGTCGGCGGAGAGCAGGTCGCCGGAAGTGCGAAAGACGGTGTAGGTCGCGGCGAGGAACTCGATGTTCGCTCGCGATCTGTCGGCGACGTCGACGTCGATCGCCGGTCTGCCGTCGATCCGGCGGGACCAGAAGACGGCGGAGAAGTGGTGCGGCCCGGTTTGGCCGACGCCGAGCGCCTGACGCCCCGAGCCGTCGGGTGCGTCTTGGAATTCGAGTTGCTGATAGGCGGGGCTGACGACGCGCGCGGGGTTCTCTGCTTCGGGCGCGAGGTCGACGGGCCGCGCGAGCGGATTGCCGGAGACCTCGAGGCGGTGGGTCCAACGGTCGCCGGTCCACTCGAAGACGACCCGCAGGGGCGGGAGATCGAGAGCGGGGGCGTCGGGAGCTGTCGAGTGATCGTCCATCGCGGAGAGACGGGGCCCCGATTCGGTTCGTGGAGAATGGGCGGAAGTCGATCGATCCACGCCCGACTCGGTGGGTCGGACGCGGAGCGATCGACGCGGGAGACGTTCGGCCGGCTCGGATCGCTCCGAACCGGCCGAGGATCGCCTCGGTTCATTTCTTCGACGTCTCGCCCTGCTCCAGACGCATTCTCAAGTAGGCGTCGATGAATCCATCGAGCCCGCCGTCGAGCACGGCTCTGGGGTTACCGACTTCGTGACCGGTCCGGAGATCCTTCACGAGCTGGTAGGGTTGGAGCACGTAGGAGCGGATCTGGTTGCCGAAGCTGATCTCGCCCTTGTCGTCGTACTTCTTGGCGAAGTCGGCCTCGCGCTTCTCTTCCTCCATGCGGATCAGCTTGGCCTTGAGCAGCGCGAGGGCGTTGGCGTCGTTCTTGTGCTGCGAACGTTCACTGCGCGATTCGGCGGCGATTCCCGTGGGGAGGTGCGTGTAGCGCACGCCCGACTCGGTCTTGTTCTGGTGCTGACCGCCCGGTCCGCCGGAGCGGAACGTATCGCGCTTGAGTTCGTCGTCGCGGAGCACGATGTCGATCGTGTCGTCGATCTCGGGCAGGACGTCGACCGAAGCGAACGACGTCTGGCGACGTCCGGCCGAGTCGAACGGGCTGATCCGCACGAGTCGATGCACGCCGGTCTCGCCGCGGAGATAGCCGTACGCGTATTCGCCCTTGATGTGGATCGTCGCGGTTTGGATGCCCGCCGAGCCGCCTTCTTCACGATCGGTGATCTGGACGCCGTAACGCTTCGATTCGGCCCACATCATGAACATGCGCAAGAGCATGTCGGCCCAGTCGCACGCTTCGGTGCCGCCGGCGCCCGCATGGATCGTCACGAAGGCGTTGCAGTGGTCGTTGGGACCGCCCAGCATCGACCGGAGCTCGAAGGACGCGAAGTCGTTCGTCGCACGCTTGACCGCGTCGCGCACTTCTTCGTCGAACGCGAGATCGCCCGACTCCTCGGCCAATTCGATCAGCGCCTCGAGGTCGGCCGTTTGGGCGACGAGGGCTTCGAATGGCTTGAGAACGTCGTTCAGGATCTTGAGTTCGGCGATGACGGCCTTGGCCTTCTCCTGGTCGTTCCAGAAGGAGGGCGCTTCCATCTCGGCGGTGAGGACTTGTCTTCGTCCAGCTTTGTCGCCCAAGTCAAAGAGAGTCTCGAAGGTTGACGATCCGCTCGATCACGCTCTTCGCATCGCGCTTGAGATCAGCGTCCATGACGCGTTACCACCCTTCCAAGGACAAGAGGCTCGGATCCGCATCCGCGATCCTACGACCACGGGATCACATCATACATCGGTCGCGGTTCGCTCGCCAGTCGGAGCGTCGCGCGTTCCAAGCGGCGGCCAATGGGGCGGGACGAGCGTCCAGGGTTCCGGCGGGATGGATCGGAGCTCGAAGCGATCGATCCAATCGCGCGGGCTCGAGGGTTCGATGCCGTCGGTCCAGCCGCAGGATCGGGCGAGATAGCCGATCAGCCGTCTCGGGTCGATCCCGGCTTCCCGCAGCGCCGCGAGCTTGATCGAGCCGTCGCGTTTAGCGAGACGGCGGCCGTCGGCGTCGTGGACGAGCGGGATGTGGCCATAATGCGGCACCCGCGCCTCGAGCGACTCGAGGAGTCGAATCTGACGCGGAGTGCTGGGGATCAGGTCGTCGCCGCGGAGGACCTGCGTCACCCCCATCAGGGCGTCGTCGACCGAGACGGCGAGCTGATACGACGGCGCGAACGGCTCGCGGGCGATGATGAAGTCCCCTCCGAGTCCGCGCTCGATCGGGCCGACCACGAGGTCGTTCCAGCCGACGCGCCGGTCGTCGGTTCGGAAGCGCCAGGCGAATGCGATCCCTCGGCGCTCGAGGTCGACGCCCTCCTCGGCGGTACGCGAAGCGCACGAACCTGGATATGTGGGGCCTTCCTCGCCCGCATGAGGGGCGGACGCAGCCCGCTCGATCTCGGCGCGGGTGCAGGTGCACGGATAAACGAGCCCGCGCGCGATCCATCCCTCGAGCGCAGCGCGATAGTGATCGAATCGCGTCGACTGATGGATCGGCCCCTCGTCCCAGTCGATGCCGAGCCAAGCGAGGTCGGCGATCGCCGCCTCGGCCGCACCCGGACGGACGCGGCCGGCGTCGATGTCCTCGATCCGCAGGA
Organism: Isosphaeraceae bacterium; assembly: GCA_033763215.1. Lineage (GTDB taxonomy): Bacteria > Planctomycetota > Planctomycetia > Isosphaerales > Isosphaeraceae > JANRKW01. Next base: position 17,330 of record JANRKW010000042.1, on the reverse strand, counting down.
TCAGACGTCCTCCGCGGGAGCGGACGGCGAGCCAGGCGACGAGAAAGGTGCGCGCGTGCCCCACGTGGAGGCCGCCGGTCGGCGACGGGGCGAGCCGGCCGACGACTCGATCCGGCGTCATGCCGCGCCTTCGGCCTCGCAGAGTTCCTTCAGACTCTTCATGAACCCGACGAGCATTCCCTTCGCGAACCCGCCGAAGATCCAGCTCACGAATCGCACGACCCGCGAGCTGGGATTCCAGAGGCATCGATAATCGAGCCGGGTCTCGGTCACGAGGTCGGTGAGCCGATACTCGACCTGCATCGGCGTGTCGCCGAGGTTCTTGCCGCGCATCTCGACGGTGAGCCGCTCGTGGGGCTCGAATTCGGTGAGCGTGACCTCGTAATCCTGGTTCGAGCCGCCTTCGCGAATCGTCATCCGCGACTTCGATCCGACGGTGTTCGGCTCGCCCTCGATCGGGACGTTGGCGACGACGCCCCGCATCCATTGCTTCTGGAGCTCGGGCTCGGTGATGTAGCGCCAGACGCGGTCCGCGGGGGCGGAGATCTCGGTCGTGTATCGGATATCCATGAATCCGGCTCCGATGAGGAAGTGAATCGGTCGATCAAAGATATCCGCACGTTTTCAGGTGAGCAACGCTTCGCGCGACGCGTTCCTGCCGCGCCTCGAGTCCGGGTTCGGGCTCGCCGCCGATCCCCTCGATCTCGATCGTGTAGGCTCCGGCGTAGCCGACGCCGTCGAGGATCTCGCGGATGCGGGTGAAGTCGACCGCGCCGCCGTCGCCGACGGCGGGGAAGTACCAATCCTCGAAGCAGCCGCGGTTGTCCTTGACGTGGACGTTCCGGACGAACTCCTTCACCTTCTCGAGTTCGTCGGCCGGGTCGAAACCATGATTATAGTAAGCGATGTTGCCGGTATCGAAATTGATGCGGACGGCCGGGTGGTCGAGCCGTTCCATGAGCCGGAGCATCGCCTCGGCGTTCTGGGTGGGTCCCTGGTGGGTCTCGAGGGCGACGACGACGCCGAGTTCGGCCGCGGCGTCGCCGATCTCGCGGAGCGCGGCGTCGACGACCGCCCGCTCGTCGTCGTTCGCGGGTCGACCCGCGCCGGAGACCACGACTCCGACGTCGAACCAGCGTTTGGCGAAGCGGATCCTGCGAATCGTGAGGTCGATGCCGTCGCGAGTGCGGATGTCCGCGCCGCCCACATTACAGCCCGAGACGCGGACGCCTCGGTTCGCGAGCAGTTCGACGAAGGCCGAGGCTTCGGCATCGTCGGCCTTCTCGGTGATCACTGCCGACTCGGGGATGACGAGACCGCCGAAATCGTGGCCGCGAAGGGCGAGTTCGAGGTGGTCGATCCCGGCCGCGCGGATGTTCTCCGCAGCCGCGCGGACGCCCGCCGGGCCGTAGCAATTCGTGAAGCAACTGACGATCCGGGACATCGTTCGCTCGCGTCGGGGTCGGGTCGGGTCTTGGTCGTCGTCCAGCGTCTCGCGAGTAGACAACGAAGCGAACCTGAAATCCAGGGGTTCGCCATTCCTAGCGCCCGCCCGCTCCCGCCGAGGCTGGATCGAAGCTCGCCGATCGAGGAGGATGGAGCGGTGTCGATCGGGGCGAAGCGGAGGCTGGACCGATGTCGAGAAACGCGCTTCGAGGCGGAGTGGGGTTGGTCTTGGTTTCCGCGGCGGCATGCGCGGCGACGTGCTCAGCCCAGGACTTCGCCGATCTCGATGGTTCGGTCCTGGCGAAGATCGTGGCCCCGGGCGGTGCTGCAAAGTCGAAAGAGGCGTTGACGTTTCGCGAACTGCTGGGGCTTCCCGCGTTCTTCAAGGACACGCGATCCGCACTCGTGGTCGTGAAGACCGACCGCGGGAATCTCGCGCGCATGCTCCTCACGGCCGAACGTCGCAAGCGCGACGGCGATGCCGGCGACCCTTGGTCGGTGCTGATGATCGAACGCTTCGAGGTCTTCGACGGGGCCGATCGCTCATCGAGGATTGCACGCGGACGTCAGATGATGATCTTCCCCGGGTTCCGGCTCGATCTCGACTCCGGGCAGATCGTCCCCGACGGAGCGGGGGCGGATCTCATGCTGGAAATCGAACGAGGAGAAGCCGTGTTGCGGACTCTGGGTTCCGCGCGGCTCTTCCTTCTCGACTCTCCGCCGGCACACGACGCGGTTGCCGCGTCTCGACCGACACCGGGGCGTCGCGTCGTGCCCGGCGACTTCGCGGGTCGATGGAGACTCTTCGCCAACGGACAACTCTCGGGCTCGCTGGAGCTGACCGTCGAGCCGAACGGTGCGATCCTCGGCCGATTTCGCTCCGATACTCGGGGTTCGGCTTACCCGGTGACCGGTCAGATCGCCGCCGAGACTCCCCGGCGCCTGCGCTTCAAGATCGAATTCCCGAGGAGTACGCAGGAATTCGACGGCTCGCTCTTCGTCGACGGTAAAGGGGCGATCGCGGGCAGAGTCTTCGTCCTGGAGCAGGAATACGGATTCTTCGCAGTGCGCGAGGGCGGACGGATCGCGGCGCTCGAGGGTGCGGATCTCTCCGACGACCCGTTGCCCGAAGCGGGCGAGAAGCCCGTGAGGATTGCGCTCGATGAGAAATCGGTCGCGCTCGACGGCAAACCGATCGAGGAGAGTCGGCTCGCGGAGGCTCTCGCGTCGACCCCGTCGAAGCGAGTCGTGGTCGAGGTCGACCCGACGACGCCGTTCGTGCGGATCCAAGCGATCCTCGAGCAGCTGAAGCGAGCCGGCGTGGTCGAGACCCGCGTCGTCGCCGGCGTCCGCGATCAGAAGTAGACCTGAGCGCGGATCCAGAACATGTTGCCGTTGCGGGTGGTGCGGCGGCCCGAGTAGTCGGTCGCCACGGGAGAGCCGTAGATGGGCAACTGCCAGTCGACATAGAACTTGATGAACCGATTCGGATACCAGTTGAATCCGACCTCGGGCATATCGACCCGGCGCGTCCATCGATTCGGGTCGGCGAGTTCGCCCGTGAACACCTGCTCGCCGAGGAGGAGGTGGCTAAAGCGAGCGAAGACCTCGAACGCTCCCGGACCGCGGCTGCCGGGTCGGAGGTCGAAGGGGCGAAGGGGAACCACGGTCGTTCGTTCGCTCACTTCTTCACCCGTCAAGAACCAGCTCCCGGCGATGTGATAGCCCATGACGGGAACTCCGACTCGACGCTCGCCGTGATGAGGCAGGAACTGGAATCTCCCCGCCTGGACTTCGCTCTCGAACGAGAAGGGCCCGCGATACCAAGCGAGGTGGAGGGCCCCGGCCGCGCGCGACCCGAGCGCAGAAACCCCTTCGTCGAACTCGAGGAAGACGGCCGACGCGCTCGAGGCTGCCTCGTCATTCTCGGACGACTGGAGCGAGGTTCGCATGGGGAGCGGATCCTGGGGAGCGATCTGCGATCCCGAGAAGGCCGATCCGCCGATGTTGAGATAGCGCCAGGGGGAGTCTTCGTCGAGCAGGAAGGGGCGGAGGTTGACGTAGACGACGCCGTCGCGGGTGTTGTTGTTGTCGGCGACGCCCGTGAGCCGTCCATCGAAGCCGCCGAATGCGTATTCGAGGCGACGGTCGAACAGCCATCCCTGAGCGAGCAACCCCGCGGCGCGGGAGAGGCCGAAATTCAACGGGAAGAGACCACGCTCGGGGGTGATGAAGTACTGCTCGAGGTGGTCGTACCAGTCGTAGCTGTACGGCACGAGCGTCCGGCCGAATCGGACCTGGAATTTCTCGGACGGCTTGTAGTCGATGTTGCCGTCGAGCAAGTCCCACACGCCTTCGACGCTCCGCTGGAGCGAGATCTCATAGTCGAAGAGTCGCGTCAGGTCGCCCTCGAAGTAGACGCGGACGCGAGGGATGTAGAGCCCGCTTCGCGCGGGCGATTGTGTATTGGGCAGGAAGTCCTTGAAATCGACCTGTGCGAGAGTGTGGAATCGGAGCGAGATCTCGTCGTCGACCGTGCGCAGCTCGAATCCGTCGCGGAGTTCTGCGATGAGGGGGAGAGCGGGCACGGTCTCCGAGGCGGTGGCTCCGTCGCGAGCCCCGAAGCCCGGGGCGGCGATCGGGATCCGGTCGTCCTGAGAAGCGCCGTCGAGTTCCGCGGGGCGGGTCTGGGGATCGCGAGACTCGTTTGCGGCCGGAATCGCAGGCGGAACGCCCGGGCCTCGGAGTTCGAGATATCGGCGCTCGAGGTCGCGATAGCGATCTTCAGCGAGCTTGCGGTCCTCGGCGCTTCTCTCCAGGAGTTGCTCGTAGCGTTGCAAGAGCTTGCGGTTCGCGTCCTCGAGGGCCCGCAACCGCGCCTCGACGTCGGCATCTCCTGCTCGAGCGATCGATGAACCGGCTCCGAGAACGATCGCGCCGATCAGCGCGAGCACCTCGAGCCGTCGATCGGGTCTCGATCTATCGCCGATCCGATCCATGCGCGCGATCACCTCCGCCGAGATTCCCCTTGCGGACTAGATCGGTCGCGTTAGCGGCTCGGGTCGAGACTTCTTGGCGAATTGGGGAGAATTTGGCGACGATGCCGGTCAGATGGGCGGGACCAGCTCACTGGAGGCGGCTCCGGCGGGATCTTCACGCGGCGGAGTCCGCGCGCGAAGTTCGCGCGCGGCGATGATCAGATTCGTGAGGAAGTCGCGTGTGTCGGCGACGTGGGTCAGGAAGCTCGACATCAATTCCTCGCCTTCGAGCTCGCCCGCGATGAACTTGTCGAGCGCATCGCCCTTCAGATCGCTCAGCTCTTCCTGGAGCCTCGTCAGAGCCTGGAGGTCGAGAACGGGCTCGCGTTCGAGGACGATCGCCCGCCGCTCGATCCGATTCACGCGGAGGATGTACGACTCGAAGCCCTGGTCGCGAACGCGACGGTATCGACGCCGAACCCACTGCCAGAGGAAGAACCCTGCGCCGCACATCGCCCCGACGATGCTCAACTCTTTCTCGATCAGGTCGAGGAGGTCGCCCGCGATCAGAGGGGCGTTGCGGTGGAGATACGAGAGCGTGCCCCGATGCCAGGGAGCCTCGGGCGGCATCTCGAGGAGCCGGGCATCGAGCGCGGGCCGCATCACCTGGCCGAATGGGGAGGTGTAGACGACTTCGACGAGCCGTTGGATCGTGCGCTCGGGAACATTCACATTCGCCACGAGGATCAATCGCGTACCGAGCGTGTCGATCGTTTCCGGCGGAACGCCCGGCTCGATCTCGTAGGCGAAGGCGGGGATCGTTGCTGGGACGACATTTCGCCGGTCGATGCCGAGTTCGAGGATCGGATCTCCGACCTTCGTCTCGCTCGGTCCGAGTGTGAAGGCCTCATGAAAGGGCAGCTCGACCAATCGGTACCGATGCCGCTCGACCAACCGTCGTGCGACGGGAGAGGGAAGGGTCGAAACCATGAAGACGGCGTCGGGGAGCTTGGAGCGATCGAGCTCGGTCAATAAATCCTGGTAGGACGACGGATCGGGGTGGAAGTCGCCCTGATCGAGCCCGGCAAACCTCAGGACCTCGAGAGAAAGGCGAGCGGTTCCACTTCCCGGCTCGCCGATTCCGATCGACTTCCCCTTCAAGGCCGAGAGTCGGCCCGCGACCTCGGCGTGGAGCTCTTCCTTGACGAGCAGATGGAGCGGCTCGATGTGGAGCGTCGCAACTTGGCGGAGGTTTCGTCGCGAGGAGAGATCGAGGCCGCCTTGAGCGAGTGCGGCGTCGAGCCGTCCGGCGTCGACCGCCTCGAGCGCCTCGGCCGACCCCTCGGTCTCGACCAGGCGAATCTCGATCGAGCGGGCGAGCGCTTCACGGAGCAGGACTTCCGCGATCCTCCGCCGTTCTCCGGCCGCTTGGCCCGCGCTCAAGCTGAGGCGAACGAGTCGTTCCGTCGGCTCGCGCACGGCGAAATGGACCGCGAGCGCGAGCCCGAGCACACCCAGGACCGCGAAGAGCCCGTCGCGGATTCGCCTCAGTCTGCGCCCGGCGCGTGGAGACTGCGTCATGAACGGCTCTCGTAGGATCGAGTCGGCGACCGCTTCGCATCCGAAGGGGATTCATCGCCGCTCTCACATAGTCTATCGTTGCCCACGCCGAACTCTGGTGTTCGCTCATTCGGCTTCATTCAATCTTCATGATTCGGTCGAGGAAGCGGGAGGCGTCTGCTCGTGATCACCAGGGTGCTGGGCTATCGACTCCTCATTTTCGCGATCCTACTGATGCTGGTGGTTGCGAGCGGCCGGCTCCTGATTCCGTACTTGATCACGGAGGCCCATGCGGGGCGGTCGATTGAGTTGTTCAACCGGATCCTTCGTGGAAAGACGCGGCCGCTCGAGCACTATCTCGCCCTCTGGCGGGAATTCGAGGCGGCGTGTGGACTCGCCGCTGCGATGCTCGCCGGTGTGGCTCTCGTCCTGACCCGCCGCTCCGCGCCTCCGGGTGAGAACTCACGACTCGCGCTATTCGCCGCCGCTTTCCTCGGCCTGACCGTCGTCGCGGGTGCTCGGCACGACTACACGGCCGACCTGGAGATCTGGGCGGTGGTCCTCTCAGGAGGCGACCCTTGGTGGTTGCCGACGGGTCGATCGTATCCGCTCAATGCCTATGGGCCGGCATTCCTCCTGCTCTCGCCCGCCGTCTTGATTCATCCCTTGCTGCCGAAGTTGCTGTTCGCTCTGGCTTACGTCGGTTACGTCGTCTCGCGTCCGATGACGAAGCGTCGATGGGTCCTTCTCGTCCTGAATCCGTTTCCTTGGATCGAAACGGCCTGGTTCGGTCACTTCGACGTCTTGGTCGGTCTCGCCTGCGCGACGGCCTGGCGCGTGCTCGAGCGCCGACGATTCACCGCGGGGACTCTGCTCGGCTTCGGCGTGCTCTTGAAGTATCTCCCGTTGGTCATCGCGCCCTTCGGATTGCGCCGAGTGGACCGCTTCGATCGCCGCTATCTCGGTGCCTTCGCGGCTACGATCGTGGTCGGCTTGGCCGCATCATGGCTCGTCTGGGGGCCTTCGGTCTTCCGCCCGATCGAATTCGCGGCGACGCGCGGTGCGAACCTGCTCTCGATCTTTCGGTTTCTCGAGGGACGCTTCTCGCCGCTGCCCGCCGGGACGGAAGCAGGTCGCTTGGCCGGTCCGATCACGGCGCTCGCGGGTCTCCTCGTCTTCGCCTGGAGCCGAACTCGTTCCGACCGCCTTACCCCTCGGGTGGGAGCCTGTCTCGGGCTCGCGACGACGCTGCTCTTCTATCGCGTCGGATTCATCCAGTACTGGATGGTCTGGCTCATGCTGATCGCCGACGCCGAAGGCTCCGAGGCCGAGAGGCTCTTCGGACGACCGATTCCGTCGGCGACGCTGACGGTCTTCCTCGGATGGCTCGCCGGCTTCGACCTTCTCTATGCCTGTCTGGGCGGAGTGATCGACCCGAACGGCCCATGGGGAGATCTCGACGCAATCGTCGGCCTGCCGCACTTCCTACTCGGCTCGGCATGGATCGTCGCGGTCATCCTCGACCACGAGCGACGGGCAGTCGATCCGCGGTGATCACCCCTTCGCCGCCGCGCGGACATTGGCCGCAGCGCCCGGACGGCTTATACTCGCATCCGCGAACGATGGGAGTGCCTGTACGACTGGTGTCGGCCCCGGTCTTCAAAACCGGCGGGGGGTCGCGAGAGCGGCTCTCGGTGGGTTCGATTCCCATGCACTCCCGTGCAAGCCCGCTCGATCGGTTCGCGGCGGCAGCGATGCGTGATGATGTTCACAGACCCATGGAGTTTCTCATGAGCATGCGCAGTTGGTTGGGCGCCGGTCTGGCGGCGGTCACGATGTTGACCGCTGCGGCGGCGGTTTCGAGGTCGAACACGAGCGCCGAGCCGAAGTTGGCGCATATGGTCTTCTTCGAGCTGAAGGATCGCTCGAAGGAGTCGCGCGAGAAGTTCGCGGCCTCGTGCGAGAAGTATCTCTCGGGACACGAGGGCGTCGAGCATTTCTCGGTCGGGTTGATCGCCGAGGATGTGGTCGAGCCGAACGTGAGCGTTCGCGACTTCGACGTGTCGCTCCACCTGATCTTTGAGAACAAGGCGGCCGAGGCGAAGTATCTGAAGGCCGAGCGACACACGAAGTTCGTCGAGGAGAATCGGGCGAACTTCGCAAAGGTTCGGGTCTTCGATACTTATCTGATCTCGCGTTGATCTCGGTGCACGCTCGTCGAAGAACCAGCACGTTCGAGCGAGTTGAATCGAAGAGGCCGCCTCCCCGGAGGGGTGAGGCGGCCTCGAGCGAAGATCGTGCTCCGGAGAATGCGCTGAGGGCCGATTCTCAGTAGATGTCGCCCTTCTCGTTGATGCAGGTGAAGACGTTGTTGGTCGTCTTCTTCTTCGAGGAGTTGTCGTTCCAGAGCTTACCGCACTTGGAGCCCGCGTCGACGGTCTTCAGGAGCGAGAGCACGGTGTGGGTCGAGTTGTTGGAGAGCCCGAGATTCGACCCGTTGGAGCCGACGTTGAAGGTCCTTGCCCCGGTTCCGGTGGAGCTGACGATGAAGCCGTATGCCTGGGCGACTTGGCCCGCGAGGTCGGAGTCGGTCACATACACGGCGAGTGCCGCGGAGAGCACCTGACACTCCGTCTTCTTGCCGCTGTTGAACAGGTTCTTGTAGTAAGACGCGACCTGGGCATTGGTCTTACCGGTGAGGTTGTTCGACCCGGCGGAGGGTCCGTAGAGGTTGGGGAACTGCGACGCAAGCCAATTGCCGAGGTTCTTGGCGTGCGAGCCGCCGTTGAGCTTATTGATCAGCTCCTGTCCGTTCGGGTTTTGCCAGTATCCGATCGTCGCGGTGGTGCCTCGCACGAGTCCGCTGGAGGCGATCTCACCGAAATTGTAGTCGATCCCCTGGTTTCCGAGGGCGAGGATCACGGCGTCGATGGCGTCGGTCGTGGAAGTCGCGAGCGACCCCTTCTTGACGCCTCCGACGGTGCCGACGCTGTTCTTCGTGGTCGTGTAGCCGGCGGGCTGAGTCTCGGTGACCTTATAGGTTCCGGGGCGGAGACCCTTGAAGCTATAGGTACCGTTTGCCGCGGTGACGCGAGTCAGGCTGACCGACTTGCCGAGGTCGTCGACGCCGGTGAGCTTGATGGTGACGCCGCCGAGGCCGTTCTCGCCGCTGTCGATGTTGCCGTCCGAGTCGGTGTCGACGAACACCGTTCCCGCGATCGAGGCGTAGCTCGAGGGAGCGAGAGCGGGCTGCGAGCCGTCGTTGTCGGCGTGGATCAAGCGTTGCTGCGGCGTGTAGAAGATGTTGCTTCCCGCCGGGCCGAAGCGGTCGATGACCGGGCCGCAGACGAAGTCGATCTGGTAGTTCCCGTTGGGATTCTGGACGGTCATCGAGTAGGTGCCCGGCGTTGCATAGTATTGCGTGACCGCGTCGAACACTTCCTGCCGGCTGGCTTCCGAGGCGACGAAGGTGTTCGAGGGAGCAGTGTAGGTCACGAACGAGAGAAGCACCGGCTTGGTGGTCGTGAACGTCACCGTGACGACGTCGCCCTGATTGGTATTGCCGCGGAGTGAGGTGTAGGTCGCGGATCCGTTCACGAGGTAGCTGATGTTGGTGACGCTGCAATCGGTGCAGACGAGCTCGAAGTTCGCGAAGTCGTTGCCGCTGGACGAGCTCCCACCGCTGACGACGATCGAGTAGGTGCTCGAGAGCGCCGGTGCGGTGCGGATCCAGCCCGAGGCGACGACCTCGGAAACGAAGTAGCGGCCGGCGGCCAGCCCGGTGAACGCATAACGACCGTCGGAACCGGTCGGCATGGATCGAATCGCCGCGCCGTCGGCCGCGTCGAGCGTGCCGGAGTTGTTGCGGTCGAGGAAGAGCTGGATCGTGACGCCGCCGAGCGCGGTGTCGTCGGAGGTGAGCCCGTTGCCGGTGAGGTCGCGGTACTTGCGTCCCGAGATCTCGCCGACCTTCGGCAGGAGTTCACCGAAGTTGTTGTTGATGAGGTTCGCGCCCGAGGGCAGGCCGATGTTCGGAATGGTGTCCTGAGTGTTCGAGATCAGGATGACCACGCCGCCCTTGGAGTCGAGTCCGTCGACGTAGCCCGTGGGCTGGGTCGGCTGGTCGACCGTGTAGGTGCCGGGACGAAGACCGGCGAACTCGTAGAATCCGGTCGAATCGGTCTGCTTCGAGAGCGAGACGGGCTGCCCGAGGTCGTTCGTTCCGTTGAGCGTGATCACCACGTTGGGCAGGCCCGTCTCGGTGGTCGCCTTGATTCCGTTGTCGTCGGCGTCGACATAGACGAAGCCGGAGAGCTTGGCGGGGAGGAGTTCACCGAAGTTGTTCTGCTCAGCCGAGTCGCCGGACTGCAGGACGATCGTGGCGATCGCGTCGGTCGTGTTCGAGCCGGTGATCACCGCGCCGATCTTGGCGTCGAGTCCGTCGAAATAACCCGTGGGCTGGGTCGGCTCGGAGACGGAGTACGTACCGGGGTTGAGGTCCTCGAAGGCGTAGGATCCGTCGGAGCCGGTGAAGACGGTCTTGGTGACGGCCGTCCCGAGGTAGTCGGTACCGGTGAGCTTGATCTCGACGCCGCTGAGCGGGGTCTCGCCGCTGTCGAACGTGCCGTCGTTGTCGGCGTCGACGTAGACGAAGCCCGAGAGCCGCGCGAGTTCGAGTTCGCCGAAGTCGTTCTCTTCCGAAGAGGCGCCCGCAACGAGCGTGATGCCGGCGAGAACGTCGCTCGTGTTGCTGCCGAAGATCACGACGCCCTCGAGAGCGTCGAGTCCGTCGACGTACCCGGCGGGCTGGGTCTCGGTGACGGTGTAGGTGCCTGGAGCGAGGTTCGTGAACTCGTAGAAGCCGAACGAGTCGGTGCCGGTGGTCTTGCTCACGATCGAACCGAGGTAGTCGACGCCGGTGAGCTTGATCTCGACGCCCGCGATCGGGCTCTCATTGACGTCGAAGATGCCGTCGTTGCTCTTGTCGACGAAGACGTAGCCCGAGAGCTGAGCGGGCGGGAGTTCGCCGAAGTTGTTGTTGGGGACGTTGTCGCCGGCGGCGAGGGTGATGGAGGAGACGACGTCGGTGCCGCGGGTGCCCGCGACGACGACTCCGGCCTTGGCCTCGAGTCCGTCGAAGTATCCGGCGGGCTGGGTCTCGGTGACGGTGTAGGTGCCTGGAGCGAGGTTCGTGAACTCGTAGAATCCGAGCGAATCGGTGGTGGTGTTCCGGGTCACGACCGCGCCGAGGTAGTCGGTACCGGTGAGGGTGAGCGCGACGGCGGCGAGGGGCGTTTCGCCGGTTTCCTTCACACCGTCGTCGTCGGCATCGACATAGACGAATCCCGAGAGCTGAGCGGGCGGGAGTTCGCCGAAGTTGTTGTTGGGGACGTTGTCGCCGGCGGCGAGGGTGATGGAGGAGACGACGTCGGTGCCTCGGGTGCCTGCGACGACGACTCCGGCCTTGGCCTCGAGCCCGTCGAAGTAACCGGCGGGCTGGGTCGGCTCGGTGACGGTGTAGGTGCCGGGACGGAGGTTGGCGAACTCGTAGGAGCCGTCGGGCTTGGTGAAGGTCGAGAGGGTGATGGAGCCGAGGTCGTTCGTGCCGGTGAGGACGAGTTCGATGCCGCCGAGGGGCGTTTCACCGGATTCCTTCTGGCCGTCGTCATCGGCATCGACGTAGACGAATCCGGAGAGCTTCGCGGCGGGGCCGTTGGCGAAGTTGAGCGAGCCGGTGGCGAACATCCCTTGGCGGCCGGAGAGCGGGACCGATTGTCCGCCGAGGGTGGCGTCGAGGAAGATCGCCTTCTCGCTCTTTCCGACCGAGGATGCCATCATCGCGAGAGCGGTCGACTTCAGGGCGACGACGTCGGCTGCGGTCGTGAAGGGGGCGTAGGGCCCTGTGACCTTGAAGTTGCCGCTGTCGAAGTCGGCGACGGTGTCGTAGAGCGTCTCCCAGATCGCGAGCTGGAGCGCGCCCGCGGCGATGTTCGTGGTCGAGGTCGGAGCGTATCGGTTGTAGAGGTAGCCGATGCGGCCGGCGCGGACCGGGTCGAGATTCGTGGTGCCGTCGAACATCGTGGTGAGCGCACCGGGCTTCACCTGGAAGTTCTCGCCGCCGCCGAAGCTGACCGCGTGGAAGATGTCGCCGCAATAGGTGATGTACTGCGCCGAGAGATTGGAGAGACCCGCGGCGGTCCCGAGCGAGACGCGCATCTGGCCGACGGTGTTGATCTCGTCGACGCCGAACGCGTTGTCGGTGACCACTTCGTAGACCGTCGAGAACCCGGAGTACTTCACCCACACGGCGTTCGGGTCGACGATCGTCACCTGGATCGTATCGGCGTTGATCGAGGAGGCGGGGTTGAGCTGCGACTTCGCCTGGCTCGCGGTCGGGATGTAACCGTTGCCGCCGAGCTGCTTGACGAGGTAGGTGCCGGGATCGAGATTCGAGAATTCGTAGCCGCCGAACGAGTCGGTCGTGGTCGTGAAGAGCGCGGTCGGATTGCCCTGGAGGTAGAGCTCGACGCTCATGCCGGAGAGATAGGTGTCGGCGTCGTCGAGCTGGGCATTGAAGTTGGAATCGATGAATGCCGTGCCTTGGACAACGCCCTTGTAACCGGTCAGGAGCTGACGCGGTTCGCAGCGGTCGAAGATGGGACGAAACTTGCGGAGACGGCTCGCTCGGGAGGATCGACGGCTCGCGGGGATCTTCATCTCTTGTTCCTTGGAGTTTCCGAGGGACGATCGATCGGAGGAATCCGACGAAGGCGACACGAGTCGACATCAACGCAAGCTGGGGACTACAAGCGTGGAGTCAACCATGTGAGCAGACTTTGTGACGTACGACGAACCCCGAGAGCCACGCGCTCCCGGAGGGGGGATCGATTCGTCGCACTGGGAACCGACGGAAGAGAGCAAGCTAGGGAGGAGAGGGATCTCGCGCTCCGAGCAACCGGAGGGCTGCGAAACCGGCGAGGTCGTCGAACGACCCCGGATGCTATGACCAGAGCGAGGTGAGACCCGCGCCGATCGCGAGGATCGCGATCAAGGCGTTGGTCACGGCGTGCGCGAGGATCGCATCGCCCAACTGCCCGCGACGCTGCAGGGCGTACGCGTAACAGAGACCCGCCAGCGTTCCGGCCACGACGCGACCATGCATCAGGCCGAAGAGCGCGGAGGACAGCACGAATGTCGCGAGCGTGAATCGACCCATGGGGATCGACTCGAAGTCGCTCCGAAGCAAACGCCGCGGCAGGAATCCGCGAAATGCGGCCTCCTCCGCAATCGGGACGGTGATCACCGACCCGAAGACCCGGAGCGCGAGCCAGGCCCACGCCTCGGGTCGCGACAACCCGGCGAGCCCCGCGTCGATCGTCGGGGAACGACCCACGCTCGGCTCGAGAGCCATCCAGACCACGAACGCCCCGATCCCCACGAGGATCGGCGCGAACGAGAACGTCCAACCGGTCCACCAGCGAATGAACGCTTCACGATGGAACCAGAGCGCCGTCGCCGCGGCTGCGACGCGGAGCCCGTAGAATCGGTCGAATCCCGCCGTCAACGACATGCCGACCATGCTCGCGAGCACGATCGACAGCATTGGGACGAGGTACGACGCAGTCGACGATGAGGAAACTCCCGTATCGACTTCGACAGCCGCCGAGGGTTCCGCGGCGATCGTTCCGACAGTCGCGCGGTGAACGAAGAACGAGGAACTGCGAGCCCAGAAGACCATGCCGAGGCCCACGGCGTTGAACGCGAGCCAACCGGCTTGCGAATGGAATCCATTCAGCGCGGCAGCCTCGGAGTATTCCGTGCCGAGCACGATCAGGGCCGTGATCCGTAGGACATTCGTCATCCAGATCGCAACGACTGCCGACGGCAGCAGCAGCAGCGCCCTCGGAAAACGCAGCGATCGCCGAGCGGTCCAGAGGTAGGCCCCGATGAAGACGAGGATCAGTCCAATCCCCTCATACCCCGAACATTGAGGCGCGATCTCCACCGAGAACGCCTCGGTTCCGACGATCGACTTGCTCCGGTCGCTCACCACCGTTCCGTACATCAGTCGGAGCAGGGTCTCGACGCAGGCCAGCGTGAGCCCGGCGAGGCGAATCCAGAGCGTCGGGGTGATCCTGCTGAACCCGTAAGCGCTCGCGGCGACGACGGCCAGAAAGCCGATGGGACGCGACCAGGTCGAGAGCAACCGGATCCAACTCGATATGGGCAATGCCACCAACGCCGCCGTTGCCGCGACGGCCAAGCCCGATGCGACCCAGGGAGTCACCCAGGCTTGAACGAGATTTGGATTGCCGGAACGAGGCTCGAGCAATTGCGACGTCATCGCATGGAAGACGGCGAAGGCCGTGGCGTGCGCGACGAGGAGGATCGCCGTCGCACGGCGAGATCGATTGTCGGCGGGAAAATGGAAACCATCGGGCGTCTGACGAAACGCCACGTATCCCAGAGCCAAGATGACGACTGCGATTTGCGGGAGGCTGCGGGCGGCCGCGGCGAGATCCGCGACCCACCCGAAGCCTGAGAGCGATCCCGAGTCGAAGCGAGCGGAGAGAACGAGCGTTTCGGCGATCAACAAGACGACGATCGATACACAACGGACGAGCGGCTCCGAGACTCGGAGTCGACCGATCAATGGTGGTGTCGACAAGGTGGGTGAATTCATCGAAGCCATGGGGGAGGGGTGGATGCTCGGATGCGTGCGAAAAGAGCCGAGGCCCGACCCTGGAGGGGGTCGGACCTCGGTCCGTGAGATCACTTGGCGCGACGACGGTCGCCGAGGACGAGCAGACCGCCGCTGAGCAGGGTCACGGCGCCGATGATCGAGCTGGGGTCGATCTCGGGAACCGGGGGCGGGCCGCCGGCGGCGAGGGTGGATTTCGCGGAAGCGATGAGCAGAACGGCGGCGAGGACGAGGAGCTTGCGGATCATCGTGCGGACCTCTCGAGGTGTGGATCAAACGGAAGCTGCCGAAGCGGTGACCACCAGGTCCCGCTCGCTTTTCTATGCGATCGGTGAGATTCGTTTCCGAACCAAACCGAGACCATTGGAGCACGATGCACCCATCGAGTCAATGAAGTCTGACAAGCTCGTTGCCCTTCCGCAACGGGGATGAATCAAATCGATTCCAAGTCTCTCGAGACCTTCTCAACGCGAGAAGGCGGTCGAATTCGTAGTTTGGGGTGCCGGGAGCGAGGTTTTGGCCGATCAAATGCGCGAGATCGCATGCCGGCCACCAAGACGCGGAATCAAAAAGCCGAAACTCCCAGATCTATCGCAATACAAGACGCTGACATCGTGTTGAGATTTTGCAACACCGGGACGCGAGGCGATACTCGGCCCGAATGCAATCGGGGGAGGAGTGGAAAGCGTGACCATGCTTGGCTGATGACTGGTGCTCGCGACCGAACAGAACGAAAGTGAACGCGCTCCCTGTAGGCTGCTCAGGTGTGGGCCAAAGAAAACGCGACCGCGGCTCGCTCGACAGCGGTCCGCGGTCGCGTGGGCGGGATCCCGGCCTCGAGTGACTTCACGCCTGCCGGAGCGCCTTCACGGCTGCGGCTCGCGTTTCGTGGATCGGGATGATCCGACCGATCCCGAGGACGTCGGCGCCGAAGCGGACGGCGGGGATGAAGCCGGAGAAGCTCACTTGGATCCCCGCGTCGCCGGCGCGACGCCCGAAGCCGAGGATGACGGCGAAAGCCGTGCTCGACATGTACTTCGTCCGAGAGAAGTCGAGGAGGATCCGATCCGCGGGCCGCATCTGGATCACCATCTCGAGCTCCGAACCGAATTCCCGAGCGAGCGCCGGAGTGTCGATCTCTACCAGAACCACGTCGAGAACGGCGAGATCATCGTGCTGGTCGAGTGTCACCGACCGGATCTTGTGTGAATCCACGAACAGAACTCCCCACGGGCTGGTCGGAATGGCCGAGCAGTTCGAGTTGCTCATCCCCTACAAGATAAGCGACATGGCGGCGCAACGCGACGAAGAGGTTCGTTCGATTCCCGGATCCCATCCGGCCGCGAGCGGACCGCTGGTTCCCGGATCGGGAGCGATGCTAGAATCGATTTCGTCGAGTTCCGGTCGATTCGCCGCGGTCCTTTCCGACGAGCCGAGTCCCTGGACGTCTCCACGAAGAGGAATCCGACGATGATGCAGCATCGGTGGCATGCGGCGATTGCCGCGACTCTCCTGTCCTTGCTCTCGGTCGCGGGCGGTGCCTCGGCTCAAGCTCCCGCGGGCGGCGAGAAGCGCGCGGAGATCGAGGCGAAGTTCCGCGAAGAGCTCGTCAAGGCCGAGGCCGTGAAGATCAAGATGCTCGGCGAACTCGCGGCTGGGCTTCCGAAGCCGGAGGCGGGTGGGGTCTACAACGACCTGTTCCGATTCGCGATCACCGTCGATCTCTATGAAGCGGCCGAACCGTTCGCCGAGAAGGTGCTCGGGGAACCGGGTCACAGCCCGGAGACGATGATGCTCGCCCACATGGTGAATACCGTCTCCGAGACCACGCGAGGAGCCTTCGATGAGTCGTTGGCGAGCCTCACGAAGGCCGTCCAGCCCGCGACCGGCGCGGGGGTCGATCGCGAGCAGCTCAACAATGTCCTGCCGCTCTCCGCTCGGATGTCGCTCCTCAACACCTACATCCAGCGGCTGCTCCATGCAGGTCGCTACGACATTGCCAAGAAGGCGCTCGCCTTGATCGCCGGAGTCGCTCAGGATCCCGAGATCAAGAACCTCGTCGCCTCTCGAGTGGCGGCGATCGAACTCGTCGGCAAACCCGCCCCGGCGATTCGAGGGACAGACCTCGACGGCAAGCCGTTCGACCTCGCCGCATTCAAGGGCGACGTCGTCCTCGTCGTGTTCTGGGCGAGTTGGTGCACGCCGAACGTGCGCGAGGCCGCCGCGTTCGAGGAACTCGTGAAGAAGTACGGGCCCAAGGGCTTCAAGATCGTCGGCATCAACCTCGACACCCATCAAGACGGCGGCGTCCCCGTGTCGTCGGTCATGAGCGACGTCCGGCGCTTCGTTCTCGAGCACAATCTCAGTTGGCCGAATCTGATCAGCGACATGGAAGCGAACGACTACGCCAAGCTCTACGGCGTGACCCAAGTGCCGAGCGACGTCGTCATCGCTCGCGACGGCACGATCGTGCATCTGGACAAGGATGTCGACTCGCTCGAGAAGCTGCTGCCCGGGCTGCTCGCCCGTTGAGGCGAGGTCGGTTCGACGTCACCGACGACAACGGCCGCGTGCGGCGGGTGGTCGATACTCCGCACGCGGCCGGTTGGTTTTAAGGAGTCTCGATCACACAGCGGGAGGGGGCG
>JANRKW010000041.1:0-104980 GCA_033763215.1 Isosphaeraceae bacterium | reverse complement strand
AGTTCCTCGGGCCCGGTGCCGGCGACGACGTCGGCCTCGATCACGGGACCGAATTGGACGTGGAGCGGATGCGGTCGCGGGAAGGCGCGCGTTCGCGGCCAGGCTTCGAACGAGCCGGCGACCGCCGTGGGGATGATCGGGGTCTTGGCTCGCGACGCCAGGAGCGAGATGCCCGCCTTCAGCTCGTCGAGCTCGCCCGTGCGGCTCCGCGTGCCTTCGGGAAAGAGCGCGACGATCCCCCCCGCGCGGAGGCGGCGGAGCGTCTCCTTCATGCCCGACGCTCCCAGACCGTCGCGCTGGATCGGAAATCCGCCGACCGAACGGATCAAGGCTCCCAGCGGCGGAAAGAAGAGCGTCGACCGCGCCACGTAGTTCAGGGGGCGATCGAGCAAGATCCCCAACATGAACACATCGAGATAACTGACGTGGTTGGAGACCAGGAGCGCTCCGCCTTCGCGGGGGATGTGCTCGCGTCCGCCGGCGCGGATGTCGTAGAAGGCGGCGAGCATCGTCGTGGTCGACCATTGCACCACGCGGTACCAGGCCATGGCGCTCTTCGAGCGGTCGCGACCCGAGGGACGATTCGAGGGCTGAGTCGCGATCATGGCGCGTGCGAGTCCTTGCGGGAATCCTGGAGGATATCGGCCTCGAGCTTGGCGACCACGTCGTCGAGCGCCAAGCCGGTCGAGTCGACGATCCGCGCGTCGTCGGCGGGGCGGAGCGGCGCGATCGCGCGGGCCTCGTCGCGCGCGTCGCGCTCGCGAAGGTCGGCGAGCACTTCTTCGAACGTCGTCTCGACGTTGCGCTTCGCCAACTCGGCGTGCCGCCTCCGGGCGCGTTCCTCGTCGGAGGCGGTGAGGAAGAACTTGCGGTAGGCGTCGGGGAAGACGATCGTGCCCTGATCGCGCCCCTCGGTGATCACGTCGCCGACGCGCTCGGCGAATTCGCGCTGCCAGGCGACGAGCCGAGAGCGCACGCCCGGGCTGTCGGCCGCGAATCGCGAATTCCGCGTGATCTCGACGCTCCGGATCGCCAGGCTGACGTCGACGCCGTCGAGCCGCACGCATGCGGGCTCGACGACCACCGAGATCCGCTCGACGAGCGCGACGAGCGCCTCTTCCGACCCCAGGTCGACGCCGCGCTCGATCGCCGCGAGGGTCACCGCGCGATACATCGCGCCGGTGTCGAGCAGCGTGCGGCCGAGACGTTCCGAGAGCCGGCGCGCGACCGTGCTCTTGCCCGCGCCGCCCGGTCCGTCGATCGTGACCACCCGCATGGCTCGAATGCTCCTCGACGGCGTCAACGATAGCGATTGCCGTCGATCGCGAGTTCCTCGATCGCCTGACGGCCCGAGAAACCGGCGTCGAGTTCGTGCCAATGCGCCACCGAGGGCTCGCCGAGCCGCCAGCAGAGATAGACCACCCGGCCGTCGCGGAGACTCGGGAAGTCGCAGAGACCGTCGGGGCCCTTGAGCTCGACCCCCGCCCGCGTCAGTTCATTGATGAATTCGCCGAGCTTGAACTCCTCGGCCTCGAGCTGGCTCTGGCTCTGCGCCAATTCCTCGGTGTAGACGTCGCCGATCGGCTTGCGACGCCCGCTCATCACCGCGTTCATGCGCATCCGGAGTTCATTCACCAACTCGTTCTGACGAACGATGTCGGAGACGACCCGCGTGATGTACGGAAGGCTCTTATTCGCTTCTTCGACCGTGAAGAATCGTCTCTTGGATTCGTCCGGATTCGAGAACGGCATCGTCGTTTTCCCCATGGCGAGAAAGAAGTGGAACCCCTCGGGCGGGCTCGCCGTTCGCGAACGTTCGACTTGTAACGTCATTATAGGTCCGAGGGGGGAGCCCGCAAGAGACGCCGATCGCCGTCAACGGCTCGGTGTGCCTTTTCGACGCTTCAGGCGCTCTTCCGCCTCACCGACCTCGAGGCGATTGAACAACTCGTCGCCCCGCATCCCCGCGCGGCGGGCGACGTCGACGCCGAACATGGTGTGGTCGAGTCCGTTCTTCGAATGCGCATCGGGATTGATCACGATCTCCACCCCGAGCGCCCGCGCCTTGCGGACGTGGATCCAGTCGAGATCGAGCCGGTGGGGATTCGCGTTGATCTCGATCATCGTCCCCGTCCGCGCCGCGGCCGCGAGCACGGCGTCGAGGTCGACCGCGTACGAGTCGCGCGTCAGCAACAGTCGCCCCGTGGGATGACCCAGCATCGTCGTCATCGGATGCTCGACCGCCCGAACGATCCGCGCAGTCATCTCCTCGCGCGTGAGCCCGAACAACGAATGCACCGACGCCACGACGTAGTCGAACCCCGCCAGGATCTCGTCGGGATAGTCGAGCGAGCCGTCGCCCAGGATGTCGCACTCGGTCCCCTTGAAGAGCCGGAACTCGCCCGCGAATTCGGCGTTGAGCCGGTCGATCGCGGCCCATTGCTCGCGAACGCGCTCGATCGAGAGCCCGCCGGCATACCCGGCCGACCTCGAGTGATCGGCGATTCCCAGGTAGGCGAGTCCCCGCTCGCGCGCGGCGGCCGCCATCTCGGCGAGCGTGTGCCCGCCGTCGCTCCAGTCGGTGTGGTTGTGGTAGACGCCCACGACGTCCGCCATGGTCGCGAGGTCGGGGATCGCCCCGCGCTCCGCGAGATCGACCTCGCCGAGATCCTCGCGAAGCTCCGGCGGAATGTAGGCGAGGTCGAGCGCCCGGAAGAGCTCCACCTCGTCGCGACACGCGACCGATCGCCCCTCGCCCTCGAGCGCGTATTCGTTGAGCTTCAAGCCCCGCTCGATCGCCCGACGACGCATCGCGATATTGTGGTTCTTCGATCCCGTGAAATAGTGCAGCGCGAACGGGAACTGGGCGTCGGTCACCCCTCGGACGTCGCACTGTACGCCGTCGCTCAGGTTCACGCTCACCTTCGTCGGCCCGTGCGCGATCACCCGCGCGATCTCGGGAAGCGCCAGGAACGCCTCGAACACCGGCGCGGGATCGTCGGAGCTGAACAGGAGGTCGAGGTCGCCGATCGTCTCCGCCCTGCGCCGCACGCTCCCGCAGATCTCCGCCCGGATCACCGCGGGGTGCGACCGAATCGCCGCCAAGAGCGGCTCGGCCAACTCACGGGCGCGATCGAGCAGGATCCGCTCGCCCACCGACTCGATGAACGCGATCCCTTCCAGGATCTTGGTCTGCGTCTTCGCGCCGAACCCCTTGAGCGCCGCGATTCGACCCGACTCGCCCGCGCCCCGGAGATCGGCCAGGCTCTCGATCTTCAACTCGTCGTGCAGCAGCTTGATCTTCTTGGGGCCCAACCCCGGCACCCGGAGCAAGGCGACCAAGCCCGGGGGAGTCGAACGCTTCAGGTCGTCGAACGCCGGCAACTGCCCGCTCGTCGCGAGCTGTGCGATCTTGGCGTACATCGTCTCGCCGATCCCCGCCACCTGCGCCAACGAACCGTCGGCGATCATCGGCCGCAAGTCCGAGGGCAAGGCCGCAAGCGCCGAGGCCGCGTTGTGATAGGCCCGGCAGCGGAACGGATTCTCACCGCGCACCTCGAGCAACGTGCCCATCTCGTCGAGAATCCGGGCGATCCTGGCGGTCTCCAACGTCCTGCTCCCTTCCCAAGACTCAGCCCAACGCCGCCCGCACCTCGGGAAGCGCCGAGGTGAATCGGCCGATCGCCTCCCGAACGTCGGCCGCGTGGCGCTCGAGGCTCACCGACTTCGGCGTGATCTCCACCAATTCCGACCCCGGGATCGTCTCGTGGAGCACCCGCGCGATCTCGGGCGGATGGATCGGGTCGAGTTCGTTCGCCAGGATCAACGTCGGCACGACGATCGATGCCCAATCGCTCCGATCCTCGCCGGGGCTGCTCGCCGTGATCGCCGCGTATTTCTCGAAAGTCTCCCCCGCGCGGGGATGATCGAACTGACCGAGCAGCACGACCGCCGCATCGGGAGACGCCGATCGGATCGCCCGGTACGTCGCCGAGTCCGCGAACCGACGCTTCCCCTCGTCGACCCCGAACTCTCGGATCAACGCCGCGATCTCCTCGAACATGATCAAATTCTCGGGTCTGGGACGATCGAGCCACGCCGGCCGCGAGAGCACCAGCGCGATCACCCGACCCGGGAACCGGCAGGCGAACCGAAGAGCGATCGCCGCACCCATGGAGATGCCGCCGACGATCGCACGCTCGACCCCCAGGTGATCGAGCCAGGCCGCGACGTCGTCGACCGTCGACGGGATCGAGAGCTTCTCGACCGGGCCGAGCGGGCGCGTCTCGCCGTGCCCGCGAGCGTCGAGCCCCAGCAGACGCGTACCCGGCGGCGGCGGCAGGAGGTCGAAATTCACCCCCAGGTCCGAGCCGAGCCCGTGCTGCCAGACGAACGGCACCCCCGCGCCCAGGTCGCGATATCGAAAACGGATGCCGTCGTGTTCAAAGACGTGATCGCTCATCGCTTCGGCCCCGACCTCACGACACCCGACCGGGATACCGCTGCCGCAACGACTCGAGCAACGCCTTGCGATTCTCGCGCCGGGCGAGATCGATCAGAGCATCGAGATGCTCTTCGATCGGCACGTCGGCGAGCTTGCCCGATCGGTGCACGTCGATCGTCTCCTCGATCGCCTCGGTCCCCAGCTTGGGGTCGTACTCGCCTTGGGAATTCTTGATCGAATTGATCGCCGAGCCCGCCAGGAAGAGCACGTTCGGCACCAAGCCCCGCTTCTCGACGTCCTGGAGATTCAGGATCAGATTCCCCTGATCGAGAGCCCCTGCGCGGGTGATCATCGTCGGCGCGATGCCGGGCAGGGGGGTCGTCAGCGCGCGCTCCGAGGCCTCCCACTCGCGGCCGTAGGGCCGAATGTAGGGCGAGCCGGGACGAACCGGGCCGGTCTGGCGGAAGTCGATCCCGTCGAGCCGCGCCAGGAAGTCGACCACCTCGCGGAAGATTGACTTCGTCCGCGTGCCGATTCCCGCGTTGTGGCCGTAGATCGTCGGCTTCACCGCGCGGTGCTTCGTCGCCTCGCGCACCATCCGCACCGCGCCCGTCGCATAGGTCTCGCTGAACATCACGCCCGCCGCGCCCGCGTCGAGCACAGCATTCACCGTGTCGACGATCTCGTGCGGCGAACCGCTCACATGCGGCGAATAGAGCAGGCCGAGCCCGCCCCGCTCCGACTTCGCCCGCTCGATCGCCGCGACCGCGCGCTTCGTCCGATCGGCGACGGGTGAATAGTCGAGATTGGGATAGAGATCCTCATCTTCCTTGATGAACATCAGCAGCTTGCTCGGTGCGAGGTCCGAGACGAGCGCGTCGACGTCGTCGGGGGTGATCCCCGCGGTCGGCTTGAGGATCGTGCCGAACGCCGGCTGATCCTCGCCGAAGCCCGCGAGCCGCCGAGCCCCGAACGGCCCGTGCGCCGGCCCGGGGAAGGTGCGGATCACCTTGTCGGGGATCCGGAGCGAGACGAGCCTCGCATCCTGGTTCTCATACATGTCGAAGATCACCGCGCCGGCGACGGTGTGCAGGATGTCGCACGACGAGAGCCCGCCGTCGGGCTGGAGCATCATCTTGAGCGGGAACGCGACATGGAGCAGCCCGACCTTGCCCGAGGCGTCGAACGCGTCGACCCCCGCCTGCGACGCCGAGCACGCCTCGAGCAGCGACCCCTTGGGCGGATTCTTGATCCCCGAGGTCGCATGATAGCTGATCTCGGCGACCGCCTTCTCGAGCGTCTGCGTGCGGAAGACGAAGAAGTAGGTCGCCACGATGTGGTCGTCCCACTCCGGCGGCGGATTCTCCGCCAACCGATCCTCCACCACCGCGCGAAGCATCACTTCTCGCGCATCGAAATCATGCCGCAAGGCGTCCATCGTCGCGGAATCGACAAGTTTCATAGCGCTCGATCGTCCTCGATCCCCATTCCACCCATCCCATCCCCGAGCCCCCGCCCCACCAATCACCCTCCCGGAGGCCCCCGATCCGTAGAATACGCACCGTCACCCGAAAATGCACGAGGGGGGATCAGCGCTGCGGGCCCTACGCAAGACCCAGGCATCACTTGGCCTTCAAGGGCAGCAACAACGTGAGGGTAATCACAGGGAGAAGGTAGATGGACCGCCTGTGATGCACGCCTCCTTTGCATGTTGTTGCGGATTATTCGTATTCGTAACCAGCTTTGAGGTGTCGGAGATCTAAGGGAAGCGATTCAGACTCGTACAGTCCACGGTACACATTGCAATCCCCCTGCCGGCAATGTGCAGTTACTTGACTATCGTAGGCCACTTATCGAGAATCGTGTGTTCGGTTGCTTTCCAGCCCGATCTGTGCCCCGTCGACGCTGCGGCTGAAGCTGCTGGATGGAATGACCAACAGATGAGCCAGGGACAGACTTGACCGATGATTGCTTGGCGAGAGAGGAGATGGAATGGTCTCGTTCGCGTTTTGGAATAACAAGGGTGGAACCGGGAAGACAAGCCTCGGTTTCCAGGCGATTTGCAAGTATGCGTTCACGCATCCGAATCGCCGGATACTCGTTGTCGATCTCTGTCCTCAGGCCAACCTCTCGGAGCTTCTTCTAGGTGGGCTCGTCGGAGATGGCAGCATTAGGCTTCTGGAGCTTCATAGGTCGGACCCGCGTCGATCAGTCGGCGGATATTTCCAACTTCGGCTACCGTCTCCGTATGCTCTCCCAGCCGGAATCCAGGCCACTGATTTTATCTGTACGCCTGCGTCCTTTAACAAGCAAGTGCCCGAGAACCTCGATCTGCTGCCGGGTGACGGTATTGTCGAGCTCCAAGCAAACGCAATCGCTACTCTTGCAAACACACAGATCCCCGGTACGAACACTTGGCAGGCCGTTATCGACTGGATGCGTGACTTCCTGGAGCTAGTCACCGACAGGTACCAGACGGTACTACTCGACACCAACCCATCCTTCTCGGTTTACACCCAGATTGCTCTAGCTGCTGCCGAATTGCTCGTACTGCCCGTGATGGCCGACGATTCTTCGCGACGGGCAATTGAGAATGCGTTTACTTTGGTCCACGGGGCCAATCTCCCATCACCGATTTACGCCCCCTACTCTTTTTCCACGAAGTTGGAACAGTCAGGGCGATCGGCTCCGCTGATTCACCTGGTCGTCAAGAATCGCCTCACTCAGTACATGGGGTCGGCTTCCGCCTTCCACACAGTCCTAACCGCGATCGACAATCTCGTGAGGAACCAACAGCAATCAACCCCGCAGATGTTCTCGCCCGCCGCCCAAACCAACGGCATGGTAGAGGTGCGAGACTTCGGTACGACCGGAGTCGTGGCTTTCGCAGAGGGCACTCCTTTCGATCGCCTTCGGGCCGGAATTCACAACGTGATGGGCAAGTCGGTGACAGTAAACAAGGATTACATCAACGACTGCAATTCAGCGATCAAAGGCATTGTGGACAGGTTACCGTAGGATCCCGGTGCTGCGGAGCACTGATGCCGCATGGCTTCGGCTTCCGGTTCGAGGATTGCAATGTCATGCACTGCGTCCGATTCGACAGCATCCGTTTCGGGTCAGTCGGGTGCCACGGGTTGTCCTCAACCCGTGCCTTGCACTACGGCGAGGACACGGGTTGGCAAGCCAACCCGCGGCAGCCGGAAGTTGATCACCTGAAGGTCGAGAAACTGAAAGAGCAAGCAAGGACATGAATGCGACCGAGTCGACGGCCTCCGTTGCGGGTCCGTCGGGTGCCACGGGTTGTGCTCAACCCGTGCCTTGCTCACTCCGGCGAGGACACGGGCCGGTAAGCCAACCCGTGGCACCCGGAAGTTGATCACCTGAAGGTCGAGAAACTGAAAGAGCAAGCAAGGACATGCAATGCATCCGAGTCGACGGCCACCGTTGCGGGTCCGTCGGGTGCCGCGGGTTGTCCCCGACCCGTGCCTTGATCACGCCGGCGAGGACACGGGTTGTCAAGCCAACCCGTGGCACCCGGAAGTTGATCACCTGAAGGTCGAGAAACTGAAAGAGCAAGCGAGGACATGAATGCGTCCGAGTCGACTGCCTCCGTTGCGTGGCCGTCGGGTGCCGCGGGTAGTCCTCAACCCGTGCCTTGCTCACGCCCGCGAGGACACGGGCCGGCAAGCCAACCCGCCGCGCCAGGCGCCGGAGGGGCGAACTCCGGTTGCGGGGTCGGGGTAATCAGCAACCTCAACCAGCGCGTCCGAAAAGCCTCTGAGTCCACGGCCTCCAGTTCACCTCCTATCGGTCGTCTCCGTGAATGCACTCCGCGCCGACTTCCCACACGAGAATTCGGCTTGGCGAGAGTTGCTGGATCGGCTAGGGTTTGCGGCGTATGCCGCCTTTGGGGTATCCCGGGCGGCTCCGCGCGAATCGGTCTCGACTCGAATCCTCACTCCTCGACTCACCTCGCTCGATCGGCTCGCTCGGTCCCCGTCTTGGACCCGGAAGGATCAGGGCTCGCCGCGAGGCCTCGGCCTCCGCGAACCGTTCATCGAGCGAGGAGGATCACCCGTGAGGCTCCAGAGAGCGACCTTGGCCCTCGTCGTCGCGTCGGGCGCGGCGAGCGGCTGTTGCCGGCACTATATCTGCAGCCCCGTCGCGTCGCCCTGCGCCCCCACGATCGGGCAGGGGGCCGTGGTCCGCCAAGGGGAGATCTGCCAAGTCCCCGACGACTACGGCGGACGCACGATCGTTTCCCAGAACCCCGGAACTCGCAACGAGATCGGCTCCGCGCCGCCGCCGCGGGTCGTCGTCAGCGAGCCCGGGCGATCCCGCTCGCGCGGTTGGACGAAGACCGAACCCGAGAGCCTCGCCACCACCCGCGTCGAAGGCGGCGTCGCCATCGATTCCATGACCCGCTGATCCCACGTCCTCGAGGTCGCCCATGGCGCGGATTCGATCGCTCGCACGCTCGCGGTGCCTCGTCACGGGAGCCTCATCCGGGCTCGGGCGAGCCCTCGCGATCGCGCTCGCCGCCGAAGGCGCGGACCTCGTCCTCACCGCCCGGAATCGCGGCCGACTCGACGACGTCGCCGCGCGCATCCGCTCCGATTTCCCGAATGCTCCGGAGCCCCAGGTCGTCGTGGCCGACCTCACCGACGAGGCCGACCGACTTCGCCTGGTCGACGCCGTCCAAGACCGCCGACCCGCTCTCGACCTGCTCGTCAACAGCGCGGGGGTGGGAGCCAACGGCCCGTTCGAGACCCACGACCCTTCCGTGCTCCGCCGGATCTTCGACCTGAACGTCGTCGCCCTTGCGGAACTCTGCCGCCTCTGCCTGCCGATGCTCGCTCGAGGCGCCTCGCCGACGATTCTCAACCTCGGCTCGATCGTCGCTCGACGTGGGTTGCCGGGACGGGCGGCTTATTCCGCGAGCAAGTTCGCCGTCGCGGGGTTCTCCGAGTCGATCCGGGCGGAATGGGCGAAGTATGGGATCCATGTTCTCCTGGTGAATCCAGGCTTCACGGCCACGGAGTTCGAGGCGAACCTGCTGGCCGACACCTCGCGATTCAAGGTGACCGACCGCCGCACAGCACGGGCCGAAGACGTCGCCGCGCGGGCGGTTCGAGCGTTGAAGCAGGGGAAGCACGAGCTGACCTTGACCGGCGAGGGCCGCCTGCTGCTCGCGGTGAACCGGCTCGCGCCTCGCCTGGTCGACCTCGGTTTCGCGCGTTGGATCCGCCGACTCTATCCCGAAACGACCGCCGCGGAATCCTCGGCCGTTCCCCGCCCGCGAATTGCCGAACCCCGCGCCGTCGGATACGATTTCGAGCATTCGTCGGGCGATTAGCTCAGTTGGTTAGAGCGCCTGCCTTACAAGCAGGATGTCGGGGGTTCGAGTCCCTCATCGCCCACTCGCCCCGTCTTGGAGAGTCCCACCGCCATCCGAGCGTCCTGCTCGTCGCTCTCGAAGTAGTCCCCCTTCCTCAGTGTTCTCCTCCGCAAGACACGCGCCCGCGTTGCGCTCCGGAGAACGCTCGCCTCATCTCGATTCGACCGGTTCCAACCCGAATCGAGACCTTCCGCGCGGATTGGGGAACCAAACCGAATCGAGCGGCATTCTATTGGCGAAGAGACCAACTGCACGTTCTGCATGCGTGGATGTTCTGGTCGGGCGGGAGCCCGACGGCGTCCCGTAGAGTCGGTCTCGCCGCCCGAGTGTCGCACCCGTGATCCAGCCGTCGGCACGACTCTTGTCGATCGTTTCGGTCGTCGTCCTCTACTTGGGGACGTCGCTGTTCGCCCATGCGATGCATGCAGGCTCGGCGGCGAAGACCGGTTCGGTTTGCTGCGACGGTGAGAAGTCGGATCCTGGAACCTCCGACCGCGACGGCGGCGACTGCCCGGCTTGCGCGTTCCTCCTGCATTCCTCGACGCCCGCCGATCCCGGCGTCGTCGTCCTCCGCTCGACGGCCGAGTCGCCGTTGGCCGACCGCCTCACGCCCGCTCGGCCGACTCTCTCCAGAACTCCTCGTCCCGCCCGCGGTCCCCCCGCGCCCATGTCGGCTCGGATCGTCGGGGCCGTCTGAGCGCGAGCCTCGCCGATCCCTCTCGATCGAACTCGGCCGACCGCGTCGACTGCGGGCGGGCCGGTAGCGATCGCCATCGCAGCGTTGGGCGTTCGATCGCCCCGCGCAGTCGACGCGCGGGGGATTTCCGAATCGGGATGAGGTGAGAGATGGCGCGGAGCATTTCGCCGCGGTTGCGCGGCTTCACGTTGATCGAGTTGCTCGTCGTCATCGCGATCATCGCGGTCTTGATCGCCCTGCTCCTGCCCGCGGTCCAGGCGGCTCGCGAGGCGGCGCGGCGGGCTCAGTGCACGAACAATCTCAAGCAGATCGGCCTGGCCATCCACAACTATCACGACGTGCATCTCTGCTTCCCGATGACATTCACCGCGGCGGGCGTGAGCCCGACGGGCGGCTGCACCGCGGGCCTGACGAGCTGGCACGCCGCGATCCTGCCGATGATGGAGCAGACGCCGCTGCACAACGCGATCAACTTCTCGATCGGCAACACCGACAACTGCGCCGACGGCGACGCCTTCATCTACGGGGCGACGATCGGCGAGCGCCACCCCAACGCCACCGCCGCGCGGACCGTGATCAACGCCTTCCTCTGCCCGTCGGACAGCTTCGACGTCGTGACCACCATGGGCGCGTCGCGGCCCGCGCCCCACAACTATTCGGGCAACGCCGGTTGGACGCCCGACACTTCGGGAACGACCCCCGGCCCGAGGCTCGGTCGGCACAACGGCTTCATCGGTCTCGCCAATCCGGTCGACCCGGCCGATTGGCACACCGGTCCGGTGGCCGCGGCGCAGATCACCGACGGCACGAGTTCGACGATGGCGGTCGCCGAGCGGCGGATCGCGCGAAGCTCGGACCCGAACGACGTCCAGGCGATGTTCGACGAGCCCCCCGCCACCCGCAGCTACTGCGCCGGCAGCGCGGGCACGGCTCGGCCGCTCAACCGCTGGAAGCACTTCTGCTACGTCGTCAGCTTCCCCGATCCGGCCTGGACCGTCTTCCAGAATCGTTCCTGGATCTCGGGCTGGGGGCATTCGGGATCGACGTATCTGCAGATCCTGCCCATGAACAACCGCAATTGCCACCTCTACGGCGGCGAACTCGACGGCAACATCCTCAACACCCCGAGCAGCCGGCACCCCGGGGGGATCAACGCCCTCTTCGGCGACGGCAGCGTTCGGTTCGTCAAGGAGACGGTCGCCGATCCGATCTGGTGGGCGCTCGGTTCCCGCAACGGCGCCGAGGTCCTCAGCGCCGACGCCTACTGATCGCTCCCCCGCCGCACCCGTTTCGATGATCACCCCTGGTCGACGCACTCGGATCGCCATGGAATCGCTCGCTCGCATGATCATCAACGTCCATTCGCACTCGATCCGTCTCGCTCGTCGCTCGCTCGCGTCCGCTCTCGTGGCGGCGGCCTGCGCGGCGGCGGCGGGGGGATGCGGGTTCGCCTCGGCTCAGCCCGAGCTCGTCGGCCCCGCGGCTCTCGAGCGACTTCCCGAGTCGGTCCGCGGCCTCGTGCCGTCCGACTCGATCCTGGCGCACGAGGAAGAGGGACGCGACGGCGGCTATCGACTCTGGATCCTGCGCAAGCCGGGCGGTTCGCGAATCGAGTTCCCCCGCCGCGACCGCAAGCACACCGACTACGAGCACCACGACCTCCCCGCCTCCGCGCTGCTGGGCCTGATCCAGGCCAAAGCGCCCCAATTGGAGCGCGGGACGCCGGTCGACCCGAAATGCCGATTCACGCACTGGACCGCGACCGACCGCGCCGAGATCCAGATGCGGGAGTTGATCACCGATCGCGGCTGGTTCGCCTCGATCGAACGCCTCGAGCCTTGATCCCATTTTCGTCGGTCCCTCCTCGGATCGGGACCGATCTCTTCCCCAGGAGTTCGCGTCGATGCTTTCCAAGATTCGGTTCCTCGCCCTCGCGATCGCCCTCGGGCTCGCCGCCGGCACGGCTCGCGCCGGCCAGTTCGACGACTTCTACACGGCCGGCCACGGCGACATCGACATCCACTACGAGGGCGGGGAGCTCCATCTCGGCTATCACCTCGGAGCGACCGCGGTCGTCAACGGCTTTCCGCTCGGCGCCGCGGGCGAGGGCGAGTTCGAGGCCGACACGATCAGCGTGATCGTGGGAGCCAACGGACTGGTGACCGGCAACGCCGGACTCCCCGCACCCTTCGCGGGCAACCCGCTCTGGACCTTGCCGCAGGCCAACCGTCCCATGCGTCCCTTCCTCGGCATCGCAACCGAGGAGATCGAACCGGGCACGTTCGAGGGCGGCGCTCTCACGCTCTCGCTGATCGGATTCGTGCAGCGACCCATGGGCGGCGAGTTCGTCCTCTATCAGGGGGGAGACGAAGCCGCGCCGTTCTTCAACTCGGCGAACGGGTTCTCCGGCGACGACCTCACGCTCTACGAGGGCAATCACGATCACTTCGTCTACGGATTCACCAAGGAAGGCATCTACGACGTGATCCTTCGGGCGACCGGCGTGCTCGAGGAGACGGGCGAGTCTCTGTCGGTGACCGAGACCTTCCGTTTCCGCGTCGGCACGATCCCGTCGGTCGTCGTGCCGGAGCCCGCGACGCTCGCCTCGGCCGCCTTCGCCGTCGTGCTGGGCGGACTCGCTCTCCGTCCCCGTCGCGGCAACTGATCCCAGGGTCGGCAGCTCGATCCTCGATCGTCCGC
Organism: Isosphaeraceae bacterium; assembly: GCA_033763215.1. Classification (GTDB taxonomy): domain Bacteria; phylum Planctomycetota; class Planctomycetia; order Isosphaerales; family Isosphaeraceae; genus JANRKW01. The sequence continues at coordinate 91,738 of JANRKW010000041.1, read as the reverse complement.
TCCAATACGACCGCAAGCGGCCCCGGACGCCGCTTGCGGTCCGCGTTCGTTTTCAATCGGCCGGCATGGCGCCGTCATTGCGAGAAATGATCATGTCCGCACATCATTCGCCCGTCGTCGCTCGACTCGGAATCATCCTCCTCGGACTCCTCTGCACGACCTCGACCCCCGCGATCGCCGACTTCGGCGATATCTACACCTCGGGGCATGCCGATATCGATATCGTCTACACTCCCGCCACGCAGTCGCTCCGCCTCGACTACTCCTTCGCCTCGAACGCGGTGATCAACGGCTCGATCCTCGGCTCGGCGGGAGCGGGTCACCGCGCTCCGAACACGATCACGGTCTTCGTCGGCGACAACGGCCGTGCCCTCGCGCCCGGCGGCTTGCCCTCGCCCTTCTCGGGCAATCTGCTCTGGTCGGTTCCCCAGTCGAGTCGGCCCGCACGTCCGTTCCTCGGAATCGGCTCGCCCGACGTCGAACCCGGACTCTTCCGCGACGACACCTTCACGGTCACGCTCTCCGCGATGGTTCAGCGCCCGCCGGGAGGTGAGTTCATCGTCTGGCAGAGCGGCAGCGAGTCGACTCCCTACTTCAATTCGGCCGACGGCCTCACTCCCGACGACCACCTCACGGTCTCCTCGGGCGGTCACGACCACTACCACTTCGGATTCAACGTCGCCGGGACCTACGACGTGCGCTTGACCGCGAGCGGCACACTCACGAATGGAACCGTGCTGTCGGCGAGCGACGTCTTCCGCTTCCAGGTCAGCATCCCCGTGAGCATCCCCGAGCCCGGCTCGGTCGCACTCTGCGGCCTCGGCCTGGGCATCCTCCTCGCTCCCGCAGCGCGAAGGAGGCTCTCGGCGCGTGCTCTGCCGAAACCGCGTTGACCCTCGGCCGCCGACTTGTGAGACTGACGTCGAATCGCGACCGAGAACCGCCGTTCTCGGTCCGATCGCGAGATTCCGGAAAATCGAGACGACCCGGGAACTCCGAGCCGCGAGCGGCATCTCTCTCACGGAAGGCTCTTGGATCTTCGACTTCTCCCCGCGGAAGTTCCCGGTTCCTCTCGTCCCCATCCCCACCCTTCCTTCGAGAATCGGCCTCGCGCCGTCCTGCGTGACTCCATGATCGGCCCGGCTCGACGAACCTGGATCGCCCTCCTGATCGCGTGGCACGCGACGGTGGCGGTCTGCGCGTCGAGCCTGCATGCGTTGCCGGGTCTCGGTCACGTCGAGCACCACGCCGATTGCGGGTCGAGCGACCGGATCGCTCCGTCGCTCGGCGATGATTGCCCGCTCTGCGATCACCTCTCCCAATCGCACGCCTTCGATCCCGCGCCGCCTGGTTTTGCGGCTCGAGCGGTCGAGGCTGCGGTCCTCGCTCCTCGAGATCGGATCGATCTCCCCGCGCCGCCGCTGGGTTCTCCGCCTCGCGCGCCGCCTGCCTGATGGTCGTAGTTCGCGCCGTTCGCCGATCACGAATCGAAACCTGATCCGGCCGAGCGTCCGCGAGTCGTCGACGTGTCTCCCTCTTCCCGCGGCCGCCCTTGCGCTCGGAATCCATCCCGCGCGCCCGGGTCTCGGGACACTCGGAGACGTGATTCGATCACGCTCCGCCGCCGTTCACGGCGTCGGGGCCGACCGTCTCAGGGCCTCCGCGCGCCGCGGAGGTGGTGGCTCCATGGAGTTCGCATTCGAATCCCAGGATCGAAAGCCGCGTTCGAAATCGGCCCCCGATCCGTTGCTCGCATCTCTCCCGCGGTTCCGGCTCGACGGAATCGGCCCGCCGTCGGCTTCCGTGCCTCCGCCGGCGCAGCGACCCGCTTGGGGCGCGGTTGCGCCGGGTCGCGAGACTCTCGCCCGCTCCTCGCTCCCCATCCCGGTTCGTTCGATGGACGATTTCGATTCCGTGATCGCCTCGGCGACGCAGGCGATGGTCAGGGTCGCTCGCAGGATCCTCGGCGACGAGGTCCAGGCGTGGGACGCGGTCCAAGAGGCCTTGATCAGTTTCTGGGAGCAGGCCGAGGTACCGGCGAACCCGCGGAGTTGGTTGATCCGTGCGGTGGTGCTCCGGAGCCTGCATCAGGCGCGGAGTCGCTCGCGACGGCGGCGACACGAGCGCCGATGTTGCGAGGAGCGTCCCGAGGCGAGCGAGCGCGAATCGGCCTCGCGTCGGCTCGAGTTCGATGAGACCGAGCGGAGTCTCGAAGCGGCCTTCCGTTCGTTGCCCGAGGAATATCGCGACGTCGTCCGCCTCCGCGCGGGGGCGAACATGGATTACGCCGCGATCGCCGAGGCGCTCGACATCCCGATCGGCACCGTCCGTTCGCGTCTCAACCGCACGCGTCGGATCTTCCGCGATCTCCTGGCACGCGACCAACTCTTCCCGTCCGATTCCGACCGCCTCGGCGAGTCGTCGAACTGAGCGATTCGCGACGCCCGTCTCTCCCGCTCGGCGTCGCGGTCCCGTCGCTCGGTGCTCTCATCCCATCCCTTCCCGTCGCATCGGTCCGAAACGTCGTTCTCTTCGAGAATCGAACATGCGAGCGATCGAGTTTTCTTCGATCCTCGAGCGCGAGATCGCCCCCGCGCTCGATCCGTTGTTTCGCCGGCTCCGCACGCCGCTCGCGGGGATCGCCCTGGCGACCGTCGCGGCGGTGCTCTGCGGCTTCTTCCTCCATCCTCGGGGGTTCGTGGTCGCGGCGGGTCTGCTCGCGGTCGCCGTTCTCGGCGTGGTCTGGCCTTGGATGAGCGTCCGAGGGACGTCGGGCTCGATCGGATTCGATCGGATCCGCGTTCGCGAGGGCGAGCCGGTCGAAGCTCATCTGGTGGTCCGCAACCGGATGCCTTGGGGAGTCTGGGGCTTGAAGGTCCACTCGGGCCCGGGCTCGATCGATCTCGGCGGATTCGAGCACGCGCCGGCGCTTCGGACGATGCGGGTGACGACCACGTTCGTGCCGCGCTGTCGCGGCGTGCATCCCTCGGCGCATCCGACGATCGGTTGCGGATTCCCCTTCGGCCTTCGCGAGTCGACGCGTCCGCTCGCGGTCGATTCGCGTCTGATCGTCCATCCCCGGACGCTTCCCGTCGGCGCTGCGCCCGACGCACCCGGCGGCCGCGCGTCCGACGGAGCAGCGCTCCGCGATCGCGCGGGCGACGCCGGCGATCCGATGGGAGTGCGTGCCTATCGCCGCGGCGACCCGCTCCGCAGGATCCACTGGGCCCAGACCGCCCGGCATGGCGAATTGATCGTCTGCGAACTCCAGTCGAACGCCATTTCGCGACTCCGGATCGTCGTCGACTCGCACGCCGACGCCCACCTCGACCTCGGTCCCGAGGGCTCGCGCGAGTGGGCGATCCGGATCGCGGCGAGCCTCGCCGTCGGTTGGATCGAGCAAGGGGCCGAGATCTCGCTGATCCTCGGCGCGGGCGAGGTCGAGACGCGCGCGGGGTCGAGCCGGACGCGTTCGACCCGGCTCCTCGACGCACTCGCGGCGATCGATGCGTCGGCCGACCTCAGGCTCTCCGCTCTGCTCGACGGCGATCCGATGCGCCGGCGTTCGCCCGGCGCGACGATCCTGGTGACGACCGATCGCTCGCTCGCCGCGCTCGATCCCGACCGGACCGTGCCGCGCTCGACGCGGATCATCGCGCTTCGCACCGCGGGGTTCGGCGCGGCGCCGACGCGAGAACTCGTCGACTCCTTCCTCTATGAGTCGGCCTGGATTCGTGTCGATTCACCCGGCCATGTCGCCCCGGCGCTCCGCCGGCTCGGAAAGGAATCGATCCATGTTCAGTGATCAGCGTGAATCCGCGCCGGTCCGCGCGGCGACGATCGCGATGTCGATCAGCGCGACGATCCTGCTCGAGCAGGCGCTGCTCGACCCCGGCGAACCGCGTCTCCTCGCCGCCGCGTCCACCCTGGGGCTCCTGATCGCGCCGATGATCGCGGCCTCGATCCTCCTCGATCGCCGCGAGCGCGGAGTTCGTCCCTTTCAGAGCGGCATGGCCCCGCTCCGTCGCGGCACGGCGGCGGCCGCTCTCGCCGGCGCCTTCTTCCTGCCGTTCGCGATCGCTCTCGTCCGCAAGGCCCTCACAGGGCAGGGCACCATGCTCGAGGTGATGCTCTTGGGAGCCTTGCGAAACCTCGGTCTCGGGCTCACGGCGCTGGCGTTTCGATCGTTCTTCGCGCGGTTGTCCGCCTTGGTGAGCCTCTTCATCGTCGTGGTCGCGACGCCGCTCGGCGGCGACGTCGGCGACGCGATCACCTGGCCGAGCGCCGCATTCGCACTCTCCGGGATCGCCTGGCTCGCGGCGGGACACTGGAAGAGTCTGGGGATCACCCCCTCGGCGAAGCCGAAGCGCTTCCGTTTCGCGAGCCCCGTCTGGCTCGGCATCTTGCTGATCTGCGGCGCGATCGCGGCGGCGGTCGGCCCCGACCGCGCGGCGATCGCTCTCGCCGAACTCCTGCCGACCTCGGGCGGAACCGGCGAGAGCGACCCCGACGCCCGCTCCGGCGTCGGCGACGGAGACCACGAGGTCGCCGCCGACGAGAACCCCCAATCGGTCGGTTTCACCGAGAGCGAAGTCTTCCTCGAGACCGACCGCCCCAGCCTCTACGACGCCTTCAACGAAGCCTACGGCGAGCCGTTCAAGCCCAAGAATCAGGAGAAGATGATCGCGATCGGTCCGCAGAACGTGCAGGAGCAGGAGGAACGCCCGTCCGAGAACCTCCAGGCGGGTCGCGAATTCAGCGCCGTGCGCAAGAAGCCCGACACGCGGTCGCGGAAGCCGAAACAGCGCGACGCCAAGGCACTCGTCTACGTGAAGGGATCGGTGCCTCTGCACATGCCGTTGGCGACGTTCTGCGTCTTCGACGGTCGCGAATGGAACGAGGAGCCTTGCTGCAACCGCGACTTTCCGGTCGAGGTCGAGCCGGGCGGGTCGTGGATGAGTCGGCCTCGCCAGCTCGCCTCCTTTCTCCGCGAGTCGGTCGACCACCAGGTCAAGATCGGCTTGCTGAGCTCGAGCGCGATGCCGATGCCGCCCCACGTCGAACGGTTCAAGGTCGGCGCGGTGAACCGAGTCGACTTCTTCGATTGGGCCCAGTTCGGGATCGTGCGGATGACCGATCGGACCGTTCCCGCGGGAACGGTGATCCAGAGCTCGGCGCGGACGGTCGACCCCGAGCGGCTTCGCGAGACCACCTTCCCCCGCCCGCACTCGCTCGTCGGCGATCGCCATACCAATTTTCAGAACGACTACACGCCCGACCCCCGGATTCTCGCTCTCGCCGAGGCCTGGTCGCAGGGGGTTCCCCACGGCTGGCGGCAGATCGAGGCGATCGTCGCCGAGATGCGCGGCCGGCATGTGCACGACCGCGAGGCCGTGGTCCCCGAAGGATGTCCCGACGTCGTCGAACACTTTCTCCTGGATGCGAAGCGCGGCCCCGACTATCTCTTCGCGAGCTCGACGGCCGTGCTCCTGCGGATGCTCGGCTACCCGACCCGACTCGTGAGCGGGCTCTACGCGGCGCCCGAGGACTACGACCCGACGACGCGGCACACCCTGGTGAAACAGGATGATGTTCACGTTTGGTTGGAAGTCCGGACGCCCGAGGGGCTCTGGGTCGCGGTCGAGCCGACGCCGGGATACGAACTCCTGCCGCCGATCCGGCCCTGGAGCGAGCAGATCGCTCGATCGCTCGCCGCCGGGCTGCGCTGGGCTCGGGAGCGGTCGATCCCGATCGTCCTCGCCGTCCTGGGGATCTTGGTGCTCGTCGCGCGGAGTCGAGAATGCCTCGACGCGATCGCGACGCTCGTCTATCGCGCCGTTTCGCCTCGCGAAGGGCGGGCGCGAGTGCTCCGGGCGCTTCGGCTCATCGAGGCCCGATCCCGTTGGGCGGGTGCTGCGCGACCGCCGGCGATCACCCCGCGACGCTGGTATCGGCTCCAGGCCGAGCCCGCCGACGAACGCGAACGCACCCTCCTGGAACGCCTGACCGCACTCGCGGAATGGGCCGCTCACGCCCCGGCCGAAACCGCCGCGGCGACCGAGGACGAACTCCGCGCTCTCTGCGACCGAGTCGTCGCGGCTTGGACCCTCTCACGATTCCGTGATGCTCGCTCGATGAACCGAAGAAAGGCGGCGACGACGTGACGACGATGACCGAGGAGACGGCGACGGAGCGCACGCGGCGGCATGCCGCGCTCGCGGCGATCCGCCAATCGTTGCGGATCGCGCTTCGAGGCAAGGAAGAGGTGATCGAACATGTGCTCGCGTGCTTGCTCGCACGCGGACACCTGCTCATCGAGGATCTCCCCGGGCTCGGCAAGACCACGCTCGCCAAGGCCCTGGCGCGGGCGCTCGGCGGCAAGTTCGCCCGCGTGCAATGCACGCCCGACCTCTTGCCCGGCGACATCACCGGGTTCCGCGTCTTCGATCAACATCGACGCGAATTCGAATTCCTCCCCGGGCCGGTGTTCGCCGACGTGCTGCTCGCAGACGAGATCAACCGCACCACCCCGCGGACTCAGAGCGCGCTGCTCGAGGCGATGGCCGAGCGCCAGGCGACCGTCGACAACATCCGACATGTTCTCTCGAGCACCTTCTTCGTCATGGCGACGCAGAACCCGGTCGAGGAGCACGGCACCTACCCGCTGCCCGCCGCTCAGCTCGACCGATTCGCCATGAAGCTCCGGATCGGCTACCCCGCTCGGGCGCACGAACTCGCGATGCTCGAGGCGTCGATCGGCCGCGGAGTCGACGACGAGGTCGTATCCCACGCTCTCATCAGCCACGCCGAACTCGAGGCGATCCAGCGCGAGGTCGCCCAGGTTCCCGTGAGCGAGGCCCTGCGGGGTTATCTCGTCGACCTGGCCCAGGCGACGCGGGCTCATCGCCAGGTGACGCTCGGCCTCAGCCCGCGCGGGCTCCTGATCTGGCAGCGTTTGGCGCAAGCACGTGCCTACTTGCTCGATCGCGAATACGTCGTGCCCGACGATTTCCAGGACGTCGCGACTCCCGTGCTCGAGGTCCGCCTCGGGATCGAGCCCGAGGCCGGCGCACGCGTGATCGAAGAGATCCTCGGGTCGGTCCCCGTTCCCGTCTACTGAACCAACATCGAGAAGCCGACGACACATGCGACCCTCGACTCGCCTCGCCCCGCTTCTCGTCGCCTGCGCCGCTATCCTCGCGGGCTGCTCGGCCGACGACCACGACGACCACGACGAAGATCACATCGGCCACGAGATCCCCGCGCACAAGCCGCGCGACCTTCCCCAGGCGGTCTCGAGCATCCGGGCCCTGGCTCGCGAGTTCGGCTCGGCTCCGTCTCAGACGCCGATCGCTCGCGATCGCGTGGAGATCGCCGTCGACGTCGCCCGGTGGCTCCCCGAGATCGCGGGCGACAGCGACCTCCCCGAGAAGGAGTGGAATCTCGTGAACGACGCGGCGATCCCGATCAGCAAGGCGTTCGAGACGATCGCCGCGACGACCGGCGACCGATCGAAGCCGATCGCCGAGCTCGACGCGCGAATCCGCGACCTCGAAGCGATCATCTCCCGCGCCGAGCCGGCCTGGTTCCCCGAGATGCGCAACGGCCGACCCGTGCCCCGCCCCGCGCTGCCCGCGGAATCGTCCGCCGGCGCGACGCCCTGATCTCGAGTCGAACACGCAGCGAATTCACATACGAGATGATGGAAGAAAACGAGGATATCGATGCTCGAGGCGATCTTCTGGGGTTCGATCCTGCGGGTGAGCCAGGCGGTCATCCAGGCCGCGCCGACGATCCTCGTTGGACTGCTCGTGGCCGGCATCTTCCGCCGACTCCTGGGCCATGAGGGTACGCGCCGGCTCTTCGGCGCCGGCACGCGGCGCGAATTGCCTCAGGCCTGGTTGATCGGCATGATCCTGCCGGTCTGTTCGCTCGGGGTGATCCCGGTCGCTCGCGAGATGCGACGAGCCGGGATCTCCGGCGGCACCGTGCTCGCCTTCGCTCTGACCGCGCCGCTGTTCAACCCGATCTCGATGCTCTACGGGCTCACGCTCAGCGCACCGCTCGTGATCCTCTCGTTCGCGTTCGCGACGATGGTAGTGGTCACGGGAGTCGGCTCGATCTGGGATCGGCTCTTTCCCAACTCGGCGGTCACCGAGCCCGAACCGGCGCCGGTCGACTTCGGCTACAAGCGGATGCTCGCGATCGGATTCGTCGGCGCTCGGGAGATGTCGGGTGCGACGTTGCTCTATATCCTGATCGGTCTCTCGGGAGTCGTGCTCCTGAGCATCGTCCTGCCGTCGAACGCGCTCCAGACCACGATGGAGCATTCCAACCCCTTTGCGCCGCTCGCGATGGCGGGCGTCGCCTTGCCGGCCTATTCGACTCCGCTCGTCGTGATGTCTCAGGTCGGCTCGATGTTCCAACACGCGAACTCGGTCGGGGCGGCGTTCGCGCTGTTGACCCTCGGCGCGGGGGCGAATCTCGGTCTCGTCGCTTGGGGAATCGCGTGCTACGGCTGGAAACGCGGGCTCGGATGGTTGGTTGTGCTGCTCGCCATCGTCTTGAGCATCTCTTATGCGATCGAATATCCGCTCCATCCTCGCGAGATCGAACCGCCGGGGCACACCCACGCGTTCGACATCTACTGTCGTCCGTTCGACGCCGATTCCAGCGATCTCCCGGCGATCGTCAAGGCGAAGATCGATGAAGAAGTCCAGCCGTATGAGCGCGTCGCCTTGACCGCGCTGGGGGCCTTCGTGGTCGTGGGAGCGGGGCTGCGGCTGCTCGACCGCCGCGTCCGTATCGAGGATCTGCTCGAGCGCAAGAGCGGCGGCGCCCGGCGGATCGACGTCGACGTCCCCGCGCCCGTGCTCGGCGCCTCGGCCTTGCTCGTGCTCGTTGGGATCAGCATCGTCGGATGCTATCTCTATTATCCGTCGCCCGAAGAGGTCTTCGACGAGATGCGCATCATGCGCGGCGAGGTGCTGACCGCCGGGCTCAGCCTGAACCACAAACAAGCTGCGCAGTACATCCCCATCTGGGACGATTGGACCCGGCGGCTCCAGGTTGGTGCGTTCATTCGCGAGGGGACGCTCTCTCCGTACCGGCGGATGAAGGCGAAGATCTTCCGCGATCGCCTCGAGTTCCTGAAGCACGCGATCGAGGAAGGCGACGCCGATGAGAGTCGCGAATATGTTGCGATCGTGGATACTGCTTATCTGCGGATGCGCCGCGAGTTCCTCGACAAGCGCTGAGCGACCGGCGTCCGCGGGCTCAGGCGATGAGCTCGCGGACGACTTCGCCGTGGACGTCGGTCAAACGGAAGTCGCGGCCGGCGTGGCGATAGGTGAGTTGAAGGTGATCGAGCCCGAGCAGATGGAGCATGGTCGCGTGGAGGTCGTGAACATGCACCTTGCCGTCGACGGCGTAGTATCCGTAGTCGTCGGTCTTGCCGTGGACGATCCCGGGCTTCGACCCTCCGCCCGCGAGCCACATCGTGTAGCCGTGGGGGTTGTGGTCGCGTCCGTCGTCGCCTTGCGAGGTCGAGGTGCGGCCGAACTCGCCGCCCCAGAGCACGAGCGTATCCTCGAGCAGCCCGCGGGCGGCGAGATCCTGGAGCAGGCCGGCGATCGGCTTGTCGACCTCCAGCGCGTTGCGGGCGACGTCCTTCTTCAAACCGCCGTGCTGGTCCCACTTGTAGCTGTGTGAGACCTGCACGAAGCGCACTCCGCGCTCGGCGAAGCGGCGGGCCATGAGGCATTGGCGGCCGAAGTTTCGCGTCGGCTCTTCGTCGAGGCCGTAGAGCGCGAGAGTCGCGGGCGACTCGCCCGAGATGTCCTGGACCTCGGGTGCGGCGGTCTGCATGCGGAAGGCGAGCTCGAACGACGCGATCCGCCCTTCGAGCGCGGGGTCGACCTCGGCTTTGCTCAAGTGATCACGATTCAGCTCTTGGATCATGTCGAGACCCGCGCGTTGGAGCGAGCGCGGTACGGAGTCGTTGGCGACGAAGGGGATCTTGGCCTGATCGGACGGCACGCCCGTGTTGCCGATCGCGGTCCCCTGGTAGACCGCGGGCAGGAACGCACTCGACCAGTTGTTCACGCCGCCGTGGCTGAGATTCGGGCAGATCGTGATGTAGCCCGGCAGGTCCTGATTCTCGGTGCCGAGCCCGTAGGTCACCCATGAACCCATGCTGGGGCGAACGAATGTATCGGACCCGGTGTGGAGTTCGAGCAGTGCTCCGCCGTGCCGCGAGTTCGAGCCGTGCATCCCCTGGATCATGCAGAGTCTGTCGACCTGGCGGGCGAGGTGCGGGAAGACCTCGCTGACCCAGGTTCCGCTCTGCCCGTACTGCTTGAAGCTGAAGGGCGAGGCGAGGAGGTTGCCGGTCTGCGCCGAGACGACGCGGGGCTTGGCGAAGGGGAGCGGCTTGCCGTGGTCGCGTTTCAGGAGCGGCTTGTAGTCGAAGGTGTCCATCTGCGACGGGCCGCCGTGCATGAACAAGAAGATCACGCGCTTGGCCTTGGCGGGGAAGTGCGGCGGGCGGGGCGCGAGCGGCTTGCGCGGATCGGGCCGAGAGACGGCCGCCGCGGCGCGGGCCTCCTCGCCGAGCAGACCCGCGAGCGCCAGGGAGCCGAAGCCGGCGCTCGCCGATTGGAGCATCGCCCTGCGCGAGATGGGACGACCTGCCTGCCAGTGTCCGTTCATATCGTCATCCCCTTGGCATCAATCGAGGTAGAGGAATTCACTCGACGCGAGGAGAGCTTGGGCGATCGTGCTCCAGGCCTGGAGCGGACGTTGTTCAGGGTCGACGCCTTCGCGGAGCAGGACTTCGTGGAACCGGGAGAGGTGTCCGAGCGCTCGGTCGACCTCGGGCTCCGACGGATCGCGGGCCAGGATCCTGCGATAGAGCATGCGGACGCGTTCGCCGTCGTCGGCGGGAGCGAGTCGCGCCGCGGCGTCGCCGAGATCCTTCGCCGCGTCGAGGACGATTGCGTCGTTGAGCATGAAGAGCGCCTGCGGGGCGACGGTGGTCGGGATCCGCATGCCGTTGGAAGTGCTCGGATCGGCAAAGTCGAATGCCTGGAAGACTTCATACACGCCGCTGCGGATCACCGGCAAGTAGATCGAACGCCGGGGGACGTCGTAGCGAATCGATCCGCGCTGGCCTGTGTTGTTCACGTAGGCATGATTCTTGGTGGGCAGGAGCGACCCGCCGCGGGTCGGGTCGAGCCGGCCCGAGACCGCGAGGATCGCGTCGCGCACCGCTTCGGCCTCGAGCCGGCGGCGATCGAACCGCCGGAGCCGGCGATTCTCGGGGTCGGCCTCGGCGGCGTTCGGATCGTGGCGCGACGACATCCGATAGGTCGATGAGAGCATGATCAAGCGATGCATCGCCTTGATCGACCATCCCGACTCGACGAATCGGTGCGCGAGCCAGTCGAGCAGCTCGGGATGCGTCGGAGTCTCGCCGAGCCGGCCGAAGTTGTCGAGCGAGCGGACGAGCCCTTGCCCGAAGTGTCCGGCCCAGATTCGGTTGACCATGACTCGGGCGGTGAGGGGATGCTCGGGCGAGGCGAGCCAATCGGCGAGTTCGAGGCGGCCGCTGCGGTCGCGGGGCAGGGGGGCGGGGCTCGAGGCGAGCAGCACGCGCGGGAATCCGCGCGGGGCGACGTCGCCGAGGGTCAGATGGCTGCCGCGGATGTGGATTCGAAGGTCGACGACCGCCTGATCCTCGACGCTCATCGCCTCCTCGACGGGGGGCGTCGACGCCTCGAGCGCGGCGAGCTCGGCCTTGGCGGCGTCGACCAGTTTGGCCGATGCCGGTGAGAAGAGCGGAGCCTGCGCGTTCGGCTTGGGCAGTTCGAGCAGCCCCTTGGGGTCCTGGAGTCGACTTCGGAGTCGGGCGACGACCGGGTCGGACCCTTCCTTCGCGGGCTTCTCGGCCTCCTGGAGCTTCTCTTCGAGCAAGCGGCCGAGGGCCTGGCGTGCCTCGCCTTCGACGGCTCGGAACCAGTCCCGGAGCGGCGAGGCGGAGTCGGCCGTCTCGGCGGCCCAGAACTGCGCGACGCGGGCGACGAGGCGTTCGTTCAAGCCGTCGCGCGCGGCGATTGCGGCGGGGCTGAGGACCTCGGCAGACGTCGGCGGCAGCAGGGCGAGCCGGTCGAAGTGGGGGAAGGGACCGTCGCACTCGAGTCGAAGCGTGTTGATGCCGGCATCGAGGTCGAGCTCGGCCGCGATCACGCGCTTCTGCGCCGAGGCTTCCCAGCCGCCGGTGACGGTCGCGGCGATCGGTTCGGGATGCAGGCGCCCGTTGATGTAGAGGCGGACCGGTCGCGGCTCGGCGGCGGCGTAGCGGATCTCGAGGCGTCGTCGGCCTCCGCCCGGCACGTCGATCCGATACTCCGCGCGGTTGGGCAGTTCCCCCTTGTTGAGGATCACGCCGATCCCTGGGCCGTAATGCGACGTGTCGACGAGGACGTTGCCCGAGTCGAACGACTCGGCCTCGCGAACGATCGCCCCTTCGAGACCGGCGTCCCGTTCGGCGGGCGGCTTGCTCGGCTTCCAGGCGCGGGCTTCCCAGCCGGCGATCATATAGGCATGTCTGCGTGTCTTCCAATCCTTGCGGAGTTCGGCCTGGGCCTTGTTCGTGAGCTTGCGGACCTCGGCGGTCTTGGCGGCGACGGCCGTGCGATGCGCCTCGAGCCGACCGCGCTCGGTCGAGTCGAGCGGGCGCTCGTTCCACATCGCAACCACCTTGTGATTCTGCATCGACTTGGTCGACTTGAAGATCCCGGCGAGTGCGTGATAGTCGGCGGTGGGGATCGGGTCGAACTTGTGGTCGTGGCAGCGGGCGCATCCGAGGGTGAGGCCCATGAAGACGCGGCCGACGGTGTCGACCTGTTCGTCGATGATGTCCATCTCCATCTTCACGGGGTCGTCCTCGGCGAGCATCTTGGGCCCGATCACGAGGAAGCCGGTCGCCGTCAGGCGGGCCCGCTCGCCGCGCGGGTCGGCCGAGTCGGGGAGGAGGTCGCCGGCGATCTGTTCGCGAAGGAAGCGGTCATACGGCAGGTCGCGGTTGAAGGCGTCGACGACGTAGTCTCGGTAACGGAAGGCGTTGGCGTAGGCGACGTTCTCGTCCATGCCGTTCGAGTCGGCATAGCGAGCGAGGTCGAGCCAGTGCCGGCCCCAGCGCTCGCCGTAAGCGGGAGAGTCGAGGAGTCGGTCGACGACCTTTGCGTGGGCTTCCGCGGAGGTGTCGGCCTCGAAGGCGGCGACTTCCTCGAAGGTGGGCGGCAGGCCGGTGAGGTCGAACGAGGCGCGTCGGAGCCAGTCGCGTCGCGTGGTCTCGGGAGCCGGGGGCATCCCGGCCGACTCCAGTCCCGCGAGCACGAATCGATCGAGCGGCGACCGCGGCCAGGATGTATCGCGAACGGGAGGAGGCGTTGCGTCGACGGGAGGTCGAAACGCCCAGAACGCGCGATCCTCGTCGGTGACGATCGACCGATCCTTGGCGGGCTTCGACGGATCCGACTTCTCGGTCGAGGTTTTCGTCGCCGAAGCCGAATGCGACGCGGGCCATGCGGCACCTTCCCGGATCCAGGAAACGAGCTCGGCGATGTCGGAATCGCTCAGTTTCCCTTTCGGGGGCATCTTGAGGTCGGAGGCGTAACGGACGACCTCGACGAGGAGGCTCTCGTCGGGCTTGCCGGCGACGACCGGCGATCCGTTGTCGCCGCCCTCGGCGATCGCCTCGGGCGAGTCGAGCCGGAGTCCCCCGCGTTGCTTCTCGGGGCCGTGGCAGGAGATGCAGCGATCGACGAGGAGGGGACGGATCTTCTTCTCGAATCGGTCGGCCGAGGGGTCCGCCGCGACGGCGGAGGCGGTCGACGCGATGAACAGACCGAGAAAGAGCAGGGCCGGGCGGCGTCGGGTTCTCATCCGAGTCGTGCTCCTGCCGGAAGGGATCGAGGGCGGGCGGGTGGGGCGGGATTTGCCTGTCGTTGAACAACTGTTGCAATCATACCGGACGAACGCGCCGCGCGAAAGTCGTTTTCGCCGGATCTGGACGATCGCGACCCGGCGGGACGCTGCGGATCGCCGATCGGGTTGACGCCTCGTCGCGCGGCGTGCTATCCCCCTACGCGGACCTCGCCGATCGTGTCGTCGACGCTTGGTCGCGTGTTTCCCTCGTCGACCCCGCGAGACCCGCCCCGCGATGCGAATCGAGATCCGAGAACAGCTCGAGCTCCTGCGGGATCTGGTCCGGTGGAGCGGTCTCGGGATCGTGGTCGGGGTTCTCGCCGGCATCGGATCGGCCGCCTTTCTCCACGGTCTGAATTGGGCGACGAGCACGCGCCTGGCCCACCCGAATCTCCTGCTCTTCCTGCCCTTCGCGGGAGCGGCGATCGGATTGGTCTACGCGCGGTACGGGCGCGAGGTCGAGGGCGGGAACAATCTGATCCTCGAGCGGATCCACTCCGGCCAAGGCGACATCTCCTGGCGGATGGCCCCTCTGATCGGTCTGAGCACGATCGGCACGCATCTCTTCGGCGGCTCGGCGGGTCGCGAAGGGACGGCGGTGCAGATGGGCGGTTCCTTCGCGGATCTCGTCGCGCGCTGCGTGCGTCTGCCGCGTCCCGAGCGCCGGATCCTCTTGATGAGCGGCATCAGCGGCGGCTTCGGCGCGGTCTTCGGGACCCCGCTCGCGGGAACGGTCTTCGGGCTCGAGGTCTTGGCCGTCGGCCGAATGCGCTACGATGCGCTCGTTCCTTGTTTCGCCGCGAGCGTCGTGGGCGACCTGGTCTGCCGGGCGTTGGGGATCGAGCATCATCCCTACCCGATCGGCGAGGTCCCCGCCGCGACGCCGGCGATGCTCGCCTGGGTCCTGCTCGCGGGCATCGCCTTCGGCGCGGCGAGCCTGGTGTTCGCGGAACTGACGCACGCGATCCACCATCTGATGCGTCGGGCGACGAAGCACGCCTGGCTCCGGCCGTTTGCGGGCGGTCTCGCGGTGATCGGCTTGACGGCGGCGGTGGGCACGCGCGACTACCTCGGCCTCGGCCTGCCGTTGATCGAGGCGAGCTTCGAGCCGGGTCGCGTCGTGCTCTGGGCGTTTGCGATCAAGATCGTGTTCACGGCGGTGACTCTGGGGACCGGTTTCAAGGGGGGCGAGGTGACGCCGCTCTTCTGCATCGGGGCGACGCTGGGCGCGGCCTTTGCCCGGGTCTACGGCTTGCCGGAGGGGGCCTTCGCGGCGTTCGGCTTCACGGCCGTCTTCGCGGGCGCGGCGAACACCCCGATCGCCTGCATCCTGATGGGGATCGAACTCTTCGGCGCCGAGCCCGCAGTGCTCACGAGCCTCGCCTGCATCACGAGTTACGTCGTTTCGGGCCATCGGGGGATCTATCTCTCCCAGCGGGTCGACACGCCGAAGTCGCACCGGATCGAGCTCGCCGAAGGGGGCACCCTCCGCGACGCGCGCATCCCCCCGGACCAAGCTTCCGGCGCCGACCGCCTCGATCCCCCCGGCGCGTCGGAAATCCCGACTTGACCGTTTTTCTCGAAGCGACTACTTTCCCGCCGCCGAGCCCGATCCCCCGCCGCAACTTCCCTGTCTCGCCCCATCGGATCATCCAGCTCGGCGACAGCTCGTGAACGCTCGAGGTCAGGGACGACCGAGAGCGACGGCATCACCCCCAGAGGGGCGACGCAAGGCGAACCGAGGTTCGCCGTACCGCACGCCCGTTCGGAACCGTTCGCCCAGGCGCGAAACCGATGGGGTTCGCGGTTCGGCAAGGAGGCTGGTCGATGAGGCGGATCGATACGAGGCGAAGCGCCCTTTGGGCGGTTGTCGCATCGCTCTTGGTGTTCACGCTCGTCGGCGCGGGAACGCCGGGTCGCAAGAGCGAGACGTACAAGGTCGAGGAGACCCTCGCCGACCTCGCCTTCGTTCGACAATCCGAGACCCAGGTCGAGGGGATCGGCCTCGTGATCGGGCTCGACGGCACCGGCGCCAATGCGCCGCCGTCGACCATGCGGTCCGACCTCGTCGAAGAGATGCGCAAGGCGGGTGTCGATCACCCCGAGCAGTGGCTCGAGCGGAAGGACGTCTCGATGGTCATGGTCCGAGGGCGGATCGCCTCGGGCGTCAAGGCGGGCGACCGCTTCGACGTCGACATCGAGCTCCCCCCCGGCTGTGCGACGACGAGCCTCGCCGGCGGGCATCTCCTGATCACTCAGCTCCGCCAGGTCGTGAACACCCCGAATCAAGGCTTGAAGAAGGGCGCACCGCTCGCCACGGCGGGCGGACCGATGATGATCGGCTCGCCCGAGGACGCCTCGAATCCCCGCAAGGCTCGCGTGCTCGGCGGCGGCCGGGTCAAGAGCGACGTGCCGTTCACGATGATCGTCAAGGAAGATCGCCGCAGCGGGCGAACGGTGAAGCTGATCGAGGAGATCATCCGCCGTCGGTTCCACCAGAGCGACGGAGTCAACCTCCAGGGCATGGCGACCGGCAAGACCGACTCGATCCTCGTGCTCAAGGTCCCCAAGATCTACCACCACAACCAGTCCCGCTACTTCCAGCTCCTGCAGCTCCTGCCGGTGGTGCAGACGACCGAGCTCCAGGCGGATCGCCTCGACAAGTGGGCCGCCGAGCTCCAGGATCCCAAGCTCGCCGGCCGCGCCGCCTTGAAGCTCGAGGGCATGGGCACGATCGCCGCGAGCGCCCTCCAACTGGGGCTGAACTCGAAGGATCCGCAGGTGCGGTTCTTCGCCGCCGAGTCGCTCGCCTACCTCGGCAACCCCGCCGGCGTCGAGGTCCTGGCCCAGACCGCGATCGAGCGCAAGGAGTTCCGAAATCCGGCCTTGCGTGCTCTCGGAGCCTCCGACCAGGCCGCTGCGCTCATGAAGCTGCGCAACCTCCTGAGCGAGGCCGACACCGAGCTCCGCTACGGTGCGTTCGACACGCTCCGCACGGCCGATCCGACCGACCCGTTCCTGGGCCGCGTCGCCGTCTACGACGAGCCCGAGGAGGAAGAAGACGACTTCGCCCTCCAGATCGAGAAGGCGCCGTTCCGACGCAAGGCAGGCCGACCCGAGGACCCGTTCGCGCTCTACATCGTCGACAGCACCGGCCCGCCGATGGTCCACATCTCCCGCAACATCCGCCAGGAGATCGTGATCTTCGGCCGCGACGTCAAGCTGTTGCCCCCGGTCGTGCTCGGCGGCGGCGGCTCGATCCTGCTCAACGCCGCGGAGACCGACCTCCTGGTCCAGATCAGCAGAGTCGACTCGCGAACGATCGACGGACGCGAGTCGCGCCTGACGACGCCGCTCGAGCTCGCCACGGTGATCCGCCAGGTCGCCCAGCTCGGCGCGACCTATCCCGAGATCGTCGACATCCTCACCGCCGCCTATCGCCAGAAGAATCTCCCCGGCCCGTTGATCGTCGACGCGATCCCGATCCGCACCCAGGCGTACGACGAAGCCCAGCTCCTGGGAGCCGCCAAGAAGGACGACGGCGTCAAGAAGGCGTCGGCCGAGGAGGAGCCGAAGAAGTTTCGCCTCTTCGGTCGCCTGCGCGACCGGATGAAGCGTTGAGGTCGACGGCGTTTGCTCGCGACGGCGGGGTCGCATCCGATCCCGCCGTCTCACCCCTCCCGTCCGGCCCTTCTCGCCGGACCCCCGCCCCCGTTCTCACCGGTCCAGGCGGGGAAATCGAAGTTTCGCGGCGAGTCGTCGCCACCGATTCTCAAGAAACGGGACGCGAAACTCGAAGATTAGTCTTGACGGTCAGGTCCGCTACGGCAAGGAGGCGAGTGAAGTCCCCTTGGTGGCTCCAGACCGGTATCCCGTCGTAGCCCGGCGGGAACGTTCCATTTCCACAGTCGCACGACGGCGTTGATTCGCCGCAGCGCGGCAAGACCTCGACCCTCTCGTTCGTAGGATGGATCGACGAACGGGGGGATCCGTGGAAGTGGGGCGGGAGCGATCGCCACTCGTCCCGAAAGGGAAGAGCATCGCCTGAACCGCGTGCGTCTCGACGCAAGCGGATCGGTCGACGTTCGCGGTCGCGCCGACATGGATCAACCCGGAGGGGTGAGGAAACCTCCGAGGCCTCGCACCAACCACTGGAGTGGAGTCCTCGATATGAAGAAAGTGTTCACAACCGGTCAGGTCGCGAAGATCTGCAAAGTCGCGCCCCGTACCGTGAGCAAGTGGTTCGACTCGGGCCGCTTGCGGGGATATCGCATTCCCGGTTCGCAGGATCGACGGATCCCCCGCGAACATCTCCTTCGCTTCCTGAAGGAGCACGGGATGCCGCTCGGGGACCTCGAAGCCGAGGTCTACCACAAGGTTCTGGTCGTCGGTGCCGAACCTACGCTGCAAGCTGGTCTCCGCGAGCATCTTCGCGAGGGAGACGACTTCCGGATCGAAACCGCGGCCTCGGGCTTCGAGGCGGGGATCCGGGCGGAGAGCTTCCATCCCGACTGCATCGTCATCGATATGGCCGTCGGCCGGATCGAGGCCGGGCAGATCGCGCAGAATCTCCGCAAGAGCCAGGACCACATCTCGACGATTCTCGTCGCCCTCACGAGCGACGAACCAGGCGACGAGATCTACAACCTCGGCTTCAACGACGCCTTCAAGAAGCCGTTCGACGGGGCTCTGCTCGCCGAACGCGTTCGTCGCCTGATCTCGCAGAAGAAGGCCGACGAGCCCTGATCGACCGCCCCTACCGCAACGACCTCGGACCGCCGCGGCCCGGGCTTCGTCATCCATCGCGACGAGGCCCGGGCTCGTCGCTTTCGAACGGGGCTCTTTCGATCGGGGCGAGGTCGCGGCCATAATCCTTCGACGATCGGAATCGACCCGAACCGGACGACCGCCCCCGCTCGTGGAGAGCCCCCACCGGATGCGCCCGCCCCGCGCCGCTTGGATCGAGCGAACCCTGGGAATCGTCGCCGCGCTCGCGGTCGTTGCGACCCTCGCCGCTCCCGGCATCACCATCGACGAGCCGCTCGACGTCCGGCCCGGACGCACCTACCTCGCGACCCTCGCCGAGCGCGGGATCGACTTCTTCCGTCCCGAGGTCGTCGACCGCGTCTTCGCCGACAACGCCGAGCATCCCCCGCTCGGCCGTTGGCTGCTCGGCATCGCCTCGAAGCTCGGCGAGACGGTCGAGATCGTGCTCGCGGGCGGACCCGACCCCACCGGCGTCTACGTGCGCTCGGGTCGGCTCGCCCCCGCGGTCTGCTTCGGCCTCCTGATCTTCACGATCGTCCGCGAGACCCGCCGCCGCAAGGGCGAGACCGCCGCCTGGGCCGCCGGGCTCGCCGCCCTCGCCATGCCCCGCCTCTTCGCTCACGCCCACCTCGGAGCGCTCGACCTCCTCATCACCTGCTTCTGGGTCCGCGCCTGGTTCGCCGCCGATGCCGCGTTCGCGTCTCCCAGGCCGGGGCGTGCGTTCGCGGGAGCCGGGCTCGCGTTCGGCCTCGCGCTGCTGACCAAGATCCACGCCTGGCTGCTGCCGCCGCTCATCGCCGCGCGCTGGGTGCTCGTCGATCGCCGACGCTCGACCTTCGTCGGGATCGTCCTCTGGGGGCTCGTCGGCGCGATCGTCTTCGTCGCGGGCTGGCCCTGGCTCTGGACCGATCCCGTCGGCCGGCTCGCGCGATTCCTGGGAACGGGAGTCGATCGCGCCGTGATTCGCGTCTTCTACTTCGGAACGGTCTATGAAGATCGCGCGGTGCCTTGGCATTACCCGTGGGTCCACTTCGCGATCGTCGTGCCGCTCGGGCTGCAGCTCCTCGGGCTCGGCGGCGTGGTCGTCGCCTGGAACCAACGCCGGAGCGACCCGACCGATTTCCGCATCCTGGCCGCGATCGCGTACCTGCTCGCGATCTTCTCGACCTCCGTCGCGGTCTACGACGGCGAACGCCTCTTTCTCCCCGTCTTCCCGCTCTGGGCCGTCATCATCGGCTCGGGCTTCGCCGATATGCGGGCGCGGCTCGTCGAGCGGAGAACGCTCCGCCGAGGCCTCGACCTCTTCCTCGCCGCCCAGTTTCTCGGGCTCGTCTCGGTGTTCCCCTACGGCCTGAGCTACTACGACCTCTCCGTCGGCGGCCTGGCGGGCGCCGAGGCGCTGGGGTTGGAGACGAGCTACTGGACCGAGCCGGTCGACGGCGCGCTGCTCGACCGGCTCGCGGCCGTCGCCCCCGCGAACGCAACCGTCGCCCTCGCTCCCACCCTCGCCCCCCA
Organism: Isosphaeraceae bacterium; assembly: GCA_033763215.1. Lineage (GTDB taxonomy): Bacteria > Planctomycetota > Planctomycetia > Isosphaerales > Isosphaeraceae > JANRKW01. The sequence continues at coordinate 71,467 of JANRKW010000041.1, read as the reverse complement.
GCAAGGCAAGTACTCGACCACCCGGGCCTTGCTGGCGCGCGGGCTCGTGATCGAAGACCAGGAGGCCGTCCCTCAGTCCGAGTTCGTCATCATCCACCGCCGTCGAGGCTACCTGTCTCCCGAACTCGAACGGCTCGCTCGCGAGGGCGAAGTGATCCATGAATCGACGCGACAAGGGGTTTGGTTGACGCGTCTCGTTCGACGCCCGAAATCGGGCAGCTCCCCCTAGTCGTTATCATTTCGATCTGTAGAATACGTTCAGAATGAATTGAAACTGAGGAAGCGATGGTGGAACTGAGTCATTTCGACGAACACGGGGCGAGTCGCATGGTCGACGTCTCGGCGAAAGCCGTGACGGAACGACAGGCCCGCGCCTCGGCCCGCGTCGAGATGGCCGCTGCGACCCTCGCCCTCATTCTCGACCGAAAACTGGCGAAGGGCGACGTCATCGAGGTCGCTCGGCTCGCCGGGATCCTCGGGGCCAAGCGCACGGGCGACCTGATTCCGCTCTGCCACCCGCTGGGGCTCGATTCGGTGGAGATTCGGATCGAGCCCGTCGGGCCGACCACCCTCGCGATCGACGCCGTCGTCAAGACGACGGGGAAGACCGGCGTGGAGATGGAAGCCCTGACGGCGGCCAGTCTTGCGGCTCTCACGATTTACGACATGTGCAAGGCGGTCGATCGCGGCATGACGATCGAACGCGTCCGACTGGAAGAGAAGTCCGGCGGACGAAGCGGGTCGTTCCGAAGGGATTCCGCCGAGCAAGGGGACGTGTCATGAGCGTGGAAATCGGTCTGGAGAACGGTGTCCTCGTGAACGAAGTCGAACGCTCGTCGCGAGTTCTGTCGAATTCCGACGACCTGAACCGCAAGCTCGCGTCGGTCTTTTCGTCGATCGCGCCCGAGATGCGGCTCGCCGAGTCGATCTTCGCCGAGGAACTGGGCAGCCGCTTCCCGTTCGTGCAAACCCTCGTCGACCACTGCGCCGATTTCAAGGGCAAGCGCCTGCGTCCGGCCCTCGTGCTGCTCACCGGTCAGGCCTGCGGCGGTCTGACGCGCGACCATTCGGTGATCGCGGCGGTCGTCGAGATGATCCACACCGCGACGCTCGTCCACGACGACATCCTCGACGAGGCCTCGATCCGGCGACACGCATCGACCGTGAACGCCGAGTGGGGCAACGAGACGGCCGTCTTGATGGGCGATTATCTCTTCACCCACGCATTCCACCTCGCCGCGTCGCTCGAGTCGACCCTCGCCTGCCGCTGGATCGGCCATGCGACCAACCTCGTCTGCGAGGGCGAGATGATGCAGGTCCACAACCGCGGCAACCTCGACCTCGACGAAGCGGCCTACTACGAGATCGTCCGCGGCAAGACCGCCGAACTCACCGCGGTCTGCTCTCGCCTCGGCGCACACTACGCCGGAGCTTCGCAGGCCGTGATCGACGCCATGGACGGCTACGGTCGCGACCTCGGCGTCGCCTTCCAGATCGCCGACGACGTCCTCGACATCTGGGGCGAAGAGCGATCGACGGGTAAGAGCCTCGGCACCGATCTGGATAAGCAAAAGTTGACACTGCCGATCATTCGTCTCCTCGCGACCGCGGATCGAGACACCGCCGACCGCCTGCGTGCGGCCATCACGGCCGAAGGCGCCGATTCTCGAGCGATTCTCCGTCCTCATCTGGAATCGTCGGGCGCGCTTCAGTATGCTTGGGATCGTGCGAGATCATTCGCCGCCCAGGCGTCGCGGGCCCTCGATCTCCTCGCCGACTCCCCGGCGAAGTCGACCCTGCGCAGCCTGACGCAGTATGTCGTTCGCCGCTCGGCCTGAGCCGACGTCACCCCCCTCGAGCACTCCGCGCCGATCCTCGAAATCGGATCTACACTCTCCTCGACCGCCCGTTCGCGGGTCGTCGGGGAGCGTCTCGTTCGATCCGGACGCTCCCGCCCCGATCACAGGCGCTTCCCGTTCTCGCAAGGGTGACGGCGACGAAATCCCCGATCGGCACGATCCGCACTTGAATTCCAGGGATCGACTTTGCATATTTGGGAGCATTGCTCCTGAATCGTTCTCGGGGATGCCCATCGTCATGAGACTCGACGAGAAGCTGCATCAGCAGATGCTGCGCAAAGGATTGAACGGCCAAAAGCTGGCTCGGCTCTCGGGAGTGAGCGACTCGGAAGTGTCGCGCATCCTCTCCGGCAAGTCGCTCCCCGGTCTCGAGAACGCCTTCAAGCTCGCCCGAGCCGCCGGCGTCTCGCTCGACTTCCTCGCCGACGACTCGCTCGAATCCGACCCGGCGCAGAGCGTCGCGGTCGTTTCCGACGCCGAGGCCGCCGTCATCTCCCTCGCGCGGGAGATCGGGATGCGCGAGGCCGCGAATCTCCTCGAGATCGCCAAATTCATCGGCTACGGCGTCGCCATGCGCCGTCTGCTCGAGGCCAAGCCCACCATCGAACCGGCCGAACCGGCCGTTCGCCCCGCCGTCGCGGGCACTCCCCGCGTCGGACCGGCCTGATCTCGCCGAAAATAGCAGAGACGAGATGGCCGCGACCGCAGTGCGCCGCGTCGCCTCGTCTCAGTGCTTCTTGCGCCCGCGGCTCGACGGGATGTTGTGCCCCTTGCGGTACTTCGTCACCGTCCGCCGCGCGACCGGGATGCCGCACGCTTCCTTGAGCTTCTCGGCGATCTCGTCGTCCGACAGCGGATTCCGCTTATCCTCGCCGGCGATGATCTCGATCAGCTTCTGCTTGATCGTCTCCCACGCCACTTCTTCGCCGTCCGCGCTCTTGGCGCCGCCGCCGAAGAAGCCCTTGAGCGGGAAGATCCCCCGCGGCGTCTGCACCCACTTGTCGTCGACCGCGCGACTCACGGTCGTGACGTGTCGGCCGACGCGGTCCGCGATCTGCTGCATCTTGAGCGGCTCGATCGCCTCGGGGCCGATGTCGAGGAAGTTCCGCTGGTGATCGATGATCGCCTGCGCCACGAGGAGGATCGTGTTCCGCCGCTGCTGGATCGCCTCGATCAGCCAGCGGGCCGACTCGATCTTCCGCTTCAGGAACTGCCGAGTCTCGCGATCGGTCCGATTGCCCCGCATCAAGTGGCGATACTGCCGCGACACCGCGAGTTGGGGCGTGTAGTCGTCGACCAGGCGCACGTCGTATCCGCCCGAGTCGTTGGGCTCGACGATCAGGTCGGGCACGACGTGCTGGGCGTTCATCGGATCCTCGCGAGCCCCTGGACGGAGGTTGAGGTGGCGAAGCTGGTCGATCGCCTCCTCGATCGTCTCGATCGAGAACCCCGTCTTGCGGGCGATCGCGGGCAGGCGATTCTGCTCGATCTCCTCGAGATGGTCCGCGATCAGGACCCGGAGCACGTCGGAGTAGGGCATCTCGGGGGTGAGCTGGAGCAGGAGACACTCGCGGAGGTCGCGGGCGCCGACGCCCGGGGGATCGAGCCGCTGAACGAGCTGGAGCGCCTGCTCGGCCTGCTCGAGGGTCGCCGCGCCGGCGAGGTCGCGCACGATGTCGGCGAGGCTCGTCCGGAGGAATCCGCTGTCGTCGAGGTTGTAGATGATGTACTCGGCGGTCGCCCGCAACTCCGGCGGACAGTCGAGGAAGCCGAGCTGATGGGCCAGGTCGTCGAGCAGCGACTCGGGACGCGACGACATGTTCTGCATCGCGTCGTAGCGTCGGTCGGTCTCTTCGCTCATCGCCGCGCGGCTGGGCCGGTGAGTCTCCTGGAAGCGCTCGTTCCAGTCGTCCGCGAAGTCGACGTCGAAGTCGATCTCGGGCTCGGAGTCGCGTTCGGGAGTGCTCGCGACCTCGCCCTCGCTCGCGTCGCGAAGGTCGACGAGCATCGGATTCTCGATCAGTTCGCGATCGATCCGTTCCTGGAGCGCCGCGACCGGCATCTGCAAGATCTCCATCACCTGATACGTCCGAGCGGACAGGTGATGCGAGAGCGTCGCCTTCTGCGAAGTGTTCATCTGCATGGGTCGATCATCCCGACTCGAGCATTCCCGAACGCACCGGGACGCGGCGAGGTCGTAGAACCTCGAACGCGAGCCGCGGGGAATCCCCCCCGAAGCCCCTCTGACCGGACGACACGAGCCGCGATCGAAATCACGCCCCGAGCCTCGCAAGCAATTATAGTGCCAAGATCAAGGGGTCTGCTAGAGATCTTCGCGGGAATCTCAGAAATCCCGTCGGCCTTGGAGCGCGTCGGCGAGCATTTCGTCGTTCGCGAACTCGAGAACGCTCCCCGAAGCCAGCCCTCGAGCCAACCTCGTGATCTTCACATCGGCCTCGGCGAGCCGATTCACGACCAGCAGCGCGGTGCCGTCGCCCTCGAGCGTCGGATTCGTCGCCATGATGATCTCGCGGATCCCGCCATCGAACACTCTGCGCACCAGCGCGTCGACGGTGAGCTGGTCCGGCCCGATTCCCTGCAGCGGTGCCAGTCGGCCGAGCAGGACGTGGTACACTCCGAAGAAGCTCCCCGACCGCTCGAGCGCCATGAGGTCGCGAGATTGCTCCACGACGCAGACGAGCCCCGCATCTCGCCTGGAATCTCGGCAGATGCTGCACAGTTCTTGGTCGGCCTCGGCGAGATGGAAGCACCGAGTGCAGTGGTGGACGCGCTCCTTGACGTCGCGGAGCGCATCGGCGAGGCGGAGCGCCTCCTCGGGCGGGCTCTTGAGGATGTGGTGCGCCAGGCGCTCGGCGGTCTTGGCGCCGACGCCGGGAAGACGCCCGAAGGCCTCGATCAGTCGGTCGAGCGCTGCCAGACCACCCGCCATGCGACGCTCCTCGCGTTCGTCACTGACCGAAGAGGTTCGAGAGGCCCGGGATCGGCAACCCGCCGGTCAGGCTCGAGAGACTCTGCGCGGCGGCCTCGCGGGCCTTGCCGAGCGCTTGATTCACCGCGGCGGTCACGAGGTCCTCGAGCAGCTCGTGATCCCCGCTCGCGAGCGCCTTGGGGTCGATCCGCACGGAGAGGAGCTCGAGCCGGCCGTTCGCCTTGGCCGTCACCGCCCCGCCGCCCGCCGTCCCCTCGACGATCACCTGCCCCAGCGCTTCGGTAGCCTTCTCGACGTTCTCGCGGATCTTCCCCGCGTTCCGCATCAACTCGGCGAGATTCCCGAGATTGTTGAACATCGGCAGCCTCCTTGGTTCAGGATGGACTCGAGATCAGGGGAGCCGATCGTCCTCGAGCTCGACCCGCACCGGACGGGCCTCGAACAGGTCGATCACCTTGCGCACCACCGGGTCGTCGTTCAGCCGCTCTTCGTGCTTCGCCTGAGACCCGGCGCGAGCGGCGTCTTCACGCGTCTCCGCGGGCACCTCGAACCGGACCTCCACCGCTCGGCCGAGCCGACGACCCACCCGCCCTTCGATCTTCGAGCGATTCTCGGTCGTGTCGAGCGTGTCGATGCTCCAAGCATAGGCCGGATCGGGCACCAGAACCAGCCGGTTCGGTTCCTCGAGGGCCTGCGGGGTCAATCGAGCGAGCCGGCGTGCGAGCGTCTCCTCGAACTCCTCGGTCCAACCGAGCCAGGCCGATTGAATCGCGAGCAGATCCCAAGGGGTCCGCGTCTCGGTCTTCGGCTCGTCGCCCCGAGACGCCGGCAGGGCCGTCGTCGCGGGCTCGGCGGCGATCTCCGCGCTCGGCGCGACGACCGGTTTCGGCGGCGAAGGCTCGACCGCCTCGGTCGCGCTCGGCTCTTCCGCGATCACTCGCTCAGGTGTCGGCTTTTTTTTTTCGGCCGCCGAGGATGCGGCGGCGGTCCCGCTCGCGCTCGGAGCGGGCAGACCCTGCTCGAGCGTCGCCAGCCGTCCCACGAGTTCGCTCAAGTCGGTCAGATTCTCCAGCCGCGCGACGCGCACCAACGCGAGCTCGACGAGCAGCCGGCCGTGGGGGCTGCCGCGCAGTCGACCTCGCGTCTCGGCGAGGATCTGCTGCGCGGCGAGGATCGAGTCGAGCGGCCAGACCTCGACGATCGCCTGCAACCGCGTTCGGTTTCGTCCCGTCGCGGCCAAGAGGTCGATCTCGGCTCCCGCGGCGAGCACCATCGCGTCGCGCACGAATTCGAGGAGCCCGCCGAGCACCTCGCTCGGTTGAACGCCGCCGGCGACCGCTGCGTCGTGCAGGCTCAGCGCGCGTCCCGGATCGTGCTTCACGAGCGCTTCGAGCAGGTCGAGCACGCGGTCGTCGCCCGCGATGCCGAGCTGACGATTCACCAGCTCGACCGTCAGCCGCTCCCCGCCGAACGAGAGCAGTTGCTCGAGCAACGACTGCGCGTCTCGCATCGATCCCGACGCCCTGCGAGCCACGGCGCGGAGCGCATCGGGATCGGCGGCGACGCCTTCGCGCTCGCAGATGCTCGCGAGCGTCGCCACGGTCTGCTCGGGACTGATCCCCGAGAAGTCGTAGCGCTGGCAACGCGAGAGCACCGTGATCGGGATCTTGTTCGGCTCGGTCGTCGCGAAGAAGAACTTCACATGCTCGGGCGGCTCCTCGAGCGTCTTCAACAGGGCGTTGAAGGCGCCTGTGGAGAGCATGTGGACTTCGTCGATGTAGTAGATCTTGTAGCGGGCGCGCGACGGTCGGAGACCGGCGTTCTGGCGGAGTTCACGCACCGCCTCGACGCCGTTGTTGCTGGCGCCGTCGATCTCGATGACGTCGACGTCCTGTCCGCCGGCGATCGCCCGACAGATGTCGCACTCGAGACACGGAGTCTCCGTCGGCCCTTCGACGCAGTTCAAGCACTTCGCGAAGATCCGCGCGATCGAGGTCTTGCCGACTCCTCGCGTGCCGCTGAACAGATACGCATGCGTGACCCGTTCGAGCCGGATCGCGTTCCGAAGCGCCTGGACGACGTGATCCTGGCCGACGACTTCCTCGAATCGACGAGGGCGATAGCGCCTGGCGACGACCGTGTATTCGGACGCTTCGGACTCGGCCGCCGGCGTCGGCTTCCCCGCTGCGGGAGTCACGCGGTCACTCCGTCGGGTGGGTCGAGAACCGCCGGTCGATCGACCGACGGAGCCCGCCGCGGGCGCGGGCCTCGGAATCCGTCGCGAGCGGAGGAGGCGGGGAGAGGCCGGGGAGGTTCTCCCGGGCACATGAAAGCGATGCTTATGGCTGCTGCGTTCCCGCCCTGACCAGGTTCGCAAGCCCCCATTGCCCGGGTCCCCCCCGGCTTTTCCTCGACCCCTCCGGCGACTCGGCTCGTCCGGAAAGCACCATTGTCGCTCGAGGACCGCACGGATTCAAGAGGAACCGATCCCCGATTTTCGACCACCCCCCGCGCCCCGGACCGCCGCCGATCGAATACCGAGCGGGCCCGAGGCGTCGAACCACTCGGCCGGACCACCGCGGACCGGCGCCGATCGAGTCCGAAGACCTCCGAGGAACGGTATGCTCCGACACTCTCGATGGATGATCGCCGCCGCGGCGGTCTGGGCGATTCAGGCGATTCCGGCGCACGCGCAATTCCTCAAAGACCGCGACCGCGCACCCGCCCCCGAATTCTCCGGAGTCACCCGCTGGATCGGCACCGAGCCGCTCTCCATGAAGAAGCTCCGCGGCAAGGTCGCCGTCATCCACTTCTGGACTCACGGCTGCTACAATTGCGTGAACAATTATCCGCACTACAAAGCCTGGAACGATCGATACGCCGGCAAGGACGTCGTCTTCATCGGCATCCACACCCCCGAGACCGAGGGCGAACGCGACATCGAACGGATCGAGGCCCAACTGAAGAAGAACGGCCTGAAGTTCAAGGTCGCCGTCGACAACGACTTCAAGAACTGGCAAGCCTGGAAGAACCGATACTGGCCCACGGTCTACGTCGTCGACCGCAAGGGCGTCGTTCGCTACGGCTGGGAAGGCGAGCTGAACTACATGGGGCAGAAGGGCGAGGAAACCGTTCGCAAGGTGATCGACGCCCTCCTCGAAGAACCGCGCTGAGGGCGAGATCCGGAAGGGAACTCCGGAACGAAACGAAGCGACCCCGGGACGTCGAAACGGTTCGACATCCCGGGGTCATCACATTTCTCGCTCGAGCAACCGATCACCCAATCAGGCGGCGCGGCGGCGACGAGCGACGACGAAGGCGACGAAGCCGAGAGCGGCCGAGGCGATGGTGGTCGGCTCGGGGACGACCGAGGTCGGGATCTCGGTGCCTTCGACGCGGAGGTTGTCGAGGCGGATGTTGCCGGTCGCGGTCGACGCGCCGGTCATGGTGAAGCGGACGTAGAGCGAGGCGACGTTCTCGACGGCGGCGATCGCCGAGAGGTCGATGGTCTGGAGGGCGCCGGCGGCGGTGATGGGGGCGTCGGTCGGCACGATGTTGCCGAAGGCGGCGAAGACCATGTTGTCGGTCGAGTACTCGACGGCGAGGTTGTTGAAGCCCGAGGCCGTGCGGCGGACGGCCATCGAGACGATGATGTCCTCGAGGCCGAGCGTGCTGACCTGGACGGTGAAGTTGCGGCCGTTGTTGACGGGCGAGAGGCTGGTTCCGAGGTCGCCGCCTTGGAACGAGATCGCCTGGCCGGCGACGTCGCCCGTCGAAGCGTTGATGACCGAGCCCGCGAAGTCGCGGATGTTGGCTTCGACGACGTTGGTCGTCAGAATGCCGGCGCCCTTGTCGACGGTCAGCATGGCGACGACTTCGCCGGCGAAGGTCGAGTTGCTGTCGGTCGCGTCGTTGAAGTTCCAAACGGCGATCTCGGTCGCGGAAGCGACGGACGAGAACGCGAGCACGAGAGCGGCGGCGAGGATGCGGATCTTCATGGATGCCTCGAAACTCTGGGGAGAAGCACGAACCCAAGGCCGTCGGCCGGAAACGCGTCCGAACCGAACGGAAGATGCACGGAGAGCGGATCGATTCCGGTCCAAACTGTATTCCGCCGACCGCTCGAGGATGATGAACGCTTCGCCAAGGTTCGATGAAGACGCGGAACGGCTCGATCGAGCCTGTCGTCGCCTGATCGAGCAATGACGCGAAGTCCCAACACCGCGACGGCTTGCGCCGTGCGGTGCCACGCGCGGACCCGGGCCGACCCGGTCGATGTTGCGAAAACGCAACAGATCCCGGCCGTACGCGGGATCGCCCGCCGAGGTCGCCCGAAGATCTGCACGGCGGAGGCGGCCGCCCGCTCCGTGATCGTCGAGCCGAGCGCAACGACGGGCTCGGCCCCCCGACTCCGAAAACGAAGCGACCCCGGGATGTCGAATCGACTTCCCGGGGTCGCCCCCTGTTTCCGGACGTGGACCACTCGCCGTTCAGCCGGCGCGACGGCGGCGGCGAGCGACGACGAAGGCGGCGAAGCCGAGAACGGCCGGGGCGATCGTGGTCGGCTCGGGAACCACGGTCGTCGGGATCGAGGTGCCGACGACTCGAAGGTTGTCGAGCGTGATGATTCCGGAGTCTCCGATCGGCGTGAAGCGCACGAAGAGGGTCGCGACGTTCTCCGCGGCTGGAAAACTCGAGAGCTCGAGCGTCTGGAGCGCCGCGATCGAAGTCAGAGACAGCACGGTCGGTTCGATCACCCCCGCGGGCGAGAACGTCGCGTTGTCGGTCGAGATGTCGACCTGGACGGTCTCGATGCCCCCGAACGATCCGCGACTCATCGCCATCAAGATGATGATGTCCTCCAATCCAAGCGTGCTCACTTGGATCGTGAAGTCTCGGATGACGACTTCCTCGCTCAACCGACTCCGAAACGTGATCGCTTGACCGGCGGCGTCGCCTCCCGAGGCGTTGATGAGCGAGCCGGTGACATCCCGAATGTCGCTCGCTCCGAAGCTGGTCGTCATGAGGCCCACGCCGCGGTCGACGGTGAGCATGTCGGTGATTTCCTGCGGCGTCGTCGAGCTGTTTCCCGACGCGTCGTTGAAGTTCCAGACGGCGATCTCAGTCGCCGATGCAGCCGATGCGCAAGCGATTCCCAAAGCGGCGGCAAGGAAGCGAATCTTCATCGTTGGCCCGAGTCGAAGGGGAGGAGACGTCGTCGATCCTCGGCCGGCAACCACACCGAACCGAACGGTCGACGCGTCGCGATCGAACGAATTCGCTTCGCCAAGGTATGACTTCGCCAAAGCGAAATCGACCACTTCTTCGTCAATTGCCTCGAGATCGCGTCGACGATAACCGAACCCGTGCCCCAAACCACTGCAAATCCTTCGCTTCCGTCGATCGATCGACTTCCTCGGCAAGCCATGCCGACCGCCGCGATGTGGCAAAAAAACAACATTCCTCGATCTAGTGAACGCTCGGTTGCAGGGAAGGCCGATCCTGGGCGACGCCGTACGAGGCTCCTCGCGGAATGGACCACCGCGCAGTTCCGCGACCGCCGTCTCGATCAGGCGCTTCCGCGGAGGCGTCGACTCCGGCAGCCGCGGCGGTCGACGGGTCCCGGATCGAGATGCGAGCGATCGGCTCGATCGAGGGTACTCGTGCGGTAGTCGACCCGCCGATCGCGCGGAGAGACGCGCGGTTCATCGCACCCGAAGCGTTCGGGCCGCGCGGGCGCAGTCGCGGGATGGGCGACCGACGAGAGGTCGAGTCGCGCGTCAAGGAGCCGCCGGAACGGGGGCTTCGGCCTCGGCGGCGACTCGGTCGGCGATCGAGCGGGCCGCTTCCTGCAGCTTCGCTCCCTCGAGGTTCGTGAGGATCGCCACCACGATCCCCTCGTCGGGGCGGAGGTAGAGGATCGTGCTCGTGCCGGGTTGTCCGCCGGTGTGGAGGATCTCGCGCCGGCCTTGGTGCGAGCCGACGTTCCAGCCGAGGCCGTACTTGGTCTTCTCGCCCGAATTCAGGCGTTGCGGGGTGAACATCAGGGTGCGCGTGGCGGGTTGAACCAGCTTGCCGTCGAGAAACGCCTTGCCGAAGGCGGCGACGTCGGCCGCGGGTGCGCACAGCCCGCCGCCGGGGATCTTGTTCGACGTGTCGGCGAGGATGCAGTTCACCGGCTTGCCGTCCGGACCGGGGCGATACCCGCGCACGCGGTTCGGGATCAAGGCTCGTGCGTCGTCGGGGCCGGTCGCGGTCATCCCCGCCGGCTCGAACACGAGTTCGCGCAGCGTCTCGACGAACGGTCGGCCCGAGGCCGTCTCGACCGCCGCACCTAGGAGGTTGTAACCATATGTCGAATAGAGATACTTCGAGCCCGGCTCGTGGGCGAGCGGATCCTCCGCGAAGATCGCCAGCGGGGTCACGACGTCGACGTAGTGCCGAGTGCTCGCAACCTCGCCCGGTCGATAGCCTCGGATCCCGCCGAGATGGCCCAGGAGCCGGCGCGGAGTGATCGGCCACGGTTTGATGTGGAACGATGGAACATACTTGCGAATATCGGCGTCGAGGTCGAGCTTGCCCTGTTCCTGGAGCCGAAGCGCGGCGGTCGCGGTGATCGGCTTGGAGATCGACGCGAGCCGGAAGATCGACGCGGGCGTGGCCGCGACGCCGTTCTCGAGGTCGGCCGTGCCGAACGCCTCGACCCAGCGGCCGTCGCGATGCAGGACGGCGACCGAGAGCGCGGGGATCTGCTTGCGCTCGCGTTCGGCGGCGAGTTGGCGACCGAGAGCGGCGACCACGCGCGGCGTCAGTCCGCTTCGCGCGGGTTCCTGGATCCGGCCGAAGGCGATCGCCGCGCCGATCGACAACACGAGGCAGACGCGGGTCATGGGGCGGAGCGTGGTCATCGGTCGGGTCTCGCGGGAGATTCGCGGTTGGTCGGGCAGGGGGGAGGAACTCCCAGTATGCCGAATCCGTCACCGATTGCCGGCGGGATCCGCGCGACTCGAATCGCTCGGCCCTCGAACGAGAAACGCCCGACCGCGCGGGGCGCGATCGGGCGATGAGGTGGTTCGAGCCGGCCGGTCCAGGTCAGCGGGCGATTCCGTACCTGCCGATCACGAGGCTCGCGTTGTGACCGCCGAAGCCGAAGCTGTTCGACATCACATAGTCGACCTTGGCCTCGCGCGGGGTGCGCGGGATGTAGTCGAGGTCGCACTCTTCGTCGGGGTTTTCGAGATTGATGGTGGGCGGCAGCACGTTCCGCTCCATCGCGAGGCAGCACGCGACCATCTCGACGCCGCCGGAGGCTCCGAGGAGATGGCCGAGCTGGCTCTTCGTGCTCGAGACCATCAACTTGGCGGCGTGGGACCCGAAGATCGACTTCATCGCGCGGGTCTCGGCGAGGTCGCCGAGGCCGGTGCTCGTGCCGTGCGCGTTGATATAATCGATTGAGGATGCGTCGAGCTTGGCGTCGCGGAGGGCGAGCATCATGGCCCTGGCTGCGCCTCGGCCTTGCTCGTCGGGTGCGGTGATGTGGCTGCCGTCGGCCGACATGCCGTAGCCCAGGACCTCGGCGTAGATCCGGGCGCCTCGGGCTCGGGCGACCTCCTCGGCCTCCATCACGACGATGCCCGCGCCTTCGGCGATCACGAAGCCGTCGCGGTCCTTGTCGAAGGGGCGGCTGGCACGCGGCGGGTCGTCGTTGCGGGTGGAGAGCGCGCGCATCGCCGCGAAACCGCCGAGACCCATGTGGGTGATCGCGGCCTCGGAGCCGCCGGTGATCATCACGTCGGCCAGCCCGGCTTGGATCAGCTTGCAGGCGTCGCCCATGGCGTTGGCGGCCGAGGCGCACGCGGTCGCGACGGCCGAGGTCGGCCCGCGGAGGCCGTAATGGATCGAGACCTGGCCGCTGCCCGTGTTGACCATCAGCTTGGGGATGGTGAACGGGCTGATCTTGGACGGCCCGCGGTGGATCATCGTGGCGTGCTGGGTCTCGAACTCGTTGAGTCCGCCGATCCCGGAGCCGATGAGCACGCCGCACGACTCGGGTTCATATTTCGAGAAATCGATCCCGGAATCGTTCACCGCGCCCTGGGCGGCGACGAGCGCGAACTGCGCGAAGCGATCGAGCCGCCGGGCTTCCTTGGATCCGAAGATCTCGTCGGCGTCCCAGTCATGCACCTGCCCGCCGAAGTGGACCTTGAAATCGGTCGTGTCGAAGAGCGTCAGGTTCGCGACGCCGCTTCGGCCCTCGAGCAGGCCCGACCAATATCGGTCCAACGTCCGGCCCAGGGCGGTCACGACCCCCAGGCCGGTGATGACGACGCGACGAGACATTACTTCGTATGTTCCTCGATATATGTGATCGCCTGGCCGACGGTCTGGATCTTCTCGGCCTCTTCGTCGGGGATCGTGATGTCGAACTCTTCCTCGAACTCCATGACGAGCTCGACCGTGTCGAGCGAGTCGGCGCCCAGGTCGTTGACGAAGTGGGTCTCGCGAGTGACCTGATCCTTGGTCACGCCCATCTGCTCGGTCACGATATCGAAAACGCGTTCTTCAACGGACACGGGGAGATCTCCTCGAACGACCCTCGACGCCGGGTAAGTATAGCGCCGAGGACGGAATCTTCTAGTGAGCCCGCGGGAACCGCCGGTCGATCGGGGACACCCCGTCGAAGCCGACGCCGCCCGCCCACGGTCGCGAGCCGCCCGCGCGGAGCGGGCGCAACCCTCGTCCAGTAAAGAGAAACAACTTATCAAGCCGTACCGTCGTTGTCCATGCGGAGTCGGGGCGATCCGGGCCGATTGCGGAAGCCTCGTCGGCCCGGTCGAGACGCGTCGGTCGCTCAGCAGGTCATGCCGCCGTCGACCGCGATCACCTGGCCCGTCACGTAGCTCGCGCTCGGGCTCGCCAGATAGGTCACGAGGTCGGCGATGTCCTCGGGCTTGCCCAGCCGGCGGACCGGGATCCGCTCCTTGACCTCGGTCTTCACCTTCTCGGGAAGCACCTCGGTCATGTCGGTCGTGATGAATCCGGGGGCGACGGCGTTGACCGTGATGTTCCGCGAGGCGAGTTCCTTGGCGATCGTCTGAGTGAAGCCGATCACGCCCGCCTTCGACGCCGAGTAGTTCGCCTGACCCGGGTTCCCCGCCAGGCCCGACACGCTCGTGATGTTGATGATCCGGCCGTAACGCGCCCGCATCATCACCAGGCCCACGGCCCGCGAGAACAGGAACGTGCCGGTCAGGTTGATGTCGAGGACGTCCTTCCAATCCTCGTCGCTCATGCGGAGGAAGAGGCCGTCCTTGGTGATCCCGGCGTTGTTGACGAGGATCTGGATCTTGCCGAACTTGGCCTCGACCTCCTCGACGACGCGGGCGACGTCGGCCGGGTCGGCGACGTTCGCCGCCCACCCCTCGGCGGTTCCGCCGGCCTCGCGGATCGCCGCGAGCGTGCCCTCGAGCGCCTGGGCGGTGCGCGCCACGCCGGCGACCGTCGCACCCGATCGCGCGAGCTGCAGCGCGATCGCTCGGCCGATGCCGCGCGAGGCTCCCGTCACCAAGGCGGTTTGCCCCGCGAGATCGACCTTCACCCCCTGAGGCGTGCTGTCCGCTTCGGCCATGTCCGCGATCCCTTCCATCCGACCTTCGGTTCCCGCCGCCTCGCCCGCGGTCGGACCGACCCGGCGGCGCTTCTCGTCTGTATCCGGAACGCCGCGACCGATCAACCGGAATCGATCCGGCCGTCGCGCTCCGCCCGCGATCACCGCGCGGGGATGTTCGTGCAGGGGATCTTGCGGTCGATCCGCTTCAGAAGGCCCGCGAGCACCCGCCCCGGCCCGATCTCGTAGAACGTGTCGAAGCCGTCGGCCAGCATCCGCCGGATCGACTCCTCCCACCGCACCCGCTGCATCACCTGCGCCACCAGGAGCCCGCGGATCTCGCTCGGATCGGCGTGGCTCGCGGCGTCGACGTTGGAGTAGACCGGGATCCGAGGCGACTTCATGTCGACCGCCTCGAGCACCTCGGCGAGCCGGAGGTCGGCCGGGTGCATCAACGGCGAGTGGAACGCCCCCGCCACCGCCAGCGGGATCACCTTCATCGCGCCCAGCTCGGTCGCGATCGGCTCGACCGCCGCGAGCGCGGCCTTGTCGCCCGAGACGACGATGTTCCCCGGTCCCAGGAGATTCGCCTTCCAGAGGCGACCGGCCGAGGCGACGCGTTCGCAGAGTTCGTCGACCTTCGCCTCGTCGAGCCCGAGCACGCTCGTCATTCCGCTGGGCGAGGCGAGCGCGGCCTCCTGCATCGCTTGACCGCGACGCCGAACCACCCGCAGCCCTTCCTCGAACGTCATCGCGCCGGCGAAGACCAACGCCGTGTATTCTCCGAGGCTCAGGCCGGCGGCCCCCGCACACTCGGCGACGGTCGTCGGATCGGCCGCGCGGAGCGACTCGAGCGCGGCGAGGCTCGCGACGTAGATCGCCGGCTGGCTCACGTCGGTCGCCTCGAGCGCCTCCGCGGGCCCTTCCAGGCAGACCGCGCGGAGGTCGAAACCCAGGATCTCATTCGCTCGGTCGAAGAGCGAAGCGGCCGCCGGCGACTCGGCGATGAGCTCCCTGCCCATCCCGACGACCTGGGCTCCCTGACCGGGAAAGAGAAACGCGATCTTCGCCATCGTTCATCCTTCGACCGGCGGCACGCCGGCGGGCGGGGTCGTCGTCGACGCCATGGTGCTCGACACCGTCGCGAGCGCGGCCGACAACTGATTCACGAATTCCTGGTTCACCTTGGGATCGGCCATCAAGGCCGCGACCTTGATCGCGTTCTTGATCGCCCGCGCGCCCGACGATCCGTGGCAAATGATGCATGCGCCCCGCAGACCAAGCAGCGGGGCCCCGCCGAACTCCTGGTACTCGAAACGCGACTTCAGCTCCATCAAGCTGCCCGCCAACGGGTTGCGCACTTCGCTCGGCAGGCTGGGGAAGAGCTTGCTCAGCTCCTGCTTCAACACCGAGAACAGGAATTCGACCGCGCCCTCGCCCGCCTTGAGCAGGACGTTGCCGACGAAACCTTCGCAGACCACGACCCTTGCCCGTCCCTCGTAGAGGTCGCGACCTTCGACGTTGCCCACGAATCGCGACGCCGTCGGGCCCGCTTGGAAGAGCGCCCGGGTCGCCTTCGTCAGGTCGTTCCCCTTGTCTTCCTCCGAACCGACGTTCAGCAGGCCGATCGTCGGTTCGGCGATGCCCAGCACCTTCTCCGCGTAGATCGAGCCCATGATCCCGTACTGATACAGGTCCTCGGCCTTCGCCGCCATGTTCGCGCCGACGTCGATGATCACGATCGGACCTTGATGCGACGGAAAGATCGCCGCGATCCCCGGCCGACGCACTCCCGGCAGGAACATCTTCGCGTTCAGGAGCCCCGAGGCCACCATCGCCCCGGTCGAACCCGCCGACACCACCGCGTCGACCTCGCCCGCCGCCAACAGGCCCCAACTCTTCGAGATCGAATTGTCCCGCTTCTTCCGGAGCGCATCGACCGGCTTCTCGTCCATGCCGATCACTTGACTCGCGTGCACGATCGGCAAGCGGTCGGCCGGGACCTCGCCGTTCTCCGCCAGTTCGGCCTCGACCCGCTCGCGATCGCCCACGAGCACGACCGTCAGATCGTCGCGCTCGCGGACCGCGTGCACCGCACCCGCAACGATCGGGCCGGGCGCGTGGTCGCCGCCCATCGCGTCGAGGGCTATCCGCATCTCTCAGCCTCCGAAGATTCAAGTCGATCCGAAAAGAGGAGTTACGATCGAAGCCGATGCCCAGCGACCGCCCTCCCGGATCCGAGGAGGACGTATCCTAGGGAATCGTGAACAAGGGTGTCAAGGAGACAGGACGGTCCTTCGCCTCGGGATCGCCGACGAGCTCGCGACTTCACGCCCGATCGCCCGCGTCACGCGATCGCCCGCGACTTTCGAGGGAGGATCGGCCCGTATTCGACCCGGACCAGACCCCCCGGACAGATCCAACGCGCCGCCGCTCGACGAATCGCCTCGGGCTCGAGAGCCGCCAGGCGATCGGCCAAACGCGTCGCCTCGTCGAGCGGAACCGCCAGACGCTCCAGCTCCACCAGACGCGCCGCACGCTGCTCCACCGTCTGGAACTCGAAGAGCTGCGAACCCGCCAGATAAGACCGCGCCCGCTCGATCTCGTCGTCGCTGAAGTCGCCCCGGTGCATCGCCTCGATCTGCTCCATCGCCGCGCGAATCGCCAAGTCCGCCTGGTCGGGAGATGTGCCGAGCGACACTTCGAAGAGCCCCGGTTCCGCCTCCGCCCCGTCCGTGATCCCCCCGCCCACCGAGTAGGTCAGCCCCATCTCGTCGCGGAGGATCCGACCCAGGCGGTCGGTGAACCCAGGCCCCCGGCCCAGGATCAGGTCGACGATCCGCAAGGCGTCGAAGTCGGGCTCGTGCCGCGTCACCCCGAGATGCCCGATCAGGATCTGCACCTGCTCGCCCGCCTGGAAGACCCGCCGCACCTTCGGCCGGCGCGTCCGCTCCAATCTCGGCAAGATCGGCGCGGGGGTCGACTCGGTCGTCGGCCAGCCCCGAAACGCCCGCTCCACCAACCGCCGCAGCCGAGCCGTTTCGAAGTCGCCCACCACCACGAGGAACGCGTTGCGCGGGTTCATCCACGTTGCATGATGCGTCGCCACGTCCTCGCGCGTCAGCCGCGCCAGGTCGCGCGAGGTCCCTCGAGGGTCGCGCCCGAACGGATGATCTCCGTAGATCAACGCCTGGAACTGACTCTCCGCGCGGAAGGCCGGATCATCGCGGTCCGACTGCCACTCCGCCGCGATCTTTCGCTTCAACCAGTCGACCGACTCCTCCGGGAAGATCGACCGCAACGCCAGGTCGGCGATCCACTCGATCCCCTCCGCCAAGCCGTCCGAACGAATTCGGAGCGAGATCCCCGTCGAACCCACGTCGAGAGCGGCGCCGACGTCCTCGATCTCTCGCGCGATCTCGTCGGCCGAACGGCTCGTCGTCCCTTCCTCGAGCAGCCGACCCGTGAGATACGCCAACCCGGGCTTCGCCTCGCGGAGCCGGCCGCCGTCGAAGTGGAAATCGAGCGCGACCACGCCCGTCCCCGGCCGCCGCTCGGTCAAGAGCCGCATCCCGTCGGACAGAACCGAGCGATGCGGATGGAAGTCGATCTTCGGTCCGCGACGCACCGCCGGCACCGCGTCGATCGGCACCGTCGTCGCCGCCGCCGACACCCGCCGCGCCTGCGGACGTCGCGCCTCCGTCGGCAGCGGAACCGCGATCGACGTCGTCGAAGGAGCCGGAACCGACCACCCCGCCGTCAAGCCTTGATCCCGCAAATAGGTCGCCGCCGCGCGTCGAATCGCCTCGCCGTCGACCTCCAACAACGCCCTCCGATGCTCCGGCCAGGCTCGCCACTCGCCCCAGAGCGCCGACTCTCCCAGCTCCGCCGCGATCCCGTCGAGATCCTCGCGCGACCAGAGCCAGGCCGAGCGAAGCTGATTCCGGACGCGATCGAGCTCTTCCGGAGTCGGGCCGTCGGTCGCCAACTCCTCGAGCACGCGGAGGATCGTCGCCTCGATCCGCTTCGGCTCGCTGCCGGGCGTCGCCTCGAGCTGAACCAGGAACTGCCCGGCCCGACGCGAACTCTCCTGAGCGGCCTCGACCCAGGTCGCGAGCCGTTCGCGCTCGACGAGCCGATCCCAGAGCCGCGAGCGTCGACCCGTTCCCAGCAAATCGCCCAACAGTTCCAGCGCCGGCTCGTCGGCATGGCCTGCGGGCGTCGAATGCCAACCGAGGATCGCCCGCGCGATCGACTCGGGCTCCTCGAGCCGGAAGTCCCGCCGCCCCGTCTGCCTCGGCTCTACGATCTCGACGCGCCCCGGCCGCCCGCCCATCTTGCCCACAGCGCCGAAGGTTCGCTCCACGACGCGGAGCGCCCGGTCGGGACGCACGTCGCCCACCAATACCAGCACCGCCCCGTCGGGCCGATAGTGCGCCGCGTGGAACGCTCGGAGGTCGTCGGCCGTGATCCGAGCCAGGTCCTCCGGCCAGCCCAAGATCGGGTTCCGATACGGGTGCCGGTCATACGACCGCAAGAGATGCTGATGATCGAGCCGGCGAAACGGCGAGTCGAGGTCGCGCGCCCGCTCCTCGACGATCACCTGCCGCTCGGCCTCGACCTCCGCCGGGTCGAAGAGAGCCCCCGCCATCCGGTCGGCCTCGATCGCCGCCGCCGGTTCCCAGCGATCGCTCGGAAACGCGAACCAATAATGCGTCAGATCCTCGCCCGTCTCCGCATTCGCCTGCCCGGCCGAGAGATACGTCAAACTGTCCAGCCATCCCTTCGGCCGCTGCTCCGTCCCCTTGAACAGCATGTGCTCGACGAAATGCGCAATCCCCGACTGCCCCGCCGGCTCGTCGAACGACCCGACCGGATAATACAGGTCGCAAACCACCACGGGCGCGAACTTCATCGGCAGGATCAACACCCGCAAACCGTTCGCGAGTCGATGCTCGACGATCGGCAGATCCTCGGCCCAGGTGTCGAACGGGCGCGGACTCGGACTTCGATGCATGTCGTCCCCTGGATCGAGTCGGCATTCCGCCCGATCGCCGAATGACCAAGGCCGCGCGCGGACTCCCTCCGCCGCGCGGCGAAGTCCTCATGGTCGCCAACCACCCCCGGAATCTCAAGAGGGCATCGCCCAAACCCAGGCCCACGCCGCCGCACGATCCTGCTCCGCATCCAGCTCGTCACCCCCTGCGACGCCGTCCGGAACCTGGCCGATCGGCTTGGCTCGGTCGGGGCGAACGAGGGCGGGTCGGCGGCGGAGAGTTCTCCGTGGAGTGCTTCGCGGCGCCGTGGGGGATCTCCCAGGATCGGTCGAGGTCGTCGGGAACATGACGCCGCTTCGTTCGCGGCGGCTTCGAGGCCGTCGCTGAGGCGGCTCCCGATCTGTTGACGCGCGGCGGTGGTCGCTGTTCTCGAGTGGTCGCTCCCATTCCGACAACAGCGCCTCGCCAGGGTCTCGATCGCGAATTCGCCGGTTTTCGAAACGCGAGTGTTACCGGACGGCACTTTCTTGTTACCGGGTTGCTTTGCGCTTCCCCGGTGTATTATCATTCGGCCGATTCGTGTTACCGCGGCCGGGGATCCCTGCCGGGGAAGTCGCGCATCGCCAAAAGGGGGGGATTCGCATGAACAGGTCTCGCGGATTCACGTTGATCGAGCTGTTGGTCGTCATCGCCATCATCGCCGTCTTGATCGCGCTCCTCTTGCCCGCCGTTCAGCAGGCGCGCGAGGCGGCTCGGCGGATCCAGTGCACGAGCAACCTCAAGCAGTTGGGCATTGCGATGCACAACTACCACGACTCGCTCGGCCGGTTTCCGTTCGGGGGGATCGTATTGCCGAGGGATCATCCGTTCGTAGTGTCGAACTTCACGCGTCAAGGGCACTATCGCTGGTCGACGCTCGCTCAACTGACGCCGTATCTCGAGCAGACGAACGTGTTCAACGCCTTGAATCTGTCGTTGCCGATCCTCGACGGGGCATCGGTGATCGTGGCGGCGAACACCACGGTGAATCGCACTCAGGTCGCGCTGCTGCTTTGTCCGAGCGACGGCCGAGGGGCGTGCATCCCCGACTTCGCGGCGAGCAACTACATGGCATGCACCGGCGACGGCGTCCTCGGTGCCGGTTTCGGCGTGCCCGATCCCGCCTTCGGCGCTCCCAACGGCATGTTCTATTTCAACGCCTCGTTGACCATGGCCGACGTCTCCGACGGTCTCAGCAACACGGCGATGATCAGCGAGAGCTTGATCGGCTCGGGCGATGCTTCGGGCGTGCGGTCGGGGCCCGTCGATCCCTTCATGGTCGCGGTGCAGGTCTCCGGCGGCAGCCCGATCTACACGCCGCTCTCGGAGTCGCAATGCTCCGCGGCGACCTCCACCTTCTTCCGCCGCAACTCGGCCTGGGTCCAGGGCAGCTTCCAGCACGCTCTCTACAACCACTACCTCACCCCGAACTCGCCGACTCCGGACTGCCTGCGCCAGCAATATCACGGCTGGAAGGCCCCCCGGAGCCGGCACCCCGGCGGGGTCAACATCCTACTCGGCGACGGCTCGGCGCGGTTCATCAAGGACAGCGTCGACCTCCGCGCCTGGCGCGCACTCTCGACCCGCAACGCCGGCGAGGTGATCAGCAGCGACGCATTTTGAAGTCGGCAATCGACTCCGCGTTCGGTTCCCGAGCCCCCGGAGGACTCATGCTCGAGGCGATCGGTCTGACCAAGATCTACGCGGGAAGGACGCCGGCTCTCGCGGGGCTCGACCTCGCCGTGCCGCCCGGCGAGGTCTTCTGCCTGCTCGGACCCAACGGCGCGGGGAAGACCACGACCGTCAACCTCTTCCTCGACTTCATCCGTCCGACGAGCGGCAAGGCGCTCGTCGGCGGCGTCGAGAGCCGGCTCGACCCCCGCGCAGCGCGACGCAAACTCGCGTACATTCCTGAGAATGTGATGCTCCATGGTCGCCTCACCGGCCTGGAGAACCTCGAATACTTCGCCGCGCTCGCCTCGGGGTTTCGGACCGGCCGCGACGAACTCGCGTCGCTCCTTCGCAAGGCTGGGCTGCCCGACGAGGCGATCCACCGGCGCGTCTCGACCTATTCCAAGGGCATGCGGCAGAAGGTCGGCGTCGCCGTCGCTCTCGCCAAACGGGCGCAGGCCTTGCTGCTCGACGAGCCGACCTCGGGGCTCGACCCGCTCTCGGCCAACGAATTCGCCGGTCTCATCGACGAACTCCGTCGCGAGGGGATGGCGATCCTCATGGTCACGCATGATCTCTTCCTGGCGCACCGTTGCGGAGATCGTGTGGGGATCATGATCGAAGGTCGGATGGTCCACGTGCTCGAACCGGCTCGGACCGACCACCTGGGGCTCGAGCGTGCCTATCTCGAGGCCTCGAGAAAGGGGCGCGTCGCATGAGCGAGGAACTCGAGTCGAACGCGCGAGGCCGGCGCGTGTCGCCCGCGCTCGTCGTCGCGCGGCGGGAGTGGGTCGAACTGCTTCGCGACGCGCGCTGGGTTGCGCTCGTGGGGATCGTCGTCGCCTTGATCGTCGCGGCGCTCGCCGTGGGAATCGTCGAGCGCTCGCGTCAAACCCGCGAACGCGCGGCCGCCGCCGAGGGCGACCGCCGGGTCTGGACCGCGCAAGGCCCCAAGAATCCCCATTCCGCGGCGCACTTCGGTCAATACGCCTTCAAGCCGATCGGACTGCTCGCCATCGCCGACCCCGGCGTCGACGCCTACGCGGGAAGTGCGGTCTACCTCGAGGCCCACAAGCAGAATGAGGATCGATTCCGCTCGGCGCGCGATCTGGGGTCGATGTCGCGGCTGGCGCGATTGAGCTTCGCCTTCGTGCTCCAGATCGTCCTCCCCTTGATCGCCGTCATCCTGGGACACTCCGCCTACTCGGGCGAGCGCGAACGCGGCACGCTCCCTCTCGCTCTCGGGCTCGGGGCCGACCCCCGCGCGCTCTTCCTCGGAAAGGCCCTCGCGGGCGCTTCGGTGCTGCTCGGTCTGCTCGCAATCGCGACCGCCGTGCTCTGCCTCGGGATCGCGATCTTCCTTCCCGAGGTCGAGCTCGAGGCCGACTTCTTCGCCCGCCTCGCGGGCTTGGTTCCGGCCTATGCGATCTACATCCTGGGATTCTTCGGCCTGGCGCTCGCCGTCTCCGCCGCCGCCCGCGGCACGCGTACGGCGTTCGTGTCGCTCTTGGTCTTCTGGATGCTCAACGGCTTCGTCGCGCCGCGCGTCGCCGGCGACATCGCCTCGCGACTTCAGCCGCTTCCCACCGGACAGGCGTTTCGCGACGGAATCGCCGAGGCGAAGCGTGCTCAGTTCGGTCACGACGAGAAGCATCCCGCGTTCGTGGCCTTTCGGAATCGCGTCCTCGCGGAATACGGCGTCGACCGGGTCGAGGATCTCCCCGTGAGCTTCCGCGGCTTGTCGCTTCGCGAGGACGACCACGCGGGCTACCGGATCTTCGACGAACAGTTCGGACGCCTGCGCGACCTCGTCGCGCGTCAGGATCGTCTCCGCTCCTGGGCGGGCTTCGCGTTTCCGCTGCTCGCGCTCCAACCGATCTCGACGGCGATGGCGGGCACGGACAACGCACACCATCATGAATTCATTCGCTCCGCCGAGCTCCATCGCCGTCGGATCCAGGACGCCGCGAGCGCGGAGTTGATGGAACACGGCGGCGTCGACGGTCGGGCCTACGTCGCCCCCGCGTCGCTCTGGGAGGCGATTCCCTCGTTCTCGCCGACGTTCCCCGACGCCCGGCTCGCCTGGCGCGGACGCTCGCTCGATTTCCTTCGACTCGGCGGTTGGTCCGCCTGCTGCTGGCTCGCCGCCTGGGCCGCGACGATCCGTCCTCGAGCCGCTTGAGGATCCGCCATGTTCGAGATCGATGCGCACGATCCTTCGAATCCTTCTCCGCGACGTCGTCGCGCGAGCGTGCTCGCCACCTCCGCGGCGTGCGAGTGGCGCTCGCTCCGGTTCGACCTAGGATGGTGGTCCGCTCTGGCGGCCTCGGCGTTGTGCGTCGCCTACGCCGTGTCGGTCGGCCGTGCACGGGTCGAGCAGCGATCGGCCGCCGTGGCCCAGGCTCGAGCCGACGAAACCGACCGCCTCGCGCGGCTGACCGATCTCCTCCGCAAGATCGAGCGCGGCGAGGCCCCCGCGCCCGACGCACCGTACCGCGACCCCAGGAACGCCGCGTACGTCGGCCGAGGCCAGGGCGCCGCGGCCGTTGCGCTCGAGGATCTGCCCACAGCCCCGCTCGCGTCCGGACTCTCCGATCTCTATCCCCAAGTCATCAAAGTCGCTTCCGGACCCAAGGATGGTTTTCTGTTCACCGATGAGATCGCCAATCCGACGCGACTCCTCGGCGGCGAGTTCGACTTCGCCTTCGTCGTCGTCTTCCTCTTTCCCGCGATCCTGATCGCGCTGGGGCACGACGTGCTCTCCGCCGAGCGGGAGCAGGGGACCCTGGCGATGACGCTCGCCGCCTCCGCGAGCCTCACCGTCGTGCTCGTGGGCAAGCTGATCGTCCGCCTGGGCGGGGTCGTGGTCGTCGTCCTGGGGACGCTCGTCGCCGGCCTCGCCGCGTCGGGTTTCGACTTCGCCCGAGGCACCCCCGCGCTCCTCATCGCGGCGGCGGCGGTCGTGATCTACGCTGCGTTCTGGACCTCCTTGATCCTGCTCGTCAACAGCTTCGGGCTCTCCTCCGCGATGAATGCGACCAGCCTCGCCGTCGCCTGGCCCGCGCTGATCTTGGTCGCGCCCGCGGCGATCTCGGCCTGGGCCGAGGTCGTCCATCCCGCCCCCGCGCGGTCGCTGATGATCCTCGCCGTGCGCTCGGCGGCGGTCGACGTCGAGCGCGAACGCGCAGCGGCCGAAGATCGCTTTCGCGACGAACACGCCCCGCGCTCCGACTCCTTCGCCGGGCCGATCGCCGACGCGCGGACCCGAGAGACTCTCGCCGTGACCATCGCCGCCGATCGCCGAGCCGATGAGATCCTCGCCGAGCAGGAAGAGCAGGCCCGCCGCCGCCGCGGACTCGCCGAGCGCCTCGCCTTCGCACTTCCCCCCGCTCTCCTGCACGACGCACTCGAGGAGATCGCCGGCAACGGCCGGACCCGCTGGGACGACTTTCTCGAACGCATCGACCGATTCCACGGCGAATGGAAAGCCTTCTTCTTCGAACCCGCATCCCGGGGCGCAGCGCTCACCACTGCCGACTACGCCCGCTTCCCCCGCTTCCCCCAGGATCCCGCTTCCGCCCGAATTCCGGACCGAGGCCTCCTGCGCATCGCCGGCGAACTGTTCGCCGTCGCTCTGCTCAGCCTCCTCTGCTTCCTCCCCGCCCACCTCCGCCTGCGCCGGCCGACGCCTGGGTGAGCCGGGCGCCGGGGGCTCGGTCGTCGCCGAACTCGACTTGAGCTTTTTCTCGAGGTCTGCTAGGAATCCCTCGCTCATCGGTCGATCCTCTCGTATCGATCGCCCTCAGGCGCGAACAGATCCACGTTGCGCAATTCCGTTCCGCAGATTCGGCATGGAGGCCGCCGGCATGAACCGCCGATCGATTCTCACCGGTCTCGGGTTGGCCCTCGGCGGTCTCGTCTCGGGCCGAGTCGGCCGCGCTCAGGATCCCGAACCCGATTCGAACGTCCGCCCCGCGCGGCCGCGTCGCGAACCCGAGGAAGCGGTCGAGCCGCCCGCCAGACGCACGCGCACCCGCACGAATGCCGAAGACCTCGACGCCGACCCCGCCGTCGAAACCGCGCCCGCGCGTTCCGGCGTCGATCAGGAGGGGCTGCCCGCCGCCTTCCCCAACGAAGCCGGACAGGTCTGGAAAGACTTCGATATCAGCAAATACACAGGTCTGCCGCACAAGGACGACGCTCCCCAGTCGGCCATCGTCGACTGGATCCTGCGGCGGACCACGGCGGCCCCTTGGCATGGCGACAAGGTGGCCGTCCTCGCCGCCGGTCGTTCGCGGCTCCGCGTCTACCACAACTCCAAGATCGTCGGCCAGGTCGGCGAGATCGTCGAGCGCTTCACCGACGCATATGCGAACTTTCTCTCGCTCCGCGTCCGGTTCGTCGCCGCCGCCGACACGCGCTGGCGGTATTCGGTGTACAAGCGGCTCGAGGTGATCGGCACGGGCACGCAAGGCCAGCAGATCTGGACGCTGAACAAGGAAGATGCGTCGCTGGTGATGTCGCAGATGCAGGTCTGGCAGGGGTTCCGCCTGCTCGCCGATCAACGCGTCGAACTCATCAACGGACAAACGCTCACCGTCAAGACGACCGAGCCCCGCACCTTCACCGGCAACCTCCAGCGCGACTCCGCGGTCGGCCTCGGCTTCCAGCCCAAGACCGAGACGCTCGAGGAAGGCGTGACGCTTCGGATCAGTCCCTTGCTCACATATGAAGGCGACACGCTCGACGCCGCGGTCGAACTCACGGCGAACACCGTGCGTGCGTTTCAGCGGACGAAGGTCCTCGCGCCTCGCGAGGTCGGCCCGGGCGAGATCACGATCGACGTCCCCGAGGTCTCGGGCACTCGGCTCAACGTGCCGCTCAAGGGTTGGCCGCTCGGTCAGAGCCTCTTGATCTCGGCCGGGATCCAGCCGGGCATCCTCCAGTCGAAGGGGGGGCTCTTCAACATGAGGATCCCCGGCACCGTGCCGACGACCACGGAACTCCTCGCCTTCGTCGACGCCGAGATCACCGACCGCCCCACCCGCGGCCGCGAATGATCCCCGCCTCCCCACCCCGCCGACCCCACCCCGAGGCCGCCCGAGCGGCCTCGCCTGCTTTCGAAGACTCGACCTCGACACCGCGTTGATTTCTGCGAACGGCCGGTTGCCCGGCAACGGCTCGGCCGGTAGCTTCGTGGGTTCAAACCGCGGATCTTCGTGGAATTCGCGGTCGCGCGAACTGTTCATCACGGTGAGATCGAGGGAGCTTCACAAATGCGTTTCGGCATCTGTTTCCTGGCGGCGGCGGTCTGCTCCTCGGTATTGTTCGTCGACGGAGCTCACGCCGATCTGACGATTGCCGACTCGGTCCTCGACTTCTCGTCGACTCAAGGTCGAGACAACTGGTTCTATGGATATTATCAAGGGACGCTGGATCGATCGTCGTTCACTCAGATGACCGAATTCGGCGTGATCCCGAATGTGTGGACGGTCGACTACGAGCTGCCGCTCCCCTTCTACTGGACCGGGCTCTGGAACGTCGGCGGCCATCCCAGCGCCGCGCCCTCGACGGGTGGACGCACTTCCGCCGTCCATTGGGCCGTGCGTCGCTGGGTCAGCGAGGTGACCGGGATGGTCACGATCTCGGGAGTCCTCGCGGACATCGACACCGTCGACGGCAACGGCGTGATCGGTCGGATCTTCCTCGACGACACTCAAGTCTATCAACAGACGCTCGATAACGGAAATCTTCAAGGGATCGACTATTCCTTCAACCTGTTCGTCACGGCGGGGCAGACGCTCGACTTCGCGATCGATCCCCGCGGCGGCGACGATCGCTACGACAGCACCCGATTCACAGCTCTCGTCCGAACGGTTCCCGAACCGGGCAGCCTGCTCCTGACCGTCTTGGGCTTCATTGCGGGAGGCTTCCTCCTCGCCCGCTTCCGCTCGACCCCCACCCCATCCGTCGATCCCACCTCCACGCCGCCCAAGCGGCCTCGTTCGATTTCGGAGCCGTACGCGGTCTTGGCACCGCCCTCGACTCACAATTCGTGGAAAATTGAACTGAGAAAAAAGTCTTGACAACCGGATGGTGGCTGGAGAAGCTGAGAACATCGATGCGTATCGAGGATTGCGATCGATGGTCTCATTGTGCGACTTCAGTCGTGTCCTCGATCTGGGATCGTCCCGAAGGCATTGTGCCTTCGATGATGATAATCGGTGAATGAGACATCCAACCGGGAGTCGAATCATGCGATCCTCACGTGCTTTGTTGGTCGTATCGGGTTGGTTCGCGGCGTTCGGCCTCGCCGCCATCGCCGCCGGAGATCTCTACGGAACGGGGGACTACTGCGATCTCAATACGATCTCCTCATGCGGGTGTGTTGTACAGGGGCCCAGCATATTCTGCTACGATCCGATGGACCCGTCCGTGGTGTACCAATGGTGCAGGACAAAGTCCAGCTCGGCGTCGTGCGCCGTGGTTAGGAAGGCTACCTGTCCCGCCACAAACCTTGGGCAGAATTGGTATGGCGGGTGCGGAACTACTGGATCCTTTCCCACGGGAGGAGGATGTCAGTCGTCCCTGGTGGATACTTGCAACTGACGAAGGTGCCGATTGACCGAAGGAGGGCCGAGTCTTGCTGTGAACACCGAGGCTTGGTCCTCCCCTCGTCGTCGTTATATTGATCAAGGGAAACCTGAGGTTCTGCGATGATGACGTTTGTACTCGCTTGTTTGAGCTGTCTTCTAGCGAAGCCAACTATTGAAGATAGTCCACTCGAGTCGGCGACCGTGATCGAGGCGAACCAATCGCTCGTGGGTGGGATTCAATCCTTCTACGCAGAAGTGGAGCTGAGTCTCCGACCCGGCGGCGTCGGCGACTCGTATCTCCAACGGGCGGATTATTGGAAATCGGGTGACGACATCCGGATCAGAATCGCCGAAGCGAAACGCATCGGTCACATCGAGCGCAAGCAGGGTAAGGGACGGATTACGACCACGCTGAAGAAGGATGATCGGCATCCCGCCCCGAATCGAGGCGTCGGCATGCTCCTCGTGAACCGTCATCGCACTTGGACCGCGCTCGATGCCTGGGAATTGAGCTTGCTCTCGCTGCCGACCTCGGTCGCCAGCGGGCCGGAACTCACCGCGTACAGCCTCCATGAGGCGGCGAAAGCCGGTCGGATCACGGCCCGCGAACCCGCCACCCTCCTGGGAAGGTCGGCGACCCACTTGACGATCGAACTGCCCCACGAGCGCCGAACCTACGACGTCTGGTGCTCGATGGATCTCAATGGTTTGATTCTGAAGACGCGTCATAGGATCTACTCGCCGAGCGGGTCGGTCGACCTCGAATTCGAGACGATCGTCGAAGAGCTTTCAGTCATCTCCCCCGGCCTGTCGCTGCCGAGTAAAGTCCGATACGTCGGGACTCGGGAGGGAAAGGTCCTCGTCGAGGGGCGAGCCACCCTTTCGAACCACGCGATCAATAGAGCAGTTCCCAAGTGGCCGGCGTTCCCATCCCCTCGCGCCGGTTCGATGATTCTGGATGAAGTCAACAATATACTCTTCTCGGTCGACGCGGCGGGCAGGATGGTCGCGGGAACAACCAAGACTCTCGCCGGACAGATCACACCCATCATGCCCAGGGCTGAAACCGATGCCTCGGGCTGGTCGCTGACGAGCTTTGTCGTTTTCTCGCTATCGGTCTCTGTTCTACTGGCGGGTTGCGCGTTACTGATGCGACGGAAGCGGCTTCTCGATTCGGTCGGATAGACCGCGATCTGGACCCATTCGGAGGATCGAATATGCGCTTACGCCGATGGAATGCCGCGATGTTCATGGGGGTGGTGCTCATCGCTGGCTTGTGCTTGCGTTTCATTCGACTCATCGACCCGCATGAAGGCCCCGATCCGGTCCGGGTCGTTTGTCCGATGCGAGTTGACATCGGCGTCGTATTGAACGGAGATACTGCCACGGCGCAGGTGATGATCGAAAACGTAAGCGACTCACCGGTCGCGATCGGACGCTTCAAACCTGGTTGCTCCTGCATGGCTGTTTATCAAAACGATAGGGGGGTCAAGGTCGCTGTCTCCGATCTCAGGCTGGCTCCCGGCGAGAAGGCCATCGTGTTGCTCGACGTTCGTGCATCTGGAATAGCCGGGATCTTGAACTCTACAACTCTTGAGTTTCAAGAACTCCCGTCATCGACTATGCACTTCGTTGTTGTGACCTACACCCCTGTGGCTCGACTCTACGCGATTCCGCATGATCTGTCGTTCGGGAATCTCATTCCAGGACAGAGGATCCATCAGCGAATCGAACTCAGAACTCATGGTCACGAGCCAAGAGGGGCTCCGAAATTTACATCAACCGACCCGGTTCTATTGAAGTATGAGTGGCTTCAGGCTTCTGTAGAGTCTCGCCTCGAATTCGCTCAGAAACACCCGAACGAGCATCTACTCGGTCATCTCGATTTGGTCTTGGAGGCCCCGAGCGAGCCTCGATCCGTAAGCGAGTCCATCCGCATCGAGCTCAGCGACGGACCAAACATCACATTGAATGCTGTGGCGGAGATCTTGGAGCAGGTAGCACTTTTTCCGGGAGTCGTGGTACTTCCGATTCAGACCGCCCACGGACAGAAGATGACAGCCCAAGTCGAATGTCGTTCGCGAGATGGCCAACCGATCAGAGTCGAGTCGGTGGTATCCGATTTCTCACCAATTTCTGGAATCATCCTACCTCAGTCGAATGGGGACTCGGGTCTGATCGAATTACGGTATCAGGGTCAAACGCGACGATCTGGCACCGAGCGGCGTATTCTCAAAGTCGTCGTCGAGCATGTTGGAGTCCGGAAGACACTCGACCTACCAGTGACAATCCTGCCAGAATTACCATCGACCAACACCCGATGAGGCGACTCATGCGATCTCAACCAAGTCGAGGATCGAGGAACTCGGGATTCACCCTGATCGAACTGCTCGTGGTCGTTGGGATCATCGGGATCATCGCGAGCCTGTCGCTCGTCGCGGTGCAATCGGCGCGGGCCTACAACAAGCGGTTGGCGTGTGCGAATCAACTCCGGCAGATCGGCATCGGCCTCCACGCGCACCAGGCCGTCCATGGGATCTTCCCGCCCCAGTCCAAACCCCTCGGTGGCTCGCGGGGCACGGGGCATTCCAATCAAGGCATCGGCTGGCACACATATGTTCTGCCCTTCATCGAGCAGGAACCGCTCTGGCGCAAGACGGTCGAGGCCTACGAGAAGGATCCCCACCCGCTCTCGCCTCCGCATCGCGAAGCGGCGCAAACGGTGGTCCCGTTGTATGTTTGTCCCGAGGATGGACGGCTCTCGAGCCCTCGGACCGATCCCCAAGGCACCACGGCCGCATTTACTACTTATGTCGGCATGACGGGATCCCTTTGGGCAATCGGCGGAGGGATCTTCGGTCGCTCGGTCGGCGTCTCTCCCGCTCAGATCACCGACGGCTTGAGCACGACGATCATGGTGGGCGAGCGACCCCCGCCCGGCTCGTTCAGCATCGGTTGGTGGTACACCACGCACGCCGGGCCCCGCTTGACAGCCGTCAACGACCACGAGATGCGCTCCGAGAATCCGACCGATTTCTTGACTCCGGGCTGCTACGGCGAGATCGTGAATTGGCCGGGGGAGGGATCGATCGGCAACCTCTACTCCTTCACGCCGGGATCCACCCGCGACGAATGCGACCGCTACCACTACTGGAGCCTCCACCCCGGAGGCGCGAACTTCCTCTTCGCCGACGGCTCGGTCCGCTTCCTCCCCTACGCGGCCCGCTTCGTCTTGAGATTCCACGCCACTATCGCCCAGGGCGAACCGCCGACCGGATGGTGAAGCGGTCTTGGTTCGCTGAAGGTATCGAAGGCGCGAAGGCGCGCCGAAGTCGGAGAGGTGCAGCAGTCTCGATTCCGGGCGGAGGGGGGGGTATAGTGGGAGGATTCCCCGTTCCCATTGGTCCTCGAGAATCGAAGGCGATCGCCGATATGTCTGTTCATCCCTCGGGCTCGCGCGATGCCGCGGAGCCGCTCGATGCTCGCGTCTCCCCGTTGCGCTCGCCTTGGTTCGCCGTGGTCGTGCTCTTCGGCATGAACCTGCTCAATTATATCGATCGCTACGTCTTCTTCTCGGCGGGGCCGAAGATTTCCGAGGAGCTCACGTTCAGCGACTCGCAGTTCGGCATCCTCAGCATCGCGTTCATGGTCGTCTACACGATCGTGTCGCCGTTCGTCGGGTGGCTGGGCGATCGCTACAATCGCCGGCGGCTGATCGCGTTCGGCGTTGCGCTCTGGAGCTTGGCGACGGTCGGCACCGCCTTCTCGTCGGGGTTCTATGATATGTTCTTCTGGCGGGCCCTGCTCGGGATCGGCGAGGCGAGCTACGGAGTCATCGCGCCGGCGCTCCTGGCCGACCTCTTCCCGCCGAAGCGACGAGGGCCCGTGATGGGGCTCTATTACCTCGCCTTGCCGCTCGGCGGCGCGATCGGGTATCTCGTCGGCGGCTGGTTCGCGGCGCACGAGTGGCGGCATGCCTTCTACGTCGTCGGCATCCCCGGAATGGTCGCCGCATTCGCCGGGCTCCTGATGCACGACCCCGGCCGAGGCGCCTCGGAGGGTCGATCCGACCTGAACGCCGTTCGCCCCAAGATGTCCGACTATCTCGAGATGCTCATCACTCCGAGCTTCCTCTGGAACACGGCGGGCCAGGCGGCGGTCACCTTCGCGATCGGCGCGTATGCCGTCTGGGGGTCGACCTTCTATCAACGCGTGCGCGGATTCGATTCCAAGGAGGCGGGTGCGGTGATCGGCGCGATCACGGCGGGGGCCGGCCTGTTCGGGATCATCCTGGGCACCTGGATCAGTGATCGCTGGAGCCGCTATTCCCGCCGCGCTCTCTTGCTCTGGCCCGGAGTGGCGGTCCTGCTCGCCGCGCCGATGGGCACGATGGCGATCCTCGCTCCCGAGCGAACCGTCTCGCTCGGCTTCCTCTTCGCGGCGTCGCTCTTGATGGCCTCGGTGCTCGGCCCGAGCAACACGGTGACGGCGAACGTCGTCGCCGCGAACCGCCGCGCGGCGGGTTATGCGATGTGCATCTTCCTCGTCCATCTCTTCGGCGACATCAGCTCGCCCGCACTCGTGGGGGCAATCGCCGATCATTTCGGCACCCCCGCCGCGGCGGAGTCGTCGGTCGGACGCTTCTTCGCGTCGATCGGAGCCGTGCCCACGATGTCGCCGACCGGCCCGAGCAACCTCACGCTTGGCATGCTCATCGTCGTGCCCACGCTCGTCCTCGGCGCCTTCTTCTTCTTCCTCGGAGCCCGAACCCTCCCGCGCGACCAGGACCGAGCCCAATCCGCCCCCGGAGGCGGACCGATCGAACCCGGCGGCTTCGTCGGGCACTGATGAGGCCGCCGGGAGCCTCGTCCGCGACTCGCCGACTTCTTCCCGTCGGACGAACGACGGACGAGCCTCGCCGCAATCGATCGCCGATTCTCATGTTCACATGACCGATTCGCTCGATCGGAGCGGATCGTCGTCGACTCTCGGAGTTCTCGAATTCACCGGAACAGAGCCGTTCCCGGCGCTGCGGTTCGACGAGCCATCCGCGGGCCCCGGCGGAGCTCCTCGCCGACATGAACAAAAAAGGAGCACGACCCGCGTGGGTCGCGCTCCTTCTCGTCGATTCAGGAGTCGAGCTCGGCGTCGAGCGATCGATCAGTTGGCACGAGGATTGAGGCGAGGCGAGCCGGGGAGGGGGGGAAGGGAGGCGGTGGTCATGGCGGCGACGAGTTTCTCGGCCGCCTCGCGGACGCTCGCCGACTTGTCGGTCGTCGCCACTTCCCGGAGCCGCCGGCGCGATTCGGGCGTGTCCTGCTCGCCCAGCGCTGCGACCGCCTTGACGCGGACCGACTCGTCGGCGTCCGAAGAGAGCCGGACGAGCCAGACGACCGGGTCGAGATCGGCGCGGCCGCGGAGCATCGGGATCACGGACGCACGCTGTTCGGGTTGCGGGCTGGTGATCATGCGGCCCAGGAAGATCTGGTCGCGGTTGAGGCCTCGGGCCTTCAGGACGATCTCGGCGAGTTGGGGGATTCCCGGCTCGGAGTCGTGGAGCCTCTGGAGGACGGCCTCATCGCCGAGGAGGTTCGGCCGGGCGCCGAAGGAGGCGAGAACCTGGTGGCGGACATCGCCGTTTCGGTCCTCGACGTGCGGCAGCGCCCGTTCCGCAACCGAGTGGATCGGGTTGAGCCCGAGGCAGGCGACCGCGGCGACGCGGACCTTCGCCTCGGCGTCGCCGAGCCGACGGACGACGGGCGCGGCCATCGAGTCCTTCCACTCGGCGAGCTGCTGCTCCTCGACGGGCAGGGGGGTGCGGGCGGGGGCCCAACTCCAGAGCTTGGCGACCTCGCCCAAGGCGAAGGCTCGGACGTTCGGCTCCTGGTCGATCACTGCGGAGAGGAGGATGTCGCGGACGGGCGGGAATGCGGCGATCCAGGAGGCGGGCGCGGGGTCGACCGCGAACTTCTCGAGGATCCGCGTCGAGATCGCCGCCGCGGTGGCGCGACCGTCGGCGCTCGAGAGCCGGGAATAGCTGGTTCGGAGCGCCTTGGCGACTTCGACCCACTCCGCGCCTTCCGCGTCGGTGAGGGCGACGCGCGCTGCGTCTTGGGCGGTCTGCGAACGATCGGCGATCGCCGCGAGCGCGGTGGCGTCATTCTGCTCGAGCATCCGCGCCAGCTCGGTCAAGCTCGCCTTCGCGGCGGATTGGGCGGTCGAGGGAGCGGCGGTGTTCGCCCTGGGAGCCGAGCCCCCGGCGTTCGAGCCGCCGCGACCGCTCACCATGACCCCCACCACGGCTCCGACGCCGATGACGCCGATCGCGACTGGAATCCATACACGTCGATCCATCTCTGGGTGCCTCCCTGCCGGTCAGATCCTGGAGTTGCGAGTCCGAGAGTCCTCCTCGGTGAAACGCGCGCCATCATAGTTTTCCGGGCTTCGCGGGCAAGCCCAGTTTGCTCGACCCTCGAGGCTCGCGCCGAAGGAAGGCTCGACCGGGCCGCGGGCGGTCGATCTTGCCTCGTCGGAACAGCTTTCCAGGCAAAGCGCCGGGCCCTTCGGAAAGGCGCCGAAGGGGTCACGATCCTTGGGTTTCCGTCCGATCAATAAGGGGACGGAATGACGGGCGGGGGCCGGTTCCCAAGACGGCGCGCCAATCCCCGCCGGCTCGCGCCGATCTCGACGCCGGCGCGGCTCGGGATCGATCTCGCCAAGGGCAAGGAGTGCTCATGACCCCCCGACTCACACGGAGACGAGCGGTCGCCCGAATCGCCGGGCTCTGGGGTGCCGGACAGGTGCTGCTCTCGCCCGCGAGGACCCTCGCGGCCGGGCGGATCACCGAAGTCGCTCGCGTCGTCCCGCTCGAGCAAGTTCCCTTGCAACATCGGGACATGGTCGACGAGATCATTCGCGAGCACACCCTCTCGCGCAAGGCGCCGGCCGACAGCTTCCCGTGCCACCCGAGTCTCTACCTCACGCTCCTCGAAGAGCCGATGATCCCGCTGGCGCTCTGGCAGGACCTGGCGGCGTCGCCCGTTCGCCTCGAACGCCTCGCCCCGGGCCGATACAGCGGAACCGACGGCGCCGGCGCGAACGCCACCTGGGAGTTCATCGTCCGCACTCCCAAGCTCCACGTCCTGCTCTGCCGGCTCGATTACTCCAGCCCGCGCGGAGCCGCCAAGCTCCAGGGGCGGATCGTGCTCATCGTGCGCAGCGGCTTCTACAAGGAAGTCAACGGCGATCCGTTCGTGCAGCACGACGTCGAGGCGTTCGTGAAGGTCGACTCGCGCGGCTGGAAGGCTCTGGCACGCACCGTCCGACCGATCCTCGAGTCGGTCCTCGAAGACCAGGTGCAGGAAGCTGGGCTCTTCGTCTCGCTCATGGGCCGGCTCGTCGAGACCTACCCCGAATGGGCCTGCTCGGTCGTCGGCGCGAATACGCGGATCCCCGCCGAGTCGCGCGAGCAGTTCCGCAACGTCGTCCTCCAGAATCGCCGCAAGGGGGCGTCGAGCAGTCGGCCCGTCGTCCTCGATGATGCAAAGACGCAAACGCGGCGTCGCTGACCACCTCGCCTGTGTTTGCGTTTCCGGGATCTCCGGCGATCAACGCGCCAGACCGAGCGGCAGCTCGAGAACGCCCGCGAAGAAGCCGAGGGCCGACGAAGTGAGCGACGCCCCCGGCTCGGCCCGGACCGCGGGACTGCGCAGCGTCCCCCCGATGCGGAACTTCATCAGCCGTGCCGAGAGGAACGCCTCGGCACGCGACCGACTCTCTTCCCGTCGGCCCAGGACCTCGGCCAGACCGGGGATCCGCGACACGAGCGCCTGACCCGTCTCCGGAATCAGTTGGTTCGTGTTCACGAAGACGTCGATTGCGAGCCGGCCGTCGAGCTCGACGATCCCCGAGGCGTGGATCTGAAAGAGCCGGCCGACGAGCGTCAACGAGTCGATCTGGAGTCGGCCGCTCGTCAGCGTTCCGCGCAGGTCGCCGTCTTCGATCAAGCCGCCCCGAGCCGATCCGAGGAACCGCTCGAGCTCGCTCAGGATCGGAATCTCCACGAGCGACGCATCGTCGAGGTCGAGCTCGATTCGCCCGCGCATCCGCGTCGGTTCGAACCGCGGACCCTCGACGTCGATCCGGCCGCTCACCTTGCCCGACCCGGGCCGCGCCGAGGTCGTCATCCTGCGTGCGATCGTCTCCAAATCGATATTCGTCAAGATCGCCTGCGCGGAAATGCTCTGATCGGTGCCCAACCGCGCCGAAGCCGAGCCGGTGATCGAACCGCCCGCGATGCGACCCGTGTACCGCCGCAACCTCGCGGAGCCCGTCTTGCCGTCGGCCTCGAGCGCAAGCTCCACTCTTCCCCGCAGCTCGGACGACGGAATCCCGAAGAGGTTCGCCTTGCCCGCCGCGATGTCGAACCCCAGCAGGGTCGACCCGCCCGTGCGCCCGCTGACCGCGATCGACGCAAATCCGCTCACGTCTGCACGCGTTCCGACCCACGGCTCGATCAGGCGAGCGATCGGCGCCCGGTCGAGCCGGAGCTCGACCGCGACCGGAGGCGCAGGCTCGTCCGGGGTCGCGGCTCGACGCCCGACCGATCCGGAGAGTGCGCCGCCGAAGAGCTCGCCGGACGCGTCGTCGACTCGC
Source organism: Isosphaeraceae bacterium (assembly GCA_033763215.1). Classification (GTDB taxonomy): domain Bacteria; phylum Planctomycetota; class Planctomycetia; order Isosphaerales; family Isosphaeraceae; genus JANRKW01. Next base: position 35,093 of record JANRKW010000041.1, on the reverse strand, counting down.
CAGAACTCCTCGGTCCAGCTCGCGGTGCCGCGTGCTCGGCCGAGAACCGAGGAGCTGCCCCAGGTGAGGTCGCGCCCTTCGACGAACCCGCGGATCCCGACCGATGGGTTGGGTTCGAGACGGACCAACGTATTCGCATCGATGCCGAATCTACCGCCGAGCGAAGCCGGGATCGCCGCCCCGCGGATCCCCGCGAGTGCTCGAAGATCGGCCGCCGTATACCCCGCCGACAGCCAGCGACTCTCGATCGACTCGACTTCGCCCCGGAGCGCCGCGGCGAGATCGAGCGAACCGTCGAACCGCGTTCGCCGACCCTCTCGCCCGATCTCGAATGCGTAATTCAAGAGCCCCGCATCGGTCGTCGAAGCGTCGATCACGAGCGGCCCGAGGTCGACTCCCTCGACAAGGAACCGCTCCGAATCGAGATGTGAGGCAACTCTCAATCGAGCGAGGTCATCCTCGAGAACGAGGTCGATCGTGCCGCCGAGACGCCCGTCGACCGCGGGAAGATCGGCCGGACCGCCGATCGCGGCAGCACGCGAGAGATCGAAATCCGAGAGAACGAGCCGAAGTTCATGTTTCTTCGGGTTGATCCGACCTCGAAGCACGGCCCCGTCCCACTTCGGCAGTCGTACCTCGCCGAAGACGATCGCCTCGCCCTCGGAATGCCAATCGACCGAGAGGTCGCCGACGCTGCGCCCTCGGACCACGAGCCCGCCGACTCCGGCCTCGCCTCGCGCGTTCCATTGCAGCGGGTCGAGCCGGCCGTTGAGCGTCGCGTGTGCGTCGAGCGTGCCCTCGACGCCCGACGCCCGAAAGCCGCTCGACCGCAGCGCGTCGAGCATCGAGACGCCTCGGACCCGTGCGTCGACCTCGAACCCCCGCTCGCCGGTCAGCTCGAGCCGTCCCTGTCCCGTCGTCGGAATCCCCTCGATCCGCGCGAAGACGTCGCTCAGCCGCAAGATTCCTCGCTCGAGCTCGGCGTCGAAAGCGATCGACTCGAGGCTCCGACCACCCAGCTCCAGCCGAGCACTCGAACCCTGCCCGCGAGCCTTCCACCCCTCGAGTCGGGTCGCTTGGTCGGTCAGCGCCTCGGCGTCGACCGAGAGGTCGAGTTCGCCGCCGGGGATCATCCCATCGAATTCAAACGACTCGAGCAGAATCTTGGGATCCAGAGCCGTGATTTCAGCAGAGACTTGGACGCGACCATCGGTTTCGGCCGAGACCGACCCTTGGAATCGACTCGGCCGCGGCGGCCCCACCGCTCCCGGATCGAGGGATCGCATCGGCGTCGCGAAGTCGCCCTCGATTCCATCGAGCTTCACGCGATCACTCGTCAACGCGATATTCCCCGCCGCTGTGCGAATCGAGAGACCCTCCGCGGCCGCATCCGACACCATCCAGCGACCGCGCAGATTCGCCCCATCGGACCTCGGCGGCAGCGAGGCGGGAAGCTCGACCACGCCCCGCAATTCGCCGACTCCCGAGATCCCCCGCGGTAGACGCTTCGAGAAGCGATCGGCCAGGGCTGTGAGATCGATCGAGGCGGATGCGAAATCGCATGCGATCATGTCCGTCGATTCGGGATTTGCGGACGCCTTCATGCTGAGCCGGCACGACGCGAGCGGGAAGCCGTCGATCAACCCGTCGACCACCTCGATCGACCCGCGCGTCCCCGAGAAGTCGACGACCTCGGGCTCGATCGACGCTCTCAGAGCAACCGACCCATTCAAGTGTCCGCGCACATCGTGCGAGTCGATCTTCCACGCGTCGGCGAGTTGTGCGGCGTCGATCGACTCGAGTCCCAGCGTGAGGTCGTAGCTCGGCTCGGGAGCGGAGAAGTCGAGGCGACCGCTCGCCTCGAGCGTGCCGCCCGTCGTCCGCGCGACGACCTCGTCGACGAAGACCACCGGTCCGCTGGAGCGGACCCGGCCGCGGACCTGCTCCCCGGCGAGCCGCAGCGTCGGCAGCTCCATCGCGACCCCGGCCAGGTCCGCAACAGCGACGAACTTCAGCGGCGGAACGGCGCCGCCTTCGAGCTCGAGCAGCACCGACCAATTGCTCGGGCCGTGGAGCACCACTTGCCTCCAGGTCGCGAGCGGGATCCAAGGCAGTGAACGCGCTCGCTCGGGAGTGATCTCGAGCGCGCCGCGGCCCGACACCTCGATGCGTCCCGTCGTGAAGTCATGTGCAAGTGTTCCGTCGACCTGGGCGGGAGCCCAAGCGGGAAGCGTCGACGTCAACGAGAGCTCGAGCGCCTGCATTCCTTCAGCAAGCGATCCTTGGATGCCTCCGATCTCGAACGGCGGCCTCCCCGGCTGTTCCAGGATCAGGATCGACTCGGACAGTTCGATCCTCGGCAGCTTGCGCGCGCCGGCGTTGGGATCGGGCCGGATCCGAGCGAGCGTGATCGGGCGCCCTTCGGCGTCGAGCCGGATCCGGGCCCGCGCTCCGCGCGCATCGAGCCGGCGCACCGGGGGCATGCCCGAGAGGATCGCCCGCCAGTCGAACGCGATCACCGCGCGATCGATCTCGAGCCAGGGGTTCGGCTCGCCTCCCCGCTCGAGGAGTTCGACGTTTTCGAGCGTGATCGAGTCGGTCGCGAGCCTCCACGACCCGAACCGCGCGGGGCCGTCGTAGATCGCCTCGATACGAGCTCGGATCCAGACGGGAAGCCCGAGGAAGAGGCCGAGAGCCACGACGAGGGTCACCGCCGCGGCGCCGCCGGCCGACCACCGCGCCCACTTGCCGAATCGGGTCATGTCGATCTCGTTTCGGAAGTCGGAGGCGGGTGGTCGCGGCCGAGTCGACGCCGACGCGGCCCATCGGGCTCAACGCGGATCCACGAGATCATCGAGCGTGATGATCTTCACTTCTCCGCGCTTCAACTCCTTCAACTGAGGCTCGACCGTCTTGCGGTCGCCGACGATCAGGATCATCCGCGAGTCGGCCGCGGCGAGCTTGCTCATCGCCTCGGTGATCTCGACGGAGGAGAGTTGCGAGACGGTGGGGATGAACGTCGCCGAGGAATCGTCGGGCAGCCCGAACTCGGCGATCTCGGCGATGACCCCGGCGATCGACGTCGGCGCGTCGAACGCTTCGGGGAACGAACGAATCACCGCCTTCCGCGCCGTTTCGACTTCGCGGCTCGTGAGCGGGTTCGTCTTCTCGAGACCGTCGAGCTCGGAGAGGATCTCACGCAGCGCGGGGCCGGTCGCATCGGTGCGCACACTCGTGCCGATACGCCAGATCCCTCCCATCGGCTGATATCCGAACGACGACCCCGCGCCGTAGCTGTAGCCGTTGCGCTCGCGGAGGTTCTGGTTCAGTCGGCTGAGGAAGTCGCCTCCGAAGAGGTGATTTCCGACGAGCGTCGCGTGGTACGAGGGGTCGGTCCGCGGCTTCCAGGTGCGTCCGACGCGGATGATGCTCTGGACGGCTCCCGGTTTGTCGATGAGATGGATGACTCCCGTCTTGCCCGCCGGACGGGGCGCCGGGGCGGCCGCGAGCGGCTTCGTCGGGCGGGTCCAGGAACCCAGGGTCGACTCGATCGCGGCCACGAGCGCGGGCTCCTCGACGTCGCCGACCACGATCAACCGCGCGCCGGTCGTACCGTAATTCGCTTCGGCGAAGCGGCGAACGTCGTCGAGCGTGATCGTCCCAACGGTGCGGGCGAGCCCCATTCCATCGCGACCCATGGGATGATCCGAGCCGTGGAGCAAGGCCGCGAAGCCGCGCGCGGCGATCCACGAGGGATTGTCCGGCCCCTCGAGCAGCGCCGCGAGCTGGAGTTGCTTCTCCCGCTCGAAATCGGCGGGATCGAAACGCGGCTTGGTGAGCATTTCCTGAACCAAGGCCAGCGCCGGGGCGAGGTTCCTGGCGAGAACCGACAAGCGAACGCTCGTTTGTTCAGCCCCCGCGTCGACGGAGAGCGACGCCCCCAGCTTTTCGAGCTCGCGGGCGAAGGCGACGGCGTCGCGGTCGCGCGTGCCGTTGGCGAGGAGCGTCGCGGTGAGCGCGGCGAGCCCTTGCTTGCCCGCGGGGTCGGACGCCGAGCCGTGCGGCAGCGTCAATTCGGCGGAGACGAGCGGCAGCTCGGTCCAGCGGGAAAAGCGGAGTTCGACGCCGTTCGACAGCGCCTTGCGCGTGAATTTCGGGGCTTGGAACGGCGGCGGATCGATGGGACCCGGGCGCGTCGACCAATCGACCTGGGGGTCGACTCCGCGCGGGGGCGCGGGGCCGTCCGTCGAGGCACGCGCATCGGGCCCGCCGAGCGGCGGAACGGTCTTCGCCTCGCCCGGTCGCGCCGGCTCGACGACGATCTCGATCTTCTCGGGCGTCAGGTAACGGCGGGCGACGCGAGCGAGGTCGGCCGTGGTCGTCGCGTGGAACTTCTCGAGTTCCGATCGATAATGATTCGGATCATCATGGATCAACGCACCGAGAACGAACACGAACGCCCGCCGTTCCGCGGAGGTGAGCGAGGCGTAGGCTCCCAGTTCCTCGGCGATCACGGCTCGGCTGAGTTCGTCGGCGGTCGGCGGATTCGCGAGGAAGGCGGCGAGTTCCTTCTCGAGCGCGGCCTCGACCTCGGCGACCGTGCGTCCCTCGTTGACGCCCGCGACGATGGTGAACTCGCCGGCGATCTCCTTCGTATCGTGCGACGCCGAGATCTCCTTGGCCACGCGGCTGCCGCGCACCATGGCCTGATCCAGCCGCGAGGTCACTCCGCCCGCGAGCACGACGGCCAGCAAGTCGAGCGCTGCGCGGTCGGGGTGCGAATCGTCGACCGTGGGCCAGACGAGCTGCACGCGGGGCAGGGCGACCTGGTCGGCCAGGCGCACGCGCGTCGCCTTGGGGCGGACCGGCCGGCTCGCGGGATGCCGGACCGGCGGACCGGCGGGAAGCGGCTCGAACCACTTGCGGATCGACGCCTCGGCGCGTTTGGGATCGAAGTCGCCCGAGAGCACCAGCACGGCGTTGCCCGGATGGTAGAACTCATCGAAGAATTTGCGCAGGTCGTCGAGCGTCGCGGCGTCGAGATCCTTCATCGACCCGATGACCGACCACGAATAGGGGTGTCCCTTGGGATACAGCGCGGCGAGCGTCGCCTCCATCGTCATGCCGTAGGGCACGTTGTCGATCGACTGCCGGCGCTCGTTCTTGACGACCTCGCGCTCGGTGTCGAACTTCGCCTGGTCGAGCGCCGAGGGGAGGTTCGCGAGGCGCTCGGCCTCGAGGAACAGGGCTCGATCGAGGAATTCCGAGGGGACCGTCTCGAAATAGACCGTCACGTCTTCCGACGTGAATGCGTTCGACTGCGAGCCGGTTTCCTGGAGAGGGATATCATAGTTGGGGACGTTCTTGGTGCCCCGGAACATCATGTGTTCAAAGAAGTGGGCGAAGCCGGTGCGGCCGGCCGACTCGTCCTTCGAGCCGACGTGGTACCCCATGACGACGCTGACGCGGGGAACCGACGCATCGCGATGGAGCACGACGCGGAGGCCGTTGGCGAGGCGGAATCCCTCGATGGGCAGGTCGGGCAGCTTGGGGCGATCGGCCGCGCCGGCGGCGGGAACGAGGGCCGCCGCCGCGACGATCGCGAGAGCGAGCGGGAATCCGTTTCGGTGCATGAGTGAGCATCCCTTCGGGGGAATCGAGGCGGAACTCACTCTATATTGCCGATCCCGCTCGGGCGGATCAACCGGATGCCGCGACCGAGCGGGTGCGAACGGACTCACCTCCCCGACGATGTCCGCATGGCGGCGGGGTCGGAGGGGGCGTCGAACATCGTCGAGATCAGTGCCTGTTCGCGCAGGGATGCCACGAACTTCTCGGCCGCGCCTCGACGCTTGGCCTCCAGGACGGCGGCGCGGACCTCGTCCTGAACTTCATCGAACCGCGCGGGGCCGGCGTTGCGCCGCTGTTCGACGACGACGATGTGATACGCGCCGGGGGCTTCGATGACGGGGCTGAGCTGATGGATCGGCATCCGCGCGAGCGCGTCGTTCACCGACGGGATCGCATAGGAACCGGGCGAGGTCTTCCAGAGGCCGCCCTCGGCGGCGGTCGCCCCTTGGCTCTCCGTTCGAGCGATCTTGGCGAAATCTTCCCCGCGGGCGACTCGCGCCAGGATCTCGTCGGCCTTGCGGCGGGCCGATGCGCGGTCGGGGAACTTGGCGAAGTCGACGACGATCTCACGCCAGATCACTTGTGCCGGGCGATCATACTCTTGCTGGTGCTTGTCGTACCAACTGTACATCTCGGGAAGCGAGACCGTGAGCTTCTCCTTCATCTGCAGCGACATATACTCTTGCGCCAGCGTATTCTGGCGGAAGTCGTCGCGCAGAGCCTGATACGATCGCCCGCGCTCGGCCATCTTGGCCTGGAGCTCGGCGACGTTGATCGCGCCGTAGCGCTTGAGCAACGGGGGGACTTCATGTTCGAGCCAGAACTTCTCGATGCTCTCGTAGAACATCTCGATCTGCTTCGGCTCCTTGAGCTTGCGCTTGGCGGCCTGGATGATCAGCGTGCGATCGATGAGGTTCGAGAGGATGGCGTCGGCGGCGCGGCGTTGATCCTCGGGCGTGAGCTGCGACCGCTGATCGGGCGGGATCGATTCGAGCCGTTCCTGGAGCGCGGCGCGGAGCTGATGCAGAGTGATGACGTCGTCTCCGACGCGTGCCGCGGGGCGACCGACGATGTCGAGCTCGTCGCGCTTGGTCTTGCGGTCGGGCGTCGGAGCCGAAGCGCGGAGCAGCGAAGGATCGGCCGCGGCGTCGAGCCCCGCCGAGATCGGCGGCGGAGAGAGCGCCGAGAGCGGCGGGGGCGCGGGTTCGCTGGGCCGTTCGACGGCGGGCGCGGCGGGCTCGGTGCGCGGGCGCGGCTCGGCGGGCAATTGCCCCGCGAAAGGGGCCGGCCGGGGATCCGAACCGAGGTCGGGGCCCGGATCGAGCCGCGGCCGCTCGGCGGCCGGAGGCCGATCGCCGGTGAACGCGGGGCGCGCAGCGGGCTCGGGACGATCGATCGGCAGGACGGCGGGCTCGGGCAAGGCGGGAAGCGGCTCGACCGCCGTGCCGGCGGGCTGAGTTCCCGGGTCGCGCGGGGCCGAGGGATCGGCGAGAGGCGCGACGGGAGCTGCGGCGAGATTTCCGGCCGGCGACGCGGGCGGAGGCGACTCGGCGAGCTTCGTGCCGAGGCGGCCGTAGGGATTCGCGTTGATCGCCTGCTCGAGCGGCGAGAATTCCGCGAACGGCGACGAATCGCTCTCGGGCGCGGTTCGCGCGGCCGATTCGGGCTTCGGTGCGACGCAGCCGGCCGCGCACGCGGCGATGAGCGGAACCCAGATCCAACGGCGAACCATGCGCGGCACCCTCCGGTCCTGGCGCGACTGTGAGACGGCTCGACCGCGGGCGGTGGTGTCGATTCGCGGGTGGGGTCGATCGCGTTGCCCGAGGCTCCGCCCCGGGCGAGATTGAGAGGCGGCGGCAAGATACGCCCTCGCCGTCAATCCTGCAAGAGCTCTTTGAGCACCTCGGCGACGACCGCTCCCTTGGGCCATTTCTCCTCGAGCGGCACGTAGGCCGTCCGGTCGTCGACCACGCGGATCCGCCCGGGACGCTGCCGCGCCAACAGGTCGATCTTCCGGGCGCTGCGATAGGTCAACACCGCGTACTCTTCTTCGATGTGCATGCGCGTGATCTGCCGGCGCTCGGCGAGGATCCGCAGGTGCGACTCGATCAGGAGATTCTCGGTCGGCTGGGGGATCGGGCCGAACCGGTCGATGAGCTCCTGCCGGAAGTCGGCCAGGCGTTCGAGCGTCTTGGTGCGCGCCAGCCTGCGGTAGAGCTCGACCTTCATCCTCTGGCCGGGGACGTAGTCCTTGGGAAGATAAGCACGCCAGGACAATTCGATGGAACAATCGAAGTCGGGCCGTTGATCCTTCCGGGTCAGCGACCGGACGGCCGCCTCGAGCAGAGCGCAGTAGAGTTCATATCCGACGCTCTCGATATGGCCCGATTGTTCATCCCCCAAGATGTTTCCGGCTCCACGGATCTCGAGGTCGCGCAGCGCGATCTTGAATCCGGCGCCGAGGTCGGTGAACTCCTCGATCGCCTTGAGCCGCTTGACGGCGCTCGGGGTGACGGGCCGATCGGATTCGAGGAGGAGATAGGCGTAGGCTCGGTGTTTGTAGCGGCCGACGCGTCCGCGGAGCTGGTGGAGGTCGGCCAGGCCGTACTTGTCGGCCTCGTTGATGAAGATCGTGTTGGCGTTGGGGATGTCGAGGCCCGACTCGATGATCGTGGTGGCGACGAGAATATCCGCATGTTTGCGCAAGAACGCGATCATCGTCTTCTCGAGCGCCTCGCCGCCCATCTGGCCGTGGCCGATGACGATCCGAGCCTCGGGCACGATCGCCTGGATCCGGTCGGCGACGGTGTGGATGTCGTAGACGCGGTTGTGGACGAAGTAGACCTGGCCGTCGCGGTTGAGCTCGCGATGGATCGCCCTGCGGACGGTCTCCTCGTCGAACCGGAGGATCCGCGTCTCGATCGACTTGCGGTCGGGCGGCGGGGTCTCGAGGCTCGAGATGTCGCGAATGCCGAGGAGGCTGAGATGGAGCGTGCGCGGGATCGGCGTCGCGGAGAGCGTCAGGACGTCGACCGTGCGTCGGAGCGTCTTGAGCCACTCCTTGTCCTCGACGCCGAAGCGCTGCTCTTCGTCGATGATCACGAGACCCAGATCGCGAAAGGCGACGTCCTTCTGGACCAGTCGATGCGTACCGATCAGGATGTCCACTTCTCCCGATGCTGTTCGCGCCAGCACTTCCTTGATCTCGGACTTCGGCCGGAATCGGTTGACGACCTCGATGCGGAAGGGGAACTCGGCCATCCGGCGGCTGAAGCTGCGGTGGTGCTGTTCGGCGAGGATGGTGGTGGGCACGAGGATGGCGACCTGCTTGCCGCCGTCGACCGCCTTGAACGCCGCGCGCATCGCGATCTCGGTCTTGCCGTAGCCGACGTCGCCGCAGATCAGGCGATCCATCGGCCGGGTCATCGCCATGTCGCGCTTGACGGCCTCGATGGCGGTGAGTTGGTCGGGCGTCTCCTGGTAGGGGAAGGCGGCCTCGAACTCCTGCATCCAGCGGCTGTCTTCCTCGGGGTAGGCGTGGCCGGGGGTCGTCGCGCGGGCGGCCTGGATGTCGATCAACTCGGCGGCGAGGTCGACCACCGCCTCGGCGACGCGCTTCTTGCGCTTGTCCCATGCCGAGCCGCCGATCTTGGAGAGATGCGGCTCGCCCTTGCCGCCGCCGACGTACTTCTGCACCAGGTCGATCTTGGCGATCGGCACATAGAGCTTCGACCCCTCGGCGAACTCGAGCAGCAGCGTCTCCTCGCCGTGCTCGGCCGACTTGTCGATGAGCGTCAAGCCTCGATAGATCGCGATCCCGTGGTTGACGTGGACTACGTAGTCGCCTTCGTTGAGGTCGAGGAAGCTGTCGATCGCCCGGGTCTCGTACCGCCTGCGCGAGGTCGGGCGGCGGACGTCGGTCCGTGCGAACAGTTCATGATCACCGATGACGAGCGTGCGCGCGTCGATCATGTGGAAGCCGGCGCGGACGTTGCCGATCGCGCGGATCAACCGGCCCGACCGCGCGAGTTCGGTGTCGGCGAAGACTTCGGCGAGGCGGTCGGCCTCGGCCTGATTGTGGCAGGCGATCAGCACGCGGTCGTGCCCCGCGGCCGACTCGAGCTCGGCCTTCACCTTGCTCAGCTCGCCCGAGAACCGCTCGATGCTCTCGATCCGCAGGTGGCACGTCGCCTCGAGAGAGCTCGAGGCGAGCGTCGAGAGCGTGATCGAAGGCCGCGCGATCAACTTTGCAAATGTCGAATCGATCGAGTAGAGACCGCGCGGATCGTCGGAGCGGCCGAGGTAGTGGCGGGCTTCCTCGCGGAGGTCGTTCGGCTCGACGAGCACGGTCCAGGCGTCGGGCGGCAACGAATCGGCCGCGTGGCCGAACGACTCGGGCGCGTCGGGATCCCAGGAGAGCGCGGCGGTGATCCGCGCTTCGTCCCAGCGTTCGCGGGAGCGTTGGGTCTCCGAGTCGAAGGGTCGGATCGACTCGATCTCATCGCCGAAGAACTCGATGCGAACCGGGTCGTTCATGTCGGCGGCGAAGACGTCGAGGATCCCGCCGCGCAGGCTGAACTCTCCGGCGACCTCGACGACCTCGACGCGCGTCATCCCGCCGCGCACCAGGCGCCTCGTCAATTCCTCGAGCGGTGCGACGTCGCCGACTCGGAGCGTGATCGTGCTCGCGGCGATCGACTCGGGCTTCGGCACCGGTTGGAGCAACGCCTGGATCGGCGTGACGATCACCCGCGTTCGCCCAGGATCTGAGAGGCCGCGGAGCACGCGGAGCCGGCGGCCGAAGATCTCGTCGCCCGGCCCCGCCTCGCGCGGCAGTCGCTCCCACGCCGGGAAGATCTCGGGCGTGATCCCGGAAAACGTCTTGAGATCCTCGGCATAATCATCGATGTCGCCCACATGCGCCATCACGACTACGAGCGTGCTCGGCGCATGCAGCGCCAGCGCTCCCGCAGCGAGCGGGCCGGCCGATCCCCAGGCTCCGTCGATCGTCGCCGATCGCCCCGTCCGCAACGCCGCGATCACCTCGGGGAACCCAGGCGCGCGCTGGATCGTGCGAGTCAGATCGTGGAGCTCGCGGACCGAGGGCGGCGAATCAGGCGGGCGTGACGTCTTGGCCATCGTCTCGAGGCAACTCGCGACCTCGAGGTCTCGTCGCCCGCTCGGTCGCGTCGAGCGGCAACGACTCGCGATCGCCGCGAGCGGATTTCGAGAGCACCGGCGGCTTCGGAAGCGCGTGACCCCGATCGATGCGCGCCGCGCCTCGGCCCGTCGCCGCGCGGTCGACCAGCCAGATCAAGTCGTCGGCGTCGAACGGCGCATCGAGACACGCCGTCGCTCCCGCCTCGAGCGCTTCTTCGACCAGGTCGCGACTCGCCAGACCGATCACCGCGATCACCCGCGTCGCACTCGCCATGCGAGACAACGTCGAGCGCCAATCGGGTTCGAGGACCGGCGCATTCCAGATGAGAACGTCTGCGTTCATCGATGCGGCGACCGCGTCGCGCGAGATCCGCGGATCGTAGCCCCCCGCGCGACAGACCTCGGCTCCCATCTCGCGCCACTCGAAGTCGCCGCCGGCGACCACGACGTGGATCGAGTGCGGATCGAGCATCGGCCGGGCGGCCACCGAGAAGCGCCGCGCGAGCGTCGTCGCCGCGGTCGATTCGGGCAGGATCGACTCGGCCCAGCGCGACCACCGCACGCAATCTTCCGACCGAACGTGCGGGCCGACGCACACGATCACTCGCGGGGGACTCGAAGCGCGAGCCGTCAGGCGAGCCAGCCGCGCCGCGTCGGTCGCCTGGAGGCGAGATCGGTGCAGCACCAGGATCGCAGGGGGATTCTCACCCTCCGCGTCTCCCCACGACTCGGGAAGATCGCCCGGACACGAGATCCACCGAAAACCCTTCGGCAAGGACTCGGCGATCCCCAGGACCCAAGGATCCGACAGGTCGCCGACGAACCAGGCCGCATCCGTGTGATCATCCACGGCCTCGACCTCCTTGCCTCGGCCCAACCGGCTGCGCCGCCCCATTCTCCTACTCTAGCACGGTCTGCCCGCCCCGACAATTCGACTTCGACCCGCGCAATCGGGTTTCCTTGACGCCATCAAATGGAGTAAATAGAAAGAATAAGGAAAGTTGGCCGCCCCATTTGGCGGATCTCTTCTGTGGACCCCGCGATCTGGGGAATATGGAACGAATGGCTGAACTTGGAGATCCCGCACATGGCCGTCTCGGAAAAACAACTCCTGGCGAATCGAGAGAATGCCAAGCGATCGACCGGCCCTCGGACGCCCGAGGGCAAGGCCGTATCCCGGACCAATGCTCTGCGGCACGGACTCTGCGCCGAGGTGGTGCCGCTGCCCGATGAGGATCCCGTCGCGCTCGAGGCCGATCGCCGAGCCTTCGTCGAGGAGATCGCGCCTCGGGGCCGCATGGCCCGCCGTTATGCCGAGCAAGCCTATGCCGACTTCCTCCGGCTGATCCGCTTCGAACGCGCCGAGGACGCCGCGATGCTCGAGAACGTCGCGGGTGCCGACCGCGAGTGGTTGATCGCCCGAGAGCAGGAGCGCCGCAAGGCCTTCGCAACGCTCGCCGAGAGCCCAACCGTCTCGGTGCACATCCTCGAGTCGAGCCCCGAGGGCTGCCTCGAGCTCGTCGACGCCTGGCGCGGAATCGCCGGCCGGATCCAGCGCCGCGAGCCGCTCGAGCTCGAGGGCGAACCGCGACCGATCGATCTCCTCGCCCTGCATCGCACGGCGCGGCTGCGTTACAAGCAACTCGATCGAGCTTATGAAAGCGGCAGGACCGCGAATCCGTCCGACCCGACCGCGGGCGAACGGTTCCGCGAGGCCGAACGCGGTCTCCTCGAGATCGCGACGGACATCGCCGAGGAATATGAAGAGCTGAGCGAAGCGGTTCGACCCGACTACGAGTTCCGCCGCAGTCTCGCCCCGCGCATGGCTCAGGTCGACCTCTCGCCGGCCGGTCGAACCCGCAGGCGTTATGCGTCGGCCGCCTCGCGCGCCATGCACTTGCGGATCGCGCTCGCGAAGCAGGCCGCGGCCGAGCCCGAACGCTGGGACTCCGGAGCGTCGGCCCTGCTGCGGCGGCCGGAACCGGTTTCGCAGCAGAGCGTTGCGCCGCAGCGGAGTCCGGTCGAGCCGGCGCCCGCTCGCGAGCGGTCCGCGTCGACTCCGGCCGGTTCGACCTCGCCCTCGACGCCGACCGCTCCCGCCTCGACGCGCGAAGAACGACGGAACGAACCCATTTCGGCGTCGCTCGCGGGCTGGACGGCGGACGATTTCGGGCCCGCGAAGGCCGATCGCCTGCCGTTCTCGATCGTACCGCCGCCGCGCATGCGGTCGGGGACGTCGTGATTCGTCCGCCTCGGTGCTCTCGCCCACTGGTCGCGGGCATGCTCGAGCCCGCGGCCGGCGGGACGCTGCGCGATCGTATCGGGTGGACAGTCGCGAACGGTCGGCGTATGAATGGGGTCGGCGCTCGGCACGGCGCCGCGAGCCGGCGACGGCCCGTCGCAGGGCATCGAGGTGGATGGCCTTTGGTCCGAGGGAGTTGCGTCGATGGATCTGATCGAGTTCCGCTATGTTCCCGCCTGCTCGGCGCCCGGCTGCGCTCGCGAGGCGGTCTACAAGATCGCCGCGCCCTGGAGCAGTCGCGCGGGATCGGAGCTCAAGACGTACGGCTTGGCCTGCGAGGAGCACCGCGTCTCGCAGCTCATGCGGGGCCGGCTGCATCGACGCGACCTGGTGGTGGCGGACGACGAGACGGTCGGCGAGGTCGGGCTCTACCGCGCGGCTCCGGGTGCGGCGGGTTCGAATCTCGAGCGACTCGCCGATTTCGAGCACGACCACGCCTGACGGAGTCGCGGCCGAGGGGTCGCGGGCCCGGGAGGAGGAGGAGGGATCCTCGATGAATCATCGATCGCACGCCGGGCCGCCGCGCATCCGAACGCGTCGGGCTCTCGTCCGCGCGCTGGTCGCGATCGCCTCGACGTCGGCGGCCGCCGCGCAAACGCCGAGCCCGACGCCCGCCGCGCCTCCCTCTCCGACGAGACCCGTCGCGGCTCGCGCGGCGATTCCCGAGCCGTTCGCGAGCTTCCAGCCTCCCGTCGAATGGACCGAGCGGTTCTGGGCCGACCCCTCCACCAAGCGACTGCTCGAAGCCGACGCCAAGGCGCTCGCCGCGATGGTTCCGACGCAGGGCGGATTCCGCTTCTGCCGGTGCCCGAATTGCGATGCCCGCGAATCCGACGACCCGCTCGCCTGGACTCCCTCGGCGCCCGAGAAACTCGTCTGCCGGCGGTGCGGCTTCACGTACCCGAGCGCCGAGGTTCCCGCGAAGGCCGACAAGGAGAAGTGGGTCTTCGAGGAAGAGATCGAGGTTCGTCCCGGGCGAACGCATCGATATCTCTACCATGTCCCGACCCCGGAAAAGGCGACTCGCGAGGACGAGAGGATCTACCTCGCGGCGAAGCGCGACTACGAGGCGCGGGAATATCTCTCGAAGGCCGCGCTCTACGCGGCGCTTCGGCATCGCGACGACCGGTCGGGCCGGCCCGATCCGGCCTGGGCGCGGGTCGCGAGCGTCCTCCTGCTGCAATTCGCGCGCGTCTATCCCGACCTCGCCTGCCGCTACGATCAGCCAGGCGAGCCGAAGTTCCTCCAGACCGCGGAGTTGCGCCCGCCCTTCCGCCGGGGATACAAGACGGGGAAATGGGACTTCCTGGGGAGTCTCGATGTCCCGATCAACCTCGTGATCGCCCATGCGATCGTGCGCGACACGCCGGCCCTCGCCGAGGCGGGCCGAGCGCTGGGGGATCCCGATCCGAGGCGAACGATCGAGCGCGACCTCTTTCGCGCCTCGGCCGCATTCGTTCTGGCTCAATCCGAGGAATTCGCCGAGGCGTCGCTTCCGGCTTATCGAGGCGTACTCGCGACCGCCCGCCTGCTCGACGACGCCGCGCTGTTCAGCCGGGTCGCCGCGCGGGTCGACGAATTCGCCCGCCGTGGGTTCTACCACGACGGCTTCTGGAAGCAGGGCGACATCCGGGCGCACCGCCGCGTTCTCGGTCAACTCGACGGCTGGCTCGACCCGCTGACGTCGTCCGGCACCGATACCGAAGGGCGGGGTTCGGAGCTCTCGGCGCTGCTGCCGCTGATGCGTGCGGCCTCGGGCGCGCCGTTGCGTCCCATCGAGCGGGCCGAGATCCTCCCGGTCGCCTGGGCGCCTCCCGCGGAGAACGCTGGTACGCGGCGCCCGCTCTTGCTCGGCGGGGCCGGAGTGGCCCGGCTCGGCGTCGGCGAAGGGCCCGACGCGCTCGACATCGAGCTCCGCGGCCAGGACGGCTTCGGCGGCGTGCACTTTCAACGCCAGGCGATTCGCGTCGCGGTGGGCGGCGTTCCTCTGCTCGACGACCTCTCGGAACGGACCATCCTCGAGTCGGGCTGGAACCTCTCGACCGCGAGCCACAACACGATCCTGATCGACGGCCTCAACCAGCGCGAGACGTTCGAGAGGGCGCGCGAGCCCGTTCCCGGCGGTTCGTTCGTCTACTTCGCCACGTCGCCCGATTTTCAAGTGGCGACGCTCGACGACCCGCACGCCTACCCGATCTCCGGGAAGCGCTATCGTCAGACGCTCGTGGTGTCGGCGGGGCGGACGTCGCGCTTCGCGCTCGCCGTGTTCGACGTCGAGGGCGGTCTCCAGCACGATCAGATCTTTCACGGTCGCTCGGGATCGCGGTCGACCTGGACGACCACGACCGAGTTGGCGCGCCGCGACGGAACCCTGCTGCCGCCGTCGATTCCCTACCTGGCGGCGCGGGCCGAGCAGGGGCGGTGGTTCGTGCAGGCGCTGGGCGAGTTCCACGACCTCGCGGAGGGGACGAGCCGGCGGGCGGAGACGGCCGTGATCGCCGATGCCGAGGGCCGAGGGCTTCGGCTCCATTTCCTGGGCGACGCGCCTCGGACCCTGATCCGCGCGACGACTCCCGACGTCGACGACTCGGCGCCCGGATCCGCGGGCGACCGCCGCGACGAGCGCGGGCGAGCCTCGCTCGTGGTGCGGCGTCGATCGATCGACGGCGCTACGCTCGCCTCGCGGTTCGTGACCCTGTTCGAGCCGGTTTCGACCGAGCGCCGGCCCGCGCGCGTCGGCCGCGTGCTCACCGGTTCGCGAAACGTCCTGCTCCAGATCGAGACCGAGGACGGTGTCGAGTATCTCTTCGTTCACGAAAAACCGGGAACGATCGTCTCGGAGCCCTTGCCCGACGGCCGCCGGCTCGAGACCGACGGGCTCGCGGTCCGGATCCGGGGCGAGGAACTCGTCCTGGCGGGCGGCCTCTTCGCCCAAGTCGGCGCGACGCGGGTCGAGCGAACCAGGATCGCCGGCGAGTTGAGCGCGGCGGGGCGGTCCGAGGGCGTGAATCGCTCGTCGCTCGGTTGGTTCGACACGCTCGGCACGATCGCGGTCGCGGAACCGCTCGCCGGGCGGACCCTCCTCGTTCGGCACGGCGACGGCGTCACCCGCGCCTGGACGGTCGACGGCGTCGAACCGCTCGAGGACGGTCGATCGCGCATCCATGTCCGCGAGGAGTCGGGCTTCGTGATCGACGCCGAGACGGGTGTCGCGCGTTGGTATCGCTTCCCCGCCACCTCGCATCCCGGGCCGCACACCTTCTCGGTTCCGGGATTATCGCGATCGGGCGACTGAGGCGCGATTCGATCGGCTTCGTCCCAAAGTCATGCGGGAACACGGCGAACGGGGAGTTTCCGAAACGCGACGAAAAAAATGTCCTGGGTCATTGACACTTGGGCGACCCGATGTAGACTATCGGTGTCGAGTGTGAAGCCATTCATGTCAGACGCGCCTCTCCACTCGGCCGGAGCATCGGCTTCGTTCATTTGCTCTTTTTCCATAACCCCGTCGCCCCGTGATCACGGGTCGACGGGGTCTATTTTTTGGCTGTGCGAGTGAGGGGCCGACGATGTCCCGAGCATGGTTGGGCGAGGGGACGCGACGGGAACTGGATTGGGCGGGGTCTCGTTGGTCGATCGACCTGGGGACCTCGAGGCCCGGGATGCGTCTCGGGTCGGAGATCGAGGTCCTGGCGATGCGGGCCGTGGTCGATGCGCCCCGGGTCGACGACTCGGCTTTCGAGGCGGCGACGCTCGCGGGGATCGACCTCCATCTCGGCCGGCTCCAGGCGACCTGGCACCCGCGCGACTGGGGCGGGATGGTGGTCAAGGGGGTCTGGGAACCGCTGGCCGACGGAGGGCTCGACCTGACGGTCCACCTCCAGGCCGACTCGGTCGACGAATTGCAGGCGGTGGAGATCGAGGTCGGGAGCCGCCTGCGTCGAGCGTCGACCTCGGCCTCGGGCCCGGCTCCCGAGTCGATCGGCCGCGCGGCGACTTCGGCCGACGCGACCGTCCTCCCCGGGTTCGAGCCGCATCCCTCGACCGCTTGGATCCATGAGGAAGCGAGCGGACGTTGCTACGTCGAGCTCTGCGGCGGTCACGACCTCTCGAGGTCGAGCCTTCGAGAGGAAGCCGACGGCGAGCTGCTCGAGCACGCTCTCTTCGGACATGCCCTCGAGAAGGGCGTCGTGCTGAGGGCGCGGTTGCGGGGCTACTGGTTCGAGACCCGGCCCACGCATGAACAGGTGATCGATCTCTTGAGCCGTTTTCGAGCCGAGCCGCTGCCGATCGGGATCTGACGGCCTCGTCGCCGGGACGAGGCCGCGGGTCGGCTCAGCCCCAGGTCCACTCGAGGGCGACGGGACCGGCGGGGAGTTCGAGCGACCAGGCGACCCGACCGATCCGGGGATCGATCGCGGCCGGAGCGGGCAGGGGGCTGCCGCGCCAGTCGCCCAATGAGATCAGTTCGGGGCAGGTCACGGCGACGTCGAGGGTAACGGGCCGAGCGAGCTCGGCGCGGAATTCGAGACGGTGGACATGCCCGCCGATCGGCCGGTCGAGGCGGTACGAGACCTCGCCGAACGGCGTCGCTCGCGAGATGCCGATCGACGGCCACGCCGCCGGGAGGGCGGGGCGGAGCGTGATCCGTGCGTCGACGACGTCGGACTCGAGGCCCGCGAGGTCGAGCATCGTCTCGATGAGCATCGAATGGAGGCCCCAGACGCCCGAGCCGGTGCCCGGGTCGTGGTCGAGGGTTCGCGCGTGCTTGCCGAGCGAACGGATCGCGAGTCCGAGGGGGGCGAGTCGACCGAGGAGGGCGTCGAGCATGGCGACGGCGACGTTCCAGTGCCGAGCGTCGCCGGTCTCGCCGCCGAGTTGGATCAGGTAGCGGGCCATCCAGAGGGTGGCGAGCGTGGAGAGGTCGGTGGAGCCGGCCTCGCGGCTCTCGTCGCCGGCGTCGGGGTCGGTCTCGCTCGCCCAGCGACGAAGGAGCCCCGACCGGGAGCTGATGAGGTTGCGGCGGAAGATCTCGTCGGCGGTGCGCCGGATCCGAGGGTCGGATGCCGGCAGCAGCCCGAGCGGCACGCAGGCCCCGAGCAGGCTGATGTCGAGAGCGGCCGAACGTTCGATCCAATCCTCGGGTCGATCGGCCCAGAGCCCTCGGCGGTTGGAGACCCGTCGCGCCTCGAGGAAGCGGCCGGTGGCGGTGTCGAACAACCCCGGGCCGGTACCGCCGGTCGGCAACTCGGCGAGGATCGACTCGTTCCAGAGCCGGTCGGCCTCGGCGCGGCGGTCGCGGGCGTAGTTGCTCTTGCCGATGGCCTCGGCGAGCTCGGCCGCCGCCCTCAGTCCGGCGACGACGCAGCAGTTCGAGTAGAAGAAGGCGCCGTAGCGGCTGTCCCAGAGTCCCGCCGAGCGGATCAGGCCCAGGTCGTCGAGCCGCTTGAGCCCGGGGTGTCCGGCCGAGCCCGAGCAGACCGACACGGCGCGCTCGATCATCGGCCAATGCGAGGCGACCCAATCGGCGTCGCCCGTGCGCCTGTACCGTCGCTCGATCCCCCAAGGGATGAGCGCGGTTTGATCGATCGCGGGCGTCTCCCATTCGGGCTGGCCGTCGATCGTGTACTTCTGGAACCAGTAGGAGGGCTCGGGCGTTCCGCCCTTGGCCGCGGCGAGCCAGCGATAGACGTCGCGGCCGATGTCGGGCACGCCGAGGCGGTCGAAGGTCCCGCCCAAGGCGATCGCCTCGCGGGGCCGACAGTAGGCGTTGAGCCCGCGATCGAACCCCGAGGCGACGGCGCCGTGGGTCGCGTCGGTATGGAGGGCCGCGGCGAGGACCGAGCGGCGGAGCGTCACGCCGTAGTTCGGCTGGGGGAACTGGAGCTGCGGCAGAGGCTCGATCAGAGCGTCCCACTCCTGCGCCGTGCACTGCTCGATGTGGTCGACGTCGGTCGACCGGAACCAGGCGAGCGCGGGGCGGATCCAGTGTTGGAAGGTGCCCGCGTCGCTCCGCCAGCCCGTGAACGCACCCGACACGAGCAGGTCGACCTCGGTCGAGCCGCCCGCGGGGACCTCGATCCGCCGCAGGAGAACGGCCTCGTCGGTCCCGGTCGGTTCGCAGTGCACCTCGCCGCTCTCGTCGAGCGCGAGGGCGAACTCGACGGTCGAGGACCGGGCGAGCTTGCGGTTGACGTGGCCGTGACCGCGATTCGCCGCGAGCAGCGCCCGGTCGCCGTCCTGCCAGCTCAGGGTCGGTTCGCCGATGCCGCCGTTGACCTCCGCGGCGACATAGAGCCCGAAGAGCGCGTCGATCGGTTCGGGGCCGGAATTCGAGATCCGGAACCGCTTGAAGTACTGGCCCGCCGAGGTCACGCCCTGCGTCGAACTGGGCAGACAGCCGCCCATCGCGGCGAAGTCGGTGATCACCACCTTGACCGCCCCGCGCCTCCAGGTCAGCTCGGTCCGCAGCAGGTTCGTCGCGCCTTGGTAGTGCTGGAAGACGTCCCAGGCCGACCGCTCGTTGAACCAGTCGAGCCGTCGCCCGATCGCGAGACCGCCGACGATCGCCCGAAAGTGGCAGCGGCTGCGCGGCAGCTCGCCCTCGGCGGGGCGGACGTCGGAATGGAGCCCGACGGTCGGGAAGTAGATGTCCTGCGTCGAGCCGCGATCGTCGACTCGGACCGTCATCTTCCGGTTGCCGACGAGTCCTTCGGGCCAGAGGCTCACGACTTCGGGCGACTCGGAGCGATCGGGCAGATTCGGCCGGACGATCGTCTCCTGGTACGGGCTCATGAGCCGACCGGCGGAGTTCGTGTCGACCACCGCTCGATACCGGAGCCGAGTACCGACGGCCTGAGGCGGGATCGGCACGTGCCAATGCGTGTTGACGCCGCGCGTCTCGGCCAGGAAGCCCGGCAGCGGGCCGAACTCCTCGTCGTCGGCGAGGATCTCGAGCATCACGCGGACGTCGAGTTCGGCCGGGTGGACCCCGATGACCACCGACGCCCAGACCCCGGCTCGGACCGGACCGCCGTTCCTGCCCTTAGCCGACGACTCGATCCAGGTGGAAGCCATGAGGATCCGACACTCCGCCGAGTTCCGCGGCTCCGTCCGAGCCGGCCGATGCACATCGCCCAGGTTCATGATTGTCGGACCGCCGCCGGCTCGCGCCAAGAGAATCGGGAAGATTTGGTGGGTTCGGCGCGAGTGATTCGCCGCCCGCCTCCCCGCGTCCGTCGAGCGCTGCGACGGCGAGCGGGCGGGCGGAAGCGAGCCGCGGATCAACCCTCGAGCGGAGGCACGACCGGGAAGTCGATCGGCGTCTGCGCGACGTTGTTGAAGAAGTTGGTCAGGACGTTCAGCCCGACGTGGCCGATGATCTCGTTGATCTCGGCGTCGCTGAACCCGGCGTCGCGGACCGCGGCGAACTCGGCGTCGGAGACCGCCCCGCGCTTCTCCAGCACCGCCCGGGCGAAGACCAACGCAGCGTCGGCCTTGGGATCGTTCGAGCGACCGCGGCGATTGGCCGTCCGCTCCGACTCGTCGAGCCCCGCCATCTTGCCCATGAGGCTGTGCGCCGAGAGGCAGTAGCCGCAACCGTTCGACTCGGCCGTCTCGATCGCCAACCGCTCGCGCAGCTTCGGATCGAGCACGCCGTGACCCAGGGCTCCGCTCAGACCGAGGTAGCCCTCGAGCAGAGCAGGGGCGGTGGCCATCGCCTTCGTGATGTTGGGCACCATCCCCATCTTCGACTTCACGGCGTCGAGCAGTTCCTTCGTCTTGCCTTCTGCGTGCGAAGCATCGACCAACGGCAAGCGCGACATGCGAGTCTCCCTCGTCACTCGGACGAAATCGGATCCGTGCGGCCCGCTCGACTTCGCGTCGAGCTCGTTGCCCACGCCCTTCCGACGCCGACTCGCGAGCGTTCCTTACCCGCCCCGATCCGAACCGCGGCATCCATCCGGCGAGATCGCTCTTGTCCCTCACGGCGAACCTGCTACTCTGCCGACCTCGCCGCCGGCGCCGATCCATGAGGACCGAGGGTCTTTCGTGTACGTCTCCTTCAACGCCCGCGCCCTCGGATCTCCGCTCTCCGCCGAGGAGACCGTCGCACTCGCCGCCCGAGCGGGCTTCGAGGGCGTCGATCTCCTGATCCGCGACCTCGTCGAGGCGGGCGAGCAGCCGCGAGAGATCGCCGCGCGGATCGAGGAGCGCGGGCTACGCGCAGGGGCCTTTCCGCTGCCGGTCCGATGGCGCAACGACGCGGCGACCTACCGCCGCGAACTCGCCGAGCTCCCGCGATTCGCCGAGGTCGCCGCCGAACTCGGATTTCGACGCACCGGCACCTGGGTGCTTCCACAGACGCCCGACGAGCTCGGCACCGACCCCGACTTCGCCGCGGTCGCCCGCTTCCACCACGACCGCCTCGGCCCGATCGCGTCGTGCCTCGCCGGCTTCGGCATCCGCCTCGGACTCGAGGCGATCGGCTCGTCGACCTTCCGCGCAGGCCCCGGTCCCGCCTTCGTCACGAGGCTCGACGAGCTCGAGCCGCGACTCGGCCCGCTCGAGCGGCTCGGTCCGAACGTCGGCCTGCTCGTCGACTCGTTCCACGCCTATGCCGCCGACGAGTCGATCGAGTCGATCCTCGAACGCCCGGTCGAGAACGTGGTCTGGGTCCACGTCGCCGACCTCCCGAAACAGACCGACCCCGATCGGTCGACGATCGTCGACTCGGACCGGGGTCTACCTGGCGAACATGGGGCGATCGACTCGGCCCGACTGCTCGCGGGCCTGCAGATGCTCGGCTACGACGGACCGGTCACGCTCGAACCGCTTTCGGGCTGTCGGAGCCTCCAAGGGCTCGATCCCGAAGCGAGAGCCGTCGCGGCGATGGCCGCTTGGCTCGAGATTCGACCGGCGGCGAGGCTGCCTCAGTGAGCGGCCGC
The DNA here is from genome assembly GCA_033763215.1 of Isosphaeraceae bacterium. Lineage (GTDB taxonomy): Bacteria > Planctomycetota > Planctomycetia > Isosphaerales > Isosphaeraceae > JANRKW01. Next base: position 13,052 of record JANRKW010000041.1, on the reverse strand, counting down.
GGCCGTTTCGAGAGCCGCGGGACGCGACGGCGAGATCTCCTCGCGGAAGACGCGGACATGCGCCGGAGCCTCGATCCCCAGGCGGACCTGGTTGCGGTCGACCTTCACCACCGTCAGAACGATATCGTCGCCGATCAGGATCTTCTCCCCGACCTTCCGGCTCAGGACCAGCATGGTTCACTCCACTCGAGGTGAGTCGTCTCAGAATCCTTCCATCAATCCGACACCTCGCACCATGCACGGATCGTGCCAAAGCCCTCGAGATCGCCAGCGACTCGCCGCGGATCACGCTTGAACCGCGGAAATCCGCGACATCGCCGCGCGCGGCGAGATTGGCGGACGGTCGCCGCCGTTCACTCTTCTTCCCATTCTTTCAGGATTTTGTAAGAAATGGGAAGACGAGCGCAACGCGAACGCCCACGCCCGGGCGTGTTCTCATCGACTGATCGGCAGGTGACGAGGGTCGAAGAGGAGAGGAACGGACATCGAACGGAGGGCGGAGGCGATCGAGCGGTCGGGCCGTGTCAGGCGCCGAAGACCGCTTCGAGAGAGGATCGCATGATCGCGGGGTCGGGCTCGGCGCCGGTCCAGAGCCGGATGCCGATCACGCCTTGATTCACGAGCATTCCGAGGCCGTCGAGCGTGGTGCAGCCCCTCGAACGCGCCGCCTCGAGAAAGGGCGTTCGCGGGGGATTCGGGATCACGTCGCAGACGAGCTGATTGGGGCGAATCGAATCGACGTCGATCGCCGGCATCGCCGAGACGTCGGGAAAGAGGCCGATCGAAGTGGCGTTGACCACGATGTCGGCCGAGTCGGGGATCGCGAAGTCGCCGACCCAGGGCACGAACTCGGTCGTCGCCGCGGTTCGCTCGGCGACCTGCCGCGCGAGCGTCTCGCCGCGATCGACCGTCCGATTCACGATCACGACGTGCTTCGCACCGGCCAAGGCGAGCTCGACCGAGATCGCCCTCGCCGCGCCCCCCGCACCGAGGATCACGGCGATGAGGCCGGCAATCGGACGAACGGCGGACACCGACTGGACGAATCCCTTGCCGTCGGTGTTGTCGCCGATCAGGCGTCCATCGCGGGCGATCACGCAGTTGACCGCGCCGATCTTCTCGGCCGCGGGCGAGAGTTCGTCGAGGTGCTCGATCACCGCGACCTTGTGCGGGATCGTGCAGTTGAACCCGCGCCAGCCCATCGCTCGGGCGCCGCGAACGGCGTCGGCGAGCTTCTCGGGCGGCACCTCGACCGTCAAGTATCGCCAGGCGAGCCCCATCGCATCGAAGGCGGGCTCGATCATCGCCTGGGTCGGATTCTCGGCCACGGGGAAGCCGAAGACGCCGACGAGCTCTTGCTTGAATGATCGAGGCGTCGACATCGAGCGTTTCCCGGAGGAACGATTCCCAAGACGACGGCGAAGATAGCCGACCAGGGCCGCCGGATCAATCCCTCGCGTCGCTCCGGTCGAACCGGTCGATCGCCGGCGGCCGAAAGCCGACGGCGTCGGCGGCGACGCACGCATAACGAATCCCGCCGACGAGCCCCTGGACGGCGGCAGCCCATTGACCCTGGTTGTGGAGGTGTCCGTAGACGACGTGGGTCGCCCCCGCCGCGCGAACGCGCTCGACGCACGGCCCGGGGCGACGATTCGCATCGAACGGCGGGTAGTGCCAGAGCACCACGAGCGGGTCGCCCGGGAGTCGGATCGCGGCCGCGGCCTCGAGCGCCGAGTCGAGCCGCTGCAAGGCGCGCGACTCGGCCTTGCGGGCCTCCTCGGAGGCATCCTCCGACGCGATCGCAGCTCCCCGGGCTCCGCAGAAGACGATCCCCCACTCGCGGATCGCGTCGCCGTCGACGGCGCGGAGCGACCGCCTCAGCATCGGGCGGATCTTGGAGACGTCGTTCCACCAGCGGTCGTGATTTCCCGGCCCCATCACCTTCAAGCCGGGCAGGCGATCGAGCCAGGCGAGGTCGGGCTGGAGGTCGCGATGATTCCGAGCGGACGAGAGATCGCCGGGCAGCACGACCACATCTCCCGGGCCGACCGTCTCGCGCCAGGCCTTCTCGACCTTCGCGGCGTGGTCGCTCCAGCGCCCCGCATAGCGAGTCCGGTCGAGCGGCCGTGCGAAATCGAGATGGAGGTCGGCGATTCCGTAGAGCGTCATCGTGATTTCCGCGGGACTCCAAAGTCGACCAGGAGCGCGCCTCGGCTCATGCCGGTCCCCGACGACCCGAATTCCGGCCCACGAACGGGTTGTACTCCTTCTCCTCGCGAATGGTGGTCGGCTCGCCGTGACCGGAGAGGATCACCGTCGCGTCGGGCAGCGTGAAGAGCTTGCCGTGGATCCCCTCGACCAGGACCCGCATGCTTCCTCCCGGGAAGTCGGTTCGCCCCACCGACCCTCGAAAGATCACGTCTCCGCCGAGCACGAACGGCGGGGCGGTCTCGAGACACGCGAAGACCACCGAGCCGGGGCTGTGCCCGGGGATCTCCAGGATCTCGAACGCGAGGCCGATGAGCTCGAGCCGCTCACCCTCGCGGACGAGGCGATCGGCGGGCGGACTCGTCACCGGCATGCCGAACGGGGCGCTCAGGTTGAGCTCGGGGTCGACCAGGAGCTCGGCCTCGCCCGCGCCGATGACGATCGGCGCCTCGGGAAACGCCTGCTTCGTGACCCGATTGCCCGCGATGTGGTCGGCATGGCCGTGGGTGTTGAGGATCGCGATCGGCTCGAGACTCTCCTCCTCGATCAGCTCGAGGATCGAGCGCGTATCGAATCCCGGATCGACGATGATCGCCTTGCGGTCGGGCGGATTCCAGATCACGTAGGTGTTCTCGGCGAACGGTTGCGACTCGATCACCTCGATCCGGAGCTCATCCAGACGTTTCACGAGATCCCTTTCCGCCAAGATTCCGCGCTGATCTCGGTCGGCTCGGTGCTCCCGATCGCGACCCCATGGGGAGAGGCTAACCGAAACCGGAACCGGGGGAAAAGCGGCGGCCGCTCCGCCTCACCCGGTTCGGTCCGCGCGGCGGGCTCGTCCAACCGCCAGAATCCTCGATTTCGACATCCCGTTCGGATCCGCATCGGAGAATCGATCAACGAGACGCGTCCGACCGACCGAACTCTCTCCACGGGCGACCACTTCCCTTCGTCGCTCGGGCGTTCCGCTCGCTTCGGAATCCGACCCAATCCCGACCGCTCCGCGGGCTTCGTCCGCGTGCCACTCTCAACGAATCGAGGTCGATCGATGGTTCTCCGCGCGAGGTCGGTTGGGGCGGTGTCGCGGACGGCGGTCTCTTGGAGAGTCTGGGGAACGGCCGCGATCTGTGCGGCGGCGATCGTCGGGCTTCGCGGACGGATGTCGGGTCGGGCCGACGATGCAAACGCATTCCGCCGGCCCACGGTCACGACCTCGGGATCCTCGACGAACGGGCGAGCCTCGGGCAGTCTCCTGAGCCTAGGCGCCTCGGACGCGGGCCCGGTCGAGGTGGTCCGTGAACTCACCGCCGCCGAACGCGAGGCGCTCGAGATCGAAGAAGCACGCGCCCTCATCGCCCGCGCGGCCGAGAGCTGGAGTTCGGTCGAGGATTATGTCTGCGACTTCCACAAGCAGGAACGCATCGACGGCAAGCTCATGCCCGCCGGCCTGATGAGGCTCAAGGCCCGCGCCAAGCCGTCGAGCCTCTACTTCAAGTTCGTCTCGCCGAACAAGGGCCGCGAGGCGATCTTCGTCGCGGGACGACACGACGGCAAGGTCCTCGCTCACGACGTCGGCGTCCTCAAGCTCCTTGGCGGCACGATGCGGCTCGACCCCAAGGGTTCGATGGCGATGACCGACAACCGCCACCCGATCACCGAGGCCGGCCTGGGCGAACTGATCGCCACCGTCTCGGAGCGCTGGCGGGTCGAGCTCTCGCCCGAAGTCTCCGACATCACGATCGAACCCGGAACCCGCTGCTGCGGACGCTCCTGCACGATGGTCGACTCGACCCACCCCGTCCGTCGCGCCGACTTCTTCTTCTACAAGGTCCGACTCTTCTTCGACGACGAACTCGGCCTTCCCATCCGCTACGAAGCCTACGACTGGCCCAAGCCCGACGGAACCCCAGGCGACCTCCTCGAGGAATACACCTACGAGAATCTCGAGACCAACGTCGGCCTCAGCGACATCGACTTCGATCCCGCCAACCCGGCCTACTCCTTCGGACGCTTCTGAAGCGATCGATCGCGCTGCGGACCCGACTCGATCGCGCGACCGATTCGACCGGTATGATCCTCACGAACCGACCCCACGACTGCCGATAGAATCTCTGCGGTCGAGCGATCGACTCTCGGTCGATTCCGACCGCCGAAGCGACCTTGGCACGCGCGAGAGCCTTCGCTAGAATCCGCCTGCTTCAAGGATGAAACGGGCGGAGCGACGCCGGCTCCGGTATCGATTCTCCGCGGAGCATCCCTTCCCCGGATTGCACCGCGGACATCCTTACCCCAGGTTCATCGATCGCGGGTCCGTCCCCATTGACCGCGCCCTCACTCGGTCGCCGGTCGCCGTCCGTTCGTTTTGTCCATGGAAGGAGGCTCGATGAGTACGGTCCCGACCCCCAAGTCTCCGGTGCGTGTCCACATCCGATGGATGATCCGCCGAGACATGCCCGAGGTCCTCGCCATCGAGCACGCGGGCTTCGAGTTCCCCTGGTGCGAAGAAGAATTCCTCCGCGTCCTTCGTCAGCGGAACTGCATCGGGATGGTCGCCGAGATCGGCGAGCGCGTCGTCGGCTTCATGATCTATGAGCTCCACAAGAGCAAGCTCGTGATCCTCGACTTCGCGGTCCACCCCGACTTCTCCAAGCAGGGGATCGGCACCCAGATGGTCGCCAAGCTCGTCGGCAAGCTCTCGAGCCATCGCCGGACCAAGATCGTGCTCCACGTCCGCGAGACCAACCTCGGCGCCCAGTTCTTCTTCGGCAAGCAAGGCTTCCGCGCCGTCGAGGTGGTGCGCGAGCACTTCGGCGATACCGGCGAAGATGCTTATGTGATGCAGTATCTCCTCGACAACTCGGTCGTCGAGGAACCGGTTCACGCCGACGGCATCACGTCGCCCTTCGAGAGCTGAGTTCGCTCGCCCTCGGTTCCCGGAACCTCGGCTCACGCCCCGCGGCCCCGGCCGCTCCATCGACCGCACCGACGATCGCGACGCGCGATCCTCGACGCGGTCGCTCTCGTTTCGAAGCCTGCGCACCCCGTGTCGGCGAAAGGGGGGATCTGGGAAGTCCGATCCCCGTCGAACCAGGGGCTCAGCCGGAAGGAATTCGCCGAACCGACGGAATTCCGTTGGCAGGTCGACGCCTTCGCTTCGTACCATGATAGAGTCTCGATGGACCCCTCATGAGTGGATCGATCGGCCGCGCTCCCGCGACTCTCCTCACCTCGCATCAGGGATGAGTCGCCGGCCCGCGACGCGGAGGTTGCATCATGTCTCGCGCAGCGACGGCTTGCTCTCTGATCTGGGTCGGAGCGCTCCTGGGTTCCGCCGCGCCCGCCCAGGATTCCGCCGTTCCGCCGCCGCCGCCGCCGGGATTCCCCGGCGCGGCCGCCGCATCTCCGGCCCGCGACGCCGCGGGGCCCGCCGTGCGACCGCTCACCGAAGGACCCCTCCACGAGGCCTTCCTCTCGACCGCCAAGGATCGAGCACCCGCCCGTGTCGCCAAGCAGCCGCCACGGGAACTCGAGGAACACCCCGCGGTCGACCCGCCCGGCGATCGCGCCGAGTGGATCGCCGGATACTGGGAGTGGAGCGACGCCCGCAACGATTTCGTCTGGGTCACCGGCACCTGGCGGATCCCGCCCCCGGGTCGGTTCTGGGTCAACGGCTACTGGAAACGCGACGCCGACGGCTGGTTCCGCGTCCCCGGCTTCTGGAGCGACCGACGCACCGACCGCGTCGACTACCGCAAAGACGGCCCGCCCCAGGCTCCGCCCGAGGAAGACCCCGGAAAGGCCCCCGGCGACGACCACTTCTACGTCCCCGGCCAATACTATCCCGACGGCGACGGCGTCGTCTGGAAGAAGGGCTTCTGGGCCGAGGCCAAGGAAGGATGGGCCTGGGTCCCCGCGCAGTGGATCCGCCAGCCCGAAGGCTGGGTCTTCCAGGACGGCTACTGGGACCGCACGCTCGAAGACCGCGGCACCCTCTTCGCGCCCGCGGAAGCCGTCGCGCTCGAGCCCGATCGACCGACCGTCTACGAGCCGCTCGCTCAGATCGCACCGGCCCAATACGGCATGCTCTACGGCGCCTACGGCCGACCCAACGCACTCTACGACGGCTACCCCGGCTGCTACTTCGACGCCAACGGCGCCTACTACGGCTACGCCTCCTACGGCAACCTCGGGCTGTTCAACGGCTACGTCGATTACCCCTACACCGGGTTCGTCGGCTGGCCGTACGTCTCGACCGCCTATTCCGCGTCCTACGTCCCCGTCCCCGTGGCCACCCTCCCCGTCGCGGTTCCCGTCGTCGCGGGTCTCGGCGGCTTCGGCTGGGGCGGACTCGGCGTGGGCTCCGTCCTCGGCTTCGGAGGCGGTTGGCCCTACGGTTTCGGCGCAGGCTGGTCTCCCGGCTTCGGACTCCTCAACCCAGGTTGGGGTGTCGGCTACCCCGCCTATTGCTCGGGCTTTGGTTGGGGCGCCGGGTCGGCGTTCGGCCTTGGCTTGGGTTACGGTCAAGGCTCCTTCCTCTCCTACCAATTCGGCTTCCCCTTCGGTCTCGGCCCGTTCGGATACACCGCCTGGGGCCCGGCCGCGTTCGTCGGAGGCTGGGGCGGCTGGGGAGGACTCGGCGGCCTCGGCTGGGGCGGTGGCTGGGGCGGTTGGGGCGGAGGCTTGGGAGGCTGGGGCGGTGGCTGGGGCGGTTGGGGCAACAACCTGATCGTCAACAACAACAACACGAACATCTTCGTGAACAACGGCTGGATCGGCGGCGGCGGTGCAGGGTGGGGGCGCGATCGCTATCCGTTCCACCCGGGGCGTCGCGGCGGTCGCGAAGGCGAAGGACCCGGTGGAATCATTGCCGACGGATCGGGGGCTGGAGGCGGTCAGCGCGGCGGCTTCGGACGAAGCGGACGCGTGAACGAATCCGGCGGGAGATTCGAACGGACCGCCTCGAACAATCGCGTCCTCGCTCCTCCCGCCTCGCGCGGCGTCGCGGGAACGGCACGCAATACCGGCGGAAACACCGCGGGAGCGGCCAATCTGGCGAACCGCCGAGGCAACGGCGTCGCCGGGCCGGTTCCGGCCGCCTCGCGACGCGAGTCGGGCGTCGGCGTGCCGGGTGCAGGCCGCAACATCGCCAATGGACGAAATGCGCTTGCAACGAACACGAGTCCGGCGAACACGATCGTCGGAGCGGGGCGAGGATTCTCTCCCGCTCAGAACGGACCTGGCCGCGGTCCCCGATACAACGTCTCCCGGCCCACCACGACCACGGCCGGAACCATCGACGCGGGTCGACGCCTCGGCGCGGGCCGCGCGGGGGGCATCGGAAATAGCGTCGGCGGCCTCGATCGCACCGCCGGCAATCTTCCGGGCGGGGGACGGTCGGGACTCGAAGGCCCGAGGGCGAACCTCGGTGACCTCGGCCGCGCGATTCCGGGCCGAACCGGATCCGGCGATCTTCCCGGCGGTGTGAATCTCGGAAATCTGGGTCAACCAGGGGGCGGTGGCGGCCGCGCCGGACGCCCGAATCCCGGGGCCGAACTCGGACGACTCAATCCGACCGGGCCCTCGATCGGCGCGGGGCGGCTCGGCAACGAGATCGGGGGCGGCCGCGTGCCGGTCCCCGGCGGAGCGGGACGCGCGAGCGGCGTCGGTGTCGGAAATGGAAATCTTCGAGCCGGCGGAGCGGGGCTCGGCGGCGGAAACGGCATCGGACCGATCGCCTCGGCCCCCGTGCCCTCGACCCCTCGGGCCGGCGGCCAGAACCTCGGCAACCGCATCGGCGGAGCCGGGATCGGTGCGGGCGGGAATCCCGGCGGCGTGGGACTCGGTCGGATCCAAGGGCCGACGAACTCGAGCCGGGTCGGCAGCATCGGCGGCGGTCTCGGAGGCGCGGGCGGCGGATTCTCTCCTCCGACCGTGACCGGGCGCAACGTCGGCGCCAACCTCGGTGGTGGGGGCATCGGCGGCACCGGCGGTGGCGGATTCTCGCCCGCGGCCGGTCGGGGCGGCAGCCTCGGAGCGATCGGCGGCGGGTCGATCGCGGCTCCCGGCGGTCGAGTCGGCGGCGGTCTCTCGGGGCCCGCGTTCAGCTCCCCCAACCTCGGACGAGGAGCCGGCATGGGCGGCGGCGGCGGTGGAGGATTCTCGCGCGGCGGCGGAGGCGGCTTCGGACCGGGTAGTCTCGGCGGCGGCGGAGGCGGAGGCGGCTTCGGACCGCGAGGCGGCGGCGGCGTCAGCCTCGGCGGCGGCATGCCCGCGATGGGCGGCGGCGGAGGGGGAGGTCGCGGATTCGGCGGCGGCGGCGGCGGAGGAGGAGGCGCCCGCGGCATGGGCGGCGGCGGAGGCGTGGGCAGCGGTGGGCTCCGAGGCGGCGGTCCTCGTTGATCGAATCGAGTCGAATCCGGCTCTCCCGCGGTCGAGGCTCGCGGGAGAGCCGAGCCGAGCGATCGATCAATGACGGAAGTGTCGACGCCCCGTCAGGATCATCGCCAAGCCGTGCTCATTGCACGCAGTGATCGTTTCATCATCACGCTTTGATCCTCCCGGTTGGATCAACGCGGTCACGCCCGCCGCGGCGGCGACGTCGGGTCCGTCGCGGAACGGGAAGAAGGCGTCGGACGCGAGCACCGCCCCCCGGGCCCGATCGCCGGCCTTCTCGACCGCGATCCGCACCGAGTCGAGCCGGCTCATCTGACCCGCGCCGACGCCGACGAGCTGCGTGCCGCGGACGAGCACGATGGCGTTCGACTTCACGGCCTGGCAGACCCGCCAGGCGAATCCGAGCGAGCGTCTCTCGGCGTCGGTCGGCGCACGCTCGGACGCGACGGTGCCGGCGGTCGTGTCGTGCTCCATCGCGTCCCAATCCTGGACGAGCAAGCCGCCTTCGATGCGACGGATGTCGAAGCCGCGAGGACCCGGCGTGCCGGGACCGATCGGGGCTCCGAGGTCGACGAGCCGCACGCTGTTCCGCCAGGTCGGCTTGGTCGTGAGCAGTTGAACGGCGTCGGCTTCGAATCCGGGTGCCAGGATCGCCTCGATGAACCGACCGGGGACGCAGAGCCGTTCGGCCGTCGCGAGGTCGACCGCGCGATTGACGCCGACGATCCCGCCGAACGCGCTCACGGGGTCGCCTTCGTAGGCGAGCTCGAACGCCTCCGCGAGCGTCTCGGCCTCGGCCGCGCCGCAGGGGTTGTTGTGCTTGAGGACGACCGCCGCGGGCCGATCGAAGAGCCGGACCAGCCGCAACGCGCTGTCGAGGTCGAGGATGTTGTTATAAGAGAGTTCTTTGCCGTGGAGCGGTCGCGCGGAGGCGACGTTCGGGCGGTCGTTTCCCGGCTCCACATAGAGCGCGGCGGCTTGGTGCGGATTCTCGCCGTACCGCAGGCCCGTCTTCTTCACGAAGGGCGCGGCGAGCGTCGGCGGGAACGCGGCCGTCGGGTCGGCCCGCTTGGCCAGGAAGTCGGAGATCGCTCGGTCGTACCGCGCGGTCAGCTCGAAGACGGCCCCCGCCAGCCGCCGGCGCAGCTCGAGCGTCGTTCCCCCGTGCTCGGCCCACTCCGAGAGGAACGACTCATACTGATCGGGCGACGTGAGCACGGCCACATGCTCATGATTCTTGGCCGCGCCCCTGATCAGGCTGGGCCCGCCGATGTCGATGTTCTCGACGGCGTGGTCGAAGGCGACCTCGGGATCGGCGACGGTCGCCTCGAACGGATAGAGATTGACCACGACGAGGTCGATCGGGTCGATCCCCTGCGCCTCGAGCGCGGCGAGATCCTCGGGCACGTCGCGTCTGGCCAGGATCCCGCCGTGCAGCTTGGGATGCAGCGTCTTCACGCGACCGCCGAGGATCTCGGGCTGGCCGGTGTGAGCCGAGACCTCGACGACCGCGATCCCCGCCTGAGCGATCGCGGTCCGAGTGCCGCCGCTCGCGAGCAACTCGACCCCTCGATCGGCCAGAGCACGCGCGAGATCGATCAACCCTCGCTTGTCGGAGACGCTGAGCAGGGCACGGCGAACGGCAACGACGTCGGACATGGCGGGCGAACTCTTCTGAATCTCGGGATCAACGGTTTCTCATCGGCGAAGCCCGGCCCGACCACGCCGGAGCACCGGCGAGGTCGCGGACATGATCGATGAATCAACGAGACGAGCCGCGGATCGGCGACGCATCGCCCCTCCGCGGCTCATCCGATTGTGATCGACCCGCCCCGAATTGGCGAGACTCAGTTCTCCGGGTTTTCCGGCGCGGGCTCGGCGCCCGGAGCGGTTTCGAGCGAGGTGTCGATGTTCTGAGTGTTCGGCTTCTCGAGCAAACCCTCGGGCGGAATGTAGCCGAACGGCTTCTGATTCGGGTCGCGGAGCGGCAGGGGCTGGATCTGGTCGATCTCGCGGAGGCAGACGATCAAGCCCGACTTCGAGCCGAGGTAGATTCGGTCGTTGAGCCGATTGGTCGGCCCGAACTCGAAGTCGCGGATCTTCAAGCCCGCCTGATAGGTCGCGCGGGGGTCGAAGAGCATTTGACCCGAGTTGCGATCGACGATGAACATGTCTCCATCACGCGACTCGAGGTAGACCCGCTTCTCCGTCACCGCGAGCAGCGGCCCGCCGAGAGTCGAGATCGTCCAGGTCGGGCTGCCGGTCTTGAGGTCGACCCGAGAGAAGAGCCCGTCGTTGTTCACGACGTACACATTCTCCATCGAGACCAGCGGTTCGATGTCGATCGGCGCTCCCGAGGCGAAGTTCCAGTTCGTCTCGCCCTTGAAGAGGTCGACCGAATAGAGCGACTTGTCCTCGGAGGCGATCAGGAGCGTCCGCGTGCCCGAAGTCGCCATCGGCGCCACGATCGGGCCGACGGCCGACCATCGGATCAGAACCTCGAGACGATCGGATCGAGAGACGTAGAGCTTGCCGTCGCTGCCCGCCGCCGCAACCACCTGGCCCGCCGGAACCGGCTTCGAACGGAACGGACCCCGCGTCAGGATCTCCCACTTCAGGTTGCCGCTCTTCGCGTCGAACACGATGAAGCGGCCGTTCACCTGGCCGAGGTAGACCCGCTCCTCGTCGCAAGCCGTCGGGCTCGACGCCGAGAACTCCATCCGACGCTTCCAGAGGAGCTGGCCGTTCGCCTTCGCGAACGCGAACACCTCGTTCACGTTCGAGACGTAGACCGCGAAGGAGTTCGACGAGGCGCCGAGACCCTTCGGAGTCATCCGGCCCAGGCTCGCCGACCAGAGCCAGCGACCGGTCTCGGCCTCGAGAACGTGGAAATTCCCCTGGTTCGTCTGAGCGTAGAGGTACTGCCCGTCGACGCTGACCTCGCTGACCCGCTCGGTGCCCGAGAGCGGAATCATCGCGAACCAGTGCCGCAGGAGGCCGACCTTCGCGAGGGCGGTCGGCGTCGGGATCATATCCTTCGAGATCGTGAGCTGACCCTGAGCGGCCGAGGCCGCGAACAGGAGACAAGCCCAAGCCGACAAGATGCGACGGGACATGGCCCGATCCTTTCCGTTACCCACGCGACTATCGAATCGAGAAAATGAGTCGCTTCATCCTTGCCGATGACTCGGACCGCGTCAAGTTGGGGCGGTTGGGAACACCTGGGGAATGACTGAAAAGACGGAAAACACGGAAGCCGCGACCGTCGCTCAAACCGTTCCGCGCAGCGAGTCGAGCAGGTCGCGGTCCTCGTCCGACCCGACGACCGCCTCCTCCTCGATCTCCGATTCCTGCGGCTCGGCTCGCGGAGCGGCCGCTCCAGTCGATGCCGTGAGGCACGCCGGGCAGGCGTCGCCCAGCCCTCGATACGCTTGCCCGCACCGCGGACAGAGCCCCGCGCTCCTTCTCAGTGTCGGCAGCGATGCCCGCAAGCTCGCCCCCTCGACCGTCGTCGCGAACCGATCCGCCACCTTCGCCGCCAACTCCGCCACGTCGACCCGAACCGTTCCGGTCCGCATCCGCTTCATGATCAGCTTCACGAACCAGCCGACCTCCGCCTTCCGGAACTCGCGGAGCTCGTCTTCCTCGAGCAACTCGACCATCGCGTCGTGGAGCTCGAGCACGCGCTCGGGATCGGGCGCCGCGCGGGCCGCCTCGAGCTCGTCGCGCAGCCGACTCGCCGCCGTCCTCCGCGCCTCGATCGCCTCGCCGACCAACAGCGCGTGCGCCGGGTGATCGACGTGCGCCGCCAGCAGCAGCTCGACCCGCTTCCACTCCCCCTCGACGATCGCCCGCCGAACCTCGCCGAGATCCTCCGTCGCGACGCCCGGCGCACGCTCGACCACCCCCGGAGATCGCTCGAGCGCCGTCGCGATCCGCTCCAAGATCGGTCCGATCGCCTCCGTATCGCTCCTCGCCGGTTCGCGCCGAGCCCGACCAAACGCATACGCCGCGATCACCGCCGCCGTCGTCGCCGCGATCGACAGCCCCCGCGCCGTCGCCGATCGATCGCTCAGCGCGTCCGACGCAATCCAGAGCCCGACCGCCGCCAAGCCCGACGCCCAACGCAGCAAACCATCCAAATCAAGGCGCACGAAGCTGTGTCGATCGTTCGCGCGCTCGCCATCCAACGACTCTCGTGAATCCATATCCGCTCTCGACTCGCCGTCCCCCTCGAACCACCCGCCTCGCAATTCATTATCCTCGCCGGGTCGATCGCTTCCAAGCCCATCGAACGCCGGGCTCCCCGGCGAGGCGCGAGGAATCGAAGAAACGTATCGACGGCGGTCGCGCGTGCATGCTACGATCGAATCGACCGCTTGGAATCGGTGGACTCTCTTCGTCCCGACTCAGCTCGACCTTCCCCCGGAGGCGATTCCCGTGTCTTCCCC
>JANRKW010000040.1:0-36546 GCA_033763215.1 Isosphaeraceae bacterium | reverse complement strand
CGGCAATTGCCGACCTCCGGGGCTCGCGTTCGAGATCGAACGAAGCGAATCTCAATACATGTCGTCGTAGCCGCCGCCCTGTCCGCCGCCGGCGGCGGGCTTCTTGTCCTCGGGCATGTCGGCGATCAGAGCGTCGGAGGTGAGGAGCAGGGTGCTCACGCTCGCGGCGTTCTGGAGGGCCGAGCGGGTGACCTTGGTCGGGTCGATGATGCCGGCCTGGACGAGGTCGGTGTAGACGTCGTTCAAGGCGTCGTAGCCGAAGTTGCCCGAGCCCTCGGAGACCTTCGACACGACGACGCCGCCGTCCTGGCCGGCATTCTCGGCGATCTGGTGGATCGGGGCCGAGCAGGCGCGAACGATGATCGCGTAGCCGGTCTCCTCGTCGTGGGTGAGGCCGGCGGGCTTGACGGTGCGCGAGGCTCGGAGGAGAGCGACGCCGCCGCCGGGGAGGATGCCTTCCTCGAGCGCGGCGCGGGTGGCGTGGAGCGCGTCCTCGACGCGGGCCTTCTTTTCCTTCATCTCGCTCTCGGTCGCCGCGCCGACGTTGATCTTGGCGACGCCGCCCGCGAGCTTCGCGAGACGCTCTTCGAGCTTCTCACGATCGTAGTCGCTCTTGGTCTCGGCGATCTCGCGGCGAATGGCCTCGATCCGACCCTTGATGGCGTCGGTGGTGCCCGAGCCCTCGATGACGGTCGTGTTGTCCTTGTCGATCATGACCTTCTTGGCCTGACCGAGGTCGTTGAGGCCGACGTTCTCGAGCTCGATGCCGAGAGCCTCGAAGATCGGACGACCGCCGGTGAGGACTGCGATATCCTCGAGCATCGCCTTGCGACGATCGCCGTAGCCGGGAGCCTTGACGGCCGCACAGCGGAAGGTGCCGCGGAGCTTGTTGATGACGAGGGTCGCGAGAGCCTCACCCTCGATATCCTCGGCGATGAGGAGCAGGGGGCGACCGGTCTGGGCGACCTTCTCGAGGACCGGGACGAGATCCTTCACCGACGAGATCTTCTTCTCGTAGATCAGGATGTAGGCGTCCTCGAGAACGGCCTCCATCGTGCCGGGGTTGGTGACGAAGTAGGGGCTGAGGTAGCCGCGGTCGAACTGCATACCCTCGACCCACTCGACCTCGGTCTTGAGGGTCTTGCCCTCTTCGACGGTGATGACGCCGTCCTTGCCGACCTTTTCGGTGGCTTCGGCGATCATCTTGCCGATCTCGGTGTCGAAATTCGACGCGACGGTGGCGACCTGCTCGGTCTCCTTCTTGTCGCTGATCTTGGTGCTGAGCTTCTTGAGCTCGGCGACGATGTCGGCGACGGCCTTGTCCATGCCGCGCTTCATCATCATGGGGTTCACGCCGGCGACGACGGCCTTGAGGCCCTCGTTGTAGATGGCTTCGGCCATCACGGTGGCGGTGGTGGTGCCGTCGCCCGCGACGTCGGAGGTCTTGCTGGCGACCTCCTTCACCATCTTGGCGCCCATATCCTCGTACTTGTCCTCGAGCTCGATCTCCTTGGCGACGGTGACGCCGTCCTTGGTGACGGTGGGCGAGCCGAAGGACTTCTGGATGATGACGTTGCGGCCGCGGGGGCCGAGGGTCACCTTGACGGCGCGGGCGAGCTTCGCGACACCGCGCTGCATTGCCTGGCGTGCTTCCTGGTCGAACGCGATCATCTTCGCGGCCATGTCTTGATCTCACTCCGAAAGGGATGGCGTGTGCGGTCCGAGGTGGTTTTTTCGCGGTCAGATCCAGAGCGGCGAGTGCCGGTGAGAGGACCCCGTGGTCACTCGATCACGGCCAGGATGTCGTCCTCGCGCATCAGGAGGACCTTCTTGTCGCCGTCGAGCTTGAACTCATCGCCGGCGTAGGAGGTGAAGAGCACGCTGTCGCCGACCTTGACCTGGAGTTCGCGCCGCTTGCCGTCCTTGGTGATTCGACCTTCGCCGACGGCGATGACCTTGCCCTTCTGGGGCTTGTCCTTGGCGGTATCGGGAAGCACGATCCCGCCGGCGGTCGTCGCCTTCGCTTCTTCTCGCTCGATCACCACGCGGTCGCCCAGAGGCTTCAGGTTCATCGGATCCGATCTCCTGCTCCGAAAACAACGACGATCTACAACACGAACATCGACCGGGCGACTGCGAGGAGTCTGGATCCCCGAATCGAGAATGCGATCCCTATCAAGCAAACCGCGTGCCTTGTCTCCGGACGCATCGTAAGCCGTTAACAGGAGAGAACTAGGGACCAATGGCCGCTTTCGAGGGGTTGGAGATCGGTCTGCCGAACCCCCCTCGGTCTCGCGGGCGTCTGCCAAATTGGCAGCGCGCCGTGAACCCCGACGGCGGGCCGGCAATGGTCGACATCGCGTTGTCGAAAAAAAACTTCCGGGGAATCGGGACGACTCGAGGGCGAAGAGCACCTAGATTGATGAAGGTCGTTCACCGAATTCCTCGAGACTTCGGAGAACTCTCCGATTGCGAACCGACGTCGCATCGGGTATCGATGGATGAGAACTCGTCGACACCCATCCATCCAGTGCGTGGGTCGGCGTTGGATCGGGGACCACGACGTCGGGTCGTCGTCGTGGCCGGATCGTGCGAAATGAGTCTCCGCTCGGAGACTTGCGAGGTCGAGGCGCCGCGCGTTCGGTGCCCGACCACAGACCAGGGAGTCGTGCCGTGCGCGTTTCGAAGCATCTCGTCTGGGTTGGATTGTTGTTGGTTTCGGCAGGCTCGGGCTGCAATGAAACCGAAGTCCCGATCGTGCAGTTCCCCGAGGCGAGCAAGACGCCTCCGCCGGCTCCCCCGACGGCCGAGGCGAAGGCGGCGAACGTCAAGGCAGGCGTCAGCCAGGGCGATCCCAGCGTCGACACGCGCTGATCGCTCCATCACGAATCCCGGGGAGGATGGGTGCGGTCTTGGTGCCGTGAGGCGTGGACCACTTCATCCGACGCGACCGATCGGTCCGTCGCCCCGACCCACTCCAGTTCTACTCGAATCGATCAGGGAGTTCTTTCGCTCGTGACACACATCTCTTCTTCCCGACGTCGAGCCGGCTTCACGCTCATCGAGCTGCTCGTCGTGATCGCAATCATCGCCGTTCTCATCGCACTGCTCCTCCCCGCCGTCCAGGCCGCCCGCGAAGCGGCTCGACGCGCACAGTGCACCAACAACCTGAAGCAGATCGGTCTCGCGCTCCACAACTACGCCTCGACGCACGAGGTCTTTCCCGCCGCGTACCCCGCCACGCGCCTCCCCGCCCTGACGGTCGGCGGCACGTGGGGCGCATGGAGCCCGCACTCGCTCCTGCTCCCCTTCATGGAACAGGGCCCGTTGCACACCTCGCTCAACTTCAACCTGCTCAATCAGGGCGACACCGCGAGCTACGCCGGCTACGTCGCGAACACGACCGGCATGACCACGCGGATCAACAGCCTGCTCTGCCCGTCGAATCCGCTGCCCCCGGGAACGCTCCACGGCCGTCCCCGTCCGGGCAACTCCTACTTCGCTTCCGTCGGCTCGTCGACTCACTGGTCGGGAACGGCGACGAACAAGCCGAACGGAATCTTCCAGTACTCGGGGACCGCGATCGGCATCCGTGACGTCCTCGACGGCACGAGCAACACGATCGCGTTCGGCGAGTGGCGCATGGGCGACTTCGACTCGAGCAAGCTGAGCATTCAGGACGTCATCGCCATCGGCGACAGCAACGTCGGATCGGGTGCCGACACCCCGCAGAACAACATGCCTGCCGGCGGCGCCTTCATCCAGGCCTGGCTCAACAACTGCGCCGCGCTCGCCGCGAACTCGACGACCGCCGGAACCAACCGGAGCTGGATCGGCGAGCAGTGGGCGACCGGCATGTTCGGCCGCAGCCTCGGCAACATCCTCCTCGCGCCGAATGCTCCGTTCCCGAACTGCAACCGCACGACCGGCAACGGCGACTTCGACAACACCGGCCGCTTCGGCCTCAGCAGCTTCCACCCGGGCGGCGGCAACGTCGCGTTCGCCGACGGCTCGGTCCGCTTCCTCAAGTCGACCACCAACCCGGTGACGATTTGGGCACTCGGTTCGCGCGACAACGGCGAAGTCCTGAGCGCCGACTCTTACTGAGTCGAGTTCGAATCGTCGTCGAGCAACTCGGGCGAGTCGCTTCCTCCGCGGAGGAAGCGCTCGCCCGTCTGCATTTCCGGCCGGCGTGAGCGGAGTCGAGGTCAGTGCCCGGCGTATGCTCGGCCGCGGGCGCGGCGACCGCGCACGGAGTGGGGGAACATGGTCTCCTGGTCGAGCGTGCCGTCGGCCAGGAACGGCATCTCGAGGAATTCGCTCTCCCGCGTGAGATGCGGGGAGGCGGCGACCTCGGACTCGAGCGGCGGCGAGACCCAGAGAGTCTCGAGCTCGAGCGTATTCGGAATCACGACCACGCGCGCTTCCGACGGATCGATCCGCCAGCAAGTCTCGAGGCAAGCGGCGATGACCTCGCGGTCGCTCGGCAAGGTGATCGGAATCCGGGCACGTTCGAGGAAGCACGAGGTCAGGACATTGATCCGGAACGGTCCCGGGTCGAGCTTCGAGACCAGTCGCTCGGTGGTGAGGTCGGCGAAACCGACGCCGACGATGTTGCCGTGGCTCTCCTCGGACACGTCGAGCACGGCGAGCCGAGTCACGACGGGGCGCGGAAAATCGGGCATCGTCTCGACCATGAGGCGTCCGATCACGTTCGGATCCATCCCCGCGCCCGAATAGTTCTTGCCGAGCTCGCCGACCACGAGGACGTCGATCTGGTCGAACGGCAGGCGACCCATGAGCGATCGCGCCCGTTCGAGGAGTCCGGGCTCGACCTGGAGAACCTCCTCGGGCTCGAGCGCAACGATCTCCGCGGGGAGATCCTCGGCATTCTCGATCACCGCGAGCCCAAGCGCGAACGGAGTGTTCTCGAGGAGGTGACGGCCGACGGCAGGCAGCACCTCGCGCATCCCGCGGAGACCGAGCTTGTGGATCTGGCTCGCCCCCTCGCGCTTTCCGAGTCCGATCACGAGCATCTTGAGGATGCCCGACTCGAACTGCCCGACGAAGTCGGTGTGCGACTTGACGCGATTGAGCAGGACGATGCCGTCGGCCGCGAGCGCCTCGGCGTCGAAGTGGATCGGCAGCCCGACGGGATTGGTGCCGATGATCCGGGTCGTCATCTCGGTGCGGACGTCGACGCCCATCGCTTCGGGGGTGATCCCGTAGCCCGCGAGCAGCTCCCTCTGACCTTCCGAAGTCGCTCCGCCGTGGCTTCCCATCGCCGCGATGATGAACGGTCGGAACCCGAGTTCCTTCAGGGTGTCGACGGCCGCCTTGGCAATCGTCGGGATGGTCGTGATGCCCCGACTGCCGACTCCGACCGCGATCGAGCCGCCGGGCTTCACGCGCTCTCGGATCCTGCTCGACTCGATCAGTCGATTGACCTCGCCCGCAACGTCCGCGACTCGTTGTTGCGCAAGCGTCTGGCGGACACGGGCGATCGTCGGGAACGTCATCGAATTCGATCCTCTCCTCGGCGAGGATCGAACCAGGAGCCGACCCTCGACCTCCCGCGTCCCGCGCCGACCATTCGTGGTCTACGAGGACAATCTACAGTCACGGGCCGACCACGGGAAGTCGACCCGGTTCGCCTCCGACGAGTCCTCTGGATCGCGGATTCGCGAATCAGTGGCCGATCATGACGGGAGGGAGATACGGGCCGAATGCCGGAGCGTAGGCGCCGATCGGAGGACCCGGCTTGGCGTCGTACTGCCGGAACGGCCGCGCATACGTCGAGTAGGCGGGCGAGCCGTAAGCGTAGCCCGGAGCGGTCGACGACTGGCGCCAGAGTCCCGTGCCGTAGGGTCCAGGGAGAATCCCGTAAGGGGCGTATCCCTGGGCGTATCCCGCGCCGTACGGCGAGGAGAACCGCGAGTAGGTCCGCGGAACGCCGTACGAGGCGACGCCCCAGCTCGTTCCGTAGTATCCCGGTGCCTGATAGACCCCGCGAACGGGCGCAGCGGGGTCCGCGGAAGCAGACTGAGCGGAGGCGGAGTCGGAGGCGACGATCGTGGCGATCGCGCACAAGACGCCGAAGATGATCGCGCGAGTCATGGGAGCGCTCTCTTGGTGAAGGCGATGGTGAGCCGGCGCATGGTCGGCCGAGTCGGCGACTCCTCGCCGAAACGAATCGACGTCTCCTCCAGTGTAACCCAAGGATCGGGGCATCCGTGACGAATCGCTCGCGATTTTCGACCGAGTGCCAAGGGGGGCCGCGTTCCGTCGGGAAAGGGACTCGCCCAGAGGAACGGGACGCCGCGGAGTGATTTTGGTTATCCAAAAAATCGAAGAAGAGACGGCAAAAAATGGGGTTGCGGCGAGGGCCCGGCTGTCCTAGGATGAGTCGAAAGCGTGAGGGAAATGCAAGACTGGTCGAGAGATGTCGAGATCCGAGGTCGTCCGTGGAATCCAATTCAGGCGAGCAGATGTCGACCGGGGGCAGAGCCTCGCTCGACGAGGTCCATCGTTCAGTCGACGTGGGGCACGGCAATCCGCTCAAGCGGTTGTTCGCGTTCATGGGGCCGGCGTACCTGGTGAGCGTCGGCTACATGGATCCCGGGAACTGGGCGACCGACCTCGAGGGAGGGGCTCGATTCGGCTACGCGCTGATCTGGGTTCTCCTGATGTCGAACGTGATGGCGGTTCTGCTGCAGACGCTCTGCGCTCGGCTCGGCGTCGTCACCGGGCACGACTTGGCGCAGGCGTCGCGGGCCGAGTACTCGCGACCCGTCAACTTCTGCCTCTGGTTGCTCGCGGAGATCGCCATCGCGGCCTGCGACCTCGCCGAGGTCTTGGGAACGATCATCGCACTCAAGCTGCTCTTCGGCATGAACATGCTCTGGGGTTGCGTGGTGACGGCTTTCGACACCTTCCTCCTGCTCTGGCTCCAGAAATGGGGCGTTCGGCGGATGGAAGCCGTGATCCTGACGCTCGTCGTGACGATCGGCGCCTGTTTTCTCGTTCAGATCGTGATCGCCTCGCCCGACCTGGGCGAGGTCGCCGCGGGGTTCCGTCCGTCGCTGCCGCCCGGCGCGCTCTTCGTGGCGATCGGGATCTTGGGGGCGACCGTCATGCCCCACAACCTCTACCTCCATTCCGCGCTCGTTCAGTCGAGAAGGATCGGCAAGGACGACGCCAGCAAGGCGCAGGCGTGCCGACTGAACCTCGTCGATACGACGCTCGCCCTCAACGCCGCGTTCTTCGTGAATGCGGCGATCTTGGTGCTGAGTGCGTCGGTCTTCCACGGGTCGGGGGAGGAGGTGGCGAGCATCGAAAGGGCCCACGAACTGCTCCCACGCTTCCTCGATCCGATCGCTCCCTATCTCTTCGGAATCGCACTCCTCTGCGCGGGGCAGAGTTCGACCCTGACCGGGACGCTCGCCGGTCAGATCGTGATGGAGGGCTATCTCCACATCCGTCTCGCACCCTGGCTCCGCCGCTTGATCACGCGGATGATCGCCCTCGTTCCCGCGGTGATCGTGATCGCGATCGTGGGCGAGTCGTCGACGCAGCAGTTGCTCGTGTTGAGCCAGGTGATCTTGAGCCTCCAGCTCTCGTTCGCGGTGATTCCGCTCATCCATTTCACTTCCAACAAGAAGAACATGGGGAGGTTCGCGAATCCGATCTGGGTGCAGATCCTCTCCTGGGTGGTGGCGGCGATCATCGTCGCCTTGAACGCGAAGCTCGTGATCGACAAGGCGATCGAGTGGGTCGAGATGCTCGACGGCGTTCGTTACCTGGGGATTCCGCTCGACTGGGCGGCAGGCGTGCTGCTCGCGGGAACCATCGGCGGCGCGGCGGTCTTGCTCGCCTGGATCACGATCAAGCCTTGGTTCCGACCGGCGGCGCCGTGGAGCCCGGCACCGAGCGTGGAATTGGACTGGTCCGGCCTCGCCGAACCTCGTCAGGCGCCCCGCCGCATCGGCATCGCGCTCGAACACGATCCCGCCGACTCGGAGATCATCGCCCACGCGCTGGGGTCCGGTCGGCCGGACAAGACTTCGCTGCTCCTCCTCCACGTCGTCGACACCCCGATGACTCGGGTCTACGGTGCCGAGACCGCCGACCGAGAGGCGACCGCGGATGAACAGTATCTGTCCGCCGTATCCGCCGAACTCACGGGCCGAGGCTACCGAGTCGATACCGCATTGCTCCACGGTCCCGACCGCGCCGCTCAATTGCTCTCACGCCTTCGAGACGACCCGGTCGACCTGCTCGTGGTCGGATCGCACGGGCATGGATGGGTCCGCGACCTCCTGTTCGGCCAGACGGTCGATCGCGTGCGCCACGGATTGACGATCCCGATGCTGATCGTGAGGCCCGACCGGTCGGTTGGTCCCGCCGAGGTCTACCCCGCGACGCGAGAACGACCCGCGCCGGCCGAACCGACTTGACCCCGCTTCCGCATCGATGCCGTGCCCCGGGCTCTCGGGCGCCGGGACTGCGAGGGTGGAGGTCTCTCGCGCCGATTGACCTTGCACCTTTGAACGCCTACGATCGAACTCGATCTCTTCACCGGCATGCGATGCCTCCGGGCACGTACCTCGGCAACCGACCCGACCGATGTCGATCACTTACTACAAACGATTTCGGATGGAGATCGATCTGCTCGCGGGGGCCTCGTCGACGACGACGCTCCCGGCCGGTTTCCGTTGGGTTCCGTGGGAGGAGTCGCTCGTCGATCGCCACGCGGACGTGAAGTACGAGTGCTTTCGGTCGGAAATCGATGCTCATGTCTTTCCTTGTCTCGGTGATCGGCAAGGCTGTTTGCGACTCATGCGCGAGATTCGCCTCAAGGCCGGGTTTCTCCCCGCGGCCACCTGGCTGATCCTGGGAGACGGCGAATACGTGGGTACGATTCAGGGAGTGATGGACAAGGGGCCGATCGGGGCGATTCAGAACGTGGGCGTCGTGCCTTGGTGCCGAGGGATGGGATTGGGTCAGGCGTTGGTCTCGAAGTGTCTCGAAGGTTTCCTCTCGGCGGGTTTGACTCGAGCGTATCTCGAGGTGACCGCCGAGAATCAGGGTGCCGTTCGGCTCTATCGATCCCTCGGATTCCGCAAGGCGAAGACGTTGTACAAGGCGGTCGCGGTTTGAGTCGGCGGCGAGCGGCGGTCGGAGGCGGGTAGGCGCGTTGGGGGAGTCGCGGCGATACTGTGGCTCCCGCGTTCGAGGGAGAATGCCGCGATCCCATGGTCGGGATCGACAGGAGTTGCGAGGTGGCCGTGGCCGACGAAGCGAATCTGGAGCATCGTGTCCTCTCCAACGGACTCGTACTCGTGGCCGAGCCGATGGCGAGCGTGCGGTCGGCGGCGTTCTCGCTGCTCGTCCCCGCCGGATCGGCATATGATCGAGAAACGACCCCGGGCGCGGCGTCGATGCTCTGCGAGTGGGTCATGCGCGGGGCGGGCGAGCGCGACAGCCGCGAACTGGTCGATGCGCTCGATGAGTTGGGCGTCAGCCACGCGAGCGGCGCCCAGTCGGTCCATGCGAGCTTCTCCGCGGTCACGCTCGGGACGAATCTGCCGGCCGTTCTGAGCATCTTCGCGGATGTGCTTCGTCGCCCGCGATTCGTGGAGGAAGAGATCGATCCGATCCGAGCTCTGGCGCTTCAAGGCCTCCAGGCGCTCGAGGACGATCCAGGGACCAAGGTCATCCACGAGCTCCGCAGGCGGCACTATCCCGACCCGTGGGGAAGGCCCTCTTCGGGGACTCCCGAAGGCATCCAGGCGACCGACGCCGCGGTGCTCCGCGAACAACACGCCCGGAACTACCGACCCAACGGCACGATCCTCGCGGTAGCGGGGGCGATCGATCTCGAGGACCTCGTCGCCACGGTCGAACGCCTCTTCGGCGATTGGGAACCGATCCCCGAGCCGACGCTCGTCGAGCGACGCACCGGACCCGCTCGCGACCATCTCTACAAGGAAACTCAGCAGATTCAGATCGCCACCGCGCATCCGACGGTTCCCGTGGTTCACCCGGACTACTATCTGGCTCGAGCCGTGGCCGCGATTCTCGGAGGTTACTCGTCCTCGCGTCTCTTCACCGAGGTCCGTGAGAAGCGAGGATTGTGCTACTCGGTCTACAGCAGCTACGAGAGTCGGAGAGACCAGGCGGCGATCGTCTGCCACGCCGGAACCTCCGTCGATCGAGCCCAAGAGACCCTCGACGTGACGCTCGGCGAACTCGAGCGGATCTCGAGCAAGGGCGTGGATCGCGACGAACTCGATACGATGCGCGCCAGTCTCAAGTCGTCGTTGATCATGCAGCAGGAGTCGAGCATGAGCCGTTCGGCGTCGCTCGCCTCGGATCATTACCATCTCGGACGCGTGCGCTCGCTCGAAGAGATCTCGGCTGCGCTCGACGCCTTGACGCCCGACGCGGTCGGGGAGTTCGCCGCGCGTCATGTACCCCGCGAACTCACCATCGTCACGCTCGGTCCTCAACCCCTGAACCTGCCTCCGGAGGCGTGAGCCCTTGCGATTCCACGAAACGGTCCTCGAGAACGGACTCCGAGTCGTCGCCGAACTCAACGACCGGGCGCACTCGGTCGCGGCCGGGTTCTTCGTGCAGACCGGGAGTCGCGACGAGACGCCGGAACTCGCCGGCGTCTCCCACTTCCTCGAGCACATGGTCTTCAAGGGGACCGAGCGTCGCGACGCCCTCGCCGTCAACAAGGATTTCGACCGCGTCGGCGCCAAGCACAACGCCCAGACCTCCGAGGAAGACACCCTCTACTACTTCACGAGTCTGCCCGAATACCTCGAAGGCGGCTTCGACGTCCTCTCGGATATCCTGCGGCCGAGCCTGCGCGGGGACGACTTCGAGATGGAGAAAAAGGTCATCATCGAAGAGATCCGGATGTATCTCGATGAACCGATGTCGGTCGCTTACGAGGCCGCGAAGTCGGCACATTTCGCCGATCATCCCTTGGGCAAGAGCATCCTCGGGTCGGTCGAGTCGATCTCCGCGATGACGATCGAGTCGATGCGCGAGTACTTCGCCCGACGCTACGCGCCGAGCAACATGGTGCTCGCGTTCGCGGGGAAATCGCGATGGGAGGACCTGCTCTCGATGGCGAGCCGCATGTGCGGCGGCTGGTCGGGGCCCGCCGCGAGTCGCGAGGCGATCCCCCCGCGCGGGACCAGGTCGTTCCGCGGCGTGCTGCGGGCCGAGGATTCGCAGCAGACCACGATCGCGATGGCCGACGGTCCCGAGCTCGAGTCGGACGAGCGCTACGCCGCCGCACTCCTCGCCGCGATCATCGGCGACCAGACCGGGTCGCGGATGTATTGGGACCTGATCGATCCCGGACATGCCGACGGAGCCTGGTTCGCATACCAGGAGTACAAC
Source organism: Isosphaeraceae bacterium (assembly GCA_033763215.1). Lineage (GTDB taxonomy): Bacteria > Planctomycetota > Planctomycetia > Isosphaerales > Isosphaeraceae > JANRKW01. Next base: position 25,128 of record JANRKW010000040.1, on the reverse strand, counting down.
CGCGCCGGGATGTTCTTCTCGATGCTGAGTTGCGACCCGGAGAATACGGATGCGAATCTCGCGCGAATCCGCGAGATCATGCGGTCCGTCGCGGAGCGCGGCGTGACCGAAGATGAGTTGACCCGAGCCAAGAACAAGGTCCTGGCCCGGTCGGTGATCCGAGGCGAGCGGCCGATGGGACGACTGACCTCCCTCGGCTTTCAATGGATCTATCGCCACTCGTACCTCACGGTCGAGGAAGAGATCGACGCCTACATGCGCGTCACCTCCCAAGAGATCGCCGCGATCGTCGAGCGTTGGCCTCTCTGGCCCGCGACGATCGTCTCCGTCGGGCCGCTGGTCGATCCGAGTCGGCCCGACTGAGCCTTGATGAGTCTCTCGCGGGTGCGACGGCGCGTCGCCGCTCGTGCGTCTCGGAGTCGAGCTTTCCTGCGGCAAGGAGTCGATCGTGCGAGTCGTGAGCCTTCTGCCGTCCCTCACCGAGATCGTGCACGCGCTGGGGTGCGGGGATCGGCTCGTCGGCGTTTCGCACGAGTGCGATCATCCGGCGTCCGTGAGGCGGCTGCCGGTCTTGACGCGAAGCAGGATCCCCGTCGAAGCCTCGAGCGTCGAGATCGACGCGGCCGTCTCGTCGGTCGGGGGCGGTCTCTACGAGATCGACGAAGCACGACTGGCCGAGCTCGAGCCCGATCTGATCCTCACGCAAGAGCAGTGCGACGTCTGCGCGGTCGACGAGCGCGTGGTTCGTCGAGTCGCTGCCGGATTGCCGCGTCCCTGCGCCGTGGAGAGCGTGAACCCGGTCGATCTCGCGAGCGTTCATGAGGTCTTTCGTCGCGTCGGGGACCTGCTCGGTGCCGCGGAAGCGGCGGAGAGCTTGGTCGCGACTCACGAGCGGACCACGGAAGAGATCCGCGGGCGCTTGGCCGGATCTGAGCAGGTCCGGACGGTCTTCCTGGAATGGCTCGAGCCCCCGTTCATCGCCGGGCATTGGATCCCCGAGCTGATCGCGGCCGCCGGAGGGATCGAACTGCTTGGAGAGGCGGGCAAGCCTTCGCGCCGAACGACCTGGGAGGAGATCACGAAAGCCGACCCCCATGTCATCCTCCTCGCCCCCTGCGGATTCTCTCTGCGGAAGGCACAAGCCGAACTCACGGTGCTGCGCGCACGCGCCGAGTGGCGTACCTTGAGGGCGGTCCGGACCGGTCGCGTCGCGCTCTTCGACGGCTCGGCGTTCTTCTCGAGACCAGGTCCACGGCTCGAGGCGAGCCTCCGCCAGGCGGCCGCGGCGCTCCATCCCGATCGCTTCCCCGAAGTCGCGGTTCATTGGGTCGTCGGCTGAGGTCGGATCGCATCTGAGCACTAGTTCAGCACGAGCCCCTTGTCGAGTCCGGTGGGGATGGAGTAGATTCGAGTCCGACACTCGTCGCGCCGCGGGAGCGGAGCAACCGCGCACGGGAAGTCGGCTTGTTCCTTCGCGAGATCCACCCGTGAATCGGCGGACATGGACGAAGCTCGCATTCTTCGCCCCTGGGCTCTTCTGTTCCGGGGGCGTCGCATCGACCCGGTGGGACGACGCACCGGCCGCGGAGTTGCTCTCGAAGAGTTTCCGCATCGCCGCGAGGCGCGTCCTGCCGATGGTCGTGACCGTGAGGTCCGAAGCCCCGTCCTCGCCGACTCCCGAAGAATCGGGGCCGTCGCGTGCATCGACGCTCGCGCCTCCTCGCGGCGGGTCGGGCTTCATCATCGACGCCAAGCGAGGATTCGTCCTCACGAATGATCACGTGATCCGCGATTCCACGAAGGCGACCGTCGTGCTCTCCGGAGGTCGCGAACGGACCGTGCTCTCGACCCGGCGCGATCCAAAGAGCGACCTCGCCGTGGTCGCGATCGATCCGGCCGGTCTGCCCGGGTCGATCCTCTGGGGCGACTCGGAGCGGCTCGACCTGGGTGACTGGGTCCTCGCAATCGGGCAACCCTTCGGTCTCGCCGACACCGTGACCGCGGGGATCGTCAGCGGGAAGGGACGCGGGATCGGAATCGCCCTCTACGAAGACTTGATCCAGACCGACGCCGCGATCAATCCCGGAAACTCGGGCGGTCCGCTGGTGGATCTCCGCGGCGAAGTCGTGGGCGTGAACACCGCGATCAAGACGATGAGCGGAGTTTACGAAGGGGTCGGATTCGCGGTACCGGCGAGCCGAGCCCGCCGAGTGGCCGAGGATCTGGTCGCCTTCGGACGCGTTCGCCGCGCCTATCTCGGCCTCAGCGTTCGACGTGTCGACGCATCGGAAGGGGAGCGACTCGAACAAACGGGAGCCGTGGTGATCACCTCGGTCAGCCCCGAGGGGCCCGCGGCCGACGCCGGGCTCCGATCCGGCGACATCATCCTTCGAGTCGGCGGCCGGGAGGTCGCCGGGGCGGGGCACCTGCAATCCACGATCGAGACGGCCGCCGTGGGAAAGCCGCTCCAGATCGAAATCGAACGCGCGGCCAAGCGCTCCACCGTCGTCGCTTCTCCGAGGTCGCAACCCGAACAATTTGGACTCTCCGACCCTTGACGCGACGTCGTCGCGAGGTGGAACGGATGCCGGATCGATTTCATCCACGCGTCTTGGTCGTCGATGGTTCGTCGGGCCGAGGCTCGAGTCTCGCCGATTGGCTCGAGCGTCGACAATTCGAGGTCGTCTGCGTCGCCGGTGGTTCGCGTGCTCTCGAAGATCTCCGCTCCCGTCTCTACGCAGTCGCGGTCGTCGACCTCGACCTGGCCGGACTCGACGGGACGAATTTCCTTCGCTCGATCGCAAAAGAGCAACTGCCCACCGCGGTGATCGCCCTCACCGCCCGCCTCGAGCGATCCGCCGCGCTCGAGGCGATGAAGCTGGGTGCGGCGGACTACCTGACCAAGCCGATCGATCCCGATCGTCTCATCTGCTGCATCGAACGAGCGATCGAGGGCAGGCGCACGGAATTCGAGCTCGAGCGGCTTCGAGCCGAGATGTATCACGAGTATCGTTTTCATGACTTGATCTCGAGGAGCCCCAAGCTCCTGCACCTGTTCCGGATGATCAAGCAAGTCGCCCCGCTGGGGTCGACCGTCCTGATCCACGGAGAGACCGGCACCGGCAAGGAGTTGACCGCTCGGGCGATCCACACGGGCGACACGAGGCGGCGAGGAGAATTCGTCGCCCTCAACTGCGCCGTGCTGCGCGAGGGATTGCTCGAGAACGAGCTCTTCGGCCACGAACCCGGGGCCTACACCGGCGCGGATCGTCGAACCAAAGGGCGTTTCGAATTGGCCGACGGCGGCACGCTCTTCCTCGACGAAGTCGCCGAACTGCCGCTCGGCCTGCAGGCGAAGCTCCTGCGAGTCCTCCAAACCGGTCGGTTCGAGAGGGTCGGAGGATCCGAGGAGATCGCCGTCGACGTTCGACTCGTGGCGGCCTCGAATCGACGTCTCGAGGACGAAGTCAAGGAAGGGCGTTTCCGGGCCGACCTCTACTACCGTCTCAAGGTGATCCAACTCGAACTTCCACCGCTGCGGGAACGTCCCGAGGATATTCCGCTGCTCGCGACGCACTTCCTTCAGAGGGCCTCCGCGACGAAGTCGCCCGCGGTCGGACGAATCGAGCCGTCCGCGATGCAGGCGCTCATGAGCCATCGCTGGCCCGGCAACGTTCGCGAGTTGGAGAATGCGATCCTCGCAGGCGTGGCGCTTGCGGAGGGCTCGACGCTGCGACTGCGCGACCTACCCGCCTCGATCGTGCCGACGGATCGACCTCGCGACTCGGGCGATTCGCTGATCGACATCGATCGGCCTCTGCCCGAGCTCGCGGAAGAACTGGTCGGACGCGTCGAACGGGCCTACCTGGGAGAGGTTCTCGATCGCTACGACGGAAACGTGGCGCGGACGGCTCGGCACAGCGGGCTCTCTCGGCGAAGCGTGACCGAGAAGATCCGGAGATACTCTCTGGAACGCAGACCCGCCAAGGGCTGAGTGCGCGAGCCGCCCCGTCCGCTCGAATCAAGGAAGCGGCACCTTCTTGAATTCGAATTCGAGCGGGATGGTGAGGATCTTGCTCGGCGTCTCGTAGACCAGGCCGTAGTCGGCAGGTTTTCCGGGGACGTCGACGAACAGATACTCGAAGGCCAGGGTTCCGCCGTCGGATGCCGTATTGTTGAACCCGCCGTTGTGCTCGAATCGCGAACCGTCCGCCTTCTGGAGCCAGAGACGGTTATTGAAGAGGCCCTGTCGATAGCTCTCGAAGGCGGGGCCGCCGCCGGGATACTCGACGATCACGGAAACGCGCCAGACCTGCTCATCGACGACGGTCGACTCCAGCGTGACGCCGATCTCGCCTTGGGTGATCTTCTCGTTCTTGGCGGTGAGGTTCTTGAAGACGAATCGTCGCTGAGCAGCCGGGACGGTGACCTCCGCCTTCACCGCCAGGGATGCGAGTTCGCGCGCGTCGCGTTCGGGAGCTCGGAGATTGAGGTTCACTTCAGCGACGGGATTGTCGGGACGCAGTACCGCGTCGTCGGTCTCATCATTCACGGCCGGTTCGATCTTTCGCCCGCGGTCGTCGGTGATCGACATCCCTTCCGCCTTGATGGCCAGGAGCATCGGCCGGAGCCTCGGCTCCCAGGCGACCTCGAGCTGGATATCGGCCCGACCGGTCCCCGTCGTGAATTCGCGAGTGAGCGCAATCTCGCGGAGTTCGATTCGGAAGGGGCCGCTGTAGGCGACCATCGGCTTCTCGACGGGTACAGGCGCCTCGCCTGCGCCGGACATCAGACCGATCGACCCGTCGCCCGTGAAGTAGTTCGGCGTGACTCCCGCCTTCGCGCTGATCTCATCGAGCGCGCGGAAGAAGTCGACCCCTGAGAGCTTCAGGTCGAACGCAGGATTCGTGGTGTCGCCGCCTGCCTGCTCTCTGAGGTCGGTGATCGTATTCCCGGACATCGCTTGGAGTCGCTGAATCGCCTCGCTCAGCCGAATACCCTTGGCCTCGAGCTCGATCTTGGATGCCCCCAGATTCGGTTGCTCGGTCGACGACTCGAGTCGACTCCGGACCCGGTCCACTCGGAGCTTTCGCTCACCGGTGAGTTTGTCGAGCTCGACCAGGATGGGGAGCGCTTTGGGGCCGAGGTCGACGAGGGATTTCTCCGCGCCGTCGCGAACCTTCTCGTCATCCGCTCCGAGTTTCTCGACGAGCTGAGCGACTCGATCCCTCAGCGCATCGGAGACCTGCCCGCTCGCCGATGGACCGCCGAGCCCGAGGACGAGCGTCCCGATCACGAACATGCTGAAGCGATTCATTCGATTGTCCTCTCGAGTGTGCATGTACGGTCGAGTCGGTCGTCAGCCGACCGACCATCGTCCATCTTCCATGACGCAACGTCCATCGGCCGTGATGCGGCCTCCCCGTCGCGTGTCGACGATCAAGTCCCAGTGCAGTGCGGAGTCGTTGACGCCGCCGGTTTCCCTGTAGCTCTGCCCAAGGGCGAGGTGGACCGTCCCGCCGATCTTCTCGTCGTAGAGGATGCTGCCCGTGAAGCGGTCGATCCCCGAGTTCAGCCCGAGTCCGAGCTCTCCGAGCCGGCTCGCCCCCTCGTCGAGTCCGATCATCGACCGCAGATACTCTTCTCCTTCCTCGGCCCGCGCCTCGACGACCCTCCCCGCCTCGAATCGCAGCTCGATGCCGACCAACTCTCGGCCGTCGCGGCAGACCGGGAATCCACACCGAAGTCGACCATTCGCCGAGTCCTCGATCGGACCGGTGTAGATCTCGCCCGAAGGCATGTTCCTTCGGCCGTCGGAGTTCATCCAGGTTCGCCCGCCGACGTCGAGGGTGATGTCGGTGTCCTCGGCCTCGATTCGAATGCGTGAGACCGAGCTCATGAACTCGACGAGCCCCGCCTGTCGCCGACCGAGTTCGCGCCAGGCCTCGGCCGGATCGTCTCGGTCGAGGAACATCGCGGCGACGACGAACCGTTCGTACTCCTCCAGACTCATCCCGGCGTCGGAGGCGTAGGCGGCTGTGGGGAACTGAGTCAACACCCACCGAGCCCGACGCGCCGCGGTTCGAAGCGGGCCTCTTGCACGGTCGTGGATCGCTTGTCGCGCAGGGTCGATCGTCGCCGCCGACCGCGTGTCGGTCTCGGCGGAGATCCGGATTCGAGCGTCGACGGCGAGCGCTTCCTGCATGCTCGTGGCGGGAACATGCGCCAGCATTTCCTCGGTTGCATGATTGAGCTGATATTCGTGGAGCCCCGGCAGATCGAGACGGAGGAGCGGATGTGCGCCGCGATCGATCACCGCGCGCCAGCACGACTCGATCAAGGGGCGAGCCTCGATCTCGGCGGTGATCGCGACCAACTCACCGGGATTGAGATCCAAGCAATACCCGGTCAAGAGGTCGGCCCAGCGTCGCGCGATGTCTTCCGTCAGCATCGATATCGATCTCGAGATGACTATGTGCAGAGAATCGGACCATCGGTCGACGCATTTCTTCGGAGAACGAAGCCTCGATCCACGCGATCCTAACGACAATTGTCGGGTGTCGCAAGTCGGCCCCGCGTCCCTCGCGTGCGACGCCTCGACCCCCGTGCTTGACCCCCCGCATCCTGCGGACTTAGAATCGAACGATCACGGCCGCCGGCGATGCGGAGATTGCCCCGGTTCGCGCCGCCTCCGACTCATTTCCGATCTTTCGATCATACCCGACCGCGGAGCTGTGAATCATGATGCGCTGGATATTGCTCTCGTTGGTGGTGGTCGCCCTCGCGGCGATCGGCACCGTGGCCTCCTTCTACTTGTCGCCGGTGACGACCGAGGTCATCTCGAACCTTCGGACGACTCCCGACCCGTCCCGAACCGGCCCGCCGGGCAAGGCGGTCGTCGTCGAGGGAAGCACCACCTACGACTTCGGGACCTTGCCCCAGAAGACCGAAGGTTCGCACGAGTGGACCATCAAGAACGAGGGCGAGGGCGAATTGGTGATCCAGATGGGGAAGACCACCTGCTCGTGCACCTACGCCGAGCCCAAAGAGGGAGAGCAGGTTCGACTCAAGAAGGGTGAGACCAAGAAGATCAAGGTGACCTTCAACACCAAGGAGTGGGACAAGTTCCATCAGCAAGCCCCGATCTTGGTGATGAACGACCCCGATACTCAGGAGATCACGCTCACGATCGACGGCGTGGTTCGTCCCGCGATCGTGACCTATCCGGCGGACAAGGTGTTCGCTCTCGCGACGATCGCGAACGACGCCACGGTGACGCGCGACGCTGCGATCTTCTCGATCGATCGGCCGGAGACGAAGGTTCTCTCCACGAGCGTGTCGAACCCCGACGCGGTCTCGGTCGAGGTCCGGGAGATGACCCCGTCCGAGTGCGAGCAATTCAACATCAAGCAAGGACGCCGGCTCGTCGTGTCGCTCAAGCCGAACGCCAAGTTGGGCCAATTCAGCGAAGAGGTTTCGGTCAAACTCGACCATCCGAACCAGGACTCGGTGAAGTTCACCTTGGTTGGAACCCGGGTCGGGCCGATCAGCGTCTTCCCCGATCGGATTCGCCTCTTCGACGTCCGAGCAAGAGAAGGCGCAACGCAAACGCTCACGATGCTGGTCCGCGGCAAGGACGACACGAAGTTCACGGTCGACCACGCTCCGAAAGAGCTGGAGGTCGCCGTCGCGTCGATGGGCAAGTTCGGAGACGGCAAGGTCCAAAAGTATCAACTCACGATCAAGATCCCGCCGAATTCCCGCCCAGGATCGATCAACGACGACATCATCCTCAAGACCGATCATCCGGGAGCGGCCGAGCTCAAGATCCCCGTGTCGGTAGTCGTCGGCCAAGCCGGCTGATCCCGCCGTTTCGCCGCAAACGGCCGACATGAGACCGGATGGGGGTGTTCGGCATCGCTCGCCCCCACCCGGCTTCGGACCGGGAAGGATCGTGGTCGATCGGATTCGATCGCCGTTCCCTCCGAAGGACTTTTCTGATAAGGGAGGATGGGTCGAGCTGCGTCCCGTCGCCCCGGGGATCGTTCGACGCCCTCGATGTTCGGAAAGGATGACGATGCGCCGATCTCAGCTCCGGCCGATTGTGGTCCTGAGCCTTGCCTGGATTCTCGTGCTCCCGGCGGGCTGCGGGAACCCATCCCAGAATTCCTCGCCCAAGATGATCGAGTCTCCCAAGGGACCCGTGACCACCGCCCCCGCGGTGAGCGTCCCCTCGGCCTCGAAGCTCTTCGCCGACTGGAAGGATCCGATCGGCGCGCTCCTGATCTCGGGCCAGCAGAACAACTATCTCGAGCCCTGCGGATGCACTCAGGGTCAATTCGGCGGCATCGGTCGTCGATTCGATCTGATTCGCAAGACCGAGGCTCAGGGCTTGCCGATCGCCAAGATCGACCTCGGAAGCCTCATCAAGAATCCCGCGGCGGCTCGTGGCGGGATGGAGGATTCGAAGCTCAGATTCGGGATCGCCCTCAAGGCCCTCGAGTCGATGAAGTACGACGCACTGGCCCTGAGCGCGGACGACCTCCGACTCGGTGTCGTCGAAACGCTCAGCGTCTATCTGAATCTCAAGGATCGACCCCGCGTCGTGGCGGGCAACGTCGCCCCGAATGAGGCATTCGCGGCCGTGATCCATTCGTCGGTGATCGCCCAGGCGGGCGATCTCGCGATCGGCGTCACGTCGGTCCTCGCGCCCGAGGCGTACGCGGAGGTTCTCGACGCAGACAAGGATCTCCTGACCGTCAAGTCTCCTCTCGAGTCCGTTCGGCCGATCCTGGCCGAGCTCGAGAAGACCTCCAAGATCCAGGTCCTGCTGGTCCAAGGTCCGGAGGCGCTCGCGCGTGAGCTGGCGGCGGCGTTGCCCGGCTTCGATATCGTCGTCTCGACCTCCCAGGTCGACGATCCCGAGGACAAGCCGACCTTGCTGAACGACGGAAAGACTCGACTGATCCATGTCGGTATGAAAGGCAAGTATGTGGGGGTCTTCGGCTTCTTCGGCGACGACTCGATCCGCTACCAACGCGTGCGACTCGACGAGATCCGCTACAAGAACGCCGAGCCGATGCGCAAGCTGATCGAGGAAGAACTCCAGGCACAGTTCCGCATGCGCGGAATCGTCGAGGACTTCCCCAGGCGAGGCAATTCCGAGGGCGCTCCGGGGGCGAGATACGTCGGTGCCGAGACCTGCAAGGAATGCCACCCCGCAACCTACGCCAAGTGGACGAATACGGGCCACAGTCATGCCTATGAATCGATCACGAAGCCCGGACGCGATCGCCGATTCGACGCCGAGTGCGTGACCTGTCATACCACCGGATTCACATACACTTCCGGCTGGGTCTCGGCGGAGGCGACCCCCTATCTCAAGGGGAACCAGTGCGAGAATTGCCACGGCCCCGCCTCGAAACATGTCGAGGCGCCCGACGACAAGTCGTTCCGCGAGCGCATGCACCGGACCGCCGAACTCGCCGACAAGCAGGGACTCTGCATCCGCTGCCACGACGGCGACAACTCGCCGAAGTTCGACTTCGCGACCTACTACGGCAAGATCGCCCACAAGGGCATGGACGACTACCGCGATCCCAAGGTTCACAAGGGAATCGTCCTCCCGCCGCCGGTTGCGACGCAGTCGAAGTGAGCGATCGGGCGATTCCGGCACGCATCTCCAACAGAAACCCCACGACGTCCCCCATCTCGGGAAGGAACCCCGTCTCATGGCCGGCATCTCATTCGATCGACTCGTCGCGAAGTACCGAGAAGATCACACCCATCCCGTCAATCACGTGCTCCACGTCTTCGTCGGATGGCCGATGGTCGGGGCGGCCCTGCTGCTCCTGCCGTTCCGACCGCTCTGGTCCGCCGCGCTCTTCTTCGGTGGTTATGCGTTGATGTTCACCGGCCACTTCGTCTTCGAGAAGAACATCCCCACGATCCTCAAACATCCCACGACCCCGTTCGTGATCGCCTGGTCCGTGATTCGCCGGATCCTCGGACTCGGCTCGAGCGCCGCGACTCCTCGCTGATGCGATTCTCGTTTGGGTTGTGAACGGACGTCCAGTTTTCGATTGACAATCCGGCCGCCGACAGTCTACGATGCGATCGACATCGACTCCTCCCGTCCGTCTCCGATCCGTGAAAGGCTCGACTCACGATGGCCGACCCGATTGCCTACGACGACTTCGCCAAGATCGAACTGCGGGTCGCCAAGGTCCTCGATGCGCGTGCGCACCCGAACGCCGACAAGCTGCTCGTGCTCCAGGTCGACCTTGGAGAGGAAGCCCCTCGGCAGATCGTGGCGGGTGTTCGCGCGCATTACTCGCCCGAGACGCTGGTCGGCAAGAAGATCGTGATCGTCGCGAATCTCGCCCCTGCCATGCTGCGCGGCGAGGCTTCGAATGGGATGCTGCTCGCCGCGACCTCGGGAGAAAAGGTGATCCTCCTGACGGTGGACGACCAGGAGTGCGTTCCCGGCGCCAGGATCAAGTGAGTCCTCGCGGCCGGAACCGGCCTCCGCGCGACTCCCGCCTCGAGGAATCCTCCCAGTGCAGCGCGACCTCGGCGACTTTCAGACTCCGCGCGAACTCGCCGATCTCGTTTTCGGCGTTCTGGATCGCATCGGAGTTCGCGGATCCCTGATTCTCGAGCCGACGTGCGGTCGTGGATCATTCCTGGAAGCGGCGAGAGAGAGGCACGCGGAAGCGATCCTCCTCGGGATCGAGATCCAGCCGGATCATGTCCGGTTCGCGCGGGCGCTCGTTCCGACGGCTCGGATCATCGAAGGGGACATCTTCGATCCCGGGCTCGACCTGACCCGCCTCGTGACCCTCGCCCCCCCCGGGCCGCTGCTGGTGGTGGGAAATCCACCTTGGATCACCGTCGGGGAGCTGGGTCGTCTCGACTCGAAGCATCAACCCCCGCGGCGGACCGACCTCGGGCTTCGGGGATTCGACGCACTCACCGGTCGTTCGAACTTCGACCTCGCCGAGGCCGTTTGGTATCGTCTCTTCGATGCCTTGAAGGGTCGAGACGCGACGCTCGCGCTGCTCTGCAAGGAGTCGGTCGCGCTGAGGGTGATGGCGACGGCGACCGAGAGACGCCTGCCGATCAAGGCCGCGTCGTTTCATCGAATCGATTCACGCAGATGGTTCGGCGCATCGGTTTCGGCCGGTCTCTTTCGGGTCGAGCTCGGCCGGACGGGTGAAGTCGTCTCGATCGATCATCACCCGACGCTCATGTCCGAGAAGCACGATCGCCGGATCGGAACCGTCGACGGCGTCTCCGTTCACGACCTCGACGCGTTTTGCGAGGTTGCCGAGTACTTCGGCTCTCCGGTCTCTCGTTGGAGACAGGGGATCAAGCACGACGCGGCGGATGTTCTCGAGTTGCGGCGCGAAGGCGCGCACTGGATCAACGGGTACGGCGATCGTGTCGACGTCGAGCCGTCGAGCCTCTACCCCTTGCTCAAGTCGGTCGATCTCAACGACGCCCGGCGACGAGCGGATCGAGCCCTGATCGTCCCCCAGCTTCGCTTGGGCGATTCCACGGAGGCGTTGGCGGAGTCGCACCCCCGACTCTGGAGATACTTGCAGTCGCACTCGCGGCGATTCGAGGCTCGCCGCTCGAGGATCTACGCCGGAAGGACGCCGTTCTCGATCTTCGGCGTCGGTCCCTACAGCTTCCAACCGCACAAGGTCGCCGTGTCGGGTCTCCACGTCGCCCCGCGATTCCAGGCGATCGAGCCGGTCGAAGGCCGCCCCGTCGTCTTCGACGACACGTGCTACTTCCTGCCCGTGGACTCCTCCGATTCGGCGCATCGCGTCGTCGCAGCGCTCGAGTCGGAGTCGATTCGCCGCCTGCTCGCCGCGGTGGTCGCGCCTGGGTCCAAGCGCAAGGTGACGAAGCGATTGCTCGACCGAATCGATCATGAGCGATTGCTCGCCGCCGCGACATGATCGATCATGGTCCTGATCGAAGCTTGCTCCACGACCACGGCAACGAGGAAACCGCGATGGCTTTCGCCACGATCAATTATCACAGTCGATCGCTCCAGAAGGCGTCGTCGTTCAACGTGGTGTTTCCGGACGACCCGGCGATTCCGCGTCCCTGGTCGGTGTTCTACCTCCTGCATGGGCTCTCGGACGACCACACGATCTGGATGCGACGAACGAGCATCGAGAGATACGCGGCGGGGTTGCCGCTCGTGGTGGTGATGCCCGACGGTGGACGCGGTTGGTACACCAACGCGAAAGAAGGATACGCATACGAGGATGACCTGATTCGAGACGTCGTCGGGCTGGTGGATCGCACGCTCCCGGTGAAGGCCGAACGCGGCGGGCGAGCGATCGGTGGGCTCTCCATGGGCGGCTACGGGGCGGTGAAGCTCGGGCTGAAACACTCCGGAATGTTCGGGAGCATCACCTCGCACTCGGGAGCGCTCGCGTTCACACGGGGCGGATCTCGCGACGCGGGCGGGCTCAGCCCCGAGTTCTCGCGGATCTTCGGCGACAACCCCGCCGGCGGACCGGAAGACCCGTTTGCGATCGTCGAGCGGATCGACCACGGAAAGATTCCGGCACTCCGGTTCGATTGCGGAGTCTCCGACTTCCTGATCCAGCACAATCGCGACTTCCATGCCCACCTGGAAAAGCTCCACATCGGCCACGAATATCAGGAATTCCCAGGCGATCACAACTGGGAATACTGGGATGAGCACGTGAAGGAATCGATTGGATTTCATGCTCGGAGCCTCGGCTTGAAGTGATCCTTTGGTGGACTTCCGCATGTCGCGGAGGTCGCGTCCCCCCTCCACCAGCCCTCGAGATCTCCCCCGTGTTGCGCGAACTCCTGGTTCGGGACCTCGCCTCGATCGAAGACCTCCGCGTCGAACTGGAGGCGGGTTTCTGCGTCTGGACGGGCGAGACGGGAGCGGGCAAGAGCCTGTTGCTCGCGGCGCTGGGGTTGGTGCTCGGAGGTCGGGCATCGGCCGATCTCGTCCGTGCCGGGCGATCCGAGGCGATCGCGGTTGCTCGGTTCGACCTCGGAGACGATGCTGCGACCCGGACACGCGTCGAGTCGATCCTGGGTCGACCCCTCGAGAACGGATGTCTCACGATGACCAGGAGGCTGCCCGTTCAGGGACGCGCCTCGGGCTGGGCCGATGATCGTCCCGTCTCCGTTTCGGTTCTGCGGGCGCTCGGAGATATCTTGATCGATCTCCACGGCCAGCGCGACGGCCGGGATCTCCTCGACCCCTCTCGACGCCGCGAATGGCTCGACTCCTTCGGTCGCACCGAGGGATTCCTCGCCGCCTATCGCGATGCGAGATCGCGTTACGAAGATCTGATGAATCGTCGACGGGTGCTGCTCGCCGAGCACGAGAGTCGGATCCGAGGGCGAGACCGCTTGCTCATGGAGGCCGAGCTGCTCGAAGGGCTCGCGCCGAGGGAAGGGGAGTACGCGCGTCTCCAGAACGAAGCGAAGCGTCTGGGCAGCCTCGATCGGATCCGGTCCGCCTGCCTCGAAGCCAATCAGATGCTCTACGAAGCGGAGCGATCCGCCCAAGGCCTGCTCTCGAAGGCCGCACGAAAGCTCGAGGGTCTCGAGGTGCTGGTACCGGATCTCGGCCGTATCGCGGCCGATCTCGTCCGGATGGCGGGCGACGTCCGCGAGGCGGCCCAGGATCTCCAGGCATTCGCGAACGCGGCGGAAGATGCACCCGGCCGTGTCGACTCGATCGAGGCTCGTCTGGCGGAGTATCGTCGGGTCGCCTCGCGATTGCGGCTCGCCCCCGAGGATTTGGCTGCGCGATGGAGCGAGGTCGGCGGTAGCCTCCAAGAGATGGAGGATCACGAGACGAATCTCCGCGAGCTCGACCTCCCGAGGGCGGTCGCCTGGACCGACCTGAGCTCCGCCGCGTCTCGGCTGACGACCGCTCGGAGGCGAGCGTCGCAGCGGTTCGTCAAGGAGGTCAAGGAGCGTCTGACGAGGCTCGGACTCGGGGAGGCGAAGCTCTCGATCGTGATCGAAACGGCTCCGCTCGGCGAAGAGCCCCAGGAGTCGCCGCCACCCGACTCGGGGATCGACCGGGTCGACTTCGCCTTCGCTCCAAATGCGGGAGAACCCGCGCGATCTCTCGGTTCGATCGCATCGGGAGGTGAACTCTCGCGAATCACGCTCGCCATCAAGGCGGCCTTGGCCGGCGCGGGCCGAACGCCGACTCTGATCTTCGACGAAATCGATACCGGAGTCGGCGGGCGACTGGGCAGGGTCCTGGGCGAGATGCTCGCGGAACTGGCGGATCACCATCAGGTGATCTGCGTCACCCATCTCCCGCAACTCGCAAGTCACGCACGCCGCCAGTGGGTGATCCGCAAATCGACGGCGCGAGGCCGAACGCGCACGACGATCGACGCCTTGACGGAAGCGGAACGCGTCGATGAACTGGCGGCGATGCTTCGGGGCGACTCGGCCGCCGAGGGCACCCGGCGCGAAGCCCTCTCGATGTTGGATGAGGCCCGAACCGGGCCGCGACGCAAGAGGAGCCGACATGCCTCGACCTGACCCGGCCGCGGCCGGCCCGACACGGAAACCGATTCCTTGGGCCTTCGTTCCGATCCTCGCGTCGATGGTTCTCTTCGCTCCGGCGTTCTTGGGGCTCGATGCCTACTCGACGTTCTTCCTCCGGGGCGACGACTTCGTCTACCTGGCCGAGGCGAGCGACTGGTCGGAGCTGTCCTCGAACCTGTTCCGCCCCCACAACGCTCACGTCGTTCCGCTCTTTCGGCTCTGGTTCTACGGGGTCGCACAGGCCGCGGGTTCGTACGCCGCTCTTCCGACCGCCTGTCTCGCCGCTTCCTACGTTGGGTTCATCGTCGCACTCTTGGGCGTGGGGCACCTCGTCGCATGGGAGTCGCGACGACTGGGATGGGGATTGGCGGCGATCGCGGGCGCGGGCATGGCGAGTGTGCCGATCCCGACGGTCGCGTGGTTCTCCGCCGGCCAGGCGATGCTCTCGGGGGCATTTGCACTGAGCGCCTTGCAGGCGGCCCAACTCGCCCGCATCGACTCCCGCCGACTCTGGATCGTGCTCGCGACCTCGGCCTGTGCCGCCGCGCCTTGGATCTGGTCGGGCGGTTACGTGGCGGGGCCGGCCTGCTTCGTCTATCTCCAGCTCGACGGCCGCCGTGAGATGCGCCGCGCATCATGGCTGCCGGCGGCGGCGAGTTGCGCGGTTTTCCTCGCCTCCGTCGGCATCACCGGGTTCTCAGCTCTCGGATCGGGGTCGGAGGCGGGATTTCGACCGATCGCGGGCCTGATGCACACTTCACAGGCGATCCCCGAGTTCGCCGTCCTGGCGAACCTCGGGCTCGATGGTACGACGACGCCGACACAAGGCCTCGCATTGACGATGGCGATCATCGGAATCTGGGGATGGTCCCGAGGGATGCGCTTTCGCCCGACCCCGCTCGAAGGTGCCGGAGCGGTCCTCATCTTGGGCGGATATGGTCTCGCCTACGCATTTCGCGGGTCGTTTCCCTTCGAGAGTCTCCGGGACATCTCGTGGTACCAGGCGATTCCGCACCTCGGAGCGGCGCTGTTCGTCGGCGGATGGGCGACCCACCTTCTCGATCCCGATGTGCGACCAGGGCCGCCGCGTCGATTCAGTCGACGGTTCTCGCTGGGACTGCTCGCCTTTCTCGGCTTTGCGGTCCTGATCCAGTCTCCGCGAGTCGAACGGAGATTCCTCGAGTCCGTGCCGCCTCTCTCCGCCTCCGAAGCGGAGCGATTTCCGACCCGGGAGCTTCGTCGTCTCCGCGCACTCTACCTGGCCTCGGAACGCCGGGCGCGACAGGATCGATTCCTGGCGCGCGTCGACCGACTGCAGGTCGCCGCGGGAGGTCTGACCGCCGCGGATCTTCGGCGAGCGTTTGGGCGTCGCTTGGGCCCTGGGATGCCGGAGCACGTCGCGGAAGTCGACCTCTTCGATCTCCTTTCGCCGCCGAGCAGTCCTGCCCAGGCCGTGCCCCTCTCATCCTCGATCCGTGAGCGCTTGGAGGCGCTCATCACTCCGGAACCCGTGACGCGACCCACCTGGCTGGCACCGGGCGAGCCATGGACTCCTCGCGAATGGTGACGATCATCGCGACGGCGACGTGCGTTCGGGTCACGGAGCGTTCTTGGGGCTCCAGACTTCCTCGGGCCCGATCCAGCTCGGACGCGGCTCGGGCTCGAAGAAGAAGGCGGGACCGAACAGCGAGCGAGCTTGATCGGGATCGACCGGCTGCGTGCCGACCTCGGGCAGATCGAGGAGGTCGACGTCGTCGATCACCGGAGGGTCGGGCCAAGCGGTTCGCCCGAGGATCGGTCTGAGATCGCGTCGTCCCCAGCCCTTGGCGCGAGCGACCGTCGCAGCCTTGTCGATACGCGAGAGCATGCGGATCTGACGTTGTTTTCGATTGTCCGCGACGTAGATCGCCCAAAGCCGCTGCAGTCGAGGGATGGGAAAGGTCTTCAACTCGCTCGGCGTCGGCTTTCGGACCGACTCGATCGTGAGCACATCGCACCGCGGGGCGGCGAGCCCCGCCAGTCCGACCTGAACCGACAAGATGATCGCGACCTTGCCCCAGGTCAGCGGGTGCGATTCGCGTTCGCTCGGTATTCCCGGCGCCGCTCGCGCGGCCGACCACCATCCCGCGAGCATCAGAGCCAGACCGACCTGCGGCCCCGCGTCGTACCAGGGGACGAATCCTCGGAGGCTGCTGAAGGGCAGATAGCCGCGAAACAACCACTCGACTGCGTAGCTCGAGGTCAACATCGCGGCGCCCGCGACTTCGAGCCGCGTGGGAAAGCCCTTGCCCCGCCGAGTGAGATACCAGACCGCGCCGATGCCGGTCATCAAGATCGTCGCTTGCTGGATGTTCCAGGTCCCGACGGTTCCAAGATCTCCCAGCAGCAGCCGCTCGGGAATCGCCTGGATGGTGTGAAAGAACGCAGCGGCGGGCTCGATCGCGCCCGTGGCCTGTCTACCGTGGAAGCTGATGGTCGATTGCTCGGCGATCGCGCGGCCCGAGACCAGGAGGGTCGCACCGCCGACCACGCCGGGAGTGATCAGCAGTGCAACCGCGAGCGGCCAATTTCTCCTTGGGCGATCGGCCAGCAGATAGGCGGCTCCCACGGGCCCTGCGACATATCCCACGGTCCAACTCCAGCCCGCGATCGCGACCGAGGCGATCGCGAGTGCCGAGGCGATCATCTTGTGCGCGGATCGACGGCGACATTGCAGGAACCAGAGCACGAGCAACGTGCCGAACGACGCGCCGAGGACCTGAGCCGCGGAGAACCAACTCCCGGCGGACCGCATCACCGCCGTAGTGCCCATGACGGCGGCGGCGGCGAGACCGAGAGCCGGGGAGTTCGTCTCGCGGGCGACGAATCGCGCTCCGAGCAGCATGTTGGCGACCAGACATGCGTAGGCGAAGAGCGCGAGTTGGTCGGGAAGCCGCTCGAGCTCCCCCGCCGACGCCACGGCCGCCCAGCTCACGAATCGCCAGACCGGAACGACGTGGACGTTGTGAGGCGTGAACAGATTCGCGACCATTCGACTCCAGGTGCGCGACGAAGCAACGTATTCCCAATCGTCGCCGTAGATCCAGTACGACTCCAACGGGTCGAGAAACAGCCAGGCGGGCACGAGGCAGACGACGAGGCCGACGAGCGCGACCCCCGGCCGCGAGACGGCTCGCTCGCGGGCGCGGTACATCAGGAGAAGGCTCGAGGTCGCCGCCGCCGCGATCAGCCCGGCGAGGACGCGCATCGCCGAGGAAGTCGTGAACGTCCCGATCGTCTCCGGCAGGAGCCGAGGTCCGAGCGTGGCCGTCGCGAGTCCGATCAGTCCGGAGATCAACCCTGTCGTCGGAAATCGTCTCTTGCCGAGTGAGGCGGGCGTCTCGATCGAAGTTGGGCCGCGGGCAGGTCGACTGGGCATCTGCTCACTCCGGACGGCTTGCCGATCGAGACGCGAGGGACGTCACCGCTCTTCGGGTGTCCGCGGATCTTCCGTTCGACTCTCGCCGAGTTCGACCTCCGCGGTCGGCTCGGTGACCGAGGCGACGACCGCATCGGCTCGAGCACGAACGAGCATCGGTTGGAAGCGCCAGTACGTCAAGGACCGCCAAACCCACTCGGCGGGACCGTAGCGGAAGCGTGAGAGCCAGATCGGGCTGAACCAGAGCTGGAAGATCCAGATCGCGATCGTGAGCCCGTAGAGTTGGAGGCGGCTCCACGTCCCGAAGAGGCCCGCCCCGTAGCCGTAGAAGAGCAGCGTGCAGAAGATCGAGTCGAAGAGATAGTTGCTCAACGCCATCCGCCCCGCGGCGGCGAGTCTGCGCGTCAGCCCGCTCAGCAGACCGCCCTTGCAGATCATCATCACCAGGCCGATGTGTCCGCAGACGACGATCAATCCGCCGACGAGGTTGAGGAGCATTCCGCCCTCGAGACCGTAGCGAAGCATGCTCCACTGATACTCGATGAGTTCGTAGGTGTCGAAAGCGATCAGTGGCAAGCCGACTCCGTAGCCGATCGCCGTCATCCAGGCGTAGAACTTCCAAGAACATCGTGCGGAGAGCACCCCGAGCTTCATCAAGCCCATGCCGATGAGCATGCGTCCGCCGACCGCCCACCAGAGGAAAAAGGGGAACGCGAAGAGTTGCATCCCCAGGAGTTGCGGCGCTCGATGGACCACGATTCCCCAGTAATCGCCGCGGAAGGTCCGGATCTCTTCCTGGAACTTCTCATCGCGCTGCTTCTCGCCGCCGCGAAGTCCCGAGATCTTGTCGAACACGAAGAGTCGGAATTCGGACTGAGGGATGTCCAACCGCAGTTCCGACTCGACCTCGGTCGCCATCGACTGCCCCATGTGCACGACCTCTCGGAAGAGGAAGAGCAGGGGGATCGCGATCGTGACGAGAATCGTCCCCAGGATCAGAAGCGTTCGCGCCGATCTCTTTCTGAAGAAGTAGAGCAGGAACCCGCAGAGGGCATAGTCGACGAGGATGTCGCCCTCCCAGACGAGGTATCCGTGGATCAATCCGATCACGAGCAACCAAAAGGTGCGTCGGAAGTAGACGCCCTTGATCTTGCTGCCCCGGGCTTCGGCGCGGCCGTCCATCAAGACGAGCCCGGCCCCGAAGAGCATCGAGAAGATCGACATCATCTTGGTATCGAAGACCAAGTGATTGAACGACCACAGAATGATGTCGAACTCGTCGGCGCCCGGGCGGGCGATGGGATTCTCGTAGACCGAGAACGGCCAGCCGAAGGAGACGATGTTCATCGCGAGGATGCCCATCAGGGCGACGCCTCGCAGAACGTCGACCGAGTCGACGCGGTCGGAAGGAGTGACGGGTTCGGGCGGAGGCGGGGGTTCCGAATCGACGGGTTCGACGCCCGTCACGATCTCGTCGGCGGAGCCATGGTCCATCGACTCGACGGAGCCCTCGGCCTCGAGGTCGGGGGTCGGCTCCGGGGGGCGATCTTCGGTCGACATCACTTCGGCTCCGTTCGTCCAGGAATCCCTCGATTTCGGCGATCCGAGACCGCCTCGACGACATCATTTCGTTGCGGGCGGACCGAGATTGTGCGAGTTTTCACGAGTCGAGCGAAATCCATCGCATGAGAATCGCCGGCCGTCGCGAGAGGAGAGTTCGATCGTCTCGATCGCTCGATCGGATCAGGGGAGTCGATCCGGATCGATCGACACCGGCACCCCCCTGATGGATCGCGCCGACCGACACTCGATCCTCGAGCCGAGCCATCCTCTACCGTTGGAGCAGCCATGTCGAGAGCGCGGCGACGACGAGCGCGTGGCCGATCGTTCCGTCGCGCAGCGACTCGAGGATCCTGGACTCGGGGATGAGTTCGATCGTGAGTTCTTCCGAAGGATCGAGCGAGGGCTGCGCCACGCGCGAGACGTTCTCGATCAGGATCGTGTGCGACCGGGAAGTGAGAAGAGAGGGGTTCGACCAGACCGAGGAGATCAGCCGAGGAGCCGATCCGGAGTAGCCGGTCTCTTCGAGGAGTTCGCGCGCTCCAGCGGTGAGCGGATCCTCCCCGGCCTCGAGCAGACCCCCGGGAATCTCGAGGGAATCCTCCCCCGACCCTGCCCGGAATTGTCGGACGCAGACGAGTTCGCGCTCCGTCGTGAGCGCGATGACGTTGACGGAGTCCGCCAGGTGCAGGACGTAGAAGTCGTGTTCCTTGTCGGAGATTCGGGAGCGGAATCTCTGTCGACAGAGGTTGAAGAGCCAGTTTGCTTCGATCGACTCGCTTTCTCCGGGAAGGGCGAGCCAGGACGGTTCGGTCATGGAACGAGATGTCCTCGAGAGGATGAGTCGCTTCGAGCGAGGAGCACGCCGTCGATGAAGTGGGCCAGGCCGTCGTCCTCCTCGGAGAGGGTGACATGGTCGGCGACTTCGAGGACTTCTCGAGGCGCGTGTCCCATGGCGACCCCCAGTCCGGCTCCGGCGATCATCGGGACGTCGTTGTGATCGTCGCCCACGGCGCAGATCTCTTCGGGAGCGATCCCCCAGAGCTCCGCGAGCCTGAGGACGGCCGTCCACTTGCTGGCGTCGAGGTGGAGGACCTCGCACATCGTCCCAAGGTAACGCGGACTGCGCTGGACGAACGTGCGGACGAGCCCGGGGAGCGTTCGGTGGATCTCCGCCTCGACCTCGAGCATCCGACCGCGATCACCGATCGCGCAGATATGGTAATGGGTTCGCGAGGAATCTCGGTCGGCCCAGCCGGGATCGACGCACGCATGACCGCGATTCTGCTCGAGATAGTCGTCGAAGAATGGTCGACCCATTGGATCGCGCTCGACCACGAAGTCGGCTTCGTGGGGGGCGAGATCGGTGAAGGAGACCGCCGGCTCGTCGAGACCCGCGAGCAGATCGAGCAACGTCGTCGTGATCTCCCGCGGGAGGTCGGCCCTCCAGAGCGTGGAGTGATCGGAGGGTTCCTTGACGATCGCACCGGAGTTGCAGACGATCGGAACGTCGAGTCCCAGCATCTCGGCGATGGGTCGCGCCCTGCGATAGCGTCTGCCGGTACAGATGACGGGCTGAATCCCGGCCTCGGCAGCCCGCCTGACGGCCTCGACCGTGGCCGATCGGAGATTACCGTCGCGGTCGAGGAGGGTGCCGTCGACATCGAGCGCGAGTAGCCGGTAGGTGGGGCGATTCACTGACTGCTTCCCAATTCCGGCGCGGACGGAATCCATCGCGGAGTACGACGGCGACTCGCATTATGGTAACGTCGCCGGCCGTCGACGTCCAAACCCGAAGTCGGCCCGAAAATCGGCGGGATGTGTGATCATGGGACACTGGGGCGTGAAGAGCTACGAGATCGACGAGGCAGCCGACGCGCTCGACGCAGGCTTCGAGCGTGTGCACGGCGCGCGTTACGTCGAGTACATGGATGATTCCAATCCGCTGACCGTCGACCAGGTGCAGGAGCGACTCGCCGACGCGACGACCCTCGAGGCCTCGCTCGAGGCGCTTCGCGAGCAAGTCGATCGCGACGAAGCGGAGTGGGAGGATGTCGAGCGCCTCGCCTTCGTCGGCATCGTCGTCCGCCACGCGGAGTTGGGCGTTGCGATTCCCGACGTTCACCGCGCAAGGGCCTTGGATTGGCTCGGCTCCGAGTCGATCGAATGGGACGAAGCGACCAAGAGGAGACTCCGTCGCGAAAAGGAACTCGCGCTCTTGAGACGATGACGCGCGAGCTCCGACTCGGTCGAAACGAGGTCGTTGCACCCTCTCGATCGAACGCGGAGGAATCTCGGATCAGATGGACTGTTCCACCGTCGGATGACCCAGACGAACGAAAGGAGCCGAAGATGACCCCCGGACGCCGCGAACTCCAATTCCGGACGCTCGACGAGATCATGCCCGAAGTCGACCGATTGATGGCGAGCGGGTACACCACGCTCGGCCGGTGGGATCTTGCGAGAACCTGCAATCATCTGAGTTCCTCGATGGTCTGGGCGATGGAGGGCTTCCCCGTTCAAATTCCCTGGATCGTGCGGATGACGATCGGCAAACTGATCAAGAAGCAGATCTTGAGCTCCGGAAAGATGAAGGAAGGGGTGAAGATCCCCGAGTCGATGACGCCGCAGCCGGACCTCGACGATCGGGCCGAGGCGGAAGCTCTCCGCGCAGCGATTCGCTTGTTCCAAGACAATCCGACGAAGCGCGCTCCGAGCCCGATCTTCGGCGTCATGACCAACGAAGAGAACGACCTCCTCCAGCGCATCCATGCGGCTCACCATCTGAGTTTCCTGATACCGAAGTCGTGAGCTCGGTCATCCGGATCCTCGTGTCGACGAGGCGGAAGTTGGATTCGGGGCGTTCCTAGGTCTGTCTCGAGGCATCCTCGATGGAGAATTCGGTCCCGGAATGCGTCAGTCCGAATCACGACGAGCCGCGACGACCGACGATGACGCTCGTCGCGCTCGCGCTGTTCGGCGGTCTTCTCGGGGCCTGGCCGAATCTGGTGAATCTCGCCGCGACGGGCCGCGCGAGGTTCCTGGCCGATTCCGACGCCTTGCTCTACCACGCTTGGTCTCGCGACGCCCTGCTCACCCCCTCGTGGTCGCTCACCGACGGCGTCCACGAGCCGAGCGGCCCGGCGATGCACCCCTGGCTGCTCTTCGTGCCGCCGGCGAAGGTTGCTCGAGTGCTGGGCATCGATGTCGACCTGGTCTGGCGCACTCTCGCCGGCGCGGGGTTGGCTCTCGGACTCTTCGCCGTGATCCGTCGCTTCACCGCGTCGATTCGAGTCGCCGCGGCGGTATCGGCGGCGTTGCTCTGCGAGGGTGGACTGATCCTCGGACTGCCGCTCGTTCACACAGTGCAATCGGTCGGGTCGATCCTTCTGGGGTCGGGCGAGGTCCTGGCCTCCGTTCCGCGCCTTTTTCCTCACCTTCGCGTGCCGACTCCGGCTCTGCCGCTCGCTCTGCTGCTCGTTCACATCTCCACGGTCATCTCGGCTCGGGCTTCCAGCCGATCCCGCGCGATCGTCCCTGCGGCTCTGTCGTTTGCGGCACTCTTCTATGCCTACTTCTACTTCTGGACCGCAGCCGGCCTCGCGTTGCTCCTCGCGATCGGCTTCGACCGCCGCGGAGCCGGCCGTTATCTTCGAATTGCTTTCTTCGGGGGACTCCTCGGCTCGCCCGCGATCGTCCAGGGATGGCTCGCGAAACGATCGACACCCCCCGATTGGCTCCTGCGCACCGAGAAGTTCCTCCCGATCGGACGCTTCGAGGATCTCCTCGTACCCAAGTTCCTGATCGCCGTCTGGTTGGTCTCGAGCGTGATCGTGCTCACCAAGCGACGTTCGTTGATCCATCTCTGGTGTCTCGTTCTCGCCGGGATCCTCTGTGCCGATCATCAGTTGATCACGGGGCTGCAGATCGAGAATTTCCATTGGGTCTACGCTTTCGGTACGGCATTCTCGCTTCTCCTCGTGGGAGTCCTCCTGCCGCTGCTCCAAGAATGGTGGGGGAAGTCGGGCGTGTGGAGTCGGAGAGCGGCGATGGTCTCGTTGGGTTGCATCCTCGGGGCGGGTGTGGTCCTCCGCACGGTCGAAACGGTGTCGAGCCGCGAGTCGCGATGGGTTGCGGGCATCGCCGAGAGGTGGGAGCGATCGATCCCCGAACTCCCCGCCGGCGCGGTCGTCGCGGGCGACCCCGACGATCTCGCCTTCGCCGCGGCGACTTCGCTCGTCAGACCGCTCTTTGCACGTCTCGTCGAATACAGCGCGTCGGCTGACGACCGAGAACTCGACGAGCGGCTCGTTCTCAATTGGTTCCTCCTGGGGACCGCTCGCGATCGAGCTCTCGAGCAAGCTCGGGCGCCTGCCGGACATTGGTCGAGAGAGGCTGCGGCGATGCGCGACTCCGAAACGGCGCGGCGCCAAGAGCTCCGGCGCAAAGAACTCGTCCAGGCAATTTGGGACGAGCCCACGGCATTTCTCGAACGCTACCGGGTCGAATTCCTCGCTTTGCCCCGGGGCGCGTCTCCCCCTGCGATCCCGGGTCGATCTTGGAGCTCGATCAATACCGAGAACGTACCGATTCGGCTCTTTCGCTCGAGATAGCCGCCCGGGTGGCCGTGTCGGAAACGGCTGGTCTCGGATCGAGGCGATCGATCCCAGCCGGTTTCGCCGATGCGGTTCTCGGCGATGAGGGATCGGGAGCTATGATCGGGTAGGTCCGCAACGCGTCGGACGCGCCGATCCCTCGGACGTCGGCCCGGCTCGAAGCGACGATCCGCCGGCCCGTGCCGACCGAAGAATTGCAGTCGCGCCTCGCTCGAGGACTCCGATTCGGTCGCAGGATCTCCCCCGAATCGTCGGCGGTGCTCGACGTCGCATCTCATCGATCAGGAGGGTGCGGAATGAAGGTCTTGGTCGCGGAAGACGACCGAATCTCGGCGCTCTTTCTCACGAAGTCGCTCGAGCAGCTCGGATACTCGGTCGTCACGGTCGAGGACGGAGAGGCCGCCTGGGTCGCCCTCCAGGATCCCGAGATTCGCTTGGTGATCTCGGACTGGATGATGCCGAAGATCGACGGGCTGGAACTCTGTCGTCGACTCCGAGAACGAGCGGGGCGACGCTACGTCTACTTCATCC
Source organism: Isosphaeraceae bacterium (assembly GCA_033763215.1). Classification (GTDB taxonomy): domain Bacteria; phylum Planctomycetota; class Planctomycetia; order Isosphaerales; family Isosphaeraceae; genus JANRKW01. Next base: position 420 of record JANRKW010000040.1, on the reverse strand, counting down.
TGCTGACCGCGAAGACCTACAAGGAAGATCGACTTCAGGCACTCAACGTCGGCGCGGACGATTTCCTCTCGAAACCGCTCGATCGCGCCGAGCTCAGCGCGAGGCTGAACGTGGCGCGTCGGCTACTCTCGATGGAGGAGGAACTATATGCCCGAACCATCGAACTCGAGCGCGTGCAACGAGAACTCGAGGATCGGAATTCGACTCTGCAGCTCCTCGCGACGACCGACCCGTTGACGGGGCTCAAGAACCGCCGCTACTTCATGGAGCGGCTCGAGAGTTTCATCACGTTTGGGATGCGTCGGAGCATGCCGATCTCGGTGGTGATGATCGATGTCGATCACTTCAAGTCGTACAACGACACCTTCGGTCACACCGCGGGCGATGAGATCCTCGTGAGATTTGGTCGTGCGCTCGTGG
>JANRKW010000039.1:0-121112 GCA_033763215.1 Isosphaeraceae bacterium | reverse complement strand
GGAGAGGGTGTTCGCGCCGTAATCGGCTGTAGCAGCGTCCGCGAATCCGTCGTCGTCGAAGTCTGCGGCGATGACGTCCCAGTTGTTGGCCCCGGCGGTGAACGCGGCGTTGGTGTATGACCCGTCGTACCGATTCTCGACGGCCGTGCTCAGCGTGGTGGCGCCTACGAGCGAGTCGTTGGGCCAGACTTCGGTGAGATAGGGGGCGGCGGGTGCGATCGTGAAGGTCCGAGTCGACGCCCCGACGGAGTTCCCCGCGCGGTCCGTGATCAGCGGGGCGAGCGAGAGCCGGTAGACTCCCGGGAGGAGCGGTCCGTTCGTGATCGGGTAGGTCGCGGTTGTCCCGATCGAGAAATTCGGCGTTGCGAGGGTCATCGCGCGATCGTCGGTCGTGCCGAAGAGCCCATCGCCGCCCGCCGAGATCAGTGAGACGAGATTCGGGTTGTTCAGCGGCGCGGGGGCCATGTCTTCCGAGAAGGTGAGCGTGAACGCATCGAAGAGCGCGTTCGACGTAGCTCCGTCCGCGGGGAGTGTTGCGCTGGTGAGTGTCGGAGGGGCCGAGTCGACGACTTCGACGTTCAGGAAGTACTGGGCTCGAAACCCGCGCCGAGAGTTGGAGTGGACGCGAACGAGGTATGATCCGTCGGCGGGCACGGTGTATGTCGCCGAGCCGGTCGAGCTCTCGGCGATCGGGGTGGTCGAGCCGACCGCGTAGATCCCGACGACGACGTCGCCCGAAAGGAGGCTCCCGAAAGCCGGAATCGCCGCGGTCGCGGAGATGGCGCTGCCGGCGCTCAGGGTTCCGAGCTGGAACCAGTCGCCGGTATCGGCGGCGGCGAGAGTACCCGCGACCCGGAGAGCATACCCGCCGCTGATCGGGAGGAAGCGGCGGAGTGCGTCGGCAGTCGTCGAGGCATCGTTGGTCTCGGTCTCGAGGTTGCCGTTGCGGATGAGGTCGACGCGGACCTGGTATCCGATCGGCAGGTCGGCGCCGTCGATGCGGAGATAGTACGTACCGGGGGCTGTGAATTCGTGGTCCACGATCTCCATCTCGCCGGCCGAGTTGCCGCCGACGGAGACGAGCACGACATCGGCGGAGGTGCGGAGCGACATCGAGGGATGAACACCCGACCCGCCGGGTGTTTCGTGACGAATCGTCACGCGATCCCCCGCGAGTGCATCGAACCGCCAGTAGTCGACGTCGCCGGCGATGAAGTGGGTGCCGATGCCCAGAGAGGTGAAATTGTTCGACCCGGCGGGGTACTCGGTGAGCGGCAGAGCGGTCGCGCCGGGGATTGTGCTGTTGTTGATGTCGTTCTCGAGGACGCCGGCGGCCGGGTCGACGATCGTGAAGGTCTTCTCGAACGGAGTGATCGCGTTGCCGGCCCGGTCGGTGAGTCCCGCGGTCGTGCTGAACCGGTAACGACCGGGTTGGAGCGGCTGAGGGTCGAGGAGGAACGCGATCGACCGGGAGGCGAAGCCGGAGGCGCTCGGTGTGAGTGCGTAGGCGCCGTCGTCGCCGGTGCCGAAGAGACCGTCGTCGCCCGCGGCGGTCAACCGGAAATTGGCGGCGTTGACGGCCGCGGAGGCGAGCGGCGGCTCGTCGAGGAGGATGCTGAAGCGATCGATCGCCCGGACGACCTCGGTCTCGACGCCCACCGAGGCATAAGGCGCGCCGGAGGCGACCCAGGCGGCTCGAGGGTCGACGGCCCCGAGCGAGGCGGTGTTGGCGCTCGGAGAGAGGTCGGCGGTCGTGAAGCCCGAGCCTTCCTCGAAGCGCCAGTAGCCGACGAGCCCGGTTTCGGAGCCGGTGAGAATCGCATCCTTGGCCGCGGCGATCTCTGCGCCTGTCCGCACGACGCTCCAGACGCGGGCCTCGTCGACGGCTCCGCTGGAATACTCGTCGCCGCCGAGCGGGCTGGCGCCGATGTAGATCGGTTCACCGGCTGTGTCTTGGATCGCGGACGAGTGCGACCGTGTGCCGAGGGAGACGCCGTCGCGATAGAACTCGACGGTTCCCGCCGATTGGTCGTAGGTCACCGCGACGTGGTACCACTGACCGAGATTCCACGGGGCGGCGGCGGTCACGTTCGTCGAGGAGTTCACGAACTGCAGACCCGCGGTGCGGTTGGCGATCAACTCCCAGCCGCGGTCGTTGCTCGCCTCGTGCTTGGTGACGACCGGGAAATAGGTGTTGCCGTGCCAGCCGTCAATGCGGATCCAGGCCTCGATCGTGAGCTCGCCTGCGATCTCGACGGCGTCGTACCCCGAATGATGAGGCGCTGAGACGTAGTCGTTGACGCCGTCGAATTGGAGCGCGGAACCCAGCGAGGGAGTCGTCGGGCCTGAGGTCCAACTCGGCGCGTACGTCGTCGCGCCGCCGATCAGGCCGTGATTGTCGAGCCCGGAGTCGTCGAGGACGGTCGTCCCGGTCCCTTCGGAGAGACGCCAACGGCCGACCATGCCGGCGAGCGTCGGCGGCGTCGGATTCAGGCGACCGAGGTCGATCTCGAGAGCCGAGAGGCCGCGATTCCAGATCCGCACTTCGTCGGCCAGCCCGCGGAAGCCGTGCGTCACGACCTCGTTGTCGATGTCGGAGCCGATCAGAACCGGATGCGTGTCGTAGCCGAGCGGAGTCGTGTTCGTGTTCGCGGCGACGCGTACGCCGTCGATGTAGAGGGCTTGAGCGTCGGTTGCTTCATCGAAGGCGAACGCCAGGTGGTACCAGCGACCGATGGTCGGGGTCCAGCCGAATCCGATCGCCGTTCCGTTCGAGGATGCGTTGCCGACGATCCCTCGCAGCGACGATCCATCGTGCCAGAGGGCGTACGAATTCCGCGTCGAAGAGCCGACCGTCTTCGCGACGAGCACTTGGGTTCCGCCGACCGCGTCGAAGTTGAACCACCCCTCGAGGGTGACGCCGTCGATCGCGCGAAGTGAGGGCGAGTCGGGGATGGCGACGTTGTCGGTGCCGTCGAAACGCAGCGAGGTGTTGGTCGCGAGCGTCGTGGGCAGGGTGTCCGAGACCACCCCGGGCGCGGCGGCGTCGGTGAGATCGAAGCGCAAGAGATATTGGCCCATGTCTCCCGCGGAGCTCGCGGGATCGGGCAGGATCTGAGCGAAGTAGGTGTCTGAAGCCGAGATCGGAGCGATCAGCGCCGCCGGAGCCTCGGCGACGAGCTTACCTTGATGGCCGCGGAGCAGGCGGACTCGGGGTTGGAGCGTGCCGTTCGAGGGAACGAGCGCCGAGATGTCGAGCGTCGAGCCGACCGCGAGTTCGCCGAGTGCGAATGTGTCGACGTCGGTCGATGTGATCAGCGCGCCGGAGACCTGCCCCTTCGCACCTGAACCTCCAGGCGTGAGCGTCACGGGATCGGCTTCGGCAACGCTCGCGTTCGACTCGGTCTCTGCGTTGCCCGTCGCGGTCAGGTCGAGCCGGACCCGGTAACTCGCGATCGTGTTGGACGCGGTCGCCGCGTCGACTCGGACGTAGTACACCCCGGCCGTTCCGATGGAGTAACCGGTGATCTGAGGGCGACCAGCCGCAGCCTCGGCACTCGAGGCGATCACCTGGTTCGCGGCATTGTAGAGGTCGAAGCGCAGCGCGGAACCGCCCGTGGTCACGCTCGATGAGCCGTCGAGCCCGATGCCCGAGATCGCCACCGAATGCCCTGCCTGTGCCGAGAAGCTGAACCAATCGACGTCGGCGCCGGAAGCGAGCGAACCGAGAACACGGCCCGAGGACAGCCCGCTACCGGGAAGGTACTCGGTGAGAACGAAGATATCGGCGAGCGCGGAAGAGTCGTTCGACTCGGTCTCCGGGACGTCCGAGAGCAGAACGATCTGTTCGAGGGTTTCCAGTACCGGACGCAAAGGGACGCGGCGAAGACGCCGGCGCGGCAACGAAGCGACCAAACGAGCGCGCGAGGTCCGAGACGACTTGGTCCGCATGGGTGGGATCCTCGTTGTGCATTCGTTGGGTGAGCGACGGCAGAGAAGGCGAGCGCTGACGAACGGCGACACCATCGCATCGGTTTGGGAATACCAAGCCCTGATTTGAATGTCCAGGAGCGTGTCGGTTCAGACCAAGCTGCGAACCCGCGCGTTCGCGATTGCTCGCGATCCGTCGCGATCGCCTTCATGCGGTGATCACGCGACGATCAGGCGGTCTTCATGATGTGGGGCGACCGATCGAGAAGTCCGCGAAACTCCGCTCGCGAAGGATACGATTCTCCGGCCGAAAGAGATCCGGATCGATCGATTCGCCACGGAAGAGGACAGGCGTGCGCGACCGCGCAAGCCTCTGTTGGGTTCCGCATCGACGCGTGGAGAAAATCGGGCCGATGTTGGAAAACCGAAACATCGAGCGGCCGGAGCGGTCCGATCGCTCAACCAGCCGGGTTCTCGTCGTCGAAGGAATCGGCCGGTATCGAGTCGGGTAACGGACGACCCTGTTCGTCGCACGGAACGACATCGACCGAGACTCGAAGCGAATGCCGACCTCCGCCGAGGATCACTCCCTTGATGGGACTCACGTCGTCGTAGTCTCGACCCCAGCCGAGCGTGATATGGTTGCGGCCGACGATCTGGTCGTTCGTCGGGTCGAGATCGACCCAGCCCACCGGAGGACAGAAGACGGAGACCCACGCATGCGACGCGTCGGCTCCGACCAGCCGCGGCCGACCGGGCGGCGGAATCGTCCTGAGATAGCCGCTGACATACCGCGCGGCCAATCCCATCGCCCGGAGACAGGCGATCTGAAGATGAGCGAAGTCCTGACAGACGCCTCGGCGAATGCGGAAGACCTCGGCGATCGGCGTCGCATTGGTCGTCGCCGACGGGTCGTATTCGAATTCCTCATGGATCCGCGTCGTCAACCCGAGCGCGGCTTCCAAAATGGGTCGACCGGCAGGGAATTCCGCGGCGGCGTATTCGCGGAGCCACTCGATCTCACGGATCATCGGCGAGTCGAATCGGAACTGGGCTGCGTCGAGCCACTCCTGCTCGAGATCGATGCGGAGTCGGTCGCGGATCGACTCCCACGCGAGCGAGCCTCCGATCTCGGGCTCTTCGGTCTCGACCCGGACCAGGTTCCGAGCGGAGACGCTGAGTTCGCCGTGCGGCTCCTCGATCGTGAAGTAGGCCGTGTCGTTGCCGAAGAAATCGACGCCGACGATCATCGTCGCTCCCGGAACCGAGGTCGCCAGGACATGCTCGATGCAGCGCTGCCGGGGGGTGTCGCGTGGCCGGAGATGGACGAGGTTGTGACTGATCGCCACATCGCTCGCGTAGGAGAACTCCGTCGCATGGGTCACCAGATAGTTCATGATCGCTCCCTCCGCGTCCCCGGCGGAGACGGCGACCCCGACGGCGTCGGCTCGGGTTCGATCGCTCTCGAGAAGTGGCGGGCGGCCTGGAGGTGGGTCAGGTACGTCCGCGTGAGCGCATCGGAGAGGATCGGCAGCTCGGTCTCCACCGAGCGCAGGAAGCGGTCGAGCTCGCCTCGCGTCCCGTCTTCGCCCAGCGACTCGAGCGCAGCGAGGTCGAGACTCGCGATGCGATCCACGACCTGACTGATGATGGCTTGTTCGAGGTTGGATGCGGGTGCGTCTTCGGTGCGGGGCAGCGATCCGATGTTCATCGACAGCTCGCGAATCTGGAACGCGAGCGATCGTGGATTATCCGGGTCGATCAGGATCAAGTCGAGCACCGGGATCGTCTGGAGTCGACTCAGATATCGACGTCGATAGGTCATCAGGCTGTCGGCGATCTCGAGCAGCGCCTCGAGCATCGGTGCCTCGGATGCCGCCGGGGACACGAGCGTTGCTCGGATCAGCCCGAGAGTATGCAGCGATCTCTCGATCCTCCGCCCCATCTCGAGAAATCGACGGCCTTGTCCGCGCGTCATGCTCTCGGCGACCATTCCGCTGAACGCCGCGATGCCGAGCACCTCTTGATCGAGCAGATCCAGAGCTTCGGCAAGAGCTCGACGGGTTCGAGGACGGGCGAGAGAGACCGTGTCGGGAGTCGGCACGGTCGAAGTCGCGGCGGTTCCCGAACGTCTCGACGGCGCTCGACGTCGCTGCAGGTCGAGCCCGACGATCGTTCGCCACATGTCGATCGAGATCCGGTCTCGGACCCTCGACGCCACGCGATGGAGCGTGTCGAGCGTGCAGGCCAGGCCCCCGGTTCGGGACCGGTCGTGGATCAGCGAGAGGATCTCTTCCGCGGGAGCGGCGAGCCTCTGCTCGGCCCCCTCGCCGACGAAGCCCGGAAACCCTCCCGTCTGGAGAGTCACCGCGCGGAGCAAGCCGGGGAGTTCCGGAGACTCGGCATCGGCCGATCGCTCCGTCAGACGCACCAGGACCGCGCGGATCAGGCGCACCAGGCCTTCGCTCCGCTCCGTGTATCGACCCAGCCAATAGAGGTCGTCCGCCGCACGGCTCGGAACATCGCCGCCGTCGCGCCTGACCTCGACCGGTTCCACCGTCGTCGGGAGCAGCGAGAATTGTGCGACCGGCTCCGACGAGACGAACCAGGTGTCCTTGCTCCCGCCCCCCTTCTGCATCGAGACGTCGATCGAATTCGGGTCGGGGGCGATCCTGGTCATTCCTCCAGGCATCATGATATAAGTGTCGCCACGCGCAGCCAGGTTCGCGCGGAAGAGCGATCGCCGAGCCTCGAATCGATCTCCGCTCGAGATCGGCGAGGTGCCCAGACAGAGGGTCTCTTGTGCGATGAAGTCGCGCGGGCGGTTGCGGAGCTTCGCCGCCAGGAGTTCGCGGTCGCGCGTCGGCAGTCGCTCGCAGAAGACCGATGCCGACCGTCCCGAGGGAAAGGTCGGCTTGATCACCAGCGACTCGAGATTCTCGAGCACATGGGCTAGCGACGTCGGGTCGCCGCACCACCACGTCGCCACGGACGCGATCTCCAGGTCCTCTCCGAGGAGGAACTGCGCGATGCTCGGGAGGAACGCCGCGAGCGCCGGCGTCTCGAGAAGTCCCGACCCGAGTGCGTTCGCCACCGCGACGTTTCCCGAGCGGACCGCCTGCACCAACCCGGGAACGCCCAGGAACGAATCACCCCGGAGTTCGAGCGGGTCGCAGTAGTCGTCGTCGAGTCGGCGAACCACGACATCGACCGCCTGGAGCCCTCCCAAGAGTTTCAGGTAGAGCTGGTCGCCGCGAACGGTGAGGTCGGCTCCCTCGACGAGCGTGTAGCCGAGATATCGGGCCAGGAAAGCGTGCTCGAAGTAGGTCTCGTTGAAGGGACCGGGGGTCAAGAGAACGACCCGCGGGTTGTCGCGATTCCGGGGCGCGATCGAGCGCAGCAGCTCTCGGACCGCCTGAAAGAACGGGGCGAGCCGGCGCACGCCGCAGTCTCGGAACGCTTCGGGCCACATCCTCGACTGCACGATCCGGTTCTCGAGGGCATAGCCGGCCCCCGACGGCGCCTGGGTCCGGTCGCGAAGCACCCGAAAGGCACCGTCCCGCGTCCTGCCGACGTCGGCCGCATAGAGGTGAAGTCGTCTCCCCGTCGGGAGTTCGATGCCGTGACACGGTCTCAGGAACCCCGGATTTCCATGAACCAGCTCGACCGGAAGCACCCCCTCGCGCAACAAGCGCTGCGGCCCGTAGAGGTCCCCCAGGATCGCGTCGAGCAGTCGGGCCCTTTGGATCAAGCCCCGCTCGAGCGTTCGTGCGTCTTCGGGGGAGACGAGCATCGGGAGCGGATCGAGCTCCCAGGGGCGATCCATCCCGTTGGGGTCGCCGTAGACGTTGTACGTCACCCCGTTCTCGCGAATCAGCTGTCGCGACTCGTCCCAGCGCCGGCGGATCTCGGACACGCCGACTCGGTCCAATTGCTCGAAGAACGGCTCCCAATGGCCGCGGATCTCTCCCGCCGAGGTCAGAGCCTCGTCAAAGAGTCCTTCGACCGGTTCATACTCGAACTCGGGGCCGAGGCGGCGAGGAGTGGGGCCGGACGGGGAGATCGGCATGAGGGCTCGCGGGATTCCAGGGCGGAGAATGCGACGGGCGCGAGAGGCTCGGCGGCGGTGCGGTCGCACGGGAGAGCGGCGACTCCCTTCATCCTACCGTCTCATCGCCCCGGCTCCAATTCCGTACCGTCGGCCGGTCTCGGACCACTTCCACGAACCGTCGGGCTTCTCGCTCTTCTCGCCATCTCTACCAACGAAATTCGCTTGGATCGATCCGGATCGCCCCGCTATCCTCGATGAACCGGCGCGACCCCCCCGTCCCTCCTCGACATCGTGCCGAGGATGCGTTCGGCTCCTGAGCATACGGGCGATTCCGCCCGAAGAATCAGCGCGGCGGCATGGAGAGCATCGTTCTCGCCGCCGCGACAGGTCGCGCCCGCGGAATCAGACTCCGCGATCGAGAGAGCTCGGGCGATCGTTCCGAAGGAACCCCTGCTCGGAAAACAACTCGGCGGCCGCCCGGCGGCTCCTTGCGATCGTCCAGCCGAAGCGACCTCTCGAGTGAAGAGAATATCGTGTTCGTTTCACGATCTGAAAAAGGTGAAGGAGTCGGTTTATGCTCGCCCGAGTATCGCGTCATGCCTTGCCGGTTCTCGCAACGCTCGCCCTGTTCTCGTCGAGTCGAGCCGACGCAGGGGCGATCGTGGTGACCTACGGCGACCGAATCACACACTTGGGCGACGCGTCGGCTCAGTCGCTTCCCGAGGTAGCCGGCGGAAAGGTCGGTTACAAGCATGGATACTGGGGAGTCTTCTGGGTCGATCTGTGGACCCACAGCGGTACCTTCTGCGTCTATCAAGGGGAACGCTACCACCCGATCAGCCGCGCCGAGGCCGCGCAACTGCTCGGGAAGCGCGAGGATGAACTCTGGACGCCGATCCTCTACACGATCCCGCTGGGATGGCCGATTCTGGGAGCAATCATCGGCGTCTTTGCGATCGTCGGATCACGCGAGGACCGCGAGCAGAAGCGGATCCAGTCGATCCTCGAAGACGAGCGTTACCGGAGTGCGGCCGAGAAGGTCTTCGCGCGAATGAAGCAGACCGCCCCCGCGCAGCCTTCCGACCCCTCGGTCCCGCCCGAGGAGCCGGAGGCGTTTCAGGCTCGATTCCAGGCCGCGGTCGAGGTCGGCGTCGACGAATTGGTTCGAGTCGGCATTCCTCGGGAAGAGGCCGAGCGCGACCTCTCCATGATGATCCAGGTCATCCTCCACGCACACTCCACGAACCAGGCAAGCGCGAGCTGAGTCTCCGCGGAGCAGCCGCCGACTGTCGGCCCGGCCCTGGAATCGTTCGGCCTCCTCCGCCGAGAGCGGATTTCGCCGGAACCCATCGATTCGAGTCCGCGTCCGCAAGATCCTCCGACCGCGGGGTCGCCCCTGCCGACGACCGCGGTCACCGTAGCTCGGGACCCGCGGGGGGCGACATCGGTCGGTTGGTGGCCGATTCGAGGAGGCTCGCCCGAACGGCTACCTCCCCTGGAGGAAGTGCGAGCGGGTCGACGATCTCTGCGGAAAGGCAATGCGCGGAGCGTCGGTGGGTGATCCAGATTCGAGTTGGGGAAACGTCGAGTTCCGTTCAGGCTCGAGCGTATGGGTATCCTTCTATTTCTTCTCCCCCGGCGGCGGGGCGGCCACGTTCGGTGTCGGATACTTCGAACGCAACTCCTGGTACTTCTTCACCTCGGCGGGATTGTCCGTCGCGGTGTAGAGCTCGACGAGACGGTCGAGGGCTTCAGGGATGCGAGTGCCGGCGATCGGCGGGATCGTCTTCTCGCGGGACTTCATGCCTTCGTAGCCCTCGAGCAGCAGCGGTTCTGCCTCTGCGTACTTCTCCTGCCCGAGGAGGGACCAGCCGAGCATCGCTCTCGCCCTGAAGGTGTTCCACATATCAGGCTGCGTCTTTTCTCGGATGTCCAGGGCCTCGCGGATCAGCGGCTCGGCCTCGGCGTATCCCTTCATCTCGAGCAGGACAAGGCTGAACTGCGCCAGTTGCCCAGCCAGTTGCGGGCTGTCCTTGGGCAGTGTCTTGCGGGCTTCGGAGAGGATCTCATCGAACAGTTTCCGCGCCTTGGCGGGCTTCCCGGCCTTGACATGAGCGTCGAACAAGGCCGGGCCGACCCATCGGAGGGTTGGGATCTTCACCGACGCTCTGTACGCCTCCTCCAGCAGCGGGATTGCCTCCGCCACCCGCCCGGCATCCTTGTAGTTCACCCCCAGGTTGGCAATTGTCCCCAGTGTATTCGGGTGCGTGCGACCGAGTTTCTTCTCCTGAAGAGGCACCAGCTCTTCGAATATCGGAACAGACTTGTTGAGTTGCTTCAAGCGCCAGTAGCAAGCCGCCAGGTTGTTCATCGTGTTGAGGGTGAAGGGGTGTTCAGGTCCGAGCCTGCCCTTCGCGAGTTTCAGCGCCTCCTCGTGCAGAGGTAGGGCTTTATCCATCTGGCGGGCCGCCGTGTAGACCGATGCCAGTCCGCTCATGCTTTCGAGTGTGTCGGGGTGGTCGGGTCCGAGCTTGGCCTTTCTGAGCTCAAGAGTCTCCTCGAGCAGAGGCACTGCCTTGTCAAGCCGGCGGACTGCCTGGTAGATGGACGCCAGGCTGAACAGGTAGCTGAGGGTGTCGGGGTGATCGGGGCCGAGTTTGGCCTTCGAGAGCAGGAGCGTTTCTTCGATTAGCGGCTGGGCCTTGTCGAACTGGCCGGCGTCCCGATAGTTCAGCGCCAGGTTGTTCATGGCCAAGAGTGTGTCGGGGTGGTCGGGTCCGAGCTTGGCCTTCGTGAGTGTAACCGTCTCCTCGAAGAGCGGCAGGGCCATATCGAGCCGACCGGAGTCTCGGTAGCCTCCCGCGAGGTTGTTCATGCTTCGGAGGGTGTAGGGGTTGTCGGAGCCGAACTTGGCCTTCATCAGCTTGAGTGTCTCTTCGTGCAACGGCAGGGCCTTCCCCAGTTGACCTGCATTCGAGTAGCACACCGCCAGGTCATTCATGGCTTGGAGGGTTTCGGGGTGTTCGGGTCCGAGCTTGGCCTTCCGTGTGTCTCGCGACTTCTCCAGCACCTCGACGGCCAGATTCGCCTCTCCCAGGCTGAGGAGCGACCGGCCCAGGGTATTCTGAATTGCCGCCACCTCCAGCGGGTCGCCAATGGCCGCGCCTTCCAGTTCCTTCACCGCCTTCACCAGGTTCTCCCGTAGCACATCCTGCAGCGGCCGACCGCTCTCGACGATCTTCTTCGGGTCCAGCCCCGCGAACACCGAGCCGAGCAACTCATTCCCCTTCCTGGCGAAGCCCAGGTTGCGGACGGCCTCCTCCCGCCTCGCATCGGCGTCGAGCTTGGCGACCCGCTCCGCCTCCGCTGCCTTCAGGGCGTTCGTCTTCTCAGTCTCGGCTTCCCGCTTTGCTTTCCGCTCCTCATCGGCCGCGGCCAGGGCCTTTCGTTCCTGCCTCTTCGCCTCGATCAGCCCCACCGTCGTTCCCACCACCCCTGCTACCAGCGTCACAAGCACCAGACTCGCTGCGACGACTTGCACCTTGTTCCGCTTGACGAACTTCCGAATCCGGTAGCCGCGGCTGGGTGGTCTTGCCTCGACGACTTCGTCGGCGAGGTAGCGTTGGATGTCGCGGGCGAAGCTGTTGGCGGTCTCATAGCGGCGGGTGCGGTCCTTTTCGAGTGCCTTCATCACGACCCAGTCGAGTTCGCCTTGGAGCAGCTTGGTCAGCTTCGTCGGCTCAATGCTCCGATTGGCTGCGATGTTCGGACGGGCGTTGGCATCACTCAGACGGGTGCTCGGCCGATGCGGCTCGACCTCGCGGACCATGCGGAGCATCTCCAGGATCGCGCCCCGCTGGAACTGCCCCGCATCGATCGGCGGCGAGCCTGTGAGCAGTTCGTAGAGCATCACGCCCAGGGCATAGACATCGGTCCGCGTGTCGATATCCCTCGACGTCGGGTCGGCCTGCTCGGGGCTCATGTACATCGGCGTGCCGACGATGGCGCCGGTGTCGGCGAAACTCATGTCGGTGAGCTTCCGCTCGGTCGCCTTGGCCACGCCGAAGTCGATGACCTTGGGCGTTGGGCGGCCGTCGACCTCCGCGACGAGGACGTTCGACGGCTTCAAGTCGCGATGGATGATCCCCTTCTGGTGCGCGTGCTGCACGGCCTGGCAGACCGAGACGAACAGCTCGAGCCGTTGCTCGACCGTCATCCGCTTCCGGTCGCAGTACTCGGTGAGCGGCACTCCGTCGACGAGCTCCATCACGAAGAACGGCCGGCCGTCGGTGGTCACGCCGCCGTCGTAGATGCGGGCGATGTTGGGGTGATCCATCAACGCGAGCGCCTGACGTTCGGCGTCGAACCGGGCGAGGACGTCGCGGGAGTCCATTCCCGTCTTGATCAGCTTGAGAGCCACCTCTCGCTTGACCGGCTGGGTCTGGCCCGCGCGGTAGACGGAGCCCATGCCGCCCCTGCCGATGACCTCGATCAACGTGTACCGCCCGGCGATGACCGTACCGATGTTCTTGTCGTCCGGAAGCCGAACCGCGGGCTTTGGAAGAACCTCGGCGCTCGCCGTGGTCGCGGCGTCGAGATCGACGGTCTCGGAGACCGTGGGAGTCGAGTCGGTCGCGGGGGCGGTGTGGGAAGCGGGAAGCGTCGCCTCGGCGGCTTCTTCCTTCGATCGATGCCCCTCGGTCGCCGGGAGGTCGAACGGCGACCGATCGAGCGGTCCGCGGCTGAACTGGTGGCCGATCAAGAGCCGTTCGATCCGCTCTCGGAGTTCGGGCTTGCCGGCGCACGCCTGGTCGAGAAATGCGGACCGCTCGGCCGGGTCTGAGAATCTCAGGGCCGCGGTGAAGATCTCGAGTTCACTCATGGCGGAGCTCCTCTTTGGAAAAGGGATCGTCTCTCCCCATGCGGAATCGGCCGAGGAAACGCGCAGGAGATTCTGAAGAATCACCGATGCTCGTTCAACTCGGCCATCAACCAGGCCCGGGCGTAGGCCCACCAGGCGTCGGCGGTCCGAGGCGCGACGCCCAGATCCTCGGCCGCCTCGCGGAGCGTTCGACCTCCGAAGTATCGCAATCTCACCAGATTCGCCACTTCGGGCTCGGTCGCGCTCAGTCGGTCGATCGCTTCGTGAACGATCAAGACGTCGTCATCGGATTCGGGCCCCGGCATCTCGTCGATTTCGAGCGTCACGCGTCGGTCGTCCCCGCGCTTCGCCGCTTGCCTCGACCGCGCATGGTCGACGAGGATCCGTCGCATCGCTTCGGCGGCTGCCGCGAAGAAATGACCGCGACCATCGAAGCGCTGGTCGCCGACCAGTCGAAGATAGGCTTCGTGGACCAAGGCGGTCGGGTTCAGAGTATGTCCCGGGGCTTCCGAGGCCATCCGCGCGGCGGCGAGCCGGCGCAATTCGTCGTAGACCAGCGGCAGGATCTCGGCGGCGGCCCGCCGGTCGCCGGATCGCGCCGCTTCGATGAGACGCGTCACCTCGGACGGATCGGAGGATTCCATCGATTCGAGCTCCAAGCCCATCGGGATCAGGTCGGGATCGGCTCTCTTGGTCCGATCACGGAAATCGGAGACTCGAGGAGGGCTCATTCTTGCGCGCGCGGAGTGTAGAATGATAGGATCGAGAGCAAGATCGGCTCGCTCTCGGATCGCTCGCGACGTCACCGGCGGGAGTCTTTCCTGAGCATGCGACCTTCCTATCTGGTGACGGAATTGTTGGGGGATGGCATCGGCGCCGAACTCTCGCGGGCGATCCATCGTCTGGCCGAAGCCCTACCGATCGCTCTGGAATTCGTACCCGTCGACCTCACGCTCGAGAACCGCCGAGCGCGAGCCTCGAAGATCTACGACGAAGCGGTCGAGGCCGTCACTCGCTCGCGCGTGGCCATCAAGTATCCCACCACGACCGCCGAGGAGAGCCCCAACGCCGTGCTCCGTCGCCGGCTCGACCTCTCGGTCATCCACCGGCCGGTTTATACGATCCCCGGGGTGCCGACCAATTTTCGACGCGAACTCGACCTCGATATCGTCCGCATCGCCACCGGCGGCACGTATGACGACCCCGGACGAGAAGTCGGCGACGATGCCGCCGTCAGCCTCCGGATCGTGGAACGGCGGCCGGTCCAGGAGGCCGCGCGCTACGCCTTCGGGCTCGCGCGCAAGACGTCGAAACGCGTGACGAGCGCCTCGAAGTACACGATCCAGAAAGCGACCGACGGCCTCTTCGAGAAGGTCGCGAAGGAAGTCGCCGGGCAATTCCCGGAGGTCGCCCACAACGTCGAACTCTTCGACGCTCTCCTCGGCAAGCTGATCATGGCTCCGGAGAAGTTCCAGATCGTCCTGGTGCTCAACGAGTACGGCGACTTCCTCTCCGACATGGCGTGCGGCCTCGCCGGGAGTCTCGGCATCGGCGCGAGCGCGAACCTGGCCTTCGATGCCTCGGCGGTCGTTCGCGTCGCGCTCTACGACGCCGCGCATGGGACCGCTCCCGATATCGCGGGCAAGAACCTCGCCAACCCGACGGCGATCTTCCTGGCCCTCTCGATGCTGCTCTACCAGATCGGAGAACTCTCGGCGGGACAAGCCGTCAAGAACGCGACGCTCGACCTCCTGCGAGAAGGTGTGCGGACGCGCGACCTCGGCGGCGGCGAGTCGACCGAGAGCTTCACCGACGCTGTCGCCGCGGAGGTCGCCAAGCGTCTCAAACCGCCGGCTTGAACTCCGAGCTCTTCTCGATCGTGAGCGCTGCGAGGCGCTCGAGTCGTTCGAGCCCCGTCGGCATTCCCGACGCTCCGGCGAGTCGAAGCCGACCGATCGCGGCTCGCCAATCGTCCGCAGTTTCGAGCCCGGGGGAGACGGGTAATCCCGTCAGCGACGCCCCCTGCTCCGTCAACGCTCCGACAAGTCGACCCAGGAAACGCGAGTCGTTCCAGGACACGCCGACCGAGAGCGACCCGAGCGGTCGACGCGCCCCGAGGAGGTAGATCCCGCCGTCGGCTCGCGGTCCGATCACCACATCGCGATGCTCGAGTGCGAGGAACGCCCCCACGACGAGACTCGGATCGAGCAGCGGCGAATCACCGATCAGGAGCACGACCCGCCCGGCGCCGTTCTCGATCTCGCCGGCGAAGAACGATCGAACCGCCGCCCCCAACTCACCCGTCTCGCGGGGCTGGAGTTGGAACTGCGAAGGAACGCGCGCATCGAACCAATCTCCGGCATCGCTCGGGCCGAAGACCACGACGCGCCGGCCCTCGTCGGCGAGGATCGCGGGATTCGACCAGAACGCGAGTCGATCGGCGAACGCCGCGCTCAGAACGGCCTGTGCCGCGTCGTCTCCCAGATCGGCGGCGAGATGGGGATGGTTGCAGATATCGGGACGTTCGCACCAGAGACCGAGCACGGCATCGTCGGGCAACTTCCACGCCATCGATCAACCTCGATCTCGAGCCGCGGCGGCTTCCGCATGGAGCAGTCGATCCAGGAGCGCGGGGTTCACGACGCCTCGAAAACGAACCTTGCCCCCGATCTCCACGACCGGAACGCTCTCGCCGTGACGTCGAACCAACTCGGGGTCGCCGTCGACGTCGACCGTCTCGATCGCGAATCCGTACCGCTCCGAGGCTTCGCGCAGGACGTCGATCGCCTTGTGGCAGCAGCAGCACTGTTGACGGGTGTAGACAGTGACGGGGAGACGAGCGAGCTCGTCTCGACGGCGGAAACGTCTCAGGGCTTTCGTCAACGAGATCATCGGGGCGCTCCCGGTTCGATGGGACGGACATCCACGAGATTATCGAAGAAAGTGGCTCCGCCGCCCAGGTCGGTCAGCGCGGAAGGTGTCGTCGCGTTGACGTTCGAGCCGCCTCGACTCTTCTTGTTCCAGTAGATCCCGGTCGAGACGGCGACTCCCGGCCTCACGGCGCCCGTCAGCGCGACCCGAGCCTCGAAGCGACCACGATCATTGAATACGACGGCCCAGTCGCCGTCGACGAGTCCGCGTGCCGCGGCGTCTTCCCCGGAGAGCTCGATCGTCGGATCGCCCGCCGCGCGGAGGTGCCGCTCCGACTCGGCGAAGGTCGAATTGAGGAATTGCGGCCGAGGCGGCGAGATCAATTGAAGCGGGTATCGAGCGGCCAGATCGGGGCGTTCGCGGGGATCCTCCAACGGCGGGATATAGGTGGGGAGCGGGTCGAGGCCGTCGTTCGCCATCCGTTCGGAATAGAGTTCGCACCGACCGGAGGGAGTCGGGAATCGCCCCTCGGCAAACGGCGCGTAGCGATCGGGAATCGCGAGCCGGATCGAAGGCGTATCGCGGAGTCGCTCGAGCGTGATCCCGGCGACGTTGGGACCGCCGTCGAGAGCCTCCCGCATCAAGGTCTCGTCGTCGGGAAAGAGTTCAGCCTCGAATCCCAGCCGTTCGGCGAGCGCGCGGAAGACGTCGTTGTTCGACTTGGCCTGGCCGAGAGGCGCGATCGCCTGAGCGTTGAGCATCACGAAGTGATGTCCGTAAGACGTATGCAAGTCGGGATGTTCGAGCTGGGTCGTCGCGGGGAGCACGATGTCGGCGAAGTCGGTCGTATCGGTGGCGAATTGTTCGTGGACCACGGTGAACAGGTCCTCGCGAAGCAGGCCGCTCCGGACCTTCGACCCGTTGGGCGCCACGGCCGCCGGGTTGCAATTGTAGACGTACAGTCCTCGAATCGGCGGTCCCGGCAACTCGCCCGCGAGTGCCTCGCCGAGTTGATTCATGTTGATGAGGCGTGAAGTCTGGGGAGGGAGACCGCCCGTCGCCAGTCGGTCGAGATCGAGGTCGTAGACGCCGCTCGTGCTGAGGAGGGCCCCGCCGCCGTGGTCCCGCCAAGCTCCGACGATCGCGGGCAGACAGGCGATCGTCCGCACCGCCATGCCGCCTCCGTGATGACGCTGGAGTCCGTAGTTGACGCGAATCAGCGAGGGGCGATTGCCCGCATACTCGGCCGCGAACTGCTCGATCTCCCGAGGCTCGAGCCCGGTGATCGAAGCGACTCGGTCGACCGGGTATTCGCTGAGAACGCGGTCGCGCAACCGGTCCGCGCCGATCGTGCCGCGTTCGAGATAGTCGCGATCCTCCAGTCCGTCCCGGAAGATCACATGCATGACTCCGAGCGCCAGTGCGGCGTCGGTGCCGGGGCGAATGGCGATATGCTGATGCGAACGCTTGGCCGTCGGGCTCGCATAAGGGTCGATCGTGACGATCTTCGCGCCGGCCTTTCGGGCCTCGATCATCAGACTCCAGAGATGGCTGTTGGTGTTCGCGGTGTTGGAGCCCCAGTTGATGATCAGCCGGCACCCGACCACTCCCATCGGATCGGCCCCTGGGCGACCGCGACCGACCGTGTACTCGTAGCCGAGCGACCCCGCCGAGGCGCAGATCGTTCGATCGAGTCGCGAAGCGCCCAAGCGATGGAAGAAGCGACGGTCGAGACTGCTCGACTGAAGCTTGCCCATCGTTCCGTAGTAGCTGTAGGGGAGGATCGCTTCGGGGCCGTCGGGCGACCTCGCGATCGAGTCGAAGCGTTCGGTGATCGTCGAGATCGCCTCATCCCAGCTCATCGGCTCGAATCTCCCTGAGCCCTTGGGGCCGACTCGCCGAAGCGGCTCCAGGATGCGATCGGGACTATAGACTCGATCGAGATATCGCGACATCTTCGTGCAGAGGAAGCCGCGGGTGAACGGGTGGTCCCGATCGCCCGAGAGCGCGACGGCGCGTCCATCCTCGACACGAACCTTCATCGAGCAAGTGTCGGGACAGTCGAGTGGACAGACGCACGTCACGTCGGATTGGATGTCGGACAACTTCGATCCCCCCTTCCCGAGGCATCTCACCCATCGGCGATGTTGCTGAAAGGCATCGTAACACGCGACATTGGACACGGGGACGGGGTTCGCGGAAGGTTCGTGCCGATTCCATCGGTCGTACGCGGCGAAACGACTTGCTCGTCAAGAATCGGTTGGGTAGGATCGCAAAATCTGTAGGATCAGTCCTGGAGTCGAAATCCAATTCGCTCCAGTGCATTTCTGAGGGCTCGACTCCATGGCTCGCCAACTTCGGAATCTGCTCTTCGGTCTCGCGGCGTCGATCGCCTTCCTCGCCGCGCCCCTCGGCAGCGCGAAGTCCCAGATTCTGGTCTCGGACGTTGGATCGAACTCGGTCAAGCTCTACAACCAGAACACTGGCGCCTACATCCGCGATTTCATCGCTCCAGGGTCGGGCGGCCTCTCCGTGCCGTTCGGAATCACCTTCGGCCCCGACCAAAACCTCTACGTCGCCAGCCTCGGTACCGGGGAAGTGCTTCGCTACAACGGGACGACGGGCGCATTCATCAACAAGTTCGTGACCAAGGGGTCGGGCGGTCTCGCTTACCCCAATCAGGTGCTCTTCGGACCCGACAACAATCTCTACGTCTCCAACTTCTCGCCGAATTCCAACGGCGCGATTCTCCAGTATCAGGGGCCTTCCGGAACCCCCGGAGCCTTCATCAAGACCTTCGCCCAGAATCCGGGCCTCGCCGGTCCAACGGGCATGGCCTTCTCGCCCTTCGGCGACGAACTCTACGTCTCCAGCTCTTCGAATAACTCGATCTTCCGCTTCAACAGCCAGACGGGTGCTCCCGTCGACGGTGGAGCGATGATCTCGGGCGCCGTGTCGGGTCTCAACGGCCCCGCCGGTCTCTCATTCGGCCCCGACGGCAATCTCTACGTCGCGAACTTCTTCCCGACCGGCCAAGGTCAGCCGACCGGAATCATCCGTTACGACCTCAACTCGCCTGGATTCACGCGATCCAGTTTCACGGGGACGCTCGACATCAACGGTCCGGTCGCCCCGGTTTTCGCCGTCGATACGATTCAGCAGCAGGCGTTCCTGTACGTTCCCAGCCACCGCAACAACACCATCTATCGCTTCAATCCTCTGACCGGGGCCTTCGATCCGAGCTGGTCTCTGGTCGGCGGAAATCTCATCAACCCCACGTACATGACCGTCATCCCTGGCGGCTTCGCCGAGCCGGTCGCGACCGTTCCCGAGCCCACCAGCATCGCGCTCACCGCGATCGGCGCGGGCGGGCTCATCTGGATTCGTCGTCGTCGGACCTCGATCTGACGAGACGAATCTCCGCGGTCCAGTGCCGAATCGATCAACCCGCCCGATCACTCCTCTCCGTGAGGGATGGTCGGGCGGGTTGCTCCTTCAACTCGATTCGGGCAGTTCCAGGTCCGGGATCTCGAGTTCGCGAATTCGGCGGTAGAGCCTTGGTCGCGAGATCCCCAACAACTCTGCCGCTCGCGACTTGTTCTGAGCCGCTCTCTGGAGCGCGAGCTCGATCAGACGGCGCTCCACCCGAGTCATCACCGAATCGAGGTCCTGCCGCGGGATGCTCGGAGCCTGTTCGCGTGAATCGCTCCCGGGGCGGAGCGGCGGAGGAAGGTCCTCCATCGTGATGATGTGAGTCGACGCATGGTCGCGTCCGAATTCCACCACCCGAGCCAGTTCCGATACTCCTCCGGGCCAGTCGTGGATGCGCATCGCATCGAGGACACCGGGAGCGAACTCCGATCCGTTACCGTCGAGGCGCCGCTCCATCCGGTCGAGCAGGTGTTGCGCCATGAGGGGAATGTCTGCCTCGCGGCTCGAAAGCGGCGCGATCTCGATCGTGAGAACGGAGAAGCGGCAAGCGAATTCCTCGTCGAGATCGACGTCGGACGAGTCGACCGATGCGATGTTGCTGGAGAGCATGATCCGTCGGTGATCGTCGATCCGTCGCGCGATGCGTCGTTGGGTCTCGCGCTCGAGCGAGTGAGGCTCGATGAGGAGAATCGTCGATCGTCCCGCGATGGGATCGCTCGATTCCACCAACCCCTGATCCGAGAACAGCTCGCGTTCGATCGTCGACGAGGGCAGCAAGGAGCAATCGATCGGGATGAACGGGAGATGACGCGAACGCGAGAGCTGATGGATCACCCGCGCGACGGTCTTCTTTCCGGAACCTCGGGGCCCCCGAATCGAGACCGGGTTCGTGGTACTCGCCGCGAGCCGAATCTGCTCGAGCAACCGGAGATGTGCGGGACTTCGCCCGACGAGCGAATCGATCCCATACCGCTGAGCCGCGTCGTGCCGCGCCGCCAACAACTGGAGTCTCAACGGGTCGGGCGAGATGCCGGCCGGCTCGGCGATCGGACCGATGAACCCAAGGATGTAGACGGAGTTCAGCGACGCCGCCGTCGACCGAAGAGGCTGAAAAGTGAGCCGAACCCAGGTTCGCTCACTTCCGGGTTTGACGATGAGTGCCTTCGTCTCGAGGGGAGAACCTTCGAGGACGGAACGCGGCGGAGAAATGGCGGCGACGAGATTCTCCGCAGAGTCGTCCAGGCTCGCGGCACGCTTGCCGCATTCCAGCCCCAGGACCTCATTTGCGGGTCGACCGGTGAACTCCTCCCAGGCACGATTCACCTGGTGCATACGACGATCGGGACCGATCACGAAGATCGGCTCGCGAACCGACGGGAGGAGGATCTCGGCTCTCGCGCTTGCAACTCGCGCGGTGCTCATGGAGGATCTCGTTCGGGGAGGCGAACGGAGCTGTCGCGCCGCGGGAACGGAGGGGAAGTCGACCGCGGTCCAATCGACTGGATAAGGATGCGGCGAGATGGATGAAGAGGCAAGGGAGAACCCCATGAATTCGACGAGGAATGCCGCGCTGCTCGCTCTCGACGGCGGAACCACGAACACTCGTGCTCGACTCCTGATCGACGGAGTCTTCGTTGCTTCGGCGCGGCGGGGGGTGGGGGTTCGCGACAATCTGGGGAGCGCGGGAGTCTCCCCTCTCGCCGAGGCGGTCCGTGAGTGCATCATCGAGGTCATCGGGAATCGAGATCTTCGGCTCGTTCGAATCGTCGCGGCCGGAATGCTCTCGTCGGAAGTCGGTCTGACGTCCGTACGTCACGTGGTCGCGCCGGCGGGCATCGCTGAACTCGCTGCCGCTGCGGTCGAGTATCGGCTCCCCGATTTCGAAGGTCCTCCGATCCTCATCGTCCCAGGAGTCCGCACGCCTGCCGGTCTCGGTACGGCGGGGTGGCTCGATGCCGACGTGATGCGAGGTGAAGAGGTCGAAACCCTCGGAGCCGCGGCCGCCCTGGGGCTGGCAGGTCGGCCCGTTGCGTTTCTCTGGCCCGGATCTCACACGAAGCTCGTGGAAGTCGACTCCGAGGGAAGGATCCTGCGGAGCTTCACCACTCTCGCGGGAGAGATCACTGCGACCCTGGCGTCCCACACCATCATTTCCAAGAGCCTCCCGTCGACTCTTCCGGAAGAACCGGATCTTGGGGCTGTCGAACTCGGAATGCGAACTGCGGTCGAGGCAGGGATCGGCCGCGCCGCCTTCGCCGTCCGTCTCGCCGAGCTGAGCGGCTCGCTCGACGCACACGGGCGTGCCTCATTCTGGGTCGGTGCAGTGATTGGAGAAGATTGCGCAAGGATCGCCGCGCATCCGATCGCGAAGTCCGGTGTACCGATCTGGGTCGGCGGCCGCGATCCTCAGCGCCGGCTGTACGCAGATCGCCTGGCAGCTCTCGTCGAGTCGCCGATCGCCCTGATCGAAGAGTCGTTGGCGACGACTGCTTCGGCCGTCGGAGCGGGAATCGTCGCGGATGTCTACGATTCGTCGATCAAGAACCGTTGAACCGGCTCCATGACCAGACGACTTGCCCGAGGATCAGACGTCGGCTCGTCGAATCGAGCTCGACCGGCACCAAGGGATGCTCACGCGAGGGAAGGTTCGGTCGGAGGATCATGTGGCGACCGCTGAGGTCGAGCCAGCGGATCATGGGATGACCGTCGACCTCGGCCGCGACCATTCGCCCCTGCAACTCCTCGGGATCGACGACGGCGCGATCGATCGCGACGACCGAACCGTGAGGCAGGATCGGCGACATCGAGTCGTCCTCGAGCCGGACACCCACCGTTTCCCGCGGATGGGGCAACCACTTGCGATAGGCAAGAACGTGCTCACCTCCCTCCGGAACCGGGTGGTCGCGGGAGAGTTCCGAGATCGGGATGAGGTGCACTGCGATGAAGTCCGAGATCGCGTTGCTCGGCAAATTCTCGGGAGTCATGATCAGGACCTCGTTGGGCTCCTGCTCGAGCTTCTCGAGGCCGCGGCGGATCAGTTGGATCGGAGTGAGATCGGCGAGCTTCACTTCATCGTTCGGGGAGCGAAATCGATGTCCCTCGCCGTTCAGGAGCCAGAGGGGATTCGAGCCCGTGGCCTCGATGAACGCGAGCAGGATCTCGGCGGGGACGGTCACGCCGGTCTCATAGTTGTACCAGGTTCGAGCAGGTAGCCCGAGCCGGCGTGCGAGTTCCGGTCCGCCATGGTCTCCGAAGAGCTCCTGACGAATCTCCCGCAACCGCCGCGAGAGCGACGCCTTGACGTTCACACGCAGATTCGAGGTCTTCTTACGAGCCACGGCACCGCTTCCCGTGCGACGGGAATCCTCGAGAGATCCCAGGGGGGGAGATATACAAAGCGGGAGTCGGCAATCGAAGGCGGCTGATTAAGACCGAACGATTCTCATTCCCGAATTGTTTGGGAGATCAGTTCTCATGGTCGCCGTCGACCGACTGAGCCGAGAGCACGAGGCTCTTCGCCTGCGGTGCGCTGATCATCGTTGGACTACTTAGAAATGACAGATCGGCCCACGTAATGCAACATCAACGCCCCCAACCCGATCAAAAAATTCCGAGAGCATCCCGCGCATCGTCGCTCATGCGGTCGGGCGACCAGGGCGGATTGAGCACGAGTCGCACGTTTGCCTTGGTGATCCCATCGACCTTTTCGATGGCATTCACGGCGTCGCGCAGCATCTGAGGCCCGGCCGGGCAGGACGGCGATGTGAGGGTCATCTCGACGTCGACCTCGGTCTCGCGGGTCTGGATCGTGTAGATCAGGCCGAGATCGATCACGTTGACGTTGAGTTCGGGGTCGAGCACCCCCTTGAGTGCAGCAACGATCGCGTCGTGATTCTCGGACATCGGGGGAGCCCCTTCTTCTGCGGAGTTGCTCGGGCGGATCGGAATTGGAGTGGTGCGCACTCTGCGCAGTCGGTCAATGAGCGGCCGCCGCGGCCTTGGCGACTCCGGCCTTCACGCGATGGAGCACTGCGGTGAGCCCCCGAATTCGAAGCATCCCGAGGATCTCCTCGAGGCCGGCACGCTGGACGAGATCCATGGGGACGGCTCGAATCGTCTCGGGAGTCGTGCCGTCGAGCCCCTGGACCAGGATCGAGACGAAGCCCCGCACCGAAGGCGACTCGATCGGGGCATCGGCATACAGTCGCGCTTTGCGACCTCCATCCTCCGACTCGACGAAGAGATACACGGGAGACTGACACTCTTCGACCCGGTGCGTCGCGTCCTTGAGCGACTCGAGCCGCTCGGGGAGAGGAGGCAACGACTTCGCGAAGTCGATCAGGAGCTCGATCCGCTCACGCGGCTCGGCTTCGCTGAGTTCACTGATGATCTCATCCAACGCGGCGGCCACGGCGTCGGCCCTCGAGAGACGATGAATCGCGAAAACGGCGACCGCGAACACGAGTTCACGGTCGCCGCGAGAAGGTCGGTCAGGCGCCTCGCTCGATGGGAACGCCGACGAGGTTGCCCCACTCGCACCAAGAGCCGTCGTAGTTTCGGACGTTCTTGTAGCCGAGAAGGTACTTGAGAACGAACCAGGTCAGGCTCGACCGTTCGCCGATCCGGCAGTACGCCACGACGTCGTCGGTCGGCTTCAGGCCGATCTCGGTCTCGAAGATCGCGTGGAGGTCGGCGGCCGACTTGAACTCGCCCGAATCCTCGACCGCTCGGCTCCAGGGCACGCTCTTCGCACCCGGGATGTGACCGCCGCGGAGCGAGCCCTCCTGCGGGTAGTCCTCCATGTGGAGCTTCTCACCCGTGAACTCTTTGGGGCTCCGAACGTCGAGGAGCGGCTTGCCGGCGCGCGAATGGGCCAGGACCTCGTCGCGATAGACCCGAATCTCCGACGGATTCGACGCGCCGACCACGTACTTCGTCGCGGGATACGACGGAGTCTCGGTGCTCGTCGGCAACTTGCGGTCGATCCAGAGCTTTCGTCCGCCATTGAGGATCCGGCAATCGGCGTGTCCGAAGAGCTTGAATGCCCAGAATGCATAGCAGGCCCACCAGTTCGACTTGTCGCCGTAAAAGACGACGGTCGTGTCGGGGGCGATGCCGGCCTTCGAGCAGAGCGCGGCGAACTTCTCGGCATCGATGTAGTCGCGGATCAGCGGATCCTGCAGGTCGCCCTGCCAATCGATCTTGACGGCGCCGGGGACGTGCCCCATCTCGTAGAGCAGGATGTCTTCATCGCTCTCGACGATGCGGACCTTGGGATCATCGGTGTGGGCGAGAACCCAGTCGGCGGAAACCAAGACCTCTGGGTGGGCGTAAGGGTCGGCCATGGACGGATCGGCTCCTGGAGATCGGAAGCGTTCGGTGCGTGGGTCGGGTGGACGGTCAGGCTTCGGAGGTCGGCGAAGAGTTCGAGGAGCCTCCCAATTCGAGCTTCTCGGCGACGGCTCGGCGGAGCGTTTCGCGGACGGGTTCGAGGGAGATTCGGTCGTACACGTTGGCGAAGAAACCCTCGACGATCAGGCGAACGGCGGTTTCGCGGTCGATGCCGCGAGCCTGGAGATAGAAGACCATCTCCTCGTCGACGGGGCCCGCCGTTGCGCCGTGGGTGCAGCGAACGTCGTTGGCTTCGATCTCCAAGCCGGGGATCGAGTCGGCGCGGGCCGCCTCGGAGAGGATCAGGCTGTCGTTCTTCTGGTAGGCGTCGGTTCGCTGCGCATCCTTCTCGACCCGGATCATCCCCTTCCAAACGACCCGCGAGGCGTCGTTCAGGCCCCCTTTATACAACAAATCGCTCGTCGTGTGGGGAGCCTGGTGATCCTGTCGCGTGAAATAGGCCAGGTGTCGTCGGCCGGTCGCGAAGATCACGCCGTTGACCTGGGCCTGCGCACGTTCGCCCGTGAGCGCGACCTCCTGATTGACCTTCGACAGCCGAGAACCGAGCGCGCCGACGGTCCACTGGATCGATCCGCCGGCCGAGATCTCGGCGCGCTCTCGGCTGAAGTGCCAGGTCGCGTCATCCCACGCTTGCAGATCGACGAATTGGAGCTTGGCTCGATCCGCGACGGCGAGCTCGACGGCGCCGAGGTGCAGCCCCGCTCGTCCTTCACGGCCGAACGAACGGAGTTCCCGCACCAGGGAAGCTTCACCCTCCTCTTCGACGATCACGATCGTGTGGTCGAGGTCGAGAACCCCTTCTCCCGCCGATGCGACCAGCGAGAAGAGCGGCGTCTCGACGCGCACTCCCTTGGGAACGTAGAGGAAGACACCGGTCGTCCAATAGGCGGCGTGGAGCGCTGAGAGAACGTCGGCGGCGGGGTCGACGATCGAGGTCGAGAGCCGCTTCTCGAGGAGATCGCCGTGTTCGCGGACCGCGGTCTCGAGGTCCAGGAAGACCGCTCCTCCGAGATCGGCTTCTCCGACGCGGACCGGGGTGCCCGCGTTGGTTCGAGCGATCCCCAGCCCGTAGTGGCCGCGGAGCTCATTCACCGCGGCCTCGACTTCCGCGCGCACCGTGTCGGACGGGGTTCCGGGCGTGACGCCGACGAAAGCCTCGGGCTTGAATGCGCGGATGTCGGTCCTCCGCCACTCTTCGTCGCGAAGCGTCGGCCATGGGAGCGACTTGGCCGCGGTGAAGGCGGCTCGTCGTCGTTCGGTCAGCCACGAAGGCTCGGATCGGCTCGCGAGGAAACCCTCGAAGAAGTCGTCGCCGAGCAGTGCCGAAGGACGCGGGAGCGAAGCGGGTGCGGTGGTCATTTCCAACCTTCGAGGAATCTGGGCGGGTCGTTGAGGGAAGAATGGGAGCGTGGGATCGGCCCCGCGATCGGGAACCGCGGGATGTCAGGATGTCCGCGCGAGTCGCTCGTCGAGCCGGGACTGGTAGTTGTCGACCATGTGATGGGCGATGCGACTCTGAACGTTGGACCAGATCTCGTCGATCAAGGTCAGGTCGAGGAGTCCGTCGCTCGCGCGACTCGCGAATGCGGTGACGGCGTCGGCGGCGGTATCGCCCCCGGCCGCCTCGAGCACATATTCATTCAAGCAATGCTTGTAGCTGTTGGCGATGAGGCTCACGGTCGGCAGGAGCGGCACGAGGTCGAGAGCGTCGACGTATCGGGAGATCTTCCCCGGGAACTCCCGCTTGAAGGCCTCGGCGGCGAGATCATTGCCGACCATGGGAGCGCCGAAGGTGGTGACCTGGGTCACCGCGAGGAAGTTCTGCTGGAATCGCCAGGCCGCCACGAGCGCCAAGGCGCCGCCGAGGCTGTGGCCGGTCACGAACAGCGGGCGCTCGGCCGTCTTCATCTCGGCATCGACCGCACCGTAGAGCGGGGCCCAGACTTCGTCGAGAGCCTCCAGGAAGCCCTTGTGGAACCGAGCGCCGACTCCGGCGGCCGCGAAGTCGGTGCCGATTCGGCCTTCGGGGAGGATCAGGAAGTTGTTCGCGTTCGTGAGCAACCAGTCCTTGATGCCGTCGAGCGTTGCGGGCGACTCCGAGCCCCGGAAGGCGACGACGATCACCTCGGGGCTGACCGCGACGTAGGCCTGCGTGTTGTCGGCCTGAATGAGCTTGGCCTCGAGCCCCAGCCGCTCTCGAAAGCCGGTTTGCGCCTGGCCTTCGGGCAGATATGCCAGTTCGCAGGCGACGGCGAGCAGCCGAGCGTTGGCGTCGGAGGCAGGGGCGGAGACGTCGAGTGCGGTCGTCATTGAAGGGCCCTTCGTCCGGGTTTCGCGGATTTCCATCGTTGGACCGCGTCGCGGCTCACGCCGGTGGCGCGGAGGTCGATCTCTCTGAGCGATTCGAGTGGTGCGATCGCGGTCCCGAAGCCCTGGTCGGTGATCGCGGTGCCGCGGAGTCGCAGCCGCTCGAGCCGCGACAGCGATCCCAGCGTCGCCAGCCCGGCGTCTGTGACTTTCGTGTCGTTGAGGTCCAGTTCGCGGAGATTCTCGATCGTCGCCAACGGCTCGATGACCGCGTCGGTCACGTCGGCATTCGCCATCTGCAGGACCACGGCGTCCGGGATCCTCTGGAGGATCGAGTAATCCTTGCGATCCCAACCCGTCAGCGTGACGTGCCGCTCGCCGTCGACGATCTTGTCGCGCGGGCCGAGGTCGATCGGCGTGAGCTGTGCGTAGATCGGCGGAAAGGCCATCGCAACGAGACCGACACCCGCGAGGATCACCGGATTCCGCGCGACGCGGGGATGGCGAAACGCAAAGACGATCAACGCGGGAGGAAACAGGATCGAGCCGACGCCCCACTTCCAGCTCACGAGACACGCCGTCAGCCAGAGCGAGAAGACGCCGATCGCCATCAACCCCGCACCCGCCAAGAAGATGTGCGGGAACCAGTATTCGAGTGGTGTGATCATCAGAGGGCGGAATCCGTGGAGAGATCAACGGTGGTGACGAACGACTCGTCGCGGCTGCTCTCGGGCCTCTCGAGCGAAGGTCGCGACGACCACGACGATCGCCGCCAGACTCGCGAAAAAGACGATGATCGCGAGAGTCGGACGCGTGCCCTTCAGTCACGAGTCGTATTCCGATCCGGGAATGTACTCGATCGAGACTCGCGGGCCTTCGGGGACTTCGCTGTCGGGGGGGAGCAGCTGAGTCGCCTGCCTCGCCGTCGAGCCGTCTCGATAGAGATACTCGACCCTGAGCATCGACCTCGATCCGCCTCGCGAGGCGGGTACTCGAACGACCGCGGCCGACACGAGGTCGGCATCGGTCGTCACCCCTTGGAGAAGATATCCGATCTCGCCCACGACGAGATACGCCGAAACCAAGAAGATCGCAACCGCGCCGAGGAAGATCCCGGCGCGGCTGCGTTCGCGATCGAGGTCGATCATGCTCGCCGCAGCTCCGACGGGATCAACCGACCGACCCTTCCATCTGGAGCTGGATCAGCTTGTTCATCTCGACCGCATACTCCATCGGGAGTTCCTTGACCAACGGCTCGATGAAGCCCGAGACGATCAAGGTCGAAGCCTCGGCCTCGGAGAGTCCGCGGCTCATCAGGTAGAAGAGTTGCTCCTCGCCGATCTTCGAGACGCTCGCCTCGTGACCGATCTTGACGTCGTCTTCGTCGATCTCGATGTACGGATAGGTGTCGGATCGGCTGTAGGGGTCGAGGATCAAGGCGTCGCAAACGACGTTCGACTTCGAACCCTTGGCGCCGGGAGCGACCTTGAGGAGCCCGCGGTAGCTCGAGCGACCGCCGTTCTTGGAGATCGACTTCGAGATGATCCGGCTGCTCGTGTAGGGAGCTTCGTGGACGACCTTGCCGCCGGCGTCCTGGTGTTGGCCCTTGCCGGCAAAGGCGATCGAGAGGATCTCGCCGCGAGCACCCTTGCCGACCATGTGGACGGCGGGGTACTTCATCGTGAGCTTGCTGCCGAGATTGCCGTCGACCCATTCCATCAAGGCGTCTTCATGGGCGACCGCCCGCTTGGTCACCAGGTTGAAGATGTTGTTCGCCCAGTTCTGGATGGTCGTGTAGCGGCAGCGGCCGCCCTTCTTGACGATGATCTCGACGACTGCGGAGTGGAGACTCTCGCTCGTATAGATCGGCGCGGTGCAGCCTTCGACGTAGTGGACCTGCGCCCCTTCCTCGACGATGATCAACGTTCGCTCGAACTGGCCCATGTTCTCGGCGTTGATCCGGAAGTAGGCCTGCAGGGGGACGTCGACCTTGACTCCGGCCGGAATGTAGACGAACGACCCGCCCGACCATACCGCGGAATTGAGCGCGGCGAACTTGTTGTCGGCGATCGGAATGACGGTGCCGAAATACTCGCGGACGAGGTCGGGATAGTCGCGGACGGCCGTATCGGTGTCCGTGAAGATCACGCCCTTCTTCTGGAGATCTTCGCGAAGGCTGTGATAGACGACCTCCGACTCATACTGAGCGCCGACGCCCGCGATCAAGCCTCGACGCTCGGCCTCGGGGATCCCGAGCTTGTCGTAGGTGTTCTTGATCTCGGAGGGGATATCGTCCCAGGTCTTCCCCTGGCGGTCGGCGGCCCGCATGAAGTAGTGGATCTCGTCGTAGTCGATCTCGTCGAGGGCTCCGCCCCATCGGGGGGTGGGCTTCGACTCGAAGACCTGGAGAGCCTTGAGGCGGAACTCGCGCATCCAGGCCGGCTCGGACTTCATCTCGGAGATCTGCTCGACGATCGAGCGATCGAGCCCTTTGCGGGCCTTGAAGGTATAGTGAGCATCGGATTCGCGGAATCCGTATTTGTAGTCTTCCTTGATGCCCGAGACCTGTTCATTCAGATCGGTCGACATAGGATGATCCTTTGGAGAAGTCGATGACTCGTGGATGCGACTCGTCGGCGAGCGACGCGACTCGGAGCGGTTCGCGATGGATTCAGAAGGAAGAGCCCGCGGCCGCCTCGAGTTGATCCTCGTCGCGTGCCGCGTCGGGATACTTGGCGCGAACCCAGTCGTAGCCTTCGCGTTCGAGCGTCTCGACGAGCTCCGGACCGCCGTGCTCGACGATTCGGCCGCCGTAGAGGATGTGCACGAATCCCGGCTTGATGTAGGTGAGGATTCGTTGATAGTGGGTGATCACGAGGATCCCGGTGCCGACCTTGGCCGCGACCCGGTTGACACCCTCGGACACGATCCGAACGGCGTCGATGTCGAGCCCGCTGTCGGTCTCGTCGAGAATCGCGAATGCCGGACGCAGCATCGCCAACTGGAGGACCTCGGCCCGCTTCTTCTCTCCGCCCGAGAACCCTTCATTGAGGTAGCGACGAGCGAACTCCGCGTCGACGCCCAGTTCGTCCATCTCCTGCTTCATCTCCTTGCGGAACTCACGCATCGGCATCAGATCCTGGCCCTCGAGCCGGTTCGGATTCCGAATGTTCGTGACTGCGTGACGCAGGAAGTTGGCGACCGTCACACCCG
This sequence comes from Isosphaeraceae bacterium, assembly GCA_033763215.1. GTDB lineage: Bacteria > Planctomycetota > Planctomycetia > Isosphaerales > Isosphaeraceae > JANRKW01. Next base: position 91,014 of record JANRKW010000039.1, on the reverse strand, counting down.
GGATCGAGGTCGGGTATTGGAACGCCAGGAAGAGCCCCGCCTTCGCCCGCTCGTCGGGCTCGAGTCCGAGGAGGTCGACGCCGTCGAGCTTCGCGGTGCCCGCGGTCACCTCGTAGTTGGGGTGACCCATCAAGGCATAGCTCAACGTGCTCTTGCCGGAACCGTTCGGTCCCATCAAAGCATGAACCTCGCCTTCGCGGATCGTCAGGTCGACCCCCTTGAGGATCTCCTTGCCGTCGATGGCCACGTGGAGGTTTTCGATCGTCAGGACCTTGCTCATCGTGTCGCGTTCCGGAATCGAGTGAGGATCGGGTATCGGGGAAGGTGGTGATGACTTGCTCAGAACGACGCGGTCGTCGAGGCGACGCGGCCGTCGGGCTTAGCCTCGAAGTCGCACGACTTGTGCCCGTCGAGTCGGCACTGGCTGAGTCGGAGACTCTGCCCCAGCACTTTCTCGAACATCTTTCGCTCCATCGCACAGACCGCGCGGTCGACCTCGGCGAGGGCGAAGTAGGGACAGGAATGTTGTTTGAGAATCGGAAGCGAGTCGCGATCGCCGGTCACGACCTCGACCTCGATTCCCCGGTCGTGGAGGATCGAGCCGAGTTGCAGCATCTTGCCCTCGCGGCCGTCGGTCTTGAGTTGCGATCGGTAGAGTTCGGCGAGCTTCTCGGTGATTCGCCCGAAGATCAAGCGACGCAACTTGCGATCCTCGACCGCGTGCATCAGTTCGTCCCAGAGTACCAACGCCAGGTCGGTGTAATTCTGGCCGAGCTGCTTGTGAGCCTCGACGCTCGCTCGATAGGTGTGCTTGGGACGCCCGCGGCCCACCGACTCGGTTCGGCGTTCGATCAATCCCGAGCCCAGGAGTCGAGTCAGTCGGTTGCGAACCGCAGTCGGCGTCACACCGAGACGCGAGGCCATGTCGGCAACCGACAAGGGGCCGTCACGGCGGATGATGTCGAGCAGAGGACGATCCGACGAATCCGACATGGTTCGAGGTCGCTCACGAGGAACGAATGACCCGGTTCGTGGTGATTCTAGGAATCGCCTCGGGTGATCGTCCACTCCCGTGGCCGCTTTTTTCACGTTTTTCGCAAAGAGAATTGCGAAAATCATCCGCGGCCCCCTCGGATTCGCGTTGTGCGGTCTCCGTAACTGCTTTGATGGACGCGGGCTAGGTAAGCGATACTGGCGCAGCCGCCCGGGTGGAGGGAAGTCGGTGAGATCTCCGGCGGCCCGCCGGCGAAACCGCCCCCGCCCCTGGCGGGAGCCGGTCTCGACTCATAGACTGGAACGTGTACCGCCCACCTCACCACCTCGAGTTCGCGCCCACCCCGGAGACCGCCGGATGTCTTGCCCTGCCCTGTTGCTCGGACTGGCCCTGCTCTCCCAGACCCGAGAGGCCGCCCCGCCCGCTCCCACGCCCGAGGAGATCGCCAAGGCGGATGCGGCGGAGTCGACCCACTTGAAGAACATCCGCCAGGTCACCTTCGGGTTCGCCAAGGCGGGTGAGGGATATTTCAGCCCTGATGGACGATCGATCATCTACCAGGCTTCACCTCCCGGCCGAGAAGACTATCAGATCTACATTCAGTCGCTCGACGAGAAGTCCGAGCCGAGACTCGTCTCCACGGGAAAGGGAAAGTGCACCTGCAGTTGGTTCCACCCCGAAGGCAAGCGCATTCTCTTCGGCTCCTCGCATCTCGACCCCGCCCTTTCCTCCACGGCCGATCCGAGCGCGAAGGCCGACGCAAAGAAAGGCCCCGCCTACAGCCGCAGCGAACGCTACCGCTGGGACTTCGATCCGCACATGGACATCTTCACCGCCGACCTCGACGGCAAGGACCTCGTGCGGCTCACCGATGCTCCCGGCTACGACGCCGAGGGAAGTTGGTCGCCCGACGGAAAGGAGATCATCTTCACCTCCTTCCGCGACGGCAACGCCGAGATCTACATCATGAACGCCGACGGCTCGAATCCGAGACGAATCACCAAGGCCCCAGGCTACGACGGCGGTCCGTTCTTCTCACCCGACGGCAAGAAGATCATCTACCGAAGCGACCGCAAGGAGAACGACCTGCTCCAGGTCTACATCAATACGCCCGACGGCAAGCATGAGAAGATGCTCACGAACAACGACGGCGTGAATTGGGGCCCCTATTTCTGGAAGGACAGCCGCCACATCGTCTACTCGACGTCGATCCACGGTCACCGCAACTACGAGATCTACTGGATGGACACCGAGACCGGCAAGCAGACGCGGATCACCTTCCGCGACCGTTTCGACGGCTTGCCGGTCTTCTCCAACGACGGCAAGAAGATCATGTGGACCTCCAAGGGCCGCTCGGCCGACAACACGAGCCAACTCTTCGTCGCCGACTTCGTCCCTCCCTCCGCCGACTGAGTGCGAATTCGCTCCCGTCTCCGGGGTTCGCCGACGCGAGCCCCGGAGCGAGATCGCAGTCTCGGCCCCTCAACGCTCGACGATCGTCGAACGGGGGCTCTTCCTCAGGTCGAGCGTGAAGGGCGACTCCGGATTCCGTTCCTCGGGCGGAGCGATCACGCGGCCCGGAGTGTGGCCGAAGGGGATGAACCGCGAGGCTCGTCGACTCTCCGCCTCGTGTGCGTTGATCGGGAAGGTGTCGAACGACCGTCCTCCCGGATGCACGACGTGGTACTGGAATCCCCCGCCCGACCGATCCATCCACGTATCGATGAGCTCGAACGTGAGGGGCGAGTGGATTCCCACCGTGGGGTGCAGAGCGCTCGGAGGGCACCACGCGCGGTAACGGATCCCGGCGACGAACCGACCCCGCTCTCCGGTGGGGTGCAGCGGCACGCGACGCCCGTTGCACGCGACGACGTGCCGACGGTCGGTCATGCCCTCGACTTCCAACTCGACCCGCTCCACCGACGAATCCACGAACCGAGACGTGCCGGCCGAGGTCACTTCCTCGCCGAGCACGTGCCACGGTTCGATCGCCTGCCTCAGAGTCATCCTCACCCCGCGAGCGGTGTTCTCGCCGAGCTTGGGGAATCGGAACTCGAAGTGGGGCGCGAACCATTCGTCGACGAGCGGGAAGCCCGACTCTCGGAGCTCGGAGAGCACGTCCGCGAAGTCGCTCCTGACGAAACTCGGCAGCATGAACCGGTCGTGGAGCTCGGTCCCCCACCGAACCAGAGCGGCATCATAGGGGTGTTCCCAGAACTTGGCGACAAGCGCTCGGATCAGCAGTTGCTGCGTCAAGCTCATTCGGGAGTGCGGCGGCATCTCGAACGACCGCAACTCGACGAGCCCGCGTCGCCCCGCGCTCGAGTCGGGGGAGTAGAGCTTGTCGATGCAGAACTCGGTTCGGTGCGTATTTCCGGTCGCGTCGACGAGGAGGTTCCTGAAGATGCGATCGACGAGCCAGGGAGGAACGTTCGCGCGGTCGGGGACCTGCTCGAAGGCGATCTCCAGTTCGTGGAGCGTGTCGTTGCGCGCTTCGTCGACCCGAGGCGCCTGGCTCGTGGGACCGACGAACGCTCCTGAGAAGAGATAACTCAGCGACGGGTGATCATTCCAATATCCAACGAGACTCCGCAGCAGGTCGGGGCGACGAAGGACCGGGCTGTCGAGCGGCGTCGCACCGCCCAATACGATGTGGTTGCCCCCACCCGTGCCGGTGTGCCGCCCGTCGAGCATGAACTTCTCGGTCGTCAACCGAGCGAGACGCGCCTCCTCGTAGAGCGTGTTGGTCTGGCCGACCATCTCATCCCAGGAGTGGGTCGGGTGGAGGTTGACCTCGATGACGCCGGGGTCGGGCGTGATGCTGAAGTGGTTGAGCCGCGGGTCGGCGGGGGGGGCGTAGCCCTCGATCACCACCGGGGTGCCCAGCGAGCGAGCCGTCTCCTCGACGAGTCCGACGAGTTCGAGATAATCCTCGAGATATCGCTGAGGCGGCATGAAGACGTGAAGACGCCCCTCTCTGGGCTCGACGCAGAGCGCGGTTCTGACGATTCCCGAAGCCGATTCTCCCGGGAGCGGCGGGATCGCGGCGCGATCCCGATCGCGACCCTCGCCGGTGCGTCGCGAATCGAGTCGTCGTGCCTGGCGCTCGCGATCGCGGTCCCAGCGGCTCGGCAAGGGACGCCTCGGGGCAGAGGGATCGAGTTCGACGAGCGGTTCGACATCGCCGGCTTCGGCCCAGGGAAGCGAGTCGAGCGGCAGCCGCAACCCCATCGGGGAGTCGCCCGGCATCAGATACAGACGCTCGCTCCTGAGGAACCAATTCCCCGACACCCAGCGCGGTTCGTCCTCGCCGATTCCGGGACGGATCGGGAGGGCGTAGCCCGCCACGGAGTCGAGTCCGACGTCGAAGATTCGAGTCAGACGCGCTCGCTCGATCGGGTCGTCGAGCCGATTGTCGAGGGGATCGACGTTCGTCGGCAGTCTCCGTTCACGCCAGAGGTAGTACCACACATCTTCGTAGGCCGGTTCGATGCCGGAATGGCCGACCTCCAGACGATCGGCGAGGCCGCGGATGAAGCGGTCGGCGATATTTGCATCGTGGCCGTAATGGATCGATTCATCGGCGACGAGCGTCGGGTCGTTCCAGATCGCCTCGCCGTCGCGTCGCCACCAGCACCCGAGCGCCCAACGCGGCAGCGGTTCGCCGGGATACCACTTGCCCTGCCCGAAATGGAGCAGCGCACCACCGCCGGCGAAGCGATCTCGGAGCCGGAGCAAGAGTCGACCGGCACGGACCCGCTTCGTCGGGCCCAGGGCTTCGGTATTCCACTCCGGTGAATCCGGGTCGTCGAGGGCGACGAACGTCGGTTCGCCCCCCATGGTGAGTCGAACGTCCCCGAGTCGGAGCCGTTCGTCGACGACGTGACCAAGCCTTTCGATCGCGGTCCACTGCTCTTCGGTGTACGGTTTGGTGACGCGCGGATCCTCGACGATTCGGGTCACGCTCATCGAGAAGTCGAACGTCGGCTCGCAGCGATCATCCTCGACGCCCGGACGCGGTCGCCATCCGAACGATCCACTGATCGGAGCGGCGGAGGCGGGATCGGCCGTACAGGCGAGCGGAATGTGTCCCTCGCCTGTGAGCAGACCCGAGGTCGGATCGAGACCGACCCAACCCGCGCCGGGGAGATAGACCTCGGCCCAGGCATGGAGGTCGGTGAAGTCGGTCGAAGCTCCCGAGGGCCCGTCGAGAGCGACGACGTCGGGCTTCAATTGGATCAAGTAACCGGAGACGAACCGCGCCGCGAGCCCGAGCCGACGGAGCAGTTGGACGAGCAGCCGGCTCGAATCCCGGCACGAGCCGCTCGCCAGTTCCAGCGTCTCTTCGCAACTCTGGATCCCCGGCTCCAGTCGGATCAGATATCGAATCGACTGTTGGAGATCTCGATTGATGTCGACGAGATGATCGATGGTGCGCAGGTCGGTCTTGCGATGCTTCTCGACGAGCGCCGAGAGCAACGGACCGGCGGGCTCGGTCTCGAGGTAAGGGCGGAGTTCGCGGGCGGTCGCCTCGTCGTACGAGAACGGATAGCGCTCCGCCGACTTCTCGATGAAGAACTCGAACGGATTGATCACCGTGAGATCGGCGATCAGGTCGACCTCGACCGAGAATTCGCGGGTCTCTTCGGGAAAGACCAGTCGAGCTTGGTAGTTGCCCTGTGGATCCTGCTGCCAGTTCAGGAAGTGCGTCGTCGGTGACACCCGAATCGAATAGGCCGAGATCGGGGTCCGCGTGTGCGCGGCGGGGCGGAGCCTCACGACTTGCGGCGAGAGTTGGACGAGCCGATCATATCGATAGGTCGTCTTGTGATTCAGTGCGACGCGAATGGCCATGAGCAACGTGTCCTGAGCGAGGTCTCGGCGCTCGCGGCTCCCTTGTCTCTCTCGGCGCAGCGACACGGGTTCGCGACCGCGGCTTCGGATCTCGTCCGAGATCGAGGCGAAGCGCAGAGGTCGCGACGGCGCTGGTCGAAGAGCCGGCGATTGCTCGCCGGGGAGAGCCCCTTCAGCCCAAGACGACTCGCGTTTCGACCCGACCGGGGTCGATCACGACGTTGCGGGAACACGTTCGAGGCCGTCGTGGAGGTCGGTGGCGACGATGCGGCGAACCCTCCACGATTCGCCGAGCCCTCGACTTCGGTCGAGGTCCCCAAATTACCCGATCGACGACGATCGCGAAACACCGATGTCGATTCACGGCTCGCCGAGTCGGCGATTTCGGCATCCGCCGGCCCCACCGCACCGCATCCGGTAGAATCGAATCTCATCGATCTCGTTCTCGAGGAAAGCCGCGTGAAGGTCGAACTCGACGATCTCGGTTTCCAGCGTTCTCCCGGCCGATCCGTGATCCGGGGAATCTCGATCTCGATCGCCTCCGGTGAGCGTTGTGCGATCATCGGACGTTCCGGAGCCGGCAAGACGACCTTGCTACGGTTGATCGCGGGACTCGATCGACCCACCTCCGGGACGATTCGGTTCGATGGTCGCGACGTCTCAGCACTCCCCCCGCATCTTCGAGGCGTGTCGCTCGCATTTCAGAACCCCGCCCTCTTGCCCCACGCCACCGTGCGCGAGCATCTCGAGCTCGGCCTGCGAGCCTCGGTCGATCGGTCGGAGCCCTCGCGGCTGTTCACGCTTCTCGTCGATCGACTGGAGCTCGGCGATCTCCTCGATCGCCGTCCCGCCGAACTCTCGGGAGGTCAGCGCACACGAGCGGCTCTGGGACGCACGCTCGCGAGTCGTCGTCGCTTGGTGATGCTCGACGAACCGTTCCAAGCTCTCGACGCACCGGCTCGGGTCGCCTTACGGGAGATCCTCGTCGATCTCGTCACCGCGTTGGGTCAGACGCTCCTGGTCGTCACGCACGACCTCGCCGACGCCGCGGCTCTCGGCTCGCGGTCGATGATCATCGATGGAGGTGCATTGATCCAGGTCGGCCCGACCCAGGAATTGGTCGAGGATCCGAACTCCTCGATCGTCCTCGAGATGCTGTCGTCCCGGCCCTGGTCCAGGATTCCGCTGATCGTCGAATCCGACTCGGCGAGAACCTCCGCGCGGGCGATCGACCCGTCGCATCGAGGGATCGCGGGCCTCGATCGAGTCGAGTTTCATTCGTCCTGGTCGGGGCGTCGAGTCGTCCTGGCGATCCCCCCCGAGTTGCGAGCGGCCGATGAGTCGAGATCGCCCGAACTTCGCATTCCGGGCGAGATCGAGCGGATCGAAGGAATCGGCTTCGAGACTCGCGGAGTGATTCGCTTCGGCTCCACCTCGCTGCGCGTTGCTCCCAACCGAGAATCGAGAGACCGAGAGATGCGGGTCGATTGGGCGATCCCGATCTCCGAATGCCGTTGGTTCGATGATTCGACGGGACGACGATGTCGCCCCGAATCCCCGTTCGATCTCGATGCCGCTCACGCGAACTGACGACCGGTCCGGGTCGCCCATGCGGACGACCCGGGACGTTCGAAGATGCGAGAGAGTCCGGGGCGACTCCCTGGGCTCACTTGGGAGGAGCGGCTTCTTTCGCTTCCGCCTTGGGAGCTTCCTTGGGGGCTTCCTTCGGAGCGTCCTTGGTGACTTCACCTTTGACCGAGCCGGGCTTGCCCATGTCTCCGCCGGTCTTCTTCATCATATCTTCGAAGCCCGGAGGGTTGACGGCTCCGGTGGCTTCGGGAGGAGTGCCGACGGGCGGGCCGCCCGCTTCGCATCCGATGAAACCCGCGCAGAGTGCAAGTCCGAGGAAACCGCCGGCGATGCGACGCATGGGGATTCGACTCCGATGATGGTTCGAGGGTGTTCGCGGTTCGTCGAGGCGCAGGTCGATTCGCGTTCGACGACCACGTCATCGATACGAGAATACTCGACCCGAGCGTTGGAGACGTTCCGTGGAATGCTCAGAAGAAGCGAAGGACATCCGATCGACCGATGCGGGATGGTCCAGGACAACGGATCGATCGGATGCCCGAACTCGGGTAGGTACCTGGGGTGGGAAGGCGTCGATCATCCGTTCCCCACTCCGCGGTGGGAGTGGGGAACGCAAGAGGGCGCGGAGGCCGGTCGAACTCAGTAGGCGTCGCTGCTGAGGACCTCGCCGCCGTTGCGGGTGCCGAGCGCCCACCACGCGTCGAGATTCACAGTGTCCTTGACGAACCGGACGGAGCCGTCCGCCAATGCGACGTTCACACCGCTGGGGTGATTGCTCGTCGGCGAAGCTGCGCCGAGCGGGCCGACGAACGAGAGCCACGAGGCGTCGGCGCGGTTGTGGCAGGAGTAGCTGTTGGGCGGGGTGAAGTGGATGTAGCCGCTGACCACGACGTGGTACGGGTAGCCCGCGACCCAGACGTAGCCGCTGCGGTTCGTCCAACCGTCCCAACCGGCATCACCCGAGAGATACCTGCCGGGAAGGTTGCGGCAAGCCTGGGCGAACGCACGCGACTGAACCGTCGCCACGTCCGGAGCCAGGTTGAAGTTCACCGAGATGCTCTCGACAACGTAGATCCCGCGCAGCCGGTCGACCGAGTTGGCCTGGACTCGGGGAGCGCCGAAGATGCCGAGGAGTCGCTCGGAGAAGAGCGCCGTGTTCGACGTTCCGTCTCGAATGCTCTCGATCCCGACGGGGCCGAGGTTGGCCACGCCTTGACCGGTCGTCGGCATCAGCGAGGAGCCGAGCGGAACGACCGTGCCCGACCAACGGCTGATCGGCCCGGGGCCGCCGTAGTTGCCGACGTAGTTGGTCGTGCCCCAGGGACGCGACGGCTGAACCTTGAGGTTCTCCGACGGGCAGAGCAGCATGCCGAGCTGGAGGTAGCCGACGGTCGTGTTTCCGGGAGTCGCCCCGGCGCCCGCCGCGTTGCCGAACAGGCCCGCGCTGAAGTTGAACGCGTTGAAGACCGGACCCTGCTCCAGGTTCGGGAGCAGAGCCAGCGGCCAGGCGTAGCTCCAGCCCCAGCTCTCGACCTGGGACGCGGGGAACATGCACTGCGCGGGCAGGACGTTCTGCTGAGAGATGTAGTTGTGAACGGCCAACCCGAGTTGCTTCAGGTTGTTCGTGCACTGCGCACGGCGGGCCGCTTCGCGAGCGGCTTGAACCGCCGGCAACAACAGTGCGATCAAGACCGCGATGATCGCGATCACGACCAAGAGCTCGATCAGGGTGAAACCTCGACGATCCCGTCTCATTCTCGCTCCTCCGGATAACGGTGGATGACCGAACGGTCAGAGAAAACGATTCGTTCGCGCGAATCGCAAACGACGAAGGGAGAGGCTCGGCACCGAGGAGAGTTGATGATCGACACGCGATGCCGAATCCCGGTTGCGCGGTGGGAGAGAACCCATCTTGACCCGCGGATTCGCGGTGTCAAGCGGTCGCAACCGTAAATGCCATGTTAGCGCAAGCCGCGGCCGACCGTGAGTGAAAAATCAAAAAAAATCCAACTCCTCGAAGACATGATTCATCCATGCATACTTGGGCTCCGGCTTCCTGGTACCCCTGATCGTCATCGCAAGGCCGGAAGCCGTGCCAGCCCGTCTCGACGCTTCCGAGTCTCGCGATCGTCGGGATTGATCGCCAGGCATCGATCGTAGGCGTCGACCGCGGCCGAGAAATCACCACGCAGCTCGGCGATCTGTCCCTCGAGCTTGAACCTCGTGCCGGCGACCCAACGCTCCAGTTCGGCTCGACGCGATTCGGGAAGATGCTCGACCAGAGGGACGACCGACTCGCGAGCCGCCGCGAGCCCCTCCAGATTCTTCAGCCACGATTCCTGGCGGCGCAGGGTCAAGGGCGCTCGAAATTCGAGGTGCGGACGATCGTCGGTGCTGACCACGCCTCCGGCGGCGAATCGACGCACTCCGGTCGAATCGAGCACGAAGAAGTCGAGCAGGCGGACCGGATCGAGTCGCAGTCGATTCTCCGCCCGGGGCGACGTCGCGCCCGTCGCCATTCGCAGCGCGATTCGATCGAAGTCGAGCACGATCGGAGTGAGGGATCCGAGGAGAATCGTATTCTCATTCGGCTCTGCGTTGGGATACCAGACTTGAACATGCGGGAACACGGACTGGAGCGTTGCCAGGATGCCCCGCAGGTCGTCCGTCGAGATCCCGTAGAGCGGCAGCCAGGTCGAGAAGATCCCTCCGGGGCGCAATCGGCCGGCGCACAACTCGAAGTAGTCGCGGGAATAGAGCGCGGCGTTGCCGCGAAACCGGGGGTGGATCGAATCCGAGAGGACCAGGTCGTAGGTCCTCGAGGTCGACGCCATGTGGCTCCGCGCGTCGTTGATCGTCACGCGGTCGGACGATCGCGTCAGGGTTTGCGAATTGATCTCGGAGAGCCAGCGTTCCGAAGCGACGATCACCTCGGGGGTGAGCTCGAGCACTTCGATCGAGGTCGATGCCTCGCGCATCGCGTCGAGCGTTGCATAGGTGCCGCCTGATCCGAAGCCGATCTGGAGGATCGCCTCGGGCTTCGGGTGGAGCAGCACCGGGAGCTCGCCCTGGAGAGTCTGGATCGTGCGGAGCACCGGATTCGTGCCCGCGACATTCGTTCCGTTGAGATTGATCACGCGATCGCCCGGTGCCCGCTCGTGGATCGTCACCACCGCGCCGGGACTCTCGATCACGCCGAGCAGCTTTGCGGGAGCGTCGGCCGTGCGGAGTCGCTCCTTGGTGACGTAGAGGTCGATCAACGAGAGCTGCCGCTCGCCGACGAACGCCGCCGCTCCCACCACGAGCATCGCCGCCACGCCCGAGATCGCCTTCCATCCATGGGTCGCGAACGAGACCGCAGCACCGGCGAGGATCAAACCGAGTGCGAGAACCGCCAGCGATGTCTGCGTTCCGAAGTAAGGGATCGCGAAGACCTGAGTGATCACCGCGCCCAGGATCGCGCCCAGGGTGTTCGCCGCGTAGATGCGTCCCGCGCGTCCGGCCGCATCCGTCGTCTCGGCGGAGATCGAGCGGATCGCGAGGGCGAACGCACCGCCGAGCAGAGCAGCCGTCGGACCGATCACCGCCGTACAAAGGGCAAACTGGATCGGGATCCGACGTCCCCAGAACGTCACGTCGGGTCCGTAAGCCACGCGCGAGACGACCTCGCTGGTCGCGATGAGAATCGGGAACGAAGCGAGCGCGGCGATGCCCGCGGCCGCCAGGACCCACGCAAGGCGTGCACCCGGATCATGGTCGCGAGCGGTCGCTCGTCGGCCGCCGAACCACCCGCTCCCCAGGGCGTGCCCCAAGAGGAAGGCGCTCAACATCATCGAGAACGCGTACGTGGTGTTGTCGACGAGCGCGACCAGCAGCCCACGAGTCCAGAGCACCTCGAAGGCGAGTCCGCAGTAACCGGTGAATCCGGCGATCACGAGCACGACCGGGCCCGAAAGCACCGATCGCGTCGCCGGATTCGGCGTCGATCGCGCCTGAGGTTCGCCTTCGATCGGCGTCGCCGGGCGGTGGAGCATCCAGGCCGCTGCCGCCACGGCGAGGTCGATTCCGGCCGCGAGCCGGTTCGTTCCCAGGACACCCAGCGCGGGGATGATCAGGAATCCGGCCGTGAAGCAGCCGACGACCGCGCCCGCGGTGTTCGCGGCGTAGAGCGTCGCTGCTCGACGGCCCACGCCGCCGCCGGCGAGCGCGACCGCGCGCACGAGCGCGGGGTATGTACCTCCGAGTAGCGTCGTCGGCACGATCAGAACCGCAACCGCGGTCGCGATCCTCGTGACCCACGCCAAGGCGAGCCCGCTCGAGTCGTCCCATGCCGCTGCTCGGACGTAGACCCAGGAGACGCCGCCGAGCAGCAACGGCATCGCCGAGGCATACAACCCGATCGAAGCTTCGAGGATCGCATAGATCCTCAGGGGTCGATTCGATCGTTCGACGCGGCTCCCGAACAGGATCGCGCCCAGACCGAGCCCGCCCATGTAAGTCGCCAGGATCGTCAGCAGGCCCCAGGTCGTCGCGCCCAGGACCGTCGCGAGCATGCGCGACCAAACGACCTCCAACATGAGCCCTGAAGCTCCCGAGAGCAGGAACAGCAGGAGGAGCACGGAGAATGGGGCAGTCGCGGCGGCCGGTGAGGCTTCGAGGCTGGTTCGCGTCGTCATTCGAAATCTCTCCAGACCGAGCATGGAGGGCGGCGGCCCGGCGCGATTTCACTTGCTGGTTCGTCGACCGGCCTCTTGCGTCGCGAGCGCGGCGGCGGAAACTGAAGTCGTCGACGGGAAGCGTCGCTCAGTCGTCGCAGGTGTCGCTCGAGGAGGTCCTATGCGCTCCAGAATCTCCAGAGTCTGCTCGCTGAGCACCTGGGCGGCAACCGCCCTCTGCCTCACGAGTCTGACCTTCGCCGACGAGCCGAGGCTCGCTCCGGGCGATGACGACGATCCCTACAGGGTAGGAACGACGTCGTCGCGCCTGATCACACCGCAGTGGATCGGCGAGCCGGGAGTCGAGGCGGTCGTGATCCTATCGATCGACGACCTCACCGACAATCTCGGACGCTACGAGACCTTTCTCGCGCCGATCCTGCAACGCCTCGAACGCATCGACGGACGCGCGGCCGTCAACGTGCTCAGTTGCCGGATCGACCGAAACGCCCCCGGGCTCGACGCGCTGATCCGTCGCGGCGTCGGGTTCGACGTGCACACGCTGACTCACCCTTGCCCCTTGCTCTCGGGCGGCGAACTCGGTCCCGCCGCCTCAACCGTGCACGACTGCCTCGATCTCGTCTCCCGGATCCCCGGACAGACTCCGGTCGCCTTTCGCATGCCCTGCTGCGATTCGCAGAATACGGTCAGTCCGCGGTTCTACGCCGAGATCTTCAACCGAAACTCCGCCGCCGGACGTTTCCTCCGAGCCGATTCCTCCGTCTTCACGATCCTCACTCCCGACGACCCCGCGCTCCCTCGAGAGGTCGTGTTCGAGCCCGACGGTCGCGAGCGGTTCCGCAAGTATCTGCCCGTCGGTCGCTCGTTCGTGAACCTCGTCGAGAATCATCCCTACCCGTACACCATCCGTCGCCTCGCCTGGGAGTTTCCCTGCATCGTCCCCAGCGATTGGGAAGCCCAGAATGCCCACCGACCGAACAATCCCAAGACCGTCGAGGATCTCCGCGCCGCGATCGACGGCGTCGTCGCCAAGCAAGGTGTGTTCACATTCGTCTTTCATCCCCACGGCTGGATCACGTCGGAAATGGTCGTCGAGCTGATCGACCACGCCGTTGCGCGATATGGGAAGAAGGTGGCATTCTTGACCTTTCGCGAGGCGGTCGAGCGGCTCGACGGCGGCCTGCTCGCGGGGAACTCCCTCCGCGACGCTCGCGGGCGCGACGGAGGGTCGCGGGTCGTCGACCTCGACCGCGATGGATTCTCCGACGTCCTCATCGGCAATCCCAGCCGCGGGTTGACTCGACTCTGGAATCCCCGCGAGCGAGTCTGGCGGGAATTCGCGTTTCCGCACCGATTCGTCGACGATCGCGGATCCGACGCCGGCGTTCGCCTCGGTCGCGTGATCGACGCCTCGGGACGTCCCACCACCTTCGCCTTCGTCGCCGACCGCACTCGACGTGCAGCGAGTCTCCTCCGGCCCGAAGGATGGGTCGAGGTCGCTGCACCGGCGGAAGTCGAGACGCTCGTCGAAGGGCGCGACGCCGGGACGCGATTCGTCGACCTGGACGGCGATGGATGCGACGAGCTCGTCGCGGCGGGTCTCGGCCCGAGTCGGGTCCTGCGCTTCGATGCCGATCGAGCCGCATGGAAGGCGTTGCCGTTCGGACTTCCCTCGGGGATCGCCCTGGTCGACGAGCACGGCGGCGATCCGGGGACGCGGTTCGTGGATGTCGACGACGACGGCGATCTCGACCTCATCTCGTCGAATGAGACCCGACAGGCGCTGTTCCTCTTCGAAGGGCTCGACCGCGGCTGGAGTCGCGAAGTCTTCGACGAGCCCGACGGCCCCACGCGAAAGATCCCCGCGCTGACGCGTCAAGGTCGCGACCTGGGCGCCTGGTTCGCCGATCGGACGCTCTGGATCCAGAACGAGCACACGGCGGGCAAGCCCGACCTCGTCGATCGGCGGCCGTTCGCCGGTTGGCTCGCCTCGGTCGAACCCGCCCCGCGCGAACCGAGTTCGGCGTTTCGCTCGTTTCGCGTCGAACCCGGATTCGAGATCGACCTCGTCGCTTCGGAGCCCTTGATTCGCGACCCCGTCGCGTTCGACTGGTCGGCCGACGGTCGGCTCTGGGTCGTCGAGATGGGCGACTATCCCACCGGGTCGATCCATCCCCAGGGACGGATCCGCGTTCTGGAGGATCGCGACGGCGATGGATTCTATGAACACGGCGTCACGTTTCTCGAAGGGCTGAGCTTCCCGACCGGCATCGCCGCGCATCGTGGCGGAGTGCTGATCTCGTGCGCTCCCGAGGTGATCTATGCCGAGGATCGCGACGGCGACGGCCGCGCCGAGGTGCGCGAGGTGCTCTTCGACGGCTTCGGGGTCGGAAATCCGCAACATCGAGTGAATGGGTTCGCGTGGGGGCTCGACGGACGCTTCGATCTCGCCAACGGCGACAGCGGCGGCACGATCCGAAGCGTGAAGTCCGGCAAGATCGTCTCGATCTCCGGGCGCGACCTCCGGATCGATCCCGACTCGGGCGACCTCCAACCGGTCACTGGGCCGACTCAGTTCGGCCGTTCGCGCGACGACTGGGGGAACTGGTTCGGCAACGACAACAGCACCTGGGGGCGACACTACGTCCTCGACGAGGCCGACCTCGCACGCAACCCCGGATATCTCCCGGCTTCGTTGCGCAAGACGATGAACGTACCGACCAAAGTTCATCCGATCAGTGCAACACACGAGCGATTCAACATGCCGGCGTCGGCGAATCACGTCACCTCGGCGAACAGCTTCATCGCCTATCGCGACGACCTCTTCGGTCCCGCGTTCGCGAACGCGGCATTCGTTTCGGAGCCGGTGCACAATCTGATTCGGAGGATCGATCTCGAGGCGGCGGGTCCCAGCTTCGAGGGGCGGCTCGCCTCCGGATTCCGCGATCGCGAATTCCTCGCCTCGAGCGACAACTGGTTTCGCCCCACGTCGCTCCGCGTCGGTCCCGACGGCGCGCTCTGGATCGCCGACATGTATCGCGCGGTGATCGAGCATCCCGAGTGGATCCCCGACGAAACCGAGAAACGCATCGACCTCCGCGCGGGGGCCGATCGAGGCCGGATCTATCGGGTCCGTCCGGTCGGAGCTCCTCGACGCCCGATTCCCCGCCTCGATCGACTCGACGCACGCGAACTCGCGGCCGCTCTCGACAGCCCCAATGGATGGACGAGAGACACGGCACAGCGTCTCTTGATGGAACGCAAGACGGTCGGGGTCGCTCCGGTGCTCGCGTCGGGCGTTCGCTTGTTCCCGCGAGCGGCGTCGCGGGTCCAGGCGATCTGGACCCTCTCGAATCTCGATGCTCTCGACGCCGAGACCGTCGTGCACGCCTTGAAGGATCGGGATCCTCGTGTCCGAGCGACGGCGGCGACGATCGCCCTGCGCCGCGGCGATCCCGCGCCGGAGGTGGTCGCCGCTTTGCTCGCGCTGGCACGCGACGGCGAGAGCGTGGTCCGATTCTCGCTCGCTCGAGCGTTGGGTAACTGGAGAGACGCACGCGCCGGCGACGCTCTGGCTGAGATCGCTCGAATCGATCCCGATCCTTGGACCCGCTCCGCGGTGCTCACCTCGGCGCGACCGCACGCCGCGCGGATGCTGCGGCGTCTCGTCACGACCGACGGGTTGGACGACGTGATCGACGGGTTGTTCGTATCGCTCACGGGAAGCGAGCCCGAATCCGTTCTGGCCGATCTCCGGTCGGAGTTGTTCGTCGCCGAGGCCGACGGAGGTCTCGCCCCGCGTCGGCTCGCCTTGGCGGCACGGATCGCGAAATCCCCGGCGGGAGAAGCGATTCTCGGCCCGGTCGCCGAGCGAGTCGCATTGCGACGCGCGGTCGTGGCGATGATCGGGAGCAATCGCGATCCCGCATCGATCGCCGCGGCCATCCGAGCCATCGACGCGATCGGTCTCGGCGTCGACGAACGTCGCGAACATCTCGTGGGATTCCTTCGACCCACGGTCGCCGTCGAGACGCGGCACGCGGCGATCGAGGCGCTTGGCCGTTCGAACGATCCCAAGGTCCCCGCCGCGCTATTGGCGGGATGGAGCGGATACTCTCCCGCGACTCGGTCGCAGGTCCTCGAGATCTTGCTCAGCCGCGAGCCGTGGACGCGCGACCTGCTGTCTTCGTTGGAGGATGATTGCACGCCGGCTCGCGACGTGGTGGGAGTCCCCCGCGATCGACTCCTGAACCATGCCGACCCCGCGGTGCGCGGTCGTTCGGTCGCCGTCTTCCAGCCGACGACGACGCCCCGCGATGCTGTGGTCGATCTCTATCGCCCAGCCTTGTCGAAGCGCGGGGATCGTGAACACGGGGCCGAACTGTTCCGCAAGCACTGTGCGAACTGCCATCGCTTCGCGGGCGGCGCGGGAGCCGAGGTCGGTCCCGACCTCTCGACGATCGGCGACAAACCCGTGGAGGCGGTGCTGATCGCACTGCTCGACCCGAATCGCGCGGTCGAGTCGAGGTATGCGACGTACACGGTGTCGACGACCGATGGGCGGGTCCTCTCCGGCCTGATGTCGAACGAGTCGGCGCATGCGATCACGATTCGCGCGGCGGGCGGCAAGGACGAGACTCTGCCTCGCTCGGAGCTCGAGTCGGTCGTGGGTTCGTCGCGATCCTTGATGCCCGAGGGATTCGAGAAGGAGCTGGGAATCGACGCGGTCGCGGATCTGCTCGCATTCTTGGCAACGGGGGCGACCCCGCCGAAGGTGATCGAGGGGAACCGACCCACGCGAGTCGAACCCGGCTCCGACGGCGTGATCCGACTGCGGGCGGCCGACGCCGAACTCCGCGGCGGCGCGATCACCTTCGAGTCGACGCATGGAAACATTGGATACTGGACCGGCGCGGACGACCGCGCGGATTGGACCGTCGCGATTCCTCGACCGGGGCGGTATCGTGTGCGCTTCGACTACGCATGCCCGGGCGAGGCTGCGGGCGATCGATTGGCGATCGACCTGGGCGGGCGGAGGATCGAGTGGACCGTGGCCGCGACCGCCTCGTGGGACGAATATCGCGTCGAGACCCTCGGCGAAGTCGACCTCGAGGCGGGTGAGCAGCGGATCTCCGTTCGACCAGTCGGCGCGCCCCGCGCCGCATTGATCGACTTGCGTACATTGGAACTCGTCCCTTCGCGTTGAATCGGCCGACCGAGGCGAGCGTCCTCCCGGTCCCTCGCGATTCCGGTCCGAAGAGGATCCCATGCCGAAGCCGACCGACATCCGCCCGACCGACGTCACGCTCTACCTGATCCCGATCCAAACACGGATGCCCCTGAAATTCGGGACCGAGGTGACGACGGAGGTCACGTGCGCCCGGGTCCGCATGGGCGTGGTCGCGCGCGACGGACGCCGCGCGGAGGGATGGGGCGAGACGCCGCTCAGCGTGCAATGGGTCTGGCCGAGCTCCAAGAGCTATCAGGAGAGACACGAGATCCTGGTCGACTTCTGCCGAGTCCTCGCGGGGCTCTGGGCGACCACGCCTCCGCCGGCCGGACATCCGATGGAGGTCGGCCACGCATTCAACGAGCATTGGCTCCCCGGCGTGCTCGAACGGTACAACGCGATGGTCCTCGAAGGTGCCGAGCCCGTTCCGCACCTCGCGGCGCTCGTCTGCGAGTCGGCCTTCGACCTCGCCTTGCACGACGCCTTCGGAAACCTTGTCGGCAAGCCGATCTACGACACATATCACGAAGGGTTCATGAACGCCGACCTCGCCCACTTCCTCTCTCCCGCCGAGGGGGCCGACGTCGACTTCCGCGGCAAGTACCCCGAGGATTTCCTCGTGCCTCCGCCCGCTTCCCTCCCGGCATGGCACCTCGTCGGGGGCAAGGATCCGATCGAGCCGAGCGAGCTCCAGGGCGACGAACCCGACGACGGCTATCCGGTTCTCCTCCGCGATTGGATCGAGCGCGATCGTCTCGATTGCCTCAAGATCAAGCTCCGCGGCGACGACTCGGCTTGGGACTACGAGCGACTCTGCAAGGTCGGCCGGCTCGCGATCGATCGCGGGGCGAACTGGCTCACCGCCGACTTCAACTGCACGGTGCGCGAGCCGGCTTACGTCAACGAGTTGCTCGACCGTCTGCTCGTCGAGCATCCCCGGATCTACGGCATGATCCTCTACGTCGAGCAGCCGTTCCCGTACGATCTCGAGGCTCATCGGATCGACGTTCGCTCGGTCTCTGCACGCAAGCCGCTGTTCATGGACGAGAGCGCGCACGACTGGAGATTCGTCCGGTTGGGTCGCTCGCTCGGCTGGAGCGGAGTCGCTCTCAAGACGTGCAAGACGCAGACCGGGGCGCTGCTCTCGCAGGCCTGGGCCAAGGCCCACGGCATGACGCTCATGGTCCAGGATCTCACCAACCCGATGCTCGCACAGATCTCTCATGTCCAGCTCGCCGCCCAGGCCGGGACGATCATGGGGGTCGAGACCAACGGCATGCAGTTCTATCCCGAGGCGTCGCTTCCCGAGGCGGCGGTCCATCCAGGGCTCTATCGCCGCAAGCACGGGCGCGTCGACCTCTCGACGATCCGCGGGCCGGGTTTCGGCTATCGGGTCGACGAGATCGAACGCACCTTGCCCGAGCCGTTCCTCGAATGTCGACCCTGACGCGCGAACTCCAGCGCTCTCGCCGCTGTCCTGCTCAGACCAACGTATGAACCCGAGTGGGATCGATGGACGGAGAGAGACACGATGGCCGGAACTTACGACGGACCGCTCGAGGAGATGGGAGGGTGCTGCTGGCGCATTCCCAAGAGCTATCGAGCCGACATGCGCGTCGACGGCTGGATCTTCGCCGATCACGCCTTGATCGAGCAGATCCGCAATGATCAAGCGCCCGAGCAGGTGGCGAACGTCGCCACTCTGCCCGGGATCCGCAAGGCCAGCATCGCGATGCCCGACATCCACTGGGGCTACGGCTTCGCCATCGGCGGAGTCGCCGCGACCGACCCCGACCAGGACGGAGTGATCTCGCCCGGCGGAGTGGGGTACGACATCAACTGCGGCGTGCGCTTGCTGCGTTCCGACTTGGTCTGGGACGACGCCAAGCCGCGGATTCGTGCACTCATGGAGATGCTCTTCGACGAAGTGCCGACGGGGGTGGGCCGAACCGGCCGTTACACCTTCGACAAGCCGAAGCTCGCGCGACTCATGGAACAGGGCTCGCGGTTCGTGGTCGACCTCGGCCACGGGACCGACCGCGACGTCGAGTTCACCGAGGCGCGCGGACGGCTCGACGGCGCCGACCCCGACCGCGTCTCCGACCGCGCCTTCGCCCGGGGACGCGATCAATGCGGAACTCTCGGTTCGGGGAACCACTTCCTCGAGATCCAGGTCGTCGACCGGATCCTCGACGCCGAGGCCGCCGAGGTCATGCGGCTGTTCGAGGGCCAGATCACGGTCTTGATCCACTCCGGCTCGCGCGGCTTGGGCTACCAGGTGTGCGACGACTACCTCGCCAAGTTCAAGGACGCTCCCAAGCGTTACGGCTTCCGTCTGCCCGACCCTCAGCTCGCGTGCGCTCCGGTCAGGAGCCCCGAGGGGCAGTCGTACCTCGCCGCGATGCGGGCCGCCGCGAACTACGCATGGTGCAATCGTCAACTCTTGACGCATCAGGCTCGTGAGGTGTTCGGACGGGTGTTCGAGGTCCCCTGGGAGAGCCTGGGGCTCGACCTCGTCTACGACGTCGCCCACAACATCGCCAAGTTCGAGGAGCACGACGTCGGCGACGGAGAGATCAAGGAGGTCTGCGTCCACCGCAAGGGGGCGACTCGAGCCTTCCCGCCCGGACACCCCGAGGTCCCCGAGCAGTATCGAGCCGTTGGTCAGCCGGTGATCATCCCCGGCAGCATGGGTACGGCGAGCTGGGTGCTGGCGGGTCGCGAGGGGAGCATGAAGCGTTCGTTCGGTTCGTCGTGCCACGGTGCGGGGCGGGTCATGAGCCGCTCGAAGGCGATTCGGCTCGCCGAAGGGCGCCGTATCGACCGCGAACTCGATGCGCTCGGGATCATCGCGCTCGCGCGAGGACACAAGGGGCTCGCGGAGGAGCAACCCGCGGCCTACAAGGACGTCGATCACGTCGTGGACGTCGTCGACGGTGCGGGGATCTCGCAGAAGGTGGCGAGGCTTCGACCGATCGGCGTGATCAAGGGATGAGTCGACTTCGACTCGAATCCGACCTGGGGGCGCCGCAGGCTTGCGTGCCCTCGGGTCGGGGTGCATGCTGAGGGTTCATTCCTCGAACCCGTGAGGCGGCATCCATGACTCGCCACGCTCTCGCTCTCTGCGTCGTCATTCTCGCGAACGTGTTCGCCGCTCGATCGGTGCCGGCAGCGGCCGATCCGCCCGAGGTGTTCCCCGGAACCGACCGCTGGGTCGACCGGAAGGATCCCGCTCGCGAGATGGTCGAGGGCTTGCATCGATACTTCGACCGGATGACGGCCGCCTCAGTCGCGCAGCGAGCGGAGCTTCGAAAGCGCGACCACTCCTCGCCCGAGGCCTATGCGGCCTCGCTCGCACCCGAGCGAGAACAGCTTCGCCGAATGATCGGCGCGGCCGAGAGTCATCCCGATCGGGTCGAATTCCAACTCCGCGCCCCGGTCCGGGGACCTGTCGATGCGGCGAACTCCGACCGCTGGAGGGCGCGCGAGGTCGCTTGGAGAGTGGATGACGTGGTGGTCGCCGAAGGTCTCCTGCTGGAGCCGACGGGGACGATTCGCGGCTCGGTCGTGGCGCTCCCCGATTGCGACGTGACGGCCGAGTCGTTCGCCGGTCTCGACTCCGAAAGCCCGGGCCGCGACGCGATCGCTCGACGTCTGGTCGAGGCGGGCTATCGCGTCGTGATCCCGACGTTGCTGAGCCGCTCGGATCGGATGTCGGGCAATCCCTCGGTCCGGATGACCAATCTCTCGCACCGCGAATGGATCTATCGACAGGCGTACGAGGTGGGTCGGCATCCCATCGGCTACGAGGTCGACATGGTGCGTGCGGCGGTGACCGCGCTGATGGGGATTGCCGAGGGCGGGGCGATTGGAGTCGCCGGCCAGGGTGAGGGCGGCTCGATCGCGCTTCACGCGGCGGCGCTCGACACTCGGATCGCGGCGGTCTGGGTCGGCGGCTGGTTCTCGCCCCGCGAAGGCATGTGGAGTGAGCCGATCGATCGAAATGTCTGGGGATTCCTGGAGCGGTTCGGCGGCGCGGAACTCGCGAGCCTGGTCGCTCCGAGGCCGCTCGTGATCGAGGCGTGCCGCGGCCCGGAGGTCTCGGGACCGAGGCCGGCGCGGAACGGACGCGCCGATGCCGCTTCGGGGGCGCTCGCCTCGCCGACCGTTGCGGCGGTCCGCGCGGAGTTTCGCAGACTCCAGGAGATGGTTCCCGCGTCGATCTCGAAGGCGATGCTCGTCGGCGAGGGCGGCGAGATCGACGCCGACGGTCGAGCGCTCGCCGCTTTTCGATCGGCGCTGAGCGACCCCGAAGCCGAGCGCGAGCCGACGATCCGGCCGGCGAAGATCCTCCGGAAGACCGACCCGATCGCGCGAGAGGATCGCATGCTGGCCGCCTGGACCGATCGGAGTCGTCGACTGGCTCAGACTTCGGAACTTCGACGGACGGCCTACTGGAGCAAGGCCGACGGCTCGAGCGTCGAGCGTTGGGTCGAGACGTCCAAGCCGTATCGCGAGCGGTTCTGGTCCGACCTGATCGGCAAGCTCCCCGTGCCCGATCAGCGTGCCCGCCCGAGCACGATCCGCATCCTCGACCAGCCGAAGTGGACCGGCTACGCGGTCCGAATCGAGCTCGCCCCCGACCTCGAAGCGTCGGGAGTCTTGCTCTGGCCCAAGGACCTGAAGCCGGGCGAGCGCCGGCCGGTCGTGGTCTGCCAGCACGGTCTCGAGGGGACGCCCGACCCGATCGTCGACCGCTCCATCTCCTCCGTCTACCACCACTTCGGCGCCCAGCTGGCCGATCTCGGCTACATCGTCTACGCCCCCCAAAACCCCTACATCGGTCATGATCGATTCCGGCAACTCCTGCGCAAGGCGAATCCGCTCCGGCAGTCGCTCTTCTCGGTGATCGTTCGCCAGCATGAGCGGACGCTCGACTGGCTCGCTTCGCTTCCTGGGGTCGACGCCGATCGGATCGGGTTCTACGGCCTTTCATACGGCGGCAAGACCGCGATGCGCGTGCCCGCGATCCTCGAGCGATACGCGCTCTCGATCTGCTCGGCCGACTTCAACGAGTGGGTCGTCAAGACGACGAATCTCGAGCGTCCCTACAGTTATATGTTCACAGTCGAGTACGACATGTACGAGTTCGGTCTCGCGGAGACCGCGAACTACGCCGAGATGGCGATGTTGATCTGCCCGCGTCCGTTCATGGTCGAGCGCGGACACAAAGACGGCGTCGCGCCCGACGAGTGGGTCGGGTACGAGTTCGCGAAGGTGAAGCGGGGTTACGACCTGCTGGGGCTCACGGATCGCGTCGAGATCGGGATCTTCAACGACGGTCACCAGATCGACGGCAAGGCGACCTTCCGGTTCCTCGAGAAACATCTCGGGCCCCCGAGGCGGGAATCCCGCGCGAATGATTGATCTCGATCGCATTTCGTCGCATGCGATCGACCATGCGCGTCGATTCTCGTGATCGAATCGCGCATCGGCTTGCTCGACTTCCGACGCGGTGTTAAACTTTCGTGCAATACGCGGGTGTGCACGTGGTTGACGGAGGACCAGGCGATGCTCGATCTCGAACTGGGGGCGGGTCGCGATTGCGACGGGGTCACGCGCCGATCGGTCCTGCGCGTCGGGGCGTTGTCGGCGTTCGGCATGACTCTGCCGGGGGTTCTTAGGCATTCCGCGCGCGCCGCCGACGCGCCCCGTTCCGACGTCTCCTGCATCCTCGTCTGGCTCCAAGGTGGTCTCAGCCACATCGACTCGTTCGACCCCAAGCCCGATGCACCGCTCGAGATCCGCGGTGAGTTCGGCTCGATCGGCACGACCGTCCCCGGGATCCGATTGACCGAACATCTGCCGAAGCTCGCCGCGCAGCAGACGCGCTACTCGATCGTCCGTTCGCTCGATCCCAAGAACGGTTCGCACGGCGTGGCCGATGCTTATGTGATGTCGGGTCATCCGTTCAACCCGTCGGTCACCTTCCCCTGCTACGGCTCGGTCGTGGCGCGCGAGAAGGGCGGGCGCGAGGGGATGCCGGCGTTCGTTCAGATGGGGACTTCCGTCGACGTGCGCTTCGGCGGAGGCGTTGCCGGATTCCTCGGCGACCAGTTCAACCCGTTCGTGCTGCCCGGCGACCCGTCGTCGTCGAGTTGGAAGGTGCGAGACGTCTCGCTTCCCGGCGGGATCGACCGCGGCCGCTTCGATCGTCGCGTGAAGGTGCTCCAAGCGGTCGATCGTTGGCAGGAGAAGATGGAAGGATCGCCCGGCCCGCTCGAGGCGGCCGATTCGTTCTACGAGCGTGCCTACGACCTCGTCACCGCCCCGCGGGCGAAGCGTGCGTTCGACATCGCCTCCGAGGACCCCAGGCTCCGGGATCGCTACGGCCGCAACTCGCTCGGCCAAGGTTGCCTCCTCGCTCGACGGATGATCGAAGCCGGCGTGCGGTTCGTGACCGTGACCGACGGCGGCTGGGATACTCATCAAAACAACTTCACGAGTCTCGCCTCGCGTCTGCTTCCGCGTCTCGACGGCGGGATCTCGGCGCTCCTCGAAGATCTCGACTCGCGCGGGTTGCTCGAGACGACGATGGTCGTCGTCCTCAGCGATTTCGGCCGGACGCCCAAGGTCAATCCCTCGGCCGGACGCGACCACTGGTCGACCGCCTCCGTCGCACTCCTCGCGGGCGGCGGTCTTCGCGGCGGGCTCGCCGTCGGCGCCACGAATGCCCTCGCCGAGCAGCCGGTCGAGGCGCCCTACATCACGGAAGACATCTCCGCGACGATCTACGACCGACTCGGGATTCCGCTCGGAACCACGCACCAGACGCCCGACGGTCGGCCGATCCAGATCAACTACGATGGTCGAGTGATCCGCGAACTCGTCTGAACCGTCGACCGGCTCCTTCCCACCTTTGCATCGACCCGACGCGTCGATTCTCCCTCGGCCGTCGGGATCCGGACGATCCGGCGACTTGCCTTGCCGTCCGTTCGATCGACACAATGGAAGCGTGATCGATGCGTGCCCGAGTTCGAGGGGGAACCATGATGGTGAGTCGCTTCCCGCGCATTGGTGGACTCGTGGGCGTCGTGGCGGCATCGTGCTTCGCCGCGACGCTCTCGGTCGCGGAAGATCCCGCCCCCCTTCCCGCCGCAGCCGAGTTCGAGACCTTTACGCAAGAACAGCGCAGCCACTGGGCGTTCCAACCGCTTCGCAAGCCCCGGCCTCCGCGTGTCGAGGATCCCTCGCGGGCTCGAAATCCCATCGATCTCTACATCCTCGAAGGTCTCGAGATCGGAGACCTGAGCCTCTCGCCCGAGGCCGATCGAGTCGAGCTGATCCGCCGAATCACCTTCGACCTCACCGGGCTGCCCCCGACGATCGAGGAGGTCGACGCATTCGTCGACGACTCACGTGTCGATGCCTACGAGCGAGTCGTCGATCGACTCCTCACGTCGCCTCGTTACGGTGAGCGCTGGGCGCAGCATTGGCTCGATCTCGCCCACTACGCCGATTCGAACGGATTCGAACTCGACGCCGAGCGACCCGATGCCTGGCGCTATCGCGACTGGGTCGTCGACGCGCTCAATCGCGACCTCCCCTACCCCGAGTTCGTGTCGCTCCAGATCGCGGGCGACGAGATCCGTCCCGGCGACGTGAGTGCCCTGATCGCGACCGGTTTCGGACGCTGCGGTCCTCGAGAAGTCGTCAGCGGCAACATCGACCCCGAGGTGCGGAGGCAGTCCGAGCTGACCGAGGTCACCGGCACCGTCGGGTCGGTCTTCCTCGGCTTGACGCTCGCCTGCGCCCGATGTCACGACCACAAGTTCGACCCGATCCCGAGCACCGACTACTACCGTCTCCAGTCCTACTTCGCGGCGGCCGAGTTCGTGGAGAAACCGATCGCGACCAAGGAGGAGGAAGCCGCATTCAAGGCGGCCAAGAAGGCGATCGACGATGCGGTCGCCCCGCTC
Source organism: Isosphaeraceae bacterium (assembly GCA_033763215.1). Lineage (GTDB taxonomy): Bacteria > Planctomycetota > Planctomycetia > Isosphaerales > Isosphaeraceae > JANRKW01. The sequence goes on along the minus strand of JANRKW010000039.1, from coordinate 65,691 downwards.
CGCAAACGGATGGCCGAGCTCGAGAAGCCCTATCGCGACCGGATCGCCGCCGAGCGTCGAGCCGCGCTGAAGCCGTTCGAGCGGGCGATCATTGAGGTTCCGGCGGAGAAGCGGACGCCCGAGCAGAAGAAGATCCTCGAGGGCTTGGAGAACAGCCTCCGCGTGACGTGGGAGGATGTCGCCGAGGCGGTACGACCGAATGCCTCCGACCATGCCGAACGCGAAGAGCTCAAGAGGAAGATCGAGCGGCTCGAGCTCACGATCCCGCCTCCGCCCGCGAAGGCGATGGCCTTGCGCGATACCCGAACGCGGGCACCCGAGACGTTCGTCATGAAGCGGGGCGACGTGAAATCGAAGGCGGCCCGCGTCGAACCTCGTCCCCCGGGGGTCCTCCTCGCCTCGGCCGACCTCGGGGCGGTTCCCGCGCCCACGCCGCTCGAGTCGTCGACCGGTCGCCGCCGCGCGCTCGCCGAGTGGTTGACGCGACCCTCGAACCCGCTCCCCGCACGAGTCATCGTCAATCGCCTCTGGCAACATCACTTCGGTCGTGGATTGGTGGCGACGCCCAGCGACTTCGGCGTCCGCGGCGAACCGCCGACGCATCCCGAGTTGCTCGAGATGCTCGCTCAGCGGTTCCTCGACGGCGGCGGGCGACTCGCGCCGATCCATCGGTTGATGGTGACTTCGGCGACCTACCGACAGTCGAGCCGCTCTCGGCCCGAGGCGGCGCGGATCGATCCCGAAAACACGCTCCTCTGGCGGGCGTCGCGACGGCGGATGGAAGCCGAGGCGATCCGAGACGCCATGCTCGCGGTCTCGGGCGAACTGAACCCCAAGATGGGAGGGCCGGGTGTCCGACCGCCGATCGAGAAGGAAGTCGAGGCCTTGATCTTCACCGAGGCCGAGGTCGTCGACCTCTGGCCCGAGACTCCCGACCCCCGGGAGCACCTCCGGCGATCGCTCTACCTCTTCCGGAAACGGAACGTACGCTACCCGATGTTCGACGCCTTCGACGCTCCCGATACCCAGTCGGCCTGTCCCGAGCGATCGCGCAGCACCCACGCACTCCAGGCTCTCGTGCTCCTCAACAGCGACTTCGCCTCGGCGCGGGCTCGCGGGCTGGCGGAACGACTGGAGAAGGATGCGACCACTCCGGACGACCGCGTCTCCCTCGCCTACCGTCGCGTGCTCGGACGTCGGCCGGACGCCGGTGAACTGGCATCCGCACTCGAGTTCCTCGATCGCCAGACCGCCGTCGCGGCTCGCGAGCAGCCCGCAGAGCCGCCCTCGCGTCTCGCGCTCGTCGACTTCTGCACGGCGATGCTGAACCGCAACGAATTCTTGTATATTCCCTGAACGATCGAACGCCCGATTTCGAGAGGTTCCCGCCGATGTCGCTCCCCGAAGCATCCCGCCGCTGTCCCGGCCCCGCGCGGCCCGAGGCGATCTCGCGCCGCGAGATGCTCCGTCTGGCGGGAAACGGTTTCGGCATGCTCGCGCTGCACGACCTGCTCGCCTCCGAATCGCGCCCGGCTCGCGCGGCGACGGCCGAGGATCTCCTCGCCCCGCGCGTCGGCCATCATCCGGCCCGGGCGAAGCACTGCATCTTCCTCTTCATGACGGGCGGCCCCAGCCAGATGGATCTCTTCGATCCCAAGCCCGAGCTCGAGAGACTCGACGGCAAGCCGCTGCCGCCGAGCTTCGGCAAGATCCACTCCCAATTCCTCGAATCCGACCCGCTCTGCCTGCGGTCGCATCGCCGATTCGGCAAGTATGGATCATCGGGGCTCGACATGTCCGATCTCGTGCCGCATCTCCATCGGCACGCCGACGACCTCTGCCTGATCCGCTCCTGCGTGGCCGACAGCGTGGTCCACGCGCCGGCGATGTATCAGATGAACACAGGTCGGATCTTCATGGGACATCCGAGCCTCGGTTCGTGGGTGACCTACGGGTTGGGATCCGAGAGCAAGAACCTGCCCGCGTTCGTCGTGATGACGCAACCCGAGGGCACCCCCGAAGGCGGCGCTCCGTGCTGGGGAGCGGGATACCTCCCGGCGAGCGTTCAGGGGACGCTCTTCCGCAGCGGCGGGAGTCCGATCGTGAATCTCGAGCAACCGTCGGGGGTCACGCGCGAGCGGCGTCGCAACACGCTCGACCTCCTCGCCGAGATGAACCGTCGCGACCTCGAACCCGACGATTCCGAACTCTCCGCTCGCATCGCCTCCTACGAGCTGGCATTCCGGATGCAGAGCGAAGCGCCCGAGGCGGTCGACATCTCCCGCGAATCGGCCGCGACCCGGTCGATGTACGGACTCGACGACCCCAAGACCGCCGAGTTCGGCACGCGCTGCCTGCTCGCGAGAAGGCTCGTCGAGCGCGGCGTGCGATTCATCCAACTCTACAGCGGAGGCGGCCCCGTCGCGATGCAATGGGACGCCCACGACGACCTCGACGCCAATCACGAGAAGATGTGCGGCCTCACCGATAAGCCGGTCGCGGCCTTGCTCGCCGACCTGAAGCGCACCGGCCTCCTCGACGAGACGCTCGTGGTCTGGGGCGCGGAGTTCGGCCGAACCCCGGTGAGCCAGAAGGGCGGACGCGGGCGCGACCACAACGCGACCGGCTTCACGATGTGGATGGCGGGCGGCGGCGTCGCCGGCGGCCGGGTCGTGGGCGCGACCGACGAGATCGGCATGAACGCGATCTCCGACCGCGCCCACGTCAACGACATCCACGCGACGATCCTCCACCTCATGGGGCTCGATCATCGCAAGCTGACGCACCTTCACAACGGCCGCGACGAGCGTCTGACCGACGTCGGCGGCCGTGTGCTCGAGAAGGTGCTCGCCTGAGTCTCGCCTCTCCGCAAGATCGCTCGATCACTTGCCGATCTTGTCGCTCCATCCTCTCCAGAGCTCGGCCGCGGCGGGCATCGCCTCGCGAAGCCCGCGGCTCGCTTCGTCGAGCAGCCGCGTCCGCTCGGGCTCCTTCTCGTGGAGCGACTTCACGAGCAGCAGCGCCGTCGCGCGCGCCGGTCCGTCCTGCGTGGCCACCTGCTCGAGCATCCGCTGGGCGCGCGGATCGCCGCCTCGCTGAAGCGATTGAACATAGATGCCGATGAGCGAGAGGAACGGGTCGGCTCGGAGCGTGAGCAATCGGATCGGCTCGTCCGCGAAGTCGACTCCGCGATTCACCGCATAGAGCATCGGCCGCGCGATCAAGACGCGGAGCCATTCGGGCCAGGCGGTGCTCTCGACGACCGCCGCGGCGTAGGCGTCCGGATCGGCCGAGGTCGCCTCGGCATTGAGCGCTTCGGCGAGCCGATAACGCGCGATCGGCGGGAGCCCGTCGCGCATCACGATGTCCCAGTACTGTCGCTGATTCATGCGTGAATCGGAGGCGAGGGAATCCGCCGCGACGATGCGCTCGGCCTCGGGACGCTTCGCATCGTGGAGGATGTAGATATTCGTCCACATCGACCAATTCATCGCCACTCCGTACGCAAACCAGACGATCATCCCCACGAGCGCCGCCAGACCGGCGAGTCCGAGATAGAACAGAGCGCCATACTTCTCGGGGGTCGAGAGTCGCTCGTCGCCGGGAGGGGTGATGATCGGCAGGTCGGGAAATGGCGAAGGCATGCGAGACGCTCCCAGGCAAATCGGGCGGCTTGTCGGATCGAGCCCTTCGAGGCTACCCTCGATCGTCTCGCTTTCCAATCGTTCCCGTCCGATCCAAGGCTCTCTCCGCATGAAGGTCAAGCGCACCCCGGGCGATTTCCAGGTCGAAGAGCTGACCGACGTCGTTCCGGCCGACCGAGGCCGATTCACGTTCTATCGCCTCGAGAAGACCGGCATCGGAACCTTCGAGGCGCTGGAGACCGTTCGCCGACGCTGGAATCTCTCCGAGCGCCAGGTTTCCTACGGCGGACTCAAGGATCGCCACGCCCAGACTCTCCAGTACCTCACGATCCTCGACGGCCCCGATCACCCGCTCGAGACCGAGTCGTTCCTGCTCGAGCCTCTCGGTCGGCTCTCCTTCGCATACGGTCCGCCGAACTTCCGCGGCAATCGGTTCACCATCACCCTCCGCGACCTCTCGCCCCGCGCGATCGAGCAGGCCCGCGCCTCGTTGGCGAGCCTGCCGAGCGACGGCGTGCCGAATTACTTCGACGATCAACGCTTCGGCTCCGTCGGCTTCGGCGGCGGCTTCATCGCCCGCGCGTGGCTCCTCGGCGAGCCCGAGACCGCGCTTCGGCTCGCGATCGCCGAACCGACCGAGTCGGATCGCGGCGAGTCGAAACTCGAGAAGGCGATCCTCCGCGAGCACTGGGGCGATTGGGCGACCGTGAAGGCGAAGCTGAGCCGCTCTCATGCTCGCAGCCTCGCCACCTACCTCGTCGATCACCCCACCGACTTCCGCGGAGCCTTCGCCCGCCTCCGCCGCGACCTCCGCTCGATCTACTTCTCGGCCTATCAGAGCCACCTCTGGAACCGCATCCTCGGACGCTGGATCGAACGAAACTCGCGGCCCGATCAACGCGCGGAGTTCGACTTCAAGGTCGCCACGCTTCCGATTCCGATCGGCCTCGACCCGCTCGACGCCTCCACGCTGTCCTCGACGCGCATTCCCCTGCCCTCCTCACGCAATCCGCTCCCGGTCGAACCCCTCGGTGCGATCTGCCGTGAAGTCCTGGCGGAAGAGGGGCTCGTCTGGGAGGAGTTTCGCGTGCGCAAGCTCGAGGACGTCTTCTTTTCTAAGGGCGATCGCGCCGCGATCTTCCACGCCGATCGACTCCACCACACCGCCGGCGCCGACGAGCTCTACCCCGGGCGTCGCAAGCTGACCCTTGGGTTCGAGCTCCCCAAGGGTGCCTATGCGACACTCGTGATCAAACGCATCACCGACGCCGCTCGGCCGTCCGAGGCCCCGTCGAATCCCTCGGATCACCGCGCCGAGTAGACGATCTCGCCGTCGATCACGGTGAAGAGAACGCGTGTCCGAGCGATCTCCGCGGGCGGCGTGCGGAACAGGTCGCGATCGACGATGGTCAGGTCGGCGCGCATTCCGGGTCGGAGCGTGCCGATCCGATCCTCGGCATAGGCGGCGTGAGCCGATCCCGCCGTGAAGGCGCGGAGCGTCTCCTCGATCGTCATCCGTTGATCGGGGTGCCACCCTCCCTCGGGCTTCCCGGCGAGATCCTGCCGCGTGAGGGCGCAGTAGATTCCGTAGAACGGATCGACGATCGCCACGGGGAAGTCGCTCCCGAAAGCGAGCCTGACGCGGGCGTCGAGGAACCATCGCCACGCATAAGCGCCCGCAACGCGCTCGGGACCGAGGCGTGCGTCGGCCCAACGCATGTCGTCCGACGAATGCGACGGCTGCATCGACGCGATCACGCCGAGGCTCGCGAACCGCGCGACGTCGGCCTTGCGGACCACCTGGGCATGCTCGATGCGGAGCCGGGGCTCACGCGCGGGTCGGCCCGCGGCGGCGATCGCGGCGGCGTAGGCGTCGAGCACCATCGCGTTGCCCTTGTCGCCGATCGCGTGAGTACAGATCTGCCGGCCCGACTTCAGGCCCGCGAGTGCGGCTTGCTCGAGCGTCTTCGCATCGATGAGCGCCAGTCCGGAATGGTGCGGGTCGTCGGCGTAGGGCTCGAACAGCAAGCCCCCCCGCGATCCCATCGCACCGTCGGCGAAGAGCTTGACCGCGTTGAGCTCGAACCGATCGTTCGGCCCGGGCGCGACGTACGGTCGGCTCGCTTCCTCCACCTCTCGACCCGCCGCCGGTCCGACCATCCCGTAGACGCGGAGCTTCAGCTTGCCTTCGCGATCGAGCCGACGGAAGATCTCGGCCTCCTGGGTCGAGATCCCGGCATCATGCACCGACGTGAGCCCATGTCGAATCGACTCGTCCTGCGCTGCGAGGATCCTCCGCTCGAGCTGGGCGGGCGTTGCATTGGGAATCGCACGCGTCACCAGTCCCATCGCACCGTCGATGAAGATCCCGGTCGGTTCGCCCGCGGCGTCGCGGATGATTCGACCATCCGACGGCGCCTGCGAATCGCGAGTGATCCCCGCGCGTCGCATCGCCTCGGTGTTCGCCCAGCCCGCATGGCCGTCGACGCGCCTCAACCAGACGGGGCGATTGGGGGCCGCCGCGTCGAGCACGGCCTTTGTCGGGAATTCGCCTCCCGGCCAAAGCGACTGATCCCAGTGGCTCCCGAGGATCCAGCCTCCATCGGCTTCCGCCTCGATCCGTTTTCGGACCAGCTCGGCGACCTTCTCGAGCGAGGCGACGTCGCGGAGCTCGATCTCCTCGAGCCCTTCGCCGAGCGAACCGAGATGGACGTGCGCGTCGATCAGTCCCGGCAGCGCGAAAGCCTTCGGGCGCTCGATGACGAGCGTCTTCGGCCCGCGAAACGCCTCGATCTCCGCCTTCGAGCCGACCGCGGCGATCGCTCCGGCGCGAATCGCGACCGACTCGGCCCAGGGCCGCGCGGAGTCGCCCGTCCAGATCCGGCCGCAGTGCATCACGACCGATGCCGGCCCGTCGCGGTCGAGTCTCAAGGCGCGACCAGGGAGCACACGTTTCGGCTCATCGTTCTCGATCACCGCGACGCCGTTGACCAGCAGGAGCCGAACGCCGGTCGCGTAGACCGTGGGGTCGTCGAACGTCGCGCGGTCGCGGAAGGTCTTGGGATCGAAGACGAGGAGGTCGGCATGCCTGCCCGGCGCCACCTTGCCGCGATCGGCGAGGCCGAGGATCTCCGCCGGCAGCCCCGAATTCGCTCGGATCGCGCCTTCGAGCGAGATCACGCCCTCATCGATCGCGTACCGGACCTTGCGCGGAAACGTCCCGTAAGAACGGGGATGCGGACGGTCGCCGCCTCCGGGGCGGTGCGAGGAACCGTCGGACGCCGTGGCGACGAAGCCCCGCTTCATGATCAGCCGCACGTCGTCTTCCGACATCCCGAAGCTGATCGCCTGCGCCGAGCCGCGACGCTCGATCTCGAGAGCGACTTCGAGCACCGGCCGGCGCTCCGCACGGGCGATGTCGGCCAGGCTCTTGCCCGCGTACCCGGGCTTCTCGGAGTAGCGCGCGATCCGAATCGAGGCGCCCCCGTCGCGAGCGGCGAGCCCGCGTTCGATCTCGCGCCGCAGCTTGGGCCCGGTCTCGGGGTCGTCGAGCCTGCGAACGAAGTCCGCGGTCGTCCCCTGCGCGGCCCAGGCGGGCACGATCATCGCGGTGAGTCGTGTACTCGAGGCGACGTAGGGATATTGGTCGGCAGTGACCACTTCCCCGCGTGCTCGAGCGGCCTCGATCCGCTCGCATGCGGCCGCGGCTTTCCCCCAGTTCGACTTGCCGGACGCCTTGAGATGCGAGATGTGGACCGGGAGCCGCGCCTCGCGCCCGATCGTGATCGCCTCGTCGATCGCTTCGATCAGCTCCGACCCTTCGTTTCGGATGTGGCTCGCGTAGAGGCCGCCTCGTCGTGCGACGACCTTGGCGAGTTCGACGAGTTCGGGCGTCTTGGAGAAGACCCCCGGTTGGTAGATCAACCCGGTCGACATTCCCCATGCGCCGGCCTTCATCTGGGTTTCGACTACTTCGCGCATCCGCTCGAGCTCGGCGTCCGTGGGGGCACGGTCTTCGCGGCCGACGACCCGCGCTCGAACGACGTTGTGCGGGATGAGCTGGATGACGTTCGTACCGGCGCCTCTCGAGTCGATCGCCTCGAAGTATGCCGCGACGTCGAGCGCGCCCGAGCCGCAATTGCCGGTGACGATCGTCGTCACGCCTTGGCGCTGGAAGTTCAGGTTCGACCGCGTCGCCTCGGCGACGATCGGCCCGTCGGAGTGCGAGTGGAGATCGATGAAGCCCGGGCAGACGATCAGGCCCGACGCATCGACCACGACCGCACCCGCGGGAGCCTCGATCTCCGGCCCGACCGCCCGGATCCGCCCGTTCTCCACGAGCACGTCGGCGCGAATGCCGGGAGAGCCCGTGCCGTCGATCACCGTGCCGCCGCGGATCAGACGAGGAGGGTGCGCGGGAGGATCGATCGGTTCCGCAAGTGCCGTGGACGCGATCATCGCGAGGGCCGCCGCCGTTGCGATCGATCGATTGAGCTGAACGCGAAACATGCTGGATCTCCTCCCGAGGATGCCTGGTCCGGCCCCGATCACGACGCCGAGCGATCGGTCGTGCGGGGGACGCGAAACCGAGTATGCCCGAACCGAGGGTCGAAGTCGCGGGTCGAGCCTCGACGCCGAGGGCTCGGTCTCGCTTGACCGCCCGGGCAAGAGGCTATAGGATCCCGCCCGGTCCCGTGAGAACTCGGTCGAGGGAGTGACCGCCATGAAGAAGCGACGACCCGTGCTCGACTACCTCGTCTATCTCGCGGTCCGCGGCGTCGTGACCTGTGCCCAGCGGCTCACGATCGGTCAGTCCTACGCGCTCGCCGACCTGATCGCGCGCATCCTCCACCGGGTCGACCGCCGGCATCGCCTCGTCGGGCTCGACAACCTCGAGAAAGCCTTCGGCGACCGCTACTCACCCGCCGAACGCGAGGCGCTCGTCTTCGGCGTGTATCGCCACTTCTGCCGGATGCTCATGGAGATCCTCCACATCCCGCGCCGATTGAGCCCGCTGACCTGGCGGAATTTCATCGTGCTGAAGGGCCACGAACGGGTTCTCGACCGTCTGATCAGCGGCGGCCCGATGATCATGCTCACCGGCCACTTCGGAAATTGGGAGATGGCCGGCTATCTCTTCGGCGTCTTCGGGTTCCCGCCGAACTCGGTGGCTCGCACCCTCGACAACCCCCATCTCGACCGATACCTCCGCTCGTTCCGCGAAGGAACCGGCCAGCGGATGATCCCCAAGAAGGGCGGATTCGATCAAATGGTCGAGGTCCTTCGCGAGGGCAAGGTCCTCTCCTTTCTCGCCGACCAAGACGCCGGCCAACGCGGGCTCTACGTCGACTTCTTCGGCAGGCCCGCCTCGACCCACAAGGCGATCGCCCTGCTCGCCATCGAGCACCGCGCGCCGGTGGTCGTGGGCTATGCCCGGCGGATCGGTCCCGGATTCCGTTACGAAGTCGGATGCACCGAGTTGATCACGCCGGAAGAGCTGACCGGCGGTCCCGACGACGTCCGGCTGCTGACTCAGCGCTATACGACGGCGCTCGAGGAGATCATTCGGAACGATCCCGATCAATACCTCTGGCTCCACCGACGCTGGAAGCACCAACCCGTCGAGCGGAAGAAGGCTCCGAAGGCCGAGACGCGGCCTCTCGACGCTCCGAGCGAAGCCGCGGCCTGAGACTCGAGAGGGTCGCTTCCGAGGTCAAACCTCGTCGAAGAGCGAGCGGCGACCGAAGATCGGGAGATCGTCGTCGGGCGGTTCGGCGAGTCCGAGATGACGGTATCCGCTCGCGGTCGCCTTTCGGCCGCGCGGAGTGCGGACGATGTAGTGTCGACGGAGGAGATAGGGCTCGATCTCGTCGGTGAGCGTGTCGACGGCGAGGTTCATCGTGGCCGCGAGCGCCTCGGCCCCGGTCGGTCCGCCGTGGAAGACTTGGATCAGCGTCTCGAGATATCTGCGGTCCTGGCGATCGAGACCTTCGGGGTCGACCTCCTGCATGTCGAGGGCATCCCGCGCGACGGCAAACGTGATCTTGCCGTCCGCTCGCGCGGTCGCGAAGTCGCGCACCCAACGCAGTCGGGCATTGGCGAGTCGCGGCGTGCCGCGACTCCGGCGAGCGAGCTCGATCGCCGCGTCGTCGGTGATCGTGGTGCGGAGCTTCGCCGCGTTCACGTGGACGATCTTGGCCAGGTCATCGACATCGTAGAACTCGAGATGCTCGTGGAGATGGAAGCGATCACGGAGCGGTCCGGAGAGCATCCCGCTGCGAGTGGTCGCGCCGATGATCGTGAACCGCTTCAGCGGTAGGTTGATGGTCCGCGCCGACATCCCCTCGCCGAGGACGACGTCGACCCGGAAGTCTTCCATGACGGGGTAGATGAATTCTTCGACCGCCTTGGGGAGACGATGGATCTCGTCGATGAAGAGGATCGAGCCCTCGATCGCGTTGGTCAGGTAGGGCATCACGTCCATCTTCTTGTCGAGAGCCGGGCCGCTCGTGATATTGAGCTCGACTCCGAGTTCGTTGTGGAGCACGTTCGCGAACGTCGTCTTGCCGAGCCCGGGCGGACCGTCGAAGAGGATGTGGGGCAGCGGTTCGCCGCGCTTCTTGGCCGCGGCGAGCGCGATCTCGAGTCGTTCGGCCACCTTGCGCTGGCCGATCACCTCGCCGAGGGTTTGGGGACGGAGCTTCTCGTCGAGCGCATCGACGGGACGCGGCTCGCGGGTGCGTGGGCGTTCGTCCGCGGGCTGATCGTCGCCGCTCGTGATCTTGATCTCGCGCATTCCCTCGCCCTCCTTCTCCGTGTCTTCGGGGGTGCTTCATCGGGCCGATCGGGTCGCCCGGCTCACGGTCATCTCAACAACAAACCCGCCGCCGCCGCCGTCAGGATCACGACGAGCAGAATCGCCCCCGCGATCTTCGACGCCGAGCGCGGGATCCCGCCTTCGGCCTGACCGGTCTGGCCGTTCAGGACGAATCGATAGAGTCGCTCGCGATAACGATAAGCCATCACGTAGACCGGAACGAGCGCGCCGCGGGCGTCGACGTCGGTGAGGATGACGTTGACCCGCACGTTGCGCACCGAGCCGCCGAGTTCCGCCGCGACGGCGCCGATCTCGAGCGACTCGAGCTGCGCCTTGGCGAGCGGACGAGCATACTTCCGCGAGACCGAGAACTGCTCGACCGCGGCACCCGCGAGATCGACTTCCTTCGGCGGCACGCTGCGCGACGGATCGAATGGGCCGACTCCGTAGAGCTCGGTCGGCGAGAGTCCCTCGCTCGCGGGCACCCAGACGTCGTCGTAGCTCGCCTCGCGTCGACCCGCGAGCGGGTACCACGAGGCCCGAGTTCCCAGCGGCACGCGGCCCGAATCGGCCGCCCAATTCGTGTCGACGCGAGCTCGGAAGATCCAGAACGGCACGTAGACCGCGCGGAGTTCGGTGAGTTGAGCCGCGGTCGCCAAGTCGCCCGGAGCCCAGAAGCTCGAACCGAGCCAAGCGCGGAGTCGGTTCTCGGCGTCGGCTCGATCGATCTCGAAGGGCAGGACGAAGTCGGGTGCGAGAATCGCGCGCGTCTCGTCGCGTTCGACGTCGAGCGAGCCGCAGAAGGGGCACTTCAGTCCGGCCGCGTCGGCGTCGTAGAGCATCGACGCCCCGCAGTTCCGACAGCCGAAGTTGACCGCGCGTGAGCCGACCTGGATCGTCGCGGTCTGCTTGCCCTCGGGCACCTCGCGTCCGCAATTCGCGCAGAAGAGGTCGTCCTGATCGACGATCCCCCGGCAACTGACGCATCGATCGCGAGTGCTCATCGGCCCGACCCCATGACCAGAAGCACGATCCCGGCGATGAGCAGGATCCAGAAGAGGACGAACAGGACGACGCGCTCGGCCGAGACCGGTTTCTCGCCCTCGATCCGACCGGTCTGCCCGTTGATCAACGTCCGATAGAGCTTCCCTTTGTAGCGATAGGCCCTCAAGTAGATCGGCAGGAGGATCAGGTCGCTGTCGAGCTCTTCGAGCTCGGTCTCGACCTGGATGTCGCGATGGGTGTCGCCCGGGAGCATGGCACGGACCGCCTCGGCCTCACGCCGGCGGAACTCGGCATTCGAGATCGATCGCGCCTCGTCTTGCTCGATCGAGTAGTCCTCGGTGAGCCAACCCGCGAGGTATTTCGGCGAGAACCGCTGGAGCGCGGCGAGTTGAAACGGCTCGATCCAGCGCGAGATCTCCTGAGCCAGCCCTTTCGAGGCGCTCACGGGGAAGAAGCCGTGGAAGTCGTGGTGTTCACCCTGGATCGGCCACCACTCGATCTCGCGGACCTGACGCGTGCGCACGACGCTTCGGCCGTTCGAGTCGCGCGCGGTGTAGGTCTCGGTGCGGTACCAGTATTCGCCGATCATCGCCGACCATCGCGAGCGGGCTCGCGTCGTGAACGACCAGAACGGCAGGTAGATCCCCCGAAGGCCGTGATCCTCTGCGGAGAGCCGCAAGTTGGAGGGCCGGAAGAGCGCTCGCCGGTCGATCCATTCCCGGTAGATCTTCTCGGCCTTCTCCGGCGTCACCTGGAATCCGATCACGAATTCCGGTTCGCGTCGACCGGTCGCGAGTTCCGTGGTCTCGATGACGTAGGGAGCCGCGCAGAAGGGACAGGCGGTCGTCCGCGACTCGGGTGCACAGACGACGTCGGCCGAGCAGTTCTTGCAGCGAAACCGCTCGAGCTTCGCGGGTGGTTGCGCGGTCTCGGGCGAGTCGACGCCGGTCGCGATGGATTGACCGCAGTTCGGGCAGAATCGCGCCCCGCCGTCCAGCGGGGCCGCGCAGTGAGGGCACGGAACCGCGTGAGGAATCTCCTTCACGAGGTCGGGTGAGATCGAATTCGTCGGAGTCTCGGTCGCGCTCGACGTCATCGCCCCTCGGCCCTCCCCTGCTCCCTCGACTGCGTCGCCCTTCCAGGTCGAGCGTGGTTCACGAGCCGTCGCCCGACGGTTCCGGCTCGTCGCGTTGTTGGAAGTAGATCGCGTCGATCATATCGGCTACGGACTTGTACTTCTTCTTCCCGGCGAGAACGCGGTCGATCGCCTGCCTGGCCTGGCTCTCGCTGTGTCCGACCGAGAGCAAGGTCGCGAAGGTGTCGCGAATCACGTCCGGCTCGACTCGCGCCGCCTGGCCGTTGGCCGAGCCCGGATCGCCGCCCGCAGGTTCGCGACCGACGATCAGGGCGAAGTGCCCGACCTTGCGGCGGAGCTTCGCGACGATCCGCTCCGCGGTCGCTTCGCCGATCCCCGGATAGGTCGCGAGCGTGCGCACGTCCTGATCCTGGATCGTTCGAGCCAGCTCGCGCACCGGCACCACCATCGCGCGAAGCGCCTTCTTCACGCCCACGCCGTCGACCGAGCAGAAGACGTCGAAGAACTCGCGGTCGATCGCGGTTTGGAAACCCACGAGCCGCGGCGACATCCGCCCGCCCATCGTGTTCCCCTCGATGTAGAAGATCGTGTGCAGCGCGATCGGCTCGCCCACGCGGCCCTGCACCTGCCTCCGAACGATCTCGGGGATCAGCACCGACAACTCGAGCGCCGCCACCTCGAGCGTCAGCTCTTCCTCGCCCACCGATCGAAGGATCCCGCGAATCTGAGTGATCAACGTCGAGCCGCCCTTCCCGATCGACCTCTGGGTTTTTGTTCACTGAGTATCGTGGACTTCTCGTTCCGACTCAAGACCTTTTCGTCGAATCTCGCCGGATCTCGAGCCTGTCGTGACGAATCGATCGATCCCGAGGCGAAACTCGCTGCGTACGCGGCTTTCCATCGCTTGGAGAAATGCTTACGATGTGCGTGCGGGAACCGGCGATCCGTTCGAGGAGGCGACGTACGCGATGCAGATCATCCTGGCCAACCCCCGAGGTTTCTGTGCGGGGGTGAACATGGCGATCGAGAGCTTGGATCGATCCCTGGAACTCTTCGGGGCGCCGCTCTACGTCTATCATGAGATCGTGCACAACAAGTACGTCGTCGAGCGTTTCAAGAAGCAGGGAGTCGTCTTCGTCGAGTCGATCTCCGAGGTCCCCATCGGCGCGCCGCTCCTCTACAGTGCTCACGGAGTCTCGCCGCAAGTTCGCGAAGAGTCGCGGGCTCGCAAACTCCGCGCGATCGACGCCACTTGCCCCCTCGTCACCAAGGTCCACCTGGAAGCGGTCAAGTACGCCAACGAAGGCTACACGATCATCCTCATCGGCCACGAAGGACACGATGAGGTGATCGGCACGATGGGCGAAGCTCCCGACCGCATGATCCTGGTCGAGACGGCCGAGGACGTCGAGAAGCTCGAGATCGACTCCGACAAGATCGCCTATCTCACTCAGACCACGCTGTCGGTCGACGACGCCAACATCGTCATCGCGGCACTTCGCAAGAAATTCCCCCAGATCGCCAATCCTCCCAAGGACGACATCTGCTACGCGACCCAGAATCGCCAAGAGGCCGTCCGCGAACTCGCGGCCCGGGCCGATCTGGTCCTCGTGCTCGGGAGTCAGAACAGCTCGAACTCGAAACGACTCGCCGAGATCGCCAACAGCCTCGGGCCGCACGCCTATCTGATCGACGGCAAGCACGAGATCGACCCGAAGTGGTTCGTCGGCGTCGAGAACGTCCTGATCACCGCAGGGGCGAGCGCCCCCGAGACGGTCGTCCAGGAGTGCATCGAGTACCTCGAACAGACGTTCAACGCATCCGTCGTCGAGGAGTGGATCCGCGAAGAGAACGTGCACTTCCCCTTGCCGCGCTCGCTTCGGGAACTCCTGCCCGTGATCAGCGAGTGAGCTTCACTCGCCGATTCTGAGGATGATCTTCCGCGAGCCCTTGGTCGCCGCGCGACGAAAGGCTTCCTCGGCGTCGTCGAGGTCGTGGACTTCGCCGATCAGTGGGGCGACGTCGATCTCGCCGCGATCGAGGGCGTCGATCGCCCGCGCGAACGGCCCGCAGCGCGAGCCGACGACCGTCACTTCGTCGATCACGATCCCGGAGAGGTCGATCGCGTACTCTCCGGCGACCGTCGTCTTCAGCACCAGCGTTCCCCTGGGCCGAACCATCCGAAGCGCGGTGGGAAGGCCGGTGGACGAGCCCGTACAGTCGGCGACGACGTCGAAGTCGAGCCGCTCACCCTCGATCTCCGACAACGCGAGAGTCTCGATACCGGGCCCTGCGAGCGCGAGTTTCTCGCGATGCTTCCCGACCAGCGTCGTCCGCGCGCCCGTCAGCCGGGCGACCCAGGCGCAGAGCAAACCGAGCTTGCCGTCGCCGAGGATCGCGATGCGGACCCCCGGTCCGAGAGAGACTTGCTCGGGGATCCGAAAGGCGGCGGCCAACGGTTCGATGAAGACGGCATGGATATCGTCGATCGAGTCGGGCACCGAGTGCAGATTGGCGACCGGCACTCGGACGTAGTCGGCCATCGCGCCGTCGTGCCCCAGGATCCCCAGCACGGTGCGGTTCGGACAGTGACCGGGTCGACCCGCCGCGCAGGTCGGGCAGGCGCGGCAGGCATGATTGATCTCCGACGTGAACCGACGTCCTTGCGAGTCCACCCCGACGAATTCGTGTCCGAGGATGCCGCGATAGCCCATGTATCCGCGAGCGAGTTGGAGGTCCGTGTCGCAGATTCCCGCGGCTCGGACGCGGAGCAACGTCTCGCCGGGGCTCGGCTTGGGGCTCTCGAGGTCGGTGCGCAACTCGACCGACCTTCCGTCGCAATAGACTCCGCGCATTCCGCCGGCATTCCTTTGGAGATCAAGGTATTGTAGGGCAGCATCTTAATGATCGTTGAGACCCATTCTCAACGAAAATTCGGATCGGCTCGCGAGGAATCGCCCGCCCGATGTCCCATGAGGATATCGAGCGGAGACGTCGCGAGTCTCTCGAGCCACGAGATCGGCTCCGTTTCCGCCCCGGCTCCGGCTCTCGCTTCCTCCCCAAGCCTTCCCCTTGAAGATCGTTTCGATCCCAGGCGCCGGGCCTCCCATCCGCCCGGGATCGACCCTCCAACCTATCGACCGAAGAGACCAGGGTTTCCACATGGCGACGCACGCAACCGTCAGCGACGAACGGGAACACGAGAACTACATCTCCTGGGGACCACTGATCTGGATCGCCGCGCTCCACCTCGGGGCGCTCCTCGCGTTCGTCCCGGCCTACTTCTCCTGGTGGGCCGTGCTCGGCTGCGTCGTCCTCCACTGGCTGACCGGCGGGATCGGGATCTGCATGACCTACCACCGCCTGCTGACGCACCGGAGTTTCGCCACGCGTCCCAAGGCTCTCGAGTACGTCCTCACCGCTCTCGGGTGCGCGGCGTCCGAGGGCGGACCGATCGGCTGGGTCGCGGATCACCGCCGTCACCACGCCTACTCGGATCAACCCGAAGATACGCACAGCCCCCGTCGCGGCTTCGGCTGGGCGCACATGTTCTGGTGGATGACGCCCGACGTCACCAGCCGCCACACGCCCGCCTATCTCCAGCGCTGGGCGCCCGACCTCCTCAAGGACAAGGTCCTCGTCTGGTTCAACAACAACCACCTGATCTTCCCGCTCGCACTCTTCGCCGCGCTCTACGCCTTCGGCTATGCCCTGAACGGTCACACAGGCGGCATGACCTGGCTCGTGTGGGGCGGGTTCGTCCGAACCATCACCGTGCTCCACGCCACCTGGCTCGTGAACTCCGCGACTCACATCTGGGGTTATCGCAGCCATGAGACCCGCGACGACTCCACGAACAACTGGTGGGTCGCGCTGATCACCTACGGCGAAGGCTGGCACAACAACCACCACGCCTACCAGACCTCGGTCCGTCACGGGCTCGCCTGGTGGGAATTCGACGTCACCTTCTACACGGTGAAGGTGATGTCCTGGTTCGGCCTGGCGCACTCGCTCAAGTATGCCAAGGTCAAGCCGAAGGGCACCCAGATCGAGACGCCCGTGGTCGATCACTACAGCGCCGACGACGCCGAGCCCGAACTCGTCGGCGCCGCCGACTGATCGAATTCCGGTCCGCATCGGCTTCGCCCATGGAATCGACCGGCCGCCTGCAGGGGGACGCCTTCCCCTCCGGCGCCGGTCGCTTCGTTTTTCCTTCGTCCCTCGATCGGCCTCGGGGCTCCCCGAGCCTCCGCGCATCGGGTAAGATCTTCGACCAGTCAGGGGTCGAGTCCCTCATCAACGCCGGACGTTCGACGCATGCACATTCTCGACATCTTCGCCGCCAATCCCACGACGTTCAGCTTCGAGTTCTTCCCTCCCAAGACCGATGCGGCCTCGGCCGAGCTGTTCGAGACCATCGCCGAACTCCAGACGCTCCACCCCTCGTTCGTCTCCGTGACGTACGGCGCGGGGGGATCGACTCGCGAACGAACGCACGACCTGATCGTCCGGATCCAGCGCGAGACGCAGCTCACCGCGATCTCCCACCTCACCTGCGTCTGCCACACGCTCGATCAGCTCGAGGCGATCCTCGATCGCTACGCCGACTCCGGGATCGAGAACATCCTCGCACTCGGGGGCGACCCCCCTCGCAACCTCCCGAACTACGACCGCTCGCAGGACGCCTTCCAATACGCCGACGGGCTCGTCGCCTTCATCAAGCGTCATCGAGCGCCCGACCCGCGCGGTTTCGGGATCGGCGTCGCGGGTTTCCCCGAGGGGCACCCGGGCACGCCCAATCGCCTCGTCGAAATGGACAACCTCAAGCGCAAGGTCGACGCAGGCGCGGATTACATCTGCACCCAACTCTTCTTCTCGAACGCCGACTTCTACGACTTCCGCGAGCGCTGCGAACTCGCCGGGATCACCGTCCCGATCCTCGCGGGGATCATGCCCGTGACCACGAAGCAAGGCATGGTCCGCATGGCCGAACTCTCGCTCGGTTCGCGGTTCCCGGCCAAGCTGATCCGCGCGGTCAACCGGTGCGACGACGACGAAGCCGTCGCCAAGGTCGGCGTTCATTGGGCGACCGAACAATGCCGCGACCTGCTCGACCACGGCGTCCGCGGCATCCACTTCTACACGCTCAACAAGTCGGGTGCGACACGTCAGATCTACGACAACCTCGGCGTGAAGGATTCGCGCGCGTTGATCGCTCGTTGACGCCGTGATCGACGCCGACTTCCGCCGGGAGCTCGAGCTCGAGGCGACGCGGCTCGGCTTCGACCGCGTCGGCATCGCGCCCGCGGTCGAACCCGATGATCATGTGCACTTGCTCGCATGGCTCGACCGCGGCGACCATGCGGGCATGGCCTACATGAAGGATCGCGCCGAGGCTCGAGCACATCCTCGCTCGATCCTCGATGGTGTTCGGTCGGTGGTGATGGCGAGCCTGGTCTACGGCCGAGGCCAAGCCGCCTCGAGCGACCCGCGCCGAGGTCGAATCGCGCGGTATGCGCAAGGGGCCGACTATCACGTCGTGCTCAGATCCAAGCTCGAGTCGCTGCTCGCCTGGGTCCGCGAGCGGATTCCCGAGGCCGGAGGTCGCGCGGTCGTCGACACCGCGCCGCTCCTCGAACGCGACTTCGCCAGACGCGCGGGGCTGGGTTGGATCGGCAAGAACACCATGCTGATCGACAGGCGCCTCGGGAGCTACACGTTCCTGGGAGCGCTTCTCGTCGACGTCGATCTGCCCGCCGACAGCCCTCATGCGTCCGCGCATTGCGGGACGTGCACTCGCTGTCTCGACGCCTGCCCGACCGACGCCTTCCGCGGTCCGTATCAACTCGACGCCCGACGCTGCATCAGCTACTGGACGATCGAGCACAAGGGCGACCTGCCCGACGCGGTCGCCGATCGGCTCGACGACTGGGTGTTCGGCTGCGACGTCTGCCAGGATGTCTGCCCCTGGAATCGAAAAGCTCCTCCCGCGCGCGACCCGTCGATGACTCCGGACCCCGAGCGAGTCGCTCCCGACCTGATCGCATGGATCGAGTCCGATCCGAAGACGTTTGCGCGGGGGCTGGTCGGAACGGCCCTGGAACGAACCAAGCGACGCGGCCTGATCCGAAACGCTCTTGCCGGCCTGACCGCCAGGCACGTCGTCGAGGCCTTGCCGGCGGTGGAACGACTCCTCGACGACCCCGAACCGGTCGTTCGAGCAGCTGCTGCACGCGCCTTCGAACGCCTCGGCCGAGTCGCCTCGACTTCGAACGCCGACGACCTCGACGCGCGGGACGCGTCGAGGTCGTCGTGATGCCGAGGCCGGGGTCGATTCGGGTCGATCGAATCAGGCGGCGGGGGCGGACTCGGAGAGCGTGACCGGGGCGATGGTGCCGGTGATCTGCTGTCCGAAGACGTCGTTGGTGGTCACTTGGAACGTGTTCGAGCCGGGCGTGAGCGCGGCGTCGAGCGTGTAGTTTCCGCTCGAGTCGGCGGTCGTGGTGATCGGGCCGACGGCGGCGTTCAGGTTGAGGTAGGTGATCGTTGCGCCCGGGGTGGTGCTGCCCGAGAACTTGACGCTGCTGGCGGTCGTGATCCGGTCTTGCAGGCCGGTATCGGTCGCGGGCTCGAGGTTCGCGGAGATCACGGGGGCGACGGTCGTCTTCGCGCCTCGGTTTCGCCGCGCGGCGTTGAGGTCGAAGGCGTTGATGATGCCGTCGCGGTTGGCGTCGGCCGCGAAGTTGTAGCGGTTGCCGCCCGCCTTGGCGCCCATGGCCGACCGCACCGCCTTGATCGCGGCGTCGTCGACCACGCCCGTGCCGTTGGCGTCGCCGGGGAGATAGAAGCCGACGAGGAAGCCGCCGGTCGTCGAATCCTGCCCGGCGATCTCGACCTTGTAGTTCCGCGTCGCCTCGAGCTGGTTGCGGGGAACGCGGAGCGTCAGCGTCGCGGCGGTGGTCACCGTGCCGTTGATGATCTGCACGCGTTCGATGTTCGGGTGGTAGTTCGCCCGTTGGATCGGGACCACCTTGCCCGCCTCATCGGTCACGCGGAAGACGAACGGCTTGACGGTCGAATTCGTCTGCTGCGCGACGTCGACGCCGATGGTGATCTTGCCGTTGGGACGCGTGAAGTGGCTGGGCGCCACGGTGAACGGCACCGTGGTCGCCACATCGGCCTTCTCGATCTTCGCCTGCAGGATGGCGAAGTTGTTGCCCGCGCCCGCCGTCAGCAGAGCGCGCGTCTCGAGCGCTTCGGGCTGAGGAGTGCGGGTCGGTTTGCGACGATTCGTGTTCGATGCCATCGGGGAGCCCTCCCGGCCTTGGGGGATGAGTTTCGAGCCGCCGTCGTCCCCGCGGGGCGATCGGTCTTTCGGTTCGAGCAGTGATGGAAGATGTTCGACCGACGGTCGCGACTGGGGCCGGGTGAATCTCGAAGGGTGGCCGCGGACCGCGGAGGAACGGACGAAGTCGAGTGAGCGACCGCCCGAGGTCGGCGACCTCGGATTCGGTCGTCGAGTCGATCAGGACGAAACGACGCTCGCGTCCCGGCGCAACGCATGAGGCGCGGGAATGAAGCGAACTTCCCTCGGCTCGGCCGAGAACGTGAACGGGGAACCAAAGCGCTCGCGACGCACCCGCCAGGCCGTCGCGATGAAGAGCACGAGCCCCGCCCAGAAGAACATTCCGTAGAACTGGGCGACCTTGTGCCCCGTCCCTTCGGCGAAGAGCCCGCCGATCTCGCTCGAGGTCGAGCCGATCAGCGCCAGCGAGCCGAGCAGCGCCGACCACAAGACCGCGCGTTCCCAACGCTCGATCTCGAAGCTGAATGCTCGGAACCCGAGATAGACGAACGGGATCATCAACGTCACGTAGTGATGCTTCCAGCTTCGCTCCGACACGAAGAGCATCGTCAGGACCACCAGGGCGAACTCGCCGAGCAGTCGCGGGTCGTCGCGACGCTCCGTCTTGGTCCGGCAGAGCCACGCCAACACGGCCACGAAGCCGACCGACAGGCCCTTCACCAGGTAGACCACGAACCCGCGATCCCACGACGCGATGTTCAAGTCCTTGAACATGGTCGTGTAGCGGCCGGTCTCGTTGTCTTCGGTCAGCAGTCGAGTGATCGTGCCGACCATCGACTGGTTGATCTCCTGAACGCCGACGACGTCGCCGCTGACGTACGGGCTCAGGATCCGCTGGAACCACGACGACAGGCAGATCCAGTTGAACTCGAACCCGATGAAGAGGCTCGGCACCACGAACAGGAACATCGCCAGGCCCGCTCCCGTCGCCATGACGGTGCGCCACGAACCCTTGTAGAGGTAGTAGGCGAGGAAGAGCCCCGGGGTCACCTTGTAGGTGATCGCCAGCGCGAGCACGAGTCCGGCGAGCACGTCGCGCCCCGATCGCCATGCCGCCAGCGAGGCGACCACGAGGAACAGGATCACGAGATTGTTGTTGCCGTGGTGTAGGTCGCTCATGATCGGTCGCAGACTCGCGAGCACGATCGTGAATTGGACCCACGACGGGATCTGTCGACCGGGAATCGCCGGCGGTACGGGATCTCGTCCGAAATTGCGAACCAGGTGGACGAAGTTCCCGCCCCAGGATCGCGCCTGCTCGCCGGGCGAGATCCCCGGCGGATAGACCATGCGCATCAGGAGCCAGAACGAGAGCCCGGTGAGAATCACCTTGAGCCAGAACCAAGCCGTCGCCCCGGCCACGGCGGGCAGGAGCATGAACGGATAGAGGCTCAAGGGCATGATCGGAGGATTCGGGTAGTAGTATTTATCGAAGATGTTGCTTCCGTCCATGAATTCGAGCACCTGGTGCCGCCAGCGAATGAACGCGCTGCGATCGTCGGCCGCCTTGGCGGCATACACGATCGAGGCGCCCACCGCGGTGCAGAGAGCGGCGATCCAGACTGCGCGACGGAAGTGGCGGTCGATGTCGACGCCCGACGAAGGACCGCCGACGCTCGTCCCGAGAGATTCCAGAGGCACGGCTCACTCCCTCCCTGGAGATGGGGCCACGCGGATTGTCGCATCGGCGTCCCGACGGCTACTCCGAACCGCTCTTCCTGAGCGGACTCGGCAACGCCGTCTCGATCGTCAAGGGACCCGGCTCGCGGCCTTCGAGCCGAAGACCCACGAAAGGCACCGGATCATCCTCGAGCCGAACCTCCTCCAACGGGCGCGGAGGATCGACACGCAGATACGGAACGGAGTGATAACGCAGCACGACCAAACCGTCAACCCCGGGCTCGAGATCGGTCAGAGTCAGGCGACCCGGCTCGGACACCACCTTCGCCTTGCCCGAGATCGCCGCGCCGGAGAACCCCTTCACGCGACCGAAGATCAACGGACCGCTCTCCGCGGTCACCTCGATCAAGTCCGGATTCCCCAGACAGAACTGACGCGCGCGGGGCGACCAACAGAAGATCGCATCGGGCCGATACAAGCGCGCATATTTCACGAAATCGGCGCGTGTCCATTCCTTCTTGCCGAAGAGCATCCCCTCGCCGAACTGCGTGAAGTTCGTCGTGAGCGAAGCGTGCAGGTAAGGTCCCCCGATCAACTCGATGCCGAACCGCGTCGGCAAGAGCCCCGAGAATCGCCCCGACCCGAACGGCGACTCGATCGGTCTTCCCGCTTCGGTGAACGCGAAACCGCCCTCCTCATAGAGCAATCGCTCGCCGCGCTGCATCCCCGAGCCGACCTGTTCGAGCAACCAGGCGAGTTGAGGCATCGGACGGCTCGTCAGGAACGGCTCGCGGCCCTCGCGCGCCGCGTCGAGCTTCAAGAAGCTTCGGCCGAGCACCTTCGTCGTGCCTTGAACGTCGAGCAAGGGCACGAAGAACCGGACCGACATCAAGACCAGCCCCGCCGAGATCAGGAGGTCGAGCCGGCCGGGACCCGACTCGCGCAGCCGAGTCAGGAGTGCGTCGATCGCCAGGCCGCCCAGGATCGCCGTCGCCGAGTAGAAGGCGTAGGTGTGCCGGCCCGGTTGGAGGAAGTCGAGCGAACGGAACTCGCTCGCCAGGTAGCCCCAGAAGAAACCCGCCGCGGCGTAGCCCGCCAGGGCGATGAACATCGTCCGCGACCGCCGCGCGGCGACCCATGCCCCCGGAAGCGCCAGGCCGATCAGGATCGTCTGCGTCGGCGACTCGTAGAAGAGCATGTTCACGAACCGCCGACCGACTCCCTCGCTGTGTGCAAAGGCGAAGTCGCTCGTCCCCTTCGTGGCCGCGAGCACGATCCCCGGCCACCACCAGAAGAGGTTCGCCGCCAAGACCGCGGCGGGCAGCAGCCAGAAGCCGATCTGACGCGACCAACCCGGTCGCGTCGCCGTCGCGTCGGCCGGTCCGATCAGCGAAGCCAAGTAGGCCGCCGCCGCCGCCGGGATCACCAGCATCGCCGCGGTGAGGTGGGTCAGCAGCGCGAGCGAACCGGTCGTCGCCGCCAAGATCCATGTCAAGGCCCCGCCGCGCTCGAGGTAGCGAGCCGTCCACCCCGTCGCGAGGAGGCCGAGCGGCACCGAGACGAAGTAGGGGATCATTCCGAAGCCGACGTACGCCATCGGAAAGTCGCCCCAGGCGTGGAGCAGCCAGCAGAGCACCGCAAGAAACGCGCCCCGGGCCGAGAGCCGCCAGACCAGAGCGGCCCACCAGACCAGGAGAGGCGCGATCGCGGTCGCGACCAGCACATAGAGCTTGTAGACCGTGCTCGGGTCGCGATCCTTCCCCGCCAGGAAGAAGACGACCTCGGGTAGCGTCGACGACGACGGGAAGACGATGCTCTTCGCATATCCGGACATGAAGCTCGGATCGTACCCGGCGGTGAAGCCGGTCCGCTCGAGCATCGGGACCGTCGCGAGCGCTGAGTGATAGTAGAGCGGGTGGTCGTCGCGCCAGATCGACCGACCGTTGGTGATTCCTTCCCATCCTCCCAGGCTCACGTAGATCGCCGCTGCATGGAGCAGACAGAGATCGAGCGCCAGGAACTGGAAGAGCGGGCCCCAGTTCCAGCCGGGCCGGCCTTCATCGGGACGTTCCGATCCGCCTCGTCGTCGAGTCGGAGAGGAACTGGTATCGGCCAGGGGGATCGTGTCGCTCGGGATCGGCTTCGGCATCGACAACGGTCCGTCTCGCCTCGGGTGGGGATTTCCGTCGGTGCGGCTGAGTGCGGCCCGCAGGATTCGAACCTGCAACCAAGGGATTCAAGAGCCCTCGCGTTTCCACGAGGCTTGGACTATCTCATCCTCCTCGAGGTCGGGCGAGCCGACATCGTCCGGAGGCCGGGCGCTCGAGGCGGGGATTATCGTTGGGACTCACCCCGCTAGTCTCTGAACCTTCCTGGCGACCAAAGCCCCGCCAGGCTCGGCTGCGGATTGCCATCACGCCGATTCCCCGAATCCGAACGTGTGCAGGTTCCCCGCAATTCACCCGGTTCGCGCGCGAAGGTCTCCCCTCGGCGGCACCGTGCACCGTCGGCGAACCGACGGACGATGAGTCCCCTGCTCTGCCGTTGAGCTAGGGCCGCATATCGTCATCATCCGCGACCCGGCGGTCGCGATCAAGCCGATTCCTCGGCGGGCAGTTCGCAGTCGGGTCGCCGAATCCGCCAAAGCAAGACGCCCACGTCGGAGCGCCGAAGGGCGCGGACGTGGGCGATGCTTCGTGGGAGCGGCTCGGGGCCCCTCCGGTCATCCGACGATCAGCCGATCAGGAGCGATCCGACCCGCTCCGCGACTCGCCGCCGTTCGAGCGGCCGCCCCGAGAGCTGTTCGCGTAGGCCGAGTTCAAGATCCCCAGCAGCGTCGAGCGACGGCCCGAACGCACCGACTTCGCGGTCCGCGCGGTACGACCCGACGCGGAGTTCAGCTCGAAACCCGAGTTGTGCAGCGGCGACTTCTTCGACGAGGACATGGTTCTTCCAAGCTCCGAGGGTTTCCGACATCTCGACACACCCGTCGAGGGTGTGTCGACCACAGGAGAGTCGATTCTCAGTCGTCCTCCAGAGGCGAGGCCTCTCGAGGAATCCGGTGATCTTCCGTGACCCGAATCGGGGTCGATCCGAGGCGACGACTCTCCGAGAGTTCGCCCAGGTCGATCCCCAGTTGCTTCAGGTCGCTTCCATTCCCGAGAAGCGGTCGAGACGGCGATCCCACTCGCCCGCAGGCGGGTCGAGAGTCGATACGCGGTCTCTTCGTTTTTCGGACGACCGGGCGAGAAAGTTCGCGCACGATTGAACCGAACCGCCTCGGTCGAGGTCGATCCAACGCCGTCGTGGAGAGTGAGCGGCGGGATTCTTTGAAACTTATCAGTCGAATCGGTTCACGGCAACAGGAAATCCTCACTGTATGCTCGGATTTCTCGAGAACTCGTGCGAACCCACATCGAATCGACTCGAGAGGCGCCTCCTACTCAAGGCGCGGCAGCCTGCCCCGCCGCGAGCGAGAGCTGGAGCATCAGGGTGCTCACCCCGTTGAACACCATGTGCAGTCCAATCGGCGCGGCGATTCCGCCCGTCCTTCGATAGAGCACGCCGAGCGCCAACGAGAGCAGGAACAGCGGAATCGGAGACGGCCAGATCGGGCCGTGCATCATCGCAAAGATGACGGAGATGGTGATGTTTGCGCACCAGAACCTCACCGAGGATCCTCCACGGTCCGTGGTCTTCCCCATCGGCTCCGTCTCGGGCGGCGCTTCCGTCGATTCCACGTATTGGATCTCCGACTCCGCGGGCTCCGTCGTCGTCGGGGTCGGGTTCGAGTTCGGCAGTCGGATCGACGCGAGCGCGCCCAGCAGCACTCCGCGGAACAGCAGCTCTTCCGCCGCGGGAGCGAGGATCACCGCGCCCAGGAATGCCAGCGTCGAGGTCCCGGCGTCCTGACGCGCGCGCATCATCTCCTCGACCGGATGCTTCGCCGCGGGCCAGACGCGGATCGCCAGCGCGTAGAGCCCGAAGATGTATGGTGCGACCTTCGGCCAAGTCGCGACCCCACGAAGGAAGCTCGCTCCCGGCGCCGGACCCAAGAGGGCGAGCTCCGAATGCGAGAGTCGGCTCCCGCGAGCCAGGAGAATCGGTCCGGCGACGATCAGGAACGCGTTCGTCACGGCGATCTGAGTCATCATCGCTCGCGCGCTCTGTTCCGGACCCGCGACGATCGCTCCGACGATCTGGAAGAACACCCAGAGCAGGACGAATCCGAGCGTGGTCTTCGCGTTCCAGGGCACCCGGCGGAGCAGCGACTCCCCGCCGATCGGTCGCCCCCGAATTCGATCGACGAGCATCGAGATCTGCGCGACGACGATCCAGAGCATCATGGCGAGAACGAACGAACTGAAGGCGACGACGGCGGGATCGATGCGGTTGGGATTCATGCGGCACTCGGCGGAGGGGGAGGAGCGGGCGACGGCGGCCGGTCGACGTGCCCGGCGACTGAGCCTCGATGATAACAGGCGGGCCGAGCACGTGACGACTCCGCGACTCGGCCCGCTCGCGGACCTTGCCCGCGCCGGCGTCGTTCCCCTACAATCGCGACCTCGCTCCCCGCCGCGCGGGCGCGGGGGCGAAGGGTCTCGACGGATCGAAGTCGGGGAGGACGGCGGAGTGATCGGGTTCGAAGAGCAGATGGCGATCCTCGAACGCGGCGTGGAGCAAGTCGCGCCTCGCGAGGAGTTCGTCCGCAAGCTGAAGCGTTCGATCGACACGGGCAAGCCGCTCCGCGTCAAGTACGGCATCGACCCCACGGGCATCGACGTCCACCTCGGACACACCGTTCCGCTCCGCAAGCTCCGCCAGTTCCAGGATCTCGGACATCAGGCCGTCATCATCATCGGCAACTACACGGCGCTCGTGGGCGATCCCTCGGGTCGCGACGAGACCCGCAAGGCCCTCACGCGCGAGCAGGTCGAAGAGAACGCCAAGGATTACCTCCGCCAAGTCGGCCGGATCATCGACCTCGACAAGGCCGAGGTCCACGCCAACGGCGATTGGTTCTCGAAGTGGACCTTTCTCGACGTCCTCGACCTCACCCGCAAGATGACGCTCGGCCGGATCTCGGCCCGCGAGGACTTCGCCAAACGCATCAAGGAAGAGAAGCCCGTGTATCTCCACGAGTGTCTCTACCCGCTCATGCAGGGTTGGGACTCGGTCGAGATCCGCGCCGACGTCGAACTGGGCGGCACCGAACAACTCTTCAGCCTGCTCGTCGCCCGCGACCTCCAGGAGGGCCGCGACCAGGAGCCTCAAGTCGCGATGACGATGCCGATCCTCGTCGGCACCGACGGCACGCGAAGGATGGGCAAGAGCCTGGGGAACTACATCGGCGTCGCCGAGGATCCGGTCACGCAGTTCGCCAAGGTGATGAGCATCCCCGACGAGCCGATGCGGCAATACTTCACGCTCCTGACCGATCTGCCGCTCTCAGAGGTCGACGGCCTGCTCGCCTCGGGATCGAACCCGCGCGACGTCAAGGAGCGTCTCGGCAAGGCGATCGTCGCCCAATACTCCGGGGTCGAGGCGGCCGATCACGCGGCGGCCGAGTTCCGCCGTCGCGCGGCGGGCGACGATCCCGACGAGATCCCCGAGTTCGAGGTCGCGCTCGATCCCTCCGGCGAACCGAAGCTGCTCGCCCAGCTCTTCGTCGGCGTGCTCGGGTTCGACACCAGCACGTCGAACGTCCGACGCATGCTCGAACAAGGCGGCGTGAATGTCGGCCCCGAGCGATCGGTCGTTCGCGACCCCAAGACGCGGCTCGAACTCGATCCGGCGACGCGTCGCGTCCGCGTCGTCCAGACGAGCGACTCGCTCGAGTTGGATCCCGACCAAGTCGTCGTGCGCTACGGCAAGCGCAAGATCGCCCGGCTCCGCATCGTTTGAGCCTCGAGGTCTGAGCGGCTCGTCAACGACCGCGGCCTATCCCCGTATCGGAAGGCGGAATCATGGCGGAACACGGCTTCGGAATCGTCGGCTGCGGCATGATCGCCGAGTATCACACCAAGGCGATCAACGAGATCCCCGGGGCTCGCGTCGTCGCGGCGTTCAGCCGGAACCCGGCGAACGGCAAGAAGGTCGCCGACCTCGCCGCGCCCAAGGGCGAGTGCGTGATCCATGACGATCTCGAACGGATGCTGGCGCATCCAGGCGTCGACGTCGTCTGCATCTGCACGCCTTCGGGGGCCCACCTCGAGCCGGCGGTCGCCGCGGCGCGAGCAGGTAAGCACGTCGTGGTCGAGAAGCCGCTCGAGATCACCCTCGAACGCTGCGACGCCATCATCCGCGCATGCGACGACGCCGGCGTTCGCCTCTGCACGATCTTTCCGTCGCGCTTCTCGAAGGCGAATCGCCGCCTCAAGGAGGCGATCGACCAGGGCCGCTTCGGTCGGCTCACCCTGGGCGATACCTATGTGAAGTGGTGGCGGACGCAGCAGTACTACGACTCGGGCGGTTGGCGAGGGACCTGGGACCTCGACGGCGGCGGCGCCTTGATGAATCAGGCGATCCACAACGTCGACCTCCTCGCTTGGTTCATGGGCGACGTCGCCGCGGTCCAGGCGATGACTGCGACCCTCGTCCATGAACGGATCGAGGTCGAGGATACCGCCGTGGCGGTGCTCCGGTTCCGCAACGGTGCCCTCGGCGTGATCGAAGCGGCGACCTCGGCCTTCCCCGGCCTGCTCAAGCGGACCGAGATCCACGGCGAGAACGGCTCGGCGCGGGTCGAGCAGGACGACGTCACCCTCTGGACCTTCCGCGAGGCCGGGGCGATCGACGCCGAGATCCAGGCCGAGATCGCCCGCGCGACCGGCAACGCCGCCGGAGCGAGCGACCCGCGCGGAATCGACCACGCGGGACATCGCGACCAGTTGGCCGACTTCCTCCACGCGATCGATACCGGCTCGAAGCCGATGATCGACGGCGCGGAGGGACGGAAGTCGGTGGAGATCATCCGCGCGATCTACGAATCCTCGCGGACGGGACGCGCGGTCACTCTTCCGTTCGACGACGAGTCGTGAACCCATCGGCGCTCGAGCGGTAGACGCGGGGCTCGAGCATCGGCACATCGACCGCCGGCGTCGAGTCGGACGGATCGGACGCCGTGGGCGGTTGGACCTCGACCTCGACGCCGGGCGCACTCACCCGAACGCCCTCCCGCGCCTCGACGCCCAACGATCGACCGCGACCGTTCGGATAGATCGATTGACGGTTGTACGTGCACGAACAGCCGGAGAATGCCGGTGCCGCGAGGCAGATCGTGAGCAACGCCGTCCGGGTCCAAGTCTGCATCGTCGCAATCCTTCGCGGAGTTCTCGAGTCCACGGATGCGAATTGTGCATCGACAACGGCACGCGAGCGCGGATAATAGAGAGAGCGCGACGGGATGTCTCCGCTCGCAACGGTCGCGTGCCGACACACTCGAGTGTATCACGCAACCCGAGCCCGTGATCGGCCGCCGCCGGTTGCTCCCCCGTGAGACAGGACGATTCGCCACCATCCCCGCCTGAGGAAGTCGATCCATGCGGCCGCTGACGCGACAAGAGAAGAACGGGGTCCTGGTCATCGTGGTCGATGACGTCGCACGGGTGAACGACAGCCTCTCCGACGAGTACCGCCAGGAAGTCTATCGCGCGGCCCAGGAGTTCCCCGGCGGGCGAGTCGCCCTCGACCTCGGGCCGGTCGACTTCATCTCGAGCTCGGGCGTGACGATGCTCGTCGGGCTCCAGAAGCGCATGCTCGCCGCGAAAGGCCGGTTGGTGCTCTTCCACGCCCAACCCTACGTTCGCGACGTCCTTCACCAGATGCGCATCGACAAGCTCTTCACCTTCGCCGCCGACGAACCCGAGGCGCTCGGGCTGCTCGCGCCCTCTCCGGCCTGACCCGACCGACCACTCCGCGCGGGGCGACCGTCGCCGCAGGCGCAATCCCATCGAGCGGCGTCCTCCGTTTCCTCGGCTTCCTCGTCAGCCCGCCCTCCCTAAACCTCCGATCCCGCTTCAGGCCCGCTGATTCTCGGGTCGAAAACACACACGGATGAAATCTCCTCGCGCTTCGGCCTGCCATGAGCGAGGGGAGATCAGTGTGCTTTCGCCGAATGGGCAGCCGGGGGGGCGATTCCGCCTCGCTCGAGCCGGTCGGCTTACCGGGTCACGGACGGCGGCTCTCGCCCGACGGTCGATCGACCGCGTTCACCGACGCGGCGCGGCGCGATCGTCACGGGGTTGCCCTCGAAGGGAGTCATCATGGGTTTCATGAGGCGGTCTGACCGACCCGATCCGGCCCGTCGCCGGCGGGTGTCGTCGGTCGAAGCGTTGGAGAGCCGTCAGTTGCTCACCAACTACGGCCTGAACAACTTCCTGAAGTCGGCGCTCTATCGGCCCAGCGACCTCGGCATGAGCTACGCCTCGGCCGGAGGACTCGGAGCCAACCGGATCCAGCACCCGATCGGGTCGGATCCCGCGCTGCTCGCGACGCTCGACAATCAGGGCAAGATCGTCACCGGACGCGACCGCAACGGAAACGTCTGGGAGATCTGCGTCCACGGACCCGGATCGGTGATCGTCACCGACGCCACGCCCAACGACGGCGTGCTCGACGACGACATCGACTCGATCCAGCTCATCAACACCGACGTCAATCGCACCCGCGTCGTCGGCTCGGTCCGAACCTCGAACCAGATCCTCACCTCGGGCACCGTCGTCTTCAACCGCCTGTTCGCGCAACAAGGCGTGAAGTCGATCGATCTCAAGGGCTTCATCCTCACCCAGACGGTGACCCCGCCCAACGGCGGCAGCCCGAACAGCAACACCTCGATCGAACTCCTCGGCGGCGTTCGCTCGCTGTCGTTCCAGGGCATCGACGCTCCGATCGACCTCGCGACGAACTCCCAGCCGATCAACGTCGTCATCGGCGACCCCAACACGCCGCTGCGGTTCAAGCCGTCGCTCCGGATCGACCAGATCCGCAACACCGTCTTCGACAGCACCTCGACGGTCGTTCCGACCGGCCCGCAGGTCCTCCCGACGGTCAACATCATCATCAACGGCGCGTCGCACAGCATCCAGTTCGTCTCGGCGACCCAGGCCGTCGTCGATCCCGCGCTCGCGTTCCTCTTCCCGATCGTGGGCACCACCGGACGCACGACGATCCAGACCCGATCGATCGATCGGCTCACCTTCCGCGGTTCGGCGATCAACACGACCGCCTCGCGCTCGGCGACGCCGTTCCAGAACGGGCTCAGCAGCATGGAACATCTCGGCTCGGCCGACTTCGGCGGCAACGCCGATGCGCTCGGGCTCGACGTCAAGGGCCGCGTCGGCGGTCTCCGCTTCGCGCGGGGCCTCGGCAGCCCGGTCGGCGTCAGCACCGCCGCGACCACTTACGGCACGCCGCTCAATGAGTTCGGCTATCCCGCCAACGGCCTCGTCGGCGGACTCGTCACCGGCAGCGAGGTCGGACACGTCGTCGCCGCTCCGGCAAACACGATCCTCCAGACGCCGCAGAACCCGAATCAGATCCAGACGATTCCGGGCGTCACCAACTACGTCGACCGTCCCGGCTCGGCGTTCAGCTCGGCGGCGATCGTCACGTCGGGCTCGCAGGGCAAGACCACGATCGTCGGAAACCTCACCAATTCCGAGATCAAGGCCGGCACCGATTACCCGTCGGTCGTCGCCGGGCTCCAAGGGGCTCGCGCCCGCAGCAAGATCAGCCCGATCAAGCTCCGCGGCGATCTCGTCGACTCCGTCGTCTCCGCGAGCTACCGTCCGGGCGCGAACGGCTACGGCACCTCCGGCTCGGTCGCGGGTCGCGGCAAGCTCCGCGGTCACTTCATCGGCTCGCTCTACAACAACGGCGGCCAAACGATCCTCGGCAACCGAGGAGCGGGCTTCTACGCCCGCAGCAAGACCCCGTCGCTCGCGCCTCCGGAGATCGGCAAGCGCGTCGGCGGCCTGCTCGTCCGCTGATCGTCTCCGAGCCACGCACGGCATCGCCCCGGTTCGCGGGAGGCTCTCCTCCCTCGGATCGGGGCGACCGCGTTTCGAATCGGATCGATCCTCACCAACGCCAGAGCGCGGTGCCCCAGTTCAGACCGGCGCCGAAGCCCGAGGTGAGGATCAGGTCGCCTCGTCGGATCTTTCCCTGCTCCATCAGCTCGTCGACGGCGATCGGGATCGAACCGCCCGAGGTGTTGCCGAAGCGCTCGAGGTTCTTGTAGACCGCCTCGCGCGGAAAACCGAGGACGTCGCTCGCCGAGTGGATGATCCGCACGTTGGCTTGATGCGGGATGAACCAGCGGACGTCGTTCACGCCCAGGCCCGAGCGCTCGAACACGGCGGTCGTCGAGTCGGCCAAGGTGCGCACGGCCCACTTGAAGACCGCGCGACCGTCCATCGTCAGGTAGTGGAGTCCGCGGTCGAGCGCCTCGTGGCTCGGCGGGATCCGCGATCCGCACGCCGGCCGATTCAGGAGGTCGCCTCCCGAGCCGTCCGAGCCGAGCTGATAGGCGACCATCCCCTGCTCGGGACTGCCCTTGCCGAGCAGGACGGCGCCCGCTCCATCGCCGAAGAGGGGAAAGCTCTTCTGATCCGTCGGATTGATCACACGGCTGTTGCAGTCGCCGCCGATCACCAAGGCTCGGAGGCTCGTCCCCGCGGCCACGAACTGAGCGGCGGTCGCCAAGGCATAGATGAAGCCCGCGCACGCGGCCTGGAGGTCGAACGCCGGACAGTTCAGTCCGAGACGATCCTGCACGAGGCATGC
This sequence comes from Isosphaeraceae bacterium, assembly GCA_033763215.1. Lineage (GTDB taxonomy): Bacteria > Planctomycetota > Planctomycetia > Isosphaerales > Isosphaeraceae > JANRKW01. The sequence goes on along the minus strand of JANRKW010000039.1, from coordinate 33,358 downwards.
CGTCGAAGGGAAGCACATGTCGGGCGTGAAGGTGCCGACCACGAGCAGGTCGACGTCGGCCGGTCGACATCCCGCCGCCTCGAGACAGCGCGTCGCCGCAATGGCGCAGAGGTCGCTCGTCGCCTGGTGCGGTGCGGCGAATCGCCGCTCGTGGATCCCGGTCCGATTCACGATCCATTCGGGATCGAACCCGTGCGAGACTTGCAGATCTTCGTTCGTCACCACCGTCTCGGGAACGTATCGCCCCGTGCCGAGGATCTGAACACCGGTCAAGATCTGCGTCCGTGCCTCGGTCTGCGTGGGGGCGTTGCTCATATCGAATCCGCGACGGTCCGGGTCGGTGAGCGCTCGAAGAGCCTGGAGCGGAGTTCGGCGCGACCCGACCCGCCGACGAGCGGGGCGATCGCGGTCGGAATCCAGGCCCGCGCTCGAGGGGATGCGGAGGTCGTCGGACTGGGATCGACCCGCTCTCGAGAAACGGCGATGAAGCGACGAACGCGGAACGAAACTATAATCGGGATTCTCCAAGCCGGCCATACCAATCACGCTGCCTCGCCCGTGACGGAAGTCACCCAGGACCGACCCATGGCCGACCACCGCATCCGACTCCGAGGCGCCTGGGAATCCCGAGGCCTCGAGGCCGGAGCAGAATCCGCGACGGCGCGCCGAGTCGATCTTCCCATCACCTGGCCGGAATCGACCGGCTTCCCCCTCCGGCTCGTCCGCCATTTCGGGCGTCCGCCCGTCGACCCCGCGCGCGAGGACCTGGTTCTCGAGCTCGATCGCGCGCCCGGGCTGCTCGCCGTTCGATTGAACGGCATCGAACTCGCGCTCGATCCATCCGCAGGCGATTCGCACCGCTTCCCGCTCGACGGAATCCTGCTCCCGCGCAACGCCTTGCTCCTCGACTGCGGCGCCGAGGCGCTCGGGGTCGACGGCTGGGGCGAGGTCGCGCTCCGGATCCGTCCGAGAGCCGTGGATTGAGCCCGACGCCCCGCCGAGGTTGGCGAAGCCGAGGCTCCGCGACTACCATTGAGTGGTTCGATTCCGTTCTCCCGCCCCGAGGCGATACCACCGAGGCGACCCCGTTGAGCCGCAACGTCTTCGAGATCGACCCCCAGCCGCTCGACCTCCGCCAGGATCGCAAGACGTGGTCCGCGGTCTCGATGCTCGCCTTCGCGCTCATCGTCGCCGCCGGCTATCGACTCGGGTGGCTCTCGCTCTATTACTCGGGGCGAATCCCCAACCTCGGCGACGCGGTCGGGTGGGAACCCCTCGACTTCTGGCTCCGCACCGTCTCGGGATGGAGCAAGTTCCTCGCCGCCGTGGGCCTGCTCACCCTCTCGCGCGAGGGGAGTCGACTCCGCCGCGCGGGGCTGTTCCTGATCTGCACCGTCATCGACCTGGCCCTCTGGCTCGTCGATTCCGCGCCCGAACTCGGTCTCACGCCCGAGGATCTCCCGCTCTTGGCGTGGCTCGTCCCGATGGATTGGCTGCGATACGGGATCGGCACGGCGGTGGGCTGGTCGGAGTTCACCTTGCTCGCGGGCATGGTCGCCGAGATCGGCGAGCCGTATGAATTCCCCGAAGGCCCCCGAGCGGCCGACTCGATCCGCAAGATCACGGCCGTGGGAATGAGCGTCTGGATGCTCTTCTATCTCGTGGGGACCCGCTGGGTCGGCCCCGGCGCTCCCGCGCCTCGTCGCCTGACCGTCGAGAGCTTCCTCCTGATGCAGGCGGGTCGCTTGATCTGGACGATCTGCCTCCTCAGATTGACCGCCGCGGCGACCGCCCTCATGTTCCGAATCGGGCGAGTGATCGCCGATCGCATGGCGCAGGAGCGATCCTCGGGCGACGACCCGTTCGACTTCTGAGCCGCCGCGAGGATTCGACCGTTCAGATGTCGATATCCTTGGCCGTGTACGCTTCGGACATGATGAACTTGAAGCGTGCCTCGGGCTCCTTGCCCATGAGGTCGGTGACGGTCGACTCGATGTAGGGCCGGTCGTCGCCGGGGATCGTCACGCGCATCAGCCGCCGCCGCGTGGGGTCGAGCGTCGTCTCGAAGAGCAGCTTGGCGGGCATCTCGCCGAGCCCCTTGAAGCGGGTGATGTTCGGTTTCGCGTTCTTGGGGAGCTTGGCGAGGATCCGGTCGCGCGCGGCGTCGTCGCCCGCCCAGTAGGTCTCCTGGCCGTGAGTGACCTTGTAGAGCGGCGGGCAGGCGAGGTAGACGTAGCCGCCCTCGAGCAATTTGAACAAGTGCCGATAGAAGAATGTCAGGAGCAGCGTGGCGATGTGGTGCCCGTCGCTGTCGGCGTCGGTCAGGAGCACGACCTTGTGATATCGCAGCCGCGCGATGTCGAACTGGTCGTCCATGCCGCAGCCGAGTGCGGAGACGACGTCGGAGAGTTCCTTGTTCTCGAGGACCTTCGACTTGCCCGCCTGCTCGGCGTTGAGCACCTTGCCGCGGAGCGGGAGGATCGCCTGGATGTCTCGGTCGCGGCCCTGTTTGGCCGACCCGCCGGCGCTGTCGCCCTCGACGATGAAGAGCTCGGATTCCTCGGGATTGGTGCTGTCGCAGTCGTGCAGCTTGCCGGGAAGCGTCAACCGGTTGGAGATCGCCGTCTTGCGACGGACCTGCGACGCCGCGGCGCGGCTCGCCTCGCGCGCCCGCGCCGCCTGGATCACGCGAGCCGCCACGGCGTCGGCCACGCTCTTGTTCTTGACCAGGAAATCCTCGAGCCGAGGACGCACCAACGACTCGACCAGCGCCCGCACCTCGGGGTTGTTGAGCCGGTCCTTCGTCTGCCCCTGGAACTGCGGTTCGTGGATGCAGACCGAGAGCACGGCCGTCACGCCTTCGAGGATGTCCTCGCCCGTGATATCCATGCCTTTCTTGATGTGGTCATGCTCTTCCATGTACCGCTTGACCGCCGCGCGGACCGCGGCTCGCAGGCCTTGCTCGTGGGTCCCGCCGTCGCGCGTCGGAATCGTGTTCACGAACGAACGGATCGCTTCGTCGGTCGACTCGGTCCAGCTCAGCGCGAGATGGCAGCGCAGGCCCGTCTCGGTCTCGTCGCGCTCGAGCAGGAACGGCGTGGGGGCCACGCGGCGATCCTCGCGCTGCTTGTTGATCGCGTCGAGGAAGTCGGCGACGCCGCCGTCGTGCCGGAACTCGGTCGATTTGTCGGCCTTCTGGTCGACGAACGAGATCACGAGCCCCTTGTTGAGGTAGGTCTTGACGTCGAGCCGCTCGGCGATGACCTCGGCGTCGTAGGCCTGATCGCGAAAGATCTCGGGGTCGGGCGTGAAGGTCACGGTCGTCCCGGTCCCGCGCGCGGGTTCGCCCGGTTCGACGCCCCCTTGCGGCTTGCCGCGCTTGAAGCGCTGGCTGTAGGTGATGCCGTCGCGACGAACCTGGACGTCGAGCTGCTTGCTCAGCGCGTTGACGACGCTGGCGCCGACGCCGTGGAGACCGCCGGAGACCTTGTAGGCGTCGTTGTCGAACTTGCCGCCGGCGTGGAGCACGGTGAAGATCACCTCGAGCGCGCTCTTGCCGGTCTTGGGGTGGATGTCGACGGGGATGCCGCGGCCGTTGTCGGCGATCGAGACGGTGCGGCCGTCGCTGTGGAGCGTGACCTGGATCCGCGAGGCGTGGCCGTTCATCACCTCGTCGACCGAGTTGTCGACGATCTCCCAGAGGAGGTGGTGGAACCCGTCCTTGTCGACGCCGCCGATGTACATGCCGGGCCGGCGCCTGACGGCCTCGAGGCCCTCGAGCACGGTGATCGAGTCGGCGTTGTAGCTACCGGATGCCATGCGATCGGGTCTTCCTTCGGGCTCGGATCGAATCGGGCCGGCAACTCCGCCGACCATGCCTGACGCGGACTTCGTCGATTTCAGGAACTCGGAACGGAACGGGCGACGCGGGTCATTCGCCGACCTCCTCGACGGGCGGAACGGGCGTCGCCTCGTCGTGGACGATCGACTCGAGCGTTCCTCGCTGGAGGATCCCGTATCCCTTGCCGCCTCGGGAAGCGACGGGGTACTTCGTGGCCCGGACGACCTGGGTCGAGCCGCGGTTGGTGACGACCGTGAGGCCATCGCGCATCTTGTTCGCGAGGGCGAAGCCGATGACGCGGTCGCGCGGGTCGAGCTTGATCGCCGCGACGCCTTTCGCCGCGCCCGAGACGATGTTCGCCTCGGCGACCGGGAAGATGAGCACGCGTGCCATGCGGGTGGCGAGGCAGACCGTCTCGCCGCCGTCGCTGGCCTCGACGCCGACCACCGCATCGTCGGCGAGTGCCGAGTCGAGTCGAACGACGACGCGCCCCTTCTTCGTCGACACCGGGGCGAGCGTCGCCAGGGGGAACCGCAGCGTCTTTCCGCCCGCGGTCAGCGCGACGACGTAGGGCGGCGGCGGAACGCCCTCGCTCGCACCGTCGCCGCTGAGCGTCGCGAGTTCGCCGCCCAGCAGGCCCTGAACGAGCGCGGGAGCCGACGGCGGCGTCGACGCGACGTCGGGCAGACACCGAGGGTCGTGCGCGACGACGCCCACGATCCGCTCGCCGTCCTCGAACGCGAACGACTTCTGCACCGGTTCGCCGTGGCCCGTCGTCATCGGGATGTCGTTCGCACGCAGCGTGTAGGCGATGCCGCGGTCGGAGAAGAATGTGATCGTCTGCCGGGCCTTGGATCGGTAGATCCAGCCGACGCGGTCCTCCTCGCGCACGCGGATCCCGGCGACGTCGGCGAACGACTTCTGGCGCTTGATCCAGCCGTCGCGGGTGACGATCACCCACGCGTCCTCGTCGACGATGTAGTCTTCCTCGCGGAACTCGACGGGCGCCGCCGGCCCCTCGATCTTGGTGCGTCTCGGGTCGCCGTAGGCCGAGGCGATCGCCTTGAGCTCGGAGCGGATGATCCGCCGACGCGCGGGTTCGTCGGCGAGCAGGGCCTCGATCTCCGCCGCTCGGGCGCGCTTCGCCTCGAGCTCCGCGCGGATGTCGATGATCTCGAGCTTGCCGAGTCGGTAGAGCTTGGTCTCGAGGATCGCGTCGGCCTGGAGGTCGGAGAGCCCGAAGCGGTCCATGAGCCTGGGCGCGGCGTCGGGCTTGCCGTCGCTGTCGCGGATGATGGCGATCGCCTCGTCGAGGTGATCGAAGACGATCTCGAAGCCCTCGAGGATGTGGATCCTTCGGAGCAGCCCGTCGAGCTCGTGACGCAGCCGCCGCGTGACGACCTCGAGCCGGAAGTCGAGGAACTGCAGCAGCATCGACTTGAGGTCGAGCCGGTCGGGCACCGCGACGTCGGCCCCCTCCGCGGGGAGCAGACACGTCATGTTCACATTGAAATTCGTTTGGAGCGGCGTGTTCTTGAACAGATAGGCGAGCGCGGCGTCGGCATTGGCCCCGGGGCGGAGTTCGAGCGCGATCCGGCAGTCGTCGGTGCTCAAGTCCTTGACGTTCGTGAGCTGGGGCACCATCCCCTTGCCGATCAGTTCGCCGATGCGTTGGACGAGCGCGTCCTTCTCGATGCCGTAGGGGATCGAGGTCACCAAGACGACGTTCGGTCGTTCGGGGTCGGGCTCGTAGGTGCCCCGGAGCTTGACCGCGCCCTGCCCGGTCGCATAGATCTGGGCGAGCTCGGCCGCGCTGTTCAGGATGACGCCGCCGGTGGGGAAGTCGGGCCCGGGGATGTCGCGGAGCAGCTTCTCGAGCGGCACTTCCTTGTTCTCGAGAGCGCCCTCGATCAGGCGGTCGAGCGCCTTGCAGACTTCCTTGAGGTTGTGCGGCGGGATGTTCGTCGCCATGCCGACGGCGATGCCCGACGTCCCGTTGAGCAGGAGATTCGGCACCTGCGCGGGCAGGACCACCGGCTCCTCGGTCGTCGACGCGTAATTGGCGCGGAAGTCGACGGTCTGATCGCGGAGCTCGGTGAGCAATTCCTGCGCGATCGGCGTCAAGCGACACTCGGTGTACCGCATGGCGGCGGGCGGGTCACCGTCGACCGAGCCGAAGTTGCCGTAGCCCTCGATCAAGGGATATCGCAGGCTGAACGGCTGGGCCATGCGGACGAGCGCGTCGTAGATCGACTGGTCGCCGTGAGGGTGATAACTCTTCATCACCTCGCCGACGACCGCCGCGCTCTTGATGTAGCGCCCGTCGGCGGTGACCCGCAGATCGGCCCACATCGCGTAGAGGATCCGCCGCTGCACCGGTTTGAGACCGTCGCGGACGTCGGGCAAGGCGCGCGAGGTGATGACGCTGAGCGCGTAGTTGAGGATCTTGGTTCGGGCGACCTCGGCGAGCGAGACGTCCTCGAAGATCGTGCCGTCGCGCTTCGGTGCGTCGACCTCGGCTCGCTTGTTCCGTTTCGCCATGCCCTACCCCCGCGCCGCACGCGTCGAGCGTCCCTCGCCTCGACGATCGAATCCTGCGTCCGGGCTCGAGAACCGGGCCCCGTCCGCGGCCCCAACATCCGGCAATCGCACGCCGTTTGTCAAGGAATCGGGAAAGTCTCCGCCGCCGGCGTCGCGGTCACTTGCCCCTGTCGAATCGGCATGATATAGGAGATCGGTCTCCGAGGCAATCGGGTTTTCCTGTACATAGCCTCACTCCCAAACCTGCAACTCGTCGACCGACTCGACCGGAGCTCGCCGAGGCTCCGGAGCGTCGTTCGCCGTCCGCCCGGGACGCCCCTGAGCGAACTCCAGTACCCTCACCACGAATCCATCCGGAGTCCAGTCGAATGCGGAAGTACGTCGTCGAGTTCATCGGCACATTTTTCCTCGTCCTCACGATCGTCTGCAGCGTGGCGCTCAGCTCCGACGCGTCGAAGGGGATCATCCCCCCGCTCGCCATCGGCTCCGCGCTCATGGTCATGATCTTCGCGGGCGGACACATCTCCGGCGCCCACTACAACCCGGCGGTGACGCTCGCCGTCGCCATCCGCGGCCGGTGCTCCAAGCTCGACGTCGTTCCCTACTGGATCGCCCAGTTCGCCGGCGGACTCGCCGCTTCGTTCCTGGCGCGGTACGTCCTCTTGTCCAACGCTCCGGCCGAACCCTCGCTCTTCGAGAACATCGTTCCGCCGCTCGTCGCCGAGTTCCTCTTCACCTTCGCCCTCTGCTACGTCGTGCTCAACACCGCGACCGCCAAGGGCACCGAGGGCAACTCGTTCTACGGTCTCGCGATCGGCTTCACCGTCCTCACCGGCGCCTTCGCCGTCGGCAGCATCTCGGGCGGTGCCTTCAATCCGGCCGTCGCCGTCTCGGTCGGAGCGATCAAGATGGGCTTCCCGCTCGGCCAGATCTGGGTGCACCTCGCCGCCGAATTCATCGCCGCGATCGTCGCGGGCCTGACGTTCCTCTTCCTCAATCCCGACGACAAGTGATCCTCGGCCGCCGCTACCGCGCGGCGGCTCGACGCGACTCTCGACGACGCCGGCCCGAGTCGACCAACCTCGACTCGACACCGGCGTCGTCGCGTCTCTCAGCGTCCCAAGGCCCGCTTCAGGCAGTCGATGCTCCTCGACGCCGTCTCCACCGCTCCCGGGCTGTAGTCGAACACCTCGACCGAGACCCAGCGGTCGTAGCCCGAGGCGACGAGCGCCTCGAGGATCGGAACGAAGTCGACCGCGCCCATGCCCGGGCCTTGGAGATTCGTATCCTGGGCGTGGAAGTGCCGCGCCGAGGCTCCGTGGAGCCGGATCAGGTCGGGCACGGTCGTGCCGACCTCGCCGCTCTGCGCCTTGACGTCCATGTGGAGCCGGAATCGCGGGTGGTCGAGCTTGGCGATCAACGCGTTCGCCTGTGCGCAGGTGTTCAAGAAGTTCGTCTCGCTCGGCGCCAGCGGCTCCAGACAGAAGTCGACCGCGTACTCGTCGAGCGCGGGCAGGAGCGCGCGAAAGACCTCTTCGGCGAACTCGAGCGCCTCGGCCTCGCTCACGCCCGGAAGCAGGTCGCGCTGCTTGGGCGAGCCGAAGACCATCAGCTCGCCGCCGATGTCGCGCACCGCCCGCGCCAGCTCGATCAGATACTCGGTCGTCCGCTTGCGGACCTCGACGTCGGGATGGGTCAGGTAGAACCCCTCGGTCTTGGCGAGGAGCCAGTGCAGTCCGATGCAGGCCAGGCCGCTCGCCTCGACCTCGCGCTTGATCCGGTCGCGATCGGCGGCGGAGACGTCGGTGATCTTGGGGGCGAGGGTAAAGGGGGCGATCTCGACGCCGTCGTAGCCGAGCGACTTCAAGGACGCGCACGTGTCGGCGAGCGTCCATCCTTCATAGAGTTCGTTGCACATCCCGAGACGGATCATGGGCCGGGGCTCGCGCGGGGTGGATTGGGTGAGGAGCAGCAGGCAGGCGAGGGGATCAACCGCGCGGGCGGATGCCGAGCGCGATCTCGAAGGCGGTGAGCGTGTTCTGGAGCAGCATCGCGACCGTCATCGGGCCGACGCCCCCGGGGACCGGGGTGATCCGCGACGCGACCTCGGCCGCGGCCGCGTAGTCGACGTCGCCGCAGAGCGAGCCGTCGTCCTTGCGATGGATCCCCACGTCGATCACCACCGCACCCGGCTTGATCCAAGAGGCGGGGATCGCTTCGGGCTTGCCCATCGCCGCGATCAGGATATCGGCCTCGCGCGTGTGGATCGACGGGTCGGGGGTTCCCGTGTGGCAGACGGTGACCGTCGCGTCGCCCCCCTCGCCCTTCATCATCAGAAGCAGAGCGACCGACTTGCCGACGATCTGCGACCGGCCGAGAACCACGACGTGCGCGCCCCGGGTGGGGATCGACTCGGCGACGAGCAGCTCGCGAATGCCCAGCGGCGTGCAGGGCACGAACCGCGGCGTCCCGATCGCGAGCCGTCCGGCGTTGTCGGGATGGAAGCCGTCGACGTCGCGGAGCGGGTCGATTCGTTCGATCACCGCGCGCTCGTCGATTCCGCGCGGCAGGGGAAGCTGGACGAGGATGCCGTGGGTCTCGGGATCGCCGTTCAGCCGGTCGACCTCCGCGAGCAAGGCCTCGGTCGACGTCTCGGCCGGGAGCCGGACGAGCGTTCCGCGCATGCCGGCCTCTTCGCACATCTTCTGCTTGTTGCGAACATAGACGCGGCTCGCGGGGTCCTCTCCCACGAGGACGACGGCGAGCCCCGGACGCTTGCCGGTCGCGGCGTGATGCCGTTCGACCTCGGCCGCGACCTCCATCTTGATTCGCTGGGCGTGCGCCTTGCCGTCGATCGGTCGTGCGGTCACGGGGCGGATCCTTCGTGCTGGGTTGCTCTTGGGGATGCTCGGCGTCACTGAACGGTCGCCGACGCGGGCGTCGACTCCGAACGATCTCGGCGAGGGGCCTCGTCCGGGCGAGGTTGGGATCTTATCATATCGTCTCGGTCCGGATCAGGAGTCGGGGCCGTCCCCCAGGTCCGCGAGTCGATCGAAAGGACGGAACCGAATGGCGACGGTCGAAACGACGAGCGAGACGACCGAATCGGAGCCGACGATCGGCGTGCCGGGGTCCTCGATCGGTCGGCAGGTCGTCTGGCTCGCCGTCCCCGTGCTCATCGAGCAATCGCTGCTCTACTTGGTCGGGCTCTCCGACACGGTTCTGACCGGAAGGTATCTGAGCGGTGAACACCTCGCCGGGGTGACGGTCGCGGCCTACCTGCTCTGGACGGTGGGCAGCTTGATGACGGTCGTCTCGGTCGGCGCCACGGCTCTCGTCGCTCGGCTCCGCGGCGGCGGACAGAACTCCGAGGCGAACGCCATCACTCATCAGGCGATCGTGATGGCCGTCGCGTTCGGGCTCTTCGTGCTCGTCGTCGGTCTCGTCGCCGCGCCCTGGGCCGCATCGGCAATGAACCTCCGAGGCCCCGCGCACGCCCACGCCGTCGAGTACTTCCGAATCGTGATCGCCGTCGCCCCCCTGCTCACCATCACCGCCGCCGGGATCGCCTGCCTCCGTGGAGCCGGCGACACCCGCACCGGCATGTGGGTGATGACGCTCGTCAACCTCATCAACATCGCGTTGAGCTGGGGCCTGGTGCGCGGATTCGGTCCGCTTCCCCAGCTCGGATTCGCGGGAATTGCGATCGGGACGGCGGTCGGCGAGGCGATCGGCGGACTCGTCGTGCTGGCCGTGCTCTTCCGAGGCCGGTCGGGTCTGAAGCTCGATCTCGCCGGCCTTCGACCTCGGTTCGATCGCATCCGTCGCATGCTTCGAATCAGCGTCCCCGCGTTTGCCGAGAGCGCGACGAACAGCGGAGCCCAGCTCCTGTTCCTCGGTCTGATCAACACGCTCGGCTCGACGGCGACCGCCGCGCACGGCGTCGCGATCCGCTGCGAGTCGATCGCCTTCTTGACCGTGATGGCCTTCTCCGTCCCCGCGAGCACGCTCGTCGGCCAGTACCTCGGAGCCCGCAGGCCCGACCTCGCTCGCCGCTCGGCGTTCATGGCCTGGGGCTTGGGGATGGTCGTCCTGACGTTGATGGGCATGCTGCTCTATGCCTCCAGCGGGCCGATGTTCGCCTTCTTCCTGGGCGGAGGTCACCCCGAAGTCGCCGAGGTCGGCGTGCCCGTGATGCGCATCGTCGCCTTCGCGATGCCCGCCTTGGCGACGATCAACGTCCTCAACGGCGCGCTCCGAGGCGCGGGCGACACGCGGTGGCCCTGGTTCATCGTGATGGCGGGCTATTTCCTCGTCCGCACGCCCTTGACCGTCTGGATGATCTCCCCCACGGTCCGCGGCGGCCTCGAGCTCGGCCTCCGGGGCGCGTGGTTCGCCATGCTCGCCGACCTCAATGTCCGAGGCGCGCTCGTCGCCTGGAGATTCCTCCAGGGCGGCTGGGCCCGGAAAGAGGTCTGAAGAGGAGCCGGAGACGGCCCTCCGATCAGACGTGCTCGAGGGCGGCCCGCACATCGCGATCGATCGCGAAGAGCCGGTCGAGGTTCGACGTCTTGCAGACCGAATAGACGTTTCCGCCCATCTCGCAGAGACGCATCTTGCCGCCCGAGCCGTCGACCCGACGCTGCAACAGCACCAGCTTGCCGAGCAGTGTGCTGGAGATCAGCTCGACCCCGTTGAAGTCGAGGATGAGACGGATCGGCGACCCGTCGCTCGGAAGGGCTTCCGAGATCTGCTCGAAGGCCTCGCGCACGGTCCGCTCGTCGAAGACCAGCCGATCCTTGAAGCTGATCACCCGCGCATCGTTCTCGACGCGCACCTCGATCCGAGGGGTGGCGGCCATCGTGTTCACTCTTTGGAAAGGGGCGGAGGGAACTGCCGAGCAATCGCGCCGGGCGACGCGATCCTGCTGAAAGTTACCACAACCGGCACCGAGCGCGAAGCAAGACCCGGGCACTCCCCCGGAACGTGCCCCGACCGAGGCTCAGGCCTCTGGCTTTCGTCGACGGAGCCGATCGCCGCCGATCGCGGTCGATCGCGGACGAGCGGGCGCCGAGGGCTCGGCAGGGACCGCCGGCATGTCGCCCGATGAAGGCGCGTCGGGCGCGGCCGGCTCCGTGAGGATCAAGGCGATCGCCGAAGCGCGATCGCTCGCAAACGTGTACAAGCTCTCCAGTTTCGAGACCTTGAACACCTCGCGAACGGTCGGGTCGACGTTGCAGAAGACCATCCGGCCCTTGTGTTGCCGAGCCGTCCGCTGCAAGGCGACGAACCCGCCCAGCGCTGCCGAACCCGCGAAGCCGACGCCGAGCAGGTCGACCACCAGATCGGGCCGCCCCTTGCGACGGAGATGATCCTCGAACTCGCGCCGAAGATCCTGAACCGGAGCCGGGTCGAGCCGGAGGCAGTCCCAGAACTCGGCGACGAAGACCCCGTCCTGCGCGTGTACCTGTACCGATGGCTTGAGCATGGCCGCACGAGTCCGCTGGAGAGTCGATCGGATCGAAGGAGGATCGAGGGCACGTCCGGGACGTCGCTCGTTCGATCGCGACCGACGAGCGTTCAACCTCGATCCAAGACGGGAAGCGAGTGATTCGCGGCGAGATGGGAACCGGTGGGTCGGGCAACGGCCGCGACTGGCTTTCGCCACCATGATCGTAAGGTTCACGACAAGCGTCAACGATTTCTTTCGGAGAAGCGCGAAGTCGGCCCGATCGGGATCCGCCCAATGTCCGACGGATCCCTGCCGGGGTGCGACGCGATCGCCCGCCCGCTCCCAGGCGCGTCGTGGACACCTGGATCGGCGGCACGATTCCGCCGCGGCCATCCCCGCGCCCGCCTGGTCCGCAGGTTTTCAAGGGCGGATCGCTCGATTTCGGGCTGTCTCGTCGGCCCGATATGATATGATGAGATTGGATGGAGTTGGTCGACTCGCGTTCGCCTCGGACCTTCGCGAGCCCGAGACCGGTCGACCGATGCCGTCCAGCCGCCGGCTTCGCCCCGACTCCCTCGCGGTTTGCGACTCGACACGCTCCTGCTCCGCTCCTTCGATCACGCGCCATGGTCGGCCGCGCTCGCAGCCTGGGATCGAGGTCTCCTCGACGACTCACGATCGCCGACGAGTCGCTCGTCTCGTCTCATAAGGGATTGCGCCATGCGTCTCATCGCCCTCGCGTTGCTCACGCTCCTCGGGCCGCTCACTCCGCCCCCGGCCGATGCCCAGGGCTGGCTCGACACCGTCTTCCCCGAACGCCGTCGCGACGCCGGCACCGTGGCGCGCGGTTCCAAGATCCGCCACGCCTTCAAGGTCGTGAACACCACCGACCAAGAAATCCATATCGCCACCTGGCGCACCAAGTGCGGCTGCACCGAGGTCCGCGTCGGCTCGCAGACCATTCCTCCGGGAACGCAAACCGTCGTCGAGGCCGTGCTCGACACCACCAAGTTCCAGGGCTACAAGGCCTCGGGACTCACCTTGGTGATCGACCGACCCTCGTTCGTCGAGGTCGACCTCGACCTGAACTGCTTCATCCGAGGCGACCTCACCCTCGAGCCGGGCTTCGTCGACTTCGGACAAGCCAACCGCGCGGGCAAACCCCAGGTCCAACTCTCCCTGCTCTACGCGGGAGGGCAACAGAACTGGGCGATCGAGCGCATGCAGACTCAGACCGACCACGTCACCGCCAAGCTCACCGAGCAGTCGCGAGGCGGCGGCCAGGTTCGCTATCTCCTCACCGCGACGCTCAACTCGACCGCGCCGGTCGGACGGCTCAAGGAGGAGATCACGCTCCATACCAACGACCCGACCGGCCCCACCATCCCCGTCTCCGTGACCGGGCTGGTCCAGTCGAACGTGACCGTCAGCCCCACCGTGATCAACCTCGGACAGATCAAGGCCGGAGAGACGGTCCGAAAGACCATCCTGGTGCGATCGACCAAGCCGTTCAAACTCACCGGCCTGCAGCCGAGCAGCCCCGACCTCGAGGTGCCCGCCGCCGCCGCGGCCGACGCTCCCAAGGCCCTCCACACGGTCAACTTCAGCTTCAAGGCCCCCGCCCGGCCGGGCCCGTTCCACGGCGAGATCGAAGTGATGACCGACGTGCCCGACGAACCGCCCGCCAAGCTCACCGCCTTCGCGACGATCGTCCCCTGATCCGAGTTCACCGACTCGCGCCGAGTTCGGCGTCGCCCTCGCGACTCGCCTCCGGCACTCGCGTCTCCGACCCAAACGGCGAGAGGCCGACTCCCCTCATTCGAGGAGAGCGGCCTCTCGCCGTTTCGTCTTGGGATGGCGGGTCGATTCGATGCGACGGAATCCGAGTCCCCTCCTGAGTCTCGATCCGAGCGGCCTCTCATTCCGCCCCGACGCGACCGAGAGATCGATCACGCCGAGAGAGTGCGGAACCGAGGCGGCATCACTCCGGCGAATGCGGACGCGGCGATCACTCGTCGACGTCCGTCGCCCAGCGCCGGGGCGATGCCTCGATCAGCCGAATGCGGCTGTGATCAACGGACGATCTTGAAGCCGCGAGCGATGCTCGGGGCTCCGTAGTAGCTGTTGTAGCCCATCTTGCCCGGAGCCTGGGGGGTCGGCATCGACTGGGGCGAGGGAGCGGGGGCGGAGTAGACGGGGGCGGCGTGATGGTAGACCGGGGCGGGCTCGCAAGCGACCGGGGCGGGCTCGCAAGCGACGGGCGCCGGAGCGCAGCCGTGGTGCTTCTTCTTGAAGAGGCCGCCGAGGAGTCCGCACTTCTTCTTCGGCTCGCAGGCCGGAGCGGGCTCGCAGACCGGCATCGGAGCCGGAGCGCACTCGACCGGAGCCGGGGCGCAGACCGGAGCCGGAGCGCAGGTCGGAGCCGGGGCGCAGTGAGCACGCTTGTGGCCGCCGCAGAGGCCGGTGGTCGCGCTGAGGGCGGTGATCAGGATCAGGGAATGCATGGGTTGTCCTTCTCTCGTTGGGGACTCTTCGGTGGGAACCCGACGTCGACGTTCCTCGTCGGGGGGCCGCGGACGATTCGACCGACCATGGTCGACCGCCGCGGCGTCAGCTCGTACGGTGGGAGCGAGACGCGTCGAACGACGACGCCGTCTCGGCGAACCGGTCCATCCCAGGACTCAGGTTGCCGCCGTTGCGCGGATGGGCGATCCTGCGGCCGTCGCCGGCCGCCCGCGTCGGCGAGAACGACCGGATTCTAGGACGCTTCCTCCCGACCTCGCAACACCATTCTGGGAAAAACAGGAAGATCGTGTCGAAAGGCATGACTCTAACGTCTCTCCCGAAAGCGGGATCGAGCGATTCGCCCTCGAAATCAACCTCCAGCGCTTCCTCCTCGAATACCGTTCGCGTAAGCTGCGTCATGCGTTTACGGGAGTCGAACACCCACGTTTCGATATCGACCATGTCGGAGGATCCAGAGATGTCGAGCCTTGGAAATCCTCTCGTCTTCGCAACCCGAAATCTCGCCCTCCTCGCCGCGATCTGTACGTTTTTCTCAGTCGACGCAATCGCCCGAGACGATGAGCGGGAATTCTCGATCTCCGAGCCCGTCTTCTGCAAGGAAGTCCGAGGATATCGCGACTTCGACCGCCTCGAGCCCGCGCGATACACCCGCGACGACAAGATCACGATCTACTGCGAACCGCGTGGGCACGAGATCCGACCCGTCAAGGACGGCAAGGGCTACCGCGCCCACGTCGTCACATCGGGCAAGGTGCGCAAGAAGGGACGCAAAGAGGTCATCTTCGAGAAGAAGGAGCTCCTCGACTACGACGTCACCGCCGACTTTCCGCCGCGCGCCATCTACCTCCAGACGATCCTGGCGATCAAGAACCTCCGGCCCGGCGACTACGAGTTCGACCTGACGGTCGAAGACTTGCTCGACGATCGTCGCGCGGCGAAGCGCACGGTCGGATTCACGGTCGTCGCCTCGCGCGACGTCACCGATCCCGAGGCCAAGCCCGACGCCCCCGAGCCCCCCAAGCCACCCACTCCCCCTGCTCCGCCTCGCTGAGGGCCGGGCCGCCGCATTCCCGATCGCTCGCGCCCTTGCACTTCGACGCGACTCGACGACAATCGACCTCTTCCCCCTCGATCCCTCGAACCGGAGGAGACTCGCGATGTCGCGCATCGGTCGTTGCTCGTTCGCCTTGCTCGCCGCTCTCGCCCTGACGCTCACCGCGGCCGACGATCCCAAGCCCCGCGGGCTCGAGATCTACTTCATCGACGTCATGGGAGGAGCCGCGACCTTGATCGTCACTCCCGAGCGCGAGTCGCTGCTCGTCGATTGCGGCTGGCCGGGCTTCGAGAGTCGCGACGCCAAGCGGATCGAGACCGTCGTGAAAGACGTGGCCGGGCTCGACCACCTCGACTACCTCCTCTCGACCCACTGGCACGTCGATCACTACGGCGGCGCGGCGCAACTCGCCGAACGCGTCGAGATCCGTCACTTTCTCGATCGCGGGCTTCCCGACCCCGCTTCTCCCGATGCCGCCGCTTTCCCCGACGGCCCCAAGCCCGCCGATCCTCTCGGCGTCGCGTATCGAAAGCTCACCGAAGGCAAGCGAACCGTCCTCCGCGCGGGGGACAAATTGCCCCTGAAGGGCGTCGAAGGCGTCGTGCTCGCCTCGGGCGGAGAGGTGATCGCCGCGCCCGACTCGGCCCCACCGAACCCGCTCGCCGCCTCGGCTCCCGCGGATTTGCCCGAGGACCGCAGCGACAACGCCAAGAGCCTCGCCTTCAAGCTGAAGCTCGGCGCCTTCGATTTCTTCGACGCCGGCGACCTCACCTGGAACATCGAGAAGAAGCTCGTCCTTCCCGTCGACCGCGTCGGCCCGATCGACCTCTACCAGGTGACGCACCACGGCATGGACATCTCGAATCACCCGACCCTGCTCGCGACCGTCGCGCCGACGGTTGCGATCATGAACAACGGTCCGCGCAAGGGGGGCTCGCCGGCGGTGGTCGCGCGGTTGAAGGCGTTGCCCTCGGTCGAGGCGGCGTATCAACTGCACAAGAACGTCGCCACGAAGCCCGAGGAAAATGCCGATCCGGCGTTCATCGCGAACAGTGATCCCCGAGGCGGCCGCTTCATCCAGGTGAACGTCGCACCCGACGGATCGACCTACACCGTGCGGATCGATCGCGACGGCGCGCCGCGCGTCTTCCGGTCGCGTTGAGGCGCCGAGTCGATCTCCCGTTCCGCCCGTTCTTCCCGAGGAGCCTTCCATGCGGTCCGTGTTCTCCGTCATCCTGGCCGGTCTCGCGATCGGCCTCGCGCCCGCCGCGCGAGGCGACGCGCCGGTCTTTCCGTTCCGGATCGAGTCGACCACGCTGCCCAACGGCCTGCGCGTGCTCTCGATCCCGTTCGATTCGCCCGGGATCATCGCCTACTACACCGTCGTCCGCACCGGCTCGCGCAACGAGGTCGAGGAGGGGCTCACAGGATTCGCGCACTTCTTTGAACACATGATGTTCCGAGGAACCAAGCGATACTCGGCCGAGGCCTACAACGCGGCGCTCAAGTCGCTCGGGGCCGACAGCAACGCCTTCACCTCCGACGATCTCACCTGTTATCACATGACGGTCCCGGCATCGGCCCTCGCCAAGGCGGTCGAGCTCGAGGCCGACCGGTTCCAGAACCTCGAGTACGACGAGCCCGCCTTCCAGAAGGAAGCCCGAGCCGTGCTCGGAGAATACAACAAGAGCGCCTCGTCGCCCTACCTCCTGCTCAACGAGACGATGCAGGAGAAGGCGTACACCAAGCACACTTATCGTCACACGACGATCGGCTTTCTCGACGACGTCAAGGCGATGCCCACGCGCTACGCCTACAGCAAGGTCTTCTTCGACCGCTGGTACCGCCCCGAGAACTGCACCGTGATCGTCGCCGGCGACGTGAAGCACGCCGAACTCGTCGAGCTCGCGAAGAAGCATTACGGCGCATGGAAGCGTGGATCGAACGACGTCGTGATCCCCGAGGAGCCCGAGCAGACCTCCGAGCGCGAGGCGAAGCTCGGCTGGCCCTTGCCGACCCTGCCGATCCGCTACCTCGGCTGGCACATCCCCGCGTCGTCGCGGAATCTCGCCGATCACGCGGCGCTCGGGGCTCTGGCTCAGGCCTATTTCGGAGCGACCAGCCCGCTCTACAAGTCGCTCGTGATCGAGGAGCAGAAGGTCGTCACCTTGGGCGCCGATGCCGAATCGAAGCGCGACCCGGGCCTGTTCACGATCTTGGTCCGCGCGCGTTCCGCCGCCGATCTCCCCGAGATCCAGGCGCGCATCGACCGCACGCTCGCCGACGCGGCGACCACGCCGCTCGACGCCGCGAAGCTCGCCGCGGTCAAGTCGCACCTGCGCTACGCCTTCGCCGCGAGCCTCGAGAGCGCCGACGCCGTCGCACTCGCCGCGAGCTATGCGATCGCCGTGTCGGACGAGCCCGACGGCATGAACCGCCTCCACGAGGCCTACGCCGCCCTCACCCCGGCCGACCTCCAGCGCGTCGCGGCCAAGTACTTCGCGAAGACGAACCGCACGGTCGTCACCCTCGAGACCACCCCGGCGCAATCGGATAAGGAGTCGAACAAGTGAATCTGCTCTCGACGATCGCGCTCGCCGCGCTTGCCTTCGCGCCGGCGGCTCCCGCTCCCCAGGTCACCTTCCTGCCTTCCGAAGGCTCGCCCCTGGTCTCGCTTCGCATCCAGTTCAACGTCGGATCGGCACACGACCCGGCCGGCAAGGAAGGTCTGGCCGCGCTCACCGCGGCCATGATCGCCGAGGGCGGCTCCGAGGAGATGAGCTACGGACGCATCCTCGACGCCTTCTACCCCATGGCCGCGGGCCTCTACGGCGGTGCACGCAAGGAAGTCACGACATTCGTCGGCGACGTCCACCGCGACAATCTCGACGCCTACACCGCCATCGTCGTCGGACTGCTCACCAAGCCTCGTTTCGCACCCGAGGACTTCGAGCGGCTCCGCAACGAGGCGATCGATGAACTCACCAAGACCTTGCGCGGCAGCAACGACGAAGAGCTCGGAAAGTGGACGTTGCAGACCCGGCTCTACGACCGGACGTCCCCCTACGGCCACGTCGATCGCGGCACCGTCGCCGGCCTGCGCTCGATCACCCTCGACGACGTTCGCGCCTTCCACGCCGCGAACTACACCCGGGCCCGGCTCCACCTCGGAGTCGCGGGCGGTACCGACCGCGCGTACGTCGATCGACTCACACGCGCCCTCGAGGTGCTCCCCGCGGGCGGTTCGGCGCCGACGCTCGACGTGAAGCAGGCCGCCCCGCGCGACGGTCTGAAGGTCACGATCGTCGAGAAGCCCGCCGAGGCCTCCGCGATCTCGATCGGCGCGCCGATCGCGGTCACCCGCGCCGACGACGACTTCTACGCGCTCGCCGTCGCCAACTCCTACCTCGGCGAACACCGCACCTTCAACGGCAAGCTGATGCAGGATCTCCGCGGCAAGCGCGGACTCAACTACGGCGATTACTCGTATATCGAAGACTTCATCCAAGAAGGCGGCGGGACCTTCCCGATCTCGAACAACCCCCGCCGCGTCCAGTACTTCTCGATCTGGATCCGCCCGGTTCCCGCCGACAAGACCGTCTTCGCCCTCCGCGCAGCGCTCTGGGAGTGGAAGCGGCTCGTCGACAAGGGAATGACCGAGGCCGAGTTCGAGGCCACCCGCTCCTTCCTGCTCAACTACAGCAAGCTCTGGGTCCAAACCCCGTCGCGCCGGCTCGGCTACGCAATGGACGGCGTCTTCTACGGCCGCGACGACGTCGTGACCGAACTCGCTCGCCGCCTGCCCAAGTTGACGGTCGCCGACGTGAACAACGCCGTGCGCAAACATCTCTCGTTCCCCGGCTTCGAGGTCGCCGTCGTCGCCAAGGACGCGCGCGGGCTCGAACAACTCCTCCGATCGGGCAAGCCGACCCCGATCACCTACGACACCGAGGGCACCCCCGCCGACGTTCTCGCCGAGGATCGCGAGATCGCCGTCTTCCCGCTCGAACGCGTCGACGTCCGGATCATCCCGGTCGCCGAGATGTTCGAGAAGTGATCGAATCTCGATGTCGATGCGGTCCGGCGCCCCGCGCCGGATCGCATCAGCTCAACGCCCGCTTGCGCTTCGGTGTTCGCAGCTTCGCCTGGAGCGACGGGTTCATCCCGTAGGCCAGCGCCAGCAACTTGATCGGGTGGACCGTGCGCTTGGCGACCCCCTGCTCCATCTGCATCCGGCAGGCGCCGCATTCCGTCGAGCCGAACTCGATGTCGTCCTCGCGGAGCCGCTCGATCAGCCCCCGCCCCGCGCGTAGCGATGCGCGGAAGTTCTTCTTCGAGAGTCCGAACGTCCCCGCCATTCCCGAACACCCCCGGTCGACGATCTGCACGTCGAGTTCCGGGATCATCCGCATCAGGTCGACGCCGGGCACGCCGACCTGAAGCGCTCGAAGATGACACGGCTGGTGATAGCCGAGCCGACCCCGGAACGGATGCTCGGGCGTGGGGAGTTGGCCGCGTCGCGCCAGCCCGCGAAGGTAGTCTCCGACATCCATCGTGTTCCGAGCGACCACCTCGGCGTCGAGGTCGTCGGTGAGCGCGAGATAATGGCGCTGGAGCATCATCGTGGCGGTCGGCTCGGAACAGACGACCGTGTACCCGTCGCGCACCGCGCTCGAGAACACTCGGAGATTCGCGAGCGCCAGTTCGCGTGCGTGGTCGACGTCGCCGACCACCAGCGCGCTCATCCCCGCGGCCCGTTGCCGCTTCGGCACATAAACGTTCACTCCGGCATGCCGCAGCACGCCGACGACCGACTCCGCGAGCTCCTGGTCGTAATGATTCGCGAAGATGTCGACGAGATAGGCCACGCGCGGGCCGGGCGCTTGCGGTCGCGGTCGCGTCAGACCCATGCGGTCCGCGCGCGTGACGAACGACCATCGGTGCGCCTTCGGCAGCCGTCGCAGCCGCGAGAGCCCCGTCGCCTTCTCCAGGAGCCAGCGCGTCGACCGCCCGCCCAGGATCGCGTTGGTCACGATCGGGAACTTGCTCGCCATCCGCGAGACCGACTCGAGCCGAGACGTCAGCCAGTCGGTCGGCGGCAGGCCGTGGTTCTGAACGTAGGCCGCCTTCGCCTCGAGCATCAGAGCCGACACGTCGACGCCCGAGGGGCATTCGATCGAGCAGAGGCTGCAATGAACGCAGAGATCCGCATGCTTCTCGAACTGCTCCGACCCCCAGTGCCGCGGGTCGATCGCTCCGACCGCGATCTGACGAAGGAGGTTCGCCTGAGCCCTGGGCGACGCCGATTCGACCCTCGCCGCGCGAAAGCTGGGACACATGCGCATCGACGGATCTTGAGATCGACACGCCCCGCAACCGTTGCACGCCGCCGCGACATCCCAAGGGGTCGTCTCGCCCCAGCGGAATTGCAGGTCGATCACCGGCAGGTCGGGAGGAACCACGACCACCTCGGACGACGAGGTCGACTCCGCGGCGGGCATCCGCCGCAGCGATCGCGTCATCAGGTGCGGGTCGTCGCCCACGACCTTGCCCGGGTTGAGGATCCCCGCCGGGTCGAACGCATCCTTGATCTCGCGGAAGACGCCCACCAGTTCGCCGAACTGTCGACGCAGGAACTGCGTTCGCGCCAAGCCGCAGCCGTGCTCGCCCGAGATCGTTCCGCCCAGGTCGAGAGCGGCCTCGTAGACCTCCGAGGCGATCGGCTCGAGCTTGGCCACGTGGTTCGGATTGCCCAGGTCGAGAAACGGCCGAGCGTGCGTCTGCCCGTGCCCGGCGTGCGCGAAGAGCGTCCAGCTCACCTCGTGCCGCTTCATGATGTTCTCGAACCGCTGGAGGAACTCCGCGAGTTGCTCAGGCGGCACCGCGACGTCCTCGATGAACGTGAGAGGGCGTAGCGGTCCCTTCATTCGCATCAACAGCGGCTTGATCACTCGCCGCAGGTTGAGGATCGGCTCGCAATCGACGCGCTTGGTCGCCTGATGCGGATAGGCCGCGAGCCCGACCAGTCGACCGACGCGTCGGACCAGACCTTGAACCGATGCGCGGATCATTTCGGCGTCGTCGTCCTCGAAGAGAACGACGAGCGCGGCCTCGGCCTGCTCGGGGAGCCACTCCCGCACCGACGGAACCGCGTCGCGGGCCAGGCTGATCGAGCGCCAATCGAAGAGCTCGCATCCGGCGGGGCTGAAGGCGAGGATCTCGGGAACCACGGCGGCCGCCTCGACCAGTCGGCTGAACGGCAAGACGACCACCCCTTGAGCGGTCGGGATCGGAACCGTCGCCAACGTCGCGCGGGTCACGAGGGCCAGCGTCCCTTCCGACCCGACCACGAGCCGCGCCAGGTCGATCCCCTCGGGCGTCGCCGCGCGATCGAACGCGTAGCCCGCGCGGTGCCGCGGAGACAGCGGGCGAGCCCGAGCGAAAGCCTCTCCTTGACGTCGGTAGAGCGTTCCCAGCTTGCGAACGATCGTGCCGTAGGTGTCGCTCGGCTCGTTCCAGTCGCCCGGCACCGTCCACGGCGTCGGTCCCAACTCGGCCGTCTCGCCGTCCGCGAACATCACGTCGAGGCGCTGGACCGCCCGCGCGGTCGTGCCCCACTTCAACGAGCGCATGCCGGCCGAGTCGACGCCGATCATCCCGCCGATCGTCCGCGACTCCGCACCGCTCGCTTCCGGACCGATGCGACGACCCAAAGGCGCGAGCTGCGCATTCAGTCGGTCGAGCACCACGCCGGGCTGCGTCACCACGTAGTCGCCGCCGATCTCGATCACGCGACGGAAATGGCGGCTGAAGTCGATCACCAGGCCCGGGCCCAGGCTCTCACCCGCCATGCTCGTCCCCGCGCCTCGGGGATGCAATCCGATCCCATTCTCCGACGCATAGCGGACGATCGTCGCCAGGTCGCCTTCGTGGCGGGGCAGGACCACGCCCAGCGGGTCGATCTCGTAGAGACTCCCATCGACCGCGTAGGGCGCGCGCTCCACCGTGCCGAAGAGCAGTTCCCCCGCGATCAGGTCGCGGAGATCATCGTGAATCCGCGCGCGACGCTCGTCCATTGCTGAGACTCAGGGGAATCGATCGGATCGGTCCGGCCGAAGTGACCGCTCGACGACGTCCAGACCGCCGATCGCGACGGCTCGAGTCGACCGAATGCGTCAGTTCGACTCGTCGACCGGCGGGGCGGAGGCCGCACTCGGGGTCGGGTTCACGCCCACGTCGACCGACGCTCGACGCGATCGCAGCTCCTCGACGCGAATCCGCTCCTGCCGATAGCGCTCGCCGATCGCCAGGTCGAACGCATGAATGCGATCGCCGGGGTTCGAACCCGCGCCTCGAATCTGACTCAGACAACGATAACAGATCGTCACGTTCGGCACGCGGTGGTAGAGGATCATGTCGGCCAACGCCGAGAGCAGCAGGATCGCGTACGTGACAAGCGGACGCTCCCAGTACCAGAAGACCGAGCTGATCGCGAACCCGACCACCACGATCGCGATCCCCAGATTCTGCGGGAAGTCCTTCTGGATGTAGAGGTCCGTCGTCGCACACATCGGGCACGCCTCGAGCGATGCGCCGGCTTCGCCCGTCGAGAACGATTCGCGGTGAACCGGTCGCTCGCACGCGCACTTCCCGCAGACGACGCGGTCCAACGTCTCGATCGCCGACGCGCGATTCACCTCGCTGCATCTCGAACAGGCGAACGTCAACTCCATGGACATCGAACTCGCACGGGGTGATGGAATCGCGAAGCGGGTCGAGCCCTCGGCGCGTCCTCGAATCGAACCTCGATCATACGCGATCGCAACCGCGGATGCTGCGCTCGCACCCGCTCGGGTCGCTCGGCGGCGAGCCCGGTCTTAGATCGCGATCCCCTGCGTGTCGCTCCTCGCGAGGATCAGCGAGGTCAACTCTCCGAAGAGGATCAGAGTCACCACGATGTACAGGATCCCCGTGGCCGACTGGGTCGAGCGGATCGCCACCGTGCGCCAGGTGAGATACGTTCCGATGGCGGGCGCGACGAATCCCATGCCCCAGCGGATCGCCACGAAGAGCGGTTCGACCGTCCCGGTCCCCCGCTCGAAGACCACGACCGACGCGATCGTCGCCAACACGACGCGAATTCCCAGGCCCCACGCGATGCACCGAACGAATCGCTCGAGCGGAACGATCGACATCGCCGGCGCGGTCAAGTAGTGATGGCCCAGGAGCATCGCCGTCAGGCCCGATCCGATCAGGAACGACGACGTCAAGCGCGAAGCGGCGTTCAGGAGATCGATGCGCAGGTCGCCCGACGCACCCGTTGCACAGAGGAGAACGATCGAACAGCCCGCGACGATGAACGTCGCGGGAAAGCCGACGCGGAAGAGGCCCAAGCCCCACCCGATCGAACCGACGAACGCGAACGTGGACCCGGCGATCGCCAGCCCGGCAACCCAGGAGGGTTGGTCGACCGTTGCGATCGCCAGGGCCGCGAGCACGAACAGGCCCAGCATCACCTGACAATGCGTTCGGAAGAACGTCGGCGGCACGACCCGCCAAGGGGCCAGCAGGAGGAGAGCGGCCAGGCCGCCCGCGAGTCGGACGGCCGCATCGGCCGGCATCGGCAAGGTCATCGGGTCGAATTCCGAGCGGGGATCGACGATCCGGGCGAGCCGCAATCAGCCGCCGGTGACGCTCCGCGAGCCATGGATCAGAGAGAGGACCTCGGCACGCGTCGCCGACCGCTCCTTGAACGCACCCCGCATCGCACTCGTCACGAACGTGCTGCCTGGTTTGTGCACGCCGCGAATCGTCATGCAACTGTGACTCGCTTCCATGATGACCGCCACGCCCTTGGCGTCAAGCTCCGACATCAGGAGATCGGCCGTTTCCTCCGTGAGACGCTCCTGAAGCTGCGGACGCTTCGAGAGCACGTCGATCACGCGCGGGATCTTCGAGAGGCCCACGACCTTGCCGTTCGGGAGATACGCGACATGCGCGGTGCCCACGAACGGGAGGAGATGGTGCTCGCAGAAGCTCTCGAACCGGATGTCGCGAACCACGACCATCTCGTCGTATTTCTGCGTGAACGCCTTCTTGAGATGCGTCGAGGGATCTTGATGCAGTCCCCCGAACACCTCGGCATACATCCGCGCGACGCGGTCGGGCGTCTCGAGCAACCCTTCGCGATCGGGGTCCTCCCCTACGGCGATCAGGATCTCGCGCACCGCACGACGGATCCGGTCGAGATCGACGGGCGTCTCGATCGCGCGGCGATCGTCGTCGGGTTCGCCGCACGAGGCGTAGCCGTCTGCGAGGAGTTCCATCGTCGAATGACCATTGAACATGTGCGGAAGTCTCTGGGAGAGATGTAAGGAAATATCCGGACGCGACTTCCGTCTGACGTCACCTTTATTGTAGGCGCCCGGCCGGCCCCCCGCAACGATCGAAGCGAGGGCGGGATCGCGCAAACTCAATTCATGCTGAAAGGCGGGGGGAAATCGGACCGCGGGCCGCCCGCGACCGCCGGCGGAACCACGCGGGCGATCCACTCCAGCAGCATCCGCGCCCGCATCGCCGGATCATCCTCGTCCAACAGCATCTGCTTCGCCTCGGCGGGGAGCGGCATCGCCTGCGAGACGATGTCGGCCAGGATCCCCAGCGGCAACGGCGACGACAACATCGCCTCGAGCTCGGGCTCGATGCGGCCTCGCGTCTTCACCAAGAACGCGCGACACGCGACCGACAGCACCGACGGGTCGATCGAGGGCGATTCCAAGTCGCGATCCGGCATCAGAATCGCCCGAGCGATCCGATACAACTTCGCCGACGGGATCTCTTCCAGCAGACGCACGCGGCAGAGACCATGGAGCAGGAGCCGGAAGCGACCGTCGGGCAGACGCTCATGC
This sequence comes from Isosphaeraceae bacterium, assembly GCA_033763215.1. Classification (GTDB taxonomy): domain Bacteria; phylum Planctomycetota; class Planctomycetia; order Isosphaerales; family Isosphaeraceae; genus JANRKW01. The sequence goes on along the minus strand of JANRKW010000039.1, from coordinate 8,036 downwards.
CGAATGATTCGGCCAAGGCATGCAGACTTCTCGATCGCACGAATCCCGAGCTCGTTCAACTCGCCCTGAGGGCGAAGCTGGACGATCGTGAGCAGTTTGTCGGTCGCCAAGGCGTCTTCCGTCATCTGACGATAGCGCGGCTCGAAGACGTGCAACGGCAGGACCGAATGCGGGAATTGAACCAGTTCCGGCAACGGGAAGAGGCGACAGACCCCGTCGAAGTCGCTGAGGTCGAAGTCATCCACGAGGGTCTCTTCTCCGGCGGCGAAGGGGCGTGAGTCGGGGCGATCGATTCCGACGCTGTGGACGCCGACCCCTTGCGAACTGTCGAGTGGTAGGTGTGATTGTAGTGGAACACGATCGATCGACAAGCCGCGGTCTTCGCCCGAGTCCGCATCGGCGGCGATTCCGCCCGCATTCCCGCCGCCCTCCGGAGAATCGAACCTCGATGCCCCGCTCCCCGGCACCCCACTCCGAACCGAAACGACAAGCAAAACAGATCCTCCCGCGGCTCGTCGCGCTCTATCCCGACCCGAAGTGCGCGCTCGAACACCGAAACGCATTCGAATTGCTCGTCGCGACGATTCTCTCAGCCCAATGCACCGACGCAATGGTCAACCGAGTCACCCCCGCACTCTTCGAGCGCTTTCCCGACCCGAGGGCCCTCGCCGCCGCCCCCCTCGACGAGGTCGAGAGCCTCATCAAGTCGACCGGCTTCTTTCACAACAAGGCGAAGAATCTCATCGCCATGGCCGCAGCGCTCGTCGAACGTCACGGCGGCGAGGTCCCCCAGGATCTCGACGCCCTCACCGAGCTGCCGGGCGTCGGCCGCAAGACCGCGCACGTGGTCCTGGGAAACGCTTTCGCGATCGCCTCCGGGATCGTCGTCGATACCCACGTCAAGCGCCTCGCATTTCGCCTCGGACTGACGTCCGAGACCGACCCGGTCAAGATCGAGCACGCTCTCGTCCCCCTGATCCCCCGGTCGCACTGGATCGACTTCAGCCATCGACTCATCGAACACGGCCGCAAGGTCTGCGACGCACGCAAGCCGCGCTGCTCCGATTGTGCGATCGCCGTCGTCTGCCCCCGATCGGGCGTCGAGTCCTCCGCCTGAGCTCGCCTCGGCGCACGCAGCGCGTTGTGCCCCGTCGGTCGATCTCGGCTTGATGCTCCTCTCGCCTTCGACTACCGTACCGTCACGCAAATGGACTGCGCGGATCACTCAGGGATGAGGTGGGCGATGCTCGAACTGCTCGACGGGCTCCGCGCCCGGCTGTTCGCGGCCGGGGCGACCGCGCTGATCGCTTGGCCGGCCGACGACCCCGCGAGGATTGATCCGCCACCGGCTTTTGCGCCGCGAGTCCCGTCGTTCAACGGCCCGACGCCGAGCGACCGACCGCTGACCGACCGGAGCGTCGAACGCGCGGCGGTCGTCACCCTCCCGCCGCTTCCCGGCGACGTCTCGCCGCCCTCCGCACTGCCCAAGACCACCCGCAGCGACCCCGGCGGATCGCCGGGGACGGCCGCTCCGGCGGTCGCAGCTCCCGCCGCGGCGGCCCAGGCTCCGGCAGCCGCGCCGATGCCGCCGAGCGCCGTTCAGCCCGCCGCCCCCGCCGCTTCCGCAATCGTCGGAGATCCCGCGGTCGACGCCAAGGTCGCGCGAGCCGATGCCGAGGCCAGACTCGCCGTTCTTCCCACACCCCCCACGCCGCCGCCCGCAGGCGCTCCCGCCCCGGCGACCCCCGCCGCCAAGGTCGTGATCACGCCCCAGCAGAAAGCCCTGCGCGAGACCCTGCTCGACCGCATCTCTTGGCTCGACGCGCTCGATCGCGCGGCGCACGAACTCGACGCGGCCGTCCACCCCCAGCCCGATCCCGACAAGGAAGCGGCCGACCGTAAAGCGGATCTCGAACGCGCCAAGGCCGTGATCGAGGCAGCCGCCGGAGACCCGCGCGGCCTGCTCCCGGAACGCTTTCGTGCCGGTTCCACGCCCACCGGAGACGCCGCGCTCGCCGAGCTCAGCGAGGCGATCGAGACCGCGCGCGCCGAGCTCAAGGAACGCAGCGACGAAGTCGAGAAGCTCCGAGGCAAGCCGGGCCGCCCCGCCTCCGCCGGTATCGCCGCCCTTCGCTCCGAACGCGACAAGGCCGCCCAGCGCGTCGCCTCGCTCCCCGCTCGACGCACCGAGCGCGAGAAGGCCCTCGCCGAGGCGACCAACACCGACGCACGCGACCTCGCTCGCGATCGGCTCATCGCCTTCGCCTGGGAAGCCCGCGCCGAGGAACGCCGACTCGAGGCGATCGAGGCCCGGATCAAGCTCGAACAGAAGCGAACCGACGTCGCGGGGATCACGCTCCAGGCCCGAGAGCTCCAGGCTCGCGTCGCCAAGCTCACACTCGAACAACTGCAAACGCGTTATCGTTCCGTCTCCGACAGCCGCGAGTCGAACCTCCAGCGCGCCGCGGCTCACGAGGCCGATCGCGCCCATCGATCCGAGGACGCCCTCGAACGCTTCAAGGCCGGACAACAGGCGCGGATCCTCGAGCTCGAGGCCGAACTCACCGGCGACGAGCGATCCCTCGCCGCCAATCCCAAGATCTCGCTCCTCGAACAGACCCAACTCGCCGACCGCGCCGCGGCCGAACTCGCCGATCTCCAGGCGCTGCTCGAAGACGACAAGGTCAGCTCGCTCGACGCACTCCAGCTCAATAACGACTTTCGACGCGTGCTCCGCGAACGCAGCCTCATCCAACGACGGGAACTCGCCGACGCCGCGGCGATCCTGGCACATTACGAGAACGAACTCACCGAGCTCGAACTCGAGCTCCTCAGCGACGCGCGCGACGACCGATTCGAGCTCGAGAATCTGCTCACGCTCCTCCCCGAGGAACGCCACGACGACGCCCGCAAGTTGGTCGATCGGCTCGACCACGACCATCGCACCCTGCTCGTCAAGCGGCGCGTCGTCCTCGACAAGCTCGTCGGTCGCGCCAAGGCGACCCACACTCAGGTGCTCCGACGGATCCAGATCCTCGACGATCAATATGCGATCGTCCGCACCACGCTCTTCTGGATCCGAGACGCCGAGCCCCTCGGTCCGGGAACGCTCTCGCAGGCGAAGCGCGAGCTCCGGCAGGTCGGCCCCGCCGCGGTGCGACTCGTGGCCGAACCGTTCGACCGGCGACTCTGGAGCGAGCCGTCCGTCGAGTTCGGGCTCGCATCGCTCGGCGTCGTGACGCTTCCCTGGGTGATCCTCTCGATTCGCAAGGCCCTGCGCGGGTTGGTCTGATCCCCCCGCGCGGCGACCATCGTAGACGCTGGAATGTGAGGTGGCGATGTCGACGATGTCCGTGATCCGCTCGACGACGCTGAGCCTGGCCACGAGCGCGCTCTGGCCCTCGTATCTGCTCGTCCTGTCGTACGCCGCGAAGTTCGCCCCCTGGCCGCGGTCGTTCGGCAGGCTCGTCGCATTCCTGCTCGTCGTCGCCGCCGCCGTGCTCTACGCGCACAACGTCTGGAGGTCGATCCTCGGGGCCAAGGGCTGGGCCCTGCGATCCTACAACGTTCCGATCGACGTCATCCGCAGACTTCGATGGGCCCGCGGATTCCTCACGATCACCGCGGGGCTCTTCCTCCTCCCCTCGCAGATCCTCGCTCAGGGGCTCCTCGCGCCGGGGGGTCAACCAATCTATGCGCATACGGTTGGTCGATTGCTCATCCTTGCGTTCGAACTCTCGTTTCTCTACGCGATCCATCGCGTCGTCCGCCACGACGCCCCGCCGTCGGTCTGGCTGACCGGCCCCGACAACCCGTTCCCCAGGCTCGGAAGGCACCGCAGACTGATCGCCTGGAGCTTGCTCGTCGGCACCGGTCTGTTGATCGCCGTCGACACCCAGGGATACGGCTTCACGGCTCGTAGGCTCGCCGCGGGACTCGCCCAGACCGCCGTCGTCATCGCGGCGGGATTCTTCATCGAACGCGCGCTCATGGCGGTCATCACGCGGAACGCCTGGAGGCGGATCGAGCCGCACTCGTCGCTCTCGGCCAACGACCACTCCCACGGCAGCCGCGACCTCTCGCACCGACTCCGCGGACTCGTCAGGTACGGCGTGCCGTTCGTGGGGCTGGCGATCCTCGCTTGGATCTGGGAGCTCGACCTCGCCTTCTTCCGCTACGTGTCCGAGCAGCGACTCTGGTCGACCTCGGCGGAGACCTTCGTCACCGTCGGCGACTTCTGCCGAGCGATCGCCATCTTCGCCGGCACCGCTCTCCTCTGGAAGAACCTCGCGACGATCTTCGCCCTCGTCGTCTACCCGCGGATCTCCGACGATCCGGGCGTGCGGTTCGCCGTACTCACTCTCTGCCGCTATGCGGTGCTCGCGGGCGGAGTCCTCGCCGGGTTCTCGGCCCTCGACCTCGGGCTCGACAAGGTCGGCATGGTGCTCGCCGCGCTCGGCGTCGGTCTCGGATTCGGTCTCCAGGAGATCGTCTCGAACTTCGTCAGCGGCCTGATACTCCTGCTCGAACGTCCCCTTCGCGTCGGCGACATCGTCACCGTCTCCGAGATGACCGGAAAGGTCGACCGCATCAACATCCGAGCGACCACCTTGATCAACGCCGACAATCAGTCGATGATCATCCCCAACCGCCAATTCGTGACCGGCAACCTCGTGAACTGGACGCACAAGGACAAGATCATCCGCGTGGTCATCAACGTCGCCGTCGCGCACGGAACCGACCCCGACCGCGTGTCCGACCTCCTGCTCGCCATCGCCCGCGAGGATGCCGACGTCCTCGGCAACCCCGTCTCGACCGCGATGCTCGAGGAGATCGGACCGGGGGTCCTCATCTTCTCGCTCCAGGTCTACGTGCCCGACCCCTCCGTCGCGGGGCGAGTCAAGCATCGGCTCGCGAGCCAGATCCAGAAGCGGTTCCGAACGCAGGGGATCGAGATCCCGGTTCCGAAGCAGGAGCTGAAATTCCAGGCCTCGGACTTCGAGGCCCTGATCGCGAAGCTCGCCACCGGCGGAGGAATCGCGGCGGGCGCGGCCCCGGCCTTCACGCCCTCGACTCCGCATCTCAGGATCGACCGACCCGCACCCAACGCGATCATCGAATGAGCCGGCGCGAAAGTCGTCCGGCTCATTTCGGGGCGGACGCCGCGGCCGTCGAGGGCCACTCGTAGAAGACCTCCGCGAGGCGGCCGAGCACGCGACCGGCGTCGAGGGTCGCGTCGCTCACCCGTTGGTAACGCGCCGGGATCGGCACTCCGTTCAGGAAGAAGGCGAAGGTCAACTTGCGGCCGGCCGCGGTGTCGATCGTGCCCGCGAGCGCCTTGCTCGTGATCACGGAGCGGCCGGTCAGGGGATTGTCGACCCAGTAAGTGCCCGTCTTCGCCCGAACGTGACCGCGAGCCGGGCTCTCCGGAGAGACGGCCCGCGCGAGCGTACCGTCGCGACCGAGTACCGGAAGCGCGGCCTCGAAGACCGGGTAGTCGGGTCGCTTCGCGAGCCCGCGGAGCAGAGCGACCGTCGCACGCGGGGTCGTCAGGTCCGACACCGAACCCCCCGCCCCGCCGCCGAACGAGATCGACGCCGCGGCGACGCCCAGGCTCTCGAGAACCGCCGCCTCACGCTTCAAGCCGTCCGACAGCGACCGCTCGCCGTGCTTCGCCGCGACCAGCAGCGGCAGCATGCTCGCGTGGAGATTGTGGCTCACCTTGAGGATCACGCGGAGCGACTCGCTGAACGGCGGAGAGACATACTCGGCCACGCGAGGCAGGCCCGCGACATCATCGCGAGGCGGCAGAGAATCCTCCGGGTTCGACCCCAGCGGCGTGGCGTCGACCTCGACCCCGCGCTCGCGGAGTCGTTCGATGAAGAGCGCCCGAGCGAACGACGCAGGTTCCTCGATCTCGAAGATCCGCACGAACGGCTTGTGGCCGACGGGGATCGTGCCGCGAACGCGGAAAGCACGCGGACCGACCACCGTGACGGTCAACTCCGGCCGGCTGCCTTCTTCGACCGTCTCGACCAACGCGTCCATCCGAGCGAAGGCCGTCGCCGGCACCATCGTGACCACGCCTCGATCGCCCACCTTCGCGCCCGGGGCGATGACGACGTCGATCACGTTGTCGTTGATCACGATCGGCGAGACGCGGCGCGGGCCGCTGCCGCTCGAGGGGGCGGCGTCGAAGAGGCGATCGTCGATGATCACCTCGCCCTCGATCGAGCGAATCCCCTCGTCGTGAACCGCCCGCGCGAGATGATCGAGACCCGCGAGCGGATTCGAAGCGACGAGAACCGCATTCGAGCTGCCCGAAGACCCGGCGTAGGTGTGGTCGTTGTCCTCGAAGAGCAACGTTCCCTCGGGACCGGTCCGGCCGCCCATGCTCGGGTCGCCGCGGGCGATCAGGATCAAGTCGCCCCGGAGAACGCCGTCGCGAACCTCGCCCCGGCGAACGACCGGCGTCCGAAATCGATGATCGGCCCCAAGCTCCACCAGGCCCATCGCGCAGCTGTAGAGCTTGGTCACCGACGCCGGCCGAAACAGCTCGTCGGCTCGACGCTCGTAGATCGTCTCGCCGGTCTCGGAATCGACCACGAGAATCCCCCAGCTCGCATTCTCATATCCAGGCGTCATCAGAACCGAGCGGACACGTTCCTCGAGCGAGGTCGGCGCGGGGGCTTGGGCCCAACTCGAGGTGAATGTCGTCAGGATCATCGCCGTCGCGGTCAGACTCGCGCGCATGCCGCCCTCTCCCATCTTGCTCGGTCCTGGAGAACGCCTGGAACGGGTCCAAGCTATCGAGCGGTCCGAGCCGGGTCGAGTGCCCGCCGGACTCCGGGCTCGGTCTCGGGCTTCGAGGTCTCCGGGAACTCGGGCAGCGGGCAGCCCACCGCGGGCGGCCAAGGCTTCGGAACCTCCTTGCCCTCGAGCACCGCGGCGACGGCGTCGCGGAACTCGTGGGTCGACGGGTTCGCGTTGCGTTTGCCCCTCGCGGAGTAGAGGTCGTTGAGCCTGCCTCGGTAGCGAACGACCCCCTTGTCGTCGATCACGACTCCCTCGGGCGTCATCGACGCACCGAAGGCTCGGCAGAGCGAGCCGTCGCGGTCGAGGGTGCAGGGGTGGCGATAACCGTGGTCGCGGGCGTGGTCGCGGAGTTCGTCGATCGAGCGGTCGTAGTCGACCGCGATCCCCACCAGTCGAACCCGGTCCCGGGGGAACGCCGAAGCGACGTCGTTGACGAGCGGGCTGAGCTCGTTCGAGATCGGGCACTCGGAGGAGTAGTAGACCAGCGCGAGCACGCCGCCGCGCGGGGCCTCGAGCACGACCTTGGAACCATCGAAGGCCGTGATCGTGTGCGGTTCCGCGGAACGGGTCGCCTCGGCCCCGAATCCGAGCAAGAGAGTCGTGAGGATCAGCGGGTGCATCGTTCACTCTCCGATGGCGTCGGCCTGGATCGTCGAACCGTTTCGACAAGGGATCTAGCCCGCGTCGGCGGCTCGGGTTTCGCGCTTCCCGCGCCGTCGATCACGATTCCTCCGAATTCCCACCCGTCGCGACCCATGATATCCTTCCGTTCATGGGATGCAAGAGTCCACTGAACATTTTTCTCATGTCGCGTGAGAGCCACGCAAGATTTCGCCAAATTCTCCAGTTTCACGAGATTCTCGGTCGGCTCGGGGCGATCTATCAGATGACGGCATTCTGTTCTTGCCCAATTGGTCACGGTTACCTGGTTTTCCACTACAAAGAGATCCACCATGGAAGTCTCCGAACGCCGGCTGGCGGCCAATCGCGCCAATGCGCTGCGGTCGACCGGCCCCAAGTCGCCCGAAGGCAAGCGTATTTCACGCGCAAATGCCATGACGCACGGCCTTTGCGCCGAGGTCGTTCCGATGCCGCATGAGAATGAGGAAGAGCTCGCCCTCGAGCGCGAGGCCTGGGTCCGCGAGCTCGCGCCTCACGGCGTCGTCGCCGCGCGGTTGGCCGAAGGTGCGTTCGCGGCTCAACTTCGGTTGACGCGCTGT
>JANRKW010000038.1:0-249375 GCA_033763215.1 Isosphaeraceae bacterium | reverse complement strand
CCGCGTGGTACCTCACCGACCGTCTCGGCTCGGTCCGCGACCTCGCGAACACCTCGGGCACCGTGATCGACCACGTTTCCTACGACTCGTTCGGCAACATCCTCGGCGAGAGCAACCCTTCCGCCGGCGATCGCTTCAAATACACCGCCCGCGAGTTCGACACGCCGGGCGGGCGATACTTCTCTCGGAGCCGCTACTACGAGTCGGCGATCGGACGATTCGCTTCTCAAGATTCGATTGGATTCGCTGGAGGCGACGCCAACCTATACCGCTACGTAGGCAATAGCCCGACCAACCACACGGATCCGACTGGTCACGATGCCTTTACCGTAGCTTCGACCGCAGGTTACTTGGCGTTGTCGGGCGGAGCCACCATGGGGACAATTGCAGGGGTGGCGACGGGAAGCGTGGCGATCGTAGCCGGAGCATCCTACGTCGCTTACCTGTACTATCAATGGGAGCAAGCATCGGCCGCGCACGCACGCGCCTTGGCCGAGGGCGCGACGCTCGATGGAAAGTTGGCTGAGATAAAGCGCAGAGCTTATGTCGGCTCAGTTGCGGTCTTAGCCGTCATGAGTTCCAAGGCAGAAGCACTGGATGCTTGCAGGCAAGCAGCGAGAGATATTGCGTGGTGGAAAGAGTACATTGAGGAAATGAGTAAGCCGCCCGAGTTGGATCCCGAAGATGAGGACTACATCGACCGGATCTTGGAAGAAATGGAGAAAGCTACCGAAGAGGCGAGGGATTACCTCCAGCAGGCGAAGGATCGGCTTGAGGAGGCGTTGAAGCGTCTACACAAATTCCTATGACGGGATGGAGCCCCCCGCGACCAGTCCACTCATGGCAGTAAGCGCATTGTGATCTCGAATCCGGAGTGTTCTCGAGTGAGGTCCTTGACAATTTCCCGGCGCCTCAGGCGAGGCATCTACCGTAGCTGATATTACGGGACGTGCGTCGACGTACTTGCCACCTCAAACAGCGAATAATCGCATCGATACATTCTATGAATGCAATTAATGATTCAAACGACGACATCGAAGCGGAGATTGCGATGTTCACCCAAAAGCTCCGACTGGCGAGCGAGACCATCGAACGTGTTCCCAAGATCCTGAGCGAACTGGAGCACCTGCGATCGGAGGTCCGGGCTCGAAAGCACTCACGAATCGTGGCGGCGTTCGGTCTCGAGACCGCGAAAACGATCGAGCACGACAAGAATCGGCTCATGGAATTCATCGAAATAGGGACCGATCTCGAGAAGTGGGCCGCGCTGTCGGCCTACTCCGATAGCTTTGAGTGCGACACGCAGTTCCTTGCACATACGAGCAAGATCCTGCAGTCAACGACCTCGGATGCGGTCAAATGCAAAGCTCTCTCGACCATCGGAAAGATGGCTTACGCAACAAGAGACTCCATGGTCACGCGGATGCTGATCGCGGAAGTATTGAGCGAATCTGCCAGCATCGCCATCAAGAAAACCGCATACATAAGCGTCTTGCTGGTGCATGGGTGCGGATTGAGATCAATCGCTCTCCCATCTCAGTTTGTGTTTCCGGCGGATGTTGATTGGGATCTCCTTGGAGAGATCGCGGCTTCGGTCGGAGTCTCTCTCGGTGAAGCGCCTTCAGGAAATCCCTGACGAATCATCTCTTCGAAGAGACGATCGAGGTCAGCCATTGCGGCTACAACGCCCTGACCGCGTCGCCCGGCTACACATACACATACGACTCGGAAGGGAATCTCACCGAGAAGACGCGGACGTCGGGCGGGACCGAGGTGACGAGCTACCTCCACGGCCCCACGATCGACGCCCTCTTGGCCCGAACCTCCTCCGCCGGCGTCACCGCGTGGTACCTCACCGACCGTCTCGGCTCGGTCCGCGACCTCGCGAACACCTCGGGCACCGTGATCGACCACGTTTCCTACGCCGCGTTCGGCAACATCCTCGGCGAGAGCAACGCTTCCGCCGGCGATCGCTTCAAGTACCCGAGTGCAAGCCGGAGGGCAAACCGTGGATGCCCCGGCATCCAGATCCGGACAGGTAAGGGCTTGCGTCGTCGCATTGCCGGAATCAAAATCGGTTGATCCAAGTACGATTGAACAGGAAGCGGTAGGCTTGGATCCGAGACGAGGTGGGGAAATTTTGGGGAAAACACTGGCCATGTCATCCCGGTACTACTACAATATTCAAATAGGCAGAATCCAGCGTAACCCCTGATTCTACAGTGTCTTGCAACGCGAACCCAACGTCATCGCAATGTGATTGAGAAGGAAGCCCGCTAGGTTCAGGTCCTAGTGGGCTAACCATGCCCGTGGAGGTTCAAGTCCTCTCTTCGGCACTGGCAACGCGAAAAGGGGTTGCGTCTCCAAGACGCAACCCCTTCGTCGTTCAGGCCCTTCGGCGATTTGGCGAGTCTTGGAGAGTGCGAGGCGAGGGCCGAATCAACGGAATTCGATCGTCCAACGCGACTTGCCCTTCAGGAAGAGCCGGGCGCGGTCGGCGGCGAGGCGGTCGGTTCCCCGGGACGCTCGATCGATTCCGACGACTTGCGGATACCACTCCGCGGCGTCCATCAGTTTGACCGGCGTGGTCCAGGACGTGGGATCGTCGAGTCGGAAATTCAGTGAGATGTAGATGCCCGACTGTCCGAAACCGGCGTCGGATGCCTTGTTCATCACGACGACATACGAACGAATCCGCTCATTCCAGTGGATCGAGGGACCCCAGAGAACCCGCGAGTTGTACCGGTGCCAACTCTGCTCGGCGGGGAAGATCGGCGCGTAATCGTCGGAATCGCCGGGAGGCGACCAGTTGCGACCGTTCCAGAGCGACACCCTTCCCGCCGGGTAGTCGAGATCCTCCAGCGCGATGCGGGCGATCGCAACTCCTTGCTTGGCGACGTCTCGATGGTAGACGCTCGTCAGGATGTAGAGATGCTTGGACGCTTGGTCGGCGATCACCGAGAAATCCCCGAATCCGCCGACGAAGTAGCGGTTCGCTGATTCGAGGTCGAAGGTCGAGCGGTCCGCCTCCAGGATGTACCCCTGATCGCGCCAGTGTAGACCTTCGTCGTCGGAGACCATCTGGCCGATGCGCGGGGCGGTGGCGTCGGGGCGGCCGGGTACGACGCCCTTCGGCTCGTTGTGATACCACATGTAGAGGCGACCGTTGGTCGCCTTGTGAACCGCCTCGATCCAGCGCCCGCCGGGTGCGGATACTCGATCTTCGTCTTCAAAAACGACGCGGGTCGGGATCGGACGGAGGTTCTCGAGGTCGGTCCCGCTGCTTCGAAAGGGATGTTCATGCGAGGTGAATGCGTAGAGCGTCTCGTCGTCCCAGAAGAGCGGGCTATTGCAGTCGTACCCGACGGGGCTTCCGGGGACCGGCGGCAGCGACAGCTCGGGCGCTTCCCGTACGACGATCCGCCGTCCCTCGATCTCGATCGACGAGACGACCGCACCGGAATGAGCCATCGCCGCGACGATCAGGCCGCAGGCCAAGAAGGGAATCGATCCGAGGATCAAGGTGCGCGTGAACATATCGCTTCTCTCATCGATCCGATAACCCCGAGTTCGAGTGGCGCAGCCGCGCACGCAAGCGGACGGAACACGCCCACTTCCGGATGTCGACGGCTTCTCGACGCGAGGAAGGATCGGTTGGCGGGACTGTTATGAGTATAGAGCGCCGGGGAGCCGGTTTCGGGTCGGACTTTTTTCCCGCGAACCGGTGTTTCTCGGCGGTCGGGGCGTCCGAGACCCGAGGATTGCTCGGTTCTTCATGGCGCGGTTGCGCAAGGGGTCGACGAGGTCGCCCCCGAGAGACCGAGGAAGAGCGACCTCATCGCGTGAAGAAACGTCTTCCTAGACGATGCGTCGACACGCCGGCCGCCTCCTCGAGCGAGGCGAGGTCGGCGGCATCGAGCCCGAGGGCCGCGATCTTGCGTCGGAGATCCTCGCGAATCGTTCGCTCGAGGATCCAAGACGCAGCTCCTCGAAAGAGCACGCTCGCGGAGATCACTCCGAGCCCGAGACGCGCCGGTGCCGTATCGAGCATGATGAGCGCGCCGAGGATCAGAAGGAGCCCGGCGGATGCCGACAGAGTGAAGGCCTCCTCGACCACCCACCGAATCCAAGCGGCCGCTCGACGGCTCTCGCCGCTCCAGATCGTCTCACGAGCGACTCGGACCAGCCGTTCCGCCGAGCGACTCTCCCAGGTCGAGCGGCGAAATCGGAGGCAGGTGGTCGGCGGATCGTATCGATCGGTGGGTACGACATCCGTCAATTGGATTTGAGACGCGGCCTCCGGGGCTCCCACGAGATCGTCGGCCGCGAGGGAGCCGACGACATGGGGCTTCGACGGTCGACGGACGCGGGCGAGCTCGAGGATCGCCCAAACCACCGCGGGGAGTGCCAGAGCGGCCAGGCGACCCATCTCGATGAGAATCAGGGCGACGGTCCCTCCCGGGTTGTCGGCGAACCCGGACAACCAAGGCGTTGTCCCTCCCATCGCGGAATCGCGAGCGGCGGCGGCTCTGCGAGCGAGTTCCCGCTCCAGCGGTTCGAGGCCCGGGAGCGCGCCCGCGGCGGCAGCGGTCGAGGGCCGTCTCCAGACCTGGTAACGGCGTCCGTCGTGAACGAGATCGAATCCTTGCCGGAGCGCATGCTGCGCGGCTGCGTCGCGTCGCTTCACAAACGCCCAAGCGAACTCGGGCGCGAAGAGCGGATATCCGGGCGGCTTGTTGGAATCGAGGAGATAACTGAACGCAAAGCGTCGCGACGACAGCGGGGCCGAGAGGTCGTAATGGACCAAGACGGCGTCGTCCGGAGCGACCTCGTCGATCCAACGACGCAATTCCGCGACTTCATCGTGGGAGACAGGCGTGGGGACCATCGCCTCGATCGACCGGATCCGCGCGGTGTGCGGGATGCCCAGAATGAGGAGTCCCAGGAGGGCGCCGAGTCTCGCGCGACGACCGCCGAGCCTCGTTGCGAGGCGATCGATCCGAGCCAGCCCGATGCAGCCCGCCGCGATCATCAGTCCGACGACGGGCGCGGTGTAGCGGACGTGGTGCCACTGCTCGAATTCGAGCTGCTGCATGCCGAAGTTCCCCCCCGACACTTGCCAGACCCACGGCAAGGCGAGCAGCGCCGCGCGCGGAGCCGCCGCCGCGAGCAGCAGCCAGACTCCGCAACCGGACCAGAGGAGGCGTGCTGCGGAGACCAGCCGCGTCTCCAACGGAAAGCTCGACTGAAATACGTTGATCGTGCGAAACCAAGCCTGTGCGTGGACCGTCCAGCGGCACCATGGCAGGAAGACGAGCACGAACCACCCGACTCCCACGAGCCAGAGAGCACGTCGATAACGCTCGCGCCGGCCCGCGTCCTCGGGCTCGCGCGGGGGGAGGAACCCGAGCGTCGCCACCATCACGGCGAACTCCTGACGACAGGCGAGCAGGCCCGCCGCCCCGATCGCGGTCGCCCCGATGGATCGTCCCCGCACGCCGTCGACGGCGATCACGATGAACGGCAGAGCGAGCTGCAATTCTCGAAAATCATCGACGGCCAGAGGATGCAGAAGCGGGAACAGCAGAACCAAGGCGCTCCCCGCCGCGGCGGTCGACGCCTCGCCCGACTCGTGGAGCAGGAGGCGATACGCCGCGGGGATCAGCATGACGATTGCAAACGTCTGGATCACCAAGAGCGTCCGCGGCGAGGGGAAGAGCGCGTAGACCGGAATCAGCGCCGCGCGGATCGGCGTCAGGTAGTTCATCACGAAGATCGACGGACCCTCCAGGGTCCACGGTCCGACCGGCCGGATGCTGATCGAGCCGTCGCCGATCGTCGCCGCCCAGAACCACTGATTGTAATAGGCGAGATCCCACGACCATCCGCTCGCGAACGCGTCGTACCGATCGATCACGCGGGCGACCAACACCGCGGCGATGGCACCCGTGAACGCGAGAAGGCCCGCGATCGAGAGGGTTGACGGTCTTCGGATCGTCGAGGGCGGAGGCGGCATCGATCGACTCGGTGTTCTTGGGATCGCCGGGCGGTCATCGAACGAGGATCGAGCGGAGCTTCATCGCTGCGGCACGAGATACTCGTCTCGAGGGTCGAGGTCGGTGTTGAGGTCGATCTCGACGCGGCCGTCGCGCGAGGCGACGCGTGCCGTGGCGAGGCCGCCGAGACATTCAGCGAGCACTTCCTGCCCGAGGTATGTCGCGGTCGATGCTTCCCTCAGCCGTGCATTCCAGATGTCGCGATCGAGTTCGATCGGGTCGTTCGAGCCGATCAACACGACGCCGCCGTCGAGCTCGACGACATGCGGAAAGACATGCAGGAATGATCGCCTTGTTCGAGGCGTCGGCGCCCAGGAGCACATCAGTCCCTTGGGGCGAAGTCTCGAAGCACAGGTCCGGAAGAACTCGACCGAGTAGAGGTTGCCGCTGTAGGCGCCGTTGGGTCGGACGGCGTCGGCCTCGATGAGATCGAATCCGTCGGGGTCTCGGGCGATCGCGGTGCGTCCGTCGGCGGTGACGACCGCGACGCGGCGATCCTCGAGGAAGCTCTCGAGCGCCGGGAATCGAGATCGCTCCGAGAGGCGCCGGAGCAACGGGAGCTGCCCCGAACTGACCTCGAACACGAGAATCTCGGTCGTCTCCGCCCGACAGGCGGCGGCCCAAGCGGTGTCGCCCGAACCGAGCCCGATGATCGCGATGCGTTCCGGTCGGGGATGCAAGGTCGCGGGCAAGGCGCCGAGCTTGCTGTGGATGCCTCCGAAGGGAATCAAGGATTGTCCCTTGCCGTTCGTCGACATCCGATACCGGCCGCCGCCCTCTGGGATCAACGCCGCGACGCCGGTGAGATCCTCGGCCACGAGCGTGTCGCCGTCCTCACGACCGTGGAGGCGGAGCCAGAGTCGATCGCGATGCGGAAAGCAGAATGTGAGCGACGCGATCACGACTGCGGCGGCGATCGCCGCAGCGAAGATCCGCGAAGATCGTCGTGTTGCGAACACGGCGGCAAGTGAGAATCCCACGCCGATGATCGAGAGATCGCGGAGAGTCGTCGAGCTGCCGGGATCCTCGAGCCGAGCCAACCCGACGACCAGCGCCCCCAGCACGCAGCCCGCGATATTGGCCGCTTGGATCAGGCCGACACCGAACCCGCTCGAGCGGACCTCGTGTGCGACTCCGTGTTGCAGCACCGGGTACGAGAACCCCATCAAGAAGGTCGCCGGGCCGAACAGGATCAAGGGGAAGACTACGTAGAGCGCGGCGATCGCTCCCGGGTCGCGACCGTCGACGGCGATCGGTTCGTAGGCCGCCCAATAGCGATGGAGCCAATCGAGCCCGGGCAGGCTCGGCGGCAGTTCGATGAAAAGGAGGACTGCCGCCGCGGCATAGATCGCGATCCCGGTCTGACAGAGGAGGAACACGGCCAAGGGATGCTCGATGCGACCCACGCGTCTCACCGCCGCGAAGCTCCCCGCCGCCAATCCGGCGAGGTAGATCGCGAGAACCGTCCCGAAGGTGAACGCCGTCGACTTGGCTCCGACGTCGACGATTCGGAACCAGAGGATCTCGAGCGCGATCGCCACGAATCCGCTCACGCAGGAGAGCGCCGCGGCCAATCGCAGCCCGATCCGACGAGAGGCTGATGTCATGCCCGAGACGCTGATCTCTTCGGGGCAGGAATCGCCCTCCGGAGCGCGTCGAGCCCCGATGGCGATCACTGCGAGCGCACCGGCCAGATTGCAGCAGGCGCCGAATCTCGTCGCGCCTTCGATTCCGAACCAAGGGATCAGCAGCCAGGGGGCGGCGCATGCCCCCACTGCGGCGCCCACGAGATTCGCTCCGTAGAGGCGACCGATGATCCGAGACGCCCCCGGCGTCTCGCGGACCAAGGCCCGCACGAGCAAGGGAAACGTCATGCCCATCGCGATCGTCGGCGGCAGCAACGCCAGGAGAAACGCCGCCGATGAGAGCGGTCCCGCCGCACCGAGCGCGGTTTGGAGGAACCCGGGAGGCTCGTAATAGAAGCGTGTGCTGAAAAACGCGAATGCTCCGATGATCAACTCGACGACGGCGAAAGCGATCAGGGCTCCCCGCGCGGTGAGACTGCGGCTCAGCCGGCCTCCCAGTCCGCTTCCAATCCCCAAGCCCGCCATGTAGGCCGCCACGATCATCGTGACCGAGAAGGCACCGATCCCGACATGAATCGTGAGGATACGCTGCCAGGCGACCTGATAGATCAGCGCGGGGAATCCGCTCAGTCCGAAGATCGCTGGGATCAGTCGACTCATGCTCGAGTCGGATTCCTTGCCATCGATGTCCGTCATGCTCGCCTCGATCGATTCGAGTCCGGGGAATCCGCCGCCGATCGGAGAGTTCGTTCCACCACGGCGACCGTGCTCAGCCGTCGCGACTCCGTCTTCGCCGCCAGATCTCGAGCCGGCCCAATCTGGCTTCCGGCTCGAACTCGCGGCGGATCACCGCTTCCATCGCCTCGAGTCTCAGATCTCTTTTCCCGCGAGGGAAGTCGGGACTCCAGACGATGACGGCATCGCGGTGTTCGAGCATCGCTTCGATGAACACGTCTTCTTGATCGCGCGCGGCTTCTCGCAGCCAGAGGATACCGCCGGGCGACGGGAAGAGTTGCAGGCGGCCGATCTCGCCGTGGATCGCGGGAAACGGGAACCGACGCATGAAGTTGCCCACGCGCGTCTCGGGGGAGGTCCGGGCTCGGAGGTAGTCGATGACCCATCCGATCTCGTTCCAGCGGTAGCCCTCGGACTCGGAGAAGTTGGGGATCGCGACGCGTGCCCCCGGAGGAGGCTGAGGTGGACGCACCCCTCTGATCGAATGAGGGGCGAATTTGACCGATTCTTCCCACCTCGCGAACATCGGATGGCTCGGATAACACAATTCCAGCAGTCCGAAGACGATGATCGATCGCCCCCAACTCCCGAGAACGCGCGATCTCGCGAGTGCCGAGACCAGCAGCGACGCTAGGATCGACCAGATCAAGATCGAGGGATGTTGGAGATAGTCGTGGAGAACCGGACTGAGCGGCCGATAGAAGAGCGAGCCGACGAGCGCGATCGTCCAGGTTCGATAGATCCGCGATTCCGCACCGGCTGCGACCATCGCGACGCTGCCCGCCAGGATCGCGGCGGTGGTCTTGACGCGGAGCAACTGCACCGCAACCTCTCGAACGAAGCTGCGCTCCGCGGCGTTCCCATACGGACCGCCGGCCGACGCGCGTCGAAACCAATAGACGAAGTCGTCGGCGATCCCGGACAAGATCAGCGGAGCGGCTCCCGCCGCGAGCCCGAGCGCAGCCACGCCGCCCCAGATGGCGGCCGCGCGCGCCGTCGCGATCCACGGTTCTCCCTTTCGACGCGCCGCCTGATCGATCGCGGAGAGCATCGCGGGGGCCAGGACGATCGGGTGCGGCCGGATCGTCAAGGCGAAAGCAAACAGGAGGGCCGAGCCCACCAAGCTCGCCCGCCCCGGAGCGGCCTCGAGCCAGAGGATTCCGGCGACGCAGAGCAGGGGGGCATGCCAATCGCGCTGGGCGACCTGACGATAATCCAGCCCCAGGTAGTAGCCCAGGATCGTCAGGAACGCAACCCAGCCCGCGAAGCTCGCTCCGAATCGCCGACGGCTCCACCAGACGAGCAACGCGCCGAGTCCGATCAGCAGCGCAGAGTCGAACATGTTGAATGGTTGGGTCCGATCCCACCCGAAGATCGAACCGATCACATAGTGGACATAGATCGGTCCGGGAAAGTTGAAGTCTTGGAGATCTCGGTAGGGCAGCACACCCCGACTCCACGCATATGCCGATACCGCGAAGTAGTCGGTGTCGGTCCACCAAGGCCATACCCAATAATGCGGGAGCCAGCTGAACAGGAGCCAGATGGAGAGTCCGGCGACACCGAGAGTCAGGCCGCGCACAGCATAGCGATCGCCCAGTCGCTTCACGGATTCCCAGAACTTCGGGTCGATGCGCCAGATCGCAACTCGGGTAGGAGAGAGGCGGAGCAACTGCTCCATGATCGTCGCGCCCAGGATGACCACAGCGAGACGAAGCCCAGGCAGCCAGCGATGAGAGAATTGCACTTCGATCCGCCGCAGTCCGAGCGAGACGATCGGAGGCACGACCAACAGGGCGAACACGAGCAGGGAGAATCCCACGGTGATTCGCGCGGTCCGAATCAGGCGTAAACGAGACGTCGCGTCAAGACGACTCATGGCCGCCGCCTCCTGATGGAGCCTCCGGTGCAACGCGTTCGCGTTCTCCTCGGCGATGCGCCACGCAATAGATCGAGAGTCCCAGCGGGAACCGGGCGCCGAGCCGGATGAGCCGATTCTCGAGCAGCAGCGGAGTTGCCAGCAAGGAGTTCAGAGGTTCCGGAGCGGGTCGAAGATCCGACCGCGGCGGCTTCTCGGTTCCTCTCGAAACGAACCTCCGGAAGAGCCGAACCGCCGCGGCGATCGGAAGCAACACGGTATTTCGATGCGTGAGGATCTCCGCCTCGAGCCCGGCTGACTCGAGCAGGTCCGACAGTCCGCGCCTCGTGTAGCGCGTCTCGATGTGGACCGCGCGGTCGTGGCTGCTGCTGAGCGAAGGGTGAGCCGGGAGATTCACGATCAACCTCCCTCCTCTCGCGAGGAGTCGGGCCAAGCCGCGCATGGCGACGACCTGATCGGCGGG
This sequence comes from Isosphaeraceae bacterium, assembly GCA_033763215.1. Classification (GTDB taxonomy): domain Bacteria; phylum Planctomycetota; class Planctomycetia; order Isosphaerales; family Isosphaeraceae; genus JANRKW01. The sequence continues at coordinate 238,656 of JANRKW010000038.1, read as the reverse complement.
CGCCAGGCAGCAGAGCACGTCGTTCGAGACGACGATCGAGAAGGAACCGTCGGCAAACGGAGGCCGCAGGATCGATGCGCGGGCAACCGAGCCGCCGATGCGTCGAACGGCGAATGCGAGGGCGCGCTCCGAGAGGTCGAAGCCGGACGCATCGATCCCGTGCGCTCGAGCGACCTCGAGCGTCTTTCCCGTTCCGCATCCCGCGTCGAGCAAAATGACGGCTCGATCTCGAAGCGCGAGTCGGTCGATCTCCGAGAAGACGATGTCGCGCAGGCCTCGATACCACCAGTGGTCTTCCTCCGCGCGAAACATCGTCTCGTATTCGGGTGATTCCATGTCACGCCCGTCTCCGGCCGCACTCGGCGCGGAGCGCCTCGATGACGCGGTCCTGCTCGGCGTCTTCGAGCTCGGGGTAGAGCGGCAGCGAGAGCACTTCCCGCGCAGCGCGTTCGGCTTCGGGGAAGTCGCCGGCGAGATCGTGATACGCCTGCTGGTGGTGAACCGGAAGCGGGTAATGAACCGCGGTGTCGATGCCCCTGTCGGCGAGCCGGCGACGGAGCCCCTCGCGATCTGTCGAGCGAACGACGTAGAGGTGATAGGAATGCGTCGCGTCGGGCAGCCCGGCATCGGAGGCGGGCAACTCGAGGTCGAGATTCGCGAGCGCTTCGTCGTAACGCGCAGCCAGTGTGCGCCTACGCTCGACCCACGTATCGAGGTGGGGGAGCTTCGCCGACAGCACAGCGGCCTGGAGCTCGTCGAGCCGCGAATTCACCCCGCGCATCTTATTCCGATATTTCGACTCTTCGCCGTAGTTGCGGAGCATCCGGAGCCGATCGGCGAGTTCCGGGTCGTTGGTGACCGCGATTCCGGCGTCTCCGAGTGCTCCGAGGTTCTTCGTGGGATAGAAGCTGAAGCAGCCGATCGCCCCGAATCGGCCAACAGAGTGCGGACCGATCCGGGTGCCGTGAGCTTGCGAGGCGTCCTCGACCACGGCGAGATCGTAACGCTCCGCGATCGCGAGGATCTCAGGCATCCGCGCCGGTGCGCCGTAGAGGTGGACCGGGATCACCGCGGCGACTCTCCGCTCTCGGCGTGCGGCGACCACCGCTCGCTCGAAATCGCTCGGATCGAGACCGAAGCCGATCGGTTCGATGTCGGCGAGCACAGGCACCGCGCCCGAGGCGACGATCGCGCAGATCGTCGGAACGGCCGTGTGGGCGGGAACCACCACCCCCTCGCCCGGCTGAACTCCGAGGGCGAGCAGCGCAAGCATCAGAGCGTCGGTGCCCGAGTTGACGCCGACGCCTTGCGAGAGCCCCAAATGTGCGGCGAAGGCTCTTTCAAAGGCCGCGCCCTCTTCACCCAGGACGAACCATCCGCGCTCGAGCACGCGGGCGACGGCGCGATCGAGCTCCGGCCGGAGGGCTCGCGACTGCCGGGCGAGGTCGAGAAAGGGAACGCGTGCGCCGGTCACCAGTAGTGCTCCCGATGCTTCCGATAGAAGGCGACCGTCCTGCCGACCCCTTCCTCGAGCCCGATCTTGGGGCTCCATCCGACGATTCGCTTGATCTTGCGAATGTCGGAACAGAAGTCGCCCGGCTCGAGCGCAGCGCGTTCCGGCGAAAACGGAGCGAATTCCCAAGCGCTGCCCTCGACCTCGCGGGTGATCGTCTCGGCGAGTTCGCGAAAGGTGTACGCGCGGCTGTTGCCGACGTTGAGGACCTGACCGAACGCCTCCTCGGTCACGGCGCAGCGGAGCATCGCATCGACCGCGTCGTCGACGTAGACGAAGTCGCGAAGGTACGAACCATCGCCGAAGACCTTGATGACCTGGCCGTCGAGCGCGAGGCGGATGAACCAATTGGCCACGCCGAAGCGGTTGTGCTTCATCTGCGCGCGTTCGCCGTAGATGTTGGTGAGTCGGAGGCGGACCGAGCGGATGCCGTGATTGTCGTGATAGATCTGGAAGAGCTGCTGAGCGGTGTGGCTCGACAGCTCGTAGATCCCGCGGGGCCGGATCGGCTGATCTTCGTTGACGGGGAGCATGACCGCGGGGCCGTACTCGCCCCGAGTGCCGCTGTACACGAGGCGCGCGGAGCGATTGTGGTGACGGCACGCCTCGAGGAGCACGGCCGTCCCCTTGATGTTGATGTCGATGTCGAGAAAGGGGTTCGACTGGCTCAGCACATGGTCGTTCTGGCCGGCGAGGTGAAAGATGAAATCCTGGCCGCGGATCAAGTATTTCAGGACGGACTCGTCGCGGATGTCGCTGAAATTGATGGAGAGACGATCTTTGACATCCTCGATATTGAAGAGATTGCCGCCGTGCTCGTCGAGCATGGCGTCGACGAGCGTCACCCTCGATCCGAGGTCGACCAGTCGAATCGCGAGGTTGCTACCGAGAAATCCCAAGCCGCCGGTGATGAGGACTCGGGCTCCGCGAAAGGCCTCGAGTTGGACTTCTGGATCGGGCATGCTCCTCGGTCTCCCGTGCTGATCTCGCGGACGACGAATTGCGGCGTCTGGTTCCCCGTGAGGAACATCCGCCCCAGGTACTCTCCGAGGATGCCGAGCGTCAGCAGTTGGACGCCGGAGAAGGTGACGATGGTGATCTGCAGCGAGGCCCAGCCCAGCGGCAGCGAAGGATCCCGGAGTTTCTCGATCACGGCGACCACTGCCAGCAGCAAGCCCACTCCCGCGAGCGCCAACCCGAGGAACCCCGCGATCCGCAGTGGTAGGATCGAGAAGTTCACGAACATGTTGAGCCAGAGACGGACCAACTTGCGGAGCGTGTAGTTCGACCGTCCCACGGCGCGGGGATCATGGCGAACCTCGACCGTGCCGATGCGGCGCGTCGCCCGCAGCAAGAGTCCGTCGACGTAGGGGTAGGGGCCCGAGTAGCGGACCACCTCGCGGACCGCGAATCGGCTGAGGCACTTGAAGCTCGAGAGGTAGAGTCCGCGCGGTTTGTCGAGGAGGATGCAGGCTGCGAAGTCGTTGAATCGACTTCCCAGATTCCGCCACCAAGCATGCTGCTTTTTCGCATACCTTGTGTAGACGACGTCGTGCCGATTCTCCTCGGCAAATGCGACGAGCTTGGCGACCTCTTCCGGCGGATTCTGGAAATCGTCGTCCATGATCACGACGTATTCGCCGCGGGCCTGGTGCAGCCCGGCCATCACCGCGTTGTGTTCGCCGAAGTTCTTGGCGAGTTCGACGTAGACGACGCGGTCGGGGCGTCGCTCTCGAATCTCCCGACAGACCTCGTCGCTGTCGTCGGGGCTGCCGTCGTTCACGAGGATGATCTCGAGCAGGGATCCGCCGAGAAGATCGAGCAAACGCTCGACGAGCGCGCTGATCGTCCGGGCCCCGTTGAACACGGGGATGACGATGCTGAATTGCATGGATGAAATTCCCTCTCGAGGAGGATCGAAGGGGATCAGATCGGTGAGGACCCGATAATGGTCCATCGCCGATCACGAGACCATCCTCGCCTGGCGGCGAGAGATGCAACGCGCCGGGGTCGAGTCTCCTCCGGGTGATCTCCACACGACGGTCGGATCGCTCTCATTGTCGGTGGCGCCGACGGACGAGGGTTGAACTCGGACCGCATTGTCGAACGATGAGAAAGATCAGTGTGACGAATGCACACGGAGGATGACCGAGAACCCTATGAGATCACGCCGCCGGAGCGGAATCAACCACAATTCCGCGCCGAACCGGATTCGAGCCCTCGGCGCTGTGTCCTCGCCTCACTCGTCATGAACGGCGGACGGATCGTTCTAGGATCTCCGGTGCGATCGGGTAAGATCATGGAGGGCGGAGATCGGAACGTGCATGCCGCCCTCTGAGCGAACGAGACCGCCGGAATCGTCGTCGCGATGATTCGAGGACCGGGAGAGACGCATGCGTGTTCACTCGAGGAAGATCGCCTTCGGGTCGTTCGTGCTGCTCCAATTCTGGATGGTCGCGTCGATCCGCGGTGCGGCCGACCCGGCCGAGGATCGTGCACGGCTCGACTTCTTCGAGAAGCAGGTGCGACCGATCCTCTCCGAGAAGTGCTTCTCCTGCCACGGACCGGAGAAGCAGAAAGGCGGGCTGCGACTCGACTCGCGCGAGGCGATCCTTCAAGGCGGGGATTCGGGCCCGGCCGTGGAGCCCGGGCGAGCCGACGAGAGCCTTCTGATCGAGGCGGTGCGCCGGACTGAGGCGCTCAGCATGCCGCCCAAGGGGGCGCTCGCTCCGTCGGCGATCGAGGCTCTGGTGCGATGGGTCGATGACGGTGCGCACTGGCCGTCGACGGGCACGCGCGCGGGCGTCGCCGCGGGGGTCCGACCCCGAGGCTCCTTCTCGGACGAAGACCGGTCGTGGTGGGCGATCCAGCCGCTTCGCGTGGTCGAGTCGCCCGACGTCGAGCGGGATGGTTGGGCTCGAGGGGCGATCGATCGATTCGTGCTCGCCGAGCTCTCGAAACGCTCGCTCGAGCCCGCTCCCGAGGCCGACCGCACCACGTTGATCCGCCGACTCTCCTTCGACCTGATCGGTCTGCCGCCGACTCCCGCCGAGGTCGAGGCTTTCGTCTCCGATCCTGCGAGCGACGCCTACGAACGGCTCGTGGAACGTCTCCTCGCCTCGCCGCGTTACGGCGAACGCTGGGCGCGGCACTGGCTCGACCTGGTCCGCTACGCCGAATCCGACGGCTACCGCGCCGATCACTACCGCCCGGAGGCGTGGCATTATCGCGACTACGTGATCCGTTCGTTCAACGAGGACAAGCCCTACGATCGCTTCCTCCGCGAACAGATCGCGGGCGACGAACTCTATCCCGGCGACTCCGACGCATCGATCGCTCTGGGATATCTGCGTCACGGCATCTACGAATACAACAACCGCGACGCTCGGACTCAATGGGCGACGATTCTGGGCGACGTGACCGACACGACCGCCGACGTGTTCCTCGGGCTCGGTCTCCAGTGCGCCAAGTGCCACGACCACAAGTTCGACCCGCTGCTCCAGGTGGACTACTACCGCCTGCAGGCCTTCTTCGCGCCGATGTTCCCCCGCGACGATCTCTCCTCGGCTGGCCCCGGCGAGCTCGAAGCCTACCGCGAGGCCTTGGCGGCGTGGGAGGAGAAGTCGCTCGAGATTCGGCGCGAGATCGAAGAATTGGAGCGGCCGTTCCGCCGGGATGCCGCGGAATCGGCGATCACCAAGTTCCCGGACGATATCCAAGCGATCGCTCGAAAGGCCGATGCGGACCGCACGCCGCTCGAGCGACAGCTCGCCTGGTTCGTCGACCGTCAGATCGACTTCGAGTATTCCCGGCTCGAGACGTTCGTGAAGGGGCCCGCCAAGGAGAAACTGGTCGCACTCGGCAAGCGCCTCGCTGCGCTCGAGTCCTCGCGACCCGCCGCTCCGCCCAAGCCCCCGACTGTTCGCGACGTAGGGCCGATCCCGCCTCCCACGACTCTGCCGAAGCGACCCGGAGAGGCGATCGAGCCGGGAATCCCGTCGATCCTCGATGCTCGACCGCTCCGGATCGAGCCGATTCCGGGAGTCGCCTCGACCGGTCGACGCGCCGCGCTTGCGAATTGGCTGGCCGATCCGACGAATCCTCTCACCGCCAGGGTGATCGTGAATCGCGTCTGGCAGCACCATTTCGGTCGCGGGCTCGCAGCGAATCCCAGCGATTTCGGCAGACTCGGGGAGCCGCCGTCGCATCCCGCACTCCTCGACCGTCTCGCCGATCAGTTCATCCGGAGCGGCATGCGGATCAAGGATCTCCATCGCGAGATCGTGAATTCGTCGACATATCGTCAGAGTTCGGATCATCCGGAGGCGGAGCGTCAGCGGCTGATCGACCCCGACAACCGTCTCCTCTGGCGCGGGGCGACGCGACGGCTCGCGGCCGAGCAGATTCGCGACGCGATCTTGGCGGCGACCGGCGAACTCCAAGATCGCGCGGGTGGCGAGGGAGTGCTTCCGACGGCGCCTCGGCGGTCGATCTACACGCGCGTCCTCAGGAATTCGCGGGACCCGCTCCTCGAATCGTTCGACCTGCCGCTCTTCTTCACGAGCGAGCCGACGCGCGAGACGACGACGACCCCGCTGCAATCCCTTTATCTGATCAACAGCCCGGCCATGCTCGACCGATCGAAGGCGTTCGCGAATCGGCTCGTCCGTGAGACCGGGCCGTCGGCTTCCGCGGCGGATCGCGTCGAAGCGGCGTACAAGATCGCGTTCGGACGGACGCCGAGTTCCGTGGAACGCGAGGAGGGAGCGGCCTTCCTCGAGGCCCAGGCGGCGAAGGTGGACCTCGCGGACGCCTCGCGACCCGAGACGACGTTCCGATCCGATCGAATGCCGAAACGCGACGGTCGCGCCGCAGTCTTCGATGGGACTCCGTCGGGAGCTCGACTCGAGATCCCGCATCGGCCGATGCTGGAGGCGAACGAGTTCACGATCGAGGCGTACGTCTTGGTGCGCTCGGTCGCGAAGGATGCGGGAGTGCGCACGATCGCCGCGAAGTGGAACGGCGACCCGAAGTCGTCGGGGTGGTCGTTCGGCGTCACCGGCCAGGCCTCGCGGCACAAGCCGAGAGTGCTCGTCCTCCAACTCTTCGGCGATCGGTCGACCGGCGGACCCGGCGAGGAAGTCGCGTTCTCCGACCAAGCCCTCGCACTCGATCGTCCCTACTACGTGGCGGCCGTGGTCGAGCGGCGAGGTCCCGATCGTTCCGCGTCGACGGTGACCTTCCACATCCAGGAACTCACGAGCGAGGACGAACCGCTGCTCACTTCGAGAGTCGCCCATCGGTCGATCTCGACCTCGAATCGCGAGCCGCTCTCGATCGGCGGCCGATCGGCTCGGTCCTCTGCACCATTCCACGGATTGATCGACGACGTCCGCTTCTCGGCCGAGGCGCTCCCGCCGAACCGACTCGCTCACCGCTCCGAGTCGGTGGGGCCGAGGCTCATGGGGCACTGGCGGTTCGACCTCGATTCGGGCGTCTACGCCGACTCGAGCGGACATGGTCTCGAGATTCGTCCGGTCGAGCCCGTCAAGTCGCGGATCGATCCCGCGAACGAAGCGTTGGCCGACTTCTGCCACGTGTTGCTCAATTCGAGTGAATTCTTGTACGTGCCTTGATCGATCGCCCTGTTGGAGGAGGCCGGCCGATGACCGAGTCCGCGCCGAACGCTCGACCGAACCAACCGCATCATCCGAGAGCGCGAACGCGTAGGGAATTCCTTCTCGAGGGAGGTGCGGGCTTCGGCGCGCTGGCCCTGGCCGATCTCCTGGCGCGATCGTCCGCCGCGTCCGATCGTCCTCGCGTCGAGCATCGGCCTCTCGAAGTTCGCACGCCGCACTTCCGGCCGCGGGCCAAGAGTGTGATCTTCCTCTTCATGGAAGGCGGCCCCAGCCACCTCGACACGTTCGACCCCAAGCCGCTGCTCCAGGATCTCGCGGGGAAGCCGCTGCCCGAGAGCTTCGGCAAGGTGATCCTCGCGATGGGCGAGTCGAATGCTCCGCTGCTCGCATCCAAGCGCAAGTGGGCGCGTCACGGCGAGTGCGGGACCTGGGTCTCCGACTGGCTGCCGCACACCGCGAAGCTCGTCGACCGGATCGCCGTGCTGCGCTCATGCTGGTCGGACGGCGTGAACCACTCGGCGGGTGTCTGCCAGATGAACACCGGCTCGATCCTCGGCGGGAGGCCGTCGTTGGGGAGCTGGGCGACCTATGGCCTCGGCAGTGAGAATCAGGATCTGCCGGGATTCGTGGTGATGCAGGACACGACCGTTCAAGTCGTGAACGGCCCTCGAAACTGGAGCGCCGGCTTCATGCCCGCGGTCTATCAGGGGGTTCGCTTTCAGGGCGGTTCTGAGCCGATCCCCCACCTGAACACGCCCGCGGGCGTCTCGCCTCCGAGGCGCCGCGGACAGCTCGACCTGCTGGGGCGGATGAATCGATCGTTCGCCGACCTCCACCCGGAACAGAGCGAGCTCGAGGCGCGAATCGCGGGCTATGAACTCGCCTTTCGAATGCAGTCGGAGTCGCCCGAGGCGGTCGACCTCAGTCGAGAAACCGCCGAGACGCAGGCGCTCTACGGACTCGACCGCAAGGAAACCGCGGTCTTCGGCCGACTCTGCCTGATGTCGAGACGGCTCGTCGAGCGCGGAGTGCGCTTCGTGCAGCTCTACCACGGATCGGGGAGCAAGTGGGATGCACACTCGAAGATCGAGAAGAATCACACCGAGCTCTGTCTCGGCATGGATCAACCCGTCGCCGCCCTCTTGATCGACCTGGAGCGCCGAGGGCTGCTCGACGAGACGCTCGTGGTCTGGGGCGGCGAGTTCGGTCGAACGCCGATGTCCGAGAAAGGCGACGGTCGCGACCACAACCCGACCGGCTTCACGATGTGGATGGCGGGCGGCGGCGTGCAAGGCGGCCGAGTCCACGGAGCGACCGACGACCTCGGCCTCCGCGCGGTCGAGGATCGGCTCCACGTCCACGACCTCCACGCCACCATTCTCTGGCTCATGGGGCTCGACCACATGGGGCTCGTCTATCGCCACAAAGGTCGCCCCGAGCGCCCGACGCTCAACGAAGGCGAGCCGTTCAAGGCGATCGCAGGCGTTTGATCGATCGAGATCGATACGAACAGGACCGTCCGACGCTCGATCGCGTTGGACGGTCCCGTCTTCGTTTTCCGGCGTTCTCGCTTTCGGCTCTCAGTACGGGTAGCCGTACATGTAGCCCGGACGGTAGCCGTGTCCGTGGTGGTGCGAGGGCGCGGGGGCTGCATAATAGTAGTAGTAGCCGGCCGGTTGCGGCGAAGCGCCGGAGCGGTTGTCCGGCTGTCGGGTGTCGGCGGTTCCGGCAGCTTTGCTCTCCGTCTTGGACGACGAGTCCGACGAGCCGATCGCCGAGTCCACGAGATCGGTGATCGCCGCCTTGTCTTCCGAATTGAAATTCTCAGGTGCGGTGTTGGTCTTCTCTTGATACGCCCCTTCGGCGTAAGCCTGGAGGGCGTTCCGAACCTCGTCTTTCGGGGTCTCGGCATCTTCGAGGAAGCCGCGTCGCTTCTTCAGCGAATCGTAGAGATCGCCTTGTTGAGCGGCGGAGAGTCGACCCCGCTTGGACTCGCTCGGCGCGGCGCCGACCGCTCCGTTCGGCGAAGCCGCTGCTCCGCTCGAAGTTCCGGCCGCCGATCCGGACCAACCGGAAGAACTCCAGCTCCGAGAGACATATTCTTTGCCGTTCCAGTAGACGAAGAGCTTGCTGTACCAGGTGCCGTTCGAGACGTAGTCGGACGGCGGCGATGACGGCGAGGACTCTCCTGCTCCCGGAGCAGCCGCGGCTACAGGCTGACTGGGAGCCGCCGCGGCCGGAGCCGGTGCCGCTTGCCAATAACCGGACGTGGGGGCGGGCTGCCAGGAACCGGCCGACGGAGCAGGGGCGGCAGCCGCAGTGGGAGCCGGCTGCCAATAACCGACCACGGGTGCAGGTGCATAGACGGGGGCCGCGAGGAACTTCGGTTTCTGCCAAAGCTGGTGTTTCGGCGGCGCGTAAACCGGATAGGTGGGAATGTAGCCGATCGGAGCACCCAGGGCGACGGGAGCTGCGGGCTGGGCGGGAATCAGCCATCCCGTCCGACCGCCGCCCCCGGCCAAGGCGGTCGCCGATGCGAACAGAGCGCCGCAGAGGGAAATCAACGGCAAAGATCGATTGAAGGCCAAGCGTGGTGAGAACATGGGCGTGACACTCCGCTGAAGGAACCCGTCAAAGGGGGGACGCCGGAGAACACCCTCACGCGCGGCGGTACCGCCGTGCGTCGATCCGTCGACATCGCCCCTACAGTATACCTTCCGGGGGATTCCCGGGCGGATAGCACCTGAAAAAACCGGGAATCACCGGAACTCGACCCTCGACTCCATCGAGTATACTTCACCTGCGCCCCTCTCGGACCTTGCTTTGCCTTCCCGGCTTCTCCGATCCGAAGAGTCGGCGCGATCGACGGATTTTCTCCAAACGAATCGATCGGTCGTGGATCGAGAGACGGTCGCGGTCGGTCCGGATTATGGGTTTGTTCAAGGATCGAAAGGGGTTTGCGATGAGTCGACTCGAGTCCCGATTCGTCGCGACGGCAGTGAGTTCGCTCCTGCTGTCGTGGCTCGCTGCAAGTCCGAGCCTTGCCGGACAGGCACGATACGATGCCAAGCGTCGCGGCTTCGAGATGACCTATATCTATCGCGACCTTCCCTCGAATTCGATCTCGTCGTCTGCGGTCCTGCAGGCTCCGTCTCGCCGGCGTCCGACCGAAGAGCAGAAGCAGCAGGTCGAGCTCTTCCTCGATCGCGTCAGCACATCGCTGATGAAGTTGACCGCGGGGAGGGCTCGGATCGTCGACCTGCAGGAAGTGAGCGACATCCAGAAGGCCGACGTGGTGATCTCGCTCTCGGGTAATGTCAAGCCGCAAGCCGGCGGAGCCTGGGCGATGGCCAACGGCTGGCGCACGCCGGGGATGACGCTCAATCTCTACTATGAAGATCTGCTCAACGACCGCGCCGATGCGGTCACCGCAACGGTCGTTCACGAACTCTGCCATTACCTCTTCGGCCTGCCCGACGAATACCCCGCGCACTCGAGCCTCAGCGCGGTATGCCCGCTGAGAGCCGGGACCGGTCCTCGATGCATCATGGACAACTTCCATGTCGCGGGAAACATCGGGTTCTGCACCAAGGACGATCACAACCCGTTGGCACCGGGCATCAACGGTTTCCCGCCAGTCTTCCCCGACAAGAAGCATCTCTCCTGCGATGAGATCGTCGATCAGTTCTTTGCGAAGTTCGGCGTGCAGAAGGACGCGGTCTCGGCGCTTCCCGACCCGATCGTCGACGCCGATCGGATCCCCGCGGGTCTCGAGGAGAAAGCGCTCGCCGTTGCTCGTGCCGAGGTCGAACGTCTCAAACGGGCGAAGGGCGGGAAGACCGGATTCCTGACCAAGGAATCGCGGTCGAAGATTCGCGGCATGATCATGAATGGACTCGTCGACTTCCTTCAGGGAGCAGGGGGCAAACCTCCCGCGAACTTCGCGGGTCTGGCGGGCAAGCTCGCTACCGACTTCCTGCTCGAGGCCGCTGGCACGACTCCCGGCTTCAGCATCATCAAGCCTCTGCTGGCGAAGCGGCTCGAGGAACTCCGCGCCAAGAACGCGGGCAAGCTGCCGAGCACGCTTGCGGTCGAGAACGACCTCGCGGAGCTCGCGAAGAAGGAGCTCGTTGCACGCGCCCGCCGCGAAGGTGCCACCCCGGCCCCGCTCTCCCCAGAGGATCTCGCGTTCATCTCGAGTCTCGTACGCGAGGCGACGGCGAACTCGACTCTGGGAAGCGCCGAACTGCTGGCCAAGACCCACGCACGGCTCGATGTCCAGACGGCGGAAACACTGCTCGCGCTCTCGAATGAGTTCAAGCTCCCGGGAGCGGTCCTCCGACGCCGCGATCTCGAGACGGCTCGCCGCGAACTCGAACGGCTCGGAGCGATCAATGTGCGTCCGTTGAGCGATCGCTTCGGATATCGGCGGACCTTGATCGTGATTCCGCCGGTGCTCGTTCCCGACTCGCGTGCGGCTCGGAACAAGATGATGGATCAGACACCGACTCAGGGGTACCTGCAAGAGCAACTGCTCGCGAACTACAACATCCTTCGCGGAGAGTCGTTGTCGGCCTTCTCGAAGCTGATGGATCGCAACCAGATCGCCGTCTCCTTCGCGGGCTCGCTCCAGGACGGCGAGGTCATCGGAGCACTCGGTGAACTCCAGTCGCAGTCTGCGCGCGATATTCTCCTTCGCGATCTCGCAGAGGGATTGGGTCGCGGTGCGACCGATCCCGACGGCGTGGCGAATCTCCGGGCGATTCGACTGGGCCGCGAGCTCAAGGAAATTCAGGCGCAGCTCGAACGGAATCAACTCGAGAACATCATCGTGCTCGTCCCGCCCGGCGGTTTTCCCGACGAGTTCCGTCCCGCGCTCGAACTACTGCGTGGGCAATTCATCGGGAAATCAGATCTTCGTCTCGACATCGCGATCGTCGGAGCAACCCGGATTCCGCCCGAACTTCGCGACCTCGTGACCCGGACCCAGGGTTCGATCCTCACAGTCTCCGATCTCGACGAGATCGCGGCCGTCGCACAGCGTCTCGCGGGGAATTCGACGCAAGGATCCTGGATCCGACTGCCGGATCAAGGAATTCTGAAGCTCGCGAAGGTTCAAGCGAGTCTCGATTCCAAGAAGGGCGAGGCCGCCCCGAACGCCGTGAAGCCTTCCGAATCTCCGCTCGAGAGTTCCGCTCCGATCCCCCCGGAGAAGTTCCTCTGGGGCAGGCTCCTCGGCGCACGCCGTGTGATGTCGCCCGAGATCGAGAACCAACGCGTTCGGATCGAGATGCAGCCGTTCTATGCCGATGGTCGCAGTCGATATCAACTGACGCTGGGTTTCTCGCAGCAGATCACGGTCCCGGGCGTGTCGTCGAATCAGCCGATCAAGACCAATGCGATCATCCCTGGTGTCGTGTCCGCACCCAAGAACGCGGTTCCGTCCAGGGATCCCAAGACCGATTACAAGAATGCGATCGATCCCGAGAATCGAGTCGCCCGAAGCCAGGGCACCGGTTCGTCGAGGGAGCCCTCGATCGAACTCATGCCGGGGTTGATTCCGATCGAGCAGCGCGTCGGCATCGAGCGCCGGGTGGTTGCACAGTCTCCCGACCTGAGGCTCCGGCACGACCTCTCCTCACCGCACACGCTGGTGTTCGACCTGCCGGAGACCATCACCCCGGGGTGGTACTCGCCATCGGTGGTGCTGCCCACGAGTTGCTTCCAGACGGTCGGCGGCGCCAATCGAGCCTACGCCGAATTCACCGATCCGCGGACTGGGGTGACCGAGCAGGCAGTCGCATTCACCTTCAGCGTCGGGAGCCTCTCGACCCAGGCGCAACTCGTCGTCGACCTCCAGCAGGATTTGAAGCAGGAATCCTCCGAGGACGCCGAAGGCACGCCCGTGTTCCGGGCTGCCGAACGCGACGACCATGGCCGGCTCGGGCCCGACGAGACGAAGGCGGTGATCACCGCGGTTCTCACCGTCGGTCGCGCCGTGAGGAACGCCGAGGTGTTTGGCTACCTGCAACGCATCGAGAACGGCTCTGAGGAACCGATCAAGGTCGAGAACCTCGTTTTCTCGGACAACGGCGAGGAGTCGGACAAGGTCAAGGGCGACGGCGTCTACACGGCCGAGATCGAACTGGGTTCGCTTCGGAAGCGATCCGCCGAGTATCGCGTGTTCGTCGAGGCTCGATCGATCGAGGGCAAGACGGTATTCGTGCCCGCGGGGGATCCCGTGCTCGCGGAGACGCTGGTCGCTCGTGATGCCCAACGCAACGGCGAGACGCCCGAGTCCGCGGCGAAGACCGCGCGTGCGATCGTGACCGGGGCCGACCTGCCCGCGCCGAGCTTCCAGCGTGCGACCTCGATCCAATTCCAGGTCGCCGCGGACGCCGGGAACTGAGACCCTTCTCCGCGAAATCGGGCTGAGGAAAAGAGCCGGGCGTCCTTTGCGGGACGCCCGGCTCTTTCTTGTTCTCCCCGAGTCGGAACGACTCGACTCAACGATGCCAGTGAAGGAGACCTTCTCCGCGACAAGCCCGGCAATTCGAATATCCTTGCGGGGAAGGGGCATTCGGCGGCTCGACCGGGATCGGCGGCTGCGAGTAGGCGGGCGGCTGAGCGTAGACGGGCTGCTGTCCATATCCGCCTGCGTAGACGGGGATCAGTGCCGGTGCCGAAGCATAAGCGGGGGCCGGTGAATAGGCCGGGGCCGCGGCGTACATCTGGGCGGGAGCGGGTGCGAGATTCGCAGCGGGGAGCAACTCGAAGCGCGGGCGACGTCGCTCCGCCATCCGCTCGCCGATCGTCCCGATCATCTGATCGAACAGGTTGCGATTCCTCCGCACGGCCGTCAGCGGCTGCTCGGGCATTTGCGGAAGGACCGGCGTTCCCGTGAAGGGCGCTGCACCGACGGCCATCATCGGTCCAGGTGCCGGGGCTGGTGCCGGCGCTGGTGCCGGTGCAGGTTGGGGAGCATACATCGGCTGAGGGGCGTAGGCATAAGTCGGCGCGGGAGCGGGAGCGGGAGCCGGCGCAGGTGCTGGAGCCGGTGCCGGAGCAGGTAGGAACATCGCCGGTGCAGGCGCCGGGGCGGGAGTGGGAGCAGGCGCCGGGGCCGGGCTCGGCGCGAAGATCACATTCGGGCTCGGCGCGGGCCCCATCACGATCGTCTGTTGCGGCGGGCTGATGATGATCGGCGCCGAGGGCGGCTGGACCATGACCGGCGCGGGGGCTTGATAAGTGGGTGCCGGAGCCGGGGCCGGAGTGTAGTACTGCGGTTGAGGCGCCGGGGCGTAGACCGGGATCGAGGGAGCCGGCGGTGCGGGAGGAGGCGCGGGAGCAGGCGGAGCGGGTTGGTAGACAGGGGTCTGCGGGCTGCCTTGCGGGCTGCCGTGACCATGCCCGCCGGCTCGTTCGACCGACGGGTCGAACCGACTGGGAGTCGGGGGAGCGGAGGCGACCGCCGTATGGGCCCGCGTCGTCTCACGCACCCACGAGGCGATTCTCGCAGGGTCGGCGACTCCGCTCTGAGTCCCCAGGATCGTCAGCTTGCCGGCCGATGCCGTGTAGAGGACCGCGCCAGGAACTCCCGTGACGCCGAGCCGGCGGAGCCAAGCCGATTGGCGGTCGGCATCGATCTCGGCGAGCAGGACCTCGGTGCCGAGCGTGGCGGGAAGAGTGGCTCGAAGTCCGCGCGAGGCGGTGTCGGTCCGAGTCGTCGCCACGATCAGGCACGGCCGGCCGGATCGCATCGTCGCCTCGAGAGCCGAAGCAGGGTCGACCCAACCTCTCTCCACGGATGGAAGATCCTGGGCCGCGGCGACGCTCGCCGAGATCAGGCAAACCGCTGCCGCTAACCAGGTCGACATGGGTGCGGCGATTCGTCGGCTGTCGAGCCTCATCACGCGACTCCATCCATTCGTGTATGAGATGTGACCGACCTCGTCATGAGATCGATTCGTTGTCTTTCCTTATCGGTCCAAACGATTCGTCCGGATGAGGCGGATCATCGGGCGGCCGACGAGCGGGCGCCGATCGCCACCGCCTGGAAGACGTCGGTCAACCGAGCCTTCTGAGTGGGGGAGAGCGTAGCGTCCCAGCCCTGCGGGGTCGTCATGTCCAGACCCTCGCGTTTGAGTTCGTCGACGAGTCGCGACGTGATCGGCATGAAGAGCCGATCGAGCCAGAGCCGGCGCGACGCTTCGTCGCGCGGGACGACCGTGTCGAGCCGACGCGACATCTCGGCGTGGATCTCGCGATAGGATCCGTAGAGCGGCATACGGGCGATCGTGGTGGAGAACGCCTCCTCCACCTCGGCGGCCTTCGAGGCTCCCCCTCCGATCTCGCCCAGACGATTCCTCACGAAGTCGCTGAGCAACTCCTGCCGGGAGACGTCGCGGGGCATCGGGGGCGCGTCGAAATTGACGCGAACGGCGGGCGAGTCGGAACCGGGCTGGGACGGAGGACTCGCGGGGCCGGCGACTCCCGGCGGGAGTTGGGTCGTCACGGTCACTTCGTCGGGTTCCGAGATCGCCCCCTCGGAGGCGACGACGAGCGCGAAGCGATACGTCTCCGGAGCGGTGGGAACGAATGAGAAGATCGCCCCCTGCTCGAGCTTGATCCCGACTCTGGGCCCCGCGGTCTGGATCCAGCGGTAGCCGATTCGGCCGCGCGGTTCGCTCCGGCCGCCGTTGAGCGTGATCTGGCGCCCGATCACCGCGATCTGGTCGTCGCCGGCATCGGCGCGGAGGTTCTGGACGGTCGCGGGAGCGGTTCCGCCCTCGACTTCCACGACGAGCGGCACAGAATCCATCCCGCCCTCATTGCTGACCACGAGGAGAAACTCGAGCCGAGCGGCCTGCTCGGGAACGGTGAGTCTCGTGGTGGCGGCCGTCGGAGTCGTGAGCTCGACGCGGGGTCCAAGGGTCTGGATCCAGCGGTGTTTGAGATTCGCACCCACCGAGCCGTCGGAGCTCAGCAGGATCTGGACCCCGGGCGCGGGCAGCCCCTCGAAGCGCGCGGCGGCGACAGGAGCCGCAACGACGGCCGCGGGGCGCGTTGAGTTCGCGGCGGCCGGCCGGATCGGCTCCGCTCGGTCGACGACCGGCATGGCGAGCGGCGGCGAGCTCGACGGCAGCGGCGACGCGCTCGAAGTCGGACGAGTCCCGATCGCGAGCGGCGCGGGGCTTTCGTCCTCCGCAAGACACAAGCTGCTCGGGAGCAGAACGCCCGCGAGCCATGGAACGATCAGATTCGCTCGTTGCCGGATGGGTCGCCAAGACGGCAACCGGCCGGCATCAACCCGAGTAGAACCGCACACGGTATCGCCCCTTGGGTTTCGTGACGACTGAACCCTCCGACATCGCGCACCGATTGGGGTCCTCCATGACTCATCGGCAACTCGAGCCATCGAAATCGATCGAATCCGGAGAATCCGGAAAAATCCGGAATCCGACACGATGCGACGCTCCCGTCGGCGGATTCGCCCATCGTCCCTTCATTCGACTGAGTTCACGAGTCGGTTGGGGGCAGGGAGTCGGCTCAACGTCGATCGACCAGCGGAACTCGGGCGCGGCCTCGCGGGGTTGGGTGAGACGACCGATGCTCAATCCCTGGAAGCGGCGATGATCACCAGGACCGAGAGCGCGGCGATCGCCCAGCTGATGCGATCCTTGAGCGCGAAGAGCACGGGATCCTCCTCGAGCTTCTCACGGTGCGTGACGAACCAGATTCGCAGGATCCAATAGAGCAGCAACGGGCAGAGGAACCAGAGTCTCGTGGGATGCGGATAGTATCGCGCCACTTCCGGGCTGCTGAGATAGAGGCAGAAGACCATGACGCTGAGCGATCCGCTCGACGGCCCGACCGATCGGATCAGGTCGAGGTCGGTCTCGATGTAGCCGCGGCCGCTTCGCGTGGCGTCGTGTTTCAGGAGCGCGATCTCGGCATATCTCTTGGCAAAAGCCAGAGAGAGGAAGAGGAACATCGAAAAGGCCATCAGCCAGGGCGAGACGACCAGCTGCGCGGCGGCTCCCCCGGCGAGGATTCTCAGGGTGTAGAGTCCCGCGAGGCAGAGGACGTCGATCAAGATCTTGCGCTTGAGCCAAACCGAATAGAGCGTCGAGACGATCGAGTAGCCGGCGAGCATCGCTACGAAGAGCGAAGGCAGACTCGAGAAGGCGATCGCGTAGCTCGCGGTGGAGAGCCCGAGGATCAATGCGATTCCGGTCCTCGGCGATAATTCTCCGGAGGCGAAGGGGCGAAAGCGCTTGGTCGGATGTCGGCGATCGGAGTCGCGATCAATGAGGTCGTTGAGGATGTAGACGCAGGAGGCGATCAAAGAGAAGCAGACCATCGCGGTCGTGACGAGCCTCAATCGGAGCGGTCCGATCGGTTCGTGCGACATCAGCAACGGAGCGAGCAAGAGGAGATTCTTGACCCATTGATGCGGTCTGAGCGCGCGGATCAGCGCGTGAGATCGACGCTGTGATCGACTGGGCGCTTCACTCGAGTCGGACAAACGCTCACCCCGTTATTCACGAAACGTTCACATGACCCCGAGTTTCGACGCGCCGCTCCGGCGACGGCCAATCGATCATAGACTATGATCGGCTCCTCCTACCATCGAACAGCCGCGGAGCCCGCGAAGGAACTCTCGATGAAGACGATCGTCATCCATCCGCCGCTCGACGCCGATCGACTCTCCGCCTTGAAGCGCCGGGTCCCCGGAGCGGCCTTCACGAACGCCGAGACTCCGGGAGCGGCGGCCGAAGCCATCGGAGAGGCCGACGCGTTTCTCGGGAAGCTGACGCCCGAACTCCTGGCGAGGGCGCGGCGGCTGACGTGGGTGCAGGCGTTCACTGTGAGTCTCGAGCATTACATGTTCGACGAACTCGTCGAGCATCCCTGTCGGTTGTCGAACATGCGCGGACTGTTTGGCGACGTCATCGCCGATCAAGTGATGGGCTACGTGATCTCCTTCGCGCGAAATCTTCATCTCTACGTTCGTCGGCAAGTCGAGAGGCGGTACGAGCCGCTCGGAGGCGAGGCCGCGCGCGTCTCGAACGCCGCCGGGCCGGGGGTCGTGAACGACATGGATCGAGCCGTGATCCACCTGCCCGGATCGACGATGGGCATCGTGGGCTTCGGGGCGATCGGTGCCGAGATCGCGCGGAGGGCGACGGCCTTCGGGATGCGCGTGATCGGAGTCGATCGAAAGCCCGGGGCGATCTCGCTTCCGGAAGGAGTCGAACGTGTCGACGGCATCGAACGACTCGACGACTTGCTCACGGAGAGCCGGTTCGTGGTCATCGCCGCGCCTCAGACCCCGGAGACGACGCGGCTGTTCGATCGTCGGAAGTTCGCGGCGATGCGGTCCGACGCGTATCTGATCAACATCGGCCGCGGCGCCATCGTCGTGCTCGACGACCTCGTCGCCGCCCTGGAGTCGCGGACGATCGCGGGAGCCGCGCTCGACGTCTTCGAGGTCGAACCGCTTCCCTCGTCGCACCGACTCTGGGAGTTCGAGAACGTGATCATCACGCCGCACACTGCCGGATACTCGACGATGATCGCACAACGTCATCTTCAGACCATGATCGAAAACGTCGAGCGGTTCGTCGCGGGCGATGAACCGCGCAACTTGGTCGACAAGCGACTCTGGTTCTGAACGACGTCACCGATCAAGGGTGGATTCGTCCCGGGATCGGCGACGGTTTCACGGTCGCTCGTGGACCGAACCGAATGTGGAGCGAGGCGTGACCGGCCTGGGTGTCGCCGTAGACGGCCCGCGTGACGTACCAATCGGCACCGATGTTGATCAGCACGAGAGAGATGCTCGCGATCGTCGTGAGTGCCAAGTACCGAGAATGGAGCTTCGGAGCTGCTTCGTCGGGGAGTCGCGCCGGGCGGTCGAGGATCGCGACGAGAAGCGTGCAGAACAGCGCGTTGAGAGCGACCACGCCCTCGGTCACGAGTCGCCCGGAAGTGAAGCCGACGAGCGCCCTCTCGAAGTTCCCCACCACCAGCGTCCACACCAGGATGAAGAAGAGCCATTGCGATCGACCCAGCGGGCTTGCCGGCAGGAAGGCGAGCGGTCGACGCCCGTGGCGTCGTGCCAGCGCCGCGAGCGAGATCGACCAGGCTCCGAAGAAAGCCGCGTACCACCAATAGCTCGAGAGCCCGAGCATCTCGCCGGGAATCGATTTCGATGAGATCCAGCGATCGACGTTCTTGATCAAGTTCACATAGGGAACGGCCACGATCGTGAACCAGAGCGCGAAGAGGTCGGGCGTCGAGGAACTCGACGCGGCCGACTCTGCATCGGCCGGTCGAGAGCGAGCGGCGAGGGCGGACATCGGAACGGCGATCGCGATTCCGTTCAGGAAGCCGTAGGTCTGTTCGAGGATGCTGTGCCAGTTCGCCTTGACTCCGCTGGTCATCCCCAACAGCTTGATCGTCGATGCCAAGGCGAATGCGGCGCCTCCCCAAACTCCTGTATTCACCGCGACCCACGCCGCGGCAGTCTGTTTTTCCCTGAACAAGAAGACGAGCAGACCGAGGAACATCCCGAGACAACCGGCCCAATTGTCGCCTCGAGGCGGCGTCATCCGGAACCCGAGGGCGACGACGAGCAGGAGAAAACCGACCCACCACCCTGCGGCCATATGGAGGACGAGCGAACTCCCGAACTCGAGACGGCGTCGAATCAACGAATAGAGGGCGACTGCTGCGAAGGCCGTCGATGCTCCGACCCAATCGGTATCGAACCAGTAGAGGATGTCTTCATGTCGGTGATCTCCGTCGGGGCGACCCCGCATGGAGATCGCGAGTTCCTGCAGCTGCCAGGCGATGATCACCACGACGCCGGCCGCGGCGACGGACACGAGACGTTTGCGATCCAGTACGGCGGCGAGGGCGGTGAAGGCACCACCGAAGCAGGCCCAGAGCAGGCCGATCAGGGTGAGGCAGGCAAAACCATAGGCCACGGAGAGACTATCGCCCGAATGAGTATATCCAATGACCTGCATGTAGGACTGGCTGCCGCCGAACGACCAACCGACCGCGCCGAGGAATCCGAACCAGGGCGCGCGACGGAGCCAATCCTCTCGACCCGAGGCGATCGCGATCGCCAGTCCGGCGAGAGCCCCGGGCATCATCGCGCCGTACTCGTGACCGAAGTTTCCGCGCATGCCCCAGCCGACCGAGAGCGCCAAGCCGACCAAGAGGACGCCGGGCGCGGTCAGTCCCGGCGAGCGCTCGGCCTCGACACCTTCAGTCTCGGGAGTCGCTTCGCGATCAGACGACATGGGCGTCGGCCTCGATTTCCACGAGTGCCGCGGCGTCGATCAGCTTCGCGACCTCGACCATCGTGGTCGCAGGCCGGATCTCGCCGAAGAACTCGCCGTGGACCTTGCCGAGTTCCTGCCACTGAGAGATGTCGGTGACGTAGATCCGAGTCCGGACGATGTCGCTCGCCTTGCCGCCGAGGGCCTCGATCGCAGCGATCACGATCGTGAGAGATCGCCGCGTCTGCTCGGCGAGCGTCGGCTTGTACGTGCCGTCGGCCTCCAGTCCCACGGTACCCGTTACCGCTATCTGCGACCCGAAACGGACCGCGCGGGAGTATCCGATCTTCGGCTCCCAGGCCGACCCGGTGGAAGCCAAGAGACGACCGTTGCGCTCCGTGACCGTCACATTCACATCGTGAGACATCGTTCGACCTCTTCCACTGGCGTTCTCGTGACGTTCTCTTCGTGCCGGATCGTAATCGATGCGTGTCGGAGTCGCCAGTCTCGAGGGAGAGAGGACGGTGGCCGAGCGGTTTGCCGCCTGCCGATCGGTCGAGTTCGGAACTGGGTTTCGTGGGGCCTTCGTGATAACTTCATCGACGCGGGGTGGCCCTGTCGCACGCTGCCGCCGCCGAGCGGTCGCGGGCGGTTGAGTTGAGCCGACGACCGATGATCCGCCACGTTGCCTTGGGTCGCGCGGCGATGCTCCTCTGCGCAGATGCCGCAATGTTCCCTCACCGACCCCCTTCGTGTCGAAAGCGAGATCACGATGGCCGACCTGGACAAGGCAGTCGCGACGCAGATCGAGAACATCCAGAAGAAGACCGGGAAGTCGCTCGAAGAGCTCTCGGCGATCGTGGAGGGATGCGGGTTCAGCAAGCACGGCGAGATTCGCGACTTCCTGAAGCGGGAACTCGGGCTCGGCCACGGCGATGCGAACACACTCGTTCACATCGTGAAGAAGTCGGACGGCGCTTCGGCCGCCAAGGAGAAGGGGCTCGCGGGCGATGCGGTGCTCGATGCGATCTACACCGGCCCGAAGGCCGCGCTCCGGCCGATCCACGAACGCCTCATGGAAGTGATCACCCCGCTCGGCGAGTTCGAGATCGCACCCAAGAAGGGATATGTCAGCCTGCGACGGCAGAAGCAGTTCGCGATGCTGGGTCCCGCGACGAATACCCGATTCGAGTTGGGGCTGAATGCCAAGGGGCTCGCGCCCTCGGATCGTCTCGTCGAGATGCCTCCGAAGGGGATGTGCGACTTCAAGGTCAAGCTGACCTCGCCCGGCGAGGTCGACGCAGAGTTGGTCGGCTGGATCCAGGTTGCGTTCGAGCAATCGGGAGCTCGCGGATCGAGCAAGTCGTAGCGTTTCGACGCCTCGGTGCACTTGCATGATGGAGGAAGGGAAGCCGCAGTCGGGTTGCGGCGCCCCGCAGGCCGCGGCTATCCTGCCTCATCCGCCTCAATGGCCTCCATCCCGCCCGAGGAATCGAAGATGAAGCGTTTCCAGGCTCCGATCATCCTCATCATTTTCGCTCTCGCAGCACCGTCATACGGTCGCCAGACGACGCCCGAGAAGAAACCGACCGAGAGCAAGCCGGCGGAGGGCAAAGCCTCGGACAAGAAGACGGAAGAACCCGTCACGACTCACCACGTCTTCGGGACGGGTGACCGGGCTTTCAAGTACACGGCGACCGCGGGCAAGATCCCCATTCTCGACAGAAAGGGCGAGCCGACCGCCCAGATCTTCTTCGTCGCCTATACCAAGGATGGGGTGAAGGAAGCTTCGCAACGTCCGCTCATGTTCTCGTTCAACGGGGGGCCGGGATCGGCCTCGCTCTGGCTGCATCTCGGGGCTCTTGGGCCCAAGATCGTCGACCTGCCCGACGCCAAGATCGCCGCGCCGCCGTATCGGCTCGTGGACAATCCTCACTCGTGGTTGGAGAAGACCGACCTCGTCTTCATCGACCCCGTCGCCACCGGATACAGCCGCGCGTCCGCTCCCGAACTGAACTCGAGATTTCACGGCGTTCAGAGCGACATCGACTCGATCGTGGAATTCATCAGGATGTACATCAGCCGAAACGAACGGTGGGAGTCCCCGCTGTTCCTGGTCGGCGAGAGCTACGGAACCACGAGGGCCGCAGGACTCTCCGAAGCGCTCTTCGAGCGCGGGATCGCCTTGAACGGCATCGTCCTGATCTCGGCGGTTCTCCAGTTCCAAACGCTCGACTTCGATGAAGCGAACGACCTGCCTTACGTCCTCTTCCTCCCGACCTATACGGCCACGGCCTTCTACCACAAGAAGCTCGCGCCGGAGCTGCTCGTCGATCTCCGCAAGACGCTCACCGAAGCGCGGGCCTGGGCGGAGAGCGGCTATCTGAGCGCGCTTCAGAAGGGAGCGAGACTGACGGAGCAGGAACGCAAGGAAGCCGTGGCGAAACTCGCCCGCTACACGGGGTTGGACGCCGAGTTCATCGAAAAGAGCGATCTGCGCGTGTCGATCCAGCGCTTCTGCAAGCAGATTCTCGCGAAGGACCTCGCGGCGGTCGGACGGTTCGATTCACGATATTCGGCCTTTGCGGTCGATCCGCTGGCGGCGACGCCGCCGTTCGATCCCAGCTACGCCGCGATCCGTCCCGCCTACACCTCCGCCATCAACCAATACCTCCGCAAGACGCTCGGTTATAAGACCGACACGCCCTACAACGTGCTCGGCGAAGAGGTCGGCGCCTGGGACTGGGGAGTTCGGTCGCGCGGCGGTTACCCGTCGGTCGCCTCGTCGCTCCAATCGGCGATCGCTCAGAATCCTTCGATGAAGGTTCACGTGATGTCCGGTTACTACGACCTCGCGACTCCGTTCGCGGCGATCGAGTATACGCTCGACCACATGAAGTTGGACGAGGTGGGGCGGAAGAACCTCTCGATCAGTGAGTACGAGGGTGGGCACATGATGTATCTCCACCCGCCTTCGTTGGCGAAGATGAAGACGACGATCGACGCGTTCCTGAGCGAGGCGACGGCTCGCTGAACGAGCCGTCCATCTTCGAGCAGCGCGAGTCCTCCGGTCGCGACCTCCTCCTCCTCCCCCCCGAACGAGGCGGTCGCCGGAGGCTCGATCCATGGACGTCGGACACCGCGCCGCGTATATCATGAAGAGTGATGGGACTATTTCGACTTCGTGATTCGAAAGCGATCGAGTGAACGTGTCCACGACCAAAGACCCGACCGAGACGCCCGTCGACAAGTCCGGCGAACGTGTTCGCGGGATGTTCGCGTCGATCGCCGGTCGATACGACTTCCTCAATCACCTCCTCAGTCTCAATATCGACCGTTCCTGGCGACGATTCACGACTCGGACCGTACCGCCGGAACCGGGAGTTCCCGTACTCGATTGCTGTACCGGGACGGCCGACCTGGCGTTGGAGTACGACCGTGCCGGCAAAGGCCGATCGCAGGTCGTCGGCTCCGACTTCTGTCGCGAGATGTTGCTCGTCGGCCGAAAGAAGGTGGAGGCGGCGCAGGCATCGTCTCGCGTCATCCTCGTGGAGGGCGACACCCAACGCCTTCCCGCTGCTGATGATACGTTCGGTGTCGTGTCCGTGGCCTTCGGGCTTCGGAACGTATCGGACACGGTCAAGGGGATCGACGAGATGATTCGCGTCGCCCGCCCGGGCGGACGGGTCGCGATCCTCGAATTCTCCAAGCCGCGTCCCGGCGTCCTTCGTGGCCTCTACATGTTCTTCTTTCGAAAGGTGCTTCCCCGGATCGGCCAGACGGTTGCGCCGAATCGCCACGAAGCCTACGACTATCTCCCCAAGAGCGTCTTGGAGTTCCCCGACGGACAAGAGATGCTCGACCTGATGGCGTCGCGGGGCTTGACCGGGCTCCAGTCGCACGCTCTCACATTCGGGATCGCGACTCTATACGTCGGCGTGAAGCCGTCGCGATCATGAGCGGAGGCGAAGCCGCGAGGCTGCCGATCGTCGTGGGGATCACCGGCGCGAGCGGGGCGCCGATCGCTCTCAGGCTTCTCTCGCTCCTCTGTCGCGCGGGCGAGACGGTCCATCTCACGATCAGCCCGAGCGCGGCTCAAGTGTTCGCGGAAGAATGCGACATCCAACTGGCCATCAATCGGTTCGATCCCAAACCGTTCGGGGATCTTGGTCCCGGCGAGATCATCTATCATCATCACGCCGATTTCCGGGCGGGGATCGCGAGCGGGTCGTTCCGCACGCGCGGCATGGTGATCGTGCCGTGCAGCATGAGCACGCTCGGTTCGATCGCCCACGGGATCACCACGAATCTGATCACTCGGGCGGCCGACGTCACGCTCAAGGAGCGTCGGAAGCTGATCGTCGTCCCGCGAGAGACCCCCCTGAGCTTGATCCATCTCGAGAACATGGCGGCCGTCACGCGTGCGGGTGCCGTCGTGCTCCCCGCGATGCCGGGTTGGTATCATCGCCCTCGTGAATTGTCCGACCTCATCGATTTTCTGGCCGCGCGGATCCTCGATCAACTCGGGATCGACAACGCGGTGATCAGGCGGTGGGGGACCGAACACGAGAGTGCTGAACCATGAACGATCGATTACGTGTTATGATCACCGGCGCATCGAGCGGGATCGGGCTGGAGACTGCCCGCGAGTTCGCGCGTCGCGGTGCGCGACTGGTCATCACCGCACGCCGCGGGCAAAAGCTCGAGGAACTCGCCGCCGAGCTGCGTGCCGCGGGCACCGAGGTCCACGTCGTTCCCGCCGATCTGCTCGACCGCGGTACGCCGACCTATCTGATCGAGCAGACCATTCAGCGGCTCGGTGGTCTCGACATCCTCGTGAACAACGCGGGATACGGCCTTCCGACGCTCTTTCACGACTCCAACCCTGAAGACCTTCGACGCCAGATCGAGGTCAATCTCGTCGCGCCGATCTTGACGACTCGAGCCGCGCTGGCGGCACTCGAGGCGTCTCGCGGGATGGTCATCAACATCGGGTCTTCTCTGTCGGTCGCCGCGATCCCGGCGTTCGGCGTCTATGGGATGACGAAGGCGGCCCTCGCTTACTGGAACGACGCGATTCGCCGAGAACTCCAGCCGCGCGGGATCCGAGTCTGCCTGGTCGAGCCCGGACCGATCTCAACAGAATTCTTCGACGTCGTCGAGCAAGCGGCGGGAGATCGGGAACTCCCGTCTTGGCTGAAGCGCCCTCCAGCTGCGCTGAGCGGACGTCCCGACGACGCCGCTCGGAGGATCGCGACGCTTGCGACGCGTCCGCGTCGTCGCATCTCGATGCTCCGTCGAACGGTCTGGCCCCTGCGCGTGCTCGGTGGACTGGTTCGGCTCTTTCCGGGTGTCGGCGATGCGTTTTTTCGTCCGAAGCCCGAGTGAACTCGAGCGAGAATGAACCGATGTGGAAGCGAGTCTCCGATCTCCTGGGGATGATCAAGTTCAGCCACACGCTGTTCGCGCTTCCCTTCGCGATCCTGGGGGCGCTCCTGGCGGCGAGCGGACCGTCCGGAGTTCGCGGCGGTGTTCGCGAGTGGGTCGGGATCCTGCTCTGCATGGCCACCGCGCGTTCGGCGGCGATGGCCTTCAACCGGCTGGTCGACCGCGAGTTCGACGCCGCGAATCCCAGGACCGCGGGACGCCACCTTCCCGCCGGCACGCTGAGCGTTCGCTCCGTTGCGATCTTCACCGTCGTGAACTGCGTGCTCTTCGTCGGTGCGACATCGCTGTTCCTCCCGAATCGACTGCCGTTGATCCTATCGATTCCGGTTCTTCTCTGGTTGCTGGGCTACTCGTACGCGAAGCGATTCACGAGTCTGCCGCATCTGTGGCTGGGTGCCGCCCTGATGCTCGCACCGATGTCGGCCTGGATCGCCCTCCGCGGCGACTTCGGTTGGCCGCCGCTGTGGCTCGGATTGGCGGTTCTATTCTGGGTGACCGGATTCGACGTGATCTACGCCTGTCAGGATGAAGCGCACGACCGATCGGTCGGTCTACGGTCGCTCCCCGCGCGTCTGGGTGCCCGCCGGGCACTTCGAGTCGCCGCGATGCTCCACGCGGCGACGGTCGTCTGCTTGGTCGCGCTTTGGCGGGTCTATCCGATGGGCTCGATCTTTCTGGGGGCGGTCGCTCTCGTCGCCCTTCTCCTGGCCTACGAACATGCGATCGTGCGTCCCGACGATCTTTCCCGAGTCAATCAGGCATTCTTTCAGGTGAACATCGCGATCAGCATCGGATTGATGATCGCAGGGGGGCTCGACCTCTGGGCCGCCGCGAGATGAAACGCGATTCGGACGACGATCAGTAGTCGACCCTTCCCTCGGCGAGTTCATCTTCCCAGGCGTCGAGCAGCGGCCAGTCGATTGCGCACGTCCCGAAGTCGGCCATGTGAGTGTACGACTCGAGCCGGTCGATCGTCTTTTGGATCATCGCGGGGTCGCGTCGGAAGATTGGTCCGTGCGAGGGGAGGAGGTATTCCGCGTCGCAGTCGCGAATCCTCGTGAGGCTCGCGATGAAGTCGGGGAGATTCGAGCCGTGGTGAGCGTCGATCACGCCGACGCAGCCGTCCCGGAAGATGTTGTCGCCCGAGAAGAGCAGGTTCCCCATGCGCAGCGAGAGTTGCCCCGCGGTATGCCCTGGGGTGCTCCAGACTTCGAGCTTCTTGTCTCCCACAGTGATCGTGTCGCCGTCATCGACGGTGAGGTCGACTCGACACTTGGGCATCGGGATATGGATTCCTTGCGCTTCGATCTTCGCATAGGTGAGGATTTCATCACCGTCCTCCAGCGGTGCGACGCTCTTCGGGTGTGCGGCGACCTTGCACTTGAGGACTTCGCGTGCCCGCGCGAGCCCCTGAGTGTGATCGGCGTCGGCGTGCGTGGCGAGGATCATCTTGCAGGCCGAGAGGCTGAAGTTCATCTGTCGGATCAGTTCGAGCACATCGCCGAGTTCATCGAGGAATCCGACGTCGATCAGAGCGTACTCGGTGCCGCCGTCGATCAAGTAGATGTTCACGCCGAGACGTCGACGCGCCTGCACGTTCATCTCGATCACGCCGGGGAAGAGATAGCGACGTTCGACCATGCGACAGGAGACTCCCAATTGAGATGGGCGGCGGAGCGGATCATGCGGTTGAACGGCGGATGAGAGCGATCGATCGCACGGGACTTCACGATTCCCCTCAGATTTCCCGCATGCAGCACTTCTTGTATTTCTTCCCCGAACCGCAGGGGCAGGGGTCGTTGCGTCCCAGCGGAGAGACCTTCTCGGATCTTCGGATCGTCGAACCCTTGAGGGTCCCGTCGACCTTGATTCGTCCGGTGTACCCGACTGCGAGGCGTCGGATCTGCTCGGCGAGTTCGTAGCCGTCTGCCAGTCTGCCGCCGTCCTGAAGGAATTCGAGGAAGCCGGCGACGACCTCGGGGACGAGAGGGATCAGATCGGTGGGGACTGGGAAACGCGACTGGGCGAAGACCCGAGCGATCGTGGAAGGAGAGATCTCGGACGGGAATCCGTCGTCGATCGCTCGTGCGGCGGAACCGAACGCCTCGAGAACTTCGGTCGTACGCCCCCTAACCGTACTCGGCAGCGACTCGGCCGCGAACGAGCCGTCGAAGTCGCCGACCCAATTGTCCCAAGCGTCGTCCATCACGCCCTCGAATTCAACCTCGAGGACGAATCACCCTCGACTCTGAGATTCTAGCCGGTTCGGTCCCTCGACTCCAGGCGGGCCTGTGGTTCAATCGGCTCGATGCGGAGCGTTTCGAGAATTGCCGCTGACGGATCCGACCCGATCGGATAGCCTTCGTCGCGCTGCCCGCCAAGGTCGCAACTTACTCGAGGTTGAGGTGACGACGAGCCCGATGACACGCGGGAAGTCGACAGTTTGGGCGAGTTGTGTGTTTTGGGCCGCTCTCGCGGGCCTCATGGCGACCCAGCACGCTGAGGGGCAAGAGAACGCCGTTCCCGAACTCCCTGCGCTCGAGGCGAGGATCGCACCGAGGGCGCTGCCGCCGGCGACGGTTCCGCCGCACCGCCCCGTGGTTCCCGAGGGGCTGCCGCGATATGAGATCGACGCTCGCCTCGATCTCGACGGCAAGCGCGTAACGGTTCGTCAGTCGGTTCGGTTCACCAATTCGACCTCTCGACCGCTCGCGGAAGCCGTCTTCCACGTCTATCCGCGCTACAAGGTCCCGGAATCGGACAAGCTGGTTCTCTCGAAGACCCTCGAAGTGCTTCGCCTGAGCCCGGAAGAGGCGATGGACACCGAGGGACGTCGGATGGATATCGCGGCCGCGCGGGTGGCCGGACGACCCGCAGCGCACACGTTCGACGCCAAAGACGACACCATTCTGGTCGTGCCGCTTCAAGAACCGCTCGCGCCGGGCGCCGAGGTCGTCATCGATGTCGACTATTCCGTCGTGCTCAATCCCAAGTGGGGGCGCTGGGGCCATCATGACGACATCACCTACTTGATGAACTGGTACCCGGTGCTCGCGCATCTCGACGACGCGGGCTGGGAGCGGACCCCCTTCTTGCCGTGGCACCAACCCTGGCATCAGTCGGCCGCGCATTATCGGGTTAGCTTCGACCTTCCCGAGGACGAGATGGTCGCGTCATCGGGGAGGATCGTCGAGACGGCCCCGAGCGGACCCGGACGGAAGCGGATCGTCATGGTCGCCGAGCCCGCGCGCGACTTCGCGTTCGTCTCGAGCCGACGCTTCGAGGCGATCGAGGCCGACGCCGGATCGACTCGAGTTCGAGTGCTGGCGTTTCCCGAGGATCGAGCGAATGCCGATCGCGTGCTCGAATTCGCTCGCGAAGTCATACCGCTCTATGAGTCTTGGTTTGGGCCCTACTTCGACGACGAGTTCGAACTCGCGGCCTCGTACTTCGGGTGGAACGGCAACGAATGCTCGGGGCTGGTCCTCCTCGACGAACGCGTGATGCGCTTGCCCGCCGCGGGCGAGCGATACATCGATCATCTCGTGACCCACGAGACGCTTCATCAGTGGTTCTGGTGCGTCGTCGGCACCAATGGATTCGCCGAGCCCTTCATGGACGAGGGACTCGTCAACAGCCTCACCGCCTATCGACTCGACCGAAAGTACGGCAGGAACGCCCCCTTGATCGTCTGGCCCGACGCGCTGGGCTGGCTGCCGACGATCGGAAGAGAAGACCTCCGGCTCGCGGGCTACTACAACTGGCGCGCCAAGGGAAACACGGGCCCGGTGATCCAGGACCTGAAGGCGATGGGCAACCTGAACACGCTCTTCAGCCTGGCATACGACCGCGGCGGAAAAGTCGTCGAGATGATCCGAAATCGTCTCGGGGACGAACGATTCTTCGAGTTTCTCCGTCGACTCTACTCGACCTACGCTTGGAAGACGCTGAGATACGCCGACTTCGAGCGCGAGCTCATCGCGTTCGATGCATCGCATGACTGGAAGCGATTCCTCGAACATTGGTTGATCGATCATGGCGAGACCGACTGGTCCGTCGACCACGTCCGAGTCGGCGCGGTCGATGCGGCGAAGGGAACGCGCGAGGTGATCGTCGACCTTCGCCAGGCGGGAGCGATCGACGAACCGACGATCCTCGCGCTTCGATCGGGCGAGTCGGAGATCCGGGTTCCGATCTGGCCCGACCGCGGCGACTACGCGGTCCCCGGGGCTCGGGTCGATCGCGACGGCGACGTCTGGAAGGTTGCCTTCGATGCTCCCGATCGACCGTCTCAAGTCGAAGTCGACCCGGATCACGCATTGCTCGACGCTCGTCCCGACAACAATCGCTGGAAGCCCGAGATCTCCTGGCGGCTCACCCCGATCGTGACGCCGCTCGATGAATCGTCTCAATTTCAGTCATATGATCGGATCTCCGTGACCGCCGGACCGTTCATCGACGCCTACACCCGCGGAGGCCTCAAAGTCGCTGCCCAGCGGCTCGAACGATGGCGGATCTCGGGTTGGGCGGGGGTCGAACCGTCGATTCGTCAGCTCCTCTTCGGCGGCCAGGCGGAGCTGCTCCACTTCCCCGGGCCCATGTGGTCGAGCGGTATCTTCTACGAGGAAGGTCTCTACAACTTTTACGACGACCTGAGGCACTCGGGTGGTCGGATCTTCACGAGATTCAAGTTCCTGGAGACGTCGAGCGTGTTGATCGACGACCCGGGTTTCGTCGAATTCTATTACGGTTTCGGGAATGAGTTCTGGGCGGGAGACGATGGTCGACCCGTGAACGGCACCCTCGCCGCAGTGGGGGCGAGGTTCCGTTTGAGCACGCTCTTCCCGTACTGGGATCCGGTGTCGGGACGATTCATCGAAGCGACCGCGGAGTACGGCGATCCGGCGATCGGTTCCGTGCGCCAATATGTTCGGATGACCGGGGAGTACGGCATCGTGAGAGCCCTTCCGGAGTGGACGGGCCCGCTCCACGACACGCGGATCGCGCTTCGAGCGTTCGGCGGGGTGGCGTTTCCGGACGAGAGTCCGTACCTGCGACTCGGCGGTGGTCGCCGCAACCGAGCCATCGGGCTCGGCGAATTCCTCGGCAGTTCCGTGTGGCTCGGTACGATCGAGTGGCGGTTT
Organism: Isosphaeraceae bacterium; assembly: GCA_033763215.1. Classification (GTDB taxonomy): domain Bacteria; phylum Planctomycetota; class Planctomycetia; order Isosphaerales; family Isosphaeraceae; genus JANRKW01. The sequence continues at coordinate 207,617 of JANRKW010000038.1, read as the reverse complement.
CCGCTCTGGAAGAATGCCGATCAGGAGATGCTCGACCACGTCGTCGGTCTCAGGAATATCCAGGGCACGGTATTCTATGACGTGGGACAGTCGTATCTGCGCGGCGAGTGGAGCGACGTGGTACACGGCGTGGGCGGGGGATTGCGGTTCGACGTCTCCCTCTTTCAGTTCCTGGAACGCGCCAGCCTCCGAGTCGATCTCGCTCAACCGGTCGGCCTCGGTTCGGGGCGCGGGCCGGTGCTTTGGTTCGGCCTCAATCAGATCTTCTGAGGAATCATGACGGCTCGACCGAGTACTGCAGAGACGCCCGCGGCACTGCTCGCGGCATCGTCGTCGACCGCGGACGACGGAACGCGTCGAGCCATGATCTGGATGGTCCTGGGAGCGTTCGCCTTCGCCGGGATGGGGGCCTGCACGTTCGCCCTCGGCAATCGCTGCGATTGGCTCGTCGTCGCAACCGTTCGAGTCGTCTTCATGTTCACGGCGACGGCAATCGCCGCGCGCGCTGCGGGAGCCCGGCTCGTGTTCCTGAGCCCGCCGACTCTCTGGATCCGCAGCCTCGCCGGGAGTTTCTCGCTCATCTGTAATTTCTATGCGATGACGCGTCTTCCGGTGGGCGACGTATTGACGATCACCAACACCTACCCTCTCTGGATCATCCTGGCGACAGCAGCGGCGGCTCGGCGCGTACCGGGACGCGGAGAGGTCTTCGGCGTGCTCTTGGGTCTATTGGGAGTCGCGCTGATCCAGAGGCCTCAACTCGACGGTGATCGTCTCGCGGCCCTCGTCGCACTCGCGGGGTCGTTCTCGACGACCGTTGCGATGCTTGGACTCCATCGGCTGCGCAACGTCGATCCAAGAGCGGTGGTCGTCCATTTCTCGGCGACCGCCGCGATCTTCGGCGCGCTCGGGATCGCTCTGCGTGGTCCGGTCTGGGATTCGTTCGATTCCTCGGCGACGACCTGGTTGCTGCTCCTCGGGGTCGGAGTCAGCGGCACGATCGGCCAAGTCATGCTCACAAAGGCATATGCGGCGGGGAAGCCGTCGAAGGTCTCCGTCGCCGCTCTGTCTCAAGTCGTCTTCGGCGTGGGATTCGATGTCTTGATCTGGCAAAGACGGCTGCCGATCGCGACGCTCGTGGGGATGGCGCTCATTCTCGGCCCGACGGCATGGGCCTCGTCCCGCCGCGGGACCGAATGAACCGGGATCGGATCATCGCTTCTTCGGCGCTTCCGCAACGCCCTGGATCCACCAGGACTTCAGCGCCTCGATTCGCTCATAGTTCAGGACTCTTTCGAGGTCCTTCCGCGCTTGTTGAAGTCGAACCGGGTCGGATGGGGCGTGCGACTTCGGGTCGCTCGGCCGCGCGGCGCGATCGATTCGACGGGCGAGATCTCGGATGTGGCGAAGTCGGTCAGGGGCGCTCTTCGCGAAACTTGGTCGGCCCGGTAGGTAACTCGACTGTTCCGCGACGAACTCCGAAGGAATCGCCTCGAGCATCGCCGCACGCTCGGCTTCGGTGACGTTCCAGGTCATGGCGACCTCGGTATTGCCGGCGATCTCGTCGCCCGGATCGAAGGTGGTATCCGTGTCTCCGATCAACCCCGGCCAGCGGCGACCGGCGGATGGTGCTTCGACCTGCACGACCGACGAATTCTCGAAGATGACCGTTGTGAGGAAGTCGCGGATCCCCACCCGCTCGTTCACGACTTCCATGAGAGCGGCGAGTTCGGCGTCGTTGCGGAAGACCGATCCGGTGAAGCGTCCCGAGGTGAACGCCTTGATCGGGGTGTTGATCAATTCGTACCCGCGCGACGGATCGAAGTCCGGTTCACGACCAGTGAGCGGCGCCGATCGCTCCTGGCGTCCGAGAAATGCTCGGATCTGGATCAGAACGACTCCCGAGACTCCGAGGTCGGCGATCGTCTGCCAATTCTCTCCAATCCAGACCGCCGCGAGATTCGTGCCGAAGTTGTCGTAGTATCCTGCGTCGACCAATCGCAAGGGCGGGCGAGACGGAAGGTTCACGGCGGGCGAGACGAACGGAAAGCTCGCGGACATCCGCGCCGCCGTGGCGAGCGTGAGGCGATCCGCGCCGTTGTCCTTGAAGACCTTGAAGAACTCGATGCCCGCCAGAGACGCGAATCGATCTCGAGCCGATTCTTGGCGACGCGGGTCGTAGTCCTCGGTGAGCAGGGTGCCGCGGTTGACCGCCAGCGACTCGAGGTCGAGGTTGCTGATCAAGAGCCGACGACCGTCATCCACGATCACGGGTGTGTAGATCAGTGAGGGGATCTCGCCGGCAGCCTCTCGTTGCCGAAGAGAGGCGATCGGCAGGTCGAGCGCGGGGGCGCGATCCGACCGCCAGATGAACTGATTCTCGAGCACGATCCCGCGGTCGAGGTCGATGAAGGGCAGGCGGGGGAGCAGCATCAGCGGGAACCCCGCGAGCGCGATATGGCTCGTGACCCGCGCGAGCGGGTTGGTTTCGAAGTCGTCGAGCCACTTGCGATATCGTTCGGGATCTCGTTCTGCCCGAACTCGGGCTCGTTCCTGGGATCTCATTCGCTCGGCGACATAATAGGATGCGCCGACCATGCCGCCGGATGCGCCGGTGATGATGCGAACCGATTGGTCGAATCCCTTCAATTCGGGCGAGCTTCGGAGCCGCTCCAAAACGACGCCCGTCCAAAAGGCAGCGCGACTCGCGCCTCCCGAGGAGCAGATCACGACGAGCTTCGGGCGGGAAGTGCCTTGCTCGCGTCTCGCTCGCTCGACCCATTCGGTCAAGACGCGTTGATTCGAGAGAAGCCCGGTATCCTCGTTCTGTGACGCTCGTGTCGACCTTCCCAGGGGCGGCTCCTGAGGATAGATCTCGGCGATTCGCTTCCTCAGATCGACGGGAGCCGCATAGCTCAGGTTCGGAAATCGGTTCTTGTATGGGGCATTGTTCACCAGTCCGATCCAAAGGATCAACGCAATGAGAAGCGGCAACGCTTGACGCACTCGGGTCGCCGGGTCGGCCGAGCGTTCGACCCATCGATAGCTGCCGTCTGGTTCACTCGTCGTCTGGGAACCCATCATGTAGAACCAAGCGCCCAGCACTGAGAGCGAGGCGAGCAGAACGCAGATCGCCATTCCGGGAGAAGCTTCGAGCCGCGAGAGTCCGGTCAACCCGGGAATCGTCTGTTGCGTGGAGAGAAAGTGGAAGAACAAGTCCCAAACGAGCAACGTGATCAGAGTGATCGTGACTTGGACGAGATAACGAGAGAACGAGATCCAGAGCACGGGATGGCGAGCGGCCGTCAGACCGGCGACCGTGGCGCTGATCAGGGCCAGAGCCGTGAGATCGACGAGAAAGAGGAGCCATGACCAGAGTTGGTTGTCGAGAAGAGAGTCTCCCGGCGCGAAGACCTCCCACAAGGTGAGAGCCGCCGCAAGGACCGTGAAGGGGATGATGAGCCGAGAGCATCGGGCGGGATCGATCGGACGAGGAAGTCTGAGGATTCGAGAGATCCTGGGCCGTCTTCGACGGATCTGCATGTGATCGAGTCGGACTGCGTCGATCAGCGTGCTCAGGCGAAGCAGGAGTCGGTTCGCGAGGATCCCGAGCATGAGTCCGGCCGCCCACCAGAGGACTCCCGCGAGCCACGCGGCTCCGCCGTGTCCGACGTTGGGATCCGCGAGGATCCAACGGCCTGCAGGCGCTCCGCGGGGTACCAACGGGAACACGAGCGGAAAGAGCGCGGGGAGAGACGCGAGCGTGAGGAACGGGAGTCGGACGAGTCTCAGGAATTGCTGGAGATCATGGGCGTTGCGGAACGGTTCTCTGGGAACATCGTTGAAGACGAGTCGAATCAATCGACGACCCACTCGGCTCTTGCGAAGCAGCATCCTCGTGCGTGCGAATTTCTTCCAGCCGCGGAGTTCGAGGTAGCGCTCGCGTTCGAGACGCGTCGCCTCGGGGTGCGGGTCGAAGTAGTAGGCGTTGATGCCGAGGACCGAGAGCAGCATCGTCACGGCAAAGGCCGAGAGCATCCGCGCGATCCCGTACTCCGACCAGAAGACCTCGGGGATCCCGTATTCGACACCGACGCGGCCATAGAGCATGGCGAGAAGCAGTCCGAGAATCCCAGCCTGAAACGGATGCTCGAGGAGGTACCGGAGGAGGTCGCGGAGGAAGTTGCGATAGCAGAGCACGAATCCGATCAACAGCAGCCGGCAGATCCAGGTCTGCAGCCAGGTCGCGGTCTCGGGCCCGAGCGCGGGCGCGAACGCGCCGACGTAGACGATCGATGTCAGCACGATGATCAGTCGGATCGGGAAGGGAATGATCACGGCAGGCGATCTCCAGCGGCGACGGCTCGGTCGAATCGATGAGGTTCCGACGTCCACCAATCGTGCAAGGCTCGGAGACGCTCGTAGTTTCGGGCGCGACTGTATTCCCAGAGGACGGCGAGACGAGTCGCTTCGTCGGGCGCGGTCGCCTCGGCCGACCGAAGTTCGGCGAGTCGCTCTTTCCGGGCGTTCGCCGACTGGGGGGCGAGCTCCCCGGGAGGCAGCGCGTGTTCGTGGATCGCCTTCGCCTCCAAGGGCGTCAGCGACCAAGAGAGCGACCCAAGAGAGGGCTCGGTCAATGTGCCGAGGTCGGGCCGGGGATTCTCGGGCCAGTAGGGCAAGTGCTCGAGTCGACGGACGAAGCAAGGAAGCTCGAAGACCACTGATGCGAAGAACGGAGTGCCCGTCGAGGGGATCGCCCGATTGAAGAAGTGGTCGAGCTGTGCAAGTTCACGGTCGTTTCGGATTGCCGAGCCGATCAAGAACGTCGTCCCAGCCGCTTCGGGGACGCTCGTGAGGAACTGAAACCCGCGTGTCCAAGGGTTTGCCTCTTCGGCAGCGGGCTCCGCACGATCCCGCGTGTCGTCGAAACAGCGAAGCTGGACGAGCACGACCCCCGACGTATTTCGCTCGATCCACTCGCGATTCTGAAAGAGCCAGTCCGCCGCCAACTCCACGCCGTAGTTGTCTCGGAAGCCCGAGTCGACGACTCGAACGGCGGGCGTCGTCGGCAGGTAGACTGCCGGCGTGACCACGGGGAATGTGGCGGCCATTCGTGCGGCGGTGGAGAGACGGAATCCGGAGTCCCGCGCAAAGACCTTCGAGAACTCGAGACCGGAGACGGAGTAGACGGGCGCGGCTTCCTCCAGGCCCCGGAGTCGTCCGCTCAGAGCGTTGTCCTGCACCAAGGGCGGCAGCAGGTCGAGCCCCTGCTCGAGCATCACGCGAAGCCTGAAGAGCTCATCCCGTTCCGCGCCGTTCAGGCCGGTGATGCCGGCCCAGGCTTTGGGAGACAGGAAGAGTCCGCGTCCACGCTGGACGGTGAGGCTCCTCCGCGCGGGCTGAGCCGTGAACCGATCCTCGAGCCCCTGGGGTCGGGCTTGCTCTGCCAAGTCGAGATTGCTGATCAAGAGTCGTCGACCATCCTCCGCGATCATCGGCGCGGTGAGCAACGACGGCAACTCCGCACGACGCTCGAGTTCGCGGAGTTCCGCGAACGGCAGCTCCCTCAGATCCTCCCAAGTCTCCTCCAAGAGCTGCCCCCGGTCCTTGGGGATCGAGCCGTCGAAAGGACGGAGGACTCGGGGGACTTCGCGAAGCGCGATGGCGCGAGCGATCGTTCCGAGGCTCTGAGAAGGAAGGTGATCGAGCCAACTCGCGCTCGCCGGCAGCCGGCGATCGGTGGGGGTCAACGTTGCGGGATGTTGATCGTAGCGTTGCTTGATGTAGTAGGCCGCACCGACCGTACCGGCGGAACTGGCCGTGATGAGACGAATCGACTTGCCGAACTCGAGGTCCTTCAGTTCCGACTCGAGCCAAGTCAGCGCAGTCGCGGTCCAGTGGACGGACCGGATTCCTCCGCCGGAGCACGCAATGACGACGAGCCTGGGACGAGGCGTCTCGAGAATCGGTCGCTCGGACCGCCGTTCGATTCCGCGAATCAGTCCGCTCTTCCACGCCTCGAGCGATTCACCGTTCCCCACGAGGCTTCGGCTCGACCCCGGTAGCGCCGGTTCGCTCTCCTCGCCCCGCCACGAAGAGTTCTCCTGGGAGAGATTCGGGAACCAGGTCGTCCCCTCTCGAGCCGGACGCGACGCCTCTTCGATCCGTGGGTCGCGGCTCGCGAGTTCGACTCGGGTACGTTCGTCGTAGTTGAGATGGTCGAATTGGAGCTCGAAGACCGTCTGCTTGGCGTATCCGATCCAGAGGAGTACGAACAGCAGCACACCGAATCGATATCGTTCCGGCACGAGCATCCGGAAGACGCCGTCGATTGCGGCGGCGATCCCCACCAGGGCGAAGACCGCGAAACCCGGGCTCACCAAGTCGGCCCCGAAGAACGCGATCGCCGCGTATCCCAGGGCGAAGACCGCCGTGAAGGAGAGCAGGGCCTGTGTCCGAAGCGCGGGGGAGACCGCGGCATACCGTGCCGAGCGGCCCACCGGTCGAACGGCGACGGGGGCCGGACGTGGAACGGGGATCATCTGCTTCCGTTGAGATTCCGCACCCAGGAACCAGATCCTCAGGAGGGCGTCCCACGCTTCCTGAATGAGCTCCGCCACTCGGCGAGCCGCCACGCGCGACTGCACGCGAAACACGTCGATCAACCGTCCCGCAGCGACGTAGACTTCTCGAAAATACCGAGCCGACTTGTCTGCGATCCAAAGAAACGACTTCACGACGAGCACGCCCGCGAGAATTCCCGCCACCCAGACCGACATCTCGAAGAGGTCGGCTGCGAGGAGCGAACCGGGGCCGCGGAGCGGGATCGGTCCATCGTCGAGATGATGAACATCCGGGAAGACCCGTCGAAAGACCACGGGCATTCCGATCAGCCAAAGAAAGGGGAGACGCACGGCGCGGAGGAACCGGCTGAGCTCACGGCCGTGGCGTCGCGTCGGCTCGAGAAAGTCGCCGCGCTGGATGCTCGCGCCCCACTTCACCAGATGCCGATGGATCGAATCCGACGTGAGTACGGCCCGCTGATCGAGATGGTAGGCGTTGATGCCCAGGAGCGCGAGGACGAGCGTGCACGACGCGCCGGAGAGCAATCGCTGCGACCAGGTGACTCCCCAGACGACGTCCGGGAGTTCGACGACGTTCCCGAGCCCGTAGACCAAGCCGATGGCGATGAAGAGCAGCGAGGCCTGGAACAGGTGGTCGTGGAGGTAGCGGAGCAGCGGCACGATGAACTGGCGGTAGACCGCGGCGAACATCGAGCTGATCACCGCCGCCGCGGCGATCTGGATCGGGAGGGCATATCGTGCGGCTTCGTCGCCGTACAGACGAGCAATCATGTAAGGATGCGTCCAGATCGATGCGGTCACGACCGCGACGACCCCGATGACCCATCTGGCCGGCCTTCCGAGCGGCAGCAAGAGTCGATTCTCGACGTTCTCCCAGAGCCGGATCGACCAGGAGGCGACGTTCATGGGGGCCTCGCGGGATTCCGAGAGAAGGATTTGCGACGCAAGCGACGATCAGTCTATCCGAAAGCCGACGAACCGCAACATTCGGCGACGAGCACGCGTTCGAAAGCGAACCGGCCGACGCGAGGGGCGTCGGCCGGAGGAGTCTACGAGGGCGGCGAGTGTGGGCCGACGTCAGGCGACCGATGCCCCGCGCGACTTGGGATCCTTGTCCTTTTCCTTGGGCTTGAAGCCGTGGGTGAGGACGGCGAACGGGCTGGCGTTGTCGCCCTTCTTGAGCTTGGCGTAGAGGTAGTCGTCGTAGCGACAGGGATACACTGTGACCTTGCCCGACTCGACCTCGATCACCTTGTTCGCCACGGCCCGGATGAAGTGCTCGTCGTGCGAGATGAAGCAGAGCGTTCCTTCGTAGTCGTTGAGGGCGTCTTCGAGGATGTCGCGGCTGGCGATGTCGAGGTGGTTCGTCGGTTCATCCATCATGATGAAGTTGTGAGCGACCGTGAGGATCTTCGCGAGGCAGAGACGGGTCTTCTCGCCGCCGGAGAGCGCTGCGACGGGCTTCTCGACCGCGTCGCCGCTGAAGAGAAACGCGCCGAGCGTGTTGCGTAGAAGGCCCTCGGAGGCGCCGGGGTGGACCTCGCGGAGAGAATCGATCACCGTCGACTTCGGATTGAGTGCCTCGACGCGGTGCTGTGCGAAGTAGGTGGAGAAGACGTTGGTCCCGAAGACGATGCCGCCCTTGTTCGGGGTCAAGATTCCCGTGAGCAGCTTCATCAGCGTCGTCTTTCCGGCACCGTTGGGACCGACGAGAACGACCTTGTCGCCCCGCTCGATCTCGAGGTTGAGCCCCGAGTAGACGACGCGCGTGCCGTAGGCGAATCCGAGATCTTCGAGCTTGGCGACGGACTGGCCGCTGCGCGGCGGTTCGGGAAGCTTGATGCGCATCGTGCTCGAGTCGGTGACCGGGGCGTCGATGCGCTCCATCTTGTCCATGGCCTTGAGGCGGCTCTGAGCGCGTGAGGCGGTCGCCGCGTTCGCGCGATTCCGATCGACGAAATCCTGCATCTGCTTGAGCTTCTTCTGCTGGCCGTCGAAGCTCGCTTGGTGGACCGCGAGCCGGTGCTCCTTCTGAGGGATGTGCGCCGAGTAGTTGCCGGAGTAGCAGTAGAGCTTGCCCATGTCGAGTTCGAAGGTCTTCGTGATCACGCGATCGAGGAAGTCGCGATCGTGGCAGGTGATCAGGATCGCCCCCGGATACGACTGGAGGAAGTCCTCGAACCACTTGACGCTGAACAGGTCGAGGTGATTCGTGGGTTCGTCGAGGAGCAGGAGATCGTGGTCGAACGCCAGCATGCCGCCGAGCGCGAGACGCATGGCCCATCCGCCCGAGAGCGTGGCCACCGGCGCGTCGAGCTGCGGGACGGAGAACCCGAGACCGAGAAGGATCGCCTTCGCCTTCGCTTCCATCTCGTAGCCGCCGGCCGAGATGAATGCCTCCATGGCGTCGTCGTACTGCTCGAGGGCTTTGGGGTCGCCGGTCTCGAGCCCCTCCATCACCTTTTTCAACCTGCGATCCGCCTCGGTCCAGGGACCGAGATGCTGGAGCATGTTCTCGAAGACCGAGCCTTCCTTGAGCGGGTGGATCTCTTGCGGGAGATAGCCGATCGACACCTTGCGATCTCGGAGCAACTCGCCCGAATCGAGGTGTTCGGCGCCGGTCAGGACCTTGAAGAGGGTCGACTTCCCTGCGCCGTTCTTGCCGAGAAGGCCGATGCGTTCACCTCGAACGATCGAGGCGTCGATCCCGTCGTAGACCGTCTGTCGTCCGAAGTTCTTACGGGCGTTGATCAAACGGATCATCGAGGGAGAATTGCATCCGGGAAAGGCCGAGGTCTTGTGCATGAACGCGAGTGCATCATAGCTTAACGTCGGTGCGTCACGGATTCAAGCGATGATGCGTCGTTCCTCTCGGTTCCGGAGGCCGTCGCGGTTCGAGGGGTTGCAGACGACGGCTCCGGCCTCGATTCGAGCCGCGTGTCGCCCGCCTCGGGTGACGCGCGGGGCGACTCGCATAGAATCTCGGTGTGATCTCCTCGATCGGGATCGTTCGGGAGCGCATCCGAGCGGTCGACCGCCCGAAGTGTTGAACGCGAGGATCGAGCGTCCATGGGGTATCGCAATACGGCGGCTGCGTTGCAGGATCTCAGAGCGACGCGGCAAGTCGTCGAGATCGACAGAGAGATCGACCCAAACCTCGAGGCGGCGGCGGTGGTTCGACGCGTCCACCAGGCAGGTGGACCGGCGGTCTTCTTCCCAAGGGTGAAGGGGACCGACTTTCCGATGCTCGGCAACCTCTTCGGGACGATCGAGCGAACCAGGTATCTCTTCCGCGACACCTTGGCGAACGTGAGAAAGCTCGTCGACGTCAAGATCAGCCCGCCCATCGCGCTCACGAATCCCTGGAAGTATCGAACCCTCCCGAGCACCGCACTGACTCTAGTGCCGAAGCGAGTCCGGCGCGGGCCGATTCTGGACGCGGAGACGACGATCGACCGGTTGCCCTTCCTGAAGTCGTGGCCGGACGACGGGGGGCCGTTCGTCACGCTGCCTCAGGTCTATACGGAAGCCCCCGAGCGACCCGGGATCGCCAAGTCGAATCTGGGGATGTATCGCGTCCAACTCCAAGGAAATGAGTACGAGATCAATCGGGAGATTGGTCTCCACTATCAAATCCATCGCGGCATCGGCGTTCACCACTCCGCGGCGCTGGCACGGGGTGAACGACTTCGCGTCAACATCTTCATCGGCGGTCCTCCCGCAATGACCGTCGCCGCGGTGATGCCTTTGCCCGAGGGGCTCCCCGAACTCGGATTCGCCGGGGCGCTCGGCGGACGTCGTATCCGATTGGTTCCCAGCTCGAACGGTCTCGTGATGCCGGCCGAGGCCGACTTCGTCATCGTCGGTTCAGTGAATCCCGGTGCAACGAAACCCGAGGGGCCGTTCGGCGACCATCTGGGTTACTACAGTCTCCGTCATGAGTTTCCGTTGATGAACGTCGAACGCGTCCATCATCGCCGCGACGCGATCTGGTTGTTCACATCGGTCGGGCGGCCTCCTCAGGAGGACACGTCGTTCGGAGAGTTGATCCACGAGCTCACCGGACCGCTGATCCCGACGGTGATTCCCGGAGTGAAGTCGGTCCATGCCGTCGATGCTGCGGGGGTCCATCCCTTGTTCCTCGCGGTCGGCAGCGAACGCTATGTCCCCTTCATGCGTCGGGATCGCCCCGCCGAGTTGATCACCCAGTCGAACGCGATCCTCGGCCAAGGGCAGATGTCGCTCGCAAAGTACCTCATCATCGCCTCCTGCTCCGACGATCCGTCGCTCGATTGCCACGAAATCGGCGACTTCTTCCGGCACGTCCTCGAGCGGGCCGATTGGTCGAACGACCTTCATTTCCAGACGCGAACGACGATGGACACCCTCGACTACTCGGGGCACGGACTGAACCAAGGGTCGAAGCTCGTCATCGCCGCGGCCGGCCCGCCGCGACGCGTGCTTCCCTCGGAACTCGGTTCGGGGTATCGACTCCCCGCCGGATTCGATGCGCCGAGAGTCGCCGAACCCGGAATCGTCTTCATCGAGGCTCCATCATTTGTCGACGAACCAGGCGCTGCGGAGCGTTTTGCTTCGGAAGTCCCCGTCGAGCATCCCTTGAATGCCTTTCCGATGATCGTGCTCTGCGACGACAGCGAATTCGCGACGGCGTCGCGACGAAACTGGCTCTGGGTGACGTTCACGCGATCGAATCCGGCCGCGGATGTCCACGGCATCGGATCCTTCGTCGAGCAAAAGCACTGGGGATGCCGCGGGGGACTCGTGATCGACGCCCGGATCAAGCCGCATCACGCCCCGCCCCTGGTCGATGACCCCGAGATCGAGCGCAGAGTCGATGCTCTGGGGGCACCCGGTGGACCTTTGCATGGTATCATCTGAGATCGATGCAATTTCCTCGAGGCCCGCCGCGAACCGATCGGGGCGTCTCGCTGTCGGGAAGAGCATGACGTTCCCCCTCTCGCAGCCCCAAGGTGGACCTTGAATCGACTTGCTCTTTCGTGTGATCGTCTCGCAGAGATCCTCGAGACCAAAGGAGAGGCAATCTCCTATGAGATCAGCCGGATCCTTGCATCCGAGCATCCCGACTCGACGATTCTCGAGGGATCCGAGTACTCCTTCGACATCGTCGCTTTTGCCGGATCAGGCGCTTGCTGGTGCGAGATCGACGAACACTTTCACGCACAGTTCTCGACCGACTTCGACTCGAACGGCAAGGCTCGGTCGAGCCCCGCGAACGCGGCTTACCGAGTCAGCTTCAAGGGACGAGAATTCCTCGTACTCTATTCGACATTTGCGGGCGGATCGTGCTCGCAGCGGCGATACTGGTTGCTCGGCCCCGATCCGGATTCGACGCGCGACCTCTTCGAGACGACCTGCCGCTGGAACGAGTCGATTCACGACGAGATCCTCGTCTATCACGGCGGGTGTTGGATCAAGGATCCGGGGTTGTTCGAGTCGATCCGGTCGTCGCGTTTCGACAATCTCATCTTGCCGTCCCGGTTGGTCGACGAGATTCGCCTCGACTTCCGACGCTTCCTCGACTCGCGAGATTTCTACGAGCGACACGGGGTGCCCTGGCGCAGAGGTGCGATCCTGGTCGGACCTCCGGGAAACGGCAAGACCCACACGATCAAGGCGTTGATCAACGAGTTCGGGCTGCCGACGATCTACGTCAAGACGATCGTCACGCAGCATTCGACCGATCAGTCGTGTCTGCAGGAGATCTTCGAGCGAGCGCGTGCGATCGCACCCTGTTTCTTGGTCCTCGAAGATCTCGACTCCATGATCGTCGATGAGAATCGGTCGTTCTTCCTGAACGAGATGGACGGATTCGCACAGAATTCCGGACTCATCACGATCGCGAGCACGAACCACCTCGATCGACTCGACCCCGCGATCGTGTCTCGACCGAGTCGCTTCGATCGCAAGTATCACTTCCCGCTCCCAGGATTCGAAGAGCGTAGGCGATACCTGTTGATGTGGGGCGCTAGGCTCGAAGGCGGCATGAACCTCGACGACGAAGCCGTCGACCTGATCGCCGCGGCGACCGAAGGCTTCACCTTCGCGTATCTGAAGGAACTGTTGATCTCGGCGATGCTCCGGTGGGTCGAGGATCGTCGGCCGGGTGCGTTCCGAGAGGCGGTCGAGGTCTCGTTGCCTTGGCTCCGCGAGCAGATGGTCACCAAGGACGGAAACTGACACGAACCGATCGAGGCGATTCGACCGCGGCGTCCGATCTCCGGAGCCGCGGTCGAGTTCGCCTCGTTCAATACGAGTCGTTGGAGACGACTTCGCCCCCGGCGACGGTGCCGAGCGATCGCCAGATTCGGCCGTCGATCGTGTCGCGTGCAAAGCGCACGGATCCGTCCGCATAGAGCGCGTTCACGCCGCCCGGATGTCGGCTTCGCGCGGTGATCGCCGCGAACGTCGGTCCTCCGGTCTTCTCACGCTTGCTGGTGATGTCGAGGTCGGCGTATTCGCCGTTGGGACCGCCCGAGATCTTCTTGTTGGGCGGCCAGGCCGTCGTGAACCCGGTGTGATGCGAGGCCGACTCGACCCATTCGTTGTGCCCCTCCGCGCGAAACGCACACCCGCCGCGATACTCGGGAGCGACGGCGAGGGGATCGGCGTCGGGTGGTGGGATCGCATCGGGATTCTGGATGTTTCGGAGCGTGGGGCAGTCGCGGTAGTACGGCTGATACGACTTTCCCTCCGAGAGAAGCAGCGTCTGAGAGAGCCCGTCCTGGAAGGATGCCCAGTTTCTCGAGAGCATCGGGCCGAAAGCCGAGCGCGAGGTCCGACCTCCGCCGAGCCCCCCCCAAACGAACCAGTCGCCCGTGCAGTAGCCGTAGTTGCAGACGCTCATCCGGCCGCCCGCGGCATGCTCGAAGACGGGTTGGACCTCGCTCGGGCAGACGAAGAGTGCGATCCGGGTCGCCGTGGATGTCAGATTTGGCGGTGAATACATCTCGACATCGAAGTTCAATGCGTTGTAGATTGGTCCTTGTTCGGCGAACGGCAGGATTCGCGGATGCGCGCCGAAGCTGTTGGTCCAGTCGACTCTCGAGCTCGATCCCCGGATGACCAGCGTCGGCGGCAGCGAGCCGACGGTATCATGGTAATTGTGGACGGCCAACCCGAGCTGTTTGAGGTTGTTGACGCATTGAATCCGCCTGGCCGCCTCGCGGGCGGCTTGGACCGCCGGCAGCAGGAGCGCGATCAACACCGCGATGATGGCGATGACCACGAGGAGTTCGATGAGTGTGAATCCAGGTCGAGCCTTCATGGCTTGTCCTCGCGTGCGAATCAGGAGCTTGTCGTGAGCGTCTCGGGTTGGAAGAGCAATTCGCGTGCCGGAGGGGTTCGCACCGGAATCTCCGAGGGTTCCCGTGATCTCGGACGGCTCGCGGGAGAGTCGAGCGTCGGAAGCGGCGGGGTTTCGACCGCGCGTGGACACTTTTCCGACCGATGAATGGGGGGGAAGCGTGCGCTGGACGTTGCAACGCCGGATTCTGTTGCCTCTGGTGCTGATCCACGGTGCGGTGATCTGTGCGATCACTGCGATCACCGTGCAGCGCGCGACAGAGCGCAGCGAGCGAGGCATCGTCGAGCGGTTGCGTGAGGTCGTCGAAACGCTTCAGGTGGCTCGGTTTCCTTGGACCGATGCAGTGCTCATCCGGATGCGCGGACTCTCGGGGGCGGAGTTCGTGGTCTACGATGGGGTCGGCGAGATCTCGGCGACGAGTCTGCTTCCCCGCGAATCGGCGCCTTCGATCCCGACGCATGTGGCGATCGCCCAGCGGCTCGACCATCTCGACGACGCACCGATCGTGCGAGTCGGGCAGACGGACCATCATGCGCTTCTGGTGGAGGCGGCGGGAGTTGCGCGGAGATCGAGGGTCCTGGTTCTCTATCCGTTGAACCGGAGTCGTGATGAACGGCTGGAGGCGGCGACTCCCTCATTGATCCTTGGCGGAAGTTCCTTGATCTTGATGACGGTTGCCGGAAGTTGGATCGCTCACGGGCTGAGGTCTCGAATCTCAGAAGCTGCTCGGAAGGTCGCGGAGGTCGAGGCCGGTCGATTCGAGCCGGTTCGCGTCGGTCCGGAGCGCGATGAGATCTCCGACCTGCTGCGATCGATCGACTCGATGTGTGCTCAACTCCGGAGCATGAGTCGCACGATCCGAGAGACCGAACGAGCGAGGCTCCTCTCGCAATTCGCCGCGGGCCTGGCGCATCAGATGCGGAACGCGATCGCCGGAGCGCGGATGAGTCTCCAACTCCACGAGAGGCGGTGCGCATCCGCCCGCGAAGAGGAGAGTCTGAGAACCGCGAACCGTCAACTGGTGATCGCCGAGGAACAGCTTCAGGGGATCCTCTCGCTCGGAAGGGTCGAGGATCGGCCGGCTCGAGAGGTCGAGGTCTCCTCTCTTCTGACCGAGATCGGAGAACTCCTTGGAGCTTCTTGTGAACATGCTCGAGTTCGACTCGAGATCGACCCTCCGGCCGATCCGATGAGGTGCGAGGTTCGAGAGAGCGGTCTGCGCTCGGCTCTGCTGAATCTCGCGTTGAATGCGATCGACGCAGCCGGGCCCGGAGGCCGCGTGCGGATCTCGGCGCGGCCGCTCGAGTCGGGGGCCGAGTTCGTCGTGAGCGACACAGGGCCCGGGCCCGCCCCCGAGATCGCTTCGACGCTGTTCGAGCCGTTCGTCTCGGGAAAGCCCGAGGGAGTCGGCGTGGGACTTGCATTGGCGGACCAGGTGGCGAAGGATCACGCGGGGTCGATCGGCTGGAGCCGCGAGTCGGGGGAGACGCGGTTCGTGCTGACGATCGGGGTGTGCGAACGCGACGGAGGATCTCGGACTTGAGTCGAATCTTGGTGGTGGACGACAACGAGGCCGTCTGTTTCGCCCTCGGCGGATTCCTCGAGGACTCCGGTCACTCGGTCTCGGTTGCGGGGTCATCCGAAGACGGACTCAGAATCGCTGCACAGAAACGCTTCGATGCGTTGATCCTCGACATCCGGCTGCCGGGCGTCGATGGGCTCGCGGCGATTCCTCGGTTTCGGGAGGTGATCGGCGAAGCCCCGATCATCATCATCACGGCATTCGGAAATCTCGATACCGCGGTGCGCGCGATGAAGGCGGGGGCGTTCGACTACCTCGTCAAGCCGTTCGACCTCGAGCAGGCGGCGCGAGTGATCGACCGGGCCGTTCGCGGCGAGGTCGCTCGCGACGGCGGGGTGCATGAGCCGGTGTGCGTGGATGAGGATGGCCTGATCGGATCGTCTCCGGCGATGCAGTCGCTCTTCAAGCGGATCGCTCTGGTGGCCCCGACGGATGTGCCGGTCTTGTTGACCGGAGAGAGCGGCACCGGAAAGGAGGTCGTCGCTCGTGCCATCCATCGCCACGGGGCGCGACGCGCAGGGCCGTTCCTGCCGATCTGTCTCGCCGCACTCAGTCCGACCCTCATCGAGCGCGAACTGTTCGGCCACAGGAAGGGCTCCTTCACCGGTGCCGACCAAGATCGCAAGGGGTTGCTCGAACTCGCCGGGGGGGGCACGGTCCTGCTCGACGAGATCGGCGATGTTCCGCTCGACCTTCAGGTCAAGATCCTGCGGATGCTCGAGCACCGCGAATTCACGCCCGTCGGCGACGCTCGACCTCGGGCGACCGACGTACGATTCATCGCGGCCACGAATCGGTCGTTGCCCGAACTGATCAAGGAAGGGCGATTCCGTGAAGATCTCTACTTCCGCTTGAATGTCTTTCCGATCCACCTTCCTCCGCTCAGTGATCGCAAGGAGGATATCCCGCTGCTCGCCGAGTATTTCCTGGGAAGCGCGCGTTCTCCCGGTGAGCCGGAAGCGACGCTGACTCCGGAGGCGATGGAGGAGCTCTCGAGGCGCCGCTGGGCCGGAAACGTACGCGAGCTCAGGAATGCGGTGGAGTACGCAGCGATCCTGGCTCGCGGTCGCTCGATCCGTCCCGAGCACCTGCCTTCACGAACTTCGCAAGCAGCGGACGGCTCGGTATCCATCGCGCATCAGCTCGAAGATCTCGTCAAGCGATGGGTCGGCGAACAGGTCGAGACGGTCGACGAACTCGAGGACCTGCACGAGCGATTCCTGGGACTCGGAGAGTCGACGTTGCTCCGCGCGACGCTCGAGAGCTGCGGATGGAATCGAGCGCGTGCCGCTCGGATGCTCGGCATTCATCGATCGACGCTGCGGCAGAAGCTCGAGCGGCTCGGGATCTCCGATCATGATCCCGAGGGGACGTGATCTCGATCGGAGTGTTCGAGCCGATCGGCCGGCCGAGCTCAGGCGAGCGACTTCTCGGGTTTGAGAGCGCGGCCGATCTGACGGACCGCTTGGCGGAGGCGTTGTTCGTTCTCGACGAGCGCGAGCCGAAGGAATCCCTCGCCGCTCGGTCCGAAGCCGATCCCCGGGCTCACCGCGACCTCGGCCTCTTCGAGCAGTTTCATCGCGAAGTCGACGGAACTCATTCGCGACTTCCAGGGCTCGGGGATCTCGGCCCAGACGAACATCGATGCCTTGGGCGTTTCGAGATTCCAGCCAAGCCGCTTCAGACCGTCGACGAGGACGTCGCGTCGCTCCTGATACTCGGCGACTTGAGCCTTGCGGCCCTCCTCTCCGTGTCGGAGCGCGACGATCGCGGCGATCTGGACCGCCTGGAAGATCCCGTAGTCGTAATATCCCTTGATCGCCTTCAAGGCCGCGAGCATCTCGCGATTGCCGACGGCGAAGCCCACCCGCCAGCCGGCCATGTTGTAGCCCTTCGACATCGTCGTGAACTCGCAGCCGACGTCCTTCGCTCCCTTGGCCTCGAGGAATGAGGGAACATGGATGCCGTCGAATGCGACGTCGCCGTAGGCGAAGTCCGACATGACGTGGAACTTGTACTTCTTGGCGAGGCCGACGACCTCCTCATAGAAGGCGAGGTCGACCACCGTCGTCGTGGGGTTGTGAGGGAAGTTGAGAACCAGGACCTTGGGTCGCGGAAGGAGACTCTCGCAGACCCGGGCGACGTTCGCGAGGAAGGCCTGAGGGTCGCGGACGTCGAGCGCGATCACGTTTCCCGACGCCAGCGCAATCGCATGAACATGGATCGGAAAGCTCGGCGCGGGCACGAGGGCCGTGTCGCCCGGCCCGAGGATCGCCAGGCACATGTGGCTGAACCCCTCCTTCGAGCCGATCGTGGCGACGACCTCATGGTCGGGGTCGAGATCGACGTCGAAGCGGTTCTTGTACTTGGCGGCGACTTCCTTGCGGAGGTTGTAGACCCCTGCCGCGACGCTGTATCGGTGGTTCCGGATATCGCGTGCGGCCTCGCAGAGCTTGTCGATGACCCACGGCTCGGGCGGATCGGTCGGGTTGCCCATCCCGAGATCGATCACGTCGATGCCTGCTCTGCGTTTCCGGTATTTCAGGTCGTTGATCTTGCCGAAGAGGTAGGGGGGCAGACCACGCACCCGCGGGGCGACCTCCAGGTCGAAACGCTCCTCGGGTTCGTACTCGTCGTGAATCTCGGTCATCGGAACGGACATCCTTGGGAAAGCGAGACGAATGCGGCGAATCGTCCGCCCGCACGGGTCGTCGATGGACTGACGAGCACCGCGGCGGCGTCGACATCCGGGAGAGCGGCTCCATGAATCGGCAGAGCCGGACTGAAGTCTTTGATGATAACTCGCGAGCGACCTCGATTCATCCCCCCTCGACGTTTCGGAAAATCACCAAGCGTGCTCGAGCGTCGAAATCCTCGAACTTTCGGCGCGGTCGGGTCGATACCAGTGTTGCCGACGGGCCGACCCTCGACGCTCGAAAGTCCACCCTTCGACTCAGCATCCCGCTTCCCGGGTCATACCCGATTCTCATAGACGGATAGGGGCCGGCGTCGACGATCGTCGAAGCCGGCCCCGTTCGATTCAGGCGACACTCGATTTCGTACCGATCACTTCTTGGGCGCTTCGAGCGACTTGCGGGTCGCTTCGGCAGCCTGGACTGCGTCGCTCGGCACTCCCGCCGGCGGCGTGGCCGCTCGCGGACGAATCGGAGCGCCGGTGCCCGGGGGCAACGGCTGCGATGCACCTGGAGTCGACTCGGGACCGGTCGATGCACGACCCGGAACCGTCGATCCGCCGGTGGTCTTGACCTGGCCGTCGACCTGCGACTCGACCATCTTGTCTTCGTTCGCCAACTTGAGCGAACCGGTGAGACGGTTCTCGATGCGGCTCGCCTTGAGGGCTTCGTTGAAGACCTCGTTCATGGCGTCCTTGAGCTTCACGTCGAACATCTGGCCGTAGAGCATGTTGCGGATCTGCGGATTCTTGGGATCCTGCCCCTTGGCCGGATCGAGCTTCTCACGCTTGATGAGGACCCAAGCGTTCTCATTGACTTGAATCGGTCCGCTGATGTCGCCGTCTTTCGGCTTGTGGTTCGGGTCGGTGTCCTTGGGGTCGCCGTCGACGAGTTGCTGATAGGCCGGGTCGGAGACGTTGCGCGGGAAGGCGTGGCGGGCGATCGGTTCGGGGAGCATGCCGCCGAGAGCACGCGTGGCCGTGTCGGTCGAACGGGTCTTGGCGAGCGACTCGAACGCGGCGGGATTCTTGCGAAGCTCTTCCCAGAGTTCGATCGCCGTGCGCTGCTTCTCGACCATGATGATCCGGCAGTGCAGACGCTCGCCGAAGTTCGCCTCGAAGGCGTCCTGCATGTCTTGCGGGGTGACCTGCACGCGCGAGGAAGCCAGCTTGCGGAGAGCGATCGACGGGTAGATGATGTCCCGAGCGTATTGAGCCGGGCTGATTCCCTTTTCCTTGTCGAGCATGCGAAGCCAATGCTCCCGGCTGACCCCGCCGCCGACCTGATCGGCGATTCGCTCGATCTCGGCATCGATCTCGGCCGCGGTGACGTCGAGCTTGCGCTCCTTGATCGCCTGCTCGATCAGGCGACGAGCGATCATCGCCTCGAGAACCTTTTTCCCCTCGCGTGCGACGCATTCGTCTGCGAGCTGTTGCCGGGTGATGATCTCTTGGTTGACCACCGCGATCGGATCGGTCGGATTGACCGGAACCTCGACGACCTTGAACTGAGGAGCATTCGCGTTGTCCGATGTCGGGGCGGCCGCCGCAGGGGCGGGCTTGGCGCCGTTCTTCGGACCCAGCAACTGAGCCCCGGCCTCGCCGGTGAGGGCGCCGAAAGACGTCAGCAGGGCCAGGGTCAGAATCGTTCCTCGACCGCAATCCTTGGCGATCATCGCGTGGTCTCTCCTTGAACCAGGGGCCGAATCTCTCCGAAAATCGGCTCATGTTCGGGGCCGAATCGGCCGAGACTCTAGGAATTCACCGGGAACCGGTCAATGGCAATCGACAAGCGAGCCGATCACGATCCGTCGCGCGGGATCACCCGACGCGACAGCCTGAGTCTCGGCCTGGGCGCGATTGTCGCCGCGACGACTACCGCGATCGCCGTGCATGCGGCCGACGACTTCGACGCGATTCGCGCCCGAGGCACGAAGGTCGGCCTCCCGGAGTTCCGTGAAGAAAACAGCGAACATTTTCGATCGATCGGCGACGCGTCCGAGGCCTACCAGCGCGAGGCGCTCGCCGCGGCCGAGTCGATTGCGAGCGAGTTCGTTGCGCACTTCAACGAAAAAGGCTGGAAACTCCGGCTACCCGAGCAACGGATGACCGTCGTCGTCCTTGCCTCGGCTGCTTCGTTCGCGGCATTCTCCGGCGAGCCGCTCGAATCCGTGGTCGGCGGACAGTACGACGTCGATGCCGCACGGCTCGTGATCTTCGACTACCGCGGCGGCGGCAGAGCGATCTCGGCACAGGCCGAACTGATCAACTCGCGTACGCTTGCTCATGAGACTACGCATCAGATTTCCTATGCGACCGGACTAGTCTCCGCTCGATCCGACGTTCCGCTCGCGATCAACGAGGGGCTTGGGACTTACGGAGAGGTCTGGCGACCGAAGGGACGTGGCCGAATCGGCCAGGTCAATCGACCCTGGTTGGCGCGTCTCCGCCAATCCGAATCACAGAAGCGGAGGATCTCGCTCGATCGCCTGATCGCCGACGACAAAGCGTTCGAGGATCAGTCGACCGCGACCCTCGCCTACGCACAGAGCTGGCTCCTGGCGCACTACTTGCTGAAGTCGAAGCCCGCGACCCCGCGATTCCGCACCTATCTGGCTCGACTGGTCGAGTCGCGACCAGAGCCGAACACGAATCGCATCGCTCTGTTCGAGTCGATCTTCGGTGATCTCGACAGACTCGAGCAAGAGCTCGTCCGTTACGAGAAGCGGCCGATCGGTACCTGACTCCTCGCTCACAATGAGCACTTGCGTGAGAATCGAGGATAGCGGCTGGACTCTAACCGTCTGGACGGTATAGTAATAGTGTCTCGAGTGGTAGGAGAAGTACCGATGGCTCGGGCCCGTACGTCGGCGGCGACGCGAGAAGCGATCCTGGAAGCGGCGACTCGCGTGGCGAGTCGTGAAGGGATCTCGGCCATGACGCTCGAGAACGTCGCGCTCGAGGCCGGCGTCTCGAAGGGGGGGTTACTCCACCACTTCAGGGGGAAGGAGATCCTGATCTCCTCGATGATCGAGCACTTCGCGAAGTCCGTCCGATCGGCGTTGGTCGAGCGCGTAGCGCGCGACCCGTCACCGAGAGGGCGCTGGGTCCGTGCGTTCGTCGACTTGGTCCTCCCTCGCCCCGTCCCGGAATCGGCTGATGCCGAGGCCGTACCGGTTCCGGGCGTCGATCTGGCCCTCGCGAGCATGAACAACTTCCACACCTCGGTACTCGCCGCGCTCGTCGAGAATCCCGAACTCGTCGCGCCGATCCGCAATATGGGCTTTGAGATCCGTCGGCGGATCGTGGCCGAGGGCGACCCGGAGCAGTTGATCTCCTGGCTCGCCATCGACGGACTGCTGCTCTGGAAACTCTTCGGGTTCATTGGGCCCGAGGATCCCGACTTCGAGTCGATCGCCGAGGCGCTTCGCGCCCGCGTTCGACCTCGTGAATCTCCAACGGAGGATGAGACGTGAATCCGTCGTCGAGTCGGTGGCTCTCTCCGCGTCGATGGTCGAGAGTCGTTCTGTTCGGGATTCTAGCCGTGGGCGTCTCGATGCTCGCCTACAACCTGCGAGGAGCGACCCTGCCGACCGGCGGCGGGAGCGTCGAACGGGATCCGAGTCGTCGTGAAGACGGGCCACGCCGAGTCCACGCGATCGGACGCATCGAGCCGTCGAGCACCGTCCTTCGGGTCGCCGGACCCGGTGCCGCGGACGGGACGCGGGTGGATCGACTCGTCGTCGCCGTGGGTGATCGAGTGCGTCGGGGAGCGGTACTCGCCGAGTTGGAGCCGGTCCCTCGGCGTCGGACGATGATCGCTCAGCGAGAGGCCCAACTCGCGACGGCTCGAGCGAGGCTCGCTCAGATCATGGCGGGGGCCAAGCGGTCGGAGATCCTTGCTCAGCAAGCTCGACTGGAGCGGTCTAGGGCCGGATTGGTCGACGCTCGGGACGATCTCGCGAGGGTCGAGGCGCTCCTGAAGCGCAACGCGTCGACCGTCGAGGCGCGCGAAGATGCCTTGCTGAGGCGCGACGACCTCGAACTCGAGGTACGCCAATCGGCGGCGACGCTCGCGGGGCTGACCGAGGTTCGGGCGGTCGACGTCGAATTGCAGCGTGCGGAGATCCGGGCGGCCGAAGCCGCACTCGAGACGGCCCGCGCGGAACTCGACGCCTCGATCGTGAGGGCGCCGATCGACGGCAGGATCCTCACGATCCACACGCGTTGCGGCGAGCGAATCGGGGACCTCGGCATCCTCGAGATGGGCGATACCGACGTGATGCACGCGGTCGCCGAGGTCTATGAGGCGGACGTGCCGAGACTACGGGTCGAGAATCGAGCATCGATCCGACTCATCAGCACGACGCGAGACTTCGAAGGCCGCGTCGTCGAGGTCGGCGGGATGGTTCGTCGCAAGGTCGTCCTCGGGAACGACCCCGTCGACGACACCGACGCCCGCGTGGTCGAAGTCCGAGTGCGGATCGATCCCGCCGGCTCCGAGACTCTGCGCGGGCTTTCGAATTCTCGAGTCAACGTGATGATCGATGTCGACGGGTCGGAATGAGAGACGCGGATCGATCTCGAATTCGAGAGGTGTCGCGATGTTCCCGAGTGCCTATCTCGCCTGGTGCCAGTTGAGTCACGGTCGGATCAAGCTGATCGTCGCATCGGCGGGCGTGGTGGTTGCCGTGCTCTTGATGCTGATGCAGCTCGGATTCCTCCGGGCCGCGTACGACAGCACCTTGATCGTGCCGAGGCGCGTCTCGGCCGATCTGATCATCATGAGTTCGAAAACGCCGTCGATGTTCCGCCCGACGAGTTGGTCGCGGCGTCTCTTGTATCGACTTCCCGCTCATCCGGCGGTGGCGTCGGTCCAGGCGGTCTACCTCGGCAATGCGAAGTGGAGAAATCCCTGGAATCGGGAGGAGTTCTCGATCTTCGTCTACGGCCTGGAACCGTTTCGACCGCTCCTCGATTTCGAGGGCCTGCCCGAGCGCCGCGAACTGATGAAGCTCCCCGACACGGTCCTGTTCGACGCCGGTTCCCGGGCCAATTTCGGGCCGGTGTCGAAGGAGCTCGAGGGAGGACGGGTCTTGCCCGTCGAGGTCAATCGACGCCGAGTGGAGGTGGTCGGCCTGACTCGGGCGGGAGTGACGATCGGAGTCGACGGCAACCTCGTGACGTCGGACACGAACTTCCTGAGACTCTTCCCCGAGCGTCACGTCGGCCGGATCGATCTCGGGCTCGTCGAACTGAAGCCCGGGGTCTCCGCGGGCGAGGTCGCGGTCGAATTGGCGGCGATGCTCGGCCCTGAGGCACGAGTCCTGACCCGGAGTCGATTTCAAGATCATGAGCTGAAGTTCTTGCGCGAGAACGGTCCGATCGAATTCATCTTCATGATGGGTACCGCGGTCGGATTCTTCATCGGGTTCGTGATCGTCTACCAGATCCTCCACACCGACGTGACGAATCATCTCCCGCAATTTGCGACCATGAAGGCGATCGGGTTCGCCGACGGTTATCTCCTCCGTTTGGTGCTCTCCGAAGGGCTGTTGCTCGCGGTCTTCGGGTTCTTCCCGGGACTGGGACTGGCGACGATTCTCTACGAGGTGGCGGGCCGAGTGACTCTCCTTCCGGTCGAGATGACGCTCGACCGCGTGGTGCTCGTCTTTTCACTCACGATCGTCATGTGTTTGTTCTCCGGCGCGATCGCCGTGCGCAAGCTCCGCGCGGCCGACCCCGCCGACGTTTTCTGACGCGAGATCAGGAGGGAGCACCCACCATGCGCGACCTGAGATCGACCGCGGAGGTCCGCGGCTCGGAAGAACCGGTCGTGATCGGCAGCGGCATCGACTTCAGCTTCGGCGACGGCGAGTCGAGCAAGCAGATTCTCTTTCAGGTGGATCTGGAGATCCGGCCGGGAGAAGTCGTGATCCTCAACGGCCCGTCGGGGGGCGGAAAGACGACGTTGCTCACTCTGATCGCCGGTCTTCGGACGCTGCGGCACGGGAGGCTCCGCGTGCTGGGAGAAGAACTCCTCAACGCCGCTCCCGCCGAACTGGTCGCGATCCGGCGGCGGATCGGCTTCGTCTTCCAGGCTCACAATCTCTTGGAATTCCTTTCAGCGCACCGGAATGTCGAGCTCGTCGCGCGGCTCGATCCCAGGATCGCGCCGACCGAGGCCCGCGAGCGATCGCGTGAGCTGCTCGAGGCGGTGGGCTTGGGGCATCGTCTCGACTACCACCCTTCGAACCTCTCCGGGGGACAGAAACAGCGGGTCGCCATCGCACGCGCGCTCGCCGCCAACCCCGAACTCGTTCTCGCCGACGAGCCGACCGCCTCGCTCGACGGCAAGTCGGGCCGCGATGTGGTCGAACTGCTCCGCGACCTCGCGAAGCGGCGCGGCTGTCCGGTTCTGATGGTCACTCACGACCATCGAATCCAAGACGTCGCCGATCGGATCATCACGATGGAGGACGGTAGGATCACGCCCGCCACGGAACCTCGCATCCACGAGAAGATCAGGGTTTGAACGAATCCAGATCGATCTCGGATGGCGTCGGGAGCATCCCGCCGTATTGGTTGGCCTGCTTCAATGCCTTCGAGGCCGCGGGCAATTCCTGCTCCGAGGTCAGGGGCAGCTTGATCCCGATGAACTCGGTTCCGCCCCGCATCGATCCCGATTGAATCGGTCCGAGGCCGCCGATGTACGTGTCCTTGGCGGTCGACGTGTCGAGTTGGGTTCCCGAGGTCCACACGATCTGGCCGCCGGCTCGGTCGTAGGCGAAGAGCGCGAGTTTGGCCACCGCCATTTGATCCGACTTCTTGATGATCGGGATCTCGGGCACCGTTCCCGTGGGCACGCCGGTCAGGGTTGGAGGGATCGACACCTGCGGCACGCCGATCATCCAGTTGTAGGAATCGGTGCCGTAGGCGCCGACGCGTGCTTCGACGATGAACTGCGCCTGCTCGGGCTTGGTCCGCACCAATACCCCTTGCGAGAGCATCGCCTGACGAAGGCTCGACACCACCCACCCTTGATCCACCGCAGTGACGTTCGTGGTATCGAGGTAGACGGGAACTCCCGCGAGCGGTCGGAAGTCGATTTTCTGGACGGCTTTGTCCCAGGCATTGGTGAGCAGGAGTTGTTCGGTTCCGGTCCGGGCCGTTCCGCTCTGCTTGACGGTGCCGCATCCTCCGACGACGCAGAAGGCGACCGCGAGGCAGGAAATGCCGCGCAGTCCGAGAGATCGATCCATGTGAGGGGTCCTTGGTCGCGTGCGGTCCCTGGGGCGAGCCGACCCGCCGGGACGCCTCAACGCAAGATGCGCTCGAGGCTGCCTCGGATTCGCTCGAGCCGCTTTCGCTCATCGCTGCCGGAGGGCTTTGTCGCGATCCGACCGCGATCGATGGACACGCGGACTTCGTTCCTGTCCCCTTCGATTCGAAGACCGGCGAGTTCATCGAGCTTCGATTCCAGCTCACCGACGATACCGGCGGGAAGTTTCGACAGATGTTCGTGAGTCAAATCGGTGTGAGCGACGTATTCGAGCCGGCCTTGGAAGTCGGTCCACCCCGAGAGGACGAATGGAACTCCCGCGAGTTTGATCGTGATGTCGTCGGACGTGATCCTGCCCTCTCCGATCCGGAAGTTCGAGTGAACCGACCCGAGTCGATCGACTCCGGGGAGACGACAGAGCGCTTCGACTTCGCGGAGGAAGGTGGACGTCGACAGGTCGATCGGGTCGATGGTGATCGCACCGTGGCCTTGGATCGATTCCTCCAGGGATCGACCCTGGAAGCCCCGACCCTGGAGTGCCAATTTCATGTGGATCCGACCGTCGACCAGATCTTCGGCGGTGGTCAACATCGGGAGGAGATAACTCAATCCTCGCAGCCCGTTCGAGAGCGAGACTCCGCGCAGACGGGTCTCGCTCTCGAAGAGCGGTTGGGGAGCGGTTCGATCGCAACGTGCCGCAAACTCGATGGTGCCGCCGTTGAGACGGCCTGAGAGATCATCGACGATGCAACTCGCCGACGACCAGGTGACGATTCCATTCACGTTCCCGACTTCGATGCGACTCCCCGCGGTCTCATCCTCCAGCGAGAGCAAGCCGTCATGGATCGTGAGGCGGACGCCGCGACATTCGATCTCGTCGGCCGAGCCGTCTTGGATCCCGGAACGCGTCTCCTCGCGGCCGAGGAGCTCCGAGAACTCCAGCCGTCCGTCGGCGTTACGACGGATCCGCCCTCTCATCCCATTGATCTCGATGTTCGCGGGTTGCGAGCATCCGCCGATCATCTCCCAGAATCGCAGGTCGAGGACCGCCGATTCGACGGTGACCCAGGGGTCCGACGGATTTCCCGAGGTAGCGACGCGGATGTCGCGCGCTTCGACGCGACCCAGGATGTTCAGAGCGAGGCGCCCGATCTCGACATGATGCCCCGTCGATTCTCGGAGTTCGGCGATCAATCGGTTTCTCGCCCAGTCCGTGGGCATCAGCGTGACCAAGGCGAGCCAGAGCAGGAACGGGGTAGCGATCGTCGAGAGAAGGATCCGTCGTGCGAGCGGAAAGGGGCGACGCGAGGGCCGCGCGGGCGGGCGCACGCACGGACTCACGCAGATGCTCGAGATGATTGGTCGTCCTGACACGATCATGGCAGATCCTCCGCGCCGATCGGATTCGAGGCGATCTCGGTCCGATTCCCGTGCTCCTCTTACCCTCGCTCGCGACTTCCGACAAGGCCAAACGCGGTTCGCTCGATACGAGGGGGAAAGCCGCCGGGGAGGAATCGTCTCGACGATTGCTCGCCCACCTCGCGCCGAGTATGTTGACCCGACAGGGGTTGCACTCGAGAGATCCGTGTCGTCGATCCATCGAGAAG
The DNA here is from genome assembly GCA_033763215.1 of Isosphaeraceae bacterium. GTDB lineage: Bacteria > Planctomycetota > Planctomycetia > Isosphaerales > Isosphaeraceae > JANRKW01. Next base: position 180,525 of record JANRKW010000038.1, on the reverse strand, counting down.
GGGATCACCATGAGAATCCGCGTCGTCCACGAATGGTTTCGGGGGATTTGCGTCCTCTCGCTCGCAGCGTCGCTTGCGGTCGCGGCCGATCCGCCGGTCTACGACGACGTGGAGTTCCAGCCGCTCGCCGCACAGGTGCGACGAGTCCTCGATGCACTCGACCTCGCGGGAGCGCCTCTCCCCGTGAAGGACCGCGCCGCCATCGAGAAGATCTTGAGCGATCCCCCGAAGGAACCAGGGGAAGCCGTCGTCGGTCTCCAGCGCGTCCTCGACCCGAATTGTCTCCTCTCCGTCGAGATCAATCCCGAGAGCAGGGTGAAGGTGGCACAGGGAGCAGCGGTCCCCCAGTTGGTTCAGCATGGATGGCGAACCTTCCTCGTCAAGGTCCGCAACGAGGCGGGGGTCACGGCTCCTCTCTCCGTGGAGAGCCCGAACGCCAAGCCTCTCTTCAAGCCTTCGACCTCGAGCCCGACTCCCAAGCCGACGGTCCCCTTGGCCGACGTGCCTAATCGCTGGATGGATATCTCGGTCCAGAACGAACGTCCTCTCAATCCGACTCTCTCCGGGCTTGGAGTCGAGTACCGGCTCCTGCTAATCTACAGCCGCGACGCGGGCAAGCGCGAGGCGAAGATCGGGCTCAATGTAGGGCAGGGGACCCAGGACCTGGGATTCCGAGGCGAGGCCGACGTGCTCTTCGACTGCAAGCCTGCGGTCGCCGTCACCGTCGACATTCGCGATACCGACGGCCGACCCACCACGGCCTCGCTGCTCTTTCGCGACGAAAAGAATCGCGTTTGCCCTTCCCCATCGCGACGACTCGCTCCCGACTTCTTCTTCCATCCACAGATCTACCGTCGATCGGGCGAGACGGTCCTGCTCGCTCCCGGCAAGTATCGGGTCAGCTGGACGCGTGGACCGGAGTACGAAACCAGCTCTCGGGTGATCGACGTCCCCGATCGGCCGACCCATCATGAGTCGTTCCCGCTGAAACGATGGGCTCACCTCACCGCCATGGGATGGTTCTCCGGCGATCATCACGTCCACGCGGCAGGCTGTGCACACTACGAGAGCCCGACCGAGGGAGTGAAGCCCGAGGATATGATGCGGCATATCCAAGGTGAGGATCTCACCGTGGGATGCGTCCTGAGCTGGGGGCCCTGTTGGTACGCTCAGAAGGAGTTCTTCTCCGGAGGGCTCCACCCGCTCTCGACCGGCGAATCGCTGATGCGATACGACGTCGAAGTCTCCGGCTTCCCGTCCTCGCACAGCGGACATCTCTGCTTGCTGCGATTGAAGGAGGACGACTACCCGGGGACCACGAAGATCGAGGAATGGCCGAGTTGGGATCTCCCGGTCCTCCAGTGGGGGAAGGCGCAGGGCGGCGTGGTCGGCTTCTCACACTCCGGTTGGGGCTTGAAGATCGACACCGACGACTTTCCCTCCGAGCAGATCCCTCCGTTCGACGGCATCGGCGCGAATGAATACATCGTCGACGTCGCGCACGACGCGGTCGACTTCATCTCGGCCGTCGACACCCCGGCTCCTTGGGAACTGAACATCTGGTACCACACGTTGAACTGCGGATTCCGGACACGGATCAGCGGTGAGACCGACTTCCCCTGCATCTACGGCGAGCGAGTCGGACTCGGTCGATCCTACGTTCGCCTTCCCGACGGCAAGCTCGACTTCGACGCCTGGTGCCAGGGGATCAAGGAGGGACGAAGCTACGTGACCGACGGCAAGAGTCACCTCGTCGACTTCGAGGTCGGCGGCGTGGGTGTCGGAGAGAACGGCTCGGTCAAGCCGATCGATCGCCCCGGCAAGCTCACGCTCTCCGCTCGCGTCGGGGCGAGACTCGACGAACAAATTCCCGCCGATCTCCTCGACGTCCGCCAACGTCCGTTTTCCGCGAAGCCCTACTGGGAGCTCGAAAGGGCCCGAATCGGATCGACCCGCAAGGTACCCCTCGAGGTGGTGGTGAACGGGCGGGTCGTCGATCGACGCGAGATCACCGCGGACGGCGAATTCCGCACGGAGAAATTCGAGGTCTCGATCGATCGGTCGAGTTGGGTCGCGCTGCGGATCTATCCGTCGTCGCACACCAACCCGATTTGGGTCACCGTCGGTGGGCAGCCGGTCCGTGCGAGCCGGAAGTCGGCGGAGTGGTGCCTGAAGTCGGTCGACCAATGCTGGTCCCAGAAGGCTCGGCTCATTCGACCGAGCGAGTACGAGGCCGCGAAGGCCGCCTTCGACAAGGCCAAGGACGTGTACCGTGCGATTCTGACCGAGTCGAAGGTGGACTGAGTACGACCAGAGGGCGACGGGAGGGTTTCGACCGATCAGGTCGAAGCCTCCGCGCCTTCCAGAACGACTCCGATCTTGCGGAACTTGGCGTATCTCCGGTCGAGCAAATCGGCGCGCGGGGCATCCTCGATCTCGCGCAAGGCGCGAATCAGAAAAGCCTTGAGATTCGCGGCCGCCCCTCGGTGATCGCGGTGGGCTCCTCCGAGCGGCTCGGGGATGACCTCATCCACTACTCCAAAGCCGAGCAGCGCGGGCCCGGTCATCTTGAGAGCCTCGGCGGCCAGCGACGCCTTGTCGGCCGACTTCCAGAGGATCGTCGCACAGCCTTCGGGGCTGATGACGGAATAATAAGAGTGCTCGAGCATGGCGACTCGGTCGCCCATGCCGATCCCCAGCGCGCCGCCCGAGCCTCCTTCCCCGATCACGACGCAGACCATGGGAGTGTCGATCGTCGCCATCGCCATCAGGTTCTCGGCGATGATCGCCGCCTGACCTCGCTCCTCGGCGGCGATCCCGGGATAGGCGCCGGGTGTGTCGATGAAGCAGATGATCGGGAGCCGGAACTTCTCCGCCAAGCGCATCCTCAGGAGCGCCTTGCGGTAACCCTCGGGGTGAGCGCAGCCGAAGTTGCAGGCCGTTCGATCGGCCAGATTCCGACCTTTCTGGTGGCCGATGAACATCACCTTGCGATCGCCGAGATGAGCGAATCCGGTGACGATCGCTTGATCATCGCCGATCGCGCGGTCGCCGTGGAGCTCGAGGAAGCCGTCGAAGATCAGCTCGAGATAGTCGCGAGTCTGAGGGCGTTTGGGGTGTCTGGAAACCTGGACGGTCTGCCAAGGGTCGAGATTCGAGAAGATCGTGCGTTTGAGATTCACCAACTCTCGTCGAAGCCGTCGAATCTGTTCGGCGATCTCGGAAGCGACCCCCGCGTCGGTCTTCTCACGCGACTTGGCGTACTGAGTCTCCATGTCCGAGAGCCGATGCTCGAGGTCATAGATCGGCGCTTCGAACGGCAGTCGGAATTCGCTCGCTGAGGACATGGAACTTTCGACCTCGATCTATCCGCGCGAGTCGGTCGAGGGAGGATGTCGGATCTTTCCGTTGATCCGGCTCGACACGCCGACCTCTCGAGGTCAGTCGGCGGGCGTCGGGTCGTCGCGGAAGATCCGGATCCGTCTCCACCTTGCGAGGAAATCATTCAGATCCGGGATCCGATCGGCCGGTTTCTTGCGGATCATTCGAAGCACGAGATCCGAGAACTCGGACGTCACGGCCGGGTTGTGAGTCGTCGGCGGCAGCGGGGCCTCTTCGCGTTGTTTCCGGAGCAGCTCGCTCTGGGAATTGGCGCGAAACGGCGGCCGCCCGCACGCTAATTCATAACAGGTGATCCCCAAACTGTAAACGTCGGCCGAGATCGCAGGAGGTTCGCGGAGGATCTGCTCGGGCGACATGTAGGTCGGAGTCCCCTGGCATTTCGGCCTCCCCGAGATCAGTTTGCCCAGGCCGGAGGGGATTCGCAGCGTCAAGGTGTAGTCGATCACCCGCGTCTCGAGCGAGCGATTGATCATGATGTTCTCGGGCTTGACGTCGCGGTGCACCCAACCTTGGCCGTGCATGTAGGCAAGAGCCGAAGCCGCTCTCCCGATCACGGTATGGAGTCCGCCGGGCGCGATCGGATACTCCTTCGGCTTCGCGATCGTCAAGCGGAGGTGATGCCCCTTGAAGTAGTCCATCACGAAGTAGGGCTGCGACTTGTCGCGCACGTATTCGTGATAGCGGATCAGGTTCGGATGCCGCAACGCGAGGCCCAGCTTCGCCTCCCGCTCGAATTCGCGCCGCTCTTCCGGATCCGAGGCTCGCGACTCGAGCAGTTCCTTGAGCGCGAACCGCCGACCACTCTCGTCGATCACCTCCATGACCACCGACGTCGCGCCCATGTAGATCCCGCGAACGATCCGATACGCCCCAATGCGATCCTGATTCATGACGCCGGTCGACACAGGGCACCTCCTGACGACTCGGTTCGCGCCGAGCTCTTTCACCCGGTACGAAGCAATGATCGATTCGTGACCCCATTTCACCGCTTCGCACGACATTTGTCATCGCGAATCGACGACGACCGGGACTCCTCCCGATCGTTCGCCCACTTCATTCTGGAACACGCGAGCCCCTGCGACGGCATCGCGTCCGCCATGCTTTTGTCCTAGGATGAGGTCGAAGACCTGCCCGTCGATCCCTCCGACATGAGTCGGAAGACGGGCGGTCTCTCCAGTTGCCTTGGACAGGGAGCGTCGACATGACCTCGGCCGCCGCGCTCGATCTTCGCGACTACATCCGCGACGTGCCCGACTTTCCGAAACCAGGGATCCTCTTCAAGGATATCACACCGCTTCTCGATCATCCCGAGGCCTTTCGAGCCTCGATCCACGCTGTCGCCGAAGCTTTTCGCGACCGACGGATCGATACCGTTGCTGCCGCGGAAGCCCGCGGTTTTCTTTTCGGTGCACCGCTCGCCGTCGCCCTCGGGACCGGATTCGTGCCGATCCGGAAACCAGGCAAGCTCCCGTATGCCACGATCAGTCAGGAGTATCAGCTCGAGTACGGAACCGACCGGCTCGAGGTCCATTCCGACGCTTTCGGCCCGGGCAAACGCGTTTTGTTGATCGACGACGTCCTCGCAACCGGCGGAACGATGGCCGCCTGTCGCGAACTCGTCGCGGGGACCGGCGCCGAGGTGGTCGCGTGCGCGTTCGCAATCGAGCTCGCGTTCCTCGGCGGTCGATCCAAGCTCGGCGACGTCGAGATCTACTCGCTGCTGACCTACTGAATGTCGCTCCGGGCGAGATTCCGCGACCTCGGCATCACTCGGGGGTCGCGGGCTTCTCGCCTACCAGCTTCCCCTTTTCATCGGGCAAGACCCTGACCCGCAACTTCGACTCGCGCCCCGGCGCGTGGAACACCTGCTGGCGAGCGCTTCGGAAGTCGGAGTCCTTCGCCGAGTAGATGTCCACGAACGTCTGCGGGTTCTTGTCGACGAGCGGAAACCAGCTGCTCTGGATCTGAACCATCAAACGATGGCCCGGCCGGAACGTGTGGTAGAGGTCGGGCATCCGAAACGCGACTCGGGTCGGCATCCCCGGCTCGAACGCCTTGGGAGTCTCAAAGCTCTCACGGAACTTCCCGCGCATCACGTCGCCTCGAACCAACTGCTGATATCCTCCCATCTTCACACCGGTGGCCATCTCGTTCTCCGTCCTTGTCGAGTCGGGATAGACGTCGATCAACTTCACGACCCAGTCCGAGTCGGTGCCCGAGGTCGCGACGATGAGTTCGACCTCGACCGGACCGGCAACAGTCAGGTCTTCCTCAAGGACGGGCGTCTCGTAGACGAGCACATCGGGTCGCGTCGACGCGAATCGTTGATCCGCCGTCATGTACTCCTTGACCATCTGGTTCGTCGTGTAGCCGACGAACGGTACGGGCCGAGCGGGGTCGCTCACGTACTCGTCGAACGCCCCTTCGTCCGGACCGGGCGCCGACATCGCGACCATCCCGCCGGCGCGGAGGAACAGCTCGCGCGTCTCGCTCCGCTGCGGCGGCCAAGCGTCGAACTTTCGCCACTGATTGCGACCCGTCTCAAAGACCCAGGCTTCGGGGCGAACGGTCGTTCCCCGTCCCTTGAGGTGCGCCTCGAAGAAAGGGAACTCGATGTTCTGCTGGTAGAACTCGGACGTCTTCGATCCGAAATTCACATCGCCGAGCGCAGCGCCGTCGCCCCGGGACCACTGACCATGAGACCAAGGACCCATGACCAGGGTGTTGCTGATCCCCGGGCTCGACTGCTCGATGGCGCGATAGCACTCGAGCGCGCCGAAGAGGTTCTCGGCATCGAACCACCCGCCGACCGTCATCACGGCAGGCCGGACGCCGCGGAGATGCTGACGGACGTTTCTTGCCTTCCAGAAGTCGTCGTACGTTCCGTGAGCCATCAATTCCTTCCAGAAGCCCACTTCGCCCTTCATCACGCGGTAGTCGGCCATCGGCAACGGGCCGAGCTCCTGGAAGAATCGATAGCCGTCGGGCGTTGCATACTCGAATCGCGGAGTCGCCTTGGTCGTGGGTTCGGGTCTCGGGCGTCCAAACGCGGCGAGGAAGTTGAATGCGTGAGTCATGAAGAAGGCGCCGTTGTGGTGCCAGTCGTCACCGATGAACCAATCGGTCACGGGTGCCTGGGGAGAAGCCGCGATGAGCGCGGGGTGAGACTCGACGAGACCGCACGCGGTATAAAAGCCGGGATACGAGATCCCCCACTGTCCGACCTTGCCGCTGTTTCCGGGAACGTTCGCGACGAGCCACGCGATCGTGTCGTGAGTATCGGTCGACTCGTCGATCTGTTTCGGGTCGGTTCGCGGCGTAATGATCGGACGCATATCGACGAATACGCCCTCAGACATGAATCGTCCTCGCACGTCCTGATATGCGAAGATATACCCCGACCGGCCGAAGATCGCAGAGGGACCCAGGTCGGGCTTCGAATCGCCGACTCCGTATGGGCCGACCGAGTAGGGCGTGCGGTTGAGCAGGATCGGGTAGGTCTTGCCGTCGACGGCATCCTTCGGAACGTAGACCGAGGTGAAGAGCCGAACTCCGTCCCTCATGGGGATTCGAAATTCGTACTTGGTGTAGTTCGCCCGCACGTAGTCGATCCCTTGGGATCGCGTATCGCGAGCGGAGACGCTGAGGAGGGTAAGAGCGAGGAAGGCGACGATGCGGCCCGAAGGCATGGCGAGACTCCGACGACGGTTCGGGAGCGGCGAGATTTCACGTCGTCTGATCATGTCGCGCCGGCGGCGCGGCCGCAACGTCCGGAATCCTTCAGGCGGGTTGCGCGCCCGTCGATGCCGAAGAGGACGCGGAGGTCGTCCGCGGAAGGCGACCTCCCATCGCCTTGCTCGCGAGCCTCAGCACCGATGCGAGCGGGATCGTGATCGCCCAGAAGACGGCGATGTTGATCGGGAACGGCATACCCGCGACCCAAGGCGACTCGTACACGTAGCCGTGGATCACATAGATCTCGAGAGTGATTCCTCCGAGAAGTCCGACGATCGCCCCGACACCACGCGGCAGTCGACCCCCGCGCTTCTGGAGGGATGCACTGAGCTCGAACGCCGACCAGACCAAGAGCGCAGCAATCGCGTGAGTGATCGCGACTTGCGTCGGGATCCAGCCGAGCACCATCGCGAGTTTCACCCCGAGATACGCCGGGAGTCCGACCGTGAGGCAGGCGATCGCGGCAGGACTCGATTCCCCGAGGCGATCGACTCGCTCCGCGAGCCGGCCTCCGAACAGCATGATCATGAATGAGAAGATCCAGCTCAGCACATGGAGATCGTAGGCGAAGACGGCAATCAACACGTAGGACGCACTCGCGAGCGCCGTGACCACGAGGGTCGAGCGATCACGGCGCGCGGCACGCAACAGAAAGTAAGCGATGTAGAAGATGACGATCTGACTGATGAATCCATATTTCGTCGGCCAGATCAGCTGGACGAAATAATCGCGAATGCCCCAAGCACGCCAGGCTCCGGCGGCGACGACCGTGCCCAGGATCACGGCGACCCAGAGAGCTGGGTAGATTCGCGCGAGCCGTCTCGGGTACCACGAGGAGAATCGCTCGCGACCGAATCGCGGGCTCGAGGAGATCCCGAATCCCGAGAGGGCAAAGAAGAGGAGATTTCCCAGAAGCCCGTCGGCGGCGAGCGGACGGAACGGGTAGAGATCCTCGAGGTGAGAATTCGCGATCAGGACGATCGCGAGCGCGCGCAGAAGGGTGGTATCCAAGGAGGCCTCCATGCGGATCCCGAGTAGCTCGTCGAGTGGAGTCCGGCGACATCCAGTCGCCGATGCGAGTCTATTCGAGGCGGAGCGAATGGGTCAACCCGGAACGGCTCATGGCGTGTCCGAAGCAGGACCGCCCCTCAGTGCTGGAACAGGAACTCCGGGTGGTTCAAGAGGCTCCAGAAGAGATCCTCGATCGCTTTCCGCCGAGCGTCGGGGCCTGCGGCGCCCATGACGCCGAGTGCGGCGGCTCTCTCGGCGTCGTCGGGCTGCCGTGAGAGACAGGCGAGGAAGAGGTCGTCGACGACGGCCTCGTCGGAAGCTCCTGAGGCGAGCAGTCGCCCGATGCGATTCTTGGGCTCCTGGATCTTCATGTGAACCGTCTTGCCGCCCACGATCTGGAGCGCCTGTTCGAGAGTCGAGTCGCTCTCACGCTCGCATTCGCAGGCCTCCGACCTCCGAGGGCTCCCGAATGAACGAAGAAACGGATGCACGAACTCGCCGTCGGGAATCTGAGCGGCGGTCGTACCGGCGGGGAGATGGAAGAGCCGCTCGGGGACCTCGGAGATCGCCGAGATCGCATCGAGCAGACGCTCGGCCGAGAGCAGTCGCACATTCGCCCGGGAGAAGTACCGAGCGTCGTTTCGGTTCGATGGATTCGGTGTCGCGGACAGTTGGTAAGCCCGGCTGCGCAGTATGGTCCGGAGCGTGTGCTCGACATCGAAGTCGTGGGCGACGAAGTCCGCGGCCAGTTCGTCGAGGAGTTCGGGAGAGGCGGCGAGGTTCGAGTCGCGCATGTCGTCGACCGGATCGATGATCCCCTTTCCAAAGAGATGGAACCAGAGGCGATTCACGGTCGCCTTTGCGAAGTAGGGGTTGTCGCGACTGGTGAGCCATTCCGCGAGCTCCTCGCGTGGGTCGAGCGAGTTCGAGGCGATCGGCTGCGATGCGCCGAGCATTCGAGGCGCAACCTCCTCTCGGGTCCCCGGTCGCCTCAGTCTGCGCTCGGGATCGAGATAGACGGTCTCTTCCTTGTTGTAGAGCTCGAAGTACTGCGGGCCATCCTTGTATCTCAGTCGTCCAAAGAACGCCGCGAAGCCGTAGTAATCATCGCGGGTCCAGCGCTCCGAGACGTGATTGTGGCATCGTGCGCATTGGATGCGGATTCCCAGGAAGAGCTGGCTGACGGTCTCGGCGGCGTCCTCCGGCGATCGGATCCGTCGGTAGAACGAAGCGGGCGGGTTCGAGTAGTTCGCGCCTCGGGCCGTGACGATCGTTCGGACGAATCGGTCGAAGGGAACATTCGCCGCGACCTGATCCCGGATCCAGCGATGATACGAGTATGCCCCCTTGAATCCGGTGAATCGCTGGTTGCAGCCGAGTCGATCGGCCCACTTTGCCGCCCAGTGGTCGACATATTCCGGACTGCCGATCAGTCGGTCGATCCATCGGTCGCGCTTCCCTGGATCGCGATCGGCAAGGAACTCGCGGAGTTCCTCGACCGTCGGCGGTCGACCGATCACGTCGAAGCAGAGCCGACGCAGAAACACGCCGTCCTCCGCGAGCGACGAAGGTCTGAGCCGCATCTCGCGCCACTTCCGAGCCAGCGCGCGATCGATGAAGTTCCGCGACGGCGGCTCGACCCACGGAGATCCATCCGGAACGTCGCGGAAATTGAGACGAATCGTCCTGAGAATCGATCCCAGAGCCACCTGGATGAGAACCTCGCCGAAGCCGACGCGCGTGACGAGGCCGGCTTCATCGACGCGAGCGATGGTCTCGTCGGAGGAGCTGAATCTCACCAGTCGGGTGACGTCGCGACGAGTAGCGTCGCTGTAGTCCGCAACGGCCGCCAGGCGTACGCGATCGCGTGGAGCGTCGATCCGCGTCGCTGCCGAGACGATCTCGAGCGCGATCGGACGGAGCGCGTCGGCAGGGTCGTCCCGTGCTCCTTCTTCGATCCAACGCCGAATCAGCGACCAACTCGGATCGCCGACGATCAGGCGTCGCCCTCCCTCATGCGGGACGGTGGCAGTCCCTTTCCGGAGGAGCAACGAGTCCTCAGGTGAAACGCGGTCGATTCTTCGTGCCTCGAACTCACGCGTGAGGCTCGCGTGGTCCTGGTCCGGGAGGTAGCCTCGAAGGCTCAGGCGGAAGCCGTTCTTACCCGTAGGAGTCCCGTGACACGCGCCCGCGTTGCAGCCTTCTCGGGTCAGGACGTTGAGCAATTCGTGGCGGAAGCCGACTGGTCGAGGCCTCTCGGTCGGTTCGGCCTGGAACGAGCGGACCACCGAATGCTCGGCATATCGGGCACGAACCAGGATGCTCCCCGGCTGTTCGGCGGTCAGCCGTCTCTCGGAGTCGATGCTGCCGCGGCCCGCCGCGACGAGCTCGATCGTCGCTTCATCGGTGACGTCGACCGGATTCCCCGATGAGTCGAAACCGCGAACGAGGAGTTGGACGCCCTCTCCCCGACCGATGATCCGATCGATCCCCGCGACGATTTCGATCCGATCGACCGGGATCGCAGGCTCGCGAACGTCTCGAGAAGGAGACGCCGCTGCCGGAAAGCACGCCGTGAGAAGCAGGAACACGAGTTGCATCGAGGATCTCCCGCGCACACCGCCTTCGATCGCCTCGGCGATTTCGCCGCACTTCTGCTTGGCGACGAAACCACGAATTGTTTATAAAGAATTCAACTGGGAGAGTCCAGCCGCTCGATACGGTTCGAGAACGGAGGTGGAGCGATGAACGAAGGGTGTTCCGGCTTTCGCGCATCGACGCCTTCGCGGCGGAGCCTGCTCCGCCTCGGTGCGCTTGGGGCGATCGGTCTGCCTCGGTTGCTCCGAGCCGAAGCCGCGAGAACCGACGGTGCACCCTCGCCGCGTGCACGATCCGTGATCTTCCTCCACCAATTCGGCGGAGCGAGCCATCACGACACCTTCGACATGAAGCCGTCGGCTCCCGCAGGGATCCGCGGCGAGTTCCGTCCGATCGCCGGCCGGATCGCGGGCTCGCCGGTGTGCGAGCATCTGCCGAGAATGGCCGGGCTCATGGATCGGGTCTGCCTGGTGCGCTCCGTGCACCATACGACGAGTGCCCACAACTCGGCGGCCTACTACTCGCTCACGGGACACAAGCCCGCGATCGACATCGTCACCGCGAACGCGACGGCGACCGACTTCCCCGCGTACGGTTCGATCGTCGACAAGCTCGCGCCGAGCAATGCCCGCGTTCCGACCGCGGTTTCGCTCCCTTCGATGATCGCCGATGGTCCGTTTCGCACCCCGGGCGAGTTCGCGGGCTTCCTCGGCAAGCGCCACGATCCGCTGTTCATCACGAAGAATCCCAATGATCCCCGGTTTCGCGTCGAGGAGCTCGAACTGCCGGTCGACGTTCCGCTCGAACGCGTGTCCGACCGACGTGCCATCCTCGACTCGCTGATTCGTCGTACGAAGCTCGCCGACGAAGCCGCGGTTCGCGGGATGCGTTCCTACCAGGATCGAGCCGTCGACCTGCTCACGTCACGAGAGACCCGCGCGGCGTTCGACCTCCAGAGCGAGGAGCCCCGGATTCGCGATCGTTACGGCCGCACGACATACGGCCAGAGCGTTCTGCTCGCCAGGCGACTGGTTGAAGCCGGAGTCCGCTTCATCACGGTCTATTATTCCCCAGGCATCGGCGGATGGGATACGCACAAGGATAACTTCAACACCTTGCGCGACTCGCGCCTGCCGATCACCGACCAGACGCTCTCCGCCTTGATCGAAGACCTCGATTCGCGAGGACTCCTCGATTCGACGATGATCGTCTGGACCGGAGAGTTCGGCCGATCGCCGAAGATCAACGGCGATGCGGGACGCGACCACTGGCCGCAGTGCTACACCGTCCTGATGGCGGGCGGCGGCTTGAAGCGCGGCCATCTTCACGGAGCTTCCGACGCCCAGGGAGCCTACCCCAAGGACGATCCGGTCACTCCCGACGACCTCTCCGCAACGATGTTCAGTGCCTTGGGGATCGACCCGGGTATCGAACTCCGCGATCAACTCGATCGACCGATTCCGATCTCTTACGGATCTCCGATCAAAGACTTGTTTGCATGAACGGCGGATCACGCTCCGATCCGACTGGGCGGATGAGGGAGCGTGATCCGTTCCACCGATTCAATGAGACAGAGCCTTCAGGATCGCCTCCTTCGTTCCGCCTGCGTCGCAGATCGCGCGGAACTCGGGTCGGGTGAGGAATTGCATCGACGTCAGCTCGAATTCCCCGAACTCGTCGACGGGGATCAAGTACTGCACCGATCGAAGTTGTTCATTCGTCACCGGTTTCCAGTCGCCGTCTCCCGAGATCGGCTTGATCGACGGGGGCTTCACGAACCGGGCGTCGAACTTGGCGAGTCGAACGCCGAGCGTTCCCCAGCAGCGAACTCGACCAGCTGCGGGGTTGACGTAGACCGGCACGGCCACTCGTGTGTCGGCGGCCAGGTCGATGTCGTCGACGCACTTCTCGAGCCATTCGCTCGCGAGCTTCATGCACTTGTCTGCATCGACCGACTCGTCCGAAGCAAACTCGGTCTTCGAACCGATGTCCTCCGAGCTCAGGAGGTAGAACCCGTAGAAGAGACTGCGCATCCGGTCGAGCTCGGCCGCGAGCGTCGACTCGCGTTCGCCTCCCTCGCGAAGCCCGTGGAGCTTCTCGAGCGCGGGCTTACCCAAGGTCGAATCGAGAAAGCGTCCGATGAAGTCATAGGCTCGCGCCGTGCGCAGATAATACGTCGGCGCTGGTTCGAGGCGAAGCCGTGGAGACAGCCTTTCCAGCGGCCGAGGTGCGGGGGCTCCCACCGAGACATCCGCCGTTCGCAAATGCGTCTCACGACGCTTGGTCATCATCGCCTTGAACGCCTCGAGCATCCGCTTCTTGTATTGCTTCGTCAGGACGAGCTTCGCATTCTCGGCGCCCTTTTCGGGCAAGAGCAGGGTCTCGAGTGCGTACACCTGGTGGTCGTACCAGCCGCTGCCGGCTTTCGGCTTCAGGTCGACCTTGCCCGAGCGGATCGCGGTCACGAGTGTGCGCATCAGGTCGGCGTCGGGCGGTAGTCCCCTCGGAAACAGCTTCGAGAAGAGCTGCGACTCCTTGTTGCTCGACGGCGGGAAGAAGTGGATCGCCGAACGGGCTTCTCGATTCTTCGCGTAGTCCGTCAGAGTGAGGCCCGAGTGAGGATTCGAGAACTTGTCGAAGAACGCATTCGCCGCTTCGTAGTCTCGGGCGAGAGCGGGGTCGGCCGCGAGTGCGTCGACCAATTGGTCGGCGGTCGAGGGATCCAACGAGGCCTGGAGGAATCGGAGCACTCGGAACAGTTGAGAGAGCTTGGGCGACCAAGTGTAGAAGCCTGCGGGCTTCGATCGAACCGCAGCGGCATCGAAGAACCGAATCGCTTCATCGACCGCTCGAGCGTCGGCCTCGGGCGACTCGATCTCCGCCAGCTTCAGGGCCGCGGCGATCAATGTGCCGGCGTTCGATTTCGGATCGAGCTTGTCGCGGAAGCGTTTCAGGAGGTCGAGGTGACCGACGAGGACCTGGTCGATTCCGTCGTAGTACGCTTGGTCGATCGCGGCGAAGAGACCGTCGTCGAACTGCTTGGCTTTGCCGTCGATCATGTTGATCGACGGGAGGATCGACACTCCGCCCGGGTTCCGCTTGCGATACTCCCGCACCGCATCGGCGTAGGACTTGGAGAGTCGATCGAGTCCGGCATCCTGGTCGGGCAGGAGCATGGGACAATCGAGGCGCATCACCGCGGCGGAGAGGTTGACGCGCCAGTCGCCCTCGGGACGCGAGTCGACGAGATCCGGGTCGAAGGTCGGGTTCTTGGTCTGAGGGTCGTCGTCGTGGAAGAGGTCGTCGGCCGCCGGGGCGGGCGGCTTGTACTCGGTGCGTTCCACGGTGTAGACGGGCGACTCGATCCTCGGCATGCGGAGACGTCCAAGAGACTTCCCGAGGCGTTCTTGGTAGATGTAGCCGTAGCTGAGAATCGCGGTCAATGCGACCCCGATCGTTCCGAAGACGATGTACCTACGCATCCGCGCATCTCTCTCGGTTCCCAGGAAATCAACACGCTACCCCTCTCGACGCTCGAACTCGACTTCCCTTAGGGTTCGAGTCCGCGAACGTCGAGGGAAAGCGAGGGGATGTTCCGGGAACGTGCGGAGTTCCAGGAATCAAACCCAGGCGTTCACGAGCAGGAGAGCGGCCGTGGACGCAGCGAGTACGCCGAGGATCACCCCGAAGAGTCGTGCGGCTTGGACCAAGATCCGCGTCGTCGACTCGTGGCGCGTACCCGAGTAGACGAGGCTGATGGCGGCCACGAGGGGGATCACGTAGAAGTAGATGTGGATCGAAGAGAACATCAGACCCCCGGGTTCGCGATCGGTTCGGCCGAGACGGCTGCGGAGTTCGTCGGCGATGCCTCGACGGCTTGCGGAGCGGTGGCCGCGACCGAGGCTGCTGCGCGTCCCGTGTCGGAAGTGTACGCGGGGCCATCCCACGCGTCGAAGATCACCAGGACGTTCAGCATTCCCGCGATTTCGGTGTAGATCGTGCCCATCTCCACCAGCTTGCCGAGCCGAGGATACAACGAGTTGATCTGATCCTGAGAAGGTTCCGCCTGCCACCCCCACAGGATCGGGTCCATTCCGTACTCGGCGAGAGTCGCCTGGATCAGGCCCGGCAGAGCGAGCAATCCCGCGGGAAGTTGGAGGAGATACCAGCCGTAGAACTTCTCCAGGCTCTTCAGGGGATTGACCCAGCGCCAGTAGACGATGCTCCAATCGCCCAGGGCCATCCCCAGGACGAAGAGCGTGGCTACGCTCACGAAGAAGATCACTCCCTTCGCCGTCCGGCCCTGATAGATCTGGCCGAGACCGGGGACGAGAAAGGAGAGAAATGCCGCGATCGATCGATTGCGGAGGTCGACGCTGGTGCGTTGATTCATGGATGCTCGCGTGCTCCCGACCGTGACGGTCGTCTGGAATCGCTTCAGTCTATCCGACCCGACGCGAGGGAAACCACCCCGATGGACCGCGACTCCGCGCGAGTTCGTCGATCTCGGCCGCCGTCACGGGGCGGGAACTGCCTCGACTCGCTGAAATCTCAAGGGCATCCATGAACTCCTCGATCCGCCCCGGGAGGCCCACGCTCCAAGCGTGGAGCCGGGAGATCGCACGCGCCTCGAGGGCCGGCGCTTCGCGCTCGGGGGATCCGAGCCGTGCATTGAGGAACTCGCTCGTCTCGGAGCGAGTGAGCCTTCGCATTCGATGGATCGAACCCTCGGCGACTGGCTCCACGCGACCGGTGACGATCAAGCGAAGTCGACCTCGCGAGGCGCGGCATTCTCGCGTGAGCAGGGCGGCCTCTTCGATGGAGGCGGCATCGTCGCAGAGCAGGACCAAGGTCGAACGCTCGAGGTGGAGGCACCGCAGGGCTCGCTCCCAATCGGAGACGGACGCGTCCCTCGCTCTTCCCCCCAACCGCGGTCGGCCGCCGCTGTCGCCAGTGATGAAGCGAAAACGATGACGCGGGCCTGCGCTTCCCGGATCCCGGACGAGCTGTTGCAGGACGGTCGTCTTTCCCACACCGGACTCGCCGATCAGATGTTGGATCGCGCATCCTCTCGCCAGACCGCGTCGAAGCGCGGAGAGTGCCTCTCGGAGCGCGGCGGTCTGAACCGGCGGGCGGGCCGCCGGCGTGGAGAGTCGACCCGTCGATTCGCTGAGCGGAGTGGATTCTTCCAACTCGAAGCCCCGTCTACTGGACGACGCTCCCCAGCAACGAGGAGCGTACGGCTCGAACGGCGAACGCAACCGGTCGCCGGCCCTGTCATTCATCGGTATCATCACCACTCTGAGATTCGCTTCGACCCGTCGGAGATTCGACTTTGGCCGATCGTTTCCACCTCCCCGGACCCTGGAACGGTGAAGTCCTCCGGCTCGAGGGGGATGAGGGACGTCACCTTGCGAGAGTTCGGAGGATTCCCGAAGGATCAGTGGTCGAGGTGTTCAGCGGAGACGGGGAGATCTGGAGGGTTCGGGTCGAATCGATTGACAAGCACGGCGTCGGCCTGCGACGGATCGAGCCGGTGGAGGATACGCGGGTCGCACCGTGCCGACTGACCCTCGCGACCGCCTTTGCCAAAGGGGATCGCGTCGACTGGCTCGTCGAGAAGGCGACCGAACTGGGGGTCGAGAGGATCGTACCGCTCCTCACCGAGCGCTCGGTCGTCGACCCTCGCACGGCGAAACTCGACCGACTTCGGCGCGTGGTCATCGAAGCGACGAAGCAGTGCGGCCGCGGCCGACTGACGGAGATCGTCGAACCCGTCTCGTGGGATCGATTCGCGGCGGATGCGGGATCGGGCGCCGATCTGCTGGTGATCGCTCATCCCGGCAAGCAGCGCGGCGCCGCGAGGATTCGCGCGGGGAAGGGATCGAAGGTCGTCGTCGCGATCGGGCCCGAGGGCGGATTCACAGATGCCGAGATCGATCGTGCTCGCGGGCTGGGCTGGTGCCCGATCGATCTGGGCCCCACGATTCTTCGGATCGAGACGGCCGCGATCGTCGCGACCGCGCGAATCTTGGCCGAAGTCGAATCACAAGAGGAACTCGCATGAGCATCGTCATGGCGGCGGGCATGGTCGCTCTCGGTATCTCGGCCGGAGTCATCGGCGGACTCTTCGGTATCGGCGGCGGATTGGTCATCGTCCCCGCGCTCATGCTCGGGCTCGGCTTCGACCAGAAGACCGCGAGCGGAACGTCTTTGCTGGCGCAACTGCTCCCGGTGGCCGGACTCGCGGTCTGGAAGTACCACCAGGAAGGGCAAGTGCGTTTCGGCGAGGGTTTGGCAATCGCCTGTGGACTCATCCTCGGCACTCTTCTCGGCGCGATCCTGAGCACATATGTCAAGGCGGGGGACATGAAGAAGATCTACGGAGGCTTCCTGATCCTCGTCGGCCTGTGGTTCATCTTCGGACCGGGGAAGAAACCCGCCTCGGAACCGCCGCGCGCCCCGGGAGTCGAGATCACCGATCGATGATTCCTTCCGCTCTCAACCCGTCGACTCCTTCGAGCCCGAGCGGCGAAAGTCCCGCAGTTCGAGCTGTGCCTCCCTCCGCCCGTTGAATTCGTTGATCGACGGATGCCCTACGAAGTCGTAGTCGACCCCGGACTGCAACTCCGCCGCCCGATCGGACATGCTCCATCCGAGGGCGGTGATCGAGGAGTCGCCCTCGACGATTCGAAATTTGATGTGGCGTTGATCCTGCCCGATCCGTTTCACTTCGCCGGCGACCCGACATCGAGTGATCTGGATCGTCGGCCGCGGATTGCCGACTCCGTGAGGTTCGAGCCGCCCGATCGTTTCGAGCGTCCGCAGGTCGAGCTGAGCGACCGACGTCTCGGCGTCGATCGAGATGACGCGATCACGAAGCTCGGGAGTCAGCGTTTCGCGACATCGAGCCTCGAAGCGTTCCGAGAACTCGTCGAGGCGGTCCGCAGCCAGTTCGAGTCCCGCCGCCGCCTCGTGCCCTCCGAATCGATCGAGGAGGTCGGAACAAGCAGCGATGGCGGCGTAGAGGTCGAACCCCGGAACCGAGCGGGCCGAGCCCTGGGCCATGCCGTCGCGGATCGTGAGCACGATCGTGGGGCGATGGTGAATGTCGACCAGGCGGCTTGCGACGATCCCGACGATCCCCTTGTGCCAACCGTCCTTCGCGACGACGATCGCCGCTCGGGAGTCGATCGGACCGCTCTTCTCGACGAGTTCCCGCGCCTCCGCAACCATCGACTGCTCGGTCTCCTGCCGCTCGCGATTGCACGCATCGAGCGTTTCGGCGAGTCGCCGCGCCGTCGATTCGTCGCGCGCCGTCAACATCTCGACGGCCGTCGAGGCACGCTCGAGCCGTCCGGCGGCGTTGATTCGAGGAGCGAGACCAAAGCCGACGTGCCCGCTGTTGATCCCGCGGGGCGCCTCGCTCAATCCCGCCACGTCGAGGAGCGCGCGAAGGCCGAGCGTCGGCGACATCGACAGTCCGTTCAGCCCGTGGTGCACCAGGAGGCGATTCTCGCCCAGCAAAGGCATGACGTCGGCCACGGTCGCGAGCGCGACCAGCATCACGGCCTCGATCAAGAACTCGCGAAGATGCGGCGACGCCTTCTTGCCGTCGCCGAAGCTCTTGGCGACCTGCCACGCAAGTTTGAAGGCCACCCCGCACCCGCAGAGATCCCCGAACGGATACGAACCGCCGGGAAGTCGCGGATGGACGAGAACGTCGGCTTCGGGAAGACGATCGCCGATATGGTGATGATCGGTGATGATCAACTCCAGACCCAACTCTCGGGCGAGTTCGGCCGGGCCGATCGCGGAGATTCCGCAGTCGACCGTGACCACGAGCGCGGGGCCCGCCTCGGCGATCTTCCGGAGCGCCTCGGCATTGATGCCGTAACCCTCCTCCACGCGATGCGGAATGTAATAGTCGAGCGACTTCGCCCCGGCTAGCCGAAGGCAGCCGAGCAGCAGACTCGTGCCGCAGACGCCGTCGACGTCGTAGTCGCCGTAGATCACGACACGGCGGCCCTCGAGCACCGCCGCGCGGATCCGTTCCGCTGCTTCGACGATTCCCGGAAGCGTCTCCGGGTCATGGAGCGACGTCAGTCGGTTCTCCAGGAAGACTCTCGCGGCTTCGGGCGTCGTGACACCGCGATTCAACAAGAGTTGGGCCGTCAGTGAAGTCAGCCCCGCGGATGCCGCGAGCGAACGGATCCGGTCGGGCTCGAAGGGACGCAGTCGCCAGCGAACGGCCATGAAGGGCGCCTCGTCGAGGTGCGGCGGCTTTCCGGGTCGCGATCAGAACCACTGTCGACGCTTGCCGATCCGCCAGATCGCGATCGGCATGATCGTCATCGCGGCGACCGTGGCGGAGAAGAGAGCGGCTTTCGGCAGAGGGCTCTCGAAGGCGGCGGTGGGGCCGAAGAAGTTCATCCCGAAGAAACCGGCGAGGAAGTTCATCGGTAGGAACATCACGCTCACGAGCGTGAGAGTCTTCATGACGTCGTTGGTTCGATTCGAGACGATCGACAGATAGGTGTCCAGCGCGCCGGCGACGAGATCGCGGAGACTCTCGCTGATGTCATGGAGTCGTACGATGTGATCGTAGACGTCGCGGAAGTAGACACGGTGCGCCTCGAGCACCTGGTCGTACGGATCGCGTGCCAGTCTGTTGAGGACTTCGCGCATCGGCGAGAGCATGCGATGGACGCGCACGGCCGACCGCTTGATCCGGAAGATGTTCTGAAGCGTCCTCGGGGTCGGATCGGCAAAGACCTCGTTCTGCGCCTCCTCGACCGCCTCGTCCAGGTGCTCGAGCGCGGGCATGAAGTCGGCCACGGTCAGGTCGAGCAGGTGGTAGAGCAGATGATCCGCTCCGTGACGGAGCCGATTCTCGGGGTCGCGCTCGATGTTCCTCCGATGGAGGTCGAGGAGGGGAAGCGACTCCGTGTGGTAACTCACGAGATAATTCGATCCAAGAAAGAGATCCAACTCATGGAGCCGGGCATCATCGGTCTCGGGATCGAAGTCGATCGATGAGAACACGAGATAGAGGTAACGCCCCCAGTCGTCGATCCGAGGGACGTGCGACTCTCGCAACGCGTCCTCGATGGCGAGCGGATGAAAGTGAAACGTCTCGCGGAGCATCTTCTCGACGACCGCGTGATCGTTGCCGCCCAGTGCCTCGATGTCGACCCAGACGGTTCCCTTGTGATCCTCGAGAGCCGAGGGAATCCGGTCGACCGGAAGGTCGAGCTCGATCCCCCCATCCGACCGACGATAGACCGCTCGGATCCGTGTCGGCGATCCGAGGCCGGCGACAGGCGTCACGCCGAGTTTCGTCTTCTCCTTGCTCCTCATCCGCCCGTCCCTCCCGCAGCGCGAGCCCGGCCCTGACGCTCTTCCAAGAATCGAACCGCTTCGACGCTGAGGTCGAGATCGAGAGACGAGGCCGTTCCGGCACCCACCGTTCGCCGGATCGGACTCGAACCGAGTTGAAAGACGGTCGAAGGAACGGGCCCGCCGGGTGTGCGAAACATCTGCGCGGGAATCCCCACGAGGGAGATCGCCACACGTCCCACGGGAACGCGTCGGGCGACGTATCTTCCGTCGGCTCCAATCCGAGCGGTCGTCAGATTTCCCATCGTTCCGTCGGTCGGGAAGAACTCGACCCAACCCGAGGTGATCGGTCCGTTGAGCGAGTAGACACGACCCGAGAGATCGGTCGTCTCGAATCGCTCGGGGCCCAACTCCTCGGAACAGCCGAGCATGGTCGCCCCGATCATGGCGATCAGCGAGGCAAAGAGTCGTCGTCGACGTGTTCGCGCTCGAACGTCCTCAGATCGGAACCGCAAAGCCGTCGAAAGGATCATCGTCGAGACTCAGGAGTGCGTCGAGAGGGGGGATCGCGATCGATTCCCGTGGATCCAAGGGGACGAACTCTCCGCCCGAAGCGCCGTGTTCGAAAAACGCGCCGAGGCGTTCGCGAGATGCGAAGAAGCGACCACCGGAGCGTCGCTCGCACGCCAGTCGGCCGACCTCACCCAGAACGATAAGGTCGCCGCCGCTCTGTCGCAAGCCC
This sequence comes from Isosphaeraceae bacterium, assembly GCA_033763215.1. GTDB lineage: Bacteria > Planctomycetota > Planctomycetia > Isosphaerales > Isosphaeraceae > JANRKW01. The sequence continues at coordinate 159,698 of JANRKW010000038.1, read as the reverse complement.
GCGCGGTGACCAACTCCGCGATTTGCGAGGATCCGTCCTCCCGACTGCGATGCACCGACCGCGTCGCCGGAAGAGCCGAAAACCAAGAGTCGGCCGCTTCGAAGAGATCGGCCCGCACCATCGCCGGTCGACCCTCGGCAGATGATCGACAACCCGGGCGCATCCAGTTCGGCACCGACCTCGGGCCCGCAGAGCCCGTCGATCACGACGCGAGCTCTCCAGCCCCCGCGCAGGCCGAAAGCCAGCAGACGCTGGCGTTCGGCACCTGCGAGCAGGACGACCGGCGACCCTTGATCCAGGAGTCGCACGAGTTCCGCGTTGATGCGGTCATACTCGCGGATATCAGGGATCGAAATCGTCGGCGGGCTCGGCATCGTCACTTCGCGGGGCGCGCGTCGGCGACCGGTGCTGAGCCGATCGGCAGCTTCAGGCCGCCGGGAGTGAGTTCGACGTCCTTCGGCATTCCCTTCTGGAGAACGCCGCGAAGCTCCGAGACTCGGGCGGCGAGGTTCTTGCGGGCCTCGATCTGGAGGTTTCCCCCCGCTCGCATCAACTCGACCGCAGCCTTGCCCACCGCGCGAACTTGCGTGAGAACCGACTGAGCGAAGGGACGATTCGCTTCGGCGCTCGGATGCGCGCTGCCCAGGATCCCCGAATTCCGCACGTTGGCGGAGCCCGCAAGAGCCGGTTCGATCTGACCCACGAGGAGCCCCGTCAGATACGACGCCGGCCCCTTGTTCTTCTCGAAGCGACCCTGGAGGGTGTCGTACTCGGCGCCGATCCGGTCGCCGATGGAGGCGGCGAGCTCACCGATGTGGTAGGTGAGGAGCGGATAATTGACCTTCGGAATCGAGCTCCCGAGCTCGAGCATGCTGAGCGCCCAGGCGGCCCAAGCTCGGACGTCGGGACGGGACTCGGGCTCGGTGAGGACCTCGCAGAGGATCGAGAGAACGTCGGCCTTGCGGTCGAGTGCATTCATCGAGGCCTGGCGATTGGCTCCGACCGCCTCGAGGAGACGAATCTGGACGGGCCAGGGGAGGTCGGCCTCGTTCTCGATGATCCCGATCAGAGCGGCGGCCGCCTTGTAGGCACGCTCGATGTCGAGGATCACGCGGCCGGACTGGGTCGCCTCGGTCAGCCCACGCGCGGCCCAGAGCTTGACCCAGAGCACCTGATTCGGGTCGGCGAGTTGCTTGATGTAGAGGTCGACGAGTGCCGGAGTCCCGACCGTACCCAGGACGATCGCACCCTGGGTTCGAGCGATGAGATGGTTGTCGAGCAGCGGCGGAACCTTGGATTGCAGCAAAGGCAGGTAGGCTGCGAGGAAGGCAGTATTGGGGGGCTGATTCGATCGGGCGACGACGATCGGCGTGACGAGTGCGTCGACCGCACGCTCAACCGCCCGAGCCGCGGCGGAGTTCGGCGATTGTCCGGGAGGAGGATCGATCAGGGCTCGAATGTTCGTGTGATTGGTGAGTTCGGCGACCTGCATGTCGACGTAGCGCGACAGGAGCCCGCGGTCGATCGCGGTTTGTCCGGCGACCATCGCCTTGACGGCGTTCATGTCGTTCTGGGTCGGCCGAGGCGCGGGGTACGGAAGTTGAACGAAGGTGTTCGGCAGGAACTTCTCGGCACGGGGATCCTTGAAGATCTCGCCCGAATCTCGCTTGGGACCGTCGTCGGCCGGCTCCTCGGCGGCTGCCGGCGGGTCGCTCGGCTTGGCGGCTTCGTTCGCCGGTGCGGCCTTGGCCGCCTCTTTGGTCTGTGCGGGAGCGGCCTTGGTCGCCGGCTTCGACTCTTCCTTGGCTTGGGGAGGAGGAGGCGTCGACGCCGACTTGGGCTCTCCCGTCTGCGCGAACACCGGGCAGGCGATCCATGCACTGATCACGAACCAAAGCCCGACCCACGAGCTCCCCCGGATCGAACTCGGGGCGAGTGCTTTGACCATGGTCGATCGCCTCATGTGTAGAGATGACTGTCGAGCGAAGGGGAGTCGGCGACCGGAGTCGCAAGAACTCGCAACGCGCGGGGAAACGTGCCGCGGGCGAGAATGCGACGGGTTTGCCGAGGCGAGCGAGATCGAAGCGTGCATTCCGCGACGCAACTCGACACGAGTTGAGGCTAACCCACGCGCAAGTGACTGTCAAGCGATTCGCCTGGATTGCCGAGGGCGCCCATCTTCTTGACTCTCGATGGTGTCCGACATGGATTTCGACGCAGGATCGAGGCGTTTCGTTCCAGCCGTCGGAGGCGAACAAAGTGAGTGAGCCTCGTCCGCTCCCGAAGGAGCGGGCGAGGCCCGGATTCGCCCACGTCATCGCGATGGTCGCTCAGTTGCCGACGGCGTCGGCGTCGACCGGGAGCTGACGATAAGGCGGGGGAAGCTTGCCGCCGTTCGGGGTGATGATCTTGGCGTAGACGGTGCCGTCGATCGTGTCGGAGATGAACTTGACCGAACCGTCGCAGAAGAGCATGTTCACTCCGCCGCCGTGATTCGACGAGGGGAACGGAGCCGACCCCTCATCGGTCAGATCCTGACCGACGTTGATGTACTCGAGCACGGTCGTCGAATTCTTGTTGTTGGCGTTCGCCCAACCGGGGCCGTCGGTCTGAGTCCCGGTCGAGTCGGTGCTGACGCGGAGACCGCTCGAGCAGTTGCCGCTCGGGCAGATCGAGTCGGATCCGATGAACATGACGAAGTTGGGGTGCGGGCAGGCCCAGTTGGTCGGCACGCCGCCGGTGTAGGTCGATCCGTTCGAGGCGCCCGCGAGGAAGTTCTCGGAGGCCAGGATGGTCGTGCCGGCGCCGTCGACGATGCTGTTGGGGCCGCTGCGAACGTCCCAAGGCATCTTGCCGGTCGCGGTGCCGAGGAACATCACGCCGGTCTTTGCGGCGATTCCTTGCGAGGCGGACGGGTCGCTCGAGTTTTGGCCCCAGTTCGGGCCGGTGGTCGTGTCGGTCGCTCCGCCCAGCGACACGTCGCAGCCGATCAGCGGATTGCCGACCCAGCGGCTGAAACCGCCGTTGACGACGTAGCTGAGGTTGCCGACGCCCGGTTGGAGCGTCAGGTCGTCCGGGCAGGTGAGGATGGGGATGGAGGTGTTGCTGATCGTTGCATTCGAGGGCTTCGACGTATCCGAGCCCTGTGCGGGGCTGCGATAGTCGTTCGACTTGTTCCAAGAGTTGAAGAGCTCCTGGTTGTCGATGTACGGGAGGATGTCGACGACCCAGCTGTGGAGCGGAAGGGAGTTCGCGAATCCGGTAGAGCCCGAGATCCGGAACATGTGACGCATCAGCGAGGTGTTCGTGACCGAGTTGTTCTGGGGGATGTTCGGGTCGAGGAACGTCCCGGCGTTCGGGTAGACGCTCTTCGAATTCACGAATCCGGCGAGACCGAGGCCGACCTGACGAAGGTTGTTCTGGCACTTCATGCGGCTCGCGGCCTTGCGGGCGGCCTGGACGGCCGGCAGCAGAAGGCCGATGAGAACCGCGATGATGCTGATGACGACCAGCAGCTCGATCAGGGTGAAGCCGCGACGACGACTCGACATGGGCGATGTCCTTTCACGAGAGATGACGTGGCGAATCTATTGTAAAGGGCGAAGGGGTCGGGGGACAAGGATTCCGACGAGAGACTCGGGCCGCCCGCTGCAGGCGACCCGGGTTTCGTGAGATTCGTCGCTCACTCGATGCGGCGACGATAGGTGACGACGTCGTGGAAGTCGATCGGGTTCGACGCGTTGAAGCCCACGGCGCGCGTCCGATCGAGGATGAAGAACGACCGATAACGCAGGCTCCGACCAGCCGCCAAGCTCAACTCGGCGCCGAGCTTGTCGGGCGCGGCGAGCGACGCGGCCCCGGTCTCGGTCACCTCGAAGAAGCCGATGGTGATCCAGACCGCGAACTGATGCGTCCGAACCGTCGTCAGATTCATCACCTTCTGGAGCCACTCGGTCCGGAAGTAGGGATGTTGACGTCGATCGGCCGCGCCCGCGTCGCCGAGTTGCCAGGTCACGGGAGGGGGACTCGGGAGTTGCGAGACGATCGCCGGGTCGAGCGTGCCGAGTTGAGTGTTGTTCACCAGCGTCGGCGCCACGGTCGACAGCCCTTGGATCGAGTTGTTCTGATAGTCGAGATAGGTCGAGTTCACGGGCTGATTGATCCGACCGTTCGTCAACGGCACGTCGAACGCCGCCGCGGCGCTGGGCGGGCTCGCCGCGATCTCCTTGTCGGGGATCTGGAAGAGCCGACGCGGCGGGATCACGGGAACTCGTGCTTGGTTCAAGGCCGGCCGATCGAGGTACGGATTCTTGAGACCCGGATCCATCACGAACTCCGACGGAGCCTCGCCCGGGTTCGAGCCGTTGGGCGGGACGTACATATTGCCCACGAGATCGTCATATCGATAGGTGTTCGTCGGAGTCGTGCCCGCGAGCTGATCGGGGGGCAACAGCGGGTATGCGGGCAGCGGGTTCACCCCGTTGACGTCCGTCAACTCCCAGGAGTCCGGGGGCGACTTCGGGGTCGTGAAGCGAGAGGGCGGCAGGGTCGCCGGCCGCATGATCGTTGCGTTGATGTCCGGGTTGCTCAACGATCGGAACGGACGCTCGCGGGCCACGGGCAACGTCGGATTCGGCGCGATCGGACGGGCGAGCGACACCGAGCCTTGGCCGGTGACGCCCGTGCCCCACGCGAACAAGAAGCCCGATCCCCCGTGACGGAGCTTGAGGAAGTCGGAGAAGGCCGCCTTCATCCCCTGCGTCACGTAGTTCTTGCCGCCGAGTTGCCGCTGGACCGCGAAGCCTCGACCGTTGGCCGTGGGGCCGCCGACGACGTAGGGTTGCGTCGCGTCGTACAAGAGCGGCTGGTTGAGACCCGGGTCGTAGAGTTGGTAGGTCGAGAGCGTCGAGATCGGATAGGCTCCCGTGAAGTCGGGGTCGGCCGCCGCGGGGTCGGCCGTCGCCCGATAGACCGGGTAGCCGTTGTCGTCGATCTGCGAGACCACCTTGGGCAGGAACGACGGATTCTCGAGCCCCATCAGCAAGGTATTCATTCGCGGGTCGTCGAGAACGCCGAAGAACACTTCCTCGTCGATGATCAGATTCAAATTGATCTGACCGGGGCGACGATCCTGGCGGGCCCAATCGAAGTTCCAACCCTCCGACACCGGGCCGATGGCGCCGTTGGCCGAGGATGGGACTTCGACGAACTCGAGGAGCCTGTGCCAGCCCGCGCCCGTCCAGCCGCCGATCGTGCTCGGGTAGGGATCGTTGACTCCCGCGGCGAGCGAGGGAGCGACCGAGGCGGCCGAGTAGTAGAACGCGTCGGGCAGGTAGGGATAGACGCTCGGGGTGGTCGTATTCAACTTCGCGCCGATGTTCGAGCCCGAGGGCGTCGCGCTCATCGACGTGAGGTTCGAGTCGTTCCAACCGGCGCCGCGACGCGCGATCGGGTTCGGATTCTCGACGAACTGCTTCGTGAAGAGTCCGGGCGCTGCGCCCGGGACGAGCAAGACCTCGGCCGGGCTGGTGAAATCCCGGTCGTGGAAGACGAAGAGGTTCCAAGGCTCGTCCTCGCCGTCGTCGCCCAGATCGTGATGGAGCCGCTGGCTGTCGACGTTGGTCGAGTTGTTCTTCGAGTCCTTCCAGACGATGAAGTTGCCGTTGCGCGTGGAGGGTGCGGTCTGTTCGGTGAAGCCCCAGGCCGTGGGCGGGATGGGGGCCGACCCTCCCGTGATCACCGGAGCGTTCTGCCCGCCTCGGAACGGCTGGAATCGATGCGTCGAGAACATCCGCCGCGTCCCCAGCTTGCCGGGGCTCGACGTCGTGAACTCTTCCTTGTCCATGTCCCAGGCCGGCTCGCCGCCCGCCTCGGCGTAGGTGAACCGCATCGAGTCGACGACGACCTTCTCCGCACTCGGGTTGAACGGATTCGCGGGCCGGCGGAGGTAGACCCACATGAACCGCGAGTCGCCGCTCTTGGGCGTGTGCGTGTGAGTCGTCGGGAACGGGTTGTTGCTCATCGATCCCGGAAGCGTGATCAAATGCGTACCCGACGGGTCGGGATTGTCCGAATCGGTCGCGCCGAAGGCATTGGCGAGGATGTAGTACTGGGGACCGGTCCGGATCGCTTGGATCTTCGTGGTCAGGTCGATTCCGAAGTTCGAGGTGAACCCGGCCGTTGCGAGAGCGATGGGCGGAACCTCGCCGGTGATCGGGTCGGGTCGACCCTTGATGTCGGTTCCGTCGACGTTGTCGGGGGCGATGACGACGTCCCACCCTTGCAGGTTCAGGTCGCTCGCGCTCGAGCCGCTGCCGTCGTCGGAGTTCGTGTTGACGAGCTCCATGAAGAATCGGTGCGTCGCGGTACCGGTCGCCTTGTCGTCGACGCCGGTTCGCCGCTGGTACGAATACGCGAGCACTTCATTGATCGCCACCGGCTGATATTCCATGCCGTGCTGGATCAAGAATTGCCCATGATTCGGCGCCGCGTCGAGCGACGTGCGATAGGCCGTGTCGTCGTAAATGGTCGGGTCGAAGCGATAGTGCCCCCCGCCGACGGGGTCGATCGCGAACACGAGACCGGCCGGGGCCGTCGCGGTGGGCGGCACGACCTGGAGGTCGGTGTTCACGAATCGCGTCATCGAGCAGTCCGGGTCGCGGAAGTCGACCATGTTCACCACGAACTGGCTGAGCTGAGCCAGCTCTTGCGGCGTGTCGATCGCCTGCGGCGGCAGGATCGCCTTGAAGAGCTGGTAGGTCTCGCGGACCCACTTCTGCCGAACCGGCTCGCCCGGGTCGTTCGACACCGGCAGCGGGAAGTTCAGGTTGATCTTCCGGTCGCGGGCGGCGATCGACGGGGTCAGGACCGGCGGTAGGAGATTCGCCGTTCCGGGATAGGCCGAGAGCTCCGAGCCGTCGAGCGGGAGCTGTGCCGCCGCGAACTGGGGTGCCGTGTTCGCCGGCGACGCCTGCGGGATCGCGAGGTTGTTCGCCCCCGAGATCGGCCCGAAGAGCGAAGGATTCGCGAATTGGGTGACGGCGTTCAGGTTGTAGTAGGTGCCGACGGGAGCCGGAGCCGTCTGCGCCGGCAGGCTCGAGCCGGGAACGCCGTTCGCAGGCTCATAGGCCGTCTTGCTGTTGTACAGATACGACCCCGTCGGATTGTCGTAGGAGAAGACCGACGTGTTCAGATCCCAAGATTCGATGCTGAACAGGCGCCGGCGCATTAGGCCGTCGACCGGGTTGAGGAAGCTGATCGGAGCCAGCCGGCCGAGACGGCTGTCGAGCTGGGTTCCGTCGACGTCCTGCTTGCGGTAGAGCCATTCCAGGTCGCTCGGGCCGTACGGCATGTCGATCGTGCCGCCGGGGGAGTAGAGATTCAACTCGTCCGCCTCGTCCTTGTTCAGGCTCGAGCCGACGTTCGCGAGATTCGAGTTCGACGGCAGCAGCGGCGGGTAGTTGGGATAGCCGTTGATGACCTTCGACCCGAGGTTGCGCGAAGCCGACCCCGGTCCGAGGTAGGGCCCTTGGCTCGAGTTGATGTCGGAGCTGATCGAGGGGAACGCCGTCGGCATGGTCTGATACGCGATCGGCGCGGGCATGGCGCTCGAACCCGCGCCGAAGGGTGCGAACTTGAAGGCCGCCGCGGCGGTCGAGTTGACCGGGTCGAGGTCGAACGGCGCGGAGCCGGCGACCGCGACGCCTTCCGGACCGCCGCCCAAGATCCCGCCTCGCGGGAACATGTGCGACCAGAAGCCGTGGTAGAGGTTGTTCGTCGCGTCGGGACGAGTCGGCAGCAGGAAGATCGGGATGTTGTACCGCTCGTTCACCGGAGTGTTGATCCCGCCGCTCGCGGGCAAGGTCGCAGGCACCGAGTGCATCGGGTCGAGGTCGTAGGAGATCACCTGCGGGATGCCGGGCGGCCGGAAGTAGCGGAAATAGGCCGACCGACCGAAGTCGTCCGCGGCCGTTCCGTAGTCGAGCACGCCCTTGGGGCGAGCGTTGTACGCCGCAACTCGGCCGATCCCGATCGGGTCGATCGGCTTGACGAACCGACGGATCCGCTCGACCGGCAGGACGTTCGACCCGGTCGGATCGTAGAGATTTGCCGCTTCCTTGATCGGATTGAACGGGTCGACGCTGAACGGGTCGCCGCCCGCGGGCATTTGAGCCGCGGGGTCGGTCGTGTCGAAGTCGTCGTCGAAGACGTCGGCCGACTGACCGGTGCTGTTGAGGAACGACCGACCCGCGCGGACCGGGTTCTCGTAGGCTTGGATCGTGGTCAGGATCGGCGTCGCGGTCGTGCTCTTCGCCGTGTGTCCCACGATCGTCGGGGCGACCAGGACGCGGGGAACGCCTTCGGGCTCGCCCCAACGGCCGGGGACCGCCGCATTGGTCCGCGTGATCTGGGACTGTGCGACTCCGTAGAAGTTCCGCTCGAACGGGTCGTAGAGGCTGTTCGGCAGGAACCAGGGCGACCCCTGGATGCCGACGAAGTTCTTCTCTTGATGAGTCGGGTCATTGTAGCTCGTGCCCGACGCCGGGGTCAGCTCGGTCGAGGGGATGGTGCCCGCGAGGAGGTTGCGGAGCTGCGTCGTCCCCACGTCGAAACCGGCGTTGTCCGCCTGCCAGAGCCACTGGCTCGGCAGCGATGGATTCGGCGACGTGTTGTTCGTCGTGACGGCGTCGCACGCGTTCTGGAGTGCGAAGATCGGGTTGATCTCGTTCACCGAGTAGCCGAGATGCGACGCGTGCGTCCAGGTCGGTCGGTCGGGGTAGCTCAGGAGCACGTTGCCCATGGCGTCGGGCTGGTCGAAGATCGGCAGGTCGCCGCCGGTCGGCGGATTCATGTCGCGACCGTGGAGGTTGCCCACCGTGTTCAAGGGGAGGCGACCGTTCAGGCCGAGCACCATGAACGCGAACAAGGGCTTGAAGGTCTTGCCGCGCGAGTCCTTCATCACGGGGTAGCCGAGGTCGAGCCAGACCGAGTCGCTCACGCCGTCGCCGTCGTTGTCGACGTCGTACTTCATCTGCCCGGTGAGCGGGTCGGGGGCCGACGGATCGGCGGGGAAGCCGGCCGACTGGTCGACGGCGCGTGGGCGGAGGATCTTCGCGGTGGAGAGGATCGCCGACTGGCGGACCGAGGTGCTCGTCGAATTCAGGCTGTTCACCCAGTCGTTCGCCGTCAGGATTCCCGGGCGGTGGAACGACGGGATCATCACCTGGCCGTCGGCCGATTGGATCGCCAGGAACCAGTTCTCGAGGTCGCAGGCGTCGTAGTCCTCGTCGAGCCCGAACTGGTCGGGATTGCCCAGGGTCGGCAACCCGCGGCTCAGATTCAGATACGAGTTGAAGTTCTGCGTGCCGAACGGATACGACAGCAGCTCGCCGTTGACCCGGTAGTTGCCGTAGGCCGCGCTGTTGAAGGGCACGCCGGCGGCGTTGAAGTGCGAGGCTCCCGGGCCGTTCTGGGCCCGCATGTAGCGGCAGTCGAGCACGAATGCGCTGCCCGTGAGCTGCGCCATGAATACGGGCGACTTCGTCGGACCGGTGCCGTTGTTCGGCGCGGGGACGCCGTACATGTACTGGAGGTTCGGCGAGTTGTAGAGCCGCGTCACGTTGTCGGCGGGGGCGAGCGTGAGCACGTGGTTGCCGTTCACCGATCGGGCGTCGTGCAGTACCTCGAGCGTCTGCGACGGATAGACCGAGGTCACGCCGGTGCCCGGGTCGGTCACCGTCCTCGGCAAGGTTCGCAGCACCCAGCGCGTGAAGTCGATGTTGTAGAGCTGGGGCCAGACGTCGATCGGCAGGTTCGTCTCATACTGGGTGAACCCCGAGAGATTCACCCCCGGATTCGGTCCCGAGACCGCGAGCGTCGGATACGCGCCCGAATTGATCAATTGCAACGCGATGCCGTCGGGACGCGAGCCGAGGAAGCCGCGGATCGCCGCCGAGTTGCCGAGCAGCGAGTCGCTGCCGTACATGTCGCGGAGCAGGCTGTGACCACGGAGCGCGGAGGTCGGATTGTTGGTGTCGTTGATCAGCTGCGAGAGCGCGTAGTCCATCAACTGCTCGGGAGACGGCAGGTTGACCGACTGCGAGAAGTTTCGGTTGTTGATCAGCGATTGACCGGAGAACGTCGCGAAGGTCACGCCGATCAGGGCCATCAGGCCGAGCATGCCGAGGATCACGACCAGCACGATCCCTCGTCGCTCGGAGCGCGAATGCCGACTGTGTGAGAACATGGTCCGTACCTCTTCTCGATCGAGACGCCGCAAGGCTCGGCCGATGCGAGCCGCCCGCGATCAGTAGGGGGCGGCTCGGTTCTTGATGGGGTTTCGCCGACGATCGGATCCGATCAGAGCTTGTTGCTGAAGTCGTGACGGATCGTCAGGATCTTCGAGTGTTGATTTCGCGGATCCACGACCCGGATCTGGATCTGGATCCCGCGCAATGGACTGGGATACGGCGGCGGGTACGACGGGTAGACCGGCAGGTCGTTGGGAAACGCCTTCAACGTCGATCCGTTGAAGTTGACGTCGACCGCCGGTGCGTTCGTGTAGGTCGTCGACCAGGTGTCGAAGGTCCGCCTCATCCGGATCACCGTGTCCGAGCCGTCGCCGATGTAGTTCGGCTGGGCGAGGCCCGATGCGAGGATGTTGTTGCGATAGGGTCGCGAGGGATTCACGCGATTATCGGTGGGCAAGGGGGGGATGCGGCCTTCGTGCCCGAATCCGATCGGGTTGAAGAGCCCGTCCTGCAGGGGAAGTACGGGGAGGCCCGGCGTGATCGCCGACGACGGATAGCCCGCCGCGAAGTAAGGGGCGCCGTAGCCGAGGTCGAGGTAGCCGGGGACGTAGGAGGCGGTCGTATTGTTGTAGATCGGCGCGTCCGGGTCGTACGCCTTGACGTCGAAGCTCCGCACGCCGGTCATGATCAGGTCGTCCTGCCAGACGAACGGGATGATGTTCCCGGCCGTGTACAGCCCAGACTCGGGGATCAGATTCGCCGAGAACGCATTCGCGAGCTCCGCCCCCGGGATCGGCAGCGACTGATACGTCGGCGCGAACCACGCCGCATGGAACGGCGCGGGGAAGTTGGGGCTCGTCGTCGGCGGCGTCGGGTTGTTGGGGGGGAAGGGGCGGAGGCCCCAGGCTTGCAAGACCGTCCCGTTACCTTGCTCCGAGAGTCGATGCACCGGATCGATCCAACCCGTGAGCGAATTCGCGCCCGATCCGCGGCGGCCGGCCATGGTCTCGCGCCAGGTCGGATACCCGAACCACTGCTGTCGCTGCTGGGCGTTTCCGTCGGTAGGGACCGCGAGTGTATCCCCCTCGGACAGAGGCGCATGGTTGAAGGTCAGACCGGACGGGTCCGGGCTGTGGATCCAGCCGAGCGTGTAATTGTCGATGTTGCCGTTGGCGGTCGCGATCCGGGTCCGGTCGGGCTTGGTGTAGAGCGCGGGATTGACGTAAGGGAACGCGAGCGACTGATATGGATCTTGGCCCGACAGAGTCGAGACTCGCGCCGAGCCGCTTGGGTAAAGCAGTTGCTCGTTGACGAGCGCTAGGGTCGCCGTTGTGGGAGTGATGTTAGGGTAGAGTGTCGGATAGTAGTCGGGGATGTCGTCTTGATTGTTGTCGTCGGTTCGGCCGTCGGGAGCGTACTGACCGACCGTCTGAGAGCCGGCGGTTGCATCGTAGTAGTCGTCCGCGAACCTGGGACGAAACGCGCGGTTGTGACGCTCGGTCAGATCTCCCAGTGTGTTCGGTGTGGGAACAATCGTAACTGTTCCCGAGCCCACAGAGGGACGGCATGAAATGTCGTTCATGCCTTGCCAGCTCACGGGCATCGCTCCGAGGGTCGCCCCCGCGTTTGGTCGCGGATAACCGAAGAGCTGACCGGGGAAATACGGTGCATTCGTTGGGAAGAACGGCTGAACGAGCCCCAAGCTTCCCGCCCGCTCCGGAGCGATGAGCAGGACCCGGCGATAGAGGTTGCCGTTGCGAAGGAACCAAATGACCTCGGCGAACTTGCTCGTGACCACGACCGGCTGGACCGCTTCGCTCGGATCCTTGAGGTTTGCGCCGAAGTTCCACGTCGGAATCCACACCCGTCCCGTGAAGTACTGTCCCTCGGGGGCCTTGGCGGTGAAGGCGAGGACGTCGTCGGTATCTTCGCCTTGGGCGTCGGCGAACGAGTTCTCCATGTACTCGAAGTAGCCGAGGTTGTCCTTGGGGTCGAGCGGCGGGGTCATCCGCGCGGTCGCGCCGGTGAGGTCGCCCCGGAGGGTGATGTCGACCGCCCGCAGGCTGTTGCTCAATTCCTGGAAGGCGCGCGAGGTCGACATCACGCCGGTCGCGGCCTGGAAGATCGAGACCAGGATCAGCATCATGAGGACCACGAGGCCCACCACGACGAGCATTTCCAGGAGGGTCACGCCCCGGCGCGGGGTGTGGATGGCGGAACGCATGGCTTGGGAGTCCTCGAGCTTCGCGACCGGTCCCAGGATTCGATGCGGATCGCGCGGGGAGAGTTCCCGAAACAGGATCGGGATCTACTGGAATCAACGCGCGTCACGGTCGGCGATCCGAATCGCCTGTTCAATTGTTGGAGCGGACGAACACGGTCCGCGGGAAGACGTTCACCACGCTCGGCATGAAGAGCGCGGCGTTGATGTGATAGGGGACGGTGCCGTTGTTGTTCCCGGGGTCGCGGAGCAGCGTCTTGGCCTGGAGCGGCGTGGTCGTGTAGACCGTCATCCGCCGCCAGCCCGCCGACGACATCGCGTCGCCGATCGCCGACTCGTCGATCGGTTCGGTCCGCTTCGCCACCTGGTACCAGTAGCACCGCTGCATCGGGTAGACCGGGGCTTGACGCGTGAGCCCGAGCGTCGCCTCGTGGAGCTGGACCGCCGGGAAGAGCCGAGCCTGCGTCAGGTCGGCCCGGCGCTCGTAGGTCACGTCGGCGAGCCAGCTGCCGACCTTGATCTCGGGGTCGGGAACCGACGCGGGCCAACGGATCACGACCGTGCGGTCGGAACCCGACGCGTAGCCGATCGGGTTCGGGAAGATCGTGCCGCTGTAGCCGAAGACCGCTTCGAACACGTATTCGCCCGAGGCGACCTGCGACGTCGAGTTCGAGATCGGCGAGAAGAGCGCCTCGACCGCGAAGGCCCGGCTGTCGCAGACGACGATGTCGCCGTCGAAGACCTGACCGCTCGTCACGTCGGTCTGGCGACCCGTGAAGAACCACGAATATTTCCAGTCGTTGACGACGTTCCCCGTGCCGACCAGCTCGGGCGAGAGCGGGCTGGGGGGGGTGCCGATCGGCGACGAACCGCCGGTCAACGCATTGAACTGAGTGAACGTCGTGTTGTCGGCCGAGGAGAAGACGACGTCGTCGGGCGACACGAAGGTCTGCCAGGCGAACTCGCTCACGAACGGCCACCACGCCCGCGAGGTGTTGTAGGGCAGGAAGTTCGTGATCCGTTGCAGGCCCCAGGCGCTCGCCGGCCCGCCTTGCGGGTCGTTGCGGAGGTAGCTCACGACGTTCGCGCCCGCTCGCACCAGCCCCGCGCCGAAGCGGAGCTCGCGAGAGGTCGCGTTCGCGGGGGTCGGGTCGAAGCTCGGCGTCGCCGGCAGCACGGCGCGGAGCATCGGGTCGTAGCAGACGGGCAGGCCGCCCGAGAGCGGACGAAAGGAGATGTTGTTCTGGGTGTAGACGGCGGTCGCATCGACCGCGGGCGAGGCGTTGTAAGGAGTGTCGACCAGGAACGGGTCGCGCGTCCCGTACCAGGCGAGCGAGAACGACGACTTCGAGAGGAGCTCGCGGGTCTCGATGTCGCTGAAGACCGACTCCGCCAGGAACGCCGAGCGATCCAACCTCGCGGCTTGGCGGAGTCGGATCAACCCGAGAGGAAAGAGCGTCACGAGCGAGATCATCCCGACCGTCATGATCACGAGCGCGATCAGGATCTCGGTGAGCGTGATCCCCGAGCGGGCTTTCGCGCGGAACGACGAGTTGGTGATCACTTGACCTCCCGAGTTCCGATTTGAGGGCCGATGAAGGGGAGTTCGGTATTCGTGACGTTGAACGACTCGACCACGTTCGTCGTGATCTGCCCGGTGCGCGTGAAGAGCGTCACGATCCGGCGGTCGCCCTTGAGATACGACTCGTTCGACAACTGGGCGTTGGCCGGGAGCAAGGCGTTCTCCGCCCCGATGTCGTAGCCGCTGAGTCCGTCGTTCGGCATCGGCAGGAGATAGGAGCGGGTGTTCTGGGTGTTCGCGTAGTTCGGATGCGCGATCAACGGCGAGTTCGGATTCGACTGGCTCGTGAAGAGCGGGTAGAAGACGTCTTCGCGTTCGGTGACCCAGAAGTGGTAGAAGGGCACGCTCGCCTGAGCGCCCATGCCGCCCGCGAGCGAGCCCGACCCGCCGGTCGGGAGCAGGACCTGGCCGCTCGGCATGAGCATGATGTCGACCGTCAGGGTGTAGGGGTCGACCGGAAGCCGCGACCGCTCGGGACGCGACGGATGCGCAACCTGATTCGGATTCGAGAACGCCCGCGCGGTGGCCGCGTTCCAGGTCGTCAGGTCGATCACGATTCCCTCGGGGAGCGCGACCTCGGTCGCCTTCTCGCTCACCACCGGCCGACGCGAGATCGTGTAGGGCCGGCTGATGAACTGCGTGCCGAACTGACTGCCGATGAACTGCTCGGCCTCGTACTCATTCAGCCCGCTGGGTGAGAGCGAGAAGATCAATTCCTCGGGTTCGTCGACGAAGCCGTTGTTGTTGTCGTCGAGGCCGTTGTAGCCCGGGTCGACGACGCCGTCGCCGTCGTTGTCGATCCCGTCGAAGCTCTCGTCGACCCAGCCGTCGCCGTCGTCGTCCTGCCCGTTCACGAGGTAGAGCACCTCGCCGCCGGTGAACGTCTTGTCGAACGGATTGGGAGAGCCGGTCGGGAGGTAGTCGGCATTGCCCGTCTGCGGAATCGAAAGCGTCGTGGCGGTCGCGCCGACCGCCGGGACGGTCTGGCCTCCGAGGGCGACGAAGCCGAGGTTGACGAACCGCTCGCGGTTGTAGAAGCCGTTGCTCGACCCTGCAGGACCGACGCGCACCGGCCCGGCGATCGTGTAGTATCGCCCCGAATCCTCCAGACGAATCCTGTCGCCTTGGCGGATGTTCATGTACCAGTTCGTCGGGTTCTCGGGGTAGGCCGTCGGGTCGAGACTCGGGTCGGCCGTGAAGACCGACTCGGTCACTGAGATCCGACCGCGGTTGGCGACGGTCGGCAGGTTGTGCGCGAAGATGGTCACGCGGCCCTCGCTGTAGTCGGGAGCCGGCTCGATGGCGACCATGCGGTTGGCGGCCAGTCGGTGCGGGCCGGGGAACGCCGGGTCGGGCAGGAGCCGAATCCCGCGCGGGGCGTTGGCGCGGATGGCGGCGTCGCGGGTGCCGGCGAGGGTCGCCTGGACGATCCGCGCGGCTTCGCTCACTTTGCGGTGATTGAACGCGGGCACCACGATCGGCAGGGTCGCCGCGCTCACGATGACGATGATCGTGATCACGACGAGCAGCTCGACCAGCGTGAACCCCGCGCGATCGTTCGACGTTCTCGAGGGATTGTGCATATCAGCGAACTCCTCCGCCCGGTGAGGCGAGGCCGTGGTTCGAGATGTCGTCCTGACCCGAGGCTTGGAGGAACAGCGACGTCTGATTGTTCGGCTGGTCGCGATAGACGCCGTACCGGATGCCGGTGCCGAGGAACGTGCCGGTGGTCGGCTGAAACAGGAACAGTCGGGGGTCGATCTGCGCAGCGAGGTTCTCGATCTGGGACACGGCGGCGGCCGACGGCGGGATGACGGGGGTGCCGCTGCCGTCGAAGGTGCCTCCCAGGGGCAGCGCCGCCTCGACGAGTTCCTTGTAGTCCGTGTCGAGTTCGGCGACGCCGGGGACTTTGTCGGGCCCGCCCGAGAGGATCAAGGGGCGCGTGTAGTACGACCGGCGCTGGAGGAAGCTCGACCGATCCCAAGCGGTGCCGATCGCGGGGGTGCTGTTGAACCAGTCGGGCAGAGGGTCGAGCAGCATGTGGAAATAGCTCATGAATGCGATCGCCCCCGCGCTGACGCGGCCCACTCCTTGGATCCCGACCGAAGAGAATCGGACGGTGTTGGGTGGATTGCCGTTGACCTGCGACCACCACCACGACGGGGCCATGAGCGTCTGAGCCGGGTCGAGTTGGTCGACCTGGCGTGCCTCGGTCGAGTCGTAGGGCGAGGGGCCTTTTTGGGTGTACGCCCCGGTGGGGCTGCCCGCGTCGCCGACGCTCGATGGGCTGTAGAAGAGCGGCCAGCGGTAGAAGCGGAGCGGTTCGCCCCAGGCGTCGACGAACTCTGGCAGGCCGTCGCCGTCGGTGTCTTGGACTTCCTGCTCGGTGAAATCCTCGCGATTGAAGACGCTGCCGAGCGGTCCTTGGCCTTCGACGAGGATCGCGTAGAGCATCTCGGAACGCGCGGTCTTGTGTTGATGATTCTGGAGCTTCTCGGCAATCTGGGCGATGGTGAGCCCCGACTCGGCGACCTCGTCGACGAATCCGTTGCCGTTGTTGTCGACCCCGTCGTAACCCTGGGGGGCGTAGCCGAGGTTCTTGTAGATCCCAGAAGCGGCGGTGTACGAAGCGCCGAAGATCCCTGTCCCGGGGCGACGGGCATCTTGCAACGGGATCGGTGCCTGCGGCGGCGGGACGTATCCGGTGCCGGGCACGAAGACGAGCCCTTTGGAGAGCGGCAGGACGTAGTTTGCGTAGTCGCTGTTGCTCAGTGGATACGGGAGTCCGCCGAAGTTGAGCGGATAATTCGCGTTCGGCGTTCCACCCGGCGGAAACGACTGGGTGGGATTGAGCGACTGGGTGTTGACGACGAAGAAGTCGGGCACTTCGGCGCGAACCTGGTCGAACTGGGCGATCACTTGAGCGCGTTGGGCGTTCACGAGCGACTGGCCGCTCGGGAGGTAGGTCGCGGCGATGTCTTGGTGGGCGTCGGTGACCTCGCCGCGCTCGGCGAGGATTGCCTCGAGCCGCTCGTTCAGGCCCGTCTCGAGCTTGACGATCAGCCCGAGCGTCGCCTTCTCCATCGAGCTGCGCACGCTGTCGCGCGCCGTGATGAGGATGAAGGTGATGAGGATGCCGATGATCAGCATCACCACCAACAGCTCGGTCAGGGTGAATCCGCGCGGGGCTCGAGGTCTGCGGGAGTTCATGTCGTCCACCTGGGTTCCGCGCCGACCGCTCGAGGACGCGAGCGGCCGGCGCTGAGGGCATGCGCCTCGACGAGGCGCCGATGGGGACTGGTCTTCATGCGAGAGCGAACGGGGACGTGGACGCAGCGGGATCGGTCAGTCGAGCTTGCCGGTCGAGAAGTTGGTGATGTTGTCTCGTTCGCGGCCGCGCAGCGGCTCGAGGGCTGTTTCCGAGGAAGCGACCGGGAGCTTGCTCGAGGTCGAGTTCGACACGTAGGCGCCTCCGATCCCGAACTGGCGATCGCGGCCGGCGGAGATGATCTGGAACGTCTGAGGGTTGATGAAATTGACCGTGGTGCCGGTCGGGTCGCCGTTGGTGTAGGGATTGGGGGCGTAGGACGAGATCGCGTTCGGGGGGAAGGTCACGCGAAAGGTCCGGAAGATCCCCGAGCCGGTCTGCGAGTCGTCTTGCTCGACGCTGTCGGGGATCGGCGAACTGCTTCCGGGAAAGGCGGTTCCGAATCCCATGAAGTTGTTGTCGTTCGGGTCGTAGTTGTTGCCGCCGTAGCCCGAGAAGTAGGCGTAGGGTCGCGAGTCGCTCTCGCCCGTGCCGAGCGGATCGACGAGGCTGGGGAACTCGTTGAACACCGCGCCGCCTTGGGTGATCGGCACCGAGTAGATGTCGAGGAGTCGGCCGGCGGGGAACTCGTAGAGCGGGCGGGTACGATTCGAGCCGCCGCCGAAGGGGTTGGTCGGATCCTTGGAGAATCCGGTCATGGTCCAGGTATTGGTGGTCTTGTCCTCGGTCGGGGCTCCGCCGAGGAAGAAGACGAGGCATTCGTGCCCTTCGAGGATCACGTAATTGCCTGCACGGGTGACGTTGAACGCCGCCGGGCTCGTGGCTCGCGGGAAGAACTTGAGCAGGTAGCGCTGGGATCGCGCGGCGAGGTCGCGGACGCTGATGTCGGGGAGGTTGCCCGGGTTGTAGACCCGAGCCGAGCTCAGGGGCGAGGCGATGATCGTCGCGAGGCCGCCGTTGGTGTTGGAGGTCGGCAGGATGATCCGGCTCGGAGGGTAGTCGCCGTAGGTGTTCTTGAAGTCGGCGAGGGCCGTCGCGAGGTTGTTGAGTTCGGCCGAGACCTGACCGTCGCGGGCGGTGCGCACCGCGCCGGCGATCGCGGGGACGAGCAAGGCGATCAGGATCGCCAGGATCAGGATCACGACCAAGAGCTCGACCAGCGTGAAGCCGGGGCGGCGGGTCGAGTCGGGCCGAGAGGGGTCTGTCATCGCTCCAATCTCCGAGGTCGAGGACTCCGCCGGGCGGAAGAACCGCCGGGCACGATCGTGGAAGCCGTGTTCTGCGAGGTGTTCGACGAGACGGGGACGGGTCGCGATGACCGAGGGGAGCGGGAGGGCGGGCGCACTGCCGAGGCCGGCATGCCCGCATCCCCGCATTCACTCCCCCTTCGACCCCTACGCGGTTCTCCGTCGTTCGTGACGGACGCGTCGACCGATTTTCGTGTCTGTGATTCGAGAAGATGAGCGGGTGTGAGATCTTCGATGCCGGGAGGCGGGAGACCGGAATCCCCCGCCGCGAACGGTTCGCCTCCGCGGAGCCTTTCGCCCCGCGGTGCATCGCTCGATCGCCGGTCTCGCGACGATCGAGCGGTCGATCAACCCGACAGCTTGCTGATCAGCGTGATCAGCGGCAGGAACAGCGCGATGACGATGAAGCCGATGATGCCGCCGAGCACGACGATCATGATCGGCTCGAGCAGCGACACCAGCGACTCGACCGCCGTCTCCACCTCTTCGTCGTAGTTGTCCGCGATCTTGTTGAGCATGGTGTCGAGGTCGCCCGTTTCCTCGCCGACGTCGATCATGTTGACCACGATGTCGTCGACCACCCGCGACTCGCGCAGGGGCTGGGCGATCGTCTCGCCCTCGCGGATGCTGTCGTAGATCCGAGCGAACGCCCGCTCGTAGACCATGTTGCCCGCCGTGTCGCGCACGATGTTCAGCGACTCGAGGATCGGCACGCCCGACTGCACCAACGTGCCGAACGTCCGCATCGTCCGCGAAACCGTCGCCTTCTCGACGATCGTGCCCATGACCGGGATCATCAGCAGGATCCGGTCGAGGATGTACGCACCCGTCTTGTTCCGATAGATCAGCTTGATCAAGATCCAAATGAACAAGGGCGAGAGCAACACCACATAGAAGTACTTGACGACGAAGTGGCTCGCCTTGATCAGGAAGATCGTCATCCCCGGGAGGTCGACGCCGAAATCCTTGAAGATCGCCTCGAACTTGGGGATGATGAAGTAGAGGATGAACCCGACGATCGCGACCGCCACCGTGATCACGACCACCGGGTAGACCATCGCCGACTTGATCCGACGCTTCAGCGTCTGGGCCTTTTCCTTGAAGTCGGCCAGACGCTGGAGGATCGCCTCGAGTGCGCCGCCGGCCTCACCCGCCTTGATCATGTTGCAGTAGAGGCGGTCGAACGCCTTCGGGTGCTTGCTGAACGCCTCGGACAGCGTCTGTCCCGACTCGATGTCCTCGACGACGTCGCCCAGGGAGTTCTTGAGCACGCCCGGCTTGCACTGACCCTCGAGGATCTTCAGGCTTCGAAGGATCGGCAGACCCGCATCCTGCAGGGTCGAGAGCTGACGCGTGAAGGTACAGAGCTGCTTGGTCGAGATCTTGCCGATCGTGAACGACTTCTTCTTCCGCCGGCGTCCCTTGGCGGGGGCCTTCTTGCCCGCCTTAGCGCCCTTCGCCCGTTCGGAGATCTTCGTGACGAAGAACCCCTTCTGACGAATCAGCTGCTGCGCTTCTTCCTGAGTCGCGGCGTCGATCGTGTCCTTGACTTCCTTGCCCGAGTGATCCATCGCCTCATAAGCAAACGTCGGCATGGGCGTGTCCTTTCGTCGAACGGTGCCGGAAGGTCGAAGAAGCGGTTCGCGTCGGGAGAGCGGGGTGATCGCAACCAGCCGCGTCGCGTCGCGACGAGGCTCGTCGGGGTCGTCGGACAACTCAGACGTCGTCGAGCATCGTCTCGCGCATGATCTCGTCCACCGAGGTCAGACCCTCGTGGATCGCCTTCATCCCCGACTCGCGAAGAGTCCGCATCCCGAACTTGCGGCATGCGTTGCGGAACTCGTCGAGCGAGGCTTCGTTCACCACCATCTCGCGCAGGGTCTCGTTCATCACGAGCAGCTCGAAGATCCCCATGCGCCCCTTGTAGCCCGTGTTGTTGCAGCGCTCGCAGCCCTTGCCGTAGAAGAACGTCTTCGTCGCGGCCTCTTCGGGGGTCATCCCCAACTCCATCGCGATCTCGGGCGTCGGCGTGTACTGCGTTCGGCAGTTCGTGCAGATCTTGCGCACCAGCCGCTGCGCCAAGACGGCCTCGGTGGTCGCCGTGATCAAGAACGTCGGCAATCCCATGTCGCGCAGACGCGTCACGGCGCCCGGGGCGTCGTTGGTGTGAAGCGTGCTGAACACGATGTGACCCGTCAACGACGCCTGCACGGCGATCTCGCACGTCTCCAGGTCGCGGATCTCGCCCACCAGGATCTTGTCGGGATCCTGACGCAGGATCGCTCGGAGGCAGGCCGCGAACGTGACCCCGATCTCGCCGTTGATCGGAACCTGGATCAGGCCGTCGATGTCGTACTCGACCGGCTCCTCGGTCGTGATGATCTTGTCCTCGACCTTGTTCAGCTCGTTCAAGGTCGCGTAGAGCGTCGTCGTCTTGCCCGACGACGTCGGTCCCGTCACCAGGATGATCCCGTTCGGCTTCTCGATCACCTCGCGCCAGAGCACCAAGGTGTCGGCGGGCATACCGATCCGGTTCAGGTCGAGCTGGACGACCGTCCGGTCGAGGATTCGGAGCACGACGCTCTCGCCGAAGAGGGTCGGCAGGGTCGAGACGCGGATGTCGACGTTGTTGCCGCCGATCAAGAGCTCGATTCGGCCGTCCTGCGGCAGCCGTCGCTCGGCGATGTCGAGATTCGACATGACCTTGATGCGGCTCGAGATCGCGGGAGCCAGGTGACGGGGCGGCGGTACGAGCTCATAGAGCACGCCGTCGACCCGATACCGCATCTTGTACTCTTCCTCGAACGGCTCGAAGTGGATGTCGGACGCCTTGTCGCGAATCGCCAGCAACAAGACCATGTTCAACAACTTGCGCACCGGAGCGGCTTCCGCCATCTCCTCGATCGCCTCGAGGTCGATCGTGTTCTCATTTCTGTGCGCGTAGCGATTGAGATCCTTGTCGCTCTCGATCGCCTTCACGACGTCTTGGATCGACTCCTGCTTGCCCGCGTAGAGCCGTTCGATCGCCTTGAGGACCTCGCTCTCGGGCGCGATGACGCCCTTGACGTCGACCCCCAGGAATGAGCGGATGCTGTCGATGGTCGCCGGGTTCTGCGGCTCGGCCATCGCGACGGTGACGCTCTTGTCCTTCTTGTTCTGCGAGATCGGCACGATCTTGAAGGCCGTCGCCATCGTCTCGTTGACCACTTCGGTCAACTCGGACGGGATCGTCATCTCGCCGACCTTCACGACCTTCATCCCGAGCTGCTCGCCGAGCGCCTTCATCACCTGGTCTTCGTTGACGATGCCCAGGCGCGCGGCGACCTTGCCGATCAGCTCGTTCGGATTCTTCTTCTGCTCCTCGAGGATCTTCCACAGTCCCTCTTCGTCGAGGTAGCCCATGTCCACGAGGATCGTGCCGAGTCGTCTGGCCATAGGTAAGGAGATCCCCTCGTCTCGACGAGATACGGGTGGAGCCGACGCGGGCCGGGCCGCATTTCGCGACGCCCGCGAGTCCGGAACGGAATGTGATCGTGTGGTCGCGGACGGCAGCGAGAGAAGAGCGGGAGAGCGTCGAGGCCGATCGATCCGAGGCCCGAAAGAGGAGTCGGGAGGGGCCTCGGCGATCGGGACGCGGTCGGTGTCGGAGAGCTCCGACGGATCGATCGGCCTCGCATGCGGTCGAGGCGCCCGGAATCGACTGCTGGGGAGACGGAACGATCGAGGGCCGGCGACCGCGAGCGGGTCGACGGCCTCGCGCGGTCGTCACTTCTGGCCTTCTTCGTCCTCCTCGGCCTCGTCCTCGAAGATGCCCTTCTTGGCGAGCTCGATGCGTTCTCGGAGCTCATTCGGCTTTCGAGACTTGAAGATCACTTCGTCTTCTTCGCACAGGCCCTGTCGCCAGAGGTTGAAGAGGCTGTCGTCGAGCAGGATCATGCCGTGCTTTCGCCCGGTCTGAATCGACGAGTCGATTCGGTAGGTCTTGTTTTCGCGAATCAGGTTCGAGATCGCCGGAGTGACCACCAACATCTCGTAGGCGGCGACCAGCCCCTTCGGCTTCCGCGGCAGCAGAGCCTGGGCGAGGATCCCGAGGATCGCGACCGAGAGCTGGGTGCGGATCTGGTCCTGCTGTTCCTGGGGGAACACGTCGATGATTCGGTTGACCGTACCTTCGGCCGAGTTCGTGTGGAGCGTGCCGAAGACGATGTGACCCGTCTCGGCCGCGGTGATCGCCGCCTGGATCGTCGCCAGGTCGCGCATCTCACCGACCAGGATGCAGTCCGGATCCATACGCAGTGCGCGTCGAATCGCTTCGGGGAAGTCGGGAACGTCGATCCCGATCTCACGCTGATTGACGAGCGACTTGTTGTGCTTGTGGAAGTACTCGATCGGGTCTTCGATCGTGATGATGTGACGGTCGAGGTTGTTGTTCAGCCAATTGAGCATCGACGCAAGGGACGTCGTCTTGCCCGAGCCGGTGGGGCCGGTGACCAGGATCAGTCCGCGAGGTCGCTGAATCAAGCCTTCCATGACCGGCGGAAGGCCGAGCTGCTCGAACGTCAAGAACTCGTTCGGGATTCGGCGGAGAACGAGACCCACGTTCCCGCGTTGCTTGAAGACCGCGACGCGGAAGCGAGCCATCTCGCCGAACGCGAAGCCGAAGTCGCATCCGCCGACTTCCTGGAGCTCCTGCTGACAGCGCTCCGGCGTGATGCTCTTCATGAGCGCCACGGTGTCGGAGGGCTCCAGGACCTTGGTCGCCAGCGGGCGCATGTGACCGTGCAGCCGGAGCATCGGCTGACTGCCGACGGTCAGGTGCAGGTCGCTCGCCTTCTGCGTGCAGACCGTCTGGAGCAACTTATCGATGAGCAAGGTTCCCATGACCGATGCGCCCCTCCCTCGAAACTCCGCCGGTTCAGTCGCCCCTTGCCGAGCCCTCCCCGCGGGAGGACCGAGGGACTTGACTTCGTTCGATCAACCGAGTGTCCACCGAAACGGAGTTTCGGGGGTTGAGTTTAGGGAAACCGTCACTCCTCCCCCTCGACACCCCATTATCCCCTCGCCGCGACGTGCGATCAAGCCGACGCAACGATTTCCCTCGTCGAAGCAGGCCCCGTCAACCCGTTGGAATCGCTGGAGATGCGGAGAGTCGACGCCGCCGGCGACTCCTCGGCTCCGGATCGATGCGCCTGGTCGGAAGCTCGAGGTCGGCGAAGGAGCGTGGAGCGAGTGGGGGGGAATCGGTCCCCCGCTCGGCTTCCGCGATCTCCCTCGCGACCTCCGCGATCATCCGCCGAGGTTCTCCTTGTGCGTGATGCGCAAGACCTCCTCGAGCGTGGTCTGACCCTTGAGGGCCTTGATCATCCCGTCCTCGAAGAGTGTGCGCATCCCCTGTTTCCGGGCCACTTTGCGCAACGCCTCGGTCGACTCGCCCTTGAAGGTCATCTCGCGGATCTGGCTCGTCATCGACATCAACTCGTAGATGCCCATGCGGCCGCGATAGCCCTTCTTGTTGCAGTAGTTGCATCCCTTGCCGTGGGCGAAGTTCGCCTTCTTGACGATCTCGGGCTTGAGGCCGATCGCCTTGATCAGGCTCGCCGGCGGCTCCTGCTTCGTCTTGCACTTCGGGCAGATCTTTCGCACCAGACGCTGGGCCATGATCGCCATGACCGAGGATGAGACGAGGAACGGCTGGACGCCGATATCGACCAGTCTCGTTACAGCGCTCGGGGCATCGTTCGTGTGGAGTGTACTGAAAACCAAGTGTCCCGTCAAAGACGCCTGAATTGCGGTGTTCGCGGTCTCTTCGTCTCGGATCTCCCCCACGAGGAGGATGTTGGGATTCTGGCGGAGCATCGCACGGATGATTCGGGCGAAGGTCATTCCGATCTTGGACCGGACTTCGCACTGATTCACGCCGGGGAGGTAGTATTCGACCGGGTCCTCGGCGGTGATGATCTTGACGTCGGGGCGGTTCAACTCGTTGAGTGCGGCGTAGAGCGTCGTGGTCTTCCCCGAACCGGTCGGACCGGTGACGAGGAGAATGCCGTTTGGACGCTTGATCAGGGTCGAGAATCGCTTCCAGTCTTCCTCGGAGAAACCGAGGTCGCGCAGTCCGACCTTGATGTTGTCGCGGTCGAGGATGCGCATGACGACCGACTGGCCGTGGTTGGTGGGAAGGATCGAGACGCGGAGGTCGATGTCCTTGCCGGCGACCGTGATCTTGATTCGGCCGTCCTGCGGGCGGCGTTTCTCCGCAATGTCGATCTGCCCCATGATCTTGATACGGCTGATGATCGGCGCGAGAAGCCGCCGCGGGGGCGAGTCACGTTCCATCAACACGCCGTCGATCCTGTAACGAATCCGGACGCGATCGGCGAACGGCTCGATATGGATGTCCGATGCTCGGCTGACGACCGCCTCTTGAATGATCAGGTGAACGAGCCGAATGATTGGAGCGTCGCCCTCTTCGAGCGTGTTGCTCGTCGACTTGTTCGTTCCGCCGTCCTCGGCGAAGTCGATCGCGGTGTCGGTGAACTCCTGGAGCATCGAGTCGACCGACTCGGTCTCGGTCGATGCACCCCCGTAGTAATGGTTGATCGCCTCGACGATGGCATCCTTGGTGGCCAACGCGACCTCGATCTCCCGGTTCAGGACGAACCGGAGTTTGTCGACGGTCTCGAAGTCCATCGGGTTGTGCATGATCACTTTGATGATGCCGCCCTCGTCGGAGAGCGGAATCAACTGGTTCTCGCGAGCGATCGACTCGGGGACCTTCTCGATCACTCCCGGCGGGATCTCGATCTCGCGCAGTCGAATGAAGTCCATCCCATACTGTTCGGCTTTGGCCCGCATGACGTCGTCGGCGTCGGCGTAACCGAGACGCACGAGGGCGTCCTCGAGCTGGACGTTGCCCATCCGTTGGGCTTCCTTGAGCTGATCGGGACCGATGACGCCTCGCTTCATGAGGATGTCGGTCCAGTCACGACCTGTCTTCGCCATGGGGATGGAGCTCCGGAGACGTTCTGCGCCGGGGAGAACTCGGGCGGGGGATCGGAAGGCCGCTCGACGAACGAGGGGTTCGCGAGGCGGGGATTCGATCACCGCGCCTGGGATCGAGGAAAGTTCGACGGTCTCGACACGTTGATCGGCGGAAGCGACCGCCGAGCACCGGTCGTTCTCGGATTCTGCGAAGGGAAGTCGGGAAGATGCCCCAACTTACCACAGCCTGGAGGGGGCGACAAGGAGACGCGGGGATCCGTGCGTCGCAGGCACGAAAAAACGCCGCGAGGTGCGGAATGCTCCTCGCGGCGTCGCGGATCGTTGTCCATCTCACGTTGCGCGGTCGGTGCGACCGATCAACGGTCGCGGCTGATCGTCTTGCCGTCGGCAGCGGCGGCTTGCGCTGCGGCGAGTCGGGCGATGGGAACACGGAAGGGTGAACAGGACACGTAGTCCATTCCGACCTTGTGGCAGAATACGACGCTCTCGGGGTCGCCGCCGTGTTCTCCGCAGATACCCACCTTGAGGTGAGCACCCGCCTTGGCCAGCCGTGCCTCACGACCCTTGGCGACGCCCATTTCGATCAGTCGACCGACGCCTTCGACGTCGATCGACTGGAAGGGATCGACCGGGAGGATCTTCTCTCGGAGATAGGTTCCCATGAAGCCCTTGATGTCGTCGCGGCTGTAGCCGAACGTCATCTGGGTCAAGTCGTTGGTTCCGAAGGAGAAGAACTCGGCCTCCTCGGCGATCTTGTCGGCGACGAGCGCGGCGCGGGGGACCTCGATCATCGTGCCGATCTGGTACTCGACCGAGACCCCCGCTTTCTTCTGGGCTTCGTCGGCCGTTTCGATAGCGCGGCGCTTGAGGATTGCGAGTTCCTCGGGGGTGCCGACCAGGGGGATCATGATCTCGGGGAGAACGGAGATCCCGCGCTTCTTGACGTCGATCGCCGCCTCGATGATCGCCCGGACCTGCATGTCGCCGATCTCGGGATAGACCAGCGGCAGGCGGCAGCCGCGGAAGCCGAGCATCGGGTTGAACTCATGGAGCTGCTCGACGCGCTCCTTGATCTTGGCGACGTCGACTCCGAGGGATGCAGCGAGTTCGGTCTGCCCCTTCTCGTCGTGGGGGAGGAATTCGTGGAGCGGCGGGTCGAGGAGGCGAATGGTGACGGGGAGTCCCGCCATCGCCTCGAAGATGCCGATGAAGTCCTCGCGCTGGAACGGTTCGAGCTTGGCGAGCGCGGCTTTGCGACCGGCCTCGTCGTCGGCGATGATCATCTCGCGCATCGGGCCGATGCGTTGATCACCGAAGAACATGTGCTCGGTTCGGCAGAGTCCGATCCCCTCGGCTCCGAACTCGCGGGCGCGGGCGGCGTCGGCGGGGGTATCGGCGTTGGTGCGGACCTTGAGCTTGCGGACCTTATCGGCCCAGGTCATCAGCGTCGCGAAGTCGCCGGAGATCGAAGGTGCGACGGTCGGGACCTTGCCGATCATCACGTCGCCGGTGGTGCCGTTGATCGTGAGGAACTCTCCCGCGGCGATCGTTTGGCCGGAGATCGAGATCGTCTGCTTCTTTTCGTCGATCTTGACCGCCTCGCAGCCCACGACGCAAGGCTTGCCCCAGCCTCGCGCGACGACGGCTGCGTGGCTCGCCTTCCCGCCGGTGGATGTGAGGATTCCCTTCGCAAGGTGCATGCCCGCGACGTCCTCGGGGCTCGTCTCCTTGCGGACGAGCATGATCGGCTCGTTCGGGTGCGACTCGGCGTAGGCGACGGCGGCCTCCGCGGAGAGGATGATCCGACCCGATGCGGCACCCGGGCTGGCCGCGATCCCCTGGGCGACGGGCTTGGCGGTCGCCTTGGGATCGAGTTGCGGCAGGAGCAGGTGATTGAGGCTGTCGGGGCTCACGCGAGCGACGGCCGCGGCTTCGTCGATCTTGCCTTCCTTCACCATCTCGACGGCGATGCGGACTGCCGCGGTTCCGTTGCGCTTGCCGGTCCGCGTCTGGAGCATGTAGAGGGTGCCTTCCTCCACCGTGAACTCGATGTCCTGCATCTCCTTGTAATGGCTCTCGAGCTTCTCGCGGATCTGCATGAGCTGCTCGTAGACCTTCGGCATCTCCTCGTTGAGCCGGCTGATCGGTTCGGGGGTACGGATCCCCGCGACGACGTCCTCGCCCTGGGCGTTGATCAGATAGTCGCCGTAGAAGACGTTCTCACCGGTGTTCGGGTCGCGTGTGAAGGCGACGCCGGTGCCGGAGTTGTTGCCGGTGTTGCCGAAGACCATCGCCTGGACGTTGACCGCCGTGCCCTTGAGACCGGTGATCCGTTCGATCCGGCGGTATTCGACCGCCTTCTTGCCGTTCCAGGAGTTGAAGACCGCCATGATCGCGGCCCAGAGCTGCTCTTCGGGCGACTGCGGGAAGTCGGATCCGGTGCCGTGCTTGTAGACGGCCTTGTACTTCTCGACGAGGACCTTGAGGTCGTCGGCCGTGAGGTCGGTGTCGCTCTTGACGCCGCGTGCCTGCTTGAGCGTTTCGAGTTCGTGCTCGAAGTGCTCGTGCTCGACGCCCATCACGACGGAGCCGAACATGTCGATGAGTCGGCGGTAGCCGTCGAGTGCGAAGCGGGGATTGCCGGTCTTCTTCGAGAGCCCCTCGACGGCGGCGTCGGAGAGACCGAGGTTGAGGATCGTGTTCATCATGCCCGGCATCGAGAGCGCCGCGCCCGAGCGAACGGAGACGAGCAGCGGATTCGCGGGGTCGCCGAGCTTGGCCCCGTAGAGCGTTTCCATCGCTTCGATCGCGGCTCGAACCTGCGGCTTGACTTCCTCGGGGAGCTTCTTGCCGTTGTCGTAGTAGGCTGCGCAGACTTCGGTCGTGATGGTGAAGCCGGGGGGGACGGGGATGCCGATGACGCTCATCTCGGCGAGGTTCGCGCCCTTTCCGCCGAGCAGGGTCTTCATGTCGGCCCGGCCCTCGGCCTTACCGCCGCCGAAGGTATACACATACTTTTGCGAGTCGGACATCGGTCGTCGAAACTCCTGGGTCGCGAGGGGACCGCAACGCGCAGGACGAGGGGAGACTCCTCCGCCACCGTCCCGGCGCGATTCGTAAGCCTGTGGAACGAAGAGAGTAACGCCCGTTCAGCGGAAGGTCAAGTGGCCGAGCGTTTCGACTTGCTTCCGGATTTTGCTTGAATCCACGAAAACTGCGCGAGATCATTTGAGATCTCTTCACACGCAGCCGCCGTGTCTCGCGCCTTCGGTCGCGTGTTCCTCTCCGCTGATCGCCGTTTCCGGCCAGAGCCTTGTCGCTTCGCCCTCGAGTCGAACCGACCTCGGCCCCATCCGCGTCGCCCCATCCATTCCCATTTCTCATTGGGGGAGCATCCTCTCATGCCCGCTCGCACGTCCACTCGCGGATTCACGCTGATCGAACTGTTGGTCGTCATCGCGATCATCGCGGTGTTGATCGCCCTGCTGTTGCCCGCGGTCCAGGCGGCTCGAGAAGCCGCGCGCCGGTCTCAATGCGTCAACAATCTCAAGCAGATCGGACTGGCGATCCACAATTACGAGAGCACCTCGAGCATCCTGCCCATGGGGGCGCTGAACTACGACCAGGTCGCTCCCGCCGACACGCCGACCAACCCGCGCCTGGGGCATTCGTTCTTCAATTTCATCCTGCCGTTCGTCGAGCAGGGGAACCTGCACGCAGGGATCAATTTCTCTCTGCCGGCCTTCGGCCTCCCTCAATTCACGACCTTCGATCAGAAGATCGCAACGTTCGTCTGCCCCTCCGATTCCGAGATCCGGCGCTACACTCGCTCGGAGAGTTCGAACGCATACTACCAATCGTCGTACGCAGGTAACGCAGGCACGATCGACTCGATTCGTTACTGGCGCGGGGCGACCGTGATCCCCCACGAGATCATCAGCGACGGCGCCCTCGGACGAGGGACCGCATTCCAACTCTCCGAGTTCACCGACGGCACGAGCAACACCTTGCTCGTCGGAGAGTTCGCCCGTTTCCGCAACGACACCGAGCAAGTCAAGAACTTCGGGAATCGCTACGGATGGTGGACGACCGCGATCACCGGAGTGACTCGTCCTTCGGTGATTGCACTCACGGTCGCCCGACCCAACGCGAGCATCCTCGTTCCCGACGCACCCGCCGTGGGATCGCTCGGACTCCGAAACGACAACCGCGCCCTCGGCTTCGGTCAGTTCGGTTTCCGAAGCCAGCACCCCGGCGGCGTCAATTTCCTCTTCCTCGACGGATCGGTTCGCTTCATCAAGGAAACGGTGAATATGAACGTGTACAAGGGATTGAGTACCCGAACCGGCGGCGAGGTGATCAGCTCCGACTCCTATTGATCGACCCGCATGAGTCTCCCTTTCCTCATGATTTCGCTCCAACCGGAGGTCCGATTCGAGATGGTCAAGATTCACCGACTCGCCGCGGGGCTCGTCGCGCTCGCATGCGTCTCCGCAACGGGGTGCGACCCCAACCCCAACGGCCCGAGCTCACCGCCGGCGACCTCCGGCGGCGGTTCGTCGACCACCGAAGTGGAAGTCGAGAAGTCCGCGCCGGGAGCTCCGAAGGAGAAAGCTCCCGCGAAGGTCGAGAGCGGCCCGAGCAGCGACCGCTGATCCACGGGCTCGATCGAGTGTGACTCCGATCGGCCCACATCGGCCGGTGTTGCAAAGAAACACCCCTCGGCGTCCATCGAGGAACGCCGAGGGGTTGTTTCATTGACTGATCGAATCTGCGTCGAAGATCAGGCCTTGCCGGCGAGAGCCTTCTCTGCCGCGGCCTTCTTGACGATCTCTTCCTGGATCCGGCCGGGCACCTTCTGGTACTTCAAGAATTCCATGCTGAAGGAGCCCTTGCCTTGGGTCATGCTCCGGAGGTCGTTGGAGTAGCCGAACATCTCGGAGAGCGGAACCTCGGCTTGAAGGATCGTGAAGCCCGAGCGGGACTCCGTTCCAAGGATCACTCCCCGCTTGGAGCTGACCGTACCCGAAACGGGCCCTTGGAACTCGGTCGGGATCTCGATCTCGACCTGCATGATCGGCTCGAGCAGCACGGGATCGGCCTTGCGGAAGACCTCGCGGAAGCAGTCGCGAGCGCAGATCTCGAACGCCATGGCCGACGAGTCGACGTCGTGATACGAGCCGTCCTGAAGGACCATCTTGACGCCCATGACCTCGTAGCCCGCGACCGGGCCCTTGGCCAAGGACATCCGGAAACCCTTCTCGATCGCCGGAATGTACTCGCTCGGGATGCGTCCGCCGGTCACTTCATTGACGAACTCGAACTGCTCGACCGAGGTCTCGGGCAGGGGTTCGAGCTGGCCCTTGACGTGGGCATATTGACCCGAGCCGCCGGTCTGCTTCTTGTGTTTGTAGTCGTAGGAGGTCACCGAGGTCGGCGCTTCGCGATACGAGACCTTCGGCATGCCGACGGTGCACTCGACCTTGTATTCGCGTCGAATTCGCTCGACGTAGATCTCGAGGTGGAGTTCGCCCATGCCCGAGATGATCGTCTCGGCCGTCTCCTTGTCGACGTGGACGCGGAACGTGGGGTCTTCCCGCATGAAGCGATTGAGCGCCTTCGAGAGCTTGTCTTGATCGGCGCGCTTGGTCGGCGAGATCGCGAGGTCGATGACCGGCTCGGCCGCGTAGATCGATTCCAGTGAGTAGTTGTCGCCTTCAGCGCAATACGTATCGCCCGTCGCGCACTCGATGCCCATCACCGCCACGATGTCGCCCGCGCTCGCCTCATCGATGTCCTCCTTCTCATCGGCGTGCACTCGAAGGATCCGGCTGATGCGGGCCTTCTTGCGCTGGCGCGAGTTGAAGTAGGTCTCGCCCTTCTTGAGCGTTCCCTGGTAGATCCGGCAGAACGTGACCTGGCCGAACGCTTCCTCGACGAGTTTGAACGCCATGGCGACCAGAGGTTCGCTCGGGTCGGCCTTGAGGGTGACCTGGGCGTCGGCCGAGTTGTCGTGTGCCTTGACCTCGCGATCGAGCGGGCTCGGCAGATAAGCCGAGACGGCGTCGAGGAGGAGTTGCACGCCCTTGTTCTCGTAGGCCGAGCCGACGAGTACCGGGCAGATCTGGTTGGCGATCACGGCCTCGCGGATCGTCGAGTGGATCAGGTCGATCGGAACCTCGGCTTCTTCGAGCAAGAGTTCCATGATCCTGTCGGAGACGAGCGAGAGTGCTTCGAGCATGCCCTGGCGGGCGGCCTTGCTCTCATCGAGCAATTCGGCGGGGATCTCCTCGTAGCGGACGGTCTCGCCCTTCTCGCCGTCGAAGTAGACGGCACGCATGTTGATCAGGTCGATGATTCCCGCGAAGTTCGACTCGCCGCCGATCGGGAGTTGGATCGGAACGGTCGTCAGGCCGAGCTTGCTCTCGAGCTGCTCGATCACGTTGCGGGGATTGGCGCCGGTGCGGTCCATCTTGTTGATGAACGCGAGGCGAGGGACGCCGTAGCGCTTCATCTGGCGATCGACGGTGATCGACTGCGATTGCACGCCCGCGACCGCGCAGAGAACGAGCACCGCGCCGTCGAGAACGCGGAGCGACCGCTCGACCTCGACGGTGAAGTCCACGTGTCCCGGCGTGTCGATGATGTTGACCTTCTTATCCTGCCACTGGACGGTGGTCGCGGCCGACGTGATCGTGATGCCGCGCTCCTTTTCCAACTCCATGTGGTCCATCTTTGCGCCTTCGCCCCGGACCTCCTGGATCTTGTGGATCTTTCCGGCGTAGAAGAGGACACGCTCGGTCAGCGTCGTCTTGCCGGAGTCGATATGCGCCGAGATCCCGATGTTCCGGACGTTGCGAAGATTTTCCATTGTCTGTGCCGTCGTTCTCTCAAAGGGGCGAAAGGGGCCCGAGCCCGTGCGACCGTCGATGGGTAGTGACAGGGAAGCACCGACCGCGAGGGCCGGAGCGAGCCGGTGGGGATGCACACCCTACGAACCGAAGGGGTTCGTGCTCATCCGCTGAGGATAACGAGCTACGATGTGCATCTGATGAAGGGCCCGAGTAGGTCTGCGATTTCGAGATCTTCATCTTAACAATCGACGCCGAGGGGTCAAGCGCCGGGAGACGGTTCGGCGTGGCGACCATGGTGTTGGCCGGCGTCTGGGGTGCGAATCGATCGACGATCCGGGATGATTCTTGGAAAAAATGGGAATCGCTCGATTTCTCCTTGAATCGGTCGTCGAAATGCGCGAATGATCGAGGGTGGGAATCGAGGACGGCATCGCACTGCGTCGATGTCGGCCGGCGTTCCTTCGAGATCGTGGGGCACCTGTTGATCGTCCGCTTCCCCGTGACGGCAGGTTCGAAACGCCGGGTGCGTTCGATGGGGTTGGAGTGAGGGCGGGGTGGTTCCGGCCCCTCTCGCCGGTACTTTGGGGAGTCGGTTCGTCATGGAGAGCCGAACACGGAAAAACCCGAGCTGCGCGTCCGGACGAAGGCTGGGCGTTTCGTGGTTGATTCCCGGCTTTCCTCAATGGTCTTGGGGACAGCGGGCTCGGGGGCGTGCCTTGATGCTCTTCCACGCTTCGAGCATCCTGGCGGCGATCGTATCCTGGGGGACTACGATTTCCTTGGGAATGTCGCTCTGTGCCTACTTCGTACATTGCTTTGCGCTCTGCGACGCGCTCGAGCAGGCGGCGTTTCCGGGATTCGGACGCTGGGGGCCTCGTCTGGCGGGAAGTGTCGGACTCGGTGCGTCGAGCTATCTGCCCGCATTCCTCGCGGGGTCGCTGTTGGCCTGTCCGGTGCCGAATGGTGAGCGAGGCACAGTCCTGGTGGATCTGACGGCCTATCGCTCGGCAGCGCCCAGGCGAGGCGACGCAGTGTGGGTTGGTTCGCGCGACGGGGCGAGCAGTCGAATCGCGCGCGTTTTGGCGACTCCCGATCAGGAGGTGACGGCGACGCATCGAGGAGGACGAGTCGATGGTCGCTCGATTCCATCGGGCTGGATGCCGGACCCCGAAGGACTCGGATCGTTGGAGTTTCGAGTGCCCGAGGGCCACGTCCTCGTCGTCCTCGACGGCGATTCCAGAGGCGGGGCGCCTTGGGAGTTGGTGGAGCGCGAGCGGCTGCGAGGTCGAGCCTGGGCCCGTACCATCTCGACACGAGGGCGATTCCCGCTCGAGTAGACGGGGCGGGCGAAAAAAGGCGCCGCCCCATTCCCCCCAGATCCGTTGGTGTTATGATGAATGCTCGTGCGAGGGGAAATGCTCGGGGTGGAGCGGTTGAATCCGTCGTGTCGGCGGGAGACGACTCCTCCGCGGTTGCTTCTCGAACTTCGAGAATCGTTCATGGATCGCATCTGGGCACCCTGGCGGGCCCAATACATCTTGGCCTCGGCCGGGAAACCCGCTCCAGTCGATTCGTGCTTCATTTGTGCGGCGGAGCGATCCGACCGCTCCTCGGATCGCGAGAATCTCCTCGTTCATCGCGGCGAGCAAGCTCTCGTACTCCTGAATCGCTACCCCTACAATAACGGACATCTCCTGGTGGCGCCCCGGGTTCACAAGGCGTCGCCCGGGGATTGCACGATCGAGGAATGGACTGCGCCGCTTGCGCTCGTGAAGTCGCTCGTCGACGTACTCTCCGGGATGCTCGGCCCTCACGGCTTCAACGTGGGGCTGAACCTCGGAAGGTCGGCAGGAGCGGGGCTCCCGGGACATCTCCACTGGCACATCGTGCCGAGATGGGACGGCGATACGAACTTCATGCCGGTGCTGGGAGATGCGAAAGTGATCGTCGAGAGCCTCGACGCCTTCTACGACCGACTGATCGAACGGCTCTCATCGTCGCCGAGCTTCACCGGGTCTCCTTGACCGTGCTTCCCCCCTCCGCCTCTTTTCCTCTTGCCCGTGATCGGTTCCGATTCCTCGAGCGCGTTTTTCGGGCGTCGAATCCACCGCTCGCCGGGTAGGCAAGGTGCCATGTCATGCTTCTCTTGATCATTCGGTCTCTGTTCCTGCTGGTGGTCGCCGGGTTGGCCGCGCGTCTCGCCAAGGCGGCGGAGGGCCAAACCAGTTCATACATCCTCTTCGGCTCGGTGATCTTCAGCTCGCTCGGGATCCTCGCCGTCGATCTCTTCACGCCTCGGAAGCGGATCCAGACGATCTCCGCGGTCTACTTCGGATTGATCGTCGGACTGATCCTCAGCAACCTGATCCAGAGCGCGATCGAACCGACCCTGGAACTCCTCAACCTGTCGATCGGCCTTCAGAAAGCGATCACGGGATTGTTGATGATCTACATCTGTTACGTCTGCGTGAGCACGATTCTCCAAACCAAGGACGACTTCCGCTTCATCATCCCCTACATGGAGTTCTCGAAGGAGGTCAAGGGAACGCGACCCCTACTGCTCGACACGTCGGTGATCATCGACGGTCGGATTGCGGACGTCGCCGAGACCCGAGTCCTCGATCAGCCCTTGATCGTCCCTCGCTTCGTTCTCCAGGAGTTGCAGCACATTGCCGACAGCTCCGACCGACTCAAGCGGAACAGGGGTCGACGAGGACTCGACATCCTGAACAAGCTCCAGAAGTCGACGGGCGTCGAGGTCAAGATTCACGATGGAGAGATTCCGGAACTCGCCGGTGTGCGCGAGGTCGACCAGCGTCTGGTGCTTCTCGCGCGACACCTCGGCGGGCGAGTGGTCACCAACGACTACAATTTGAACAAGTCGGCCAAGCTCCAGGGTGTCGACGTGATCAATCTGAACGATCTCGCGAACGCCATGAAGCCGATCGTGCTCCCCGGAGAGGGGCTCGTCGTCAAGTTGATTCGCCGAGGCGAAGAGCCGGGGCAGGGTGTCGGCTATCTCGACGACGGCACGATGGTCGTCGCCGAGCACGGGCAGACTCACCTGAACGAGACCGTTCGCCTGACAGTGACCTCGGTCCTTCAGACGAGCGCGGGGCGGATGATCTTCGGCAAGATCGACGGCGTCTCCGGGCCGAACGGCGGGCGAGGTCCTGGACACGGCGAGGGCGGGAACCACCGGCCCGGCCATTGAGCAGGATCGCCTGTATCCCTGAGCGTCACCGAATCGGCGGCTCGGTTGTCCTCGGAGCAGCGTCGAGTCGCATTCGGTAGCTCTCCCGTAACGTCTCGTCGTCGACCTGGACGACGAGACGCAACGCTCGATGGCGAAGCTCGTCGGTCTTGCGTTTGTCGCCGCTCTCGCGGGCGAGTTCGATTCCGAGCAGAAGGAGTCGGATCCGCTCCTCGGGCTGGTCTCGGTGGACGCGGTCGGACCGTCGGATCGCTTCGTCGATCAACCCGATCGCCGTCGACCGATCGCGCAACAGGCGTGCAGCGTGAGCCTGGGCAACGACTGCCTCGATCTCGCCGAGGGGGTCGGGAATCGCGGCGAACCTGGATCGTGCCTCTCGTGCGGAGCCCAAGGCGGATTCAGCGGCTCCCCGATCGAGCTGAATGCCCGCCCGAGCCAAGATCGCCTCCGCCGCGGCAATCGGATCTCCAGCCTTTTCGAAGCCTTGAACGGCGCGTTGGATCGTCGCCTCCGCTTCGGCGGCCCGGCCCAGGCCCATGAGCACCTCGACGATCTCTCGGTCGAGTCGCGCGGTGAGCAGAACCTCGGTCGCTTCCGTTGCGCGGTATCTCCTCGCTGCCGTGAGTGAGTCGAGGGCTCGCTCGAGCCGACCCGAGACTCGGTCGGTCGAGCCTCGAATCGCGTGCACTTCGGCAGTCAACCCCGGCTTAGCGAGGCGTCGGGCGATCGCCTCGGCCTTGGCGACCTCGCTCTCGGCCTCCGCGAGCTTGCCCAACTCGAGGAGCGAGCGTGCCAGTTGGACGCGGGCCTCCGCCTCGTGGTCGAGGTCGCTTGCTCGATCGAACCTCGCGATCGATGCGCGGGCTTCGGCGATCGACCGCTTGTGGTCGCCCGCAAGTCCGAGGATCCGGGCCAGAATCAACCCGTCGAATCCCGCGAGCCCGTGGTCGTCGAGCTCGAGGTCGATCCGCCGCGCCTCCTCGATCGCTTCGATCGCCTGGGGGAGATCGCCCAGGCGGCTCGCACAGCAGGCGACGCCTCGGAGGGCGTGAGCCTCATATCGCTTGTCGCCCAGGCGGGCGCGGACGGCTCGCTCCGCTTGGTAGAGCGGAAGCGCCTCGGCGTAGGAACCGGCGGCGAACAGGCGATCGGCCTCGGCCGCCTGTGCGGTCGCTTCGCGCTCCAAACGGGCCTTGGCTTCATCCTGAGCCGAGGCGAGGGAGGTCACGGAGAGTCCGATGATGATGCGAGCAAGCGTGCTCCCGTACATGATGAACTCCTTTGCGGGAGATCAGGTGCCGGCGGGGCTCGACTCGACCGAGCTCTCGGAAGCGGCTGACGCCGCGGGAACCGAGCGAGGTTTGGAACGACGCCGATCGAGCAAGACCACGAAGGCCGGCACGAGCACCGGGCGAACGACGAACGTGTCGAGAAGGACGCCGAGCCCGAGCGCGAATCCGAGTTCGCGAAGGGTGGTCAGGCTCCCGGTCAGCATCGAGCCGAACGTGCCCGCCATGATCAAACCGCACGAGCTGATGATGCCGCCGGTGTGTGCGATGGCGAGCCGGGTGCCCTCGATGGTGCCGTGCTTCTTCTCCTCCTCGATCACGCGAGCCATCAAGAATATATTGTAATCTTCGCCGACCGCGACGAGGATCACGAACAGGAAGAAGCCGACCTTCCAGTCCAGACCGACCCACGGGTCGGGGCCCGGGTGCATCGCCTTGAAAACCAGTTCCGTGATGCCGAGCGAGGCGAGATAGCCGAGGACGACGGTGGCGATCAGGTACAGGCAGATACCGGGCCGGCGAATGAGCGCGACGAGGATGAGATAGACGCCGACGGTGACGAGCACGTACATCCGCCTGGCGTCGGCCGTGGTGACCTCGCGCAGGTCCGCGACCATGGCGGTCGAGCCCGTGAAGCCGAATGCCTCGGCTCCGGCCAGCGGCCCCCCGGGGGAGGTGGCCTCCCTCACGACCTGCTTGATCGTGCCGAGGCGCTCGAGACTCGCTTCGGAGAAGGGATCATCCTGGAAGACGAGTTCGAGACGCGTCAGGCGATCGCGATCGGCCGGATCGCCTGGTGCGGTCGAGACGTATCGAGCGTCGGCGATCGGTCGGGCGACGCGTGCCGCGAGTTGCTCTTGGAACGAGACCGGAGGCTTGCCCAATGGTTGAGAGACCGATCGCACTTCGGCGATACCCGGCACTGCGAGAAGGCGTTTCGACAGCTCGCCGACCGAGGCTCGACCGGCATCGGATCGGAAGTCGAGTCCGCGATGCTCGACGATCAATCCGGTAGGGCCCAACTCGCCGGCCGAGAAGAATCGCTGGACCATCCGAGCGCCCACGACGCTCGTCTGGTCGGCGCTGAGGTCCGTCAATTGGCTGTAGTTCGAGCGGGTTTGAGAGCCGATCACGGCGAACGGGGTCATTGCGGCAAGGCTCGCCGCGAGGATCACTCCGGGGCGGCGGATCACGACCTCGGCGACTCGACTCCAGAAGCCGGAAAGTGGGATCTGCTCGAGCATCTCGGTCTCGCGGTCATGCCCTTTCTCGTGATGCGGCGGCTTGAATGGGAAGAAGACCGCGCCTCGGAGCCAGTGGAGCAGGACGGGCGCGAGAGTCAGCGATGCCGCAAGCCCAATCGCGAGACTCAAGGCGATCGCGGGCCCGGTGTATTGGATCTTGGCGAAGCTGGAGAACCAGAGCATCCCCAGGCCGCAAATGACCGTCCCTGCGCTGGCGACCAGCGCGCCGCCGACTTGGACGATCGCTTCTCGCAACGCCTGAGGCCCGCGACGGCCCCGTGCCAGCTCCTCGCGATAGCGAGCGATCAAGAAGAGGCAATAATCGGTCCCTGCCCCGAAGAGTACGACGATCACGAAGATGTTGGTGATGTTGATCACCTGGAAATCGAGACCGGGCACGAGCGTCAGGGCTGCGATCGCCTTGATCGAGATCCAGACCGACAGCGCGATCGAGAGCAGAGGCAGCAGCGCGAGCAGTGGCGACCGATACACGACGAGCAAGATGATGACGACGAGCGCGATGGTCGCCGTCGTCGTATTCGCCACCGACTCGTTTGCTGCGAGGTTCATGTCGTGGCCGACGGCCGCCGAACCGGTCAGTCCCACCTTCAGCCCCTCGGGGCGATCGGGCACGGCCTCCATCACCTCGAGCAACCGATCGACGGCGATCCGTGACTTCTTCGATTGATACGTCCCGTTCAGCGAGATCACGATGATCGTCGCCTCGCCGCGCTCGTCGGAGTCGCGTCCGATGAGTTTCGTGCCGATGAAGGGCGTTCGACGATCGAGCATCCCCTTGATCTCATGCTGCTTCTCGGCCTGTCGCAGCCCGTCCACCGCGGCGAAGATCCGGTCGACGTAAGCCAAATCCCTCTGCTCGAGCCGACCCTCCGTTCGCTCGGCGATGATCACGACCTGCGAGCTTGCGACGTCGCGCGGAAACCCCTTCTTCAGCAATTCGGCCCCGGTGACCGAGGCGAACCCCTTGGGAAAGAAGGAAACGTCGTCGTCGCGGCTGACCGTTTCCCAGCGCGGGGCGATCGTATGCAGTGCGGCGGCGAGCAACGCCCAGGAGACGACCACGAGCCAGCCGCGCGAGTTGACCAATCGAGCGATCGCATCGAACATGTCGAACCCATCACCTCGAGAAAGAGCGAGGACCGCTCGAGCCGACGGATCCGACGCGGGGACGAAACCCGCATCTCGACCGCTTGCCGCTTGCCGATCGCTCACTCGCGGCCGACTTCCGTGCCCGACCGCGATGTGCCGAGACGCCTCCCGGTCGACCGACCGGAAACCTTGCGACATCTCGCGATAATCATGGACCGCGCAATATACCAAGACTGCGCGTTCTCGACCACACGATCGAGATGAGCGTCGTGGCTTCCGTGCTCCGAGTGCATGCGGAAGATCACGCTGACCAACCCCTCAGGAAGCGACATCGATCGACATCGCGATCGAGGACGTTCCCTTCGTCCAACTTGGTCGCGATGCCTCCCGGCGATCGGTCCAACAACCAGAATGCCGGAATCTCGCGGTTCACATCCGATGCTCGATCAATTGATCGACATCTCGCGCCCTCATTCAGGTGGCTTTTCGCGACGATCCGATGAAAACCGGAATCGCAGCCCGATTTCGTGCGAAATCGGTTGTCGGTCCCCCTACAATCAGCAGTGAAGGAACAACGCCTCTCTCAGGATTCGCGACGCAGGAGAAACGCCGACCCGTGGCCGCTTCATCCGTAAGAGATCTCACACGACAGTGGAACGGACGCCTCGCCGGTTTTCGGTTGCACCGAAACGACGAGCACCTCGAAGCCTTGCTCGAGGAAGCACTCACCTATTCCGGACTCCACCTCGAAAACGACCTTTCTCACTCCATTTATTGGTCGAAGGCTCCGCTGGCTCGTCGAGTCGCCGTGCTCCTCTACCTCGTGGATCAGAGCGTCGTGATTCGTGCCGTCCGCGGCGGCAGAGTGATCTTCGAGCCGATCCCCCAGGCCGAACAATGGGCACGCAGCCAGCCCACGCTCGCGAACTATCTC
Source organism: Isosphaeraceae bacterium (assembly GCA_033763215.1). Classification (GTDB taxonomy): domain Bacteria; phylum Planctomycetota; class Planctomycetia; order Isosphaerales; family Isosphaeraceae; genus JANRKW01. The sequence continues at coordinate 119,483 of JANRKW010000038.1, read as the reverse complement.
GAGCCGACGCTGGAACTCCTCGCCGCCCTGCGTCTCGAACTCATGCGCCGCGACCGACGCGGTGCTTGAGTCTCGGTATCGACTCCGTCGAGGGTCGAATCGTCGGCCGTGCAAGCCGAGGCATTGAACATCCGTTCGACATCGACGAACATCGCCGTCATCGGCTTTGTTTCGTATTCGACGTTCGTTCGGAGACACTCCCATGCGCTCCTATCGCGGCGGCCTCGCGCTCGTGCTGCTTGGTGCGATCTTCGTCGGACCCGCCACGGCGGGGGAGCCGATTCAGCTCTTCAACGGCAAGGATCTTCGCGGATGGACGATCTTCATTCGCCATCCCGACAAGTCGATCGACCCGACGACCGACCCCGAGGGGATCTTCCGGGTCGCCGACGGCATGATCCACGTCTCCGGTAAGCACTTCGGCGGCATCACGACGGTCGATGAATTCCAGGATTATCGACTCGTCGTCGAATTCAAGTGGGGCGACAAGAAGTGGCCCCCTCGCGAAAAGGTCGTGCGCGACTCGGGCATTCTCATGCACTGCGTCGGACCCGCGAAGGTCTGGACCAAGTCGATCGAGTGCCAGATCCAAGAGCACGATACGGGCGACTTCTGGATGGTCGACGGAACAACGCTCGAGGTCGACGGAAAGGTCGAGAAGCGCTACAAGAAAAAGAAGGCCGACGCGGAGAAGCCGACAGGCGAGTGGAATACGGTCGAAGTGATCTGCGAGGGAGACGAGATCACCAACATCGTCAACGGCGTCGTCGTGAACAAGGGAAGCAAGGCGAGCGTCAACCGAGGCAGGATCCTGCTCCAATCCGAAGGAGCCGAGATCTTTTTTCGAAAAGTCGAGCTCCATCCACTCGAGAAGAAGTAAAGATCGATCCGGGCTCGGCTCGAGATTGATTGCTCGGCCGAGCGCCGGATGAAGTCGACCTCCGGCGATCAATGGAGACGGGGATCGGTGTCGGCGATGATCGCGCTCACCGCCTGTTGATTGAATCCCTTGAAGCCTTCACGCCGTTGAAGGTTCTCGAGGTGAGATCCGATCGCACCCTCCGCGAGGAACTTCTCGTGCTGTTCGGCCGAGATCTTGCCTTCGCGGAACAGTCGATCGGCACGGAAGGGGGCGACCCGCCAGCGCTCGCCCACCGTGAAGGCTTGCCGCAGGAAGGGAAAATCCGAGAACGGCTTCATGGTTTGAATCGACGCCTCCTCTTCGAGCCCGGCGGCGAGTGCGTCGAAGTCGAACTGGGCTTCGAGGTGGTGCATTCCCGCCTCGAGCATCGATTCTCCGTGAAGTCCGACCCAGAGCCCGACCGTGTTCGGTCTCGGGAGATCGTCGAGAGCCTCACGCGTGAAGTCGTGCGAGATCTCTTCGGGGAGGAGGTCGAGGTCGGCGAAGACGACGATTCCCGTGGTCGCGTGCTCGAGGACCTGGGCTCCCCAACCGGCGTGTTCCCCTGCGTGGAAACGTTCGCGGAGATGGAATCCGAGGCGTCGGAACAACTCGATGAGCTTGGGGAAGTTCTTGCGCGAGCTTCGGAACGTGTGATGATCATGGTTCGCCCAGCCGAGGCCGAGGCGATCCTGACGCTCCTTCTGGACCCGCGCTGCGCGATTGCGCGACATCCAGTAGTCGCGTTCGACCTCGAAGACGAGGTGGCACGCGAGATCGACGCTCCCCGCCAGTTCGATCACGCGTTCGAGCGTGGCGGCGGCGACGGCGAAACCCTCGGCGTCGTCGTCGAACCGGCGACGTCTCGTCTGCCAGGTTTCGCGTGCGGCGATCGCATCACGTGCGACCTGCGGGGCCATGCGGCCGATTCGAGCCATTTCACCGGAAAACGGCTCGAATCCACGATACCCGCGGCGCTCGACGACCGCGAGACTCACCGGCGATCCCTCGATCCGCGCGATTCGATAAGGACCAAGAGGTTGCCCCTCGATCACCAAGCCCAGGTCGTGAGACGAAGAGAACGCGGCGATCGACTCGACCACGATCGCCGCCTCGATCACGGCGGGGCCGGCTCCCGATCGAACGACGATCGCGGGAAAGAGACCGCCGTGATGCTCATAAACTGGAGTGTTCACTCCATATGTTCGCATCCCGCGGCGATATCCCAGTTCCTCGAGGCGGCTGCCGAGCCCGGGGCGATCCCCCAGAACTAGGTGATCGAGCCAATCATTGAACCGCGTGCTGGTCTCGACGAGCATGCGATCGGCCAAGTTTCGCGCGAACGGGTTCGCCTCGAGGGCGACGTTCGAATGTTCCTCGACGAACGCCTCGGTCTCGGGCCAGCGTTGCCAGTCGAACGGCTTGCTCTCTCGCGACGTGACGATCAGAGACATGAAGAGATGCTCCCGTGGACGTGATCGGTCGCGGGCGGCGCGTCGCGATCGGTGAAAGAGCGCTTGGGGAGAACGAGGGGCGACTGATCGACGGCGCGACCGTCATCCGACCGTCGTATGCGGATGCACTTCCGCGTTCGCGGTGAGCGACCGCAGCACGTCGCCGAGGATCGCCAATCCGATATCGACCTGGGAGGCTCGGAGACAGAGCGGCGGACAGAACCGGACCGTGCTCGCGCCGCAGGGCAGGAGCAGTAAGCCTCGATGGAACGCGAGGTCGATGATCCGGTCTCGAAGCGCCGGAGCGGGACGTCCGTCCTCGCGGATCTCGGCTCCGAGCATCAAGCCCAGCCCGCGCACTTCGTGGATGAACGCGTGATCGGCGGCGAGCCTTCTCAATCCCGCCTCGAGGCGTGCACCGACCACGCGTGCGTTTTCCAGGTAACGTTCCTCGACGAGGTCGAGAGTCGCGAGAGCGGAGGCGCAGGCGACGGGATTGCCCCCGAATGTCGAGGCGTGCGATCCGGGCGCCCAATCCATGATCGTCTCGGGCGCGACGATCGCTCCGAGGGGGAGGCCGTTGGCGAGCCCCTTGGCGAGGCAGAGGATATCGGGAGCCACACCCCAATGCTCGCACGCGAACATCCGGCCCGTACGTCCGATCCCGGATTGGACCTCGTCGAACACGAGGAGGATACCGTGCGCGTCGCAGATCGAGCGAAGCCCGGCGAGGAATCCCTCCGGAGGCACGATGTAGCCGCCTTCGCCCTGAATCGGCTCGACGAAGATCGCCGCGGTCTCCTCCGGCGGGCAGATGGTGCGCAGGAGGCGATTCACGCTCTCGAGGTCGCCGTACACCGCATGGTGGATCTCCGGAACGAGCGGAGCGTAGCCCTTCCTCTGCAGGGGCTTCGAGCCGCTCAGAGAGAGAGCTCCGTACGTTCGACCGTGGAACGCGCCGAGGAAGGAGATCACGCGCATCCGACCCGAGTGTTTTCGTGCGAGCTTGAGCGCGGCCTCGTTCGCCTCGGCGCCGCTGTTCGCGAAGAAGACGCGCTTCCGCGACGATCCCGGCGCGAGCCGAGCCAACCGCTCCGCCAGTTCGATCTGCGGGCGATAGTAAAAGTCCGTACCCGACATGTGGATCAAGCGGCCCGCTTGACGACGGATCGCGCGAACCACCTTGGGATGACAATGGCCGACGTTCGTCACGGCGATCCCTGCGGTGAAGTCGAGAAAACGATTGCCGTCGACATCCTCGATCATTGCACCCAAGGCGCGATCGATCACCAATGGGTACATTCGCGTGTAGGAGGTCGAAGTCACGGCTTCGTCGCGATGCAGCCACTCGGCTGCGCGCGGGCCGGGCAGGGGGGTGACCAGTCGAGGTTCGGCGCGATGGAGTCGGCTCATTGTCGGACCCTCGATCGAGGAACTGGGAACCGCTCGGTCGCCGATCGTCGGGCGGGAGTCTCCTCGACGGTCGCGGTGTCGGCGAGTGTCGCACGCTCGACGCTCGGCGCGCAGGGTTGCCGTCGATTTCGGTCTTCGATTATTCGGCCACGATCCTACGTCGTCAAACCAGTGTGTGTTCGGATGAGGGATTCGACGAATGATCGACACGATCGTGGTCGGGATGGGACTGGCGGGCCGCTCATTCCATCTTCCGCTGATTCGGCTGGAACCGCGGCTGCGCCTCTCCGCGATCGTCTCCCGTGATCCGGCTCGTCGCGACGAGGCCTCGAACTTCGAGCGGGTTCCCGGTTTCGCCTCCCTCGAGGAAGTGCTCGACTCCGGAATCTCCTGCGACCTCGTTGTGCTTGCGACGCCGCACCATACACATGCCGACCTGGCCGTCGCCGCCCTGAACGCGGGCAAGCATTGCGTCACGGACAAGGTCATGTGTCTCACCGAGGCAGACTCCGATCGGATGATCGATGCCCGGGACCGATCGGGGAAGATGCTCTCGGTCTTCCACAACCGGAGATGGGATTGGGATTGGCTCACGCTTCGATCAGTACTCGACTCGGGCTCGATCGGCGATCCGATTCGGATCGAGAGTTCCGTGGTCCGATACTCCGCACCTAGGACCTGGCGCGGACGCACCTCGGAAGCGGGGACGATCCTCCACGACTGGGGCGCGCATCTCGTCGATCAGGCTCTCATGCTCGGTCGCGGGCCTTGCCGGAGGCTCCGCTGTCGAATCGCGCCGGCTCCCTGGGACGGCGTCGACTCCGGTGGCCACGGCCGAATCGAGCTCGAATTCGACGGCTTCGAGTTCGGGATCGAGACGAGCCGGATCTGTGCCCTCGATCGTCCGCGCTGGTGGGTTCTCGCCTCACGCGGCGGTTACCTCAGGATCGGAGTCGATCCCCAGGAGGAGGCGGTTCGCAGCGGCGACATCACTCGTGCGGCCGATCGACCCGAGCACGGTACGTTCGCGACTCGGATGTCGGAAGGCCGCCCGATTCTCGAGCCGATCGATCCCGTCCGTGGTTCGTGGACCTCCTACTACGCAGGGATCGCCGACCACCTGATCGAGGGGCGGTCTCTCGAAGTCACCGCCGAACAGGCTCGCGAGGTCGTCCGACTGCTTGCGGCGGCCGAGCGCTCGGCTCAGAATGGTTCGGTCGAGGAGGGGCCCTGGGGGGATCTCCCGCGGTTGCCGGTCGAGAGGAGCTCTTTCTGATGTCGAAGCCGAGGTCCGTCGTCTCCGCGTTTCTGCTGCTCTGCCTCTCCTCACCGGTCGTCGCGCAGGCGATACCAACACCCAAGGAACATCTCGGTTTTCGTCCTGGCGACGACTATCGGCTCGCCCAGTGGGAGCAGGTCGTCGACTACTTCCGCAAGGTCGATGCCGTATCCGACCGCGTCCTGATCGAAGAACTCGGGGCGACCACGCTCGGTCGTCCCTACATCGTCGCGGTCGTCTCCAGCCCGGAGAACATGGCGAAGCTCGACGCGATCCGAGCGGGGCAGAGGCGCACCGCCGACCCGCGTCTTCCCGGCGAACCGAATCTCGCCGTGCCGATCGTGCTCATCACCTGTTCGATCCATTCCAGCGAAACCGCCTCGACGCTCATGGCGGTCGATCTCCTCCATCAACTGGCAGTCGGTACCGATGCCGCGACCAAGGAGATCCTCGACAACACCATCCTCCTACTCGTGCCCTCCGCCAATCCCGACGGAGTCGACATCGTTGCTCAGTGGTATGAGAAGACCAAGGGACGACCGTGGGAGGGCAGCGGCCTTCCTGAGCTCTACCACCCAATCGCCGGGCACGACACGAACCGCGACTGGTTCATGCTGAATCTCCAAGAGACTCGTCTGCTCACGCGATTCCTCTACGATAGGTGGTTCCCGACGATCACCTACGACGTCCACCAAATGGGATCGCGCGGTGCGAGGATGTTCGTGCCGCCTTTCTTCGATCCCGTGAATCCGAATCTCGACCCGCGGCTCAGTCAATCGATCGCCCTCATTGGGGCGCACATGGCCCTCGATCTGGCAAAGGCCGGCAAACGCGGCGTGCTGACCAACGCGATGTACGACAACTGGTGGAACGGCGGCAATCGCACGGTTCCCCAGCGGCACAACATGGTCGGACTCCTCACGGAGGCGGCGAGCGTTCGACTCGCATCACCAATCTTCCTCGAGGCCTCGGATCTTCGAGGCGAAGCACGCGGATTCGCCAACCACAAACCGACCGTCAACTTCGTCGACCCCTGGCCGGGCGGGTGGTGGCGACTTCGCGACATCGTCGAGTACGAGCTGATCTGCTCCCGCGCCGTGCTCACGCTCGCCGCCCGCTACCGATCCGAGTTTCAGAAGAACTACCGCGACATGGCCGGCACTGCGATCGAGAAAGGGAAGACGGAACCGCCCTACGGTTGGATCGTCCCTGCCGACCAGCGTGACCCGGGAGCGACCGAACGAATGCTCCGCGCCCTGATGGCGACCGGAATCGAGATCCATCGCTCGCCCGAGCCGATCGAACTCGCGGGAATGCGCTACCCGGCCGGGAGCTGGATTCTTCCCGCAGCCCAACCCTATCGCTCCCACCTCAAGGACATGATGGAGCGACAGGAATACCCGACACGATTCGGTCCCGACGGCAACGCCGAGCCGCCCTACGACGTCGCCGGGTGGACCATGCCGCTGAAGATGGGCGTTCGCGCGGCGACTCTCACCCGGCCGCTCGCGGTCCCCGGTAAGCCGCTCGAGACGATCGAGATCGCCGGGACGATCGTCGATGCTCCCGGAAAATCCAAGCACTCGGACTCGGACGTCTTCACGTTCAACGCCGACACGGTCGACGGCGTTCGCCTGCTCAATCGGCTGCATCCGCCTGGGCAACGAGTCGCTTCGATGCGAGAGGTCGTTCTGCGCTCGCGCCCTGCGGCTCGAGTGGAGGGCCGTCGCGGTCCAACCAACGAGATCGAGATCGACGCAACTCCGGCCAACGAGACGTTCCTTCGCGAACTCCTCGAGCAGCTGGCGGTCCGCGTGACGCGACGCGATAAGGGCGAATCCGCCTCGTCGAAGGTCCTCCGAGCCGCTCCTCGGGTCGGCCTCTATCATTCTCATGTGCCAAGCATGGATGAGGGTTGGACACGTTTCGTGCTCGAGGAGCACGGATTCGTCCCGATGCGCATCACAAATACCGATGTCCGCGCGGGGCGGCTCGTCGATCGAATCGACGTCCTCGTGATCGCCTCGATGTCCTCGGACGCCATCGCCAACGGTCAGGGGAGAGATCGCACCGCGCCCGAGTTCGTCGGCGGTCTCGGGGCCGACGCGGTCCTCGCGCTCCGCGATTTCGTCACCGCCGGAGGGACCCTGATCTGCCTCGAGAATTCGTGCAAGTTTGCGATCGATCGCTTCGGGCTGCCGGTCGAGAGCGTGCTCGATCGCCTCGAGAGCAAGGTCTTCTACTGCCCGGGGTCGATCCTACGCGCGGAGGCTACCCGCCTGCCTTGCTCGTTCGCCGTCGACCCCGCATTGGGAATGCCCGACGAGTTCTCGGTCTACTTCGATCGATCGCTCGCATTCGAGTCGAAGTCGGACCTCGTCGTGTCACATGCGAGGTACGCCAAGGTCAACCCGCTCGAAAGCGGTTGGTTGCTTGGTTCCTCGAAGCTCGAAGGCAAGTCCGCGTTGGTGAGCGTCGCCTTCGGCCAGGGGAGGATCGTGCTCTTCGGGTTTCCGCCGCAGCATCGCGGGCAGACCCACGGCACCTACCCGCTTCTCTTCCGGGCGATCCTCCAAGAATCGTTCTGACGCGCAGCTCGGGGAAGTGAATTCGATCGGGTCGAGGATCCTCGAGAGCTGCTCTTCGCAGTTTCGATTCCTTCGGCTCGATCTCGAACTTCGATCGTGCGCACCGATGACGAGAAACTGGACTGTTCAGTTTGCCGCCGTTACGGCATTTGTTGAGCTGCGAGTATGGATTGCTCATCGAGGATCGAACTTCGGCCCGGGAGGCGAGCGATCGCCGGCCGTCGATCGTCGGCAACGAAAGGAGTTCCGCATTGGATTTCCCTCCCGCGAGAACCGAGCCGAAGACCGGTTGGCGGATCTGGACTCTCCTCGTCTTGGGCTACGTCCTGGCGCTGGGGGTCGCGACATTTCCCAGGGTTCTCCAACTCGTCGACACGGTCCCCACGAACGCCGACCCGGCCCAACACCTCTGGGTAATGGAGTGGTACAAGACCTGTCTGCTCGAAGGAAAGCTCCCATTCTATTGTCCGGATGTTCAGTATCCAGTCGGTGCCTCGCTCGGTAACTTCTCACCGATGATCCTCCAGGCAGCCCTATACATCCCACTCTCGACGGTCGTCTCGCACGACGTCCTTGCTTACAATCTCCTGTGGATCGCTGCATTCTTGTTCTGCGGGCTCTCCACCTATCGGCTTGCAGTTGCGATGACGGGTGAGCGACTCGTCTCGGCTTTTTCCGGGCTGGCGGCGATGCTCGCGGCCCCGATGATGCTCCACGGGATCGCACATCTCGAGTTGATCAGTCTCGGAGTCTTTCCCGCGTTTCTGCTCGCTTGGATGAACTTCGTCGACGAGCCCGGGCTTCGACGTCTCCTGTTCGCCGCGGGCATGTTCTTCCTCGTCGCTTGCGGCGCGGCCTATTTCGCGGTGATGGGAGTCGTGCCCGCCGTCCTCTACGTCGCGGTCCGTTGCGTCGAGCGCGGTCGCGGGGGGATGTCGGCCTGGATCGTCTCGAGGTTGCACTGGCTCGCGGGATTCGCGGGCCTGAGCTTGATCGGGTCGTGCCTCGCGTTCTCGAACCAGATCTGGGCGGCGACCCACGGCCAAGCGATGGTCCGGGGTATTCACGAATTCACATTCTATCGCTCCCCATTCTGGACGTATTTCACCCCCACTCCTCACCATCTCCTCGACGCCGTCATCCCGGTCAACCCGTATGTTTCGGCGAATCTCGCCGTGTGGGCTCACGAGAGCGGGTCGTATCTGGGCGTCGTCGTGATCGGGTTGATGATCTACGCCGCGAGCCGTCGCTCGGAGTTGCGTCAACGTGGGTTCTTCTGGCTCGGCCTGGTAGTCATGGTCGTCCTGTCGATGGGGGCGTATCAGGAACTCGCGTTCGCGAGACTCCCCATGCCTGCGCTCTGGCTATGGAAGGTGTTTCCTCCGTTTCGCCTGATTCGCGTACCCGCCCGTTTCAACCTCCTCGCTCTCGTCTTCGCAGCCATCCTCGCGTCCGCCGGTCTTCGCGATCTGCTCGCGCGACTCCGACACAGGCTCGCCCGCATCGTGTTGACGAGTGCACTGGTCGCGCTGACGGTGGCCGACCTGTCCGTGAGCAGCTATCGCCACGCGCAGTCCATTCCGCCGGCTCCGCGTGCGTATCAGGAGATCGCGCTCCGCGAACCTCATGCGGCCGTCCTCGAACTCCCCGCCTTCCACTCGAGCGAGTGTCTTCCGCTCACGGCGTTCACAGGATATTGGCAAAAGTCGCATGGGTTGCGGACGACCGGCGGCTACAGCGGTGTGCCGAACGCCGTCCTCGACGACCTCTTCCTCCGCGACTGTGCGTTGAACGCGGTCACTCCGACCGACTGCCTCGGTGCTTCCGACGACGAATTGAGAGGGCGGCTGTGGCTCCAGCTCCATGAGCACGACATCCGCTACATGGTCCTTCACGTCGCAAACGCGCTCATTCCTGATCATGTCGCTGCCGAGAGCATCCCCAAGTGCGAGAGAGTTCTCCGCGGGGCGGAGATCTATCGAGACGATGCGGCAGTCGTGTATGACCGCGACGCTCTCGCCCCTCCGAGCAGTCTGACCTGGATCCGCAAGCGAGGTTGGCGTCGTGCCCCTTTCAATCCGCGCATTCCTTTGGAGCGTCTTTACCTGGAGAGCGCGGGAGAGATCGTCGTCTTCTCCCCGCGCGAGGAGACGGTTCGCTTCCAGGTCGAGGGTTGGACTCTCGGGGAGCCGCGAGTGCTCTCGCTCCGATCCAACGGCAGTGAGCTCGCGCGGCTGGTTCTGACTTCTCGGAAGCGGCAATCTGTGGAGGCGGGACCGTTCTACCTTCCCGCCGGCCTGAGTGAACTCACGGTGGTCGATCTCGCGGCTTCGACGGACGAGCCGGCGTCGACCGCTCGTTCTGAGCCCACGATCAACCTGACGCGTGTGGCGCTCTCCCTCGACGTGACCGCACCCCATGCCGCCGCCGAGCGAGCACGACCCGATTCGGTCGTCCGTTGAGCGAGACCTTGGAACCGCCTAGACGCCCGTGACGAGTCCTTCCCCCCGCAAGCGTCGAAAGCCGCTCCGACGCAGGCTCGCGATTGACGGTTACCATGACTTCGGGCTACTTTCCCCGCACTGACCCACCGGGGCCGAGTTCGGAAACTCGTGGAGCGGAACGGATGCCGCAAATCTCGACGATTTCCATCGAGGCGCAAACGCGAACCTCTCCTCGCCGTTTCGCCTTTCTGGTGAGCACGACCGGCTGGGCCAGTGGGATCGCCTCCTCGCTCGGATCGGCGGGCTATTCCTATTTTTTCGCCTACGAGGCGTTGCGGCCTCTGCTCGAGGAGATTGGTCCCGTCCGCCTTGTCGAACGTCCCGAGAGCCGCTTGCCGTTCCTGGCGGACGAATTGCGATCGCAGGGGTTCGAGCCGATTCATCTCGCGATCAACCCGTTGCAGGATATCCATCTCACGCCGCTGGTGCCGACGTTGGTATACCCGTTCTGGGAGTTCCCGAGGATCCCCGACCGCGACTTCGGCGACGACACGCGCCAGAACTGGCGGCGCGTGCTCGCAAAGGCCGACGCCGTGCTTGCCCCTTGCGGCCTTACGGCGGCCGCGCTCGAGGCCGCATCGGCGCGAAACGTCACGGTCGTGCCGGTTGCTATCGAGCCCGAGAAGTTCGAACTCCCCGACTGGGATCCGAACTGGCGCTGGGAGTTCCGCGGACGGCTGACGGTGTGGGGCGACAACCGGATCGAGCCGATTCGACGAGCGTCGAATTCGGGCGTCGATGCTCCGGAAGGTCGTTTCTCTTCGATCGCTCTCCGATTGGAGCCCTGGATCGGGACGCGCCGCTTGCAACATCTCTATCGGCTGAAGCAGGCGATCGTTCCTCGACCGGGTGAGAGCTTCGCCGCCAAGCAGTTTGGACTGCTGAGGTCGGCCTATAACGGCCATGTGAAGCGCTGGCTCAGCGACGACGCCCGGCAGATGATCACGCGCGCGAAGCGCCGAGTCGCTCGCATGATGCGGATTCCCGAACGGCTTCAGGTCGACCCGGTGTTGCCGGAGACGGATCTCATTCTGAGCGGACTCGTCTATACCACGATCTTCAACGTGGGCGACCCGCGCAAGAATCCAGGAGAGATCCTCTCGGCCTTCCTCCTCGCCTTCTCCGACCGCCCCGACGTCACCCTCGTGATCAAGTTGGTGACGAACCCGATGCGCGAGCGCCACGAACTCGCGCTCTTGCGGTCGCTCTACGAGAGCTTGGGAATCGAACATCGCTGCCGGATCGTCGTCATCACCGACTACCTCGACGATCACGAGATGGCCGGATTGCTTCGAGCGACGACCTACTACGTCAATCACAGTTTCGGGGAGGGCGCCTGTCTCCCCTTGATGCATGCGCTCGCAGGCGGGCGACCGGGATTGGCTCCGGACCATACGGCCATGGCGGATTACGTCGACGACTCGGTCGCATTCGTCACCAGGTCGACCCCCGAGCCGACGCATTGGCCGCACGATCCGGATCGGCGGGTCGAGACGTTCCGAGCGCGGCCGTTCTGGGCCGACCTTCATGGGAACTTCCTGCAGAGCGCCGAGGTGGTCCTCTCGGATCGCGCGCGGTACGACCGAATGGCCTCTGCCGCCCGCAGCCGGATGGTGGACCGAGCCGGTCGCACATTCGTCCGAGAGCGGCTCGCCTCGCTCCTCTCCGGATTGCCTCGGTTCCCTCGTCGGCTCGATTGGGTGGGCTGATTCGTGAGTTGCGCGGCACGAACTGAGATCGCGCGGGATATTCGAGCGTCCGGCGGTCCCATTGAAGGGGCGGGCTCGCGCACGCGCGACGCACTGCATCGATGAGCGTCTCACACGGGGCTCGACAGCGCGAGGGAGGACTCGGTCATGTCCGGACGATTGGGATCCACCTGGGCGAATCGCATCAAGGGAATGGCGGGACCGACCCACGGCGGCCGCCTCGGTCGCTACTCCCTGCTCGCCGAACAGGTCAACGCGATGGAGCCGATGCTCGAAGCAGAGAGCGACGCTCAGATCCAGGCGAGGAGCCACGCCCTCAAGCTCAAGGCGGCCCAGGGCGACTCGCTCAACTCCATGCTCGTCGAGGCCTTCGCCCTGGTGCGGGAGGCGGCCAAGCGAAAGATCGGCCAGCGGCACTACGACGTCCAACTCGTGGGCGGCGCCGCGATCCACTCGAAGTGCATCGCGGAGATGGAGACCGGCGAGGGAAAGACGCTCGTCGCGACCTTGCCGACCTATCTCAACGCGCTGAAGGGCAAGGGGGTGCATGTCGTCACCGTCAACGACTACCTCGCCTCACGCGACGCCGAGTGGATGACCCCGGTCTACAACATGCTCGGTCTCTCCGTGGGCGTGATCCTGACCGGGCAGACGGATGACGCACGTCGCAAGGCGTACGCCTGCGACATCACGTATGGAACCAGCAAGGAATTCGGATTCGACTTCCTCCGCGACGAGCTGAAACGACTCTCGCTGGGGCACGACGGCCGCCGAAAGACCTTCGAGGAAGCGTTCCTCGGCAAGGCCACCAGCGGCGAAGCCCAGAAGCCGGTGCAGCGGACTCACTTCTGCGCGATCGTCGACGAGGCGGACAGCATCCTGATCGACGAGGCGCGAACTCCGCTGATCATTGGTGCGAGCAATCAACCGACGCAAGAAGAGTCGGCCGCCTACTACGGCGCCGATGAACTCGCAGCCACCTTGGTCCGAGGGACCCACTTCAAGTACGATCCCGCCGAACGCAAAGCGGAGCTCAACGCCGCCGGAAGGCGCAAGGTCCAGGCAGTAGCAGGTCGTGCGGCGTTCGGAATGTTGACGGTCGATGGGCTCTACGAATACGTCGAACGCGCGCTCCGTGCTCAAATCGCGTACTTGAACAATCGCGACTACGTCATCCAGGACGGCGAGGTCGTGATCGTCGACGAGTTCACCGGTCGAACCATGCCCGGTCGTCAGTGGCAGGACGGCTTGCATCAGGCGATCCAGGCGAAAGAACGACTCGAGATCACACTCGAGACGATCACCGCCGCCCGTGTGACCGTGCAGGACTTCTTCCTCCGCTACAAGAAGCTCGCGGGCATGACCGGTACCGCCGCCTCGGACGCGGCGGAGCTGCGTCGAATCTACAAAGTCGGCGTCTTCAAGGTGCCCACGAATCGAATCTGCCGCCGCGTGTGGTTGCCCGACAGGATCTTCTCGACCGAGGACGAGAAGTTCCAGGCGGTCGCCAAGCAGGTGGTCGACTGGCACCGAGACGGTGCGCCGGTGTTGATCGGAACCCGGTCGATCGAGAAGTCGATCAAGCTGAGCAAGTTGCTCCAGGCGGAAGGGATCGACCACCAGATCCTCAATGCCAAGAACCAAGAGATCGAAGCGCAGATCGTCGCGCAGGCGGGCCGACAGGGCAAGGTGACCGTTGCGACGAACATGGCCGGTCGCGGAACCGACATCAAGCTCGGCGAGGGGGTGGCTCAACTCGGCGGACTCCACGTGATCGGCACCGAGCGACACGAGTCGCGCAGAATCGACCGACAGCTCGCCGGCCGTTCCGCGCGTCAGGGCGATCCGGGGCTCTGCCAGTTCCTCGTCTCTCTCGAGGACGAGATCATCGAGGCGTTCGGCGAGAAGCCCGCGAAGCGACTCCGCGAACGCTACCGCGGCAAGGGCGAACTCACTTCGGGCGCGATGAGACGCCTCGTGATCCGAGCGCAGCAGAAGAAGGAGCGGCAACACTTCCGCGATCGAAAGTTGCTCATGAATTATGAGAAGCAGCGCGCGGAGATGCGGAAGAACATGGGGCTCAATCCCGTGCTCGGCTGATCCTCGTTCGAAGCACCGCGTCTGATCGCCTCGCCCCGTCTCCGTGCTCCTTCGAGCTCTGCGAGACGGGGCGAGGTCGTTTCGAATCCCATCGACCTCGAGGGTCGGAGCGATCTCGAGGCGGTGGATCCCACGAATCTCGCTGCGAAGATCAAAGCACCACTTGACATGATTCACCTCGGTGAGCTAAACGGTGATCAGGAGACCCATCCATCGCGGGCGAGGATGATTCCGTGAGCAAGCGGTCGTGGTCGTCATCGGTCGTTCGTTCGACTTCGAGAAGAGGTCGGTCGCGTCCGTGTCGGGACGAACTGCCGCGGTCCGACGGCGTCGATCACGTCGATCGAGTGCGCCTCGTCTCGGTTCACCAACCCGGTGAGAGTCTCGGCCCTCCGTTGCGAGGGCCCCGCGTGCGCGCGTCGATCCGCCCGACGGCTCGCGCCGGCGATTGCGTCCATCCCCTGAGGAGGTGCCTCGATGCTCGAGTTTCAGATTTACGCCGACGTCAAGGGTGAGTTTCGTTGGCGCCTTCGTGCAGGCAACAACGAGATCATCGCCACATCCGGCGAAGGCTACAAGATGGTCGACGACTGCAAGCATGCGATCGAATTGATTCGATCGGGCGCCGCTTCGTCGAAGGTCACCGAGAAGACGACCAAGGCTCCCAAGACGAAGGCGCCGAAGGCTGCGGCCAAGTCGACCGACGCTGCACCGGCCGAGGCCGCCGCCAAGCCGAAGGCGAAGAAGGCCGCCCCCAAGGCCGCCGCGCCCAAGACCAAGGTCAAGGCGAAGAAAGCCTGAGACGAGCGATCCACGACGCGCGGGCGAGCGCCTCGTCCGCGCGTCGTCGACTCGATCTCACGCTTCCGCCACGCTCCCGACCCGGAGGACTCCCGGTTCGGCGTCGATCGCCGCGCGTCTGCCTCGACCGATCGTGCACCCTTCCAGCACGTTCACCCCGCCCTTTCCACGAGCGCGTACGGCCTCGAGCATCGTCTTCTCAGGACGACGATCGATGATCGTCGAACCGACGATCCGACAATGCTCGACGTTCTCCAACTCGAACCCGCGAACCGCCGGGTCGAGAATCTGGAGCCCGGAGAACAGCAGCTCCGCCGAGTCGGTCGCCTCGACCGCCGCTCCTTTCGTGTCGTCGCCCGCGCGGACGGCTTCGACGACCATCCCCGACACGGTGATCCCCGCCGACCTCCGAATCACGATTCCATCGACTCGCCGACCTTCGTAGTCGGGGTTGTGATCGAGGAAATTCGCGTCGATCACGACGTTCCGGCATCGGTCGAGCACGATCGAACGCTCGAAGCCGGTCGCGAACGTGTTGCCGGTGAGGGTCACTCCGCGGCACGAGGTGAGTCGAACATTGACCGCTTGGCTCTGGATCACGTTTCCCGTGATCGCGACCAGGCCTGACTTGTGCGACGTCGGGCTGTCGGCTCCCTCGATCCGGATGTTCGACCCTTCCGGCGACTCCTTGGCTTGGATCGTGTTCGAGGCGATCGTGACCTCGCGCACCGTGCCGACGCGGGCGTCGATCCAGATATCCGCGCTCCCGGGCCGATCGACGTCGTGGTTGTACTCGATGTCGCAACCGGTGATCTGGAGGTTGCGGACCTCGCTCCGTTCGACCTTGATCCCGGCGTGGCGGCAGTAGCTGATGTGCGACCCGCTGATGATCGCTTGGTGGTGATTCACGCCGTCGAAGTAGACGCCGATGCCTCGGGGTTGCGAGTCGTAGATGTGCGCATGTGAGATCAGGAGGTTGCGATTGCGGCCGAGCAGTCGGACTCCATACCGGCATCTTCGGATGAGCACGCCGGCGATCGTCGCCATCATCGTGCCGCGGAGTTCGATTCCGTCGCTGAGTTCGTTCCCGCCCACGATCTCGATGTCGGCGACGCGAGGCATCCGCTCGCGCTCCCAGAGAATGGGGCGGATGCTCGCGGGATCGGCGGTGCCCTCGTGCCGTCCGACGATGCGGATCGCGGGGCCGGCGGCTTCCATCCGCAGGATTGCCGTGCCGCCCGAGCCGTCGATCGAGAATCGACGCGCACGAGAGAGGTCGACGTCGATGGTCTTGCGAAGGAGAAAGACTCCAGGGGGGAATTCGAGCCGGCCGTCGCACGATCGAGGGCGTGCTGGATCGCGGCGGAATCGTCGGCTCGACCGTCGCCGGTCGCGCCGAACATCCTCACGTCGGACATGGTCGTTCTCCTTCTTTGGATCGGGCCGAGAACTCGTGGCCCTCGGAGTTTCCACGAACGACCGATCATGGAAGCTGCCCGCGGCCGGAGCAAGCGGCCGGTCGAATCAGCCGCGCCCCTTGGGGCGAACGACGAGCTCGACGCGATCCTTCGTGAGGCGATAGAAGTGCGACTCGACCAGTGCGAGCGGTCCGGATTGCTCGACGTGACGCCGAAGCAGACTCCACTTCTCCTCTCGCGAGGCCTCCTTGCCGCTTTCGGAATCGCTCGCCGAGCCCCAGTAGAGAAAGTTGTCGGGCGTGAGTTCGACCCAGATCTTGTCGCCTCGCGGGTAGATCGAGATCCCCTTGGCGGAGGGCAGGACCTTCGGTTCGGCTCGCATCTTGTCGAGCAGGAAACCCGAGAGTGAGGAGACGTCTCGGATCATCTCGGCGTCTCCATTCTCGTTCGGCCATGCGACACCCGCGACGAGTTCGGTCGGGATCCTTTCGAGGAACAGCGTGACCAACGGACCGGTCGCCGACGTGTCGACCTCTTCGGGAAGGACGACGCCTTCCGCGTCGAGCATGATCGGGCGTTTCGCATCGCGATCGACGCGGATGACCGGCCGCCTGTAGGCAAGACGGATCGTCAGCCGGTTTGGAAAGCTCGATTCGATCCGATCGACCTGGAGGACCCATGGATCCTTGCTCAGTTCCGCATGGATCGCGGCCAGAGGGAGGTCGTGAATCGATCGCGGCGTCTTTGCGAACGGCTCGAGGCCGGCGAGCAGCCGCGCACGACCTCCCGAGATCCAGGCCGGCACCGGCTCGATGAACTCGACGCGATCGAGGTCGAACGTATGAGTCGGACGCGTGCGGATCCAGGCGATCACGCCGTCGAGCACGGTCCGACCACCGACGAGGAGAATCGCCGCGAGGATCGCAAGTGCGACGACGACGCGCGCGGACCTCGAGCTCGCGAACCTACGCGGGGCGGGACTCGAGGAAGCGGAAGCGGACGACGATCGGCCGAAGCGCCGGGGGGCGGACTCCAGCGTCGGTGCGTCATCGGCGGGATGTACGTCGGCCATGCCCGTTCGATCCGGTCGAGGCTGGGGGAACGACGAAGCGACAGGGACGACGGGCGATCGGACGAAGGGATCTGTCGATCACCACACGTCGATCTGCAGCTCGAGCTCGTAATGGAATTCGCGCGAGATCCGATCGCGAACTTGGTCGATCAGGGCCAAGACGTCGTTCGAGGTCGCGCCGGGTTGCGCGATGATGTAGTTCGCGTGGCGATCGCAGACCTCCGCACCTCCCACGCGGTAGCCCTTGAGACCGGCTTGCTCGATCAACGAGCCCGCCGAGATGTCGGGCACCGGATTCTTGAAGATGCAGCCCGACGACTGGTGCCCGTACGGCTGGTTCTCCTTCTTGATGATCCAGACCCTGCGCATCCGCTTGACGACATTCTCGGGAGCCTCGGGGACGAGTTCGAATTCGGCGGAGAGGATCACGGGGTCGACGAGGTTCGAGCAACGATAACCGAAGCTGATCTCGTCGCGCTCGCGGACCTGGACCTCTCCGGCGTCGTCGAGGACGGTCGCTCGGCGGACGAAGTTCCCGATCGATCCTTGTCGGCCTCCGGAGTTCCCCCGCAACGCTCCCCCGACGGTGCCGGGGATTCCGGTGAGGACCTCGAGCCCGCCTAGTCCCGCGCGAGCCGACTGCGAGATCAACGCCGTGAGCGGGACGGCAGCGCCCGCGACGACGCAGTTTTCCTCGATCGAGAGATCGGCGAAGGCCGGACTCTCGAGATGGATCACCAAACCGTCGAATCCCGCGTCCGGCACCAGGATGTTCGATCCGCCGCTGAGGATCTTGAAGGGGAGCCCCGACTCGCGAGCGCGACGGATCAGGCCGGCGAGTTGCTCGATGTTCGTGGGACGCCCAAAGTAGGCCGCCGGACCACCCAGGCGGAACCAAGTCAGAGGGGCGAGCGGCTCAGCGAGCTCGACGATCTCTCGGAAGGCGTCGAATAAATGCATCGGCAATCGTTCCCGTGTCGCTCGTACCCAGCGTCACCAGCACGTCGCCCGGCTCCAACAGCCGGTCGAGATCTCTCACCGCCTCATCGCGATCGGCCGCGTAGCCGACTCGTGCCCGCCTCGAAGTCGAGGGAGACGAGTCGACGAACGAAGGGCGATCCGCCGTCTCCGGAGCCGCGCCGACGAAGAGCACATGGTCGGCCGACTCGAAACCGGCCACCGGCACCCGCGAGGACTCACGAGGAGCGTAGACGGCCCAGAGACGACGACCACCATACACCATTCTAGCAAGTGCGAGCGTTTCCGCGACATCGGATGGCTCGACCGCGTCGTCGTCGATCATGGTGACGCCGCGGTAGGTGCCCTTCATGTCGAACGCGCGAGACGCTCCCAAATACTCTTCGAGAGCTTCCCGAATCGGCCGACTCCCGATTTCGAGCAAATGGCATGCCGCGATCGCCGCGAGCGCCGCCTCGACATACCTGCGGCCGTGACAGCTCAATCCGACTTCCAGACGGAATCTTCCCTCATGGAAGGTGCGGAAGCGGTATCGACCGTCGCGTTCTCGGAGGTCGGCTCCCCACCAATCGCTCGTCGGCTGATCGTCGATCGAGACGCGTTCGACGCGCGCCGAGGTCGACTCGGCCATCTCCCGCAAGATCGGCTCTCGGCTCGACCCCAGGAGAATCGCCGACGAGGGAAGGGCTTCCGCCATCGCCGCGAGGCCGCGACGTTGCAACGGGGTCACGTCGCCGACGTCCAGCACGAGCGCCAGTTTCGTCCGTTCCGAGATGACCCCTTCATTCCAAAGCGAATCAGGAAGGTCGAGGACCGAGAAAGGTCCGACGCCCGCGCGACCCTGCCCGAGTCGATCGGGGATCTCCGAACCAAGGATCAAGGTCGGATCCAAGTCGTTCTCGATCAGGACCCATCCGATCATCGTCGCCGCGACCCGCGCGACTCGACGGCCGATCACCACGATCGAGTCGCCGACCGTCGAGACCTCGCGAATCGCGTCGACCAGCGTCGACTGCTCGGCTCCGAGTCGAGCCGCGCGAAGTCGTTCGGGATGAAGTCGCGAGATGCCCTCGGGATAGATCAGACGACTCGTCTCGTGCGGGACCGAAGTCGGTCCATGTCCGCGATGCACCTGAATCCCGCGGACTCTCAATCTCTCGGCGAGATCGTCCGACGCCTCCTCGACCGATCCGCTCACTGCTCGATCCGGGGCGACGAGCAACTCCGCCAGGCCCGACATCCCGGGTCGATCGAGAGCGACCAGGTGCGTGAGAGCGCCGCGCGGCAAGACTCGCGAGCGTTCGGAGAGGGAGGTCCGATCCATCGGCGATGATCCTCGACATTCGACAGAGCAGTGGGAGTTCGAGCGAAAGCGCGACCGGCGTCGTCCGCGAGGTCGCTCCACTCCCGATGACCATCTCTATCGGTTCATCACCCCCGACCGGCACACCCTTTTCCACTCATCCGATTCCCCCAAACGCGAAAACCCTCGACAACCATCGAGCAGTCGGCCCGAACCGGCCGTCTGGACGCTGCTCGGTGTGTGGGATGAGCTTGCTCGATCCGGTGATCGGGTGTATCAAGACGATCATTCGGCGGGTCCGAGCCGTCGGATGGTCGCGAGCTCAGGAGGGATCCGGAATCATGTCGTCGAGCAATTCCTGCGAGTCTTCCGCTCGATTCACCGCCCCGGTCTATCTCGATGCCGCGCCTCTGACTTCGAGCCGTCTCACAGGTATCGGGCGGTACACGGCTCGCCTCGCGATCGCACTCGCGGCCCGCACGCGGCTCCGTCTCTATCTCGATCGGTCGGAGTTGCATCCGTCTCCTCGGCTCGACTGGTCGCACGACCAGGATCTCGGTCGATGGGCTCGCGCAGTGGGACGAAGCCCAAGGTCGCAGCTCTCGCCGCCCGCGGGATCCGTCGGGATTTGCTCGGGAACGCGAAACACGACCCGGCGATTCGACCACGAGATCTCGATCATCCACGACCTCACTCCGCTCTTTCTGCCCGAGGTTCACGTCGCTGCGACGATCCGAGACTTCCAGAGACTCGCTGCGTCCACTCTCTTGCTCGCCGACGCCTTGATCGCCGATTCGCACGCCACGCGGGCCGACATCGAACTCCTGACCGATGTCCCGCCCGCTCGGATCGTGGTCGGGCGCCCGGGGGCGAGCCTTTGCGTCCAACGGCACCTCCATCCTTCCGCCGTGTCGCGTCGGCCCGAGGTCGGCATCATGGTCGCGACCCTTGAACCGCGAAAGAACGCCGCGTTCCTCGCCGACTGGTTCTTCGACTCCCCCGTGCTCCCGGAGAACGCCGAACTCTGGTGGGTCGGCTCGAAGGGATGGCTCGCGAGCAAGTCGGATCTCGGCACTCGTCGCTCGAGGGGAGGTCGAAAGCTCCGACTCCTCGGCGCGGTGTCCGACAAGGAACTCTGCCGGCTTTATCGCACCGCCGGCTGGATGGCGTACCCATCGCTCTATGAGGGCTTCGGTTTCCCCGTCCTGGACGCCCTCAGACACGGAGTCTCCGTCATGTGTGCGGGCAACAGCAGCCTCATCGAGTTTGAGCCGGCCGGCGTCACCTTCTTCGATCCGCTCGACCCGTCGTCGCTCGATCGCTGTTTCGAGCGGAGGCGGCCCGCCGAAGACGTGATCGCCCCGCCGCACCCGCTCGACGAGCAATTCTCCTGGGATCGGGTCGTCGACCTCATCGCTTCGACGGCGGCCGGTTGCTCTTCCCGAGGCGAGACATCGGTCGTCTCGCAATGCGCATGATGCGGTTCGCCTCTCGACTGCCCTGGGGAGTGCTCGGCGCTCTCGTACTGATCTTGACGATCGAGTCGCGGCTCCATCGGCTCGAGCCCGTCCACTTCTCCACGGTGTGGGTGGACGACTGGCGACGCACCGCTCAGGCGGCGTCGACCACGGCGCGCGACGCCGAGCTGCTCTGTTTCGGCGACAGCGCGGCCAAGTTCGGACTGGTACCGAGCGAGCTCGAGGACGCTACGGGGCTGCGGACTCACAGCCTCGCGATGAACGTCGGGCACGCCCTCGCGGCGGAGATCCTGCTCGATCGAGCTCTCGCCGCGGGAGCCCGTCCGCGTGTCGTCGTTCTCGAGGCGGTTCCGCATCTGCTCGCTGCATCGCCCCGGTGCGCCGTCCGACTCTGGCCCGCACTCTTGCGGCTCGAACAATGGCACGTGCCGGCGATCAGGAGCCGAGATCCGCGCTTCGTCGCCGAACTCCTCGTCGGGAGGATCTTCGCTTCGGTGCGAGCGCGCTTCGAGATCCGCGAGTCGATCATCGCCGCGCTCGGGTCGCGCCTGCCCGACTCGGCTTATCTTCTGCCGATCCTCCGGCGTCAGTGGACCGCGAACCGCGGCGCACAGCTCATGTCGAAACGCACGACCCCACTCGATCCGGGTGCTTTTCGAGCCGAACTCCTTCCTTCCGCCTGGTCTCCCGATCCGGTTCAGGCGGAGGCGCTTCGCCGATCGATCGGGCGGGCTAGGTCGGTCGGTGCTCGCGTCGTCCTGCTCCTTCCGCCCTTCATCCCCTCGGTCCACGAGCGACGACGTGCGGCCGGGCTCGAGACGTCCTACGAGAGGTTCATCGACCGACTCACGCAAGAATTTCCAGGGCTGGAGGTGTTCGACGCCCGCGATTCCTGCAGCGACGACGACCTTCACGTCGATCCGATCCATCTCGACGTCGGCGGAGCCATCGCACTGAGCCGGGCGCTCGGCGAGTGGGTCGCGGAACCGCCGACCGGCGCGTTCGATGCTCGTGGCTGGGGATTACCGAGCGGACTGCGGCGCGGAGCGTCGCCGGGAGAGGTGGAGGATCTCGAACGATCGCGGATCGCGATTCGCGATGCCCGAGGAGCGGATCGATGAGTTACCGACACCGTCTGATCGCGTCGCTCGCTCGTCTGCCGCGAGGCGTTCTCGGCACGCTCGTTCTCGTGTGCGGGATCGAAACGATGATCGCCGGGGCTCGCGATCGACTCGCGGCACCCGACCAGACCTTCGCGCGCGTGACCTCCGAGCGGCTGATCGACTGGGTGCGCGACTGCGATTGGATTGCGCTCGGCAGCAGCCAGACGAAGCACTCGATCGCGCCGCGGGAATTGGCTATCGGGACCGGGACGCGAGGCTACAATCTCGCCCTTTCCGGTTCCCAGGCCGCAAACTCGTTCTTTTTGCTCCGTCGAGTCCTCGAGTCGGGTGCCCGACCGCGCGTGGTGATCGTCGATTTCTTTCCGGTTCTCCAACGGCTGAGTCACTGGCACGTCGTCGAGAACGATCCGTTTCTCTTGGACATCCGTGAGTCGCTCGACCTCGCATGGTCGGCGCGCGACCCGGCGTTCTTTGCATCGATCGTCGCCAGGAGAGCCATTCCGAGCTTTCGCTATCGGCAATCGATCCGAACACTCGTCCGGAACCGTGCAACCGGCTCCGGGCCGAGCGACTGGTCGAGGCCGACGGAGATCATGCTCCGCAATCATCTCGAGAATCGAGGGGCTCAAGTTCACCCGCCGGGCGAGATCTCGCCGGACGCGATCGCGCGACTCGACCGCGAGTACTTCCCTCGCTGGGAGATCACCGCGCTCCAGGACAGGTACATCGAACGATTCTTGAAACTCGCCGACCAGGCGGGGATCCGCGTCGTCTGGCTCCTGACCCCGCTTCACTCCGAACTGTCCGCGAGAATCGAGTCGACCGGGTTCGCCGCGGCGTGGACACGGTTCGTGCGTGAGCGCGGCATTGAGCATCCCAAGCTCAGCATCGTCGACGCTCGCCGGCTCGAGTGGGGCGAACGCGCGTTCCTCGATCCGAATCACCTGGCGATCGACGGTCTCGCTGCGTTCTCCTCGATATTCGCACCCGAACTGACCCGAGTCCTCGCTAGCCCCGACTCCGAACCGGGTTGCTGGATCGATCTCTCCGACCGCAGTCTCACGCGAACCGAGCCGACGACGCTCGTGGACATGCCCGCGACCGTGCGACTCCTGCGCGACGAATATCGATCGGTCCGCGCGGACCGCCGCCGGGGCGAAGTCCTCAGACGGTGATCTCGTTCGGTCGATCGATCGAACCCTCGTTCTTTTTCGGAAGAGCGCTGCTAGAATCCTCGAAGCGGAGGATCCGGCCGTGCTGCGCCTCGAGGTGGGGCCGGCTCGCCCACGACCCCCTACGAAGGCGGCGATCATCGATGGGCGACCCGAGCTCGCATCGGTCCGAACCCGACCCGGCGGAGGGCCAAGAAGATCTGAGCACGATGCGCGAGCCCCTTCTCTCCTTCGGTTCGGAAGGTCCGACCGAGCCGAGTCGGCCGGTCCCGAGGCCATCCGACAAAGTGGAACCGACGCGGCCCGAACCCGCCGCTCCCGCCACCGATCCCCTCGCCACCGCCTCCATCGACCAAGAGACCCTCGACCTCGTTCGTCCCGTACCGCAGACCGACTCTGCAACCACCCCGTTGCCGAGCCCGTCCGAGACGACGCCCGAGCCCCCTCGCAGATCGTCCGCGATGCATGCTCATTCTTCGGTCATGGCGATGCCGCCTGCCGAGGAGGTTGCTCCCGGACAGGTCCTCTTCGACCGCTATCTCGTCGAATGGCAGATCGGCAGCGGAGGAATGGGCACGGTCTGGAAGGTCAAGCACAAGGTGCTCGGCGTCTCCCGAGCACTCAAGCTCATCCGCCCACAGATTGCGTTCGACCCCAAGACCCGTGCCGACTTTCGCCGCGAAGCGACGATCATGGCAGGGCTCCACCACCCCAACGCCGTCCTCGTCCATGACGCGCAGATCGGGAGCGATCTCGCGTACATCGAGATGGAGTTGCTCGAGGGGCACTCGATCGAGAAGAAGCTCGACCCGGGTCGGCCGCTCCCGCTCGACTGGGTGACTCGGATCCTCGCACAACTCTGCGAATTGCTCGACTTCGTCCACTCCAAGGACATCATCCACCGCGACCTCAAGCCCTCGAATCTCATGCTGCTCGCCGGCTACCCCGAGGGCAGGGAGTTCCTCAAGGTTCTCGACTTCGGGATCGCCAAGAGCCTCAATACCGACCACGCCGACTCCGACGAGTACCGCACTCAGACTGGAGGTGCGAGGTTCACCCCCCACTATGCAAGCCCCGAACAGGTCGGCGGCCACGCGGTCGACGCACGCAGCGACATCTATTCCGTCGGGATCATCCTCTACGAGTTTCTCACCGGCTATCGACCGTTCAGCGAGCCGGGTCTGATCTATCAGCATCTCTGTGCGGAGCCGCCGCCGTTCGCGAAGCGCAATCCCAAGGCGAGCGTGCCGGCAGCGATCGAGCGGGTCGTCATGCGCTGCTTGGAGAAGGATCCGAACAAGCGACCGCAAACGGCTTCCGAGCTCTTCGGCGAATTCATGGCCGCGGTCGAGTCGACCGGCCTCGCCGTGACCCTCGTGCTTCCGTCCGCCTCGCTCTGGGAATCGCGCGGCGGGTCCGCTCCGGGCAAGAAATCGGCGGTCTCGCCCCAGCGCCCCCTTGCGGCGGGGCTGAAGCCGTTCATCCTCGCCTCGACTCCGCGATTGCTGCTCGCTCTCGCCGTGTCGACGGTGATCCTCACTCTCGCCTTCATCGGCCTTTGGTATGTGCGATCCGTCTTGCGGTCGCCGCGCAGCGGCGCCGGTCCGGTCGTGACTCGTCCCGTCGAGCCCGAGGCGAAGGCTGAGACGAAATCCGAGCCGAAGGTGGTCCGTCGCGTTCCGCTGCTCCCCGGCTACGAGGCGGATCCCGACTCGGGGCTCGATCCCGCCGGCTGGCCGCGCGAGATCCTCGACACGCGCACCCAGCGTCGTTTCACTCACTTCGACGCAGGCGCCTACTTGCCGAGCGACTTTGCACCCGTGGACCCCAACGACCGGATCGGTGGAGTTCCTCGTATTCTCGAGCACAAGCGCTTCCCCGGCTTGCGCGTCGTCCGGATCGAAGGCGGGGAGTTCGCGATGGGCGGGTTGATCACGCCCCCGCCGAACGATTCACCGATCGATCGTCCGATTCATCAGGTCGTGCTCTCGGACTATTATCTTGGAGAGACCGAGGTCACGAATCAACAGATGGAGAAATTCCTCGAGGTGCTCTCCTCGACCCACTCCACGAAGTGGGTGGAGTACTACAAGGATCTCGATGCCCGCGACCAAGCCAAGCTCCCCCGCGTCCCCGTGAATTTCGTCACGCGGCTCGAGGCGACCGAATTCGCCCACTGGCTAGGCGGCAGACTCCCCACGGAGGCCGAATGGGAGTTCGCCGCTCGCTCGCGTGCTTCGGCCAATGCCGCCTATCCCTGGGGATCATCGCCGCCCGAGGCCGGGATGTGCAACATCGATTCAGCCGAGTCGAATGTAGGGTCGAAGATCCCCATCTCGTTGCCTGGGACTTACTCGCAGGATCGCACGCGGCAGGGCATCGTCGACATGGCGGGGAATGTTCGCGAGTGGTGTCAGGACGAGTTTCTACCCTACACCGAGAAGCGGATCATCCAACCCTCCGATCCCGAGGTCCGTCCTCGCGAGGACAAGGAGTACGTCGTTCGCGGATCCTCGTTCGCACAAGGTTCCGACCGCACGATCTCGACGTATCGCGACAGAGAGAGCCGTGATGAACGTGCGGCGGACCTCGGCTTTCGGATCGTGCTCATGATCCCTCCTCGAATGAAGCCGGCCGCAGTCGCCGAGTGATCGACCCGGCTTCTCGGACGATTCCGAAGAGGGAGCGTCCTCACGGGGCCATCGCGGTCGTATGCTTCCCATGGACCCATTGTCGAGGGAAGACGCCATGCCGTTCGCCTCACTCAGGCTCGCCGCCGCCGATATCCTCGTGATCCTCCTGTCGACGACGCTCTCGTCGTCCGCTGCCGCCGACGAGCCGCCTCGCGCGCCCGAAGCGGCTCGGCCGATGGAGCGCTGGGCGATCGTGATCGGCGTCGACCGCTACGAGGATCCCGCCATCCCGACGAATCGCTCGGCGGTCTCCGACGCCCTCGCGTTGAAGCAACGCCTCGAGACCGATCTCGGCTGGCCCGCCGACCACATCCTGCCGATCGTCGACGGTGGAAACCTCCTCCCTGGGCGGGTCGACGGCTCGGCTCGCCGCTTCGCACCGACGCGGGAGAACCTCGACTGGGCCGTGAAGCAATGGCTCCCTCCGCGTCTGAAACCGGGCGACCTCGTCCTGATCTACTTCGCCGGCCACGCGGTGTCGTTGCCCGCGTCGGCCGATGCTCCGCCCGGAAGCCGCGGACGCGACTATCTCCTCCCCGGCGACGCCCGCTCTGCCGGCTTCGATCTCACCGGCTGGTCGCTCGACGCCGCGCTCGACGCCCTGCCGAATCGCGGTGAGAATCCGATTCTCTGCTGGCTGGACACCTCGGTCGTTGGTCGCGGAGCCGGGCTGAAACTCCCGGCCGACCCCACTCGTTCCCCCCAGAGGCTGCTCGACGCTCTGGCTCGTTGGCCGGGGACTTCCGCGTGGATCTCCGGCGGTGACCGGCCGCTTGCCGAGTCGAGCATCCCCGGGCGACCGAGTGCGTTCCTCGAAGCGGTGGGAGATGCGCTGGGAACGGCCGACCGGCCCGCGACGCTGCTTGCCTTGCTCGGCGACCTTCGATCGAACGAGCGGCTGCTCGCTTCCGGGTTTCGGGCCGTCGGCGGAGTCGACCCCGATTGGACCCTCTGGGGAGCACGTTTCGAGGCTCGCGTCCGTCCCAACGGCGACATCGTGAACCAAACCGGGCACGCCGACCGCGTCCGCGAGATCGTCGTGTCGGCGGACGGTCGCTGGGCGGCGACGGCGTCGATGGATTCGACGGTCAAGTGCTGGAATACGACCGACGGATCAGTGCTCCGCGTCGTCTCGGGGTTCGGTGACGGCGTACGATCGCTCGCGCTCAGCCACGACGGCCGTCGCCTCGCCGCGGGCGACGGCCTGGGGCGCGTCCGCTTCTGGTCGCGACGCGAGACCAACGCGGCGGTCGCGTCCGGCCCGCCGCCGCACCCCGGACCGGTCGACACTGTGATCTTCCTGCCCGACGGTCGAGGCGTGGTCTCGCTCGATCTCGCCGAAGGACGCGCGCTCTACTGGGACGCCTCCGATCCGGACCGAGCGCCTCGACGCCCCGTCGCCGCGCCGATCGTCGTGGCGGTCGCAGCTCCCAAACGATCGACCATCACCTCCGCGCTCGCCGACGTCGACGGGACGATCCACTTGATTCGTCCCGAGGGCAGCGTCGCGCGGACGGTACGGCTCCAAGCTCGCGCAACGGCTCTGGCATTCTCACCCGATGCCCGCGAACTCGCTTGGGCGGACGAGCACGGACGCTCCGGTCGGATCGACGTCGCCGAGGCGACGGTCGTCGACTCTAAGGACGATCCCGCAGGCAGGGTCACTTGGATCCGCTACGGTGCGAATCGCGCGATGATCCGGCGCAGTGGGCGAATCGTCGCGATCGGCGATCGCCCCAACGCAATCGTGCTCCCCAACGAGGGCGGGCGACTCGAACTCTCCTCCGACGGCCGATTCCTCCTGTTCGCGGATGATGCGATCGACGGTGGACTCGCGGTCTATCCGCTCGATACCCCGTCGCCGAAGCCGCTCGAACTCGTGTCGCCTCCGCGGTTGGGCATCACTTCGGCGATGATCGCTCCCGACGGCTCGCGGCTGCTGGCCGGCGACGCCGCGGGCGGTCTTCACGGCTGGTCTCTCGCCGACGGTATACGCAGCTTCGCCGTCGAGCCGAACCGCGCGCGTGTCGGATCGATCTCGATCGCGCCCGACGGCCGGGCCCTGATCCGCATCTCCGCGCCCGACGGAGTCGCGGTCGTCTGGGAGCCCGCCGAGGGGCGAGCTCGAACGATTCCCGGTCGTTGGGCGTCGGGGCTCTTCATCGACGCCGACCGACTCGTCCTCTGCGAGGCGGTCGAGAGCGGCGGTCGTCTCCGCGTCGTCGAGGCTCGAACCGCGCGAGTCGACCCCGAGCCTCTGCCGATGCCCCCAAGCGCCGGCGGCGGTCGGTCGAACCTGGTCTACGAGCGGCTCGCGCTCTCGACCGACGGTCGACGACTCGCCGGCGGTACGCGCGAGGGGCAAGCGCCGGCCGTCGCGATCTGGGACCTCTCCAGGCGGCAACTCCTCGGTTCGAGTCGACCCGAGGGGCTGTCGCTGCACGGCCTCGCTTTCGATGCGAAGGCCGCTCGGCTTGCTGTTCTCGTCGATACGCGTGCGCTGATCTACACCTCCGAGGCTGATGGATCGATTCCCGCCGAGCCCTCTCAGTCGGTCGACCTCGCGGAACACGACCCCGCCGGCACCGATCTGGAGGCGACCGCCGCCGCCTGGTTCCCGTCGTCGGGAGCTTCGGAGCGACTGGCGATCGGTTCCTCGGGCGGACGCGTTCGCGTTTGGGATCCCCAGACCGCTTCGCTCGGTCGTCCGCTTGCGGGGACGCTCGCCGGAGCTCTGCGAAGCCTGGAGACGACTCCGTCGGGGCGATTCCTCGCCGCCGTCGGGGACGATCGCTCGCTCCGCGCCTGGCGGATCGATGAAGCTCTCGATCGCAACCAGCCGCTGAGGTTCGACGTCGTCCCGAGCCACGACGAGCGCATCAACACCGTGCACGTCTGGCCGAACTCCGACCGAGTCCTCACAGGCGCCGACGACGGCCGGATTCGCTTCTGGTCGCTCGACTCTTCAAAGCTCCTGGGCACTCTCGACCTGATCACGCCCAAGACCCCCGCGCCCGGGGGGCCCGCGGTGGAGTGGATCTGCACCACGCCTGGGGGGCTCTTCGACGCCTCGCGCGACGGTGCCGAAGCGGTTCGGTGGACGCTCGGCGAGGAGTCTCGCTCGCTCGATCAACTTGCCGACAAGGGATTCTACATCCCCGGCCTCGGCGCGGAACTCGCCGCGGGCACAGTGCCCCCGCGACCGCTCGTGCAACCGGTCGATCCGCCCGCGATCTCGCTCGAGTGGTCGCGGCGACCCGACCCCAAGGTCCAGACCGTCGAACTCGTGATCACGCTCGGCGAGGCAGGCCTGCCGGACGTGCGGCTCTACCAACAAGGGGTGCCGATCGCGACGCGAGACGACTTCCAGCCCACAGCCGATCCCAAGCGCTGGACGACCTCGGTCAAGCTGCGCAGCGGGGAGAACCGATTCCATGTCCTCGCGGGACGCCCCGACCGAGTCGACGGACGATCGGCAACGCTCGCAACGACATTCGCTGGGCCCGACAGTCCTTCACGACTTCACATCCTTGCAGTCGGTATCAGCGAATATGATCGCAAGGCCTTGCGATACGCCGACGACGACGCACGAGTGCTCTCCGAGTTCCTCCACTCCCGAGGTGTCTCCGCCGACGGAGAGCCGGGCGTCCGCGCGCTGCTGGTCGATCGCGAGGTCACGGCGCGAAGCGTCGAGGAACAGTGTCGACGCATCCGAGACGCCGTGAAGAACCGGCCCCAGGATACCGTCGTCGTGTTTCTGGCGGGACATACCGACGTCTTCGAGAAGCGGTTCTGTCTGCTGCTTCCGAACTACCCGTTCCAGGCCGACGCGCCGTTGCTCGTCGCCTCGCGGGCCGGCGACGGTCGAGCGGCGGCCAATCCGCAGGCGATCCTGCCCTACGGCTCGATCTATACCCAACTCGCGCGGCTCGGGGCACTTCAACGACTCGTGATCGTCGACGCGTGCCAGGCCGAGGCGATCGCGAGCGATCCTCAGGTCGAACTGATCAAGCGATACCTCTCGGTCGACTCGCGCAAGGCACGGACGTCGTACCTCTTCGCCGCGCGAGCCGGTGAGGCCGCGAACGAGGTCTCCGAGTTGGGTCACGGGCTCCTCTCCTACGTCGTCCTTCGAGGTATGAGAGCCGAGAACCTCGGCCCCGCTCGCGATCCCTTTGCCGGATCCGATATTCCGGCGGACGCCGATCTCGACCGCGACGGGACGATCTCGACCGCGGAGCTCCAAGGCTTCGTCGCGCGAGCTCTGCCCGTCCTCGCGAATCGATACGACCAATTGGTACAGCGAGGATCCGACGACCCGCCGCTCGCCGACCGAGCGACGGTTCGCCTTCGCGTCGACGACGCGAACTTCCCGATCATCCCGATCGCGCGAGATCCAGCCGCGCCTCGATGAATCCGATGCCCATCAACGGCGAACGACGGTCGCTTCGACCCACTCGGTCGTGATCGAGCGAGGCCAGAGCGAGCGGACGTTCGGCGTCGCCCAAGCGATCCCCGGATCGGGATGGAGATGTGCACGCATCCTGATCGACCCCGGACGGTCGATCCCCACGTTGCTCGGCGTCCCGGAGAACCGCACCTCTCCGCCGTCGGTCGTCACCTCGCCTCCGCTCGAGACGACCACGAATCGTGACGACGAAGCCCTTTCGCCCACCCCCTCGAACTCGATCTCGACGCGGTGAGCGAGGTCGCAGGGCAGGGGGCCCGCGACCGCAAGTCGAGGCGGATTGCGGAGCACGAGATCGCCGGCGAGCGGCACGAACGCGGGGGCACCGGCATCGTCCGCCGAGACGAATCGCACGCCCTCCGACATGATTCGAGCACGGTCCTCGTCGTCTCCCGCGAGAATCGCGTCGAGGACCAGCGTCGGATCCAGCTCGAACGAGAACGCCAGGTGCGGCATCTCGAATTCCCAACTCTCCTTCAAGTCCGCGGTGCGCACGCGGGCCTGGAGCACGAGTCGATGCGGTCCACGGCCGTCGAAGTCGCGGGGATCGAGGGTGAATCGAACCGTGCCTCCGACATCGATCGGTCGCGGAGCCGACTCGATCTCGAGGCTCGCGCGATAGGTTCCCATGATCTTGTATGACCATTCGACGTTGGAGGCTCGAACCCGTAGCTTCGGGTCGTTCGAGAGGAACGGCACGCGAAACGACACGCCGAGTTCGATCGGCTCGGCGAGCGCGGCGGGGTAGCGACGACGTCCGACCCAGTCGATGATCGCCCCGCGGCGGATGAGGGCCTTCTCCTCTTCGGCGATCAGATCGTCTTCGCCCCAGAGTTCCACCAGCGCGCGGCCGGCGGCGAGACGAACTTCGTTCGATTCGGCCGTCTCCAGGAGGCGAAAGAGGTCGATCAATCCGTCGCGACCAAATCGTGCGGCGGCGGCAACCTCCTCGGCTGTCGGCGATTCGCCCTGGATCGCATCGACCGCGCGACGCGAAGCGAGACCGATCAAGAGCCGTCGGCACCCTCCGATGACGATCAACGACCCGAGCGTCAACAAGACCGCGGAACGCGGGTCGAGGAGCCAGGCCCAGGGCGATCGGACCGCGGCCGGACGTGCCTCCGAGCGACGGACCCCGGGGCCCACGGCCGGAGGTCGGTCGGCCTGATCGGCTTGCCGCTTGGGTCCAAGTCTCATCAGCGGATTCCTCTGCTGTTTCGGGAGATCATTCAAGCAGCAATCAGAGCCCCGGACGAGCCTTCTCACGCGGAATCGCGTCTCGGCCCTTCGGTTTCGGCGTTGGGGCCGCGGGTTCGCCGTCCTCGAGAGTCGGCTTGCGAACCTCGGCGTCGCCCTCCGCCGGCAACGGATCGAGGATGTCGAGGATCTCGTTCACGGACGCCTGCAGCGCGTGAACCTCTTCGTGGAGCGCCGAGAGGTCCGAGGCGATGCGGTCGATCGGATCGTCGGATCCCACTCGGTCGGTGATCACGAGCAAGTCGTCTTCGGGGACGATCCTGTAGGTCAGTTCAACCTGGTCGAGCAGGAGCCGGAGGCCGGTTGCGAGTCGGACGCCGTCGAGTTCGAGTTCCACGGTGGAATTCCCCTTCACACCGCTCCGCTCGAGCGCGGCTCGGTCGAGAACGACCTTGGAACCGAGAGACGCGGCAAGGCGACGGGCGACCTCGTCGAGCGGCGTCGGCTTCCGGAACTCGAAGGAGAACGGGCGAAGGAGAGCGTCTTGGATCGAGATATGCGCCGACCGCGCCTTTGCGGCGACGCGGGCGGGGAGCTCGGAGAGTTGAGGCGCGTCGACTGCCGTCGGTGTCGCGGCCGGGTCCTGTGCGCTCGCTCCTCGCAACACCATGAAGGCGACGAATGCCGAGAGCAAGGCCACTCCTATGAGAGCTCGTGCGAATACGGTCGAGTGCTCATGTTTGGAGTCGCCGGAGTCGAAGTCGTCTTCGGTCCGTCCCATCTCAACCAACCTCCTTCTCGACCGGAGCCGAGGGCCCCGATCGCTTCAAGTGGATGAGCAACGTCGCGACGTCGGCCGGGTTGATCCCGCTGATCCGACCGGCCTGGCCGAGCGAACGCGGCCGAACCGTCTCGAACTTCTCACGCGCTTCGGCTCGGAGCTGGGGGATCGACCGATAGTCGAGATTGACGGGAATCGGCTTGTCCTCGAGTCGTCGGAAGCGTTCGACCTGGTCCGCCTGCCGAGAGATGTAGCCTCCGTACTTTGCCTCGATCGTCACCTGCTCGATTGCCGATTCATCGTCGGTGATCGTCGCCAGGCGCGGGGCCAGCTCGACCAATTCGTCCCAGGTCGTGGGAGGACGTCGCAAGATCTGCTCGAGAGTGATCCCCTCGACTCGCGTCGAACGAAGTTCGTTGCGGAGCGATTCGATCGCCTCTCGACGTGCCTCGAACCGTCGCCGGCGCGCTTCGTCGACAAGTCCCACGGCGATTCCGCTCTCGGTCAAGCGGAGGTCGGCGTTGTCGCTCCGGAGGAGGAGCCGATACTCGGCGCGACTCGTGAACATCCGATAAGGCTCGTCGACGCCGCGCGTGACCAGGTCGTCGATCAAGACGCCGATGTAGGACTGCGAGCGATCGGGGAGGAACGGAGCCTCCCCCTTCACGGCGAGCGCGGCATTGATCCCGGCGACGAGTCCTTGCGCAGCCGCTTCCTCATAGCCGGTCGTCCCGTTGATCTGTCCGGCGAGGAAGAGTCCCGGCAGCGGCTTCGACTCCAGAGTCGGGTGCAGCTGCGTCGGCGGCGAGAAGTCGTACTCGACCGCGTATCCGAACCGCATGATCTCCGCTTGCTCGAGGCCGGGGATCAGCCCGATGATCTCCTCTTGAACGTCGCGTGGAAGGCTCGTCGAGATCCCGTTGCAGTAGTATTCCATGGTGTGTCGCCCCTCGGGCTCGAGGAAGATCTGGTGCGCATCGCGATCGGCGAATCGCACGACCTTGTCCTCGATCGAGGGGCAATAGCGCGGCCCCGTGCTGCTGATCTGGCCGGAATACATCGGTGCGCGATGGAGGTTGGCCCGGATGATCTCGTGGACCGCCGCCGTCGTCGTGGTGATGTGGCAGGGGAGCTGAGTCTGAGTGATCCGTGTCGTCAGGAACGAGAACGGGACCGGTTCGACGTCGCCGGGCTGGGCCTCGAGTGCAGAGAAGTCGATCGTGCGGCCGTTGAGCCGGGGCGGGGTCCCCGTCTTGAAACGCTGGAGTTCGAAGCCGAGAGAGCGAAGACTCCCCGACATCCCCTCGGCCGAGACGTCGCCCGCTCGCCCGCCCTGAGTCTTCACCTCTCCGGTGTGCATCAGGGCTTGCAGGAACGTGCCGGTCGTCAATACGACCGCACGTGCGTGGTAGACCACGCCACCGCGGCATAGCACGCCCGAGACTCGTCCATTCTCCGAAGTGATCGCTTCGGCCATCTCTTGCCGGACTGTCAGACCCGGCTGCGACTCGACCGTGAGCTTGGCGAGGGCCTGATACGCCTTTTTGTCGCATTGGGCGCGGGGCGAATGCATCGCCGGCCCCTTGCCGCGGTTCAAGAGCCGAAACTGGAGGGCCGTGGCGTCGGTGATCAATCCCATCGCGCCGCCGAGCGCGTCGACCTCCCGAACGATTTGCCCTTTGGCGACCCCGCCGATCGCCGGATTGCAGCTCATCTGACCAATGCCGTCGCAATTGATCGTCAGGAGCGCTGTGCGCAGGCCGATGCGGGCCGATGCGAGCGCGGCCTCGATCCCGGCGTGTCCCGCGCCGACGACCACGACGTCGTATCGTTGGGGATCCGGTCTCGAGCGATTCATGGAGGCGTCGCTCCTCGGCTTCATCATCATCACCGGACGACGATCATATCAGATCGGTCCGCAAGCCGTGAATCAGATGCTCCTGCGGCGGAGTCGCCAAGCACTGCCGACCTCCGCTCGCCCGATCGAATCCGCATGCCGCGAAAGTTCTGCGAGAAACTCGAGAATTTTCTTGATCTTGCAGAATCACGCCGATAATTTCGAGCCATCGGACATCCGCCCCCGGCGCGATGCTCCGAGCATCCGGGCGGGCGAGCCGGTGGGCTTCGGGGTCGTCGCCTACCGCCACCGTCCCGGGTGTCGCGCCGATTTCGCATCCGCGCGATTCGAGCCGATTCGGCTCGCACATGGCAATCGAGAAAGAAACAGAGTCGAGCCCTCGTCTCGTTCCCGCGCGTTTGTTCGAAATGACGACGGGAACGTCGCCGTCGCAAACGGAGACGTTCCCGTCGAGGATCGTCCGGGATCGAGCTCGAGTCCGACCTCAGCTCTTCGCCACGGCGCTTCCGGACTTGGATTCAGGAACCTCGGGCGACTTCCAGTCGAACCAGGATTCCTCGAACTCGATCCGACGCTTCTCACGCATCGCGATGTTGCTCGTGAGAGCGATCACTGCGTCGGCGAGGGCGACCTCGCCTCGGCAGCGCGGGATCAGTTTGGGATCGGTCTGCGCGTGGTAGTTGTTCTTGTCGGAATTGCGGATGCAGTAGGCGAAGTGCTCCAGTTCCTCACGATAACCGCGTGAGGGGTCGGCGACCGCGAGACCGCCCAAGGAAGCCGCGGCGGTGGGGGCCGCGGCGGTGCTCGGGCTGACCTCGATGACCGGCTTGCCGCTCGCCTTGGTCTCGACCGAGATCGCGGTCGACCGCGACGTGGCGGCAAGACCGGCCTCGGGATAGAGCAGGATCTCCTTCTCACCCTCGACGATCATCGTTCCGCGCGTGCCGTAGACGGTCTCCCCGTAATTCTCGAACGCGTTGGTATTGATCGACGAATAGGTCACGACGACGTGGTCGCCGTTGTCGCGCTTGACCTTCGGATCGTAGGTCTTGCCTGGGAACTCGAACGACACGAAGACGTGGTCGTCGACTTCGCGATGGTCGGTGTAGAAGAAAGTTCCGCCCACGCCGGTGACGGCCAGCGGGTGCTTCTTGCCGAGGAAGATCGAGCACGCGTCGAGTTGGTGCGATCCGAGTTCGGCCATGAGGCCGGCGCCGGTGCGGTTGAAGAGCCGCCAGCGGACGAGCTCCTCGAGGCTCTTGTAGCCGTGCTTCGCGTAGTCGATCCCCGCGTCTTCGGCCGGAATCGGCGGCTTCCAGCTATCTTGATATTGAATGTTGCCGGCCTTGTCGCGGACGTAACGCGGCGAGCCGTCGGATTCGTAGACGTAGTTGCCGCTCTTGTCCTTCTCGATCTGGGGCCGCGCGTTGTTGCGGTGCCAGAGCGCCCGAATGTGGCGGATCTCGCCGAGTTGATTCTGCTGGAGCAGGTAGTTCGCGTTGTCGTAGAGCACCGAATAGTGCCGCTGGTGGCCGATTGCGAGGAGGCGATTGGTGTCGTGTGCGACCTTGATCATCTCCTTGCATTCGGAGATGTTATGGGCCATGAGCTTTTCGCAGAAGACGTGCTTGCCCGCCTTCATCGCCTCGATCGCCACCGGGGCGTGGAGCCAGAGGGGCAGGGCGATGACGACCATCTCGACGTCTTTGTCGGCGAGCATCTCCTTGACGTCGGCATACTTGCGGAGCTTCTGGACGTCGGCCGGCGTGTACTGCTTGTGATTCGTGAATTCCTTGACGGCGCGCTTCTGATTGTAGGGTCGGATGTCGCAGTAGCCGATGTAGTCGACGTAGTCGCGGTTGTGGTCGTGGATCATCGCGCCGCAACCTTCGTTGCCGGTACCGATGATCGCGGCCTTGACCGGCGCTCCTCCGAGTTGACCGTAGCCGAAGTAGAACGCCCCGAGCATCGGGGCCGCGGCCGCCGCCTTGAGGAAGTCGCGGCGGGTGGAGCCGATCGCCTCGTTGAAGTTCGAGCGTCCGAGTGCACGCTGTTCGGGGGTCAGATTCGTCATCGGTCGATCCTCGGGCGAGTATCGGAATCAGGGATGGGATTTCCTCGTGCGGTGCGGCGCGAGGCTTCGGGGGGAGTGATGCGGTCGGGCGGACGACGCGAGGCCGAAGTCGTTCGGCCCATCCATCGAATCAGCGAGATCTCTTCGAACGTCGAGACGCGCGCGGTGCTTCCTCGGTCTCGGTCTCGCTCGACGCATCAGCTGCGGCTCTGCGCTTGCCGATGCGGTCGATCCAGCCGAAGAGGAACGCGTCGATGCCGAACCAGAGACCGCTCGGTGTCGCCGCGAGCGCGAGGCAGGCGACGAGTTCGATGAGGTTCTTGTTCACGAAGACGTAATGCCCTTCGGAACGCGGGCCGAGCGGCAGGCCGGGGAATGGAGGCATGCTGAGGTAGATGAGCGTGAGGAACGCGGCTCCGCCGAGTGCTGCGATCGGAGTCAGGAAGCCGAGCAGCAGACCGAAGCCGACGGCGGTAGTGCCGTACATCGTCATTCGGTCGATCTTGGCCAGGTCGTCGAGCGGAGGCGCATAGACGCCTGCCCGATCGGCTTGCTCCGGAGTTGCCAGGCCCACCCAGGCGGTCGCGAGATCTTTCTCCCAACCCACGATCGGCTTGATCAGACCGCGGCGATCGTAGTCGGTGGAGCGGCGCGCGTCGTTGACCCGTTCGCGTTCGTACGACATCGCGTCGGGGTCGCGATCGACGGCGGCGATTGCCGCAAGATCATCGAAGTACTTCTTGATCTTTTGCTGATTCTCGTAGGCGGCGAAGTAGTCGTCGACCAGGATTTCCTTCGCGGCGAGTGCTTCCTTCGCCTTGGCTGTCTGGGCCTCGTCGAAGCCGTAGTGCGCCGTGATCCGACCGAGCTCCGCCGACCAGTCTTCTTTGAGCCGAGTCGGATTGAGCTTGTCTCGGCTCTCGACGTCGGGAACCATCGCCCGGAAGTGCTCGGCGAACGGCCCGGTGCTGGCGCGGAGATATTCCTCGGAGGTGAATGTCGGTCCCTCGGTGATCGGGAAGATCCGCGCGAGCACGGAATTCTTGCCTTCGGGGGTCGACATGATCTTGTATACGCCCTCGGTCGCGAAGTGCCAGCCGATGGACAGGCGGAGCATCACGAGGAAGAGGGCGCCGAAGAATCCGGGGTAGTAGCGTCGAGCGGCAGCCAGGGGAAGCTCCTTTTCAACGGGGGTTCGAACGGTCGCGAGATCCGGGCGAACGGTCGAGGGAAACGACTTCGATCGCAGCGGATCGAGACGGCGGAGTGTAATCGCGAGCGGTGAGCCCGATGGTCGCCACGCGAAGTGGGCCGCCCGCGCTCTCCGCGGGCAGGACGAAGAGCGCCCCCATATCGCGGCGTCTCGCGAGGATCTGTGCGGCTCGATCCGGGCCGATCAAGAAGAAGGCGGTCGAGAGTGCGTCGGCTTCGGCGGCGGTCGGAGCGAGGACCGATACGCTGAGCGGGCCGGAGGTCGGGGGCTCGCCCGTTCGCGGATCGATGATGTGGCCGTAGAGGCGCCCCGCTTCGTCGAAGCTCTGGAACGTCGCGCCCGACGTGCCCATGGCACGATCGCGGAGGTGAAGCGTGCCGAGTGTCGCGGCCGGATCGAGGGGATGGTGGACTGAGAGATCCCAGGCGCTCGACAGGATGTCGGGCGGCGAACCGAGCGCGAACAGACTCGACCGTCCCCCGTGGATCAGAGCCGCCGTCGGCAGCCAATAGTCGCGGACGACTCGCGTCGCGACGTCGACCGCGTGCCCTTTACCGATGCTGCCCAGATTGATCGAGAGTCCATCGATGTCGAAGGCGACCGTCTTCCGTTCGGGGTCGAGGAGGAGCTTGTTCGACCCGGTTCGGGCGAGTGCATCGAGCCGCTCGCGATCGGAGGGGACGCGTTTGGGTCCGCGAGTGAATCCCCAGGCGGTCGAGAGTGCCCCGGTGGTCACGTCGTAGGCCCCTGCCGTTTCGCGGTGGATCGCGATCGCAGTCTGAAGGAGCTCGAACAGGTCGGGAGCGACCTCGACCGGGCCTCTCGCGGCGTTCGAGTTCAGGTAGGCGACCTCCGAGTCGTCGCGATAGACCGTCAACCGGCTCTCCAGGACCTCGATCGCGTCGAGTGCTCGGGTCGCAAGATCGGCGGCCCCGGGGAGGAAGTGCGGGAGGCGGACCTCGAACCAACCACCCATGGCGGGACGAACCGCCTTGAGGAGTTGATACGATCCGCCGGCATTCGAGACGCTCGGGCGAGGCGCTGCGGGCGCAGACGATCCCAAACCGAGCATCCCGCGACGACTCACCTCGCGCGAGCTCGAATTCGGATCGTTCTCGACCCTGCGAGACCTCATGAGCTTCACTCGAGATGTTCTGCGGCGAGCGAACCGCGGGCGGGGGCGGCATGCATGACTACGGTGATTGTAATTGCCTCGCGCGTCCACGGGAAGAGGTGAGGGTTCGATGAAGTCGCCCCCGTCGACTCCAACGATCGCCCTTCGCATCGCTGGCGACCGCGAGTGCCGAGCGGTAGAGTGGCGTTTTCGCGTGCTCCGGGATCGCGACACGGGTCGATCCCGTCATCATCCCGCCTCGCCGAAAGAAGCGTCATGTCCACGATCGACTTCGTGATCCTGATCGGCTACGTCCTCGGCTGTACCTGGCTCGGCGTCCGTCTCGGCCGCGGGGCGACCGGTCTCAAGGGCTACTTCCTCGGCGAATCCGACATCCCGACCTGGGCCGTGATGGTGTCGATCGTGGCCACGGAGACCAGTACGGCCACCTTTCTGAGCGTGCCGGCGATCGCCTTCAAAGGCGATTTCACTTACCTGCAGCTCGCCATCGGCTACATGGTCGGGCGGATCATCGTCTCGGCCCTGCTCTTGCCGGCCTACTTTCGCGGCGAGATCTTCACCGCCTATCAAGTGCTCGATCAACGGTTCGGAGGCCTGACGAAGACTGCGGCTTCGGTGCTCTTCCTGATCACGCGAACGCTCGGCGACGGCCTGCGCCTCTATCTCGCTGCGCTGGTGCTTCGAGAGCTGACCGGTTGGTCGATGCCGATCTCGATCGTCGCGATGGGCGCGACGACGATCGTCTACACGTTTCTCGGCGGGATGAAGGCGGTGATCTGGACCGACGTGATTCAATTCTTCATCTACAACCTCGGGGCGGTCACGGCGCTGGTGGTCTTGGTCGGCGAGCTTCCGGGCGGGTGGAGCGAACTCGTAGCGGCGGGAGCCGAGGCGGGGAAATTCCGACTCTTCGACTTCGGCTTCGACCTCACACGGCCCTATACCTTCTGGGCCGGTCTGATCGGCGGCGCCGTGCTCAACACGGCGACTCACGGCGCCGATCAGATCATGGTTCAACGCTACCTCTCGGCGCGGGGCGAACGACAAGCGGCGACGGCCCTGATCGTCAGCGGCGTCGTCGTCTTCGCACAGTTCGCGCTCTTCCTACTCATCGGAGTGGGGCTTTTCGTCTTCTACCGCGAGTTCCCTCCCGGCGTCGCATTGCCCAAGGACGGCGAGTTCACATGGTTCATCCCGCGGTACCTGCCGACGGGCGTGGTCGGCCTGGTGATCGCCGCGATCTTCTCGGCGGCGATGAGCACACTGTCGAGCTCCCTGAATGCGTCCGCCTCGGCGACCATCAACGACCTCTACCGCCCGTTGCGACCGGAGACCGACGAGGCGACGCTGCTTCGACTCTCGAAGGCCTTCACCGTCGTCTGGGGCCTGGCCCAGATGGGCACCGCGATCGCGGCGACCTACCTCCTCCAGGACAACGTGGTCAACAATGCGCTGGCGATCGCCTCGTTCATCACCGGGATCGTGCTCGGTCTCTTTCTGCTCGGGACCCTCACGACCTCCGTGCAGCAGCCCCACGCTCTCATCGGTCTCGCCGTGGGAGCGGCGGTGGTGACGTCGGTCAAGTTCTTGACCCCCATCGCCTGGCCTTGGTACGCATGCATCGGGTCGATCACCGTGTTCTTCGCCGGCTGCGCGGCCTCGGCACTCGCGCGGCTCGGATCGTCGACCTCGGCTTGAACCTTCCTCGCGGAGAGCGCTCCTCATGTTTGGATCGAGTGACGGACGGTTCACGCGCAAGCGTTGGGCGACGATCGCATGCCTCTTGACGCTCGTCGCCGTCCGGGCGGCGAGGGCGTTCGCGGGTCTGCCCGAAGCGAAACCCGAGTCGGTGGGTCTCGACGCGGCCCGACTCGCCCGCATCGACGACGCCGCAGCGCGTTCGCTGGCCGCGAAGCGCTTCCCGGGAGCGGTGGTGATCGTCGGACGGCACGGCAAGGTCGCCCTCGCAAGGGTCTACGGCAATCGCGCGCTCGAACCCCGGCCCGAACCGATGACGCGCAACACCATCTTCGATATGGCGTCACTCACCAAGCCGATCGCAACCGCGACCTCGGTGATGATCCTGCTCGAGCGCGGCATGCTCCGGCTCGAGGACCGATTGAGGACCCACCTTCCCGAATTCGACTCGCGCGGAAAGGGCGAGATCACGATCGAGCAACTGCTCCGGCATCGATCCGGATTGATGGCCGACAACCCCATGGCCGACTACCGCGACGGCCCCGAGATCGCGTGGAAGAAGCTGGCCGACCTGCCTCTCGACGGTCGCCCGGGTGAGCGTTTCCTCTACTCCGACGTCAACTACGAGATTCTTGGTCGGCTCGTCGAGAAGCTGGCGGGCGAGAGCCTCGACAGTTTCGCTCGAAAAGCGATCTTCCAACCTCTCGGCATGTCCGATACCGACTTCCGCCCGGTGAACCAGCAGAAGGGTGGAGACCCGATGCGGCTCGCTCCGACGGAGCGGGAAGCGGGCCGCGCCCTTCGTGGAGAGGTCCACGACCCGCGCGCTCGAGCGCTCGGCGGAGTCGCGGGCCACGCCGGGCTCTTCAGCACGGCCGACGACCTCGCGGTCTACGCTTCGATGCTCCTCGCCGACGGCAAGACCGCAGCGGGCTCCACGCTGCTCGCACCGCTCACGGTCCGGCTGATGACCGACGGCGGCGACACGCCCCCGGGCAGCCGGCGCGGGCTCGGCTGGGACCTCGACACCGGGTTCAGCGGCCCGCGCGGGTCGCTCTTCGGGCCATCGAGTTTCGGCCACACCGGCTTCACCGGAACGAGCCTCTGGGTCGACCCGGAGACCGACACGTTCGTCGTCATCCTCACGAATCGCGTCCACCCCGACGGCAAGGGGAACCCCTCGGCCTTTCGAGCCGAGGTGGCGACGATCGTCGCCTCGAGCATCCTCGACGCACCGCCTCGGTCGCGCGTCTCGGTCGCTTCGGCGACCGCGGCCTCCGCAGGGGCGACTCCCGCGGCGAATCGCCCCGAGATCGACGTCCGCTGCGGAATCGACGTCCTCATCGAGCATCGTTTCCGGGAGCTGCGGAACAAGCGGGTGGCGCTCGTCACCAATCACACCGGTCGCGCCCGGACCGGCGAGTCGACGATCGACGTCCTCCACAAGGCGCCCGGCGTCCGACTCGTCGCGCTCATGAGCCCCGAGCACGGAATCCGCGGCTTGCTCGACGCCGAGGTCTCCGACAGCAAGGACGCAGCGACCGGGCTCCCGGTCTACAGCCTCTACGGCAAGACGCGCAAGCCGACGCGCGAGATGCTCGAGAACGTCGACGCAATCGTCTACGACATCCAGGATATCGGCACGCGATTCTATACCTACATCAGCACGATGGGACTCGTGCTCGAAGCCGCGCGGGAGAACCGGATTCCCGTGATCGTTCTCGACCGGCCGAATCCCGTGGGGGGCGAGATCACGGCGGGCCCGGTCCGCGACCCCGACTTCGCGTCGTTCATCGCGTTCCATGCGTTGCCCGTGCGGCACGGGATGACGGTCGGCGAGCTGGCGACGATGTTCAATGCCGAGCGCTCGATCCACGCCGACCTCACCGTCGTCCCCTGTGAAGGCTGGACCCGCGACCGGCTCTACGACGCCGTCGGTCTGCTCTGGACCAACCCATCGCCCAACATGCGGAGTCTGAACCAGGCGATCCTCTACCCCGGCGTCGGACTGCTGGAAGCCTCGAATCTCGCCACCGGCCGCGGCACCGACACTCCGTTCGAACGCGTCGGCGCACCGTACATCGACCCGCGAGCTTGGGCTCGAGCGCTCAACTCCGAACGACTCCCGGGAATCCGGTTCGTCCCGATCGAGTTCACTCCGACCGAGCGGCAGTTCGCCGGCAAGAAATGCGGAGGTGTGCAGATCTTGATCACGGATCGATCGAAGGTCGATCCGATCGACGTCGGAATCGCGCTCGCCGTCACACTGCGCAAGCTCTACCCGGCCGAATGGAAGCCCGAAGGGTTCCTTCGGATGCTCGCCGACCGCGACGCCTACGATGCGCTGCTCTCGGGGCTCGGCGTTGCCGCGATCCGGTCGACCTGGGAGAAGGAGCTCGCCGAATTCAACCGCGTCCGGGCTCGCTATCTCCGCTATCGTTGACGAGCGTCCAGACTCCTCGGCCGACCGATGGATGGCGGTCGGCCGAGGAGATGCGCGTCGCTCAGGAGCGACCGGTGAGGGCGTTGAGGATCAACATCTCGAGCTGCTCGTACTGCCGAGCTTGTCGGAGCGCGTCGACCTTGGCGTGGTCGAGCGAGCGGACGATCTCGACGAGTCGAAGGAACATCGTCTTCGAGTGCGCGAGGTGGTAGGTGCTCTCCTCGAAGGTCGTCGTCCGCATCGCCTTGACGTCGAGGCCGACGCACTCGCCGTTGCGGCCGTAGCCCGACTGCTCGAGAACGTAGACCTGATTGAACGCGCGCCGGAGGTCGACCGAACCGAAGACCTTGTCCTGGTCGTACTTCAGGCCGTTCTGGTCGTTGAGATGGACGCTCCAGAGCTTCTCGTGATAGAGCGCGTACGCCATGTCGTCGGCCGGATCGAGCCCGGCGAGGATCGAGTGGGCCGACTCGATCAGCACGCCCGACCGGCTGGGGTCGACCGTCTTGTACGCCGCGCCGATCATGTGACCGACGGTGGGGAGGTAGGCCTGGTCCATCGGCTCGTTCGGCTTGGCCTCGCCGAGAACGCGGATCTCCGGATCGTGTTCGAGGATGGCGTTCCAGGCGTCGACGATCCGCCCGACCGCGGTACGAGCGTCCTTGGCTTCGCGGATGTACGAGCCCTCGCGAGCGAGCCAGAGCACGTAGTTGCGGCAACCGACTTCGCGGGCGATGTCGACCGCGCGCTTGCTGCGGTCGAGCGCGTAGCGTCGGTCGTTGGG
This sequence comes from Isosphaeraceae bacterium, assembly GCA_033763215.1. Taxonomy (GTDB): domain Bacteria; phylum Planctomycetota; class Planctomycetia; order Isosphaerales; family Isosphaeraceae; genus JANRKW01. The sequence goes on along the minus strand of JANRKW010000038.1, from coordinate 75,845 downwards.
ATCGTTCGACGTGAAGGCGCCGTCGATCGTTCGAGCGTCTTCCCAGAGGCGAGGAGCCACGATCTCGACGAAGAGCCCTTCGCCGTCGAGGATCTTCTTGACCTCGGCGACGCCGCGCTTGGTCGCCTCCCAATCGAGGTCGGCCGCGACGATGTCGTCGTCGTGGAACTGGACCGCATCGAAACCGAGTTTCTTGTACGCGGCGAGCTTCTTGGCGTACTCCATCTCCTTGCGAACCGGCGGCCCGAACGGATCGGCGCCCGTGCTGATGTTCCAGGGACCGAATGAGAAGCGATGAGTGACGGGAGAGTTCGACATCGGGCAGGGGCTCCGAGGGTTCGGCGGACGATCGAGACGCGGCGCGGCGCGGGCCGCCGCGCAGGACGAAACAAACATGAACGGCGTATCATAACCGCCGGCATCGTCAAGAGGCAGCGGGACTCGAATCGGTCGAGAATCGCCTCGACGTCGATCGATGTCGCCGCGAATCCCCGGCGGTGCGCGGTGGAGGGATCAGTGCGTCGATTCCACGCATCATTGCACTCGCCCTCCATGGACCGGGCGATGCCGCGGACCTAGATTTCTCCAGCGGCCCGAACTCCCCAACGTGGTCGATTCCGACCCGTCGCTCGGGCCCGAGTCCCCTCGATTTGGTGATTCATGAACTTCATGTCGAAGCTGGTCCTCGCGGTTTCGGTCCTCGGTTCGCTGGCTGGTTCATCTTCGGCTTCCACGGTCTATCTCGACGTCCCCACATCCGACCTCGGAAGTCTCGATGCCGTCGTCACCGCCCGCTATCGTCTCTCCCGCGCGGGCTCGGTCGACCAGATGCTCTACGCGCAGCCGAATCCCGCCGGCTTTCCCGCGGCCGACATCCTCTCGGTCGGCTCGTCCTACGTCGGCTCGGCAACCTACGACTTCAAGGTCGTCCATGAGGCGGCCGCGTCGGGCTCCGGCGGCAAGTTCACTTTCTCGCTCACCAACGGCAGCGTGACGGGCGACGTCGCCTTCCGAGGAGCTGGAGCGAACAGCTCGATCACCTACACCTTCGCCGATGAGTATTCGGGCAAACCGTTCGAGTACAACGTGCTCCACATCTTCGCGGTTGCGACCACCGCCGGGTCGAGCGTGAGCTTCTCGAATCTCGCATTCACCGTCGGCACCGGGTTGACCACGTCGGGCTCGCTCGACACCTCGGGATCGATCGCAGCCTCGAGCACCTACGACCAGTGGATCGCCGCCCCCACCGGCGTGAACCTCGACGACTTCGATTGGACCTTCTCCGGTAAGGTCACCCTCGCGATCAACGGCACCAATCCGAGCAGCGGCGAGGGGATCAAGTTCGAGTTCACCGGCAAGAACGGCGAGTTCACGCCGCCGTCGGCGGTTCCCGAACCCTCGACGCTCGCGACGATGGGTCTCGGTGCGATCGCGGCCGCGGCAACCGCCGCTCGTCGCCGACGCGACCGCAGCGCCTCCTGATCGAACCGACATCCGGCTTCCCTCCTCGACGGGGACCGACGCTCTCGCGACGGGAGCGGCGGCCCCGTTGCTCGCTTCGAATGACCGGGTCGGTTACGATTCACGGATCCGAAGGCATCCGCCCGCCGCTCGGTAAGGGGAGCGAACCGACCGATGCGTCTCACCCACCTGGTCGGTCTCGTCTTCGCCGCCGGGCTCGTCTTCACGCTCTGCCGCGAACCGGCGGGGCGGGTCGCGGTGATCGTCTTCGGATGCGGGTTGCTCGAGATCGTGATCGGCGTCGCCGCGTTGATGACGCTCTTCGAGTGGATCGGCTCGATCGCCGAGGCACGCGATGCAGTGCGAAGGCTCGAGGCGTGCCTCATGTCGCTCATCACAACGATTGCCGGCGGGTTGATGATGTCGGGCGTGCTGTGGATCTGCGTGGCCCTGATCCGATGGGCCGTCCCCCCGATCTGATCGCGTCCCGCCCCCGACCTCCATCGAACGCGAACCGCCCCGAAGGCCGGATCGAGGAGTACCGCAATGCGTCTCTCCACCGAAGCACGCCGAATTCCCTTCCATCCACCCGCCCCCGTCCGCTGCGGATACGCCGAGGCCGACCTGGAAGCCCCGCTCGAGGCCTCCATGCCCGGCTACTTCAGCGATCGCAAGGCGAGCGGAGTGCTCGACCCGTTGAAGGCGAAGGTCGTCTATCTCGAGCACGGCGCGACGAAGGGTGCGATCGTGATGCTCGACCTCGTCGGGTTCGGGTATGATCATGTGCGTGCCTGCCGCGAAGCGACCGCCCGCGCTACGGGCATTCCCGCCGATTCGATCTGGATCCATGCAACGCACACCCACACCGGGGCGATGGTGTCGCGTTCGTTCACGAGCGATGCCGAGAGCATCGCTCCCGGAATCTACGTCGGCACGCCCGACGCAGCCTGGGTCGCGTCGATTCCAGGCAGAGTGGCCGCGACGATCGCTGCGGCACGCGACGCGGCAAAGTCCTCGAGCGTGAGGCTGGGGCAGGCGCGGGTCGAGGGGGTGGCCTTCTATCGACGCTTCAAGATGAAGGACGGCACCGTCAAGACGAACCCCGGCGTCGGCAATCCCCAGATCGTCGCACCCGCCGGCGAGATCGACCCCGGGCTCACGCTCCTCGCCTGTCCCGAGTCGAAGACCGCGATCGCGATCTACGGCGTCCATCCCGACGTGATCGGCGGCACGCAATACTCGGCCGACTACCCGGCGATGGTCGCCTCGACCTTCCAGGCGAAGGCCGGCGCGGGATGGAACCTGCTCTATCTGAACGCCGCATGCGGCAACATCAATCATGTGGACGTCTCGAATCGAATGCAGAAGAAGGGCAAGGAGGAGTCGGATCGGATCGGTCGTGCTCTCGGCGAGGGCGCTGCGCGGGCTTTGACGGACTCGAAGGGGCTAGAGGTCGATGCGCTCCGCTTCTCGTCGCGACGAGTGCCGAGCCGACTGCGCACCGTTCCCGAGGACGTCGTCAAGGAAGCCGAGCGGATCTTGAAGGATGACCCGGCGAAGGCGAATCAGTTCAACGGCCTCTTCGCGCCCGCCGCTCTCGTTCTCGGCCGGACCCGAGATCGCGAACAGGTCGCCGAGATCTCCGCGCTTCGGGTCGGCTCGCTCGCGCTCGTCGGCATGCCGGGCGAGATCTTCGTCGAGCTCGCCCGCGAGCTCCAGCACGAGTCGCCGTTCGAGCCGACGCGGCTGATCGGGCTCACCAACGGCTCGCTGGGCTACATCCCCACCGAGGCGGCGTTCGCCGAGGGCGGCTATGAGACCGGATATCGCTCCGCGCGATTCGAACCGAGGACGGGACACCTCTGGGTCGCCGCCGCGCTCGAGCTGCTCCGCGATCTCGCATCCCCGATTCGTTGACGCGTCTGTTCACGGCGGCACGAGTTGGGTAGTTTGAGGCGATTCTCGCGGCGTCTTCGTTCGCCGTGAGCACAGCGATTCTCCGTCCGCCGCATGTCGAGGCTCCGAACCGAAATGGCCCCGCACGACGCCGTCTATCAGCCCGTTCCGTTCCCGCGTCGCTGGATCCCGGCCGATACGCGCCTCGAGTCGTGGGACGAGATCGAACCCTGGTATCGCAAGCTCGTCGAACGCGAGATCGCCTCGACCGCGGACCTCGAAGCCTGGCTCGACGACGTCGGCGAACTCAACGGCATCGTCGGTCAGGAAGGCGTGCGGCGCTACATCGCGATGACCTGCCGGACCGACGACCCCGAGCGCGAGGCCGCCCACCTGGAATTCGTGAGGGAGATCGAGCCGAAGCTCAAGCCGATCCAAGACGCGATTCGCACCAAGTATCTCGACTCGCCTCATCGGGCGGGGCTCGACGCCGAGCGATACCGCGTCTTCGATCGTTCGCAGGAGAATCGTCGCGCGCTGTTCCGAGAGGCCAACATCCCCCGAGAGACCGAACTCGCCGAGCTCGAACAAAAATATCAGAAGATCATCGGGGCGATGACCGTCACGTTCCAAGGCAAGGAACGCACTCCCGCTCAGATGGCGCCCTACCTCGAGGAGACCGATCGGGCGCTTCGCGAGGAAGCCTGGACGCTCGTCGCCGCGCGACGACTCGTCGACAAGGATGCGCTCGACGATCTGTTCAACCGCATGGTCGAGCTCCGCGTCGAGATCGCCCGCGAGGCCGGTTTCGACGACTACGTCGCCTACGCCTACCGAGCCCGCGAGCGGTTCTACTTCAGCGAGAAGGAAGCCGTCCGATTTCACGAGGCCGTCGAATCGGTCGTGCTCCCGCTCGTGCGCCGGCTCCAGGAAGAGCGCCGCCTGGCGCTGGGCGTCGAGCGTCTGCGGCCTTGGGATCTCTCGGTCGATCCGCTCGGCCGACCGCCCTTGCGTCCCTTCGACGATGTCGAGAGGCTTGCCGAGGGCTGCGAGAAGATCTTCCGCGAGGTCGATCCCGAGCTCGGAGCGCAATTCGCTTATCTTCGCGCCAACGGTCTGCTCGACCTCGCCAATCGCAAGGGGAAGGCGCCCGGCGGGTATCAGACGACTCTCGAGGACGACCGGCTCCCGTTCATCTTCATGAACGCCGTCGGCCTCGACGGCGACCTCCGCACGCTGCTCCACGAAGGGGGACACGCCTTCCACACCCTCGCCTCGCGCGGGGAGCCGCTCGCCGCTTATCGCGAGAGCCCGATCGAGTTCTGCGAGGTCGCTTCGATGACCATGGAACTGCTCGGGACCCGGGACCTCTCTCACTTCTACGACGACGCCGACGCCAAGCGATCCTATCAGCAACTCCTCGAGGGGATCGTCCTCATCCTGCCTTGGATCGCCACGGTCGATGCTTTTCAGCACTGGATCTATCACCACCCGAACCATACCCGCGACGACCGCGCCCGCGCCTGGACCGACCTGCTCGACCGCTTCGGAAACAACGTCGACTGGTCGGGGCACGAGGAAGCGAGGGCCCACGGCTGGCATCGTCAGCTCCATATCTTCTTGTACCCCTTCTATTACATCGAATACGGGATCGCCCAACTCGGCGCCTTGCAGATCTGGCAGCGCGGGCTGACCGATCGCCCGGCGGCGGTGCGAGACTATCGCCGCGCCCTCGCGATCGGCGGTGCCCGACCGCTCCCCGAACTCTTCGAGGCCGCCGGCGCGAAGTTCGACTTCAGCGCCTCGGCCATCGAGCCGCTCATGAGGGCGGTCGGCGACGAACTCGAGAGCTTGAAGTCCTGATCCGAGGAATCGCGCGCGGTTCGGATTGCCCCGGGCGACCGCAGTCCGGCAGAATGGATCGATCACACGAGGGCGAGCGAATGCGTCGTCGAGCGGTCGAAGTCCTGGTCGCGGTCTTGCTGTTGGTCGTCCTCCCGGCGGCATGGGTCCTCCGAGGAGGGCCTTCGGCTCCACCGCGCTCGTCGCTCGACGAGGCGATCCGGCTCGCGCGAGCCCAACGCTTCGACGAAGCCGAGACGCTCGCCGCTCGCTTTCTCGCCGCCGTTCCCACCGACTCCCGCGCGCGGTTGCTCGTGGCACAACTCCAGTTGAGTCGATCCGAACCCAAGGCGACCGAGGCCCTGACGACGCTCGAGGTTGCCGACCCCGACGATCGCCCGCTCGCTGCGCTGTTTCACCTGGAACGCGGCAAGGCGCACTACTACCTCGGCGACTACGTCGCCGCCGAACGAGCTTGGCGCGAAGCATTGAAGCTCGACCCGACCGTTCCCGAAGCGGGCTGGGCGCTCCTCGACCTCTACTATGTCGAGGGCCGGAGCGACGAAGCCGCCGCGCTCGCGATGAAGCTTCGAACCACCGAGCCCGACAAGCGCGACCGCATCCTCCTGCTCCTCGAACTCGTTCGCGCGGAGGCTCGGCCGCTCGCCGCGCCCTTGGTGATCACCCGGCTCGAGCGGGCACTCTCCCGAAATCCCGAGGATCTCGAAGCGCTGCTGGGTCTGGGTCGAGCCGAGATCCGCGACAGCAAACTCGACGAGGCAATCGCCCGCTTTGAGACGGCCGTCGCGCGGGCCCCCGAGCGAGCCGACGTCTGGGATGCGCTCCTCACTGGGCTCGACGACGCAGGCAAGACCGATCGATTCGCCGCCGCTCTCGAACGTGTACCGAGTTCGATCCGCGACGATCCGCGCCTCGTCCGCCACATCGCGCGACGGGCGCACAACGACCAAGACTGGCCGAACGCCGCCAAGCTCTACCGGGCCGCGATCGAGTACCGCAGCGACCAGCCGACGGTCGCTTATCGTCTCAGCCGGGTCCTCCGGGCCTTGGGCGACGAGCCCGCGGCCGCGGCGATCGAGAAGCGATTCCGAGGTTTCGAGTCGGCCGCCAAGGAGGTCGTCGAGCTCTACGAAGAGGCCGATGCGATCAAGACCCACGGCGTCGAGCCTCAGCCCGCCCTCTACCGTCGACTCGCCGATCTCTGCGAGCGTCTCGGGCGAAACGACCAGGCGCTCGGCTGGTATGAACACATCCTCGAGAGCGCGCCCGACGACTCCGAAGCGCGGGCCGCACTCGATCGACTGAGGTCGAGACGAGCCGAGGCTTCCACTGCCGCGGAACGAGGCGTCGGAGGGGAACGATGAGCATCGCCGCGGTCGCCGCTCGTCCGTCCCGAGGACGCTCCGGCGCTCTCGCCGTCGTCGCCTGGATCGTCTGGGCGGCAGTCTGCGCGGTGTTCGTCGCCGTCATCGTTCGCACACTGATGCTCGACCTCGCGCCGGTCGCTCCGATCGCGGTGGTGCGGTCGATGTCCGCATCCGGCCGAACCGACGACGCCGTCGGCGAACTCCGCAAGATCCTCAGGCGCTCGCCCCACGACGGCCAAGCCCGCATGGAACTCGCCCGGATCCTCGGCTCCCGCAAGGAATACGCCGAATGCGCGCGAGAGCTCGGCGCAGTTCCGATCTGGTGGCCGACGAAGTCCGAGGCCGCCTTCCTGGAGGGGCAGACCTACAAGCTCCTCAACCGGATGCGCGAGGCCGAGGCCGCTTGGCTCGTCTGCAACCGATACGATCCCTTCCATCCGACGCCGCCGAAGTTCGAGAGCGCGGCCAACATGGAGCTCCTCGAGCTCTACGCCTACGAGGAACGCTGGGACGACGCGCATCGAGTCATCTGGAACGCATACGACCATGCCGACCCGATCGATCACCCCGCGATCCTGGTGATGCGGATCCGGACCGAGATGGAGCGGATCACTCCCGAGTCCGCAGCCGCGAAGCTCCGAGTCTGGGTCGACGCCGATCCCGCCGACTGGGAAGCGCGGCTCGCCCTCGCGCGGGTCGAGCAGACTCTGGGACGCCCGGATGAAGCCGACCGACTCATCGGTCGCTGCCTCGAAGAACGCCCGAACGATCCGCGTGCCCACCGTGTGAAGCTCGCGATCCTCTACGCCCGCGGCGACCTCGAAGCGATCACGGCCGCTCTGGAGAAGCTGCCCCCCGGATCCGACGACGATCCCGAGATCTGGAAGTTCCGCGCGCTCGCCTCCGAGAAACGCGGCGATTGGTCCTCCGCCGTGAACTCATATCTGCAGGCCTTGCGAATTCGACCCAACGACGCGGAACTCCACTACAAGCTCTCGGTCGCCGAGGAACGGGTCGGGAATCGAGATCGAGCCGCCGATCACCGCAGACGCAACCAGGAACTCCGAAAGGCCCGCGCCGAGTTGACCGACGCATATGAACGATATCTCGACGCCGACAAGGGCCGTGCCGGCGCACCCGACCGAGCCGTTGCGATCCGCCGCCTCGCCGACATCTGCGACCGCCTGGGGTGGGACCGCGTCGCGGAGGGATGGAGACGACTCGCCCAGGCGGCCTGATCCGAACCCATTGCCCTGCTTGACGGTCGATATCTCCGGCGAGTACCCTGAACCGCCCGAGGGCGAAGGTCTCGATCCTTCCCGGGCGGTACGCTCCTTCCCTTCCTTCGGCCGTCTCGATCCAAACATGCTCAAACGGACTCATACCTGCGGCGCCTTGACCTCCGCGAACGTCGGTGAAACGGTCATCCTCACCGGCTGGGTCGACGCCTGGCGCGACTTCGGCGGCCTCGTCTTCATCGACCTCCGCGATCGTCATGGTCTCACCCAGGTCGTCTTCGAGCCCGACGCCGGCGCGGAACTCCAAGATCGCGCGCGGGAACTCCGGGCCGAGTTCGTGATCGGCGTCAAGGGGCAGGTCGCCCGCAGGCTCCCCGGCAAGGAGAACCCCAAGCTCCCAACCGGCGAGGTCGAGGTTCGCGTCGTCGAGCTCGAGGTCATGAACGCCACGCCCACTCCGCCCTTTCAGATCCAAGGGGCCGAGGCCGGCGAGGAACTTCGCCTCCAATATCGCTATCTCGACCTCCGACGCCCCGCGATGCAGCAGGTCTTCATTCTCCGACACCGCATGGCGCAACTCATGCGCAATACGATGTCGGACATGGGCTTCCTCGAAGTCGAGACGCCGATGCTCGGCCGGAGCACCCCCGAGGGCGCCCGCGACTTCCTCGTCCCCAGCCGCGTCCACTCCGGCCACTTCTACGCCCTGCCGCAGTCGCCCCAGCTATACAAGCAAGTGTTGATGGTTGCGGGTTTCGACCGCTATTTCCAGATCGCCCGCTGCTTCCGCGACGAAGACCTCCGAGCGAATCGTCAGCCCGAGTTCACTCAGCTCGACGTCGAGATGTCGTTCGTCGAATTCGAGGACGTGCTCGCGACGATGGAGGTGCTCGTCGCCCGGCTCGCCAAGGAATTCACCGGTCTCGAACTGACCACGCCGCTGCCGAGGATCGAGTATCACGACGCCATGGAGAGGTTCGGCAACGACCGCCCCGACCTCCGTTACGGCGTCGAACTCCGCGACGTGGCCGACATCGCCGCGACGACCTCGTTCAAGGTCTTCGAACTCGCCAAGGCCGCGGGACATCGGATCCGAGGAATCTGCGTCCCGGGAGGCGGCGGCCGCTACAGCCGGAAGGATCTCGACGGTCTCACCGAGTACGCCGCGGGGTTCGGCGCCAAGGGGCTCGTCTGGCTCAAGGTCGAGGAGTCCGAGTTCGCGGGGCCGACCGCCAAGTTCTTCCCCGCCGAGGCTCAGGCCGCCCTCCGCGAACGCTTCGGCGCGGTTGCGGGCGACCTGATCCTGATCGTCGCCGACTCGCAGGCCGTCACCAGCCAGGCCCTGTCCAACCTCCGGATGCGGCTCGCCGCCGAGCTCGAACTCTACGACCCGAAGTCGTTCCACTACTCATGGGTCGTGAAGTTCCCGCTGCTGGCCTGGGATCCCGAGGAGAATCGGTTCGTCGCCGAGCACCACCCGTTCACGATGCCGCTCCCCGAGGACCTGCCGCTCCTCGACACCGATCCCGCCAAGGTCCGCGCCCAGGCGTACGACCTCGTGATCAACGGCGAGGAGGCCGGCGGCGGCACGATCCGAATCCACGATCCCGCGATCCAGTCGAAGGTCTTCGCCCTCCTCGGGCTCTCGCCCGAGCAGGCCGAGGAGAAGTTCGGCTTCCTCCTGAGCGCTCTGAAGTACGGCGCTCCGCCGCACGGCGGGATCGCCTTCGGCTTCGACCGGCTCGTGATGCTCTATGCCGGGCTGACGAACATTCGCGACTGCATCGCCTTCCCCAAGACCGCGAAGGGCACCGACCTGATGACCGGCGCGCCGGGAACGGTCGACACTCGCCAACTCCGCGAGCTGCACATCCGTTCGACCGAGTGATCCTCCGGACCTCGCTCCTTACCGTCGGCCGCCGACATACCACCGCGTCGGCGTGCCGGCGATCTTCCCGAGAATCCTCGAACAAAACCGAGGCGTTCGACGAAGGATCGATACGCGCGATTCCGTTGCCGCCTCCCCATGCGCCCTCGGCGCGAGCCCTTCGCGGCGTCACAATGGCGAATGCGTTCCACGGCGGTCGGTCCCGGCCGCTCGCGCTCCCGCTTTCATCCCCGCGGTTTCGCGGAGCCGAGCCGGATCCCGCGGCATCGGCCTTCATCCGACTGAGGAGCTCTCCCTTGTTCAGGCGTCTCGGCCTCCTGCTCGCCGTCGGCGGGCTTTTTTCCGTCACCGGGTGCGACTACTCCAACCGCAACGCGCCGCTGCCGCCGCCTTCGATCCGGAGCGGACCGCTGCCCACATCGCCGATCGCTCGGACCGGCGGAGCCTCCGCAACCCCGACGACCTCGTCCGTGAGTCAGAGCCCCGAGTCGTCCGAGGACAAGACGCGCCGTGAGGAGATCCTCAAGAACGTCGTGACGCTCGTCCAGACCGCTGCGACCAACCCGGGCGGCGCCAATTTCGACATCGCGATCAAGAATCTGAATCACTACTTCGAACGCGGAACCACTCCGGCCGACTTCCGGATGACTCCCGCCGCGCGAGCCTTCCTCGCTCGCCAGCTTCCGAAGGACTTCATCGACGACCTCGAGAAGCCGACCTTCACGATTCGCGATGCGCGGCACTTCGAAGACTGCATGCTCTACAACGCGATCGCCACGCGCGTCGCCGGGGAGGGGGCCGATCTCGAGCGCGTCAAGCGGCTCTTCGAGTGGACGATCCGCCAGGTCACGCTCGTCCCGCCCGGCCAACTCGCCCCCAGCGGTCTCGACCAGGCACAGGCGCGTCCCTACGACTGCCTGCTCCGAGGCATGGGCACCGAACTCGGCGGATACTGGACCGAGCGCGGTTGGGTCTTCATGTCTCTGTGTCGGCAGATCGGCATCGACGTCGGCATCGTCGCCTTCAGCAAGCCGCGAGCCAGTCTGCTCATGACCAAGAAGAGCGAGGAGAGCGAGGCGCCCGTCTTCTGGATCCAGGCCGCGCTCGTCGACAAGAAGCTCTACCTGTTCGACGCCCGCCTCGGAATCGCGATTCCCACCGCCGACGGCAAGTCGATCGCCACCCTCGACGACGTGCTCGCCGACGCTTCGATTCTCGACCGGCTCGATCTCCCCGGCCAGGCGGCCTACGACGTCAAGACGCGCGACCTGCGTCTCAGCCCCACGAAGATCGGGATCCTCATCGACGCCGCCTCGGGATATCTCACGCCGCGGTCGCGACTGCTCCAGGCGCGCCTCACCGGTCAGGATCGCACGATCCTCTTCCGCGATCCGGCCGAACAGGGCGCCAAGTTCGTCGAGGCTCTCGGCCCGAATGCCGGTCAGATCTCCTGCTGGACCCTCCCGCTCGAGATCGAGCAGCGCCTCTTCCGCGACCCCCAGTTCGTCGCCGCCACCGAGGCCTCCCTCGTTCTCTTCCGCGGAACGCTGCCGCTGCTCGGAGCGAGGCTCGCCGAACTCCGCGGAGAACTCCCCGAGGCGATCAGCGAGTTCGTCCGCTTCCGGTTCGCCAAGAACGGCGTCATGAAGGACGGCCGAACGCCGATCGTGCCCGAGGTCCAGCAAGCTCTCGACATCTACGCGACCTACTTCCTCGGGCAGAGCCAGCTCGACCAAGGAAACGTCGACTCGGCGAAGCTCATGTTCAAGCAGACGCTCAACATGCTCCCCGAACCCGGACCGGGGCAACCGTTCTACTACATGTTCCGTTGGGGCGCGCTCACGAATCTCGGGCGGATCGCCGAGCAGCAAGGCGACTACACCGCGGCGATCGCCTACCTCTCGAAGGCGCAACCGACTCCGCAGACACACGGATCGCTGCTCCAGGCTCGCGCCTTGATCTGGAAGGATCCGCTTCGACCCGCCGCTCCTCCGCTGCCCGCGCCTCCCGCAAGCTACCCGCCGCAAGGCGTCTTCGCGTTGCCGGGAGCCTCCGCATCGGCCGCGAAGCCCTGAGTCGAAGTCGAGAGCTTCGTGATCGAACAGCCGAGCCCGGGACGCGTCGATGAACGTCGCGCCCCGGGCTCGATGCGTTCCCGACTCAATTCCCCTCGGGAGTCTTCACTCGGAACTCGCGCCTGCCGAAGATCCAGGCCGCGGCGACGGCCAAGACGATCGTTGCGACGCCGAGATTCCAGAGGCAGTCCGAGGTCGACGGAGCGGTCGCGAGCGGGATGTTCCACTCTTCCGGGTTCAGGTCGAGCAAGCGGATGCTCATGACGCGATAATAGTACATCACCGTCAGTTTCCGAGCGACGAAGTCGAGATTGGCGATCACCCCCTCGAATCCGATCAGATAGACCATTCCCAGCACCAGTGTGCGCCGCACGACCAAGCTGAGCAATCCGAAGAGCGAGCAGTAAGCGCAGACGGCAAGGCTCTGGATCGCCGCGATCGTCGCCAGGCGGCTCGGCTCGAGTGCGGGGCTGCTGAGGTCGAATCGGTGGATCACCAGCATACAGAGCAAGCAGAAGATCGACGTCATGACCGATGTGATGGCGGCCGTCGCCAGCCATTTGACGAAGTAGATCAGGAATCGCGGGATCGGTCGAATGAAGAGATAAGTGAGAGTTTGCTCATCGAGTTCGTCCTGGACCATTCCAGTGGCGTAGACGAGCGCTGTCAGGGGCACGAGCGCCTGCGGAAAGATCGCGAAGACGAGCGTGAGCTCGATCATGCGGCTGTCGTGCTCGGGCGAGTACGCCTGGATGATGAGATCGAGACCCGTGGGCAGGAAGAGCAGCAGCGAGAGAGTGAGCAGCTTGCGTCCGCGGAGCATCCGCGAGGCCGAGAGCTCGAAGAGCGCGACGAGCGCGTGAGGGCTGACCCCGAGCGCGGGACGTCGGGGATGGAACGAAGACGGCACGGCGATCTCGACTTCGCGCTTCATGGATTCACCAGGTACTTGAAGACCGACTCGAGATTGTCGTCGTCGGAGTAGACTTCATCGATCGGAGTGTCGCGATCGAGAGCGATCTCGGAGAGCGTGCCGTAGAAGGCGTCGGGAGCCAGCGTCTCGACCAGGATCGCGCCGTCCTTGGCCCGGAGATCGACTCCCACGACGTCGGCGCGCCGAACCAGCCGCGCTGCGAGTTCGCGGGGACTGGAGCTCTTGAGAACGATCCGGTGCGGATGGGTATCGATGAGATCTCGAATCTGCCGGATGTCGCCCTCGGCGATCAGACGACCGCGATTGAGCATCACGATCCGCCGCGTCACGGCCTCGACCTCGTGGAGCACGTGCGAGGAGACGATGACGCTCTTCCCCGAGTCGCCGATGCGGTGGATCACGTCGATCAACTCGCGACGCGCGACGGGGTCGGTGCCGGTGAGCGGCTCGTCGAGGAAGAGGAGTTCGGGGTCGTGCACCAGGCTCTGGGCGATCTTGGTGCGCTGTCGCATCCCTTTCGAGTAGCCCCGCACCGCGCGATCGGCATTGGGGAGCATGTCGACGAGGGAGAGCGCATGTTCGGCCGCCGCTCGAGCGGTCCGCGGGGACATTCCCGCGAGCCGGGCGCAGAGCTCGACGAATCGACGTCCACTCATCCACTCATAGAAGGCATCCTGCTCGGGACAGAGGCCGATCTCGCGATTGAGCCCCGGATTGTTCCAGGCATGGCGACCGAGGACGATCACCTCGCCCTGGCTGGGGCGGAGCTGACCGGTCGCGAGTTGCAGCAACGTGCTCTTCCCCGCGCCGTTGGGCCCGAGAAGGCCGGTGACGCCGCGGTCGATGCGCAGCGTCACATTGTTCAGCCCGATCACGTTGCCGTACCACTTCGACGCCGATCGAAACTCGATGATCGGACTCATCGAAGTCGATCCAGCGACTTCACTCTCGTCGTCAATACCCACGCGGAAGCTCCGAAAAGGCCGAACAAGACGCCCGCGGACCAGATCCAGGGAGCCTTCTCTCGGTCGGGCGTGAACGGGATCCGGCGATTCGCGACGATCGACGGATCGTCGCCCGGGTCGACGTCGAAGCGTCGAGGACGCGGCGGCGGCATCGGTCGACGGCGGCCGCCGAACGGCCCGAAGCCGCCGAACGGCCCCGCCGAGTTCATCGCCTCGCGCATCTTCTTCTCGCTCGACTCGACGAGGGCCACGATCTTCTCGCGCGCCCCCTGGGTGTCGAGCATCGCGTTGCGCACGTTGTCGATGTTCCGCTGGTAGGCGATCAGCTCGCACCAGGGTTCGCGCACCGTCTGGAGCAGGATCCCGCTCGCCGCGCCGCTGACCAGCCAGAACCCGACCCAGAGCGCCGCGACGTAGCGTGAATTCTTCGACAGAGATGAGATCGCGAGGATGAGCGTGCCGCTCGAGATGCAGACGATCAAGCCGTGCCCGATCGCGCCGACGAGGATCGGCCAGGTGTCGGTGATCACGCTCCACTCGAGACTGAAGCTCACGCCCATCACATAAGCGAGCACCGCCGGCAGGATCGTCACCGCGCCGATGAAGGTCGCGACGACGCCGAGCTTGCCGATGAAGTAGTCGATTCGCCGCAGCGGCTTCGAGAAGTAGAGCGGGATCGCGTTGAACCGAAGATCCTGACTGATCAGATTCGGTCCCACGATCGCCGTGATCAGCAGCGCGAAATAGATCTCGAGCGCGTAGAAGTTGTAGTAGGCGATCGTCCAGATCGTCTTGCGGTAGGCCTTCGGGCCGTCGCGAATCTCCTCGGGCAGAGCTTGGAGGATGTTCAGAAAGGGCGTGAGCAGTTCGGACTTCTGCTCGATCAATCCCCAGATCGAGAGGAAGACCGTGAGCAGCAGCGCCGGCCCCCACGCCAGGATGATCACCCAGCGAACGGCCTTCAATCGCGCCATCGTATTCACGCCCTGGCGAGTGATCGCCAGCCAGCGGAAGGCGTGTCCGCTGAGTCGTCCGTCCCAGTGCTGATACCCCTGGTCGAAGATCGGCATCAGTTGGTCTCCTTCTCGGCCAGTGCGGTGAAGAAGACTTCCTCGAGCGTGGTCTCGTGGGGGCGGAGGCGGCGGATCTGCTCGCCCGCGTCCCGCGCCCAGGCCCAGAGCTCGCTCGCCCCTGCGCCTTCGGGCAGCTCGACGAGGAGGTGATCCTCGACGGGCGACACGTGCATCACGCGCGGCCGCAGAAACTCGGCGAAGGCCGCTTGCTCGCCCTTGACGCGGACCTCGAAGAGCCCGCGCGTGCGGAGCTTGAGTTCCTCGATTCGCCCCTGAGTCACGAGCCGCCCGCGTGCCAACACCATGATGTGTTCACAGACCGACTCGACGTCGGGCAGCAGGTGGCTGGAGAAGAGCAGACTCATCCCCTTGTTCCGCGAGAGGTCGCGCGACAGCTCGAGGATCTCTTCCCGGCCCTCGGGGTCCATGCCGTTGGTCGGCTCGTCGAGGATCAGGAGCTTCGGGTCGTGGACGATCGCCGAGGCGATCTTGAGCCGCTGCTTCATGCCGGTCGAGTAGGAGTCGACCTTGCGATAGCGCGCCTCTCCGAGTCCGACGTAGTCGAGCACTTCGTGAGCACGCTGCATCGCGTCGATCGGCGGCATCCCCGCGAGTTCGCCGGCGTAGGAGACGAAGCCGACCCCGTCGACTCCAGGGAAGAGGCACTCGTCCTCGGGAACGAAGCCGACGAGTTGGCGGATGTCGAGCCGTCGTTTCCGGATGTCCTTGCCGAGGACGTGCCCCTCGCCGGCGTCGATCCGAATCAATCCGAGCAGCGTGCGGATCATCGTGGTCTTGCCGGCGCCGTTCGGCCCGAGCAGCCCGATCGCCCCCTCGGGCATCGTCACGCTCAACGACCTCAGCGCGGTCACGGCGCCGTAGGTCTTCGTGACGTCATTGAGATCGAAGAGCATCGACACTCCGCGCGAGAAGTGAGAATCGAGATCCCGCATCGCCTCTTCGGGGAGATTCGCGAGTCGATCCAGCTTATTGAGGAGACTCGATCGGATGCAACTCGGTCAAGGCCCGAGCGGGGTACGACCTCGAGCGCTCCGCGGCACTCTCCGAGAAACGACGACGCGGCCCGGCGGTCGACCGCTCTCGGTCGCACCGCCGGGCCGCAAATCGCTTCGCCGCGGGTTCTCCGCTTCAGGCGGGACGAGGGGGCGACCCCGGAGCTCCGCCGTCGGGACGCGGGCCCGAACCTCGACGACCCGTCGGAGCGGGGGCCGCCTTCTTCGATTCCACCCCGGCTCCTCCCGACCTCGGCCGACTCGCCGCCGGCGCCGAAGGTCCCACCCGACGCGCCGAGCCCCCGCCGCGCGGTCCACCGAGTACGATCCCCGCCGGCGGCGGAGAGGCCCCGGGATTCGGTGCAGGTGCCGGACTCGGCGACGGAGCGGGAGACGGGGCCGGAGTCGGCGAGACGTTTGGTCGTCCACCCGCCTTCGGCATCGGTCGCGGTTCCTGTTTCGCCTTCGGTTGAGGTTGCTGCTGCTTCGCCTTCGGCTGAGGCTGCGGCTGGGGCTGCTGTTGCGGCTTCATCTTGGGCTGGGGCCGAGCATCCCCCTGGGGACGATCTTCGCCTTTCCTTCGCTCGCCCGCCTTCTTCATCTCGGGCCGCCCAGAGCCGCCGTCCGGAACAGGCACCGGGTTCGGAGCGGAGCTCGGTCCCGGCGAGGGCACGGGTGCCGGCGTCGGCGTCTGCGGCGGAACGGGCATCCGTCCGCCGGCGCCGGGCTTCGCCTGCGCGGCTTCCTTGCGTCGTTCGCGGAACGCATCGAGCTTCGCCTTCGCCGCCGCGGCTTGCGCCTTCGCCTTCGCCTTGGCCTCCTCGAGCTGGGCCTGAGCCTTCGCCTGGGCCTGGGCCTTCGACGGCTCGGTGAGCCCGCCTTCGGCCTTCTTCATCGCAGGGCCCCCTGGTTGGGGACGCCCGGTCTTCGCGAGATCGGGGCGCGGGCCGGCATCGGGAGCCGGCGCCGCCTTCTTCGCGACCGCCTTCAGGTCGGCCTTCGGCTGATTCGGCCGAGCCGGCGGACGACGGCCCTCCTCGCGGCGTCCCGCCGGCACGGGAACCCCCTTGGCCGAAGCAGCGTTCGCCTGCTTGGCGACGACCGCCTCACCCGTCGCCGCCGGAACGATCGGCGCGACGATCGGCGACCGTTCGAAAGCCACCCGCCGAGCCCCCTCGGGACGATCGCCCGAAGCCTTCCGCAGCTCGACCTCGCGACTCATCCGCTTCTGCTGATACGTCTGCACCTCGCGCGCCTTGACGGCGAATCGCTCGCGATTCGTCCGATCGATCGACGTGAACTTCACCGTGTTCCGCGGCGCCGCGGCCACGCGAGCCAACGGTTGCGCCACGACCACGTTGTTGACGACGTTGTTCACCGTCACGTTGTTGATCGTCGTGTTGTTCACGACTTGATCGATCTGAGTCACGTTGATGTTGTTCTGCCGGATCAGGTTCGTCTGCTGGATGTAGGTCGTCGGAGGACGCGCGGCGATGTGGTCGCGCCGGTATCGATAGACCTCGCGGATCTGCGTATTCCAATTCGGGTTAGACCGGATCTGGACGGCGACGGTGTGCGACCAGAGCGGGTCGTAACCGCGGCGTCCCGAATGGAAGCTGTACCAAGGGACGATTCCGCGGCGCGCGTAGGCGACGTCGTAGTAGTCGCCGAAGCAGTAGCTCGTCGCGGCGGGCCGGACGAAGAGGCTCGTGGTCAGAGCAGTGGCGAGGATCGTGATCGTCGGTCGGAAGACGCATCGCGGCCGCGCGAGCACCGGCCGGGCGATCACCACGGGCGCGAAGAGGCAGCCGCGATTCGCCAGCGGGCGGTCCCAGTAGCCGTCGATGAAGAGGTATCCGCTCGGGGTCCAAACGTAGTGAGCCGGCACCCAGACCCAGTTCGGGTAGGGCTGGACCCAGTAGCCCGGCCGCCAAGCGTAACGCGTCTCTTGCCAGTACCACGACCCGGGTGCCCAGATCGAGTTCTGATCCGGCGGATCGACGTTGGGGCCGATCTCGAGGCTCGCCGGAGGCTCGGGGAGGTATTCGGCCTGTTCGGCCTCGGTCGGAACCCAGGCGCCGGGAACCCACTGAAAGCCGCCGGCAATGCTGTTCCAATAGCCGGGAACCCACTGCCGACCCGGCGGCGGTTCGCGCCAGATCCCCGAGACCCAGACGTAGTCGTCGCGTCCCTCGTCCCAGGCCCAGTAGCCGGGAATCCACTGGACGTCCTCGCCGTCGGGACGCTCGTCGGGGGGAATCTCCTCGACCGAGGGCGGCGGCGCCTGGGTGATCAACGGGCTCGGCTTGGGATCGAAGACCACCGGCTCGGCGAACGCTTCATGCACCGGCCCTCGAGTCAGGACCTCGACGTCGGCATCGTCGAACCCGGGGGCATCGAGCGCAGGAGGGGGAGGCAGCAAGCGTTCGTCCTGAGGAGCACGGAGCAGTCCGCACAAAGGCACGATCGAGACCGCCGCCGTCACCACGCATCGACCCAGCATCGACCCCAGTCTCATCACGAACATGGCACTCGCCCTCCGCTAGTCGCTCACGGTGTGAGAGATCCGGCCCGCTCGTGCCGGGCGACCGAAGTCCCCAGAAACGCACGCCTCGCGTCGGTCTTCATCCATTACCCGCCGCTCATCCCTCATGCAAGATCCGAGCCGAAGCCTCGAGGAGTTCGAGAATTCGCGCGCGGTCGATCACCGCGGCGACCGATCAATCGGGAAACGGCACCGGTTCGCGGACCGTGGGCACGAATTCCGGGTTCAGAGGCAACGCCCAAGAGCGAGGGATCCAGCCTTCGACGCGACGACCTTCGAACTCGACTGCGACGCGAATGTGAGTTTTCTCCTCCTCCAGGATCTCGGCGCGTGAGTTTGCCGGCACGTCGACCACGCGCTTCTCGCGGAGCATGCGCGGGTACCCGATCCCAAACTTCGCGGAGGCGACTCCGTCGAGCTCGCGCGCAGCAGCGAGGTCGACCGCGAGCGGGACGACCGAAGCCTCGTCCAGCAATCGGATCCAGCCCGCGTCGTCGGGCGGTTGCCAGGAGAACACGGGCGGCTCGGCCGAGCGACGCATCCGCGCGACCTGCATCCCTCCCGCCGCCAGCGTCGCGGCCGCGAGTCCGACCGCCAACCACCTCACCAACCGCCGACGGGAACGTCGGCCCGATCGCAGGCGGTCGAGCAGACCGCCCACGATCGTCCACGGCTTCTTGATTCGACAGACCCAGCAAGCAAGCGTCGACGTCTTCGTCTTTCGACCGCAAGACCAACAGATGGACATCACTTGCTCTCGAGTCGACCGCGGTCGGCTCCGACGGCGACGCTCGCGACGGCTCCCGACCTCAATGCTCCGAGGGGGCCGGACGGCTGAACTTCGAGTGATAGCGCCCATACCCGAAGTAGATCACCATCCCGATCGCCAACCAGACGAGCAACCGAACCCAGTTGTCTCGGCCGAGGTAATACATCAAGCCCCCATTCACCAGGATGCCCGAGGCGGCGATCAGCGGCAAGCCCGGCACTCGGAAGGGACGATCGATGTCGGGATTTCTCACCCTGAGGATCCAAACCGAAGCACAGACGATCATAAAAGCGAACAGAGTACCCACGCTCACCAGGTCGGCGAGCAAGCTCAGCGGAGCCACGGCGCTCAGCAACGCCATGAGCACGCCGATCAGGATCGTCGACTTCCAGGGCGTCAGGAACCGAGGGTGCACGGCGCCGAAGAACGACATCGGCAGCATGCCGTCGCGTGCCATGGCCAGCAGGATCCGAGGCTGACTGAGCAGGCCGACCAGCAGCGAACTCGTCGTTCCCGCGAGGATTCCGAAAGCGATCAGCGAAGCGGTGATCGGCATCCCTCGGCCGCGGAAGGCGACCGCGAAGGGCGCATTGACGTCGATGTCGCGGTAGGAGCTCATCCCCGTGAGCACCGCCGTCACCGCCACGTACAGAACCGTGCAGATCACCAACGAGCCGAGCAGGCCGATCGCGAGGTCCCGCCGAGGATTCCGGGCTTCCTCGGCATGGGTCGAGATCGAGTCGAATCCGATGTAGGCGAAGAAGATCTTCCCCGCTCCCTCGGCGATCCCGCGCCAGCCCTTCTCTTCGTGGAGGAACGGCGTCCAATTCTCGGCCTTCACGAACCACGACCCCACGAAGATCACGGTCAGGATGATCGCGATGTTGGTCAGCACCATCGCCGCGTTGAATCGCGCGCTCTCCTTGATCCCGAGCACCAGGATCCCCGTCAGGCCCAATACGATCAGGGCCGCGGGCAAGTTGAGCCAGGCGACCACCTCCTGGACCGACCCGTCCGCTCCCGCGAACTTCACCGTCTTCCAGACGAACTCGCCCTTCGAGACGTCGTAGTCCCACGGCGACGACAACAACCTCGGATCGAGCTTGATCCCCAGGACCCCTTGGAGGAACTCGACCAGGTAATTGGACCAGCCGACCGCCACGGCGGCCGAACCGATCGCGTACTCGATGATCAGGTCCCAACCGATGATCCAGGCCGGGAATTCCCCGAGCGTCGCGTAAGCATACGTGTAAGCCGAACCGGCGACCGGCACCATGCTCGCCAGCTCCGCATAGCAGAGCGCGGCCAGTGCACACGCAAGGCCGGCCACGATGAACGAGACCGTGATCGACGGGCCGGCATAGTCGTGCGCCACCTGTCCGGAGAGGACGAACACCCCTGCGCCGATCGTCGCGCCGACTCCGAGCGAGATCAGGGCGATCGGCCCGAGAACGCGCTGAAGTCGATGGCCCGACTCCATCTCGGCGATCAGGGTCTCCACCGGCTTGCGTACGAATAGATTCGAGGCGACGCGTTTCATCCCGAGTCCTTCCGGAGCTGGGTCGAGGCGGGGAATCCGGCGGAGAGCGGCCGACGTGAATGAATGACGCGCTACGTTAAGGGATCGCCCCGCGCGGAGCAACGGTTCAGAGCTCGAGGGGCGCGGGGGCGGGGGCCTCTTGCGTGCGAAGGTCGCGGATCTGCCGGAAGTTCGCGAGGTAGACGAGACTGCTCACGACGCCGCCCGCGTACATCAGCACGCGAAACGCCATCATCGCAACAGCGCCGTCGGGATGACCCACGAGTTGGAACATCACGCCGCTCGCGTTCTCCGTGAGTCCCAAGGCCCCGAAGGGCAGGGGGACCGCCGTGGTGAAGAGCACGAGCGGAACCATCAACAAATGCTCGGAGAAGCTCGGGATCGACTCGAAGATCGCGCGGCTCGCCAGGTAGAAGGCGACCACGTAGATCGAGTGGATCAGCGTCGAGAAGAGCAGGCATCCCACGACGACGCCGATCCGATCGCGATACGACGAAGCGGCCCGCTCGAGTTCATGGAGCAGATGCGCGAGCTTCGGCTTGCCCGAAGTGAATCGCTCCAGGAACGGATACAACTTCGGCGTGAAGATCACCGCCAGCCCGATCAGACCGCAGACGAGCGCGACCCAAGTGGTCACGATCAGGATCCGGGCCTGCGAGGGGGCGCGGCCGAATGCGAAGACGCCCGCGATCCCGGCGAGCAGGAAGAGCCCGGCGAGCCCCAGCAAGCGGTCGATCACCATCGAGGCGATCGACGCCGCCTTCCGGTCGGGTCGAGCCCGTGCCAGGAACACCGCCTTGATCACGTCGCCCCCCACGGCCCCGGGGATCACGAGATTGAAGACGTTGCCCACGAATCCCAAGCGCAACGCATCGATCGGCCGAAACGGGATCTGGAGCGTCCGCACCAAGATGTACCAACGTGTGAACGTCAGCAAGAGCCCGAGCAGATAGAGCCCGAACGCCGCGCCGAATGCTCCGCGATCGATCGGTCGCGAGAGGACGTCGCGGATCGTGTCCCACTTCGAGGCGATCGCCGCCCCGAGCAGCCCGAATGCCGTGAGCACGAGCACGAGGTTCACGATCATCGAACGCGAGGGCCGGGTCCATCTCATCGCTTCGTGTCTCGCGGGACTTGCCGGGACTGCCGAGAACGCTCCCAACCCATCGAGGCCGGGCCATGGCACTCGGTCAGAGCCGACCCTTGGTCGAAGGAATCGCCGCCGAGGCGCGCGGATCGATCTCCCAGGCATCGCGAAACGATCGCGCCAAACCCTTGAAGATCGCCTCGCTGATGTGATGCGTGTTTCGTCCGTAATGGAGCAGGACGTGCAGATTCACCCGCGCGTGCGTGGTCACGCCGTGCCAGAAGTCGGCCACGAGTTCGCTGTCGAACGTCCCCATCTTCGGAGCCGGCATCGGAGCGTTCCAGACCCAGTAGGGACGACCCGAGAGATCGACCGCACAGGTGACGAGCGTCTCGTCCATCGGCAGGATCGCGTGGCCGTAGCGACGAATCCCCATCTTCTCGCCGAGCGCCTGATCGATCGCCTGTCCCAGGCAGATCCCCACATCCTCGGTCGAATGGTGGTCGTCGACCTGCACATCCCCCCGACAATGGATTTCGAGATCGAGAAGCGCATGCTTGGCGAACAGCTCGAGCATGTGATCGAGGAACCCCACGCCCGTGGAGATCCGTGCCAGACCCGCGCCGTCGAGGTTCAAGCTCAAACGGATATCGGTTTCCCGCGTCTTGCGGGCGACTTCGGCGATTCGATTCGACACGGCTCGGCTCGGGGGCTTGCAGAGATGCGGGGCACACATCGGCGATCGATCGAGATCCGTCCCGGCCCCTCGGAGGGATGGAAGATCATAGCAACCTCGCCGTCGTATGGGATGCCGAACTCCAAGAAACCGTTCACCTCGAACTCAACCAAAACCACGAATTCGACGCAGTTTCTCCGGATTCACGAAATCGAAACGCGGCTTGGGACCGCACAATCGCGAACGAGGGTGTCTGGGTGACCTAGGCCGTCCGCGTCGGCCTGCCAGAGCGCGGTCCAGGCGTCCCATGGAATCACGAACGGACCGAACTCCCCCGCGCCGGCGACCGTCGCCTCGACCTGGCCGAGCGTGAACAGGCCCGCGAGCGCCGAGGTCAGAGCGTTGCGGGCCTCGACCGGCAGCCGCTCGGACCATCCCGCTTCGACGATCCTCCCCGAGAACACTCCGGCTCGCTCGTCGAAGTGGAGCAGCAGCGGTTCGTCCAATCCTTCGACGCCCTCGACTTCGCCCTCGACCAACTCCACCGCGATTCGATTCGTCGTGAGCCGGACCGAGCCGACCTCGACATGGCGATCGCCGAACGAGCGGCTCTCTTCGAGAAGCGCGATCATCGTCCGCTCCAGGAAGTGCTCGATCATCTCTTCGAGGTGATGGAGCTCGTTCCTCGGCCGGCGAAGGTCGGCCGGCCGGTTCCGGGTCTGCGCCCGCCGTTCCGCACGGCGCATCCGACCGAACGCTCGCGGGATCGTCCCCGAATGGAACCCCGGTCGCAGAAAGCCCCGCATCGTCTCGCCGTGGTGGCCGATCATCTCCGGAAGCAGCTTTCGAGGGCGATTCGCCGTGTAGAGCTTCCAGTTCTCCTTGAACTCCCAGACCAAGAACCCGAACATTCCCGGGAACAGGAACAAGGTCACCGCGGCGATCGAGTTCGAGGCCAACGGTCCCAACGGCGTCAACGGTGCCCGAATCAGGAAGAACAGCTCGGGCGTCAACGGCAGCATCACCTTGTGCGAAACCGTGACCACCGGGAAGTGCTTGATCGGGTTGACCTGCGGCTCGATCAAGACGTTCACGTAGATACGCGCAACATACGTGATCGCTCCCCAGATCATCCCCGCCGCCGCCTTCACGTAGAGCATGACGCGGCTCTGACCCTTCTGATACCGCAGCCGCTCGTCGACCGCGTAGAGCACCTGCTCGAACCGATCGAGACAGATCCCCGAGAGCGCCTGCACGAACTTCACGAGCCCCGAGAAGAAGTCGACCCGCACCCGCCGCAGGAATCGCGCCAGGCCCTCGGTGAAGATCTCCTGGCCGTCGCGACCCAGCCGCGTATTGAGGATGCCCGACAGGAATGCGAATCCTGCGAGGCCGCTCAGCCAAGGGTGCGCTTCGAGCGTCGAGCCGACGACAGGCAACTCCTCCAAGAAACGCTCCGAGAACCACCCCGTCGGCGGCAAAGCTCGGAAGAGCAACCAGAGAAGACCCGGCTTCACCAGCCAGTTCCAGACGCGACGGAACAATCGGCTCGCGAACAGTCTCGCGAAGATCGGCGCCCGCAGGATCGCGCGGGGAATGTCGATGAGCACGTGGCCCACCCCTCGTCCGATCCGCTTCGCCGCCGACCACAACTCCGCGCGATACCGTCCCGAGTTCACCGCCGCCAGGATCACCAGGCTCACGACCGCGAACGTCCACGGATTCAGGAGCTCAGGCTCCACGCCGTGGTAGAGATGAACGATCAGATCCACCAGATGCGTCAGCCCCTCGAGGATCACGAAAGCGCCGCCCGCGGGAAGGATGATCCAACACGTGATGAATCGACCGATCGGTGTCCCGAAGAAGAGCGAGCTGATCCGTTGCAGCCAGCGCATGTAGATCTCGCCTCGGCGATACACCCCGTCGAGTTCGCTCGCGAGGAGCTTGTCGGTCGCGAGCAGGCGGTCGCCGGCGAAGAATTCGCGGGGACCGCCGAGGTCCGGCAGGCCGAGCCGGTTCGCCGAGAGGTCGTCGCGGAGGTCGCCGAATCGAAGGAAGCCGTTCTCGACCAAGCGCTCGAGCAGCTCTTCGACCAGCTTCCGACGCACGGCGCGCTCGACCGCGTTCTCCGGTACGATCCCGGTGCGGTCGAGCGTCGACTCCAGGATCGGCCGAAACCGCTCGCCGAGCCGAACCTCGGCGTCGTGCCGCGCGTCGTCGATCAAGCGGCCGAGCCGACCGCGATCGCCGTCGACGAGCCGAACCTTCAGGACCATCCGCGAGGCCTCGCGGAGGTAATGGACCAACCGCGCCTCGCGATGGTGCGGCAGAGGGCGCTTCAGCGGCCGGCGGCCCAGACTGGTGATCGCTCCGAACAGGTCGACCGTGTAGACCTCATGCTCCCGCTCGGCGCAGATCTTCTGGAGCGTGTAGAGCAGTCGAGCCTCCCGCGGCCAGACCCCGCGCGAGGCCCTCTCGACCAAGACCCGAAGCGCCTGCTTCCAAGCGACGACGGTCTCCGCGTCGAGTTCGAGCGCGGGCGCGAGCCGTTCCGCGAGCGGATCGATCGCCGCGCGGGCTTCTTCGATCGCAACATCTCGCCCCGCCGATTCGATCCGCCGCGCTGCTCGCATCTGAACGATCGCCGAGCGCACCGTGTTGCCGCGATCTTGGGCCGTCTCGGCGTCGAGCTCCATGAAGCTCGACAACTGCTCGGCCGCCGCGCCCAACGGCTCGACCGCATCTTCGAAGGCGTCGGTCAGGTCGTCGTCGGGCTCGTAGCGATCGAGCACGATCGCCTCGGGAAGGTCGACACCGCCCAGCCGCGTCGACTCCAGGATCGGGCGGTCGTCGACCGCCGAGCGCAGCATCTCCGCAACCTCGGAGATGCTCGCGATCCCCGGAAAATAGGCTGAAACCGCATGAGGCGCGAACGCATAGAGCTCGAAGAAGACCGCCGCGAATTCCCCCATCACCGCGCGGTCGCTCGCCTCCGGCAGCAGGAACTTCTCCTCATTGAGCACGTTGCGGATCTCGGCGAACTGCTGCCGACCGAGCGAGTCGATCCAGCGCGAGATCACGGCATCGGCCGGCCGCGCATCGTCGAACGCCTCATGGATCCGCGCATGATGGAGCAATCGCCAATATCTTTGGTATACCTGCTCATGCGTCAGCCGCTCGAGCTTCGCCGCCTCGGGGCGAACCAGCAGGATCACTCGTTCGGGGAAGTCCGACGCCGACGCGAAGCCCAACTCGTCGGGCGACAGCAACTCCGTCGCCCGAGCCCGCGTCAGGTTCCAACCCTTCCGATGCGGGATCGACAGACTGAACCCGCCAAGGTCGCCGTCGGCGCGGATCACCCGACGCAAGATCCGAGGCGCGACCAGAAAGGCCCGAGGCTCGACTCGGCGAAGCTCCGTCGCCAGTCCCTGTGCCGTGATCGGCCCGACCGCCTCCGAGACGTTCGACATGGATCCCTCATGCCCGGCCGATTCGACTCTCCGCCGCGACGACGACGCGGCGCCATTCACGGCCACGATTGTAGTCGGACGACGCTCGGATGAAACCCTCCGCCCCCTCCCCGATCTTCCCACGCGCGCATGACGAGGCCCTCCCGGATCGCTCCTGGAGGGCCTCGATCGATTCAGATCGCTGCGGGACGCCGCGCGCGACTCAGCGCGTCGACCCGGGGGTCGAAGCCGCCGTGCGAGCCGAGGTCAGCTTCTCGAGCTGGATCTCGAGATCCGAAGCCGTCCGAAGGTGGCGATTCACCACCTTCCCCTGCGCATCGACGAGGATCATCGTCGGCAAGGAGATGATCCCGAACTCGTTCGCGAGCCAGCTCTCCATCCCGCCCTTTTCGAAGATCTGCGGCCAGAGCGACTTGTTCGACTCGAGGAAGGCGTCGAGGTCGGCCTTTTCGTTGTCGAGGCAAACGCCGACGATCTCGAAGCCCTTGCTCCGGAACTTCTCGTAGACCTTCGTCAGCTCCGGGAGGTCGCGCTTGACCGGCATCGCCCACGTCGCCCAGAAGGTGACGAGGACGATCTTGCCGTTCGACTTCGACAGGTCGATCGGGCGACCGTCGATGCCGACTCCTTGAAGGGCGATCGGCTTGCCGACGAGGTCGAGGCGCCGCAGCGCTCCCGCCGCCTTGCGGCCCGCATCGCTCTGCGGGAAGCTCTCGGCCAGACGCGTGTAGTACGTCTTGGCGGTGTCTTCCTCGGCGTTGAACTCGTTGGCGCTGGCGATCTGGAGCAGGGCGTCGGCCGCCTCGTCCGACTTGCCGTAGCTCTTCAAGAACGCCTCGAGGTCGTTCATCCACTTCTTCTGGACCGCGACCGGATTGGCGCCGGCCTGGTCGTTCGCCAAGTTGTAGTCGGCGCTGATGCGGCGGAACGCGGCATACGAGGCGATCGCTCCGCCTTCGCCCTCGATCGTGTCGAGCAGCTCGCGGCCCTTGGGATAGACGCCGGTCTGATAAGCGGCGGCCAGGCTGTCGACGATGAACTTGTTGTGCGCCAGTCGCACTTCCTCATTCTTCTCCGCCGCCTTCACGACCGCCCGGAGCGGCGAGATCCGGCCGACGTGGAACTGCGCGACGACCGACTTGTCGTCCGAAGTCAGCTTCTCGCCGTTCGCCTGGTCGTAGTCGGCCACCCCTTTGAGCGCGGCGACCACGGCCGGATCCTGGCTCGCCGTGTCGGACGCGATGCCGCTCGAGCGGTAGATCGACGCCCGAATCCCGCCTTCCATCGCCACGATCGGCGACTGGCCGCCCGGGCTGAGCGGACGCGGCAGCTCGACGAACTTCCAGGTCTCGCCGACCTTGATCAGTTCCGGACACTGCAGGAACGCGACTCGGTCGCTCGCGGCCTGAGGATTCGGCGAACCGGCAAAGATCACCGCGTTCTCGTAGAGCGTGAGATCACCGGCCAGACCGGCGGCGGCGTCGGCCGGGATCGTGTGAGGCATCGACCCGTCGAGCCGGAGCCAGACGGTCTTGTCGTCCCAACCGGCCAGTCCCGCGACGAGCGTCTTGACCGCGCCGACGCGATCCTCGGCCGCCTTGGCGACGCGATCGACCTCGCCCTTGGGCACGCCGAGCGCCGTCAGCTCCTTCGGACTCGCCATCACCGTCTCGAGCAGATCGAGATCGCGCGACACGAGAGCCTGGACGAGGACCTTGCTCGCTTCTTCCGCCGAGATCCGCTTCCAAGCCGCGATCTTCGACTTCACCACCGCCGCGACTCGAGTGCCGCCCATGTTCATCCAGCGGCATTCATCGAGCGAGTTGTCGGCGTTGCGGTCGATCTCTCGGTAGACCTCGAAACCGTCGAGGTAGTAGCTCCACTGATCGAGCTTGCCGTCGCTGTCGGAGTCGACGAACCTCAGCAGGGTCTTTCCCTGCCCATCGCGGAGCAGATAGCCCGGCGGGCTCGACAGCGTCTCGGCCTTGCAGGCGGCGATGGCTGCCGGGTCGGTCGGAACTTCATAATCCACGCCCTTTTGCGTCGGCCGGTAGCCGAGCAACGACTTCTTGAGGGCCTCGGTGTTGCCCTGCCCCCAGGCGACGGCGGGCACGCTCGCGCAGAGACAAGCCGCCGCGAGGATGAAAGACGTCCGCGAGGTCCGCATCTGCCGCTCCTTTCTCCTCGGGAGCCGGAGGAACCGCTCGGCACCGCCGAAGGCTCCGCCTCCCGACCCGATCCCCCACCACGCTTCCGCCGCCGAGCGCGTACCATCGCGCGCGGACCGCGAAACCGGTGAGGCTTCCTTCCTCTCGTATCGGAAAAATCGGCCGATCCCTCAAGACCAGATCCCAAGAACCCGCCGGACCCTCGACCCCTTGGGACGCATGGATTGCATGTCCTCTTGATTTCCGTCCTCTTGATTTCCGTCCTTTCATTTCCCCGGTCCGGTGAAGAGTTGGGCGTTGCGATGGTTCGCCGACACGCGGTTCGATTCCTTCGCTTCGCCATCCGCCTCGACGGAAGAGTTTGCCGGAGGTCGGGTTTCGTTCGATTGAACGGCTTCCGCCGCCGGAGTGATCCGGAGATTCGCCGTGATCGGTCTCGCGCTGAGGGTTCGGCGATCGTGCCCTCGATTCAGGAAGATCACCCGTTCAACCCATCCGCTCCCGTCGATTGCGGAATTCCTGGAGCAGCCAGACCGAGCAAACCGCTTGATCGCCACGATCCTCATCACTCTGACCGCCCGCCGGTCGGAACAGCGCCGCGCGCAGTGAGTTCGCGCGGCGCTTTGCAGATCATCGAGATTGGGTGCAAATCAATCTAGGAACAATCACATCTTCTTGTAATTTGGATTGATCGCACGCCGACGCCCCAGCGCAATTGAAGCAGCCACCAGGCCGACGCCCAGCCCGGCGCGCGTTGAAGGCTCGGGGACTCCGTTCACCGGAGTGGCGAGGTAAATCCCGTCCCTCACCACGCCATCGTCGCCGATGATGGTCGCGTGGAAGGCCAGTTGACCTCGCTCGTTGAGACCGAAACGGCCGAACCGGAGCCCAAATACGCGGCCGCCATCGAGTCGGTCTCCATCCCTGATCACCTTGTCGGCGAGGAGGTCTCCCCCGGTATAGATCCCGCCGAGACCGTCGATTGCAAAGTAGAACGCGAGGGAGCCGGAGTCGTTCAGGGCGATACTGTGGTCGGAGAAGCCCGCGAGGTCGCTCACGAAGGTCGCGATCGTTGCGACCGCCCCCGCCGATGCGACGTGGACACCGTATCTCGTGGGACCACCAAGCCTATCGAACGTGCTTGTCAAGAACGCGACCTGGCCCCGATCGTTCAAATCGTACCCGTTCCCGATCCCCGACTGTTCGGTCGGTGTCAGTGCAAGATCGCTCGCGCGGAAGAGGACCGTAGGGGCTGCGCCGGAGGTGTCTCCGAGGACCAGCGCCCCCCCGGGGGCGATTTCTCCCTGCGCCCAGAAGGCGATTTGCGACCGATCGTTGATCACCGGATCGGTGCCAAAATGGCGGATGCCTCCCCCTGGGCCGTAAATCCGGCCGGCGGATTGGCCGTTCTGGGAGAGGTAGATTCCTCTGATCGAATCATGCTGGCTCGACAAACCAGTGACGACAGAACCCAGTTCGTTGATGGACGAAGCTGAAATACCGGCGGTGAGGTCGTCCTCGATCATCAGCGTTTGCGACTTCGAACCTTGATCGAGCATCAACGCACTGCGATCCCGGTATTCCGGAAAGGATCTCGAGTACGACAGCCGGCCTGCGTTGTTCATGGAGATCGATGCACGAAAAGCGTGGATGGTGTCGGCCACCAGGCTGGGCGCGCCCGACCCGCCTCCGCGGAAGATCCCCGCGTCGGCCGAATACGCCACCATACCTGAGTCGTTGACGACCGGGGCCCAAAAACGACCACCGTTTGCACCAGTGACCGTTGCGACTCTCGTGAATTGGTAAACATTCCCCGCCTCGACCTGGGGCATGCCGCTGAGGGAGAGGGCGAGGAAGGCAAGGACGCGCGTGCTCTTCTGCATGAGATCGACTCCAGGGGGTGTGAATCCGATGGTGCGCGGAGACATCGACCGCTGCCGCGGGCGACGGCGACACCGACGCAGGGCACCGAGGTTCCTCAATGCCCCAGGCACTAGATGCCGATCCGACGCCTAGCCGGCGCTTCCATCGAGGCTCTTCTCGAGATCTTCTCAGTGCGATGCGGCGGACACCGACCCTTCCGGATCGATCAGCAGGCCGAACAACCGCGCGGCTTCCGCAATGGTCTCGCTCCGCGGATGTCCCCCGTCCGCTTCTTTCATAGCCTCGATGAAGAGGCGGCGTCCGTCCTCCGACCGGCCGAGTCCGTGAAGGGCCATCGCTCGATAGACATCGCGGAGCCCGTGGAGAGGGTCCGCGTCGGGACGACTGAGCATCCTCGACGCGCCCTCCAGATCGCCTCCTCGATACAGTGCAGCCCCGAGCACGGTCCACTCCTCGGGATGCCGAGGAGTGATCATCCCGGCGTAGCGGGCGATCGAAATCGCTCGGGCGGGATCGCGGGAATCGGCCCGATCGGCCAGAACCCAGGCAACGGCGAGCAGCCGATGATCGAGCGCGTGGAGCACGTCGCCGCCTTCGAGCGAGGCCTTCTCGTCGACGAGCGTGTCGAGTTCGAGCCAAGCCCCGGCGGCTTCGATCAGGTCGAGCGCGTCGGGGCGATCGACAAAGGTGTCGACCAGGGCTCGTGATTGCGCGTGGAATCCCCGCGCGTCGCGTTTGCGGCCGACCCCTTCGAGCAAGGCCGCCAGATTCGCGGTATTCGTGAAGAGGTTCTCCTTGTAGGAAACGATCCTGGGCGATGCCGCGGCCAAGTCTTGCCAGATCCGATTCGCCTCACGAATCGACGGCTCGGCCTCCGTCGGGTTGTTCGCTTGCAGGAGCGACGCTCCGAGGTTGTCGAGGCAGGTGGCGAGCAGTTCTCGGCTCCAGGGGACGTTGCCTTGTGCGACCACAAGCGTTCGGGCCTCTCGGACCGCCAGGCGAGCCTCCTCGATCGACTCTGCGAATCGGTCGGTCCGGGCGAGGAGATTGCAGAGATTGGTGTGCAGGACCACGGGAGCCATGAGAACGGAACGTTCACGTCCGCCGCGCGGCGCCGGACCGCCCAACTTTGTCAAGGCGAGCCGCATCAACGACTCCGCCTCGTCGAAGCTCTCTTTCTCCAAGAGGACAGTCGCGAGATTGCTGAGTTGCGGGGAAAGCAACGCGAGATTCTCG
Organism: Isosphaeraceae bacterium; assembly: GCA_033763215.1. Classification (GTDB taxonomy): domain Bacteria; phylum Planctomycetota; class Planctomycetia; order Isosphaerales; family Isosphaeraceae; genus JANRKW01. The sequence continues at coordinate 44,697 of JANRKW010000038.1, read as the reverse complement.
GCTCTCTCGGGGAAGCGGGCGATCATGTCGTCGATGAGGGCGATCGCTTGTCGAAACGACCGCTCGGCGTCCCGCGTCCTCGAGCCCTGCCGACGGAAGAGCAGGCCCATCCGATCGATGGTCGCGAGCAAGTCTTCCTGGAGCTCCGGGACCATCGGAGAACGAGAGACGAGGTTCTCCTGAAGCTCCAGAGCCCGCTTGAGCGCGGTCTCGGAATCCGCGAGTCGCTCGAGTCTGAGTTCGATGGAGCCGACGCGATAGTACGCCAGCGCCTGCTGTCGACGCCCCTCGGCATCGTTTGGAGTCTCGGCGGCGAATTGCTGATAGAACGCCAGAGCCTCGAGCAGGAACGTCCGCTGGATCTCCTCGAGGGTTCCTTGCCTGGCAAGCCATTCCTGCGCCACGCCCGTGTACATATCATCGACCGCGCGTCGGGCCTGAGCCGCCTTCTCCTCGGCGCGCCTGCGTTGCGCGTCGATCACGACCCCCCCCGCGATCGAGCCGATCAGGCCGGCGACCAACAAGAAGCCAACGGCTGCACCGAGGGCAGCGACGACCGGATTGCGACGGCACCATCGTCGAGCTCGATCGACTCGACCAAGCGGCCTCGCGGCGATCGGCTCCCCTCGGAGCAAGTGTTGTAGGTCCTCGGCGAGTGCTTCCGCGGAGCCGTAGCGCGCGCTCGAGTCCTTCTCGAGGCACTTCAGCACGATCGTGTCGAGATCCCGATCGACGTCCGGGTTGAGGACACTCGGCGCGATCGGCGATTGATTCCGAACCTGCTCGATCGTCTCGAGGGCCGAGTCGCCTCGGAACGGAGGGACACCGGTGAGCAAGGCGTAGAGGATGGCCCCGAGCCCATACAGATCGACCGCCGTAGTGACTGCTTCCCGACGCCCAGTCGTCTGTTCGGGAGCGACATACGACGGCGTACCGAGAATCAGCCCCGTGCTGCTCAGCCCGCCGTCGGGATCCATCGTCCTGGCGAGCCCGAAATCGGCAACTTGTGGGCGGCCCTCGGAATCGATCAGGATATTCGAAGGCTTGAGATCCCGGTGAAGGACCCCCCGGAGGTGGAAATAATGGACCGCCCGCGCGACGATCGCGAGCAACTCGGCGGCCTCACGAGGCTTCGATCGATGTGGAAGTCGATCGGCGAGCGACCCGCCGTCGACAAGCCGCATGGTGTAGTAGGCATGCCCATCGTGCTCGCCCACTTCGAAAAGCTGGACGACGTTCGGGTGGTCGAGGTTGGCGATGGACTCGACCTCTCTTCGGAAGCGCCGGCGTTCCTCCTCCGAGGCGAGGGCGCCGGTCAGGATCATCTTGAGTGCAACCGACCGACCGAGAGTGCGGTGGCGAGCCTCGAAGACGACGCCCATCCCGCCTCGCCCCAGTTCGCGGACCAATTCGTACTCCCCAACCAAGAGCCTCGCATCTTGTGTCGATGAGAGACCGTAGGGCGAGGGGGGGCTGACCAATTCCCTGAGACGATCCTGCTCGGCGAAGAAGGCGAGGATTTCTTCAGAGAACTCGGGATGCTTCGCCGCCCACGCCTTTCGGTCGGGTTCGGGACCGGTGCCGGCGGCCTCGTAGTACTCGGCCAGGATCCGATGAAGTTGCGAGTCGCGATCTCGGCTCATTCCGACGCCTCCATGATCCTTCGAAGGTTCTTGGTCCCACGATGCAGCAGCCCCGTGATCGCAGCGACGCTTCGACCGAGTCGGGCCGCAACTTCGACGACGGGTAAGTCCACCAGATGTCGTAATTCCAGCGCCAACCTCTGATCCTCAGGCAACCGAGCAAGCGACGACGCAAGCTTTGTCAGCGTCTCGTCCCTGAGTGCCCGAGCATCGGGCGCGGGCTCGCTCGAGACGAGAAAGCGCTCCAGCCTCGCCGAAGACTGATTGAGTTCCAACTCGAGCGACCGAAGCCGGTCACCGCCGTGCCTTCCGAAAGCACGAACGCTCATGGCGATCTGACTCGCGAGAATCGAACGCAACCACGCCGCCATCTCACTGCCGGTCGCTCCTCTGAACTGGTCGAGCTTCGCGTGAGCCAGCAGGAGGGTCTGCTGGGCGACGTCCGACGGGTCCACCTGACCTTGCAGCTTCGCGGGCAATTGCAGCCTTGCCAGCAGCCGAAGATACTCGCGGTAGGCCTCCAACGAACGCGGCTCGCTCGGGCGCTCTCCGTTCATCGCGTCCCTCGAATACCCTGTAGATGCCGATCGACAGCGGAACTAGCGCGTGGGCTCGAAGAATCCATGATGCCTGCCACGGCCGAACCCAGACGGTTCGTCCGCTCTCATGCCCGCGACCCGCGAGTGCGCGGGAAGGAGTACTCGGGTGATCCGATCATTTCCCGACACGCCGGTGCCCATGTGGAAGCTGCGAAATTCGGTGACCGCAGGGGTCTCTGTTGTCCGCGAGCCCAGCGGCAAGAAGCCGTGGTGAGAGAACAGGATCCCTCAGTCAACGCTGATGAGAACCTCGAGGGACTGTGATCAGCGAGAACGGCAAACGGCGGTCGTGGACCGCCGCGGACGAGGTGCAATTCCTGCTGGTCGGCGCGGAGCGCGATGTCCGAGTTTTCGACCTCTGCCGAGGCGAGGCGTGCCCGGCCTCCACGCAAGCCCGAGCCGGCGATTCTTCGGCGGGATCGGACTCCCCTGGCCCCGGTTGGTGTCAGGTCCCCATTCGCCCAACCGTGGCACAAGGGTACCCGGAGCTCTGCCCGAGCCCTCGATCACCGGCCTTGTGCGGCCGTCGTCGGAGCCTAGGACCGTGATTGTTTCTCCTTGTGCATCCAAGAGATGGTCTGGTGAACCCGGCAGTTGCTCGCCGACGAATCCGAGCGATTCCAAGAGGCTCCCGGCTCGGTTCCCCTCGAGCACGAGAACGGGGCGATCACGCTCGATCAGTCGAATCATCCCGCGCACCACTTCGACCTCGTGCCCCTCGGCGTCGATCTTGATGAAGCTGACGCGATTCCGAATCTCGAGCGAGTCGATCCCCATCGAGAGGATGCTCCACCCGTTCGCGGAGGAGCCGCCCGTAGTGATATGCGCTTCGTAGAAGTTCGGCGTACCCAGCTGTTCCCAAGTGGGGACCTCCATCGTCACGACGTCGAGCCGGTCGGATACGGCGACGTTGAATAGGGTCACGTTGCGATGAGGAGACAACGCGGAACTGGCCGCGAGCAGCTCGAAGGTGAGCGGAATTGGTTCGAATGCCAGTACGCGACCGCTCGTCTTCACCAAGTTCGACAGCCGGAGCGTATAGTGGCCGATGTTCGCACCGACGTCGATCACCCAGTCGCCTTCACGAACGAACTCTTCGAGCCGCGCGTACTCCGGCTCGTCGCTCCGGAACACACCGCGGCTGATCTGCCGCGCGAATTCGAGACGCTTCAGACTCTGTTGGAATCGCAAACTTGTGCGGCCCGCGATCTTCTCGAGCGTGTTTCGCACGCTTCACTCTTATGTGATTGCTGTAGTGAGCGGATTTCGTGTTCAATTCATGCGATCCCGACACACAACCGCCGCTTCGACGACTCGAGCTGGTTCCGAGCGATTCGAGACCCGGGGCTCCCGCGACCGAAGCAATCGCTCGCCGTCGCGATCGTCATCGAGGATTGGATCGGAATGGACGACTGCGAGTCAAGTGACCATTCCACCGCTTTCTCGGTCCTTCCCCGCGTGATGAATCGACGCCACATCTCTTGTGTCGAAGAGGTCGAACGAGGTATTGCCGGCATCGTCGGATCACAGGGGCGATCCAGCCCCCGAGCTGGGGGACTGGAACACTCGAATCGCGGTTTCGACTGGATGAGCAGGTTTCTTTCGGAAGTTGAGGCGTTGGGGAGTCCCGACCGATGCGGAATCGCATGTCGCTCGCGCGGAGCATGGTGCTCACAGGAGTCACCGCCGCGAATCTCGGATTCGTGTCGGCGGCGGATCGGGTCCCCGACCTGATCATCGCGGTCTACACATGCGGCCCGATCCTCCTCTTCGTGCAACTCGCGCTCTGGTTCGCGGTCGTCGGTGGTCCCGAGCGTCGCGCCTTTCGGATCGGATTCGCGGCGGCTGGAACACTCGGCACAATCGCGCTGACATCCTGTTTTCGGTATATGCCGGCGCAAGAGAGCATTCTCCAAGTCTACGCCGGGTTCTGGTCGGCGGTCGGGCGGCTCGCGCCGGGTTTCGAACGGTTCGTGTCGTCGAGCGACAGCCGCCGCGATCTCGCGTTCGGGATCTTCTTCTTCGTGCCGCAGATCCTGCTCGCGACCGTCGGCGGCGCGCTCGCCGATCGAGCGGCGCGAATGGGTTGGGTTCCGGGAGGCGACGCGAGGCGCTCGCGCGGAGGACCGGGAGCTGCAACGCGGAGTGAGTGAGACTCGTTTGCATGATCGCTTGCATATGTGATTTGTCGACTCCATGGGCTGCCCGATCGTCCAGGATCCGAGCGATTTTCGGTTGTCGGCCCCAGGAACCACGCCGAAGGACCGCATCCGAACGGACGACGTGAAGCAGCGCTGGGTTCCGCGGTTCCCGATGCGTTTCGGAGCGCAGCCGGTTCCGCCGATCGAGTCGCGAGCAAGCGCCGCATACGGGGCTCTCGGTACGCGATCGTGGGCGGAGCGGATCTCAGCCGACAGCGACCGAGCGAGTGTCTCGGGAGTTTGGACTTCAGGGACGATGCTTCGCTCCGACCGATCCCCGCCGGGATTCTCCCGGGATCATCGAATGCGTTTGGGTATGATCGAACGAACGCGGCGCATCTCGAACAAAGCCCCTCATATGATGAATGAGTCTTCGCATGCCGAGCACTTACGAGATCCGAGTGTTGAATGTGGGCGATCCGGCCGCGATGCGCGGGATTCTCTCGGTTTTCGGCCGGGCTTTCGAGGACGACGCCGAGCCCTCGGACTCACCGGACGACACCTACCTGGCCGAGCGGCTCGCCGATCCCGACGCGATCGCCATCGCCGCGATCGAGGAGGGTGTCGTCGTCGGCGGGTTGACTGCGCATTTCCTGCGGAAGTTCGGTCGCCGCGAAGCTGAGATCTACATCTACGACCTGGCCGTCGACGAGCAGCGGCGCCGGCTCGGGATTGCGACGGCTCTGATCGAAGCCGTGAGGAGCGAGGCCCGGGCCAGGGGAGCGTCGGTCGTCTTCGTCCAGGCTCACGCCGAGGACGAGGCGGCAGTCGCGCTCTACTCAAAGCTCGGTCTTCGCGAAGAGGTGATCCACTTCACCATCGACTGCGAAGCCTGACGAGCGACCGCGCCCTCGGCGGCGGGCTGCCGACGGGGTAGTCTGGTGGGGGATCGATCAGGGCACGATCTCGCGATCCTCGTTCGACCGTCCGGAGGAGTTGCCGATGCCACGTTTCGACTTCCTGCGTCGCGGATTCGCCATGGCGACACTCGCATCGATGTCGCTCCTCGTCTCGGAAACGGCTTGGGCCCAGTCGGCGACGAGCCGCGCCCCGAGCTATCCCGACCACACCAAACTGCTCGTGGTACGCAACGCCGACGGCGAGGAACGACCGGTCGCATCCCGGGGCGACTGGCTCGTGCGTCGCGACCACATCCTCGCGCATGTTCAGGAAGTCATGGGTCCGCTTCCCGGGGGCGAGCGCCGGGTGCCGCTCGATCTCGAGACGATCGAGACGATCGACGAACCCAAGTATGTGAGAAAGAAGATCCGCTATTCGGTCGAGCCGGGCGACCGCGTGACTTCGTGGCTGCTCGTGCCCAAGTCCGCGAAGCGACCGCTCCCGGCGATGCTCTGCCTCCATCAGACGACGTCGATCGGTAAGGACGAACCCGTGGGCTTGGGCGGCAAGGTCAACCTGCGATACGCCAGGGAACTCGCGGAGCGTGGATATGTGACGATCGCGCCGGACTATCCCAACTTCGGCGAGTCGAAGTTCGACGCGTACTCCGCGGGCTATGCGTCGGCCTCGATGAAGGGGATCTGGAACCACCTCCGCGCGGTCGACGTGCTCGTCGGCTTGGCCGAGGTCGATCCGGCGAGGATCGGCGTCATCGGCCATTCTCTGGGCGGCCACAACTCGATCTTCGCGGCGCTCTTCGATCCTCGCCTCCGCGTGGTGGTGACCTCGTGCGGCTTCAACGATTTCCCGCACTACTACGGCGGCAAGATCGCGGGTTGGTCGCACGCGGGATACATGCCGAGGCTCTTGTCGGTCTACGGACTCGACCCCACGCGGGTGCCGTTCGACTTCCCGGAACTGCTGGGAGCCCTGGCACCTCGCGCCGTCTTCATCAATGCTCCCAAGCGCGACGCGAACTTCGATGTCGCCGGCGTGGAACTCTGCGTCGCCTCGGCACGGCCGGTTTTCGAACTCCTCGGCGCGGGGGATCGCCTCCGAGCGGTTCATCCCGACGCCGAGCACGATTTTCCGCCCGAGATCCGAGAATCGGCCTACCGCTTCATCGACGAGAGCCTCGGCGGGGAAGCTCCGGCACAAACCCGCTGAAATCAACGAGTTGTGGACTCCGCCGTCCAGTTTCGGGCGGCTCGGTACCGCTGGGAACGGCGGCGGATCGTGCGCAACGATCCTGGGCCGCCGCTCCCGACACTTGACAGACCCGCGGCGGATCGAGCAATCTAACGCCGTCGCACGTGCTCGCGTGCGGCGATGGTCATGAGATGGACCGGAACGGACCGGCGACTCCGACAACGGATTGTGCACCATGAATCGTCGAATCCTCGTCGTCGACGAGAACGAGCTCTGCCGCGAGCAGACGGCCGACCTGCTGCGACGCCCCGACCGGACCATCGAGTTCGCATCGGATGCAGGCGGCGCACTCGAGAATCTGGTGGAGTCGTGCCCCTCGCTCGTGATCGCGAGCCTCGAACTGAGGGGGATGCGGCCGGTCGAATTCTTGGCGGAGATCCAAGACCGCGACCTTCCGGCCACCGTGATATTCACGGCGAATCATCCTTCGATCGATTCGATCGTCGATGCGATGCGCCACGGCGCCTTCGACATCCTCGAGCGTCCGCTCGATGCCGCCCGGCTCGAACACGCCGTCGCTCTCGCCCTCGAGAAGAGCGCCGCGCGGGATCGGCTGCAGGAACTGCGATCCGAGCTTCGTCGACGCTACGAATTCCAGAATCTGCTCGGCCGCAGCCGCGCCATGCGCGCGGTGTTCGACCGCGTCGCTCGTGTGGCCTCGTCGCGCTGCACCGTGCTCGTCACCGGCGAGACCGGCACGGGCAAGGAACTCGTCTCGCACGCCATCCACCACAACGACCGCACCCGCACCGGCCCGCTTGTTTGCGTCAACTGCGCGGCGATCCCCGAGAACCTGATCGAGAGCGAACTCTTCGGGCACGAGAAAGGGTCGTTCACGAGCGCTGATCGCCGACGGATCGGTCGGTTCGAACAGGCGATGGGCGGAACCCTTCTGCTCGACGAGATCGGCTCGCTCCCACTTCCGTTGCAGGCCAAGCTGCTCCGGGTCCTCCAGGACGGACGCTTCGAGCGCGTCGGCGGCCAAGAAACGCTGGCGACCGACGCCCGAGTCATCGCCGCCACGAACGACGACCTCGCCGCGGCGGTCGCTGAAGGGCGATTTCGAGAGGATCTCTTCTATCGGCTCAACGTGATCTCGATCGAATTGCCGCCGCTTCGGGATCGCCTCGAAGACCTGCCGCTGCTAGCCGACCACTTCCTCACCCGCCTCGAGCAGCGCGGCTTCCCCAAGCGGAGGCTGTCGGGCGACGTCCTCGACGCCCTGATGCGGCACGACTGGCCGGGCAATGTTCGCGAACTGGAGCACGTCATCGAACAGATGGCGATCTCGTCGTTCGACGAGGAGATGACCCTCGACGCCTTGCCGATCCAGATCGACCCCTCGCGCGAGGAGCAGTTCCACCTGCGATTCGATGTCGAGCGGCCGCTCCCCGAGATCACCGAAGCAGTGCTCGAGCGGCTGGAGCGTGCGTATCTCCTCCGAGTGCTCCGGCTCTACAACGGCCGGATCGACCCCTGTGCGAAACACTGCGGACTGTCGCGACGATCGATCAGCGACAAGCTCCGCCGCTATGGGATCGACAAGTCGGAATTCAAGCCGCACCTCGCGATTCGACGCGGCTCGCTGACGACGTCGTGAGCCCGAGGCGATTCTTCGTCTCCGCCTCGGGCTGCTCGACCGATCGCTTGGATCAATACGCGTCCGCGCTGATCACCTCGCCGCCGGCTCGGGTGGCGAGCGCCTTGTAGACATCTCCCGAGATCGTATCCTTGACGAACTTGACCGAGCCGTCGCCCGCGAGGAAATTGACCCCGCCGGGGTGCCGGCTCCAGTAGTCTTCGACGTGAGCCTTGGGGTGGTTCGGGGTGCGGGGGCCGTCTTCCTCGCCGATCGGACCGATCACCATGTTGAATGCTTCTTCCGGCTCGACCGAGAACTCGTCGGCGCCGCCGATGATGTCGGACGTCTTGAACAACCAGCCGCCGGGGCTCCGCGCGGTCCAAGTGGCGTAGCTGAGGTTGTGGCTCCGCTCGCCGACGATGTGGGTCGAGCTCGAGCCGTCGGTCATGTCGCGGAGGCCGATGCGGCTGTTGCGGAAGAACGTGCCCGCACCTCGGCCCGGAGCCTCGCCGACTTCGCCCAACCCGTAGACGCCGATGTAGTTGCTCGTCGCAATCAGGCTGACGGTCGTCGTATTGTGCTCGTCGCGGACCGGAACGCTCTCAGGCGGGGTGTCCGAGGGACAGAGATAGCTGTTGAAGCGAAGCAGATTCGCCGTGCTGTTCGCCGCGTCCGCGACCGTCAGGCTGAAGTTGATCGCGTTGAAGACGTTGCTCTGCTCGAGTTGCGGCAGGATCATCGACCCCCAGGCCCAACCCGGGCCGAGGTCGTCTTCCGCCGTGCCCGCGTCGCCTTGATCGCGACGCCAGTGGCTCGCGTACCCCATCGGGAACGAGCCGTTGAGGTCGTGATAGTTGTGCAGCGCGATGCCGATCTGCTTGAGATTATTGATGCACTGGGCCCGCCGCGCCGCCTCGCGGGCGGCTTGGACTGCGGGGAGCAGCAGGGCGATCAGCACTGCGATGATGGCGATGACGACCAGGAGCTCGATGAGCGTGAAGCCGCGACCACGAACGACTCTAGATGAGCGCATGATGACCTCTCGATGATCTCGGAATGATGACGGACCGCGAGTTCGGAAGCGAGCGACCGACGTCGGCGCGCGTACGCGACGGTCGATCCCGGTCGGAGCGGGAGACGCGACCGCGCGCAGCAGCGCGGCGGGTGCGTCGGATGATGACTCGCTCAGACGGCTTCCGGCGGGGCCCGTGATCGGGTCGAGAGGAGAGAGGTGGGGCGGGGGATCGTCGATCGCACGACGGGGAGCAGATGACGAGCGAAGTCGGGCTCGACGCCCGCGCTCGCGGCGACCGCAAAGTCGAGGCCCCGAAACGCACAGATCGGACAGTCGATCGGCGAAACGCTCGAATCGGTCGCGATCGTGCGGTCGAAGTGGGGAGAGGGGTCTTCGCAGCAGACCTCGCGAGCCGACTCCGCTTCGTGCGCACGGTGGTCGTGGGGCGACAGGGCGAAGAGGATCGCCCCGACGTGCACGAAGGCCAACCAGGCGGGAAGGGATCGACGGTTGCGGGACAAGGTCGGTGAGATCCGTCGGCAATAGACTCGTGCAAGGACCGGGCAGTACCGGATCGTGCATTCATCTTCCGCCGACGTTTCGGTCGAAGTCAAGCCGAAATCTCTTGGGAACCTTTCGGAACCCAAAGGAATAGATCGATCTGCGAAAAGTTCGCGAAAATTGCCGTCGGCGTCGCCCCGCGCAGGGGACGACCCGTCCCGCGCGGGCGATCCGCCTCGCGGGCCGGGTCGTCTGGAGTGGGTGACTCGCGGGCTCAGGACTTCGGGGTCTCGACAGGCGAGAAGGTGAACTCTTCGCCGTCGTAGCCGACCTCGAAGGTCTGGCCGCTCGCGGCCCTTCCTTGAAGGAGCGAGGTGGCCAGGCTGTTGGCGATCCGTTGCTGGATCACGCGCTTCAGCGGCCGAGCGCCGTAGGCCGGGTCGAAACCTTCCTCGGCGAGTTGAGTCTTCGCCTCGTCGGTGAATCGCAGCGTGAGCCCCGCTTCCGAGAGTTGCGCCTGGAGCCGCCGGAGCTGGATGTCGACGATCTGCTTCAGCTTGCCGAAGCCGAGCGGGTGGAAGATGATCGTCTCGTCGATCCGGTTGAGGAACTCCGGCAGGAACTCCGCGCGGAGGACGTCGAGCACACGCTTCCGCATCCGCTCTTCGTCGCCCGACTCGGCGAGTTCGGCGATCGCCTGGCTGCCGAGATTCGAGGTCATGATGATCACGGTGTTGCGGAAGTCGACGGTGCGACCTTGGCCGTCCGTGAGGCGGCCGTCGTCGAGGACCTGCAGCAGGACGTTGAAGACGTCGCGATGAGCCTTCTCGATCTCATCGAGTAGGACGACCGAGTACGGCCGGCGTCGGATCGCTTCGGTGAGGCGACCGCCTTCCTCGTAGCCGACGTAGCCCGGAGGTGCTCCGATGAGCCGGGCGACGTTGTGGCGTTCGCCGAACTCGCTCATGTCGAGCCGGACCATCGCGGTCTCGCTGTCGAAGAGGAATTCGGCGAGCGCCTTGGCGAGCTCGGTCTTGCCGACGCCGGTCGGTCCGAGGAACAGGAACGAGCCGATCGGCTTGTTCGGATCCTGCAACCCCGCGCGGCTGCGGCGCACCGCGTTGGCGACGGCGGTGACCGCCGCCTCCTGGTTCACCATCCGGAGGTGGATCTGCGACTCGAGGTCGAGCAGTTTCTCGCGTTCGGTCGTGAGCATCTTGGCGACGGGGATGCCGGTCCATTGGCTGACGACCTCGGCGACCTCCTCCTGGTCGACCTCCTTCTTCAGGAGCCGCTTGGCGTCCTTCGGTGCGGCGTCTCCGGCGGTCTCGGCGTCGGCGATCCGCTTCTCGAGCGACTTGCGTTCGGCGTCGAGCTGCGCGAGTTCGTGGTACTTGGCTTCGTCGGGGCGTTCGCCGCGTTGCTGCATCTGGCGGAGGTCGTCCCAGCTGCGCTGATAGTCGGCCTGGACGACTGCGAGCCGCTCGCGGACCTTGTGGATGTCGCCCACGCCCGACTTCTCGATCTCCCATTGCGAACGCAGGTCGCGGAGTTCCTTCTCGAGCTCGCTGATCTGGGCCTCGACCTCGGCGTGCCGTTCGCGGGCGTGCTCTTCGTCCTCGCGGGCCAGCATGCGTCGCGCGAGTTCGAGTTGGGCGAGCCGGCGTTGAACGACGTCGATCTCGGTGGGGACCGACTGCAGCTCCATCGAGATCCGGCTCGCGGCCTCGTCGACGAGGTCGATCGCCTTGTCGGGGAGGAAGCGGTCGGTGATGTAACGCGAAGCGAGCTTGGCCGCGGCGACGAGCGCCGAGTCCTTGATCGTGACCTTGTGATGGACCTCGTAGCGTTCCTTGAGGCCGCGGAGGATGGCGATCGTGTCCTCGACGCTCGGCTCGCCGACCATCACCGGCTGGAATCTGCGCTCGAGCGCGGCATCCTTCTCGATGTTCTCGCGGTACTCGTCGAGCGTCGTGGCGCCGATGCAGCGGATCTCGCCGCGGGCCAGGGCGGGCTTGAGCAGATTCGCGGCATCCATGGCGCCGTCGGCCTTGCCGGCGCCGACGACGAGATGAAGCTCGTCGATGAAGAGGATGATCCGACCGTCGGCCTGCGAGACGTCGTGGAGCACGGCCTTGAGCCGCTCCTCGAACTCGCCGCGGAACTTCGTGCCCGCGACGAGAGCCCCCATGTCGAGAGCGATGACCTTCCGGTTCTTGAGCGTCTCGGGTACGTCGCCCGAGACGATCCTCTGAGCCAGGCCTTCGACGATCGCGGTCTTGCCGACGCCCGGCTCGCCGATCAACACGGGGTTGTTCTTGGTTCGGCGCGAGAGGATCTGGACGACGCGTCGGATCTCGGCGTCGCGGCCGATCACCGGGTCCATCTTGCTCTTGCCGGCGAGTTCGACCAGGTCGCGCCCGTACTTCTCGAGGGCCTTGTACTTGTCCTCGGGATTGTTGTCGGTGACCTTGCGCCCGCCGCGGACCTGAGGCAGGACGGAGCGGACGTCGCGCTCGTTGACCCCCAGCGCGGTCAACAGCTCCTGCGCCTTGCTCTTGACCTTCGTCAGACCGAGCAGCAGATGCTCGGCCGTGATATATTCATCTCCCATCGATTTCGCCTCCGAGTCGGCGAAGTCGAGGAGCTTGACGACGTCGGGGCTGGTGGTGGGCTCGCCGCCGCTGACGCGGGGCAGGGCGTTGATCCCTTCGTCGGCCGCCTTGGCGAGCCGTGCCGGGTCGACCCCGAGCTTGCGCAGGAGGTCCTGGATCACGACCTGCTCGGGATCGAGCAGCGCGGCGAGGATGTGCATCGGTTCGAGCCGCTGCTGCCCGCGATCGGCGGCGAGCTCTTGGGCGCGGCGGAGGGCTTCTTGACTCTTGAGAGTCAGCTTTTCGGGGCGAAAGGCCATCGGTCGGGATCTCCTCTCATTTCGAGCGCGGCGCGGACGAGCTTCATCGCTCGACCCCTCGCGCGACTCTTTGAATACGTGAGCCGATCCTCACGAGTTCGCGCGAATCCGGTCCGCGCGTCGATTCCCGATCCGCGATCCGACCGCGACGAGGGCGGAGGCGGGATCCGCAACCGCGTGCTTCCCGAGACTCCGGCCTCAGAAGAAGGGCGTCTCGGGCCAATCGGCGTCGCGAGCCGTCTGGAATGCCTTGAACCAAAAGGGGATGTCGCCCGCGGTCGACAGATTCTGCGCGATATACGGTTCCCACCAACTGTCGGACGGCTTGTGGAGGTTCCCCGAATCGGTCCGAGCCTTCGGCTTGGCGATGATCAACGCGCTGAGGTCGGGCATGCCCTTCTCGAGGCAGAGCGCCTGGATCGGTTTGAGCAGCTTGGTGACGATCGTGCGGGGGGTCTCGTTCACCCCCACTTCCTTGCAGCGCTGGCAGAGTTCGTCGTAGGACACCCAGATCATCGGCCGACGTTCCCGAGCGGCCAGCGAGAGTTCCTTGGCCAGATTGACCAACAGGGGATAGGCCGCTCTAGCGCTCTCAAGCGACATCGCGAGGATTCCTTGACTATCGGAGAGGGGTCCCGGGAAGAGTTGCACGGGAGGCGACCTGTCGCACCGGCGGGCGACCGCCTCGAAGACCCCAGGACACCGCGTCCACTATAACAGAAGAGGGGGACCGAAATGAATCTCGGTCCCCCCGGGAAGTCTCGACGGTTCGACGCGCGGGCGTCACTTCTTCTCTTCGAACTCGACGTCGATGACGTCGTCGGCCTTGCCCTGGCCGTTGCCCGAGTCGCCCGCGGCGTCGCCGCCGGGGGCCTTGTCGCCGCCCGGAGCTCCCGACGCGGCGGTCGAAGCGTACATGTGCTCCGCCATCGCCTGCGAGGCCTGACCGAGAGCGTCGACCGCGGCGTTGATCGCGGCGACGTCCTCGCCCTTGATCGCCTCGCGAACCCGTTCGATCGCCGAGCTGACGGCCGACTTGTCGGAATCGCTCAGCTTGTCCTTGTTCTCGCTCATCAACTTCTCGAGTTGATAGATGCGTTGCTCGGCCGTGTTCCGAGCCTCGACGAGCTCCCGGCGCTTCTTGTCGTCGGCGGCGTGGGCCTCGGCGTCGCGCTTCATCCGCTCGATCTCATCCTTCGTGAGACCCCCGGACGACTGGATCGTGATCTTCTGCTCCTTGCTCGTGCCCTTGTCGCGCGCTGTGACGGAGAGGATGCCGTTGGCGTCGATGTTGAACGAGACCTCGATCTGGGGCGTGCCCATCCGCGCGGGGGGAATTCCCTCGAGGTTGAACTCGCCGAGCAGGCGGTTGTCGGCCGCCATCGGGCGTTCGCCCTGGAAGACCTTGATCGTCACGGCCGTCTGGTTGTCCTCGGCGGTCGTGAACGTCTCCTTCTTCTCGGTCGGGATCGTCGTGTTCTTCTCGACGAGCTTGGTGAAGACGCCGCCCTTGGTCTCGAGTCCCAGCGAGAGCGGGGTCACGTCGAGCAGGAGCAGGTCCTTGACCTCGCCGGTCAGCACCGCGCCTTGGATCGCCGCGCCGATGGCGACGACTTCGTCGGGGTTGACGCCCTTGTGGGGCTCCTTGCCGAAGATGTTCTTGACGATCTCCTGGACGCGCGGCATGCGGGTCGAACCGCCGACGAGCACGACCTCGTCGATCTGCGAGGGATCGAGCTTGGCGTCCTTGAGTGCGGCGAGAACGGGGCCTCGGCAACGCTCGAAGAGGTTGTCGGTCAGCCGCTCGAACTGCGAGCGCGAGATCGTCATCGTCAGGTGCTTCGGACCGCTCGCGTCCGCCGTGATGAACGGCAGATTGATGTCGGCCTGGGCCTGGAACGAGAGATCCTTCTTGGCCTTTTCGGCGGCTTCCTTGAGCCGCTGGAGCGCCATCTGATCCTTGAGCAGGTCGACGCCCTGCTCCTTCTTGAACTCGCCGGCGATGTGGTGGATGAGGGCCTCATCCCAGTCGTCGCCGCCCAGGTGTGTGTCGCCGTTGGTCGAGAGAACCTCGAACACTCCGTCGGCGACGTCGAGGATCGAGATGTCGAAGGGTCCGCCGCCGAGGTCGAAGACGGCGATCTTCTCGTTCTTCTTCTTGTCGAGGCCGTACGCCAGCGCTGCGGCGGTCGGCTCGTTGATGATTCGCGCGACCTCGAGGCCCGCGATCTGGCCGGCGTCCTTGGTTGCCTGTCGCTGGGCGTCGTTGAAGTAGGCGGGGACGGTGATCACCGCCTTGCGGACCTTGTGCCCCAGATAGCTCTCGGCCGCTTCCTTGAGCTTGCGGAGGATCAGCGCCGAGATCTCGGGCGGCGTGTAGTCCTTGCCCGCCGCGCGAACCTTGACGTAATCGCCGGCGCCGCCGGTCACCTCGTAGGGGACCATCTTCTCTTCGGACTGGACCTCGTCGTGGCGACGGCCCATGAACCGCTTGATCGAGTAGATCGTTCCGCGCGGGTTGGTCACGGCCTGACGCTTCGCGGGATCGCCGACGAGCGTCTCGCCCTTGCTATTGAAAGCGACGACCGACGGGGTCAGTCGACTTCCTTCCTGATTGGCGATCACGGTCGTGTCGCCGCCTTCCATCACCGCGACGACGCTGTTCGTGGTGCCCAGGTCGATCCCGATGATCTTCTCACCTTCAGCCACGGACGTCTCCTTTCAGGACGTTGACCGCTCTCGAGACGGGGCTCCGCCTCTACTGTACAACGCGAGACCACTCCGGGGCTCGTGTCGACTCGGATCGGCTCGGACCGCGAATCTGTCGTGATCCCAATCCGCTCCGAGGAATGTAGTGAGGAACAGCAGCTTTCGTGCCAAACTTCGACACGAGATCGCGGTCACGCCGCAACGAATTGCCATTCCTAGACTTACCGCGCATTGCCCGACACTCGACCCGGGGCGAGTCGATGCCGCGGAGTCAAATTGGCAGGGTGCTCGGCGCGACTCGAGACCGGGTGCCGATTTGGCAGACGGGGTGCGAGCCGCGCCGCGCGACGCCTCGCGGCCGCCCGCGCCGGCGGCCGAGCGGCTTCCAGGTGCTTGACTTCGGTCAATCAATCCTTTATGTACTGAGCAGTGACGAGGTTACGCTTGTTCCTACCCCCATGGCGGGGGTGCCGCGAGTTCACCGATGGCCCGCAAGACGAACTCCGTGAAACCGGCGGCGGCCTCCTCCGCCCCCGACCCCGCGCCCACGCGATCGACCGAGGCGCCCGAGGCCAAGAAAGTCCCCGCGCTCTCCACCTTGCGTACCGAGATCGACCGGATCGACAAGGAACTCGTCGCCCTGCTCAACCGCCGCGCCGAGATCGCGGTCGAGGTCGGGCGGATCAAGCGCCGACAGGGGCTCGACGTCTGGTCGGCCGCCCGCGAGGAGGAGGTCGTCAGCCGCGCCCTCACCTCGAGCAAGGGACCGCTTCCGCCCGAGACGCTCCGCTTGATCTTCCGAGAACTGATGAGCGGCTCGCGGGCTCTGCAGAGCATGATCCGCGTCGCCTGTCTCGGGCCCAAGTTCAGCTACAGCCACCTCGCGTCGGTCGCCAAATTCGGCGAGGCGGTCGAGCACGTCCCCGTCGGATCGATCGCCGCCGTCTTCGAAGAAGTGAACCGCCGCCACGTCCACTTCGGGATCGTACCGCTCGAGAACTCGACCGACGGCCGGATCGCAGACACGCTCGATATGTTCATCCGCACCCCCGGCCTCAAGATCCGCGCCGAGGTTCGCCTCAGGATCCGCCACTGCCTGCTCGGCAAGTGCGAGTGGGGGCAGGTGCGTCGCGTCTACTCCAAAGCGCAGGCCCTATCGCAATGCCGATTCTGGCTCGGCAAGAATCTGCCCCACGCGACCTGTCATGAGGTCGTCTCGACCGCCGCGGCCGCGGAATTCGCCCAACGCGAGCCGTTCGCCGCGGCGATCGCCAGCCACCCCGCGGGCGAGGCCTACGGGCTCGACGTCCTCGCGGCGAACATCGAGGATCAGTCGAACAACGCCACCCGATTCGCCGTGATCGCCGAACGCGCCGAGGCGCGGACCGGCAACGACAAGACGACGATGATCATCCGCCTCTCGAATCTCTCCGGCTCGCTCGTCGAGGCGATCACTCCGTTCAAGAAGAACGACGTGAACATGACCTGGATCGAGTCGTTCCCCACGGCCGAGGTCCCCCGAGACCGCAATCCAACCTACCTGTTCTTCGTCGACGTCGAGGGCCATGTCGACGACGAGCCGGTGAAGACCGCGATCGACCAGGTCCGCCGTCGCGTCGAACGGCTCGAGATCCTCGGCTCCTACCCGAGGAGCGAGAGCGTCGAGAGCTGAGCCGCCCGCCGCGAAAAACCGGGGAACTTTGCTCGACTCCCTGGTGAATCGACTCGTCCGACCCGCTACGATGACGCGGACACCGAGGTCTTCCGCGGCGTCGCGTCGAGGCAAGCGCGAGCGCGGAGTCCGCGCCGGGGCCTTCCCGGTTCGAGCACGACTCTCGAGCACAGTCCAGACCAGAGGGAGCGTTCCCATGTCGTCGACGATCCATCGTCGCCGTTGGCTCTTCCAGGCCGGTGCCGGCCTGCTCACGACCTCGATCGCCGGCTCACTGCTCGCCGCGCCCGCCAAGAAGAAGATCCTCTTCTTCACCAAGAGCGCCGGCTTCGAGCATTCGGTCATCAAGCTCGGCCCCGGCGGCAAGCCGAGCCACGCCGACAAGATCCTCACCGAGATCGCCAAGGATTACGACGTCGTCTGCTCCAAGGACGGCCGACTCTTCGATCCCGACAAGATCGGCGAGTTCGACGCCTTCGTCTTCGAGACCACCGGCGACCTCACCAAGGAAGGCACCGACAAGACCCCGCCGATGTCGAAGGAAGGCGAGCAGGCCTTCTACGACGCGATCAAGAGCGGCAAGGGCTTCGTCGGTCTCCACTGCGCGACCGACACCTTCGGCCACCACCGCGGCAAGGGCGCCGACGATCCCTACATCCAACTGATCGGCGGCGAATTCATCAGCCACGGCCCGCAGCAGAACGCCAAGCTCCGCGTCGCCGACAAGGCCTTCCCGGGCGCCAAGTCGTTCGGCGGCGGCGACTCGTTCGAGATCACCGACGAGTGGTACTCGCTCATCAACATCAACCCCGATCTCCACGTCATCTACGCGCAGGTCTGCGAGGGTATGAACGGCTGGGAATACGACCGGCCCGACTTCCCCCAGACCTGGGCCCGGATGCACGGCAAGGGCCGCGTCTTCTACTCGTCGATGGGCCACCGTGAAGACGTCTGGGCCAACGAGAAGTTCCAGGGGATGCTCCTGGGCGGGCTCGACTGGGCGACCGGCAAGGTCGACGCCGACGTCAAGCCGAACATCGAGTCGGCAACGCCCGGCTACGCCGTCGTTCCCAAGCGTCCGTTGCCCCAGGTCAAGAAGAAGGCCGCGGCCAAGAAGAAGGCCTGATCCCCACTCCGCCCCGCGCGACCGACGCGTCGACGCGGGGCGGGGCGATCCGATCCTCTCGCAACGAGGCCCGCGGTGGTCGACGTCCTTTTCGAGGACAATCATTGTCTCGTCGTCGACAAGCCCGCCGGGCTTCTCTCCCAGGGTGACGAGACCGGCGACTCATCGCTCGTCGACTGGGCCAAGAGCTACCTCAAGACAAAATATGCGAAACCGGGCGAGGTCTACCTCGGCCTGATCCACAGGCTCGATCGCCCGACCTCCGGCGTCGTGCTGCTCGCCCGAACCTCGAAGGCCGCCGCGCGGCTCTCCGAGCAATTCCGCACGGGAGCCGTCGAGAAGGTCTACGTCGCCGTCGTCGAGGGACGCCTCGAGCCCGACTCGGGAACCTGGCACGACTTCCTCGCCAAGGACCGCGCGGCGAATCTGGTTTCGACGAGGTCGAACGCGGGCGAGGGGACCGTCGAAGCGGTCGTCGACTTCCTCGTCGTCGATCGCGAGCCCTCGCGCACCTGGGTCGAGCTTCGCCCGCGCACCGGGCGGTCGCATCAGCTCCGCGTCCAACTCGCCTCGCGCGGCTTGCCGATCGTCGGCGATCGCAAGTACGGCGCACGGACGAACGCGACGGCGTCCGACGGCGGACCACGCATCGCGCTCCATGCCCGCGACCTCTCGTTCGATCATCCGACCCTTCGCGATCGGATCACCATCTCGGCGCCGGTGCCGTTCAGTCGTTCGATCGGTCGATGATGCCGGGAGCGACGCGGCGACGCCCGACGCTCTTGGGCTCGGGGATCATGCGACCACGCTCTCCCGAGAAGGCCGTGAACTCGAGCACCGCCGAGCGGCCCGCGAGCGGCAGGTCGGCCGACTCTTCGTTGATCGCCCGGAACGACACCGAGCGACCGACCGGTTCGGACTCCGCCGCCTCGACCTTGGCGGTCGTCGGAGCCGGGGCCGGAGCCGGAGCCGCCGCAGCTCGGCCGTCGAGCAGCTTGGCCGCGACGGCCAGGGCGGAGTCGTCGAGAGGCGCGATCTCCTCGGCCTCGCGCCGAGCCATCGCCGGCTCGACGCCGCCCTCGCCGACGCGATGCACATACCAGAGCAGGGCGGGGCGAGCGCCGTCCTTGTCGCAGAAGTAGAGCGGACGAGCGTCCTGCTGGGCCAGCTCGTCGCGGAAACGGTTCACACGATTCGTATCCAGACGTGAGAGTGCGAGCGGAAGGGGAACATATCGCAAGCCATGATCGATGACGGAATCGACGAACTCGGGACGGATCTCGGACGGTTCGCGGAGATCGAGGAAGGTGCGATAGCCCTTGTCGCGAAGCCAGGCGAGCCCGGCGTCGTCGGGGATGCTCCCGGCGGCGAGCCTCGGCCCGACGGCGGTGAAACGCGTGATGCCCGTCGGCCGATTGGCGTCGACGAACGCCAAGGGAGCGGGCAAATCGGGCGAGGCGCCCGGCGGCTCGGCCGCCGAGGCGCTGGTGGGGACGACGGATTTGGCGGGCTCGGCCGCCTTGGTCTCCGAGTCGCCGGGACGCGCCGAAGTCGGAGGCGCGAGAGCCTCGGCCTCGACCGGCACGGGTGCGGAGTTCGCTCGCCGCGCGATGTCGCGCGGAAGTTCGACCGGCGGAAGATTGTCGAGCGGGTTCGAGCCCGCGACGGGCGCGGGAGCGGACGATCCGCCGAGCATCGCCCCGGCGACGTTCCGCGACGAAGAGGCCGACCGAGGCCCGTCGACGACGGGCCTCTCGGTTTCGTACGACATCCGGGCGTTGACCGCGCCCGGAGTCGAACGCACGGCCCCTTGCGAGCCGCCGGCGGGCGCGGCGGGCTTCGATGTCGGTGCGGGGGTCAGCTCGGGAGAGACCTCGGTTCCGGTCGAACCGGCGGCCGGAGACTGGATGACGGGGCCCGGGATGATCGTGCCCGCGGGCATCCCCGGATCGGCGATCACCGTGCCGCCTTCGCAGCAATCGACGGCCGCATATTTGTTGCGATGGAAGACGCGAGCGCCCAAGTTGCTGACGCTCTGTCCGACGCGCTGGGTGAACCCGGTCACGCCTTGGGTCAAGCCGCAGCCGCCGCAGCCCGACTGGCAACCCTCGAAACCGACCAGGCCGACCAGGGCCAGGCCGAACATCGCGAGCCGCGAACCGAGACCGACGCGAACACCGGTCCGCCCTTCGGCTTCCGGCTTCCGCAAGAGATTCATGGAAGCATCTCCCTTCACGCGACACCGCTCCGAGTTCCGCTCGCATCTCGATTCGGGCGAGACGATCGCCGCGACTCGAACCAGGCAGGCGTTCCCTCTGTCGCCGGGAGTTCGGTTCCACCGATTCGGGGCGAACGGCCGGCGCGCGACGAAACCCAGACCCGGTCGACTCCCGGAGTCGGAGATTCGTGGTTGAGTGCGCGTCGTCCACATGGGGTCACTCGTGGGTGTCGGCTCAGCAAGGTGGCAAACCGTCCTCGAGACGCCGGACCGGTTGCCCGATCCCGCCTCGAAACCCGCCCTCGAACGTCCGAGAACAGGTCGACGACCCTCGCGGGAGGACCGTCGGCTGAACCATAGCCGATGTTCCCCGGGTTGCCAAAAAACCGAGAGCGAAACTAGAATCAAAGAGATTCTCCGTCGGGCACGACCGTCTCGACCGCCAAGGTTTCACACGTTTTCTCCCTCTCGCGACCCACCGCGTGCGGTCCGCATCTCGTCTTCGGGCCGATCCCCACCCCGCTCGACGACGCTCCGCCGCGGTATCCCTTGACCGGAAGTAGGTTCGCCCTTGGAAGTCTCCGAGTCGATCCGCTCCGACGCCGCCTCGACCGGCCGCGGACGGGGGAGCGTCGCGGTCGCCTTCGTCGTCGGCCTGGTCGCCCTCGCCGTGTTCGGGTGGGGACTGAGCGACGAGCCCCACTTCGTCGACGAGTCGGCCTATTTCGCCCAGGCCGGATATGCCGACCTCTTGATCACGAATCGCGACGACCCGTCTTGGCTCGACTATGCCGGGTTCGACCTCCCGCCTCTGCCGAAATACCTGGTCGGTCTGTCGCTCGCGCTCCACGGCTACGATCGCCCCCATCCCCGCGCCGCTTGGGAGTGGTACCGCGACACCAGCCGCCGCTTCGAACCGCCGGGCGCCCTCCTCGCGGCGCGCAGGCCGGTCGTGGTCCTCGGAGCCCTGGGATGCGTCGCGATCTACGCGCTCGGGACGATCTCGAGCGGGCGGATCGCCGGCGTGCTCGCGGCATTGCTCCTGATGATCAATCCGCTCTACCGGCTCCACGCCCGTCGAGCCATGTCCGACGTCCCCGCCGAGGCCTTCCTCTTGATCGCGCTGGCGCTCGGCGCCGCGGCCTGGGTCCGGTTCGTCGGCCGGCGCAACATGGCCTCCGCGCTCGCGCTCTCGATCGCCGCGGGCGCAGCCGTCGGCTTCTCCGTCCTCTCCAAGCTCAACGGCGTCATCTCCGGGCTCACCCTCATGAGTTGGGCCGCCCTCGGAGTCATCCTCCTCTCGCGTGAGTCGCGGGCACGCGGAACCGCCTGGGCCACCGGAACCTCCTTCGCCTTGCTCTTCTCGATGCTCTGCGCGGGCCTCGTTTCGTTCGGGATCTTCGTCGCCCTCAATCCGTTCCTCACCGCACAGCCCGCGAAACCGTACGATCCCCGGCTCGAGGAGGTTGCGGTGAAGTCGTTCTCCGAGCGAGTCGCGATGGTCGCGGATCACCGGGTCGCCGCGATGCGGCAGGGGCAGAAGCTCTTCCCCGACGATGCGTTGCCGACGATCGAGTCGAAGATCACTGCGGTCGCCGTGCAGGGCTTCGGCCGCTTCGGGCCGTTCGGGCCTGCGCATGCGGACTCTCGGATTCGGTTCGACGCTCTTCAGGACGCCGGAGCCTGGATCTGGGGACCGATCACGATCGTCGGCTTCATCTGGGCGGTCGTCGCGGGCAAGCTGCGTCGCCGGTGCGGCGAGATCCCCGGAACCTGGCTCGCGGCGCTCCAATTCCTCGTCGCCGCCGCGGCGGTCACCGCATCGATTCCCCTCGCGTGGGATCGGTACTACCTCTCGCTCCAACCGAGCACGTGCCTGCTCGCGGCGATCCTCGGCGTCGGACTGCTCGAACTGGCTCGAAGGGGAGCGACCCGATGAGCGACCGCCTCCGCGCGGGGATCTGGGTCTTCGCGATCCTCCTTCCGTCCGCCGGCTTCTTCCAGCACTCGCGCGACTGGAACACCGCCAGCCGGTTGATGCTCACCTACGCGCTCGTCGATCGCGGAACCCTCTCGATCAACGGTCTCGAGAACCAGACCGGCGACAAGGCGGTGCAGGGGGGACGCTTCTACAGCGACAAGCTCCCGGGCTACTCGTTTCTCGCCGCCGGTCCCTACGCGACCGTGAAGCTCGCGCTCGGGCTGCCGCCGCACCCCTTGGGCGGCCCCGCGATCGCTCACTTCGCGTCCGATGCCTGGGTCGCGTTTCTGACCTCGGGGCTGCTCACCGCGGCGACCGGAGCCTTGATCGCCGGAGCGAGCGTGAGCCTCGGAGTGGGACCGCGGACCGCGGTCGCGATCGGCCTCGCCTACGGTCTCGCCACCCCGGCCGCGCTCTATGCGGGCCTCGCCTACGGCCACCAGCCCTGCGCCTTCGCGCTCTTCGCCGCGTTCCTCCTGATCGCTCGTCCGCCGTCTCCCGGTCGCGAGCGCGCGGTCGCTTTGCTCGCGGGCTTGCTCGCGTCGTACGCCTCCGTCATCGAGCTCCAGGTCGGCCCTGTCTCGGCGATCCTCGGATTCCAGATCCTCGGGCTCGTGCTCGCGCGTCGACGCCCCGCCTCGATGCTCGCGTGGTTTGCTCTCGGAGCGGCGATCCCCGCGATGTTCATGTGCCTCTATCACTATCTCGCGTTCGGTTCGCCGTTCACGCTCGGCTACTTCCTGCACGCCGAGCCGAGATTCCGCGCGGTGCATTCCGCCTCGAATCCGCTCGGAGTCGCGGCGATCGATTGGTCGCTCGCCGACGACCTCCTCTGGGGAACCAGGCGCGGCCTGATCGTCCACGCGCCGATCACGGCCCTCGCGCCGCTCGGCTTCATCGCGCTCGCTCGACGCGGGCGATGGTCCGAGGCGATCGCGGCGCCGGCGATCTGTGCGGCAGTCTTCCTCGTGAATCTGAGTTATCCCGAATGGACGGGCGGATGGTCGACCGGCCCGCGGCTGCTCCTTCCGCTGCTCCCGTTCGCGATGCTCGGCGTCGCCGGGTTCGCCGCCGTCGCGGGACGCCTCGCCTCGACCGCGATCGCCGCGCTCGGCATCCTGGGTTGGTTCATCATGCTCGCATTCGTCGGGGTCGGCGGGCGGATCCCGGAACAGTCGGGAATCCCGGGCGGTCCCGACCCGTTCGCTTTCCCCTTGCGCGACGTTCTGCCGCCGATCTGGTCGGGCGGGCCCGTGCCGGGATGGCTGTTCGGACGACGATTCGCCAAGAATCTCGTCGAGATCGCCTTCCCGGAGTGGGTCGGGGGGCTCTCGCACGACCAGGCCTGGCTCCAGTTCGTGCCGCTCGTCGGGTTCCAGGCGGTGATGGTCGTGCTCATGCTCGTCGCGCTTCGACCGAATCATCAAGCGGCGAGCGACTCCGCTCCAGAGCCTCAGGCCGCCTCGACCGATTGAACGGAGGAGCTCGACAGGATCCGCGCGACGGCGGGCCAGACGCGGTCGGGGTCGAGTTCGCTCATGCACTCGAGCCGGTCGCACTTTCGCACGCAGCTCGATGCGCACCAGACTCCGGTTTGGATCGCGTGCGCCCGTCGGCCGAACGGACCGGTCCGGCGCGGGTCGGTGCAGAGGTAGATTCCGAGCACGTTCGCACCGGTCGCCGCGGCGAGATGGAGCGGGCCGGTGTCGTTCGAGAGGAACAGGTCGGACGCCTCGGCCACCGCGGCGAGCCTCGGCAGCGACGTCGCGCCGCAGAGGTCGAGCACGGCTTGCCCCGGGATCTCGGCGAGGATCGCATCGACGAGCGGGCGATCCTCGGGCGCGCCCACGATCCCGATCCCCGCTCCTCGCTCGGTCGCAGCGCGACGAGCGATCGCCGCGAAATGGGCGGTCGGCCAGCGCTTCGTGAGCCATCGGGCTCCAGGATTGAGCACGAGCAGAGGACGCGGCAGTGCGCCCAGGCGCTCGCGGGCCCAGCGGCGATCGTCGTCGGTCAGGGCCGGCACGAATCGATACGGATCGGCGACCGCGCCGAACGCCTCGGCGAGCCGCAAGGTGCGGACGACCGCATGCCCATCCATGATCGCCGACGGAACGATGTGTGTGTAGAATCGCGTCGCCCCTTCACGAGCCTCGCCCAGCCCGACGCGCACGGGCGCGGCCGTCGCCCACGCCATCAAGCCCGAGCGGAGCAGACCTTGCGCATCGATCGCGACGTCGAACGGCTTCGCCTTCAACCCGCCCAGAAATCGCCCGAAACGCGCCAACCCGCGCGGGCCGGGGGTGATCGCCGCGCGGTCGAATTCGACCACCTCGTCGACCGCCGGGTGATTCTCGACCAACCCGCGCAGACCGCGATTGACCACCCAGGCGATCGTCGCACGCGGCCAGCGATCGCGCAAGGCGAGCAGGGTGGGGTAGGTGTGCACGACGTCGCCGAGCGAACTCGGCTTGATCAGGCAGACGCGATTCGGCTCGAGCGAGCGCAAGTCGGCGAGCGAAGAGGGCATCGGCGGCGGAACTCCTTTTCCATTCCGATCGAACCCGACGGGCGGTATCCTATCGCAAGCGGGCGGACTCGACAACGCCGCGTCCCCACCAAAGGAGTCGAACGCTCGTGAGCCCGACCTGGATCCTGCTTCTCGCGCTCGCGGGCGTCGAACCGACCAAGGGCGAGGTCGCCTTCGAACCGACCGCCGCCGAGGCCGACGTCCCCGAACTCTTCCGCCTCCCCCCGGCGCGGTTCACCTACGAGATGGAGCCGAGGCTCGAGACGCCGCGATACCGCGTCTTCGCCGTGCGGTTCCCCTCGCCGGTGGTCACCCCCGTCGCCGAGAACAACATCGTCCACGCCGACTACTTCGAGCCGAAAGGCGGAGGCAAGCGACCCGCGGTCGTCGTCCTCCACATCCTCGGGGCCGACTTCGCCCTGGCTCGCTACCTCGCCGCGCGGCTCGCCGATCGCGGCGTCGCGTCGTTGTTCGTAAAGCTGCCCTATTATGGCGAGCGACGACCCAAAGGCGGCGATCAGCGGTTTCTCTCGGCCGACATCGAGCGCTCGGTCGGCTCGATGCGTCAGGGCGTGCTCGACGTCCGCCGCGGCCTCGCCTGGCTCGCCGCGCGGCCCGAGGTCGACGCGAACGCGCTCGGCGTGACCGGGATCAGCCTGGGCGGGATCATCTCGTCGCTCGCCGCCGCGGCCGAACCGCGCGTCGCCCGCGCGGCGTTCCTGCTCGCCGGCGGCGGACTCGACGACATCCTCTGGAACATGCCCGAACCCCAGGCGCGCCGCTATCGCGACGCCTGGATCCAAGCCGGCAAGACCCGCGAGGACTTCGCCAAGCTCACCCGCCCCCTCGACCCGCTCACCCACGCCCACCGCCTCGCCGGCAAGCGCTTGATGATGATCGCCGGCACGATCGACGACGTCATCCCCCCCACCGCCGCGTCCGCGCTCTGGAAAGCCGCGGGCGAACCCCCGATCACCTGGTACGAATGCGGCCACTACTCCGCCGCCGGCTTCCTCCTCCCCGCCATCCGCCGCACCGTCGACTTCTTCGCCTCCGACCTCCCCCCACCCACCGACGTCCCCCCACCACGCTGAACCCGCTCTCGCCACCGCGAAGCATGAACGGCGACGAGGTCTGATCGAAGCCGATCAGAGCAAATCGCGGATTGCACCGACACGCCCACGAAGCTCGAGACTGAAGCCAGCTCTGCCCAGGAGAAAGGCAAGGACGGTCAATGTATCGGTTGAGGCTGTTGCTTCGACCTCAGGCCCGATTGTGCCGCTACGTTCGACACACTACGATGATCGTGGAAGATGCCTTTGAGGTCATCACCGCCCCCGACTCCAAAGGCATCTTCTCATCTTCGACTTCATTTCATCAACTGGGAGTTGCAGATCATGGCGAACCACTTGTTTCCGTACTCCGTGCGCGGGGCGGGCAACGGGCTGAGACTCTTGATCATGGTCGCCGGGGTGGGACTGTGGGCCACCGCCGTTGCCGCGGGGGAGAAGACCTCGGTCAAGTTCAACGCGGAGACGAGTTACTTCGGCAATCCCATCGACAGCAACTTCGGCGAGTTCCGGATCTACGTCGACGGCGATCTGTTGATGACGATCGGAGCGAGTCAGAAGAAGTCGTCGATCAAGCACGGAATGCCCACGGGCCCGCACGAGCTCAAGGCTGAGTATTACTGCTTGGGATCGACCTACAGCAGCACGCGGACGATCAACGTTCAGGACAACGATCTGGTCGAAATGAAGATGCTCTTCAAGGGCCAGTCCTGGGAGTTTGGGGTCGAGTTGGAGAGCGCGAGCCGGCCCGCGATGGTGAAGGCGGTGGTGAATCTGGATCCCGAAGTGTTCGAGCGCGAGGTTGCCTCCGAAACCGTGAAGACCCCCAAAGGCACGAAGCGAACGGTGAAGCGTTCGAGAACCATCGAGCACTCCGTCTCGTTGACGACCCGAGAGTCGACCGAATTGGGTGCGAGCGTCGATCTGCTCAACGTTCTCAACCTCGAGGTTCGGAGGAAGGTCGAGGAGGAGTCGAGCCGGAGTCTCAAGAAATCGGAAACGGTGGAGCAGTCGATCGAAATCGACGGCGCCGAGCTTCCAGTCCTACGACTCGTCTGGGTCGAGCGATACCGAAAGGGACGTGCGGATGTGACCATCGACGGCGCCTCGAAGAAGCTGGAGTTCCTGTTCCCGATGGAACTCGAACTCCGCCCCGAAGAAGTGGCGTCGCCGAAGGACTGAATTGCGACTGAGATCGGAAAGGCCGAGATTCTTCCCCCCGGCTCCTTCCGACGCCGATCATCCCGCCAACCGTAAGGCGTAGCGGCACGCCCTCCGAATCCTGTTCGGCGTGGTCGCTCCCGGCATCTTCGGTGACGAGCGGTTCCAGCCTCGAGGATCGAATCGGATAGGCATCGACGGGCAAAGAATCGGCCTGTACCCGGAAGCGCGGGGGGAGAGTCGCTGCGCGGCGGCGGGGCTGAGTCGAGCCGACCATGGATGAGCTGGATTGCCCATTTCCTTCATTCACCCTCGGCGACGCGACTGCGGCCAAGCCGCATCTTTGGATGGGGAGAGAGAGCCTCGCGGCTATCGGACGACGGTCCTCGCCACGTTCACACCGCCCCGAGTGCAACCGGCGCGGCTTCCGGTTGCGGAGCGGCTCGTTCCCGGTTAAGCTCCGCCGGCGACGGCGAGCGATCGGTCGAGCCGTCGCGCCTGGCGAGGTCGGAGACTGTTTCGCATGAACATGAAGGTGACGAGCGTCTTCCTCTACGTCGACGACGTGCTCGAGTCGCTCGAGTTCTATAACGAGATCGTCGGCGCCGAGGTGAAAGAGGTCCACACCGAGGAGGAGGGCGGGCCGATCTCCCTCGCTTTGCTCGAGATCGGCGGCTTCACCCTCATGCTCCATCCCCAGGAGGAGCACGCCGAGGAGTTCGCCAAGCACAAGCCCGGCATCGGGATCCATCTCCAGCTCCGAGTCGACGACGTCGACGCCTTCTATCACCATTGCATCGAGGAAGGCGCGCTGGTGTCGGTCTCGGGAGAGCCGGTCGACCAACCCTGGGGATGGCGGGAGTTCGCCCTCAAGGATCCCGACGGCTACGTCTGGTCGATCTACGAGGATCATTCGGACGGCAAGTGGACCGGGGGCGAGTCCAAGGCGGGCGCGAACCTCGGCTGACCCCGGCTGCTCGATCTCGAACGACTCGCCTTGATCCCGCGAGCCTCGGCCGGTACCATTCGTCGTCTTCTCGCGAAGACATTGCGGGGACATAGCTCAATTGGTAGAGCGTCGGTTTTGCAAGCCGAAGGTTGGGGGTTCGATTCCCCCTGTCTCCATCGACACGGAATCGACGTGTCGCACCTCCCCATCCCTCGCATGCCTCCGGAACTCGCGGACCGATTCGAGGTCCTCGATTGGGAGCAGGATTCACTTCGCGACCGGTTCGCCTTCGTGAACCGAAACGAGTCCGAACATCGAGGCGGATCGATCCCCGCCGAATTCGGCATCCCGTCCGAATCTCCGCGTTGCTTTTTCACCACGCGGAACTCGCCTACGCGAGCGAGAGCTTGGAGCGGAGCCGGCGGGATCTCGAGAGCTCGGCGCGGGCCGGCCGGGAAGCGACCGCGCTCGCCGAGGAATCTCGGAACCGCGACGAAGTCGTTGTGGAATCGAGACTTCGGACAACACCGGCGGCCGGTGCCCGCGATCCTGGTCGGTTCGTCGACCCGATTCCGGGTTTGCGACGTATAGTCGTACCAAGAGGGGACCGAGCGGCGAGCGGGCGAGCTCGCACCCGCCGGGAATTCTCTGCGCGAGCTCGGTGATGTCGGTATCGTGAATTTACGAATCCACCACTTGAACGCAGGATCGGCCGCGTCCAGACTGGGAGGTCCGAGAGGGACGTCGAGCGCGGAGAGTTCGCTCTCCGTTCGGTTCGTCGCCGATCGAGTACGCGGCGTGACGTTCGTGGTCGACTCCCCGGATCACGGCACCTTAGCGAGAGGCATCGGATGAACGGCCGTCAGTCGAATCGGCAGACGTATCGGGTGTTCAACTTCAAGGCATTCCTGATCCTGGTCGTCCTGACCGTGGGCGGAGTCGTCGGAATCCACTTCCTCCACGGCTTCCAGGTGAACCGCTCGGCCGACAAGATGCTGGCGCAGGCCGAGAAGGCCGAGTCCGAGGGCCGGCTCGACGACGCCGTCCGCAGCTTCCGAAACTACACCGTGATGCGTCCCAAGGATCGCGACGCTCAATCGAAATTCGGTCGATCCCTCGCAAAGACCGCCAAGACCGGCCTTCAGCGCAAGGCCGCGGCCGACACGCTGTCGAACGCCGCGGGCGTCGAGGTCGAGCGCACGGCCGATCTGCTCGAGGCCTGCACGATCTACAACGAGATCGGCCTCTTCTCGGAAGCCCGCGACGGCCTGACGGTCGTCCTCCGAAACAAGCCCGAAGACGCAGACGCCCTCTATCAGATGGCCATTTCGGAGATCGGCCTCAAGGACTTCAAGGCCGCTTCCGACTTGCTCACGAAGGCCCAGAAGGCCGACCCGAAGCTCGTGAAGGTCTACCCGCTCCAAGCCGAACTCCACCGCCGGCAGTTCTCGCAAGCCGACCGCGCGAACGTCGTCATGGACACGATGGTCGCCGAGAATCGCGACTCGGCCGACGCCTACATCCGCCGCGGCTCGTATCGCATGCTCTGGAACGTCCCCGGCGGCGAGGCCGACATCGACCGCGCAGCGCAGCTCGATCCCAAGGTCGAGGGACTCGACATGGCCCGGATCGACCAGGCGATCCGCGGCAAGGACTTCGACAAGGCGGCCGAACTCGCCAAGGCCGCCATCGAGCGGTTCCCCGCCGACGCCGCGTATCCCAACCTCCTCGCCCGACTCCAGACCCAGCTCGGAAAGCCCGCCGAGGCGGTCGCGACCCTGGAGAAAGCGCTCGAACGCTTCCCCGACGCCCGCGACATCGCATTCTCGCTCGCCGACAACCAAGTCCTCGCCGGAAAGCTCGACGCAGCCCGCGAGTTGATCGCCAAGCTCAGGGAGTCGAAGTTCCCCGAAGCGCCCCTTCAATATCTCGAAGGAGCGATGGCCACGCGTGAGAACAAGTGGGATGCCGCCTACGCGCTGTTCGAGAAGGCCGAGAGCGGCCTCAAGAATCTCCCGGAACTCGCGGGCCGCAACAGTCTCGCCCTCGGCGTCTGCCTGGAACGGGTCAATCAACTCGAGCCCGCCCTCGCCGCATATCGCAAGGCCCTCGAGGCGTCGCCCAGTTCCCCGGTGATCCGTGAGCGCATCGCCAAGACGCTCACCTCGCTCGGTCGGCTCGACGAGGCGGCCAAGGAGTACCGTGCGATGGCGACCGGCGACAACGCCCTCGCCTCGCTCCTGGTGCAACTCCAGCTCGTGATCTCCCGAACGCTCCAGCAACCCGACGCCCGCCGCAATTGGGCCGAGGCCGAGAAACTGACGAACGAGATCGCCAAGCTCGCTCCCGACTCGACGCAGCTCGCCGTCGCTCGCGCCGAGTTGCTCGCCGCGCGGGGGCGGAGCGAGGAAGCGTTGGTGATCGTCGACCAGGCCAAGGCGAAGGATCCCAAGTCGGTCGGCCTCTTCGTCGCCAAGGCCGCCCTGTTGCAGGCCCAAGGCAAGTTCGACGAAGCCCGAGCCGAGCTCGACTCCGCCCCGGCCGACCCCGCGGGCGCCTTCTATCTCCGGCTCGCCAAGATCGATCATTGGACCAAGCGCGGGGGCCCCGACGCCGTCGCCAACCTCGATCAGCTCGCCGACAAGATCTCCAGCTTCCGCGAACAGGATCAGAACGTCCTCCAAGAGTCTCTGACCCGCGCCTACCTCCGATTCGCTCAACTCGACAAAGCCGCGGCGCAATTGAAGACACTGGTCGAGCGCCGGCCCGACGACCTCACCTACCGCTTGATCGAGCTCGAGATCGCGTCGCGCAGGCTCGACGACAAGGCCGCTCGTGATGCGATCGCGCAGATCAAGCGGATCGAGGGCGACCGCGGGATCACTTGGCGGCTCGCCGAGATGCGACTGGCGCTCACGAAGGTGGCCAAGGGCGACAAGGCCCAGATGAGCGAGGTCAACCGCCTGATCTCCGAGGTCGAAGGGCTTCGTCCCGGCCTTCCCGAACTCACCCGCATCCGCGCGGAGATCGAAGAACTCGAGAACCGAGGCGACCAGGCCCTCGCGCAACTCGCGCTCGCGATCAAGCAGGGCAGTCGCCAACCCTCGATCGTCCGGAGATACATTCAGCTCCTGGCGAACCAAGGGCGGTTCCTCGAGGCCGACCGCACGATCCGTCAGCTCGAGACCGTCGGCTCGCTCGACGCGGAGACCAAGA
Organism: Isosphaeraceae bacterium; assembly: GCA_033763215.1. Classification (GTDB taxonomy): domain Bacteria; phylum Planctomycetota; class Planctomycetia; order Isosphaerales; family Isosphaeraceae; genus JANRKW01. The sequence goes on along the minus strand of JANRKW010000038.1, from coordinate 13,501 downwards.
AGCTCGCGGCCGAGCTCGCGCTTCGGTCCTCGAACCGCACCCGCGCGGCGGAGCTGGTTCGGTCGGCCGTGCCCGCCTCCTCGCGCGACGCCGACTCGCTCCGCTGGCGCGGTCGCTTCCTGCTCCTCTCGGATCCTTCGCCCCGAGGCCGCGCCGAGGCGCGTGAGAGCTTCGCGACGGCGACCCAGGTCGACCCCTCGTCGGCCGACAACTGGATCGCGCTCGTCGAGTACGACGCCGCGGTCGGCGATCGCGCCGGTGCACTCGCGAATTTCGAGAAGGGGCTCACGAGCGTCTCGCCCAAGGACAAGCTCTTCTACGAGGCGATCGGCAACCAGCTCGTCAACCGCCTCGACACCGCGAAGAGCAAGTTCGAGCAACTCCTCTCCGAACGACCCGGCGACCGCGTCGTCATCCGCGCGGCGGCCGCCTTCTTCCAGAAGATCGAGCAGTTCCGCGTCGCCGAGAAGCTCTGGAGGTCGCTGATCGCCCAGGGCGACTCCCTTCCCGCGATCGACCTCGCCGACGCCCGCGTCGCGCTCGCCGAACTCCTCTCCAAGACGGGAAACCCCAAGGAGTCCGAAGAGGCCCTCTCGCTGCTCGACTCCAACCTGAAGGCCCAGCCCAACTCGCTCCGCGACCGTCGAGCCAAGATCGACGTCCTCTCCCGCCGTCCCGAACGGCGCAAGGAGGCGATCGCCCTGCTCCTCGACCTCAACAGCTCGGGCGAGCCGCTCAACGCGGCCGAGCGGATTCGGCTCGCCCAACTCTACACCGACGAGGGCGATTGGACTTCCGCCAAGCGCGAGATGAACACGCTCCTGAACTCGCCGATCGCCACGTCCGACACGATCGCCACCTATGTCAATATGCTCCTGCGGCACAAGGAGCCGGCCGACCTCGACGAGGCCGAGAAGTGGATCGACAAGCTGATCCAGACCGAGAAGACCTCGCTCATCCCGCTCGAGCTGCGTGCCCGTCTCCTGATCGCCAAGATGCGCGAGAAGGAAGCGGCGGAGATCGTCGAGGCGGTCTACAAGGCGAACGCGAAGCTGCCGCTGATCGCCGCCGAAATGGCCGAACGGCTCGGTCTCGATGAGCCGGCCGAGCGCTACTACAAGGCGGTCGTCGCCGCCAAGGCCGACGCGCTCGCACCCTTCGCGCTCGCTCGCTACTATGCCCGCAAGTTCCGCCACAAGGAAGCGCTCGACATCATCGAAGGACTCCGCGTCGACAACCGGCCCGAGATCGTCGGCTCCGCCGCGGTGATCGCGGTCGACAACGTCAAATCCGAACTCGAGCCCAACAAGCGCGTCGCCGCTTTGCTCGAGAGTCTCCTCGCGGCCGACCCGAACGCGAGCAAGAGTCAGATCCCGCTCATGCTCGCCGTGATCAACACCCGCATCGAGAACTTCTCCGGAGCCGAGGAGATCTATCGCAAGATCCTCGCCCAGAAGCCGGGGGACATTGCCTCAATGAACAATCTTGCATGGATGCTGGCCATCCAGGGCAAGGCCAAGGAGGCGACTCCCCTGATCGACCAGGTGATCACGTCCGCGGGGCCGTCGCCCAAGTTCGTCGACACCCGAGGCATGGTTCGCCTGGCCGCGGGTGAGGTCGCCTCCGCGATCGACGACTTCCGCGACGCGATCGCCGGCCGCCCCGACGACCTGCCCGCGATCTACTTCCATCTCGCGCTGGCTCAGAACGCTCAGAAGCAAGACAAGGACGCACGCGAGTCGATCGAGATCGCCCGAAAGATCGGCCTCACCCCCGAGTACCTCGAGGGCCCCGAACGCAAGATGTACGAGGATCTGCTTGCTCGCCTCGGCATGCCGAAGTGAACCAAGATCTCGGCTGACCGACAATTCTCTCCAGCCAAACCCCGAACCCCGCCCGGCAACCACCCGCCGCGCGGGGTTCGTTGCGTCGCGAGACTAGTCGCGGTTGAGAGAGCAGGCAGGCAACCGTTCAGCGACCGTGGTGGCCGTCGAACCCGAGCATCTCAGAATGGTCTCAGGCTCCCTCGCCGTCGACGATTCTCACCCGCCGCCGACCCATTCGCGAGCGGCGAGCACTGCGCGGGCTCTCGTGGAGTGGGGGAGGACGCGCCAACGGGGGGCTCCTCCGCGGGCGGTCGCCGAGTCGATCCATTGACGGATCACCGAGGGCGACTGGCTCACCATCGCCGAACGCCGCACGCCGCGGCCGACCGGCTGTTCGATCATCACCACGTAATACGGCAATGCGTCGAACTTCTTGATCTTCGACAGGTACGTCGCCACCGTTGCGTCGAGTTGTTTGAGATTCTTGCCGAACGCCTTCTCGAAGTCGGCGAGGTGCTCCTCCGGGGTCCGCCTCTCGAAGGGGGCGCGCTTGCTCATCGTCTCGAGATAGTCGAGGAACTCGGGCAGGCGGCGGTTCACGAGGTAATGGACGAGCGCCCAGGAAAGGGCGTAGTCGGTCGGGGTGAGGTCGGGCTTGGAGACGAGCGTCTCGATCCAGGACTGCCCGGGAACGCGGCGGATCGCGTCGGCGTTGCTCCCGGCGACGAAGGTCGACAGCGGGTCGTCGAGGTCTCGGATCGTCGCCATGTGCAGGGGGTTGATCCGATTGAGGCCGGCCCAGTCGGCGTTGCCGTTCTTGGTGAGCTTGGGCGGCGAGCAGTATTCGGCGAACCCTTCGATCAGCCAGAGCGGCCAGTCGGCGAGCCTGGGCTGGACGCCGATGTTCTGGAGAATCTGGTGCGCCCCCTCGTGAGCCACGGTCTGCGGCTTGCGGAGCATCGCCAATTCGGGCGAGGCCGCGTCGCGGCTCGACTTCTCGTAGAGGAAGATTCGGTTGCTCAAGATCTCGTAATATGCCTGAACTTCGTTGGCGACCTGCTTACGCGCGCGGAAGTCGGCCTCGGTGGCGTAGATCACGGCGACGAGGGGGAACTCGGTCTCGTGGACGGCGAAGCCCTCCTCGCGGAGGGCGCGGCCGAGTTGGACGTAGAGATCTTCGAGGACGTCGGCGCTCGCCTTGGCGAATCGCTCGGAGCCGTCGTAAAGGACGAGGTAGTGCTTGGTCCGCGTGACCTGGAAGCCGCGGAACTCCTCTGCCAGGAGCGCGGCCTCGACCTGGTCCATGGTCGCGGGGATGAAGCGTTCCGAGCTCTCGATCATGCCGTCGGCGAAGGCGATCTGACCGTCGGGCATGAGCACCGCCACGCGATCGTCGGCCATGCCGTAGAAGCGGGCGGCGGCGAGCTTGCCGGCACGATCGCGGATGGAAATGACCTTGGCGTTCGAGGGAGGCGGCGGCGGGAGCATCGCGTCGCGTTCGGCCAGAGCCCGAAGCACCGAGGGCGAGGGCGGTCCGACGAAAGTGGGAGAGGGTGCGGAACCGGCCGGTTTGGCGGACGCCTTCCCGTTCGTTTTCGGCTTGGGCTGAGCCGGCGGTGCGACGTCGGAACCTGCGGCGGGCTTGGGCCGCGAGAGCACCGGCTTGGGCGGCGGCGGCGGGCGATCGTCGCGCTGTTCGACCTCGGTCGCGAGCTCGGCTTGGATTGCGAGCACGGCCGCGAAGTCGTCGTCGAACGGCGAACCGGAGTTCGAGGCCGCGGGCGACTCCGCTTCGTTCTCCTCGAGGAGCAGGAGCAGATCCTCCGGATCGTCCTCGAAGGGCGAGGAGTCGTCGACCGCGCATCCGCGCAGGAGAATCGGCAGATAGGGCTCGACCTCCGCCGAAGCGTGCATCATCCGGCCTGCGGCGCCGGCCAGCGCGAGGGCGAGGATGAAGAGCCCGAAACAGGTCAGACGGGTCGAACGCGGCGGAACGGGCCTCTCCAGATTCCGCGCGGACGCCGACCTCCGCGTCGATCCGACGACGCCGCGGCGTACGGCTTCGATCCATCGCGTCGAGAGTTCGACCACGTCTCGGTCTCCTCGCCCGCCCTCGATCACCGACCCGGTCGCGCTCGAAGCGATCTTCATCTATTCTTCGTCGCGGCGACCCCGTTGTCCATCACCTCTCCGAGTCGATTCGGATTCCGGACCCGAAATCCAGCCGCCGTCACGGCTTGCGGAAGATTCGCACCCGGAATCCCAGCTCGCGGCTCAGGGCGAGCATCTCGCCGAAGATGTCGCCGTAGGCGACCGCGATGTGATTGCTCATGTAGTGCGCCATGATCGTCTCCATCGACACGCCGAGGTCGGCCGCCATGAACGGCCATTCGCGCGTGGTTCCGCGCCACCAGCGTTCGCGGACGTCCTCGGGCAACTCGACGACCTCGCCGCGGCCGAGGTCCATCACGAGTTCGCCGTTGCGGTCGATCCAGGCCCGCGACCAGGTGATCTCGCCGGCGAGGCTCGTTCCCGCGAAGGTTCCGCCGGGGACGGGGAAGTAACCCGCGGGCTGGCGATAGGAGTGAACCCCGGCCAAGCTGTTCACGTCATGATTGAACGCATACGCCCCGCAGCTCCCGGAGTTGAGCAGGACCCAGAGGAACCGCCCCTCGTGCGTCGATCCCCAGCGCACGTCGTGGAACATGACCGCGCCGGGCAGCCCCTTGGCCTCGAGCAGCCGCTTCATCATCTCCATCGGCACGAGGTTGCCTTGGTCGGCCTCGGTGCTGGTGATGATCGGCCGGCCGTCGCCCTCGGGGCGGCAGTGCGAGTTCAGCAGCCCCTCGGCGAAGTCGCTCGGCGGCAGGAGGTCGAGCAGACCGAGTTGGTACTGCCAGCCGACGCAATCGGCCTGGAACTCGGCGATCAGGTCGAGTACGGCGAGGTAGCCTCGAAGCTGCTCGCGGGTCGACGCGGGCGTGAAGTCCTCGGCCCCGGGCTCGCCCCAGTGGAAGACGACTCCCCGGTCGCGCACGAAGGCGAACGCCTCGTCGACGCGCCGATCGCTGACGTTCTTGACCCGCGAGATGATCCAGGCCTGGTCGACCTTGTGCTCGCTGAACCCGATCGGATAGAGCAGTCTCGGTCCGAAATATCCGTTGATCATGCCCATCGACGTATCGCCGAGCATGAGCGCCAGCACGCGTTTGCGGCGCATCTCCTCGAGCACCCCGGCAGCCGTCGCGACGGCGGCATCGGAGACGGGAGCGGATCGGCCGATCTCGGACTCGTCGTAGCCGATCCGGCCGGTCGAGCACCATTCGTCGAGCCGTTCCATGAACCGCTCGTCGGCGGTCCAGTCGGGAGCGTCGGTCCAAACCCGCGAGAAGCTGCGGCCGACGCTCTCGAGCGACGCGCCGGTGTTCAGAAGGGCGACGAGCCCCGGCCAGGTGCCCGAGAAGTTCGACGCCGCGAGCAGCGGATTCTCTTTGCCGACCACGCCGTCGACGGTATGCGGCGCGTAGGCCCAATGGACGAACACGCCGATCATCGGGTCGTCGATCGGGCCGAGCTTGCTGATCGCCTCGCCCGGCTTCGTCAGGTAGCCCTCGACCGTGTACGGCGTCCTGCCCAGCTTCCGAAGCGCGGCGGAGAGTTGGCGGGTCGCCTCTTCCGAGTGCCCACGCGCCAACTCGTTCGGTTTCGCTCGATAATCCCCGGGCCAGAAGATGGCGACCTTGCGCGACATCGAAGAACTTCCTCGCGAGAATGACCCTGGAATCGCCCCGACTCGACCCGACCGATCTCGACGGCAGGATGATGCCATACGGCGGGCGGACTCGCCAGACGTGGGTTCGAATAGGACGCGGCGTCGACAGTCGCCGGCGACGCGGCCTCAATCGGCGAGCCGGTCGCCCAGCGGCTTGTGTCCGCGGAGGAACTCGGCCGCGCCGAGTGGTTTCTTGCCGACGAGTTGGACCTCGAGCAGACGGATCGCTCCCGACCCGCAGGCGACGACGAATCGATCGCCCGCCGCCTCGACGACCGTTCCCGGAGGAGCGCCGGTCTCGGTCTCGAGCACCTCGGTCCGATGGACGATCAGCCGAGTCGGCGAGTCGGTCGAGCCGGCGCGGTACCACGAGGTCGACGTCATCGGCCAGGGCCGCATCGCTCGGACGTGGTCGTGGACCCTGCGGGCCGGCTGCGTCCAATCGATCCGCGCGTCGTCTTTCGAGAGCTTGGGCGCCTTCGTGACGAGCGCCTTGTCCTGGGGGATCACCTCGGCTCTGCCTGCGAGCATCTCGGCGATCGTCTCGACGACCAGCGGCGCGCCGAGGGCGGCGAGGCGATCCTCGAGCTCGCCCGCGGTCTCGTCGGGGTCGATCGGAGTCCGCGCGATCGCGATCATCCCGCCCGCGTCGATCTTGGGCGTCATTCGGATCACGGTGACTCCCGCTTCGGTCTCGCCCGCCTGGATCGCCCGAGCCACGGGCGCCGCGCCTCGGTACTTCGGGAGGATCGATCCATGGAGATTGATCCCGCCGAGCCGGGGGATGCCGAGCAACTCGCCCGAGAGGATTTGCCCGTAGGCGGCGGTCACGATCAGGTCGGGCGCGAGCGAGCGCACGATCTCGAGGCCCTCGGCTGCGTTGATCGACTCGGGCTGGAAGACCGACACCCCGTGTTCGAGGGCGTCGAGCTTGATCGCGCTGGGGATCAACTCCTGCTTGCGGCCTTGGGGGCGATCGGGCTGGGTGATCAGGCCGACGACGCGGAGCAGGGGGGATTGGCGAAGGGCGCGGAACGTCGGCAAGGCGAAGTCGCCCGTGCCGCACATCACGATCGAGATCGGCTTGGACTCGGATTCGGACATCGAATCGAGAACCTCGGAGATTCGTGGGGAACTCAAGGGGCGGTCGAGAGCGTTTCCCACTCGTCGAGCGTGCGGCGGATCTCGTCGTCGGGCGGGTAAGCGCCCTCGGTCTGGGCCTTGCGGAAACCCGCCTCGATCTCCTTGATCTTCTCGGCGACCTCCTTCGGCGGCTTCGCGCCGAGGTAGTCGACGAACAGCTTGCCCTCGAGGTGGTCGTGCTCGTGGAGGATCGCGCGGCCGAACAGTTCGTCGGCGTTGACCTCGAACTCCGCGGCGTCGAGATCATACGCCCGGACACGAACCCGCTTCGGTCGCGTGACCTTGGCGTAGAGCCCGGGGAAGCTCAAGCAGCCTTCCTCGGCCTCATCGGACGAGTGGAGCTTGAGGATCTCCGGATTGATGAACACCTTCTCTTCTTCGGGTCGGTTCGGGTCGGCCGTGAGGTTGAGGATGAAGAAGCGGAGCGGAATGGCGACCTGCGTCGCGGCGAGGCCGATGCCTCGGGCTTCGTACATGAGGTCGAACATCTCGCGGACCGCGGACCGGAGCCGCTCGTCGATCCGAGTGACCGGGCGAGCCTCGTAACGCAACGCGGGATGGGGGAACGGCACGATCCTCAGCACGGTCGACTCCGAAACGCAACGCCGGCGAACCCGAGAAAGAGCTTCATGATAGGGCGATCACCCCTCGGCCGGCAAGCGACCGACGACGACCGCCGGCGCGCATCGCGCTCCCAGACGTTCCGCGCCGCCGATCGACTCCCCGGGGTAGAATGCTGGGGATCGCGTCGGCTGCACGCGGTCGAGCCGAAACGGGGAAGTACCTCGCCATGATCTCGGTCACCATCCTGCTGCTCTCGGCCGCGATCGGCCAGGCGCCGACCCAGGGCGATCGCGCCAAGCCGGCCATCGGCGCCGAACTCGCCGAGCATCTCGAGCAACTCCAGCGCGAGGTCGACGACAACTCGCGACCGCTGGCGCGCCGGGTCACCGTGCTCCTCGACATGACCGCCGCGCTCGATCGCGCGGGGCAGGGCGCTTCGAATGTCGAGTCCGCCATGGCCTACTGGCGCGAAGGCGTCCGAAGGATCGACGACTTCCTCGCCAAGAATGGAGACCGCGAGGCGGAGAGCCTCCTGCCGCTGAGGCTGCAGGCCGCGGTCTATCTCTGGGAGGAAGGGCGGGCACGGCTCGACCTCGCCAAGGACGCCGCCGATCCCCGAGTTCCCGAGGAGGCCGCCCGCGCGGCGCTCGAAGACGGGGCGAAACGGCTCCGAACCGTCCTCGCCGACGCCAAGGAACTTCCCGTCATCATCGACAACGCTCGATTCCGCCTCGCGCAAGCACTCTCCGATCTCGCCGGCGCTCCCTCGACCACCCCCGAGGCCCGACGCAAGGCGATCGACGAGGCCGCCGACCACCTCGCCGCCCCCTTCGAGGATCCGTCGCTCGCCGGTTACGCCGGACTGCTCCGCGCCGACCTGCTCCGCCGCAACGGAAAGCTCGAAGAAGCTGCGAAGGTCTTCGACGCGGTCGACGTGCTGATCCCCGCGCCTCCGGAAGGCGAACGACTCCTCGTCTTCGTCGAGATCTCCACGGCCCGCAACTGCTACAAGGCCGCCGTCGAACGCGTGAACGCCTCGATGCTCCCCACCCTCGACAAGGCGATCCTGCTCACCCGGGTCCGGTTGGCCGAACACGGCCGACTGGGTGCGGGAGCCGAGCGGAGCCGACTCGAAGCCCAGGCGCTCCTCGATGCCGCACCCTTGTTGGGCAGCACCGATCGCCTCGCGGTCCAGGAGACCGCCGCGCTCGCGACCGCGATCGACAAGCCCGCTCACGATGCCGCCCCGGCGAGTTTCGCCCTGGTCTCCGAAGGCCACCTCCATGCGGGACGCCCCTCCCGTGCGATCGATCTGCTCGTGCTCGCAAGCGACCGCTCGAAAGCCCTTGGGAAGGCGAGCGAATCGGTCGAGTATCGCCTGAGGGCCGGAGCCGCGGCCTATCGCGCGGGGGCCGACCCCCAGGTGGTCGAGATCCTCCAACCGCTCGTCGCCGACGCCGACGCTGGCGAACGTCGATCGAAGGCGAGCCTGCTCCGAATCCTCGCGGCCGAGCGTGGATCGCTCTCCAACCCGCCGACGGTGCCGCGTTCGCTCTATCTCGAAGCCCTCAGAGGGCATCTGGCGAACTTCCCGACCGACGCGACCAGCGACGAGGCCCGCTGGCGCCTCGGGCTGGAGGAACGCGCCGACGGACGCACCGCCGAGAGCGACGAGCTCTGGAAGGCGCTCTCGGCGAAGAGCCCGCGGCGGCTCGAGTCGCAGCTCGTGGTCGTTCGCGAGCGGATGGCGGATCTCGTCGCGCGGATCCCGTCCGGCGACGCGGCGACGCTCGACCCCGCCGCGACCGAACTGAGACGCTTCCTCGACGACGCCCGGACGCGCGCATCGGATTCGATCGCCTGGGCCGAGCTGACTTTGCGCCTCCTCGAGCTCGAGCTCCTACCGGTCGTCGCGCGGCCCGAGGTCGCGCGCGAGCTGGCGGAGAGCGTGCTCGAGCGGCCGGTCGGCGACGCTCAGAAGCAGATCGCGAAGCTGCGGCTCGTGGTCGCTCTGATGCTCTCGGGCCGCGTGGTCGACTCGGAGACCCTCGCGCGGGCCGAGGCGCGCCGGGCGGGCCCGGCCGAGTTGCTCGACGCGGTCCGCCTCCTCGACCGAGCGGCCTCCCGGAGCGACTCCGAGCTCTCGCGGATCCGCGCCGCAGCCATCCTCCAGATCCTGCTCGCTCCGCTCGTCGCTCGCGCCGACGACCTTCCGGAACCCGTCCGAACCGAGGTCCGATTCCGCTCGGCTCGCGCAAGCGCGCTCGCCGGTCGAAACGACGACGCCCGCCGACTCGTCTCTCGGCTCACGATCGACACCGAGGCGGCCGACGACGACCAACTCCGCGAACTCGCCGACCTCTACGCCCGCGTCGAGGCCGACTCGCTCGTGATCGACGTCGAACGCCTCCGAACGCAACGGCTTCGACCCGGATCCTCCGCGTGGTTCGAGGCGAGATACGGGCTGGCTCTTGCCTACTTCCGCGCCCGTCGGCCCGACGACGCTCGAAAGATCATCGACGCGACGTCGATCCTGCACCCCTCTCTCGGCGGACCGGCGCTTCGCGGGAAGTTCGAACGGCTCCGGTTGCGTCTCTCGCGCTGAGATCCGGATGCGACGGTTCTGACGAAGGTCGAGATTGTCGCGTCGACTCGGCGAGCGGATCGCGAATTCGAATCGCCCTTCGGTCGCGGTCTGTCGAAATAGAAAGACGGCACCCCGAGGGATCGGGCTGCCGCCTGGAGGAGTTCGTCACGGATGGATCGGCGAAGGATCGCACACGACCCGGCACAGCGACCGAGCTCAAGCCGCCTTGCGGCGCGAGCGGCGGACGCTCCACGCGGCGATGCCGGCGACCGTGCCCCAAGCCAGAACCGTGGCCGGTTCGGGGATCGTCTGCGGCGAGAAGCGGCCGTTCATGCGGAACCAGCCGACCGTCGCCTCGCCCGCCACGACGTCGTCGGGAGAGCCTGCGTAGACCTGGAACCAGAAACCGCTGCTCGAGTTCAGCCCGGGGATCTTGCTGAAATCCTCGATCGAGAACTGGAAGTCGGGAGTCGCGGCCGAGGGGTCGAACGCGAGTTCGCCGAGGTGGTTGGAGAGCGTCTGGCCGTAGTTGTAGGCGATGCCCTTGTTCGAGGCGACGTACGAGGCGACGTTGAAGCCGTTGATCCCCGGCCCGGCCTTCGTCTTGTCGGCCGAGATGCCCGCCACCACGACCGCCCCGCCGGGGCTCGAGGGGCCGCTCGAACTATCGGGTGCGAACGCGACCGAGATCGACTTCCGGCCGCCCATGTGGGCCAGGTCGAGACCGCCCGCGGCCACCGTGCGGGCGTCGGCTCCGCCCGGGTCGCCGTTGCCGTCGGCGTCGCCCGCGATCCCGTAGAAGTTGATGCCGACCTGCAGGGTGTCCGACGTGTCGTCGTAGTTGAAACGAACGTCCTTCATCGCCCAGCCGGTCGTGTAGCCCGCATCGGTCATCCACTGAGCCTGGGCGACGCGCGTCGGCGGTCCGCCGTCGACGATCTGATTGCCCGGGATCACGCCCAGGGGCATGTCGGTCTCGACATTGCCGGTGAACTTGATCAGGCCGTTGCTCCCGCCGATGGTCGCGGCGGAGGCCTCGAGCCCCGAGAACGCCGCGGCCAGGGCCAGCCCGACCGACAGTGCACGAGTGACGTAGCGGCGAACCATCACGAGACTCCTCCTCCGTTGAGGTTTCCGTCCCAAGGCGGGTTTCGAGCGTCGTCGCGACGTCGATCGCCCAGGACGGGTGACCACCCGGCGGAAGCTCGCGCCGAGTCGGGCTCGCGCCCGCCCCGCCGTTGCCTCACCCGCCGAGACTGGTATTCCACGCTCCGCCGATCCGCACTCCGCCGGTCGGCTCCGCCGTCCCGGATGAGGGCGATCTCCCGTCGGCAGTCCGTCCCCGCGTCGGGGCCGGCCATCAGGAAGAAAGGATGAGCGCGATGTCGTTGTTCACGAGATTCTACGAGACAATTCGGTCGTGGCGACGGCCTCGCGCGGCGGTCAAGAACCGCAACAAGGCCGAAGTCCGACTGGAACAACTGGATCATCGGCAATTGCTTGCCGTCAACTTCACCGGAAACGTCGCAGTCGATTTTCCCGCTTCGTTGAATCCAGGTGTTGTAGTCCTCCCAAATAACCCCAGCGTCGTCCACCCCAATATCCCGCCGTCGACCGCGTCGATCATCAAGGTCTCGGGGTTGGACATCTCCGGAATCCGGGTCTCCTACACGGCCGAGGACGATACCCTCAGCATCGGTTTGGAGCAACCCGACAATCAGACCAACGGACGACCCGTCCTCGCGGGCGATACCGACAACAACGGCAACTCGGCCGACGTCAACCCCGCCGTCCTCGCCATCGAGCCCGCATTCAAGGATTTCCCCGACCTCGGCGGCTCCGAGACGATGGGAGCCTTCTTCGACCTCAATAACGACGGCACCCCCGACATCGTCGCCGGAATCTCCAACGACCTCAACAAACCCAAGCAGTACATCGTCGCCGACGCCGTCAACGACCCCAACAACCCCGGGTCGATCCCCGGCTTCGGCACCATCCTGCCGTTCGCCGGCAACGTCTACCTCGTCAACGACATCGACCACCCCGCATTCCAGTTCGCCATCAAGAACTTCTCCCAGCTCTACCAGCAGAAGACCGGACTCGCCCTGACCCCCGGCACCAACATCCAAGTCGGCGCCTTCGGCAACTCGGGCGACGACATCGGGATCAGCGAGGCCTTCTTCCCCGCCGCCCAGGTCAACATCGGACGAGCCACCCGCCCGACCGAGGATTGCCCGCCGGCCAATCCGCCGATCCTGATCAATCCGCACTCGGGTCGTCATATCAACACGGCTCACCAGACCAATATCCGCGTCAACATCTTCAGCACCTCGGACTTCGACGCCACCCAGATCGACCCCGCCACCGTCCGCCTCGGAGGCGCCGCGCCCGTCGCCACCTTCACCCGACGCGTGCCCGGCTATCCCTTCCCGATGCAGACCTTCGTCTTCAACGGCATCGACGTCGACCTGCCCCCGGGCGTGACCATCGCCACCGTCACCGGCTCGACCTTCGCCGGCAAGGAATTCGAGTCGTCGATCCCGGTCTTCAACCGAGACGACTCGTTCTACAACACCCGCTCGCTCCGAGCCCGCGACAACCGCCTCGGCCGCACCTCGGCATCCGCCCTCAACGACCTCGCCGCCGAAGTCGCCGCCGCGGGCGGAGTCTCGAACGTCGCGACCGTCTCCACGCCGCGACTCGACACCATCGGCCTCCCCGCCGACCCCGCCCCGACGAACGTCGAGGTCCAGGGCAACACTACCACGGTCACGATCCAGCGTCGCCGAGCCCTCCAGGCAAAGCACCAGGACAAGGTCACCCGCCGCACCGCAATGAAGCGAGCCGCATCCAACGACCTCGTCTACACCGACGCCGCCCCCCAAACCGCCTACTGATCGAACCACCTCGGAACCCCTCCGAGACCCTCCCTCCCCCACCGCCGCCGCGTCGACTCGCCCCCCCTCGAGTCCGACGCGGCGTCCCCACGCGCTCAGGCCTCCGGCCCGCTGGCAGACATTGCGTGTCCTTGTGACTTCTCGCGGTCTTCCGTGGTCTTCCGTATCCGCAGCCACGCCATACCAAGCGAAAGTAGCGCGAGGAAGGTCTGCAATGCAGCGGATGGTCCGGGCACACATTGCATGTCCTTGTCAGTCCGTTGTCAGTCTGTCCTTGTCAGCGAGGGCCTTGGAATCGAGGGTGGAGGAGCTGCCCTGCGTGGAGACGACGTGGTAGCGTTCGGTCATCGGTGATGGCTCCCGTTCAAGGGGTTTACGACATCCCGCAGATACGTCATCATCGTGCGACGGAGACGCCATCGATCTTTTCAACTTTCTACTCCAGGCGGGACATCATCCGAGGGGACAATGGGACATCTCAAGCAAGTCCATATCAGGCGGTTCAAGCGCCTTGAAGACATCAGCTTATGCCTCGACGGCACAAACGTTCTCATCGGTGCCAACAATGCTGGAAAAAGCAGCGTTCTTCAGGCAATTCACTTCGCTGTATCCGTAGCTCAGACCTCAAAGCTGCTGGGTGGTGTGTCGTGGAGACAAGATTCGTATGAACTGTCGTTCAACCCATCGCAACTGCTCTATTCTCCAGTTGCAG
>JANRKW010000037.1:0-58133 GCA_033763215.1 Isosphaeraceae bacterium | reverse complement strand
AGACGCATCGAGGAGACCTTTCATGCTCTGAAGCCCAACCTCCGCCAGCGCCGACTCATCGAATACGACGAGATCATCGTGGGGCCTCCGGATGAGTCGTTGTTCCGGTTGTCGGGGTATGGGTTGCCGGATGTGCCGCTGCGGCCGTTGACGGCCGCTTCGGGGCCTTCGTTGTTGGGGAACGGTTGGTTCTGGGGAAGCCTGGTTGCGGGAGCGCTCTCGCTCGCGGCCTTGGTCTTCTCTCGGTCGCGGCGAGGGGCGGCGTCGGGGGGTGAGCACGTGGTTTCTTGAACGTTCGAGAGGTGATCGATGATGCGGAAGATCGTTCGTTCGATGGCGATGGCGGCGCTCGCGATCTCGGCGAGCTATGTCGTGGTTGCGCTCGCCCGGGAGTGGACTCGCGAGCCGTTGTCTCCGTTGCGGTCGGTGCCGGAACCGTATCGGTTCGAGGCGGTCCTGCCGACGAAGTCGAGCCTCGAGTTCGAGATCCCGATCGAGAACACGGGCAATCAGCCCGCGCGGTTGCTGGGGGCTCTGAATCACTGCGCGAAGGTCTGTTTCATCGCGGAGAAGTTCCCGGTCGAGATCCCGCCGGGCGAGGTGCGCACGATGCACTTGCAGGTGACGACGGGCCGGCCGGGAGACGTGTCGGGCGAACTCGTGGTGTTCACCGATCGGCCGACGCAGCCGCGGTTGGTGTTGAAGTTCGTGGGCAAGGTGGAGGGTCCGTACGATGAGGTCGAGAGCACGACGGAGTGAAGCAGTCGGGCGCGGATTCACGCTGATCGAGCTGTTGGTGGTGATCGTGATCATCGCGGTGGTGGTCGCGCTCGCGTTGCCCGCGGTCCAGGCGGCGCGCGAGGCGGCGCGGCGGGCTCAGTGCACGAACAACCTCCGGCAGATCGGCCTGGCGCTCGCGAACTACGAAGGGGCGATGGGCTGCCTGCCGCCGGGTCGGATGAAGACCTACGACGTCCGGTTCGCGGGATCTGCGCCGCCGTGCACGTCGCGGATCATCGACAAGTCGTTTCTCATGCACATCCTGCCCCAGCTCGAACAGGCGCCGTTGTTCAACGCGATCAATCAGTCTTTGACGATCTTCGGGTATGAGAATTCGACGGTCCGAACGGCGACGGTCGCGCAGTTCGGCTGCCCGAGCGACTCGACGGCGGGCGTGGTCCGCGAGGGGTTCTCGCTGATCCTCTACCCGATGAACCTGGCGACGGCGAACGAGCCCTACCAGGTGCATTTCGGCAGCTACAACGGCGTCTTCGGGGCCTACAAGGTCCAGGCCTTGCCGACACCCGAGGGCGGTTGCAAGGTCGACCCCGCGCTCCTTACGCAAGTCAACGGGAGCTTTCATGATCTCGCGCCCGTGCGTTTCTCGTCGTACTCCGACGGCCTGAGCACGACGGCGCTCGTCGTCGAGCGGACCTTGCGACCGATCATCGGTCTCACGAATGATAAGAGCTTCGCCAGTTACCAATACGGATGGACCGTGTCGGGCAACTGGGGCGATACTCTGGTCACGATGATGTTCGCGCCCAACGCGTTCAAGACCACGGCGGCCGAAGCCGAATCTCCCAGGATCGACGGCGCATCGAGCGAACATCCAGGAGGTCTGAACGTCTTGATGGGTGATGCGTCGGTGCGGTTCGTGAAGGAGACGATCTCGACCTGGGACGCCGACGAGCGGAGCGGCTTCCCTCGAGGGGCGTCGACCGATCAGCGCGGGGTCTGGGTCGGTCTGCCGAAGCCCGGGGTCTGGCAGGCGCTCGCGGGTCGGAACGACGGCCTGCCGATCTCGGGCGAGTTCGAGTGAGGCGACGGGCTCGGCTCAGAGATCCCAGACCTTGGCGCCTCGAAGGTAGCAGGAGACGACGCCGTCTTCGCTGATCTTGAGGACCGAGCCGTACCAACTGGCGACGAGCGCGGCGGTGGTCCGTGCGCCTTCGGCGGAGATCTGCGTGGGCAGCGCGGTGGGGTCGTGGCGGAGGATGGCGCCGAAGGCGAAGAGCTTGCCGGCGCGATCGGTGACGAGGGCGCCGTCGAGCGAGCAGAGGGTTTCGAGCACGGCCGGCGAGAGGTCGCGGACGTCGCGCCCGCGGGCGAGGTAGTGGAGCGCGCGCTTGGCGAGCGGGTCGCCGGGGTGGAAGTCGGGCGGCGGACCGTCGGCCGCGGGAACGGCGAGCACGTCGTGAGGCGCAAGCAATCGTCCAACGGTCCGGCTCGGGTTGTCGGCGACGACGAAGAGCGACCCCTTGCGGCTCTCCGAGAGGTCGAGCGCGGTCTGGAAGAGCACGCGCGCGAGCCGCTCGTCGCCGACCGCCTCGGACCAGATCGCGTACTTCGAGGTCGGGTCGAGGATCCGCCATCGTCCATGAGCGAATGAAAAGGCTTGCACTCCTCCCGCAAAGAGCTTGATCTCCTGGTTCGGGCTGAGCACGAGGCAGACCCGGCCGCCGACACGCGTGGCGCGGGCGTGGGGGATGTAGTCGCGGGAGCAGGGGATGGGCGGCTCGTCGGCCGAGGCGGCTTCGGCCCAGCGTGCGATGTCGATGATCTCGGCGAGATTCCCCTCGCGATCGACGAGGAAGACGGTGCGCTTGCCGTCGCAGAGCCGGTGGATGCTCTTGAGGCTCGTGAGTTCGACGCCGTAGGGCAGGGCGTCGGGCGGGGTCGGCCGTTCGGGCGGCTCGCTCGGGTGGTCGAGCCCGAGCAGCAGAGCCCCGGTCGACACTCGGTGGTTCTCGTAGGTCGAGAGCGCGGCCATGCGCAGGGTCTGGATCGTCGAGGCGATGCGGCTCGGCCGGGTATGGGGCGCGGCGTAGGTGCGCGGCTCGACGTATGCGGCGATGTAGTGATCCTCGGATCCGCCGCGATAGAGCTCGAGCCGCGAGGCGTGGCCGGCGAGGAAGAGGTGGTGATATCGGAGCGTGAGCACGTCGCCGATCGCTTGGATCATGCGGGCGTCGGCGGCCGAGAAGCGTTCACCCGCGCGGTCGCGGATCAAGTGGCGAACGCCGAACATCGCGATCCCCTCGACCGCTCCCGAGGGCTCGAGGATCAGCTCGAAGCCGGGTCCGGCCGCCGCGCTCACGAGCGTCGGCTCGGTTTGCTCGGGCTCGGTCGTGCACTGAGGGTAGAAGGCCGCGAGGTCGCGCCGGAAGACGCCGATGAAGAGCTCGGCGACGGCCAGGGCGTCGCGCAGGTGGGGCGAGTGGGCCCGATGAGTGGTGGCGGGCATCCTGGGCGCTTCCGTGCGTCGGGAGTAGGGATCCATCGCGGGCCGAAGCATACCCGGCGACGCCCGATCGGGGAAGTCCGACTTGGAGCCTTCCCCGATCGCGCGCGGATGGAAGCGACGCCGGGCTCGGGCGATCAGGGGCGGCCGGACCCGATCATCTTCTTGGCCTCTTCGAGGGTGACCGCGCCGTCGTCGTCGAGGTCGAGGCTCATGATCCGGAGGCGGCGGGGTTCGTCGACCTCGTCGGCGACGATCTTGCCGTCGCCGTTGCGGTCGAGGAGTCGGAAGATCGCGTCGAGACCGCGGCCTCCCAGGAGCGAGGCGGCCGGTCCGCGACCGGCGATCGGCGTCGCCGGCGAGCCCGGCGCGAGGCCGGGGACGTAGTATTCGACGTAACCGAGGTGCATCTCGTCATACGTCTGCGGTCCCCAGCGGACGGTCTTCGTCGGGTCGGGGTTGGCGGGGTTCTTGGCGCTGTTGTCGAACCAGACGGTGAACTCGATCGTCTCGCCCTTCTTCATCGAGAGCGGCTCGGCGCGGCGGTACTGGAGCTGCCAGTTGAAGTCGTAGCGGGGGATGTCGAGGAGCGTGGTCCGCGAGCCGTCGAGTCCGATGCGTTCATATCGGCATGCTTTGCCGCGAAGGTGCATGTGGGGGAGGAAGCCGAGGATCTCGACGTCGGTCGGGAGCGTGATGCGGGCGACCTCGCGATGGTCGGCCGCTCCCGGGGGGATGCTGATCCGGGCGTTGACGATCCCGGCGACGCGGACCTCGTGCTCGGGCGGCTTCTCGGCCCAGACGAAGCCGATGCGGGTGCGGTCGGTCGTCGCGGTGCCGTTGGGGGTGTAGTGCATCTGGAAGCGGAGCCGGGCTCCCTTGGGCAGGCGCTTGGCGAAGCCCTCGGGGTAGACGATCGAGCTGTTGCCGGGGACGTAGATCGCCCAGTATCCACCGCGTGCGGTGGCGACCTCTTCGGCGTCGGACTCGCCGGCCTGGGCGTTTCCGGTCTCGGCGAAGACGAGGACGTGGTGGACGACGCCGGGGTCGCCCGGTTGGATCTCGACCGCCTGGACCCAGCGATCCTCGGGGAGCTTGGTCTCGACGACGATGTTGCGGTAGGGGAGGAAGCCGGTCGCCTTGATCGGCACGGCTTCGTCGAACGCGAAGACGGCGTCGGGCTCGCCGATGCTCCAGGCCTTTGCGCCGGCTTCGGGGCGAGGGGGCAGGGCGTCGGCCGGGTCGCCCAGGGGTTTGCCGCCGGCGATCCAGGCGAGGAGGTCGGCCTTCTCGGAGGGGGCGAGCGAGCGGTCGTTGATCCAGGGGCCGCCGTGGGTCTCGTCCGAGCCGGAGGCGAACCAAGGGGGCATGATCCCGCGCTCGACGACTCGGCGGATCATCCCCGAATGCGCGACGACGTCTTCATATTCTTCGAGCTCGAACGGTGCGACGCCGCCCTCGCGGTGGCACTCCGCGCAGTGGAGTCGGACGATCCGAGAGATCCGGTTGTGGTAGGTGACGGGCGACTTGGCGCCGTCGGCGACTTCGGCGAGGTCGAGCTTGCAGCCGGGCGCCTCGGTCGCGGCGACGATCGGCGCTCGGCCCGCGAGCACGGCGTCGACCGCGTCGACGAGCAGGCGGCGGCGGGGGGCGTCGATCGTGTAGCCGAAGCCGTACTGGTCGTCGACGGCGCCTCGGTAGCGAAGGGTGTGCGAGGCGTCGATGAAGAGGGCGTCGGTGGTGACGTCGACTCCGAGGGCGCGGGCGACGGCTCCGGTGCGGTCGTGGATGTAGACCGCTTCGGGGCCGAAGCGAGCCCGAACCGTCTTCATCTCCTCGGGAGAGTTGGTCGCGATCGGGTCGATCAGCACGAAGCCGACGCCTCGCTTCGCGAACTGCTTGGAGAGTTCGACGAGTGTCGGGATGTATTTCTTGCTGATGGGACAGGTGGTGCTCGTGATCGCGACGACGAGACCGTGCTCGCGGGCGAGCTTCGCATGAGAGAAGGATCGGCCGTCGATGTCGACGACGTCGGGCAGGACGACGCGCCGGCCGACTCCGTGCTCTCCGGGTTGGACGACGGCCGGGCCGCCGCGGACGTCGTCGTCGGCGGGCGGGGGCGTCGGCGACGACTTCGCCGGTTCGCTCGCCGCGGACTTGGCCTTTACGGAAGCGATCGCCTTCTTGGCGGCGGCGGGCATGTCGCCGAGCGCCTTGCGGGTCTCTTCCATCGTGATCGAGCCGTTTCGGTCGAGGTCGAGCCGGTCGAAGAGCGCGGGCTGCGGGAGTTCGGCGCGGGTGACCTTGCCGTCGCCGTCCTTGTCGTATTGACGGAACCGACGATCGAGCAGGCGGCCGTCTTGGGCCTGCGAGACGGCGAAGGTCGACGCGGCGGCTCCGATCAGACCGAGGACGAGCAACCGCCGAGATGTCGAGATCGCGAGATTCATGGAAGAACGGCTCCCAAAGCCCCGGGTGAGAAACCAAGCGCCGACCCGTCCGCGTCACGGATTCGCGGTCGCCGCGTACCCGACGATTGGAATGGAACCCCGTCGAACCCGAAGAGTTTCGCGCTCGATTCCGGGCGATGCGAGTGTGCGCGCTTCGGCGTACGACTGCGATCGGAGACGCTCGAAACCGGCTCCGGATTGTCCAATCGCGTGGTTTTCGGGAACAGATCGACTTCGATCGATCTTCAAGGGCATGACGATGGTAACGTTCGCTCTCGGCAATGAATGCCAAGAGTGACCAGTGGGCCGAACGACACGCGAGGGTGTCGTTCGCGATCCCGCGAGTCTTCGCCCCCGAGCGAGCGGGGCTCTTCCTTGTGAACGTGAGGAGACGTGAGATGTCGAAGCAGCTTCGTCGTGCAACCACGGCCTTGGGATTCGCCGCGCTGATCGTATTGGGGTGGATGCCCCGATCGGGCGAGGCGGGGATCGTCGTGACGCGGGGCACGAGCACCACGCCCGCGGGCTTGACCCCGGTGCGCGACGCCTTCCGCAACATCATCGGCGGCGGCAACGTCCCGGGGGCCAACGGCTCGTTCGGAGGCGTGCGCCGGGAGATCAATTGGGACGGCGTGCCCGACTCGTTCTCGCAGCCGAACCTCCTCCCGGGCAACTTCTTCAACGTCAACTCGCCGCGAGGCGCGGTGTTCACGACCCCGGGCGACGGATTCATGGTGAGCGCGGATTCCTCGAACCCGACCGCGACCCCGCCCAGCTTCGGCTTCCCCGCGGACTTCGTTCCGTTCAGCCCGCAGCGGCTGTTCGCCCCCGTCGGCAGCAACGTGTTCGACACCACGTTCTTCGTCGCGGGCACCACGACCGTCGCCGGCGTCACCGCCTTCGGCGCGATCTTCAACGACGTCGAAGTCAGCCAGATGACCAAGATGGAGATCTTCGACCTCGACGGCAACTCGATCGGCAGCGAGTTCGTCGACATCAACGTCTCCGGCGGTCTCTCGTTCCTCGGGTTCCACACCACCGCGGGCGAACTGATCGGCCGCGTCCGCTTCACCCTCGGCGCGAACATCCTCCTCGCCAATGGGGAATTCGCGAACGGCCAAGAAGCCGTCGTCCTCGACGACTTCATCTACTCCGAAGCTCGCGCGGTGCCCGAGCCGGCGTCGATCGCCGCGGCGGTCGTCGGCCTCGGCTTCGGCCTCGTCGCGATCCGCCGCCGTCGCTCGGCCTGATCGCTTCGAGACGGGGATCTCCGGGATTGATCACGGAGCGGGTTCGGGGACTTCGGTCGCCGAGCCCGCTCGGTCGTTTCGAAGGTCTTGGAAAAGACCGAGCCCCGGGGAGGCGATGCGCCGCGCCCGGGGCTCGATGGTTCGCGACGGACGAGACGGCCTTCGCGATCAGGCGAAGAGGCCCTTCACGACCGAGCCGCCGTCGACGATCTTGATCGGACGTCCGATCGGCGACATGTTCTCCTTCTTGGGGTCGATCTTCATCGAGTGGCAGAAGGAGGTGAGGAGGTCGGTCGCGGCGACCGGGTTCTCCTTGACCTCGGTCCCGTCGGCGGAGGACGAACCGATGACCTGCCCGCCCTTGACGCCGCCGCCCGCGAGCGCGACGTTGAAGACCCGCGGGAAGTGGTCGCGACCGCCCTTGGGGTTGATCTTCGGGGTCCGGCCGAACTCGCCCATCCAGACCACGAGCGTGCGGTCGAGCATCCCGCGCGAGGAGAGGTCCTGGATCAGGGTCGAGAAGGCGGGGGCGACGGTGCCGGCGAGCTTCTTGACGCGGTTGAAATTGTCGTCGTGGGTGTCCCAGCCGCCGAGGCGAACCTCGACGAAGGTGACGCCCGTCTCGACGAGCCGCCGAGCGAGGAGGCAGCCCTGGCCGAAGGCGTTCTGGCCGTAGGCCGCGCGGAGCTTGGCGTCCTCGCTCTCGATGTCGAAGGCGTTGATTCGAGGCGAGAGGACCATGCCGGCCGTTTGGCGGTAGATGCTCTGATGCTCGAGCACGCGATCGTAGCCGCCGTTCGAGCCGAAGCCGGCTTGATCGAGGCGGTTGAGGAGTCCGAGCCGACGCGAGAACCGCGGGGCCGCGACGGGAGGGGTGACGTTCTCGGGAAGACGGAGCGGGTCGGCGACGAGGAACGGCTCGTAGGCCACGCCCAGCATCCCCGCGCCGAAGACCGGACCGCCGCCGATGCTGACGGCGTGGGGCAGGTCGAACTTGGGATCACCGAGTTCGGCGGCGGCGATGCTGCCGAATCCGGGGTGCTTCACGGTGCTGGTCGGGGCGTAGCCGGTGTGCATCTGGTACGACGCACGCTGGTGGTTGCCTTCCTTGTTGGACATCGAGCGGATGACGGCCACCTTGTCCATGACCGGGGCCATCGCTTCCCAGCCGCCGGCGATCTCGATGCCGGAGACGTTGGTCTGGATCGCCTTGGTCTCGCCGCCGTTGCCGGTACCGGGCTTGGGGTCGAACGTCTCCATCTGGCTCGGTCCGCCGGCCATCCAGAGGACGATGCAGGCCATGTTCTTCTTGCGGATCTCGTCGGCGTGCACCGCCATCAGGTCGGTGAAGCCGCCCACCGCGACGCCGGCGGCCCCGAGACCGAGCGTCTGGACGAAGCCGCGCCGGCTGACGACGCCTTCGTGATTCATGCCGACCTTCACGATCGTCTTTTCCACGAGTCGGTCCTTATCTGTGTCGAAGAGGGAGTGTTCGTAGAGTCTGGGAACGATCGAGGCGCCTGGGGCGAGCCGAGGCGCCTCGGCGGTTGGATCAATGGCGGCTGATGAATTCGGTCGAGTTGACGAGGCTCCAGAGGATGTCCTCGAACGCTTCTTTGCGGTTGCCGACCTCTTCGACGTAGCGGGCGCAGACGGCGACTTCCTTGGCGGTCGGTCGGCGGCTCAGCACCTTGTAGTAGAGGCTGTCGAGCACCGCGCGATTGTCGGGCGTCGATTCGAGGAGATCGCCGAGCATCGTGTTCCGCGCGGCGATCACGCCGCGGTTGACGATCGGGCTGTTCATCAGGAAGAGCGCCTGCGGGATCGTGCCCAGGACCTCGTCGGGCGGGGTCGAGGGATCGACGCCGAACATCGTGTTGAACCGTGTCCGAGGAGCGTTCAGGTTCATGGCGACCGTCTTCGCCGCCTCGGGTTTCTTGGCGGCCTGCGCGATCGACTTCTCGAGAGCCTTGGCGTTCTGTTCGGGAGTGGCCGACTTCGCCTTGCCCTTGGCCTTCGCCGCGCCGTCGCGGACCATTCGGCCGTTGAGGTTGTCGAGGGGCAGGTCGAGCGCCGAGGCGATGGCGTCGAAGATCTGATCGCCGCGGAGCCGGCTCGGGCAGTTCGCCGCGAAGGCGGTGCGGCCCGCGGCGGAGTTCGTCGAACGCGACGCGCGCTGATAGGTCTTCGTGTTGAGCACGACGCGGTAGAGCCCGCGGATGTCGTAACCGCTCTTCTGCCAGTCGGCCGCGAGCGTCTCGAGGATCTCGACCGACTCGCCCTCGCGGCCCGGGCCCATGTCGTCGATCGGATTGAAGAATCCTTGACCCAGCAGCGACGCCCAGACGCGGTTGACGAACGCCTGCGCGAAGTACGGGTTGTCCTGAGCGACGATGTACGAGGCGATCGTCGCGAGGCGGTCGCGGGTCCCCGCGTTGTCGCCGACGGGCTTGGCGTCGCCGACGAAGAACTTCGGCGTGACGGGGATCGACTTGGACGGATCCTCGAGGTCGGGCTTCGAGTAGCGGGCGACTCCCGGACGGCTGTAGAGCTCGAACGTCCTCGGACCGTTGTCGCGCTTGGCTCGCGAGGCGATCCCTTGGAAGAACGCCGCGAACTCATGGAACTGGTCGCGCTTCCAGGGGGCGCTCGGGTGGTCGTGGCACTGAGCGCACTGGATCTGGATGCCCATGAACACGCGGGAGACCTCGCCCGCCATCTCGACCGGCTGGGCCATCTGCGCGAGGCCGAACGCCGAGGCGCCGTTCTCGTCGTAGGAGCCGCGGGCGGTGATCAGGTCGCGGGTGATCTCGTCCCACGGCTTGTTCGCCGCGAACTGCTCGGTCAGCCACTTCTCGAGATAGGGATAGCCGACCTGGTTCGGGTTGGGATTCGGAGCGCGGTAGAAGACGACGTCGCGCCAGTAGCGGGCCAGGTTCGCCGCGAAGTCCTCTGAGGCGAGGAGCTTGTCGATCAGCTTCGATCGCTTCGCCTTGTCCTTGGACGTGACGAACACCCGGAGTTCCTCGAGCGTCGGGATCCGGCCCGCGACGTCGAGGTAGAGCCGACGCGCGAACTCTTCATCCGACACGATCGGCGACGTCGGCGCCTTGGCCTCCGAGACCGACTTCGCGATCAGCTCGTCGAGCTTCGCCGAGTCGACCGTCGGCGATTCGACCTTCTTGGGCGGAAAGGTCGGCAAGCTGCTCACGGCGCCCGACTTGGCGTCGGCGGCGTCGGCCCGATCGACGGCGGCCTGCAACTCGCGGAAGGCGTCGATCGCGGCTTGGGCCTTGGCACGCTGCTCGGGAGTCAGGTCGCCCTTCTTGTTCTTGAGCAACGCCCTCGCCTTGGCGGCCGCCTTCTTGATCTTGGCCTCGGTCTTCGCATCGGCGGGAGACTTCTCGTCGTCCGCCGCCGAACTGGTCGCACCGGCGAAGATGCAGAGGGCGAGCAGCGCGGGCACCGTCGCCAGGACGCGGGTCCGCCAGTTTCGAGCGTTCGGGAATCGTGTCGACATCTCGCGTGCCGTCCTTTCGGGCAGGCCCGCCGCATCGGTGCGGCGAGTCGTGGAGGCAGGAATTCGAGGAGGGAGGGCTCGGAGCCCAATGTACTCTAGATTGAACACCTGCACGACGCCCTGGTTTCGCGCGTTCCACACGATTCGGGCGTCCGCCGAGCCCGAAAGCGCGCCCCGCCGCGACCGGGAACGAACCCTCGGCGCATCATCCTCGTTGATCGGGGGTTACGTCGTTGGGATCGTGCGTCGGAGCTGCGGTCGTCTCAGCTCGCGGCATCGATCCCGAGCCGCGGCTCGAGCAGACTGCCCGGAGACCGGGCGTCGCCCTCGAACGGCAGCGGACGCCCCGGTCCGATCGCGTCGAGAAGCGCCTGGATCCGCCCCTCGAGGTCGGTCGTCAGCGCGGTCGACGCACCTCGTTTTCCCGAGGTCGCCAAGAACGCTCCGACGTCGATCGGCTCGCCGATTCGCACGATCGCCCGACGCGGCCCGACCGGCTCGGCGTCGTCGTAGCCCAGGAGATCCTCCTCGAACTTCAGGAGGGTCTCGGCCGCGCGCTCGACCGTCGGAGCCTCGCGGACGTAGTCGCCCGGATAGCTGAAGAGCTGGATCACGGTGAAGAGGTCGTGGAGATCGCGCCTGAGCAGACGGACCCGCTCGGGCGCAACATCCTCCGCCGAAAGAGCTTCGATGCAGAGACGCCGCAGCTCCTTCACGCGGACCGGCACCGTCTCGTTCTTTCGGGGCGCTCCTAGACGCTCCTCGAGTCGGTCGAGGATCTCGTCGCGGAGCCGGGCGATCCGTTCGTGGAGCGGACCCCGCCGCACGGCGCCGTGGTATTCGAGCTCCTTAAGGCCCAGCAGCGCCTCGCCGTAGCGATAGATCCGCGCCACGAGCGACGCCTCGGTCTCGGGCCACCAGGTGAACCGCGACTCGAGGCGATCCATGGCGCGGGCGAGGTCGGGCAGGGGGTCGTACGAGTCGAGGAACCGGTACTTGATCGCCGCGGGGACGATCCAGACCGTCCGCTTCGCCTCCGCCAACTTCTTCGCCGCGCTCACCGCGAGCGACGCCGCGCCTTCGCGGATCGGAGTGAGTCGGTCCGAGACGTGGTAGACCTCGCCCTCGGGAAAGACGACCAGCGGCAGCTTCGCCGAACTCAGGATCTCGACGCCCGTCTTGAACGCGCGGAGGTCGGTCCCTTCGCGATCGACGGGGAAGGCGCCCATCCTCGGCAGGAGCGCCCGACCGAGGCGGCCGTTGTTGAGCAAGACCTGATACGCCGCCATGAAGCAGACCGGCGAGCCGATCCGCGTCGCGAGGTCGAGCATCACCGCGCCGTCGGCCGCGTCGCAGTGGTTCGGAGTGATCAGGACGCCGTCGCCCTTGCCCACGATCGACCGCAGCCGATCGAGGCCCTCGACCTCGATCCGCATCACCTTGCGCTGCTTGCGCAAGAGCGTGCCTTTCCAATAGAACCGGCCCGCCCAGAGCCAGAATCGCGAGGCTCGGGGCGGGAAGAAGCGATAGGGCAATTCATCGGCGAGCGGAAGCCGGTGCATGGAGGGGTCCCTTTCGAGGCCGGCCCATTCGCCGCGACGCAGCGCTCGAGACGCGAGGGCCGGACCCCGTCGCCTCGGTCAGATCCCCGCGCCCTCGCCCACCCAATCGGCTCCGGTCGCGGCCCGCATTCCGTGGGGCTTCGCGATCCCCGCGTTCTCGGCGTCGTCGCTCCAACGATACCAATTCCGCTCGAGCACGCGACCGAGAACGACGAACAGGATCAACCCGCTGAAGAAGACGTTGCCGTACGCCTGGGCATGCTTCGGGAACGGGATCGTGAGGATCAGCAGGCCGACCGACGCCGCGATCGCGAACAGAGCGGTCCGCCGAGCCTTCGACCCCGCGGGCGACACGAACCCGAGATGCGCCAGGAGCGTGAAGGGATACATCAGCCACGCATAAGAATAATTGAACGACAGAGGCGCGACCATCAGGATCATCAAGGTGATCATCGACGCCTCGACCGCGTCGTTCGGCGGCACCAGCCTCGCGCGCCGGCTGCTCCAGAGATAGAACAGGCCGAGCGATCCCGTCGCACCGAGCATCAAGAGCGTCGTCGTCTTGAAGTCGAGCGAGATCAGATTCACGCGCCAGGTTTTGTCGTCCTCGCCGTTGGCGAGCACCGGCCGCGCCAGGCGATGCACGGTCGCCTGGATCGACTGATTCTTGAAGCTGTACGCGCGATGCGGACGCTGCGCGATCGTGCGCTCGTCGTACTTGAAGAGCATTCCGCGCGACCAGAGCACGAAGTCCTCGCCGACTCGCGCCGGCGACCGGAACGCGAGCGGCAGCACGAACATCAGCGCCGCGAGAGTGACGACGGTCGCCGCCGTCGCCCGCCACTGGCGCCGATAGATGAACCAGCCGATCGCCAGGATCGGAAACGCCTTGATCCCCGCCGCGACCGCCACCAACGCCCCCGACACTCCCGGGCGAGCCTGGCGGATCATCACGAACGCCCCCAACATCAGCGCGAGCAGGAGGATCGCGGGTTGGCCGAGCAGATAGGTGTCGTGGATGAACGGCACGATCGCGATCGACGGCCAGAAATAGAGCTCGGGCGGATTGCCCTTCCACCGGCCGGTCGCCAGGTAGACCGAGCAGGCGATGCACGCGACCCATGCCGCAGTGTTGATCAAGAGCAGGACCGCGACGAACGCCCCCCTCGGCAAGGGCGAGATCGGCGCCAGCATCGCGGCGCACGAGGGGGGATACATGAACGGAAAGAGATTCGTGGTCCGGGGATAGACGTCGCCGCCCGCCAGCACCGTCTTGCCGACGACCTGCCAGAGGTCGTAATCCTTGTTGAAGATCGCGCCTCGGGCGACGTTGTACAGAGGCGCGATCGAGAAGATCATCGCGAGCAGGAGCAGGATCCCGCCCACGAGACGCATCGATCTCAGTCGCTCGAGTCGACCCCAACTCCGGCCGACTCGATCGAGACGAACCGTCGGAACCTGCGCGGACGCGTGCGGCGACTTGCTCATCGGAACATCCTTGTTCATCCGACCGGCATCCCGCCGATCCCGACAGACGACTCCCGACCCAGCGGGCGAACCCGCGAACGCCGTCGTTCTATCGTGGTTCGCCCTTCTTGCCTAGTCGACATCGCGGACCAACCGCCCGCTCACGCACGGGCGCGGCGGACTCGGGCGATGAGGCCGAGGCCGGCCAGGCCGACGCACGCCGACGCGATCGTCGACGGCTCGGGAACCGACGAGGCCAGCGTCAGCGTCGTCTCGAACGTGAAATTCGAGCCCGTCGTCTGCCGCTCGGCGTGGAAGATGTCGAAATCGTACGTCTGCCCCACCGTCAGGCCCAGCGTGTCGAGAGCGACCGACGCCGATTGCGGACCGTGCACGCCGCCCAGGTCGATCACGAGTTGGCGATTGATGAACACCCACACGTCGTCGTCGCCCGTGAAGTTGAACGTCTCGCCGCCCATGTATGTGAAGTTCGCCTTGATCTCGGTCGTGAAGTGGTAGTTGCGACCGCTCGCGTAGTTGCCGAAGCCCTCGCCGTTGATCGGGAAGTACGCGTTGTTCGAGTATCGATACACGCCCGATCCCGCCGAGGTCTCGGTCAGCGTCAAGGTCTTGGGGATCGTGATGTTGACGCCCGGCACGTCGCGATAGAACTGGTCGAACGTCGCCTCGGAGACGATCGTCGGATTCGATCCCGGCGCGTAGACGGGCTTGCGATCGGCTCCGAGACTCGTCTGGACGATCCCCTTGTCGGTCTGGATCACGCCGCGTTGGAAGTTGGGGTTGGTCGCGGGGGTGAAGTCGCGGATCGTCGCGACGAGGTCGATGGTGCCTCCGACGGATGTCGAGGCAAGAGTCGCGGAAGCCAAGACGATAGCCAAGCTGGTGCGCATCGAGTGCCGTCTCTCGTTCGAGGGGATCGCGGGTTCGACTCGACTTCGCATCCGAGAGTCGATTCAACGTCGAACCACGAATCCATCCTAGGCCGCCGAGAAGCACCAATCGGCACGCCGACGCGCATGACGCGCCGAATCGACGCGGAGTCGATCGGAAGGAACACCGCGAGGCGAGGCGACCGCGACGACTCCGCGGGAGATCGAACTCAACCGTACGGCGAGACCCGTCTGAAGCGAACCAGGATCAACAGTGCGATCGCGGCGATGCCGAAGCAAAAGGTCGCGAACGTCTCGTCGCGATCCAGCCACTTCACGATCCCCGCACCGATGCCGGCGCAGAACAGCAGCCCGAGAAAGCCGCGGCCGTATCGTCGCCGCTCGCTCGCATACTTCGAGGGCTGGACGCGTGCAAACGAGTCGATCGGGACCCGCGCCGGCCGCTCGAGGGCACGACGAGCCGACTCCGAGAGGCCATCGTTCCAACCCGCCGCGACGGCGGGATCGGGCGTCTCGATCGGCAACGGCTTCGCTCGAAATGCGCTGTCGGCCGGCTCGGCGTCCTCGACCTCGACCTCGACCAGTTCGACGTCGATCGGCTGCTCGTCCGCTTTCGGCGCAGCAGCGGGAGCCGGCTCGCTCCAATCAGGCGTTCGACCAGTCTTCACCGCCTGATCGAGCCACGCGAAGCGATCCGTCGCGCGTGCCTGAGCCGGATCGGACTCGCCGGTCACGACCAGCACGAACTCGGGCGAGGTCGTCGGCGGGACGAGCGTTGGTCGGCCGCAGTGGGCGCAGGTTCGCCAATCCGTCCAGCTCCCTTGGACGTCGTCGATCAACTCGCACCCGCACGCACGACACGTGAAGGAGACGGGTCCGGTCACGGCCTCGACGAGCGACATGGCGGCTTCCTCCGATTCCTCTCGACACCGATCGTCCGACGATTGTCTCAGACTCGCCGCGGTTTCGCCGGCTCCTTCCGCAACGAATCCGAGCCCGCCCGACCGGCGCGGGGCCGACCGAACGGGCTCGAAGAGGATCGGGCAGGGCGGAGCGGCGTCGCCGCCGTTCGCCCTTCGCTCGGGTCGATCAGGGCTTGTGGGCCTTGTGGCAGCCCATGCAGCTCATGCCGATCTTGCCCGCGGCGGCCTTCACGCCGTCGAGGTCTTCCTTCGCGGCGGCGTCGGCGAGAGCCTTGCCCGAGGCGGCGAACGCCTTCGAGAGCTTCTCGTAGCCGGCCTGGTCGCCCTTCGGAGCTTCGGTGTGCGGCAGCTTGGCCGCTTCGGTTCCGTAGGTCTTGGCGGCCTTCTTGATCACTTCCCACTCGGGCGAGGCGCTGCCGAGCTGAGCCTTGAGGACGCCGAAGGCGGCCTTGGGGCCCTTGTTGATCTTCATGACGTCCTTCGCGGTCGCCTTGTCGTCCGCCGCGGAGACGGCGAAACCGCTGCAGACCAACACCGCGAAAACCGATGCGAGACCGACGAGCTTCTTCATGCGTGGAGTCCTGACGGGAGAACAGCGACGAAGGAAAGCCGACGACGCCGAACGGCGCGTCGAGAAATCGGGGCCGATCACCGCGACCATGCGCGGAACCGCCCCGAACGAGAGGGCAGAGAAGGGGCCATATCGTGTCGGAGCGGTCGGGCGCGGTCAAGACCCGACGCGGGATTTGTTTGAGAATTCTCGAGACCTTCGCGAACCGCCCCGCCTCAGTCGAGCCGCTTCCGCTCGACGGGCGAGAGCTGCGCGGGCAGGCGCTCGAGCGCCTCGATCAGGAGGTCGACCAGGCTCGCGAGGCTGCTCTCGGGGTTCGTGAGCGCGACGACCCGGTGGGCCGCTTGCGACAGCATGAGGTTGATCGTCGCGAGCCGCTGGCCGGGCAGGGCGTCCCCCCCCGCGCGGAAGTCGGTCCTCACCGCGACGATCGGGATCCCCAGCGCGAACGCCAGGCCGCACTCGAAGCAGGTCCCGCTGTCGGCGTCGGCTCCGTCGAGGATCGCCACGACCGCGTCGGCCGTACGCACGCCGTCGACGTCGACCCGGAAGATCGCGTCGGCCTCCAGCGTCGTGATCGCCTTGACCTCGGTCTGCGGCAGGAAGACGTCGTGCCCGACCTCCGCGAGCGCGTTCGCCAGTTGGAGATTCCAAGAGCGCTCGGCCTGGGTGAACAACGGGCCCGCGAGGTAGAGACGCATCCGAAGGCTCCGGGGAATTGCGAGGGACGGCGGGAGGTCGACCCCCGGCGGCGAGGGTCGCGGCGCGGACGCACCAGTTGTGACGATTCGCGCGGTTTTTCGCAAGAGCCGGGCACGATCCGGCCGATCCAGGAGGTAGTGTCTCGACTCGACCGCCGCGGCCAAGGAGGGCTCGCGGGTCGAAGAGAGACGTTTCGATGAACCAAACCGAGACTCGGCCCGCGGTTCGGCTCGAGGGCATCGACGGACCATCCTCCGTCGGCAAGCCCTTCGTCGGACCTCGGCGCTCCGATCCGGTCCAGGGAGAAGGAGTATCCCGATGCGTCTGCTCGCACGGATCGGCTTCGTCGTGGGTGGTCTCTTGCCCGCTCTGCCCGCTTTCGCGCAAGTTCCCCACCACGCGCCGGCCTCCGCCCCGGTCGCGGCCCGCAACGCCGACGGCGACTACGTGATCCCGACCGGCGTGTCGGTCTCGGCCGCCGAAGCGCCCGCGATGGAAGCCCAGCTCCGCCGTCTGGGGCCGCCGCAACCTGTTTCGCAGGGTCAGGTCGTCCAGGGTCAGCCGGTGATGATCGTCTCGGGCGGTTCCGCCCCCGGCCGCGCCGTCGCGACCGACGCCCCGGGCTACGCCGGCCAGATGATGCCCGGCGAACCCGAGCCGATCGGCGTCATGCGGACCAACTACGCGACCGCTCCCTCCCCCGCGGCCGCTTCCGCGATGCGTCCCGGCATGCCCCCGCAAGGCGCGACGCCCTTCAACCCGATGATGGGCCGCCACGGCGTTCCCATGAACCCCGGCATGGGCGCTGCTCCCTACTTGCCCTCGTCGCCCGCGAATCCCCGTCCCCGCATCTTCGCCCACCTCTTCGGTCTCGAAGGGATCGGCAACGCGATGCGCGACCGCCGCGAGGCTCGTCTCGAGGCCCGCAAGAAGCAGGAAATGATCCAGATGTACCAGAACAGCCGCGTCGACGAAGTCCCCGCGTCCGCCGTCTACGGCATTCGCTGATCGACCGCGACATCCCCCTCGCCGCTTCCCCCCCGCTCAATTCACGACCCAGCCGGCCGTGCTCGACCTCCGCCCCGCGCGAAGTCGACCACGGCCGCTCGGCGTTTCGAAGAAGCCGGCCCGGCCACTACATCAACGGACCCAAATGGCCTCAGCCTGCGAGACGGAATATCACGGGAGTACGAACTTCTGAACGGATATCTCCAGACGCTTCCGCTCCTCGGCGTTGTGCTTCAACTGCTCGTGGTCCCAGAGACCACCTGGCCCGACGGCACAATCCTCCGCGAGCCGGCGTCCGATATCCTCCAGCCGCGGGACCTTCAGCGCGGCTTTGAGCATCTCGGGATTCTCCGATGAACCAACGACGAACACTCGATCCTTGAGATCGTCGGGGATTGCCTCCCGGAATCGATTCATGCGCGCTTCGTGTTGGCCATCGAAGTCGATGAGCATGACGACCTGGCCGAGCGGGTACTTCCGCAGATACGAAATATACTCATCTTCAAAAGTCTTGAGCACGTTGCTCCAGCCTCGCGCGACGGGCATCACCTGGACACGGCGGTCATCGACCCGATCGTTCAAGACAAAGCCGTTCGCGACTTGCTCGTCAGCTTCGTCCTCCGGAATGACAAGGACATGTTCAATGTAGTTGTTCATTCCGAACTCATGATCTCGCCGCGAATCAACGCGTGCATGAGGTCGCCTTGGTAGTCCAAGTCGGCCAGCGGCCGGACGACGGTCGGCTCGAGGTGTGACTTCCGGTAGAGGACGAGGGTCGACTCGCGCGAGAACTTTCGAATCGTCTCCGGGTGATGTGTCGTTGCGATGAACTGACCGCCCCGGTTCGTCATCTTCCTCAGTCCCACGATGGACTCTCCGACTTCCGAGATCGACAGATCCTTGTCCGGCTGGTCCCAGATGCAGACGACCGGCGGTCCGGTCGAGTTGGCGGTGACGATGTAGGCGGCCAGGAAGAAGCACTTCTCGCCGTCGGAGAGCGACTTGAACTCAACGGCGAGGCTCTCCGCCCCAGCCGGCCGCTCGAATTTCACCATGAGTTGCGTGCCGCGCTCGCCGCGCTCGACGTTCTCGATGGCGGCGAAGTCGGGGATCGCCGCCTTGACTTGGTCGGCGAACGTGCTGTAAGCGGCCGGCTTCCGACTCAGGAGGGCACGAAGGCAGGCGGCGAAGTTCGCGGCGTCGACCTCCAGTTCCGCCGACGGCTCCTCGGCGTATCCGGTCATCCGCGAGGGCTCCGGCGCCACGAGCAACATCGTGGCGAAGAACTCCTTGAGATCCTTGACCCCTCGCTCTCCGGGCCGTTGGTTGATCAACGGCAGCGCAACCATGTGCCAATCGAGCCCGAATGACTGCCCCCCAGCGAGCTGAACCTGAGCATGTTTGCGCCGGAACACGTCGACCCCGTCGATGACGAGGCTCTCCTCCAGAACGCGAGCCTCGAGGAAATTCGCCGGCCATTCGAAGGCGATCTCGTACCGGAAGCGTCGGCCCTCGAGGCTCAGCTCCACCGCGAGTCGCATCGGGCGGTCCAGACGATGTTGCGCGAAGTCGCTCGCCGAGATCAGTTCCCGGATGCGGCCCGAACCGCGACCGATGCGCTGGAATATCCGGAAGCAATTCAGCACCGACGACTTGCCCGACCCATTCTTGCCGATGATCAGCGCAGACGGTCGGCCGACGAGGTCGAGACTGAAGTTCTCCAGACATCGGAAATTGTGTGCGTCGAGCCGTTCGATCATGTCGGGCCGATCGGTTGGTTCCGAGGGAGGGTGAAACGCTGGAGAATCGCCATCCGAAGTCGGTCGAGACCGCGAAAGAACCGAATCTACGATGGGTCAGGGGTCTGGATCAACCGCTATCCCGCCGCGATCGACTCGAGGCCCGCTCCGCGATCGATGGTGCCGATTGGATCATCGGCGCGTTGCGAACTCCCGCGGTCCCGCTCTCATCAAGAACCCATGGGCTCGAGGCGAATTCAAGTGTCGGCCTGGGAAGTCACGAGCCGGTCGTTTCACTCTCCCGCGTCGACTATGCCTCCGCTCCCGTTGCTCGTGCACGTGCTCCACTCCTCGACTCGCGGGCCGGCCTGGTCGATCCGGTTGGCGCGGGGTTGCCGATCTTGCGGCGGGGTGGTGGGACGATGGGCGGGAATCGCTCCAGAGCCGGCTCGCGGGCGGTCGAATCTAAGCAGCGGAAACCATGGGGATTCCGGTGAGATCGCGAACGACGAAGCGGGCCGAGTCGGCCGCCGACGTCGATCGGATCCCGCGCCGGGGTCGACCCTTGGCCGACGTTCGATGCCGGTGGGCGCCGCGATCAGGACGATCGAAGCTCCGCCGCCGCTCGCGATTCCGACACTCCAGGAGGGATTCACGCACAAGAGTTCAAGGGAGTGACCATGCGCTTCGGAAATCTGCGAGGGGTGACGTTCGCGATCGCCCTGACTGCTCTCGTGATCACCGGCACCGCTCGCGCGGATTGGTTCCACCACGCGATCCCCAAGGTGACCCCGGCGATGGATTATCGGACCGGCGGCCAGTACTACGCCCCGCCGATCCCCTACGGCCACTACGCGAAGGACGGCACGTTCGGCCTCGGTAAGCATGTCGATATGCTCAAGGGCTCCGTCCACGGCCTCGCGGGCAAGCTCCACGGCGCCGGCTCGGGCCTGGGCAACGGCGGCTGCGCCGATTGCAACGGCGGCGGACACGGCAACGGGCTCGGCGGCCACGGCCTCGGCCTCGGTCACGGCGGCTCGGGCGACTGTGCGACGGGCGACTGCGGCGGCTCGGGCCACGGCCTCGGCCTGGGTCTCGGCCACGGCGGCACCTCTCACATGTTCGGCAAGAAGCACTTCGGCAAGCTCCACGGCGCCGGCTCGGGCTGCGTCGACTGCGGCACGCCGATCGCTTCGGCCCAGGCTCCCGCTCCGGTCGTGAAGGCCGCTCCCCAGACTGCGGCGGTCGCTTCGTCGCAAGCCTCGCCCTGCGGCATGCCCGGCTGCGGGATCGGCGGCAAGCACGGTCACGGCGGATCGATCGGCGGCCACGGCCTCGGCCTCGGCGGCCACGGTCTCGGCAAGGGCCTCTCGGCCTGCGGCTCCTGCGGCGGACGCGGCCAGGGCTGCGGCGCCTGCGGCGGACGCGGCTTCTTCGGCAACACCGGCTGCGGCTCCTGCGGCGGCGCCGGATGCAACTCCTGCCTCGGCAACCTCAAGGGAGCCGGCCACGGCATGCTCTCGAAGGCCCACGGCATGCTCTACGGCCTGATGCACCCCCACGCCGGCAAGGTCCAATACTTCGTCGGTGCCGGCGGCCCCGTCCCGATCACCCCGGGATACGTGAACTACGTCAACCCGGTCCGTTCGCCCCGCGACTTCTTCGCTTTCCCCCCGATGAGCCCGGTCGAGTGATCGCGAGCCCGTCGCCCACCGGCGGCGGGCGGTTCGATCCGACTTCGTGAATGATCGCCGGGCCGATCGTCGACCTTCCGGGAATCTCCCCCCAGGTCGACGCGGCCCGGCTTCTTCGTCCCGTTCCGCGCCCTCGTGCTTTCCGGCCGCCTTCGCCCTCCGCGGGCCGGCTCCACCCGTTCCCCGAGGCCCCGACAGGAATGTCGAAAGTCTCGGCTTGCGTGCGATAGGAGGATCTGATGCGACGCGAGTTCGTCCGAGTCCCGGCCCCGTTCATCCTCGCCCTCGGGCTCCTCGGCCTGGTCGCCGATGCCGCCCAGGCCCAGAACATGTCGCCGCGGTCGCCGCGGTTCCCCGACGTCAATCAGCGCAGCGGCCTGCTGACGCGGTTCCAGCCGCTCCACACGGGGCAACTCCCCAGCGACCCCCATCGCGACAACTTCTACAAGACCCGCTTCGGCGACTACCCGGTCGAGGGTCGCTCGAACTGGTTCAAGAACGGCGGTCTCTACGGCCAACCCTTGAGCGCCGCGTGCACCCAGACCGTCGCTCCCTACTTCGACGGCAGCGCCGGCGGCAACGCCAATTGCAAGGATTGCCGTCCCTGGTCGAGCAACGGTCTCGTCCGCTTGGCCCAAGGCTTCGTCAAGCCGTTCAAGCCCGTCGGCGGCTACTACCAGAACGGTTCCTACGTGCCGATCTACGACCTCGACCCGCTCGTCGTCGGCCCCGGAGTCGACCTCTGGCCGCATTACATCCAGATCAAGGACGACGCCGCCTTCTTCGGCCATTGAGCCGAGACGCGCGTCGCCGCGAGCCTGGAACAACGACGAGGGGACGGTCGCGATTCGGCGGCCGGTCCCTCGTCGCCGTTTCGAAACCGGGCCGGCCCGCCCCCTCGATCCACGGACTCCGCAGGGCCGACGTTGACGCCGCCGGGCCGATCGGATATCGATTTCGCCCGTTTCCCCGAATCCCCCAGGAGATCGAGGTCATGGGCACTTTCTTCGAGTCGAGCTATCGGGAGCTCGTCGATTCTCCCAACGGTCTGAACCCTTGGTGGCACTCCTACCAGTTGCCCGACGGCAACCGGATCAACGGCGCGAACATCGACAAGGATCTGCAATTCAAGGTCTGGGAAGCGTTCGGGATCCCCAACGAAGGGGGGCTCGCCGGGAAGTCGACTCTCGACATCGGCGCGGCCGACGGTTTCTACACCCTGGCCGCGCTGCACGCCGGAGCCTCGAGAGCCACCGCCATCGGAAGCAGCGATTGGGCGACCTGGCCCGCGAATATCCAGTACATCAGCAAGATTTGGAACGTTCAGCCCGAGATCGTCACCGGCGACTTCAGGACGTATCCCTTCGACCGCAAGTTCGACGTCATCTTCTTTCTCGGCGTCCTCTATCACCTCGAGAACGTCTTCGACTGCATGGTCCGTCTCAGCGACCTTCTCGAGCAAGGCGGGGTCATCTACCTCGAGACGCAGATGTCGATCGTCGAGAGCCCCTTGCCGCTCTTCGAGTACGCCAGCGACATCTTCCCCACCGCGGCGATCCAGGACAAGAGCTCACTCGGCCAGGTCGGGATCAGCAACTATCTCTTCCCCAATCATGCCGCGATGATCAACCTGGCACACTCTTACGATTTCGATCTTCTCGACCTCAGCGGTCCGGGGAATCGCTACACCGCGGATCACCCGACGCGCAGGCTCTATCGGCTCACGAAGAAGTCGGGTTGATCGGAGCGGGCGATTCAACGTTCGGGTCGAGCCGCCGCCAGGCCGCGGCCCAGCCGAGACGGACGCCGACGTATCGCGCCGCGCGGGGGAGTTCGCGACCGAGCCGCTCGTCGACGACGAGTGTCGACTCCTCGATGAGATCGAGCCCCGCCGAGTGCGCGAGGCGCAGATAATCGTCGGTCGATCGATGGAACGTCTCGATCGGCCGCCGCGATCCCGTTGCGGGGTCGATGAACCGCGCGGACTGCCCCGCCTCGGTCCGCTCGGGATGCAGCGCCGAGAGAAGGAGGCGGCCGCCCGGCTCGAGCACGCGCGCGACTTCCGCGAAGCCGCGAGCCATGTCGGCGATATGCTCGGCGACCAAGCCCATGACCACGAGCGCGAATGTCGAGTCGTCGAACGGCAGCGGCCCGGGCAACCCGGCGCGGAGCCATTCGACCGCCCCGACGCCCGCGAGCTTCGCCCGAGCCCGCTCGAGCATCGCGGCCGTCGGGTCGACAGCGACGACTTCGGCCCTCGCCGCCGCCAGCGCTTCGGTGTGTCGACCCGTGCCGCAGCCGAGGTCGAGCACCCGACGCCCGGCGACCTCGCCGATCCACGATCGGATCAGCGGACCCTCGAGCGCCGTGAGCGGGTTGCCGTCGTCGTCGTAGAGCGGCGCCCAGAGCGTGTAGCCCGCCCCGACGTCGAGCACGGGACCTTGTTCATGTGAGCCGTCATTGATCGCCATGGGCGTTGTCGAGCGGGTCGTATCCCAGGAGTTCGATCGCGGGAGTCAGATCCCAGCGCGTCGAGCTGTTTCGCGACACGCCGTTGACCACCACCGACTCGCGCTCCTCGAGGTCGGTCTCGATCGCGCACTCGAAGAGTTGGACCATGTCGCGATTCGAGAGCCAATGCGTCTTGGCCCAGTCGTGCGGCAAGGTCTCGGGTCGGTTCTCACCCGGTTGGACCCAGCCGAGGCGGATCGCGATGAACGAGATGTCGAACGCCTTCGCGAGGCTTCGCCCCAGCCGCTCGCCGACGAGCTTCAGGCCGCCGTAGGGGCCGTCGGGCTTGGGCGGCAGGTCGACGGTGATCTCGAGACCCTCGATGTATCGATATTCGCCCATCGCATGATTCGAGCTCGCGAAGATCAGACGCTCGACGCCCGCGAGCACCGCGGCATGGAAAACGTTCGCCATCGCGTCGATGTTCGGGTAGAGCAGCTCTTCCCAAGGGGCGAACTCGTTGGGGTTGCCCGCGAGGTGGATCACGGTGTCGACGCTGTGGAAATGCGTGATCCAGTCGTCGTCCCACTCGGCGAGGTCGGCCTCGATGATCGCGGGGTCGCCGTCGGGGTTCTCGATGTCGAGCAGCACCAGGTCGTAGCGATCCTCGAACGCCGCGCGGAGCTTGCGCCCGATGTTGCCCGACGCCCCCGTGATCAGGACCGCGCGGCGGCCGTCCTCGACGTCGTCCTCGTCGTCGTCCTCGAATTCGCCTTCCTCGTCGCCGAACTGGTCGTCGCCGTAGAGGATGTTGAGCTTGGGGAGTTCGCCCCTCGGCGAGCCCGGTGCAGGGGAGTCTTCGTCTTCGTCGTCTTCTTCGTCGTCGATATCATCATCGACCGATTCGTCGTCGAGGTCGTCTTGGGGCGGGATCGCCGAGCGCTCGGGGCCCGGGCGGGAGGGATCGCGAGGGTCGAGCGCGTCTTCGTCGTCGTGATCGCGTACGGACATGAGTCGATCCTTGTTTCTCGAAGTGATCGAGGCGTTGGGTCGATGCGCGAGGATCGAGTCGGCGTCGCGCCGAGCTCCGTTCGATCCGGGAACCGGCTCCGCGCCGGTCAGTCGAGGTCGCGAAGGACCTTGTCGACCGCTTCGAGGAAGAAGTACTCACCCCACATGACCGACTCGTCGACACCGAGTTTCTTGTGGAAGTGATAGACTCCATGCATCAGCACGCCTTCCCAGCCCGGCGTCGTGCGGGCGAGGTAGCGGTCCGAGCAGAGATTCTCGAGAATCGTGAGCACCGCCGAGCGGTAGCGCGACGATCGCTCGGGGTCGAGCGTGAGCTTCGAGAGATTCCAGAGACCCGACGCGGCGATGGCGGCGGCCGACGAGTCGTCGATCCGGTCGGGTCCTTCGGGCACGTCGAAATCCCAGGGGGGGATGAGGCTCGCGGGGCAGCGGGAGAGGTAGTGATCGGCGTTGCGTTCGGCGACGGCGAGGTCGGCCGGGTCGTTCGTATAGGTGTAGACCGTGCCGAAGCCGTAGAGCGACCAGGCGAGGCCGCGGCTCCAATCCGAACCGCCGTGGAGCCCCTGGTGCGTCGACTGACGGAGGAACTCGCCGGTCTCGGTGTCGAAGATCCCCTCGTGCGCGGTGCCGCCGTCGGGGCGAACGAGCACGCGCTCCGTCGTGCGGCAGTGCTCGACGGCGAGCTCGTAGAGCTTCTCGTCGCCCGTTTCCTTCGCGGCGTAGAAGATGATCGGCACGTTCATCATGATGTCGATGAACAGGCTCTCGGGAGCGATGAACGACCTCAGATATCGTCCCTTGGGCATGAACCGCATCGCCAGGGTTCGGCCCGCGGTCACGAGCACCTCCCGGAGCGCGGGGTCGCCCGTGAGGCGATACCAGGGGAGATATGTGTTCATGAAGATGAAGCCGAGGTCGTGCACCATGCGGTCGTGCTGCTTGTGTTCGAGCAGCTTGGCGTAGTGCTCGGCCGACTCGCGCCAGAACGGGTCGCCCGTCTTCTGGGCGAGCAGCCGCATCATCCCGGCATGGAACCCTGCGCACCAGTCGGTCCAGAGTTCGCCGTCGTGCTTCCAGACCCCGCCCGTCGTGTAGATCGGGAAGTAGTTCGGCGTGCGCTCGATCGTCGCGCGGACCTGCCGTTCGGCGAATTCGTAGGCGGTTTCGAGCAGGGGGCGGATGTCGGGCATCATCGGGCTCCGGGCGGAGGAAGAGGCGATGGGGGCCGACGCGGCAAGGGGGGGACGGAGATCTTCTCGAGCCCGAGCGACGCGCTCGGCCGAACGCGACTCGAGGAACCTCCCCGCGTCGGCGTCGGCCGAGCGATGCGACTCAGGCGATCGG
Organism: Isosphaeraceae bacterium; assembly: GCA_033763215.1. Classification (GTDB taxonomy): domain Bacteria; phylum Planctomycetota; class Planctomycetia; order Isosphaerales; family Isosphaeraceae; genus JANRKW01. The sequence goes on along the minus strand of JANRKW010000037.1, from coordinate 32,265 downwards.
GCAGAGAGCGCGGGCGGCGGAGAGTTGGCGGGCGAACGGTTGCCAGTAGCCGCCGCCGTTGCGGGTCATCCAGAGCTCGCCCGAGCCGAACGCGACCGCGATGTTGTCGGGGGTCGCGGGATCGAAGCGAATGTCGGTGATCCGGTCGGTGCCCGGCTTGTCCGGGAACGATCGCACGACCTTGGTCCAGGTCTTGCCGCCGTCGTTGCTCTCGTGGAGCAGGTCGCCCTCGGGCGAGTCGGCCCCCGCGCTCCGGGCCGCGGCGAGCAGCACCTTGGGGTCGCCGGGGTGGGGTTCGACGACGTTGACGACCGGTCGATCCTCGAGCCCCGCGATCGACTGCGTCCAGGTCGCGCCGGCGTCGGAGGTGAACCAGACGCCGCGATCGGTCGCCGCGGCGAATCCGCCGTCCGGGCCCGTGAGCGGTCGAAGCGCCAGGACCTCGGGCTCGAGCGACTCGACCCGCGTCCACGTCGAGCCTTCGTCGCCGCTCTTCCAGAGGCCCGAGCCCTGGAGGTTGGCGAAGATCGCCGCGGGGCCGGAATGCAGGAGCCGGAGCACCGTCGAGCGCGAGCCGCCGGGGATCGGCAACTTCGTCCACCCGGCCGCCGAGGCCCGCCGCCGCGGGGCGACCGCGGTCGCCCCGCCGCCCGACTTCGATCGACTCACCGCTCGCGCCGAGAGCGATTCGAGGCTCTGCCAGACGCTCGCGAGCAGCGGCGCCGACTCGCGCAGGGGTGCACCGATCCGACGCGTGAACAGCGTCAACGGAATCGTCGAGATCGCGATCACGCCGTCCGAGCCGAGTGCGAGACTCACCGGAGTCCCCGCGCCGTCGGGGACGGTGAGGATCCGCCAATTCAGCCCGTTGTCGACGCTCTCCCAAACCAGGCCCGCGTCGTCGAGAGCCGCGACCACGCCCGAGCGATGCGAGCCCAGGGCGACGACCGCGCGGTCCTGCAGACCATGGAAGACCGGCCAACCATTGCCCTCGGCCCAGCGGTAGATCCCCTCGTCGGTCCCGATCAAGAGCATGTCGTCGCGTCCCCTCGAACGATCGATCCATCGCGGTCGAGAACGACCGCGCCGCGGCGGAGCGCCGCTGTGACCGAAATCCTTCAAGAACTTACCCGTCCGGACGCTCCACGACAAGCCGCGGCCGACCCGAAACCCATCCCCGGGCGCGGCTTGCCCCGCAAGGGATCGCTCGGCTCCCGAGACTCCCAAAGATTTCGGAGACGCCGGCTCCGAGGGGCGGAGTTGCTTGACATCGATCGAAACATCCCATAGATTGTGCCTTCCGTCTACAGACCCCGCGAGGGTCAATCCGCGCGCCCGGACCGCGTCATCGTTCCGTTCGCGGCGAACTCCCTCGGTTCGCCCATTCGACGGTTCGAGACGAAAGGGGCCGGCCCCGCCGTGTCGTCGCCGTTCTCCTTTCAGGTGCATGATTCATGGATATTCCGATTCAGGTCGACCTGGGCCGGATCGCGCAGGATCTCCAGATCCGTCGCGTTCAGGTGGAGAGCGTCGTCCAGTTGCTCGACGAGGGCAACACGGTCCCCTTCATCACCCGCTACCGCAAAGAGCGGACGGGGGGACTGAACGAAGTCGTCATCCGCGAGATCCAACTCCGCGTCGGACGGCTGCGTGAACTGGCTGAGCGCAAGCAGACGATCCTCAAGTCGATCGAGGCTCAGGGCAAGCTCACCGAGGAACTCGCCGAGGCGATCCGCGGTGCCGACAACCCCAAGCGCCTCGAGGACCTCTATCTTCCCTTCAAGCCGAAGAAGAAGACCAAGGCGTCCGACGCCCGCGAGCGCGGCCTCGAACCGCTCGCCCTCCGCGTCTGGAATCGCGACGAGACCCTCGCCGACCTCCAGGCCGCCGCGCAGGAGTTCGTCAACGAAGAGAAGGAACTGCCGACGGTCGAGAAGGTCCTCGAGGGCGTGGGACACATTCTCGCCGAAGCGATCAGCGAACTCGCCAACATTCGCGACATCGTCCGCCGCGTCGTCTGGAAGACGGGCAAGGTCGTCACCTCCAAGGCCGAGATCGCCGAGGGCGAGGGCCTGGAGTATCGCGACTACTTCAACTACTCCGAACCGATCTCGCACATCCCGCCGCACCGCGTCCTCGCCATCAATCGCGGCGACAAGGAGAGCTCGCTCAAGGTGAAGCTCGAGGTCGCGCGGCCCGAGGTCGAGGCGGCCGTCTTCTCCCAACTCCCGCTCGAGGAACACCCTCAGGCCGAGTTCTTCCGCACCGCCGCCGTCGACGCTCTCGATCGCCTGCTCCTCCCGTCCATGGAGCGGGAAGTCCGCCGCGACCTCACCGAGATGGCCGAACGCCACGCCGTCGAGGTCTTCGCCCGCAACCTCCGTAGCCTCCTCCTCCAGCCGCCGATCAACAAGCAGGTCGTCCTCGCGATCGACCCCGGCTTCCGGACCGGCTGCAAGGTCGCCGTGCTCGACGGCCACGGCGCGCTCCTCGAGCACGGCGTGATCCACCCGCATCCGCCGCAGAACCGCCGCTACGAGTCGAAGCAGTTCCTCAAGGATCTCGTCGGCAAGCACGGCGTCGGCGTCGTCGCCATCGGCAACGGCACCGCCTGCCGCGAGACCGAGGAATTGGTCGCCGAGATCATCGCGGAAGGGATGCACTTCTCACAGAATCCCGACGCGCCCTATCCGGGGACCGAGGCTCAGGCCGCCGCCGCCCTCGCCGCGGCCGCCGCGCCGATCCCGCACGAAGCCGAACCCGAGACCGACGCCCCGGGCTCCGAGCCGACCGAGAATCGGGTCGCCGAGGAACATCCCGCCGACGCTCCGGCTCCCGAGACCGCCGCAACGACCGAGAGCCCGGTCGCCGAAGCGCCGACCGAGTCCGCCGAGACGCCTCCCGCGACCGACGAGACGATTCCGCCGATCTCCGGCGGTGCTCCCGACGACGAGTCGGGTTCCGAGCCCGCTCCCGAAGCGGCCGACGTCCCGCCGCCCGCTCCGGAGACCGCGTCGACGCCCGAGGGCGAGCCGGTCGCTCATCACCACGTCGAACCCTCGGCGCCGGCCGACCCCGCGGTCGTCCTCGCCGACGTGAGCCCCGCACCGGAGGAACCGGGCGAGGCCGCGCTCGACGCCCCCGCGCCCGAGGTCGCCGCGGAAGTCGCCGCCGCGACCGCCTCCGAACCGGCCCCGGCTCCGACTCCCGAATCGGCCGATGCGTCGACCCGACCGGCTCCCGCGCCGAGCGGTTCGAGGCCGCCGCGCCCGCCCAAGGGCAAGGGCAAGGGCGACGGCGGACGTCCGCCCAAGCCCAAGGGTCCGCCCCCGCCGCCCAAGGCTCACCCGGCCGACGCCCAACTCGCCGAACTCGCCTACGTGATCGTCAATGAGGCCGGCGCCAGCGTCTACTCGACCAGCCCCGTCGGACGCGAGGAGTTCCCCGACTTCGACGCCACCCTCCGCGGCACCGTCTCGATCGGACGCCGGCTCCAGGATCCGCTCTCCGAGCTCGTGAAGATCGAGCCGCAGAACATCGGCGTCGGACTCTACCAGCACGACGTCAATCCCAAGCAGCTCAAGGAGTCGCTCGAAGGAGTGATCTCGAGCTGCGTGAACTTCGTCGGCGTCGATCTCAACACCGCGAGCGTGCCGCTGCTCCGCCACGTGTCGGGTCTCAACCAGCTCACCGCACGTCGGATCGTCGAGAGGCGCGCCGAAAAGGGAGCGTTCACGAACCGATCCGAGATCTCCGAGATCGAAGGGATCGGCCCCGTCACCTTCACGCAGGCCGCGGGCTTCCTCAAGATCCCCGGCGCCGCGAATCCGCTCGACCGCACCTGGGTCCACCCCGAGTCGTACGCGATCGCCGAGAAGGCGCTCGAGAAGCTCGGCTTCGGACTCGACATCATCGGTGACCGCGAGCGCATGCCGCAGCTCCACGACGCCATGAACGCGGCCGACCTGCCCGCGCTCGCCAAGGAGCTCGAGGTCGGCGAGCCGACCCTGCACGACATCTTCGAGGCCCTGGCCCGTCCCGAGCGCGACCCGCGCGACGACATGGCCAAGCCGATCTTCAAGAAGGGCGTGCTCAAGCTCGAAGACCTCAGCGCGGGGATGGAGCTCAAGGGCACCGTCCTCAACGTCGTCGACTTCGGCGCGTTCATCGACATCGGCCTCAAGGACTCGGGGTTGGTCCACATCAGCCAACTCGCGAATCGCTACATCAAGTCGCCCCACGACGTCGTGAGCGTGGGCGACGTCGTGACCGCTTGGGTGATCGGAGTCGACCAGGAGCGCAAGCGCGTCTCCTTGACGATGGTCAAGCCGGGCACCGAACGGCCGCGTCCCGAACGCGGCGCCGGCGGCGGCGGCGGTCGACGTCCGCCCCAGCAGGGCGAAGGCCGAGGCGGCGAGCGTCGCGGTCCGGGCGGCGGCCCCGGTCAAGGGCAAGGCCCCGGCGGACCGGGACAGGATCGTCGTCCTCCTCGTCGCGAGCCCGCGAGTGCTCCGTCTCCCGAACTCCAGTCGCCTCCCGCGGGTTCACCCGACTCGGGTCGTCGCTTCGAACCGCTTCGGACGCGAGGCGGACCCGGCGGCGGCGGACGCGGCGGAGATCGACGCGGTCCCGGCGGCGGCGGCTTCAACCGCGGCGGGTCGGGCGGGTCGCAAGGCGGCTCGGGCGCCTCGAACGCCGGAGACGCCGCCAAGACCGATCGCGCTGCCGCGCCGCCTCCCAAGAAGCCCGCCAAGCCCGCATCGAACACGCCGCTCTCCAAGGATGAACGCTCGGGCTCGACGCCCCTGCGGTCCTTCGGCCAACTCAAGCAGCTCTGGCAAGCCCGCGAGGAGCCCGGCGAAGGCGAAGGCGGCGGCGAAGGCCGGACCGACTCGCCCCCCAACGACGCCGGTGCATCGAACGGCTCCGAGAGCTGAGAAACGGCCTCCGTTTCTGTCATTCCCGATCACTCTCGCTTCGACCGCGTCTCTCGGCCTCGTGCCGGGCAGGCGCGGTCGTCGTCGTTTCCGCCTCCGGTCGGAACTTCGCCGCGCGGATCTCGATCGATCGACGCTTGACGATCATCGATTCGCGTCTATGTCATTCTCAACGATTGCGATGATCCGACGTCCCCGTTGAATGAGGCGGATGCCATGCGACTGACCGGAATCTCCACGGCTCTGATCTTCTCCGTCTGCTCCCTGATCGCCGTCGCCGACGATCGCGGGACTCAGGAGACCGCCGACTCGAAGTCGAGCGATGCCGCGGCCCCCAAGCAGGCCCGCAAGCTGCCCAAGCCGAAGGCGGCCGACTCCGACGCCCCGCTGCCCGAGGGATGGCCGGGCGGCACCGAGCCCGGCAAGATCGAGGTCAAGAGCTACCCCGTCTACCGCAGCGCCGTCGCCAAGGCCAAGAACACCAGCAGCGCCGCCGACGGCGTGCTCTTCTTCTCGCTCTTCAATCACATCAGCCGCAAAGGGGTCGAGATGACCGCCCCGGTCGTCATGACCTACTCCGACTCGAAGATGATCGAGAATCGCAAGGAAATGGGCGAGATGTCGATGGAGTTCCTCTACCAGTCGACCAAGATCGGTGAGACGGGCAAGGGCGTCGGCGCGGTGCAGGTCGTCGATCACGAGCCGCGTAAGTTCGTCTGCATCGGCGTCCAAGGCGAGTCGGACCGCCCCTCGATGGCGTCGAACCTCGTCAAGCTCCGCACCTGGCTCGAAGAGCACAAGGGCGAATGGGTCGCCGACGGCGAGCCCCGCGTTCTCGGCTACCACGGGCCGATGACGCCCGTGAATCAGCGGCTCTGGGAACTCCAGATCCCGGTCAAGGCGGTCGACACCAAGAATTGATTGCGATTGGATCGAAGAACGTGCATGCCGGGGCGACGCTTCTCCGCGGGGCGTTCGCCCTGGTCCCTTTTCAGACCACGAGCCGCTCGCTCCAGCCGATGACCCCCGGGTCGTTCACGAGTTGACTCGTGGATGCCGAGCGTCCGAGCGTCGAACGATACATCCTGGCGGTGACGACGCGCTTGGCTTCGTCGGATCCCAGGAGCCAGCGAACGTTCTCGTGTCGCGACGCGGCCGAGCTGGTCACGGCACGCCATGCTTGGAAGGCGCTCGACTCGGGGTCGCGATCGAGCACGTAGCGGTAGAGTGCTCGCGTGAATCCGTCCGAATTCGATCCCGAGCGGAGCCAGAACTCGGTTGAGGAGAGCAGGGCGGCCTGGATGTCGGCGTCCTTGGAGCCGCCCTCGACGAGAGCCGCCCACGGGCCGATCTCGGGCGAGCCCTTGAGTGCCTCGAGCGACTGCGTCCGTCCCAGGATCGACTGGAACCAGCGCGCGGCCTTGGTGCGGGCAGCTTCGGGACTCGACTGGAGGTTGCGGGCGAGATCATCGGGCGAGAGCCCGTTCGAGAGCGATGTCACCGCCGCCGCGATGCCGGAGGGCTCGGGATCGCGCCCGAGAATCGTGCGATACATGCCGGTGACGAGCCCCACCGCGCTGCTGCCCGAGCGGATCGCGAATTCCTCGGAGGAGAGCAGGGCGACCTCGAGCGCGTCGACGTCGAAGGGCGGCGCCTCGACGACCGGCCGGCCGAGCGCGGTCTGGATCCCGGCGGTCAAGGCTCGCGATGCACTCACGATCCCGCCGGTCGCGATCCGCCCTTGGAGCGACTCCAGCGGTTTGGCCGAGGCCCGAATCGCAGCGACGACCTGCGCCGCCGTGAATTCGGGATTCGTCGAGATCACCAGCGACGCCACGCCGGCGACGTAGGGCGCGGCCATCGACGTGCCCGAATAGCTCGAGAATCGTCCCGGGGTCGTGCTCGTGATGCCGACGCCCGGCGCGGCGATGTCGACGGTCGACACGCCCCAGTTGGCGAAGTCGGCGAGCCGACCATTGCGGTCGACCGCCGTCACGCTCAAGGTGTTCGCGTGGCGATAGTTCGCCGGCCAGCTCGGGCGAACGTCGTTGTCGACCGTCTCGTTGCCCGCCGCGGTCACGAACACCACGTTCTTCGACGCCGCGTAGAGGATCGCCTCATTCAAAGACCGCGAGAAGCCTTGCCCGCCCCAACTCGCGTTGATCACGCGGGCCCCTTTGGCGACGGCGTAGTAGATCGCGGCGACCGCATCCTCGGTCGATCCGCTGCCGCTCGAGTCGAGGAACTTCAACGGCAGGATCCTGGCGTTCCAATTCACGCCGACGACGCCGTAGTTGTTGTTGCCCGCGGCGGCGATCACCCCTGCGATGTGGCTGCCGTGGCCGTTCTCGTCCTGGACGTTGGCGTTGTTCCGGACGAAGTTCCAGCCGTTGACGTCGTCGATGTAGCCGTTGCGGTCGTCGTCGCGACGATTGCCGCCGACCTCGGCGGTGTTGACCCAGACCTTCGACGCGAGGTCGGGGTGCTTCAGGTCGATCCCCGAGTCGATCACCGCCACGATGACCGGCGCCCCCTGGGTGATCCCCCAGGCTTGCGGTGCGTCGATGTCGACGTTGTTGCGGTTGTTGAGTCCCCAGAGTTGGCCGAACTGGGCGTCGTTGGGCACGACGTCGCCCGCCCGCTCGATTCGCGCGTTGGGCTCGGCGTAGATCACGTCGCTCCGAAGGCTGAGCCGGGCGATCGCCGATTCGGGAGTGAGCCCCCGACCGATCACGACGCTCCGCGTGCCGGTGGGAAACGTCTCCTCGACGAAGCCGCCGATCGAATTCAGCGCCTCGGCGATCGCGGCGTCCTCGCGAAATCGGACGAGGATCGAGTTCTCGGATCCGATGTTCCGAAGAGGGAAGGCGCCGAGGTCGACCGGGTCGGCCGAGAGCAACAGCCGCGCTTCGAATGCCTCGGGCACGGGTCGAAATCGGCGCGCGGCGCGAAAACGCCGGTAGGCGGGGAGCGACATGGTGCGAGTCCCGGGTGCGAACGCGACGGTTGCTCGAGGCGAAAGGCGCGGCCCACAGGATCCCGTCGGGAACCGGGGACTCGGCGGCGATCACCCTCCAGTATACTAGCATCCGCACGACCGGGCCCGCAGCGCGCGCGAAAACGCGCCGGAGCGAGCCTCGATTCAGCTCAGCCGGCGAGCCGAGGCCAGCAGCGCCTTCATTCTTCGAGGCGGTGCGATGAACGTGGGCACCTGCACCGGAGTCCGCTCGACCATCTCGGCGGGTGAGAGGTACTCGCCGTCGATCGTCGCGAACACGCAGCCCGCTTCGCTCACGATCACGGCCCCCGCGGCGACGTCGTGCGCATGCTCGCCCAGGAAAGTGCAAGCCTCGAGCCGGCCGCACGCGACGAAGCTCAACTCGCAACAGGCGCTTCCGAGATCGCGAAGCCGACCCGGCAGCGAGCGCGGGTCGACCGCGCGGAGGGCGTTGGTGCCCACGCAGACGTTGTCCTGGTTGTGGAACGTGTCGGCGTCCTCGATCACGAGCCGCTTGCCGTCCATCCAGGCGCCCTCGCCCTTCACGGCCCAGAAGAGCTCGCCCAGCGGCGGGATCGCGATCACGCCCAGGACCGGCTCGCCCGCGTCGAGAAGGCCGATGCTCACCGACCAGAGCGGCAGGCGATGGACGAGGTTGCCGGTGCCGTCGATCGGGTCGATCGACCACCGCCTCGGCCCCGAACCGCCCGATGCCGCATATTCCTCGCCCGTCAGGACGTCGTCGGGATACTGCGCGGCGAGACGCGATCGAATGAACTCCTCCAGGAAGTGGTCGAGCTCGGTCACGTAGCTCAGATTCGCCTTCTCCATCGGGCGCACGCCTTGGCTGCGCGCGCGGGCGAGTTCGGCCGCCTCGGTCGCCAGTGCCTTCACGAACGCGAGATCTTCCGCGAGCGAACTCATGATCCCCCCCGCAACCTCGTTTCGGCCTCGTCGACGACGCGGCCTCGAGCGACCAGAGTAGAGTTCGGCCGGTCTCTTCGCAAGTCGCCGAGCGCCGACCCGCGCGACGCCGCTTCGATCTCGAGGATCGCGACGAGCGAGATCTCGTTGCGTGAACGAAAGATCAGATGCGAGAATCTCGAGTCAGGTGGTACGATCCGACCGACCGAGGCGGAGACCGTGACCGACCTCGAGGCGAGACTTCCACGCGGGTCGGGGCGATTCCCGAGAAGGGGCTTGACCCAAGTGGGCCGGGCGGTTGTCATGGACTCGACGGCCGCCCTGCCTCGGTGATCATCCCATACGTCATCCCCAATGCCGATTCGGCTCGAAAAACTGGTCTCCGAACGTTTCGGCCTCTCGCGCAGGGCGGCGCAGGAGGCTGTCCTCAACGGTCGGATCGACCTCGCGGGCGAGCGGTGCGACCGCCCCGGCCTCGAGGTCGAGTCCGATGTCGAACTGGCGTTCTTTCCGAGCCGGCCGAAGGCTCGGAAAGTCGCCACTCGTCTACGCGTGCTCTACGAGGATCGTCACGTCCTCGTCGTCGACAAGCCCGCCGGCGTGCTCACGCAACCGACCCGGCTCCGCGAGCGCGACACCCTGCTCGAGCGGGCGAGCCGCTATCTCTTGCTCCGTCACGGTCGGCGGCCGTTCGTCGGGATCGTGCATCGGCTCGACCGCGACACCTCGGGCGCGCTCGCGCTCGCACGCTCGCCCGACGCGGTTCGCGCTTTTCAGAATCTCTTTCGAGCCCACGACATCGAGCGGCAGTATCTCACGGTCGTCGAAGGGGTCCTCGCACGCGAGGCCGGCACGATCGACCGCCCGCTCATCACCGATCAGGGCGACCTCCGGAGAAAGGTCGCCCGCCGGCCCGACGAAGGCCGCTCGGCGATCACTCACTTCCGAGTGCTCGAACATTTCGGATCGGTCGCGACGCTCGTCGCCTGCCGACTCGAGACCGGCCGGACCCATCAGATCCGGCTCCACATGACCGACATCGGCCACCCGGTGCTTGGCGACGCGGTCTATCGACCCAAGACCCAACCGCGCTGCAAGGCGAAGTTCGGGCGCCAGGCGCTGCACGCCCAGACGCTCGGCTTCGTCCACCCGATGACCGGCGAGCACGTGCAGGTCGAGGCGCCCGTTCCCCGCGACATGAACGAGCTGATCATCGACCTCCGCAAGCGCTACGGGATCGCCGGAGCGGGCGGCTGATCGTCCCGCCTCGCGTCAATCGATCACCGTCTTGGAACGCGGTTCCTCGGCCTTCGCCTCCTCGGCGGGCTTGGACGGCGTCGCAGCGTCGGCGGGCTTGGTCGCTCCGGCGACCTCGAAGATGATGATGTGCTGCCAGGGCAGGAACTCGAGCGACTCCTTGAACCGGAAGCCGTTCGCCTCGAGTTCCTTGCGGGCCTGGGCGACGCTCATCTTGTGTTCCGGCTTGATCGGGACCTCGGGATCCTCCGCGCGGAATTCGACGAGCACGAGCCGGCCCCCGGGCGCGAGCGCCTTGCGGAGTCCGGCGAGCGTCGCCTCGGGGTCGGAGCATTCGTGGTAGACGTCGACCATCAGGATCAGGTCGACCTTCCCCTCGGGGAGCTTGGGGTCGGTGGGGGTGCAGAGGATCGGCTTGATGTTCGTGATGTTCATCGTCTTGGCGTTGCGGGCGAGCATGCGGAGCATCTCGGGCTGGACGTCGGTCGCGTAGACGGTCCCCTTGGGGCCGACGCGCTTGGACATCTTCACGCTCGTATATCCGACGCCCGCGCCGACGTCGGCGACCGTCTGGCCGGGTTGGATCTTCAAGCCGTCGAGCATCCGGTCGGGCTGCTCTTCCTGCTCGCGGGTATCGCGGACCAGCCACTCCGCGCCGAGGTGGCTCATGACGTCGGCGATCTGTCGGCCCATGTAGATCTTCGGGCCGTCGTCGATCGGGCGCTTGCGGGTGCGCTTGGCGGGGGATCTCGCGGGGCGGCTCTCCTTGGTCGACGGCTCGGAGGGAGCGGGTTCCTGGGCGAGGGCGGGGGCGCTCGACTCGATCGCGAAGAGCGACGAACAGCCCACGACGAGCACGAATCGAACCAAGGACGGGGCGAACATGGCGGGAGCCTCCGCGGGATCTCGTCGAAAAACCACCATGGGATCCTAGGCGCTCGGCCGGCGTTTCGCCATGCTCTGGTTCGGGATCGGTCGCGCGGACGGCCCCGAGACGAAGGGGATCGGATGACTCCCGCACTCTGGTTGGTCGGCTACGGCGCCTGGCCGGCACCGAAGCGGATGGAGCGGTTGAAGGCGTGCCTGGTCGAGTCGGAGATCGTCCGGCTGGTCGACGTCCGGATCGGTCCCTGCGCCTCGGACCTCGAGCCGGGTCGGCCCTACGGCCCCAAGGCGTGGAACCTGCAGGAGCCGGGGCAGGGGATCGCGCGCGAGCTCGAGTCGGCGGGGATCGCCTACGAGTGGCTCGTCGAGCTCGGCAACCCGCAGCGGCAGGACCCCGAGATGCGGATCCTCCGCGCCCACCTGGCCGACCCGAGCGAGTCGTGGCCGGTGCATCGCGGCCTGGCGCGGCTCGAGGCGATCGTGCGCGGGACCGACGGCCGCGTCGCGATCCTCTGTGCGTGCGACGACGGGTCGCGCTGTCATCGCACGGTCGTGGCGCGGGCATTGGCGGAGCGTCGGTTCGGCGGGCGGCTCGAGCTCCACGAACTCTCGCCCCCGCCGCGTTCGCGATCGGGTCAGTCGGCGAAGGCGTAGCGGACGATGCAGTAGAGCGCCTGCACGCCGTCCTTCCAGCCGATGTGCTTCCCTTCGCTGTAGTCGCGTCCGTTGTACGAGACCGGCATCTCGTAGATCCGGCAGCGGCGGGCGGGGCGGCCGTCGACCGCAGGCATCCGGAACCGCGCGACCTTCGCCGTCACCTCGGGCTCGAACCCGAACCGATTGCTCTGGAGCCGGATCCCCTGGATCACCTCGCGACGAAAGACCTTATAACAGACTTCCATGTCGGTCAGGTTGAGATCCGTGAACATGTTCGACAACAGCGTCAAGAACTTGTTCGCGCAGGAATGCCAGAAGTGGAGCACTCGGTGCTTCTCGCCGATGAAGCGCGAGCCGTAGACGACGTCGGCCTTGCCCTCGATGATCGGCTGGATCAGGCCGAGATACTCGCTCGGGTCGTATTCGAGGTCGGCGTCCTGCACGATGACGATTTGCCCCAGAGCGTGCTTGAAGCCGGTCCGGAGCGCGGCCCCCTTGCCTTGGTTCTTCTCGTGGAACTCGATGGTGAGGTCGGGCTGTTCTTCCTTCCAGCGGCGGAGCATCTCGGTGGTGCCGTCGGTCGAGCAGTCGTCGACCAGGATGATCTGCTTGCGAATCGGCACGGCGCGGACCTGGCGGACGATCTCGTGGAGCGTGCGGACCTCGTTGTAGACCGGGATCACGACCGAGAGCACGATGTCGTCGGGAACCTTGTAGATCCCCAGTGTCCTGCAGAGCGACTCGCCCAGGTGGTCGAGCAGCCAGTCGATCCGCTCGGCGTGCTCGGGCGGCGGCGGCGCGGCGGCGGATCGGGCGTCGGCGGCTTCTTCGGATCGCGGAGTCGGGGCGGCGGAGTGGTCGTCCATCGTTCGGTCATCCTCGGCGGAGGGAAAGAGCACCGACATCGTCCTCGCCTCGGCCGACCCAGGCGCCGACGGGAACACGCGGAACGTCGGTCGATTATAGGGGGACGGCCCCCGCAAAGCGATTCGGAGCCGACTCCAGTTCGGCGACGCGCCCGCGACATTCCCACCGCGAACGCGACTCCCCCCCGGAAACGAAACCGATCCGCTCAGGTCTCGAGAACCTGGCGGACCGGGCGACCTCATGAGAGAGGTCCGTTTCGCGAATGAGCGGTCGGACGATCAGCGGGGAAGTCCGGGGATGTTCGGGGTCGCCGGGACGGCCGGAGCCGGGGTCGCCGGGATCGACGGAACGGCCGGAGCCGGGATCGAGGGGACGGCGGGCTTGGGAGCGTCGGGCACGGCCGGAACGCTGGGCTTCGGCGCGTCGGGAACCTCGGCGGCCGGGATCGACGGAACCGGCGGGGTGGCCGGCTTGGTCTCGGTCGCCGGAACCGGCGGCGGCGGGGGAACCGCGCCCGCGGCGGGAGCCGAGGTCGCGGCGGGAGCGGCCGGGGCCGACTCCATCGTCTTCGTGGTCGGGGTCATCATCGTCGCGGGAGCCTGCTTCGACGGAGCGGTCGACCAGACCGGGGTCGACTTCGACGGGGCGACCATCGACTGGCCCGACACGATCGGAGCCGCGTAGCTCTGAGCGGTCGCCATCACGACCGGCGTGCCGTAGACCGGCATGCCGCCGCAGGTGTCGCAACCCGTGGTGTAGACCGGCGCGGGGGCCGGAGCACAGGCGTTGCAAGAGCGGTGCTTGCGGAAGAGACCGCCGAACAGACCACGACGGTGCGTGTGCTTCGAGCTGTAGCAGGCGCTCGAGTAGCAAGAGCTGTAGCAGGCGCTCGAGTAGCAAGAGCTGGAATAGCAGCTCGAGCCGTACCACGAGGCGCTCTCACAACCCGAGACGTACTCGGTCGTGTAGGTCGGCGTGTAGCAGCTCGTGTAGCACGAGCTGTAGCAGCTCGACTCGACGACCACCGGCGCACATTCCTTGTGGTGACAGCCGAGGCCGCTCATGGCCATCAGCATCAAGATCGTTCCTTGCATCGTCGTCTCTCCCCTAGGTGCCGTCCAAGTGATGGTTCGCGAGATTCCGACATTCTTGTCGAGGACACCGACGGAGCCCGTCGTCCCCCTTCGACCGCACCGCTCGCGACGGCACGGCTCCCGGAGTCCGCCCGATTGCCGCAATCGACAACCTCGCTCCAGTTACCGCAGATTCTAGACGACATTCCCGCCCAACGCAACGAAAATTTGGCGAATTGGTGGGAATCGGGAGTTTTGGGTAATCTGGGGTTGCGGTCTCTTCGGAACGCCGTCGACGATCATGTCCCCCGCTTCAACGGATCTGGGCATTCGCCCATGATCCGGATAGGATGCGCCGAAGGATCGATTCGAGAAAGGGAGGGCTCGTCGCTTTGAAAACGGAAAAATCGGCCGACCGCGTTCCGCAGCGCGAGGCGGGCCTGCCGCCCTGGGTCCGCGGATCGATCTCCGCGGCGCTCGCCTTTCACGCCGTTGCGATCCTCGGAGGAGTCTTCGCGGCTCCGCCGGCCTCGGATCTCCAGCGGGCCTGGGCCGAGGCGTTCGCGGGTTATCATGGACTGATCGATCAGGGGTACTCGTATCGTTATTTCGCCCCCGAGCCGCCGCCCACGCCCGTCATCACCGCGCGGTTGTTCGACGCCGAAGGGCGCGAGATCCGCACCGTGCGCATCCCCGAACGCGGGCTGACGCCGCGCATGCGGTACCAGAGGCAGCTCTCGATCGCCAATGCGCTCGCCTCGTCGCTCGAGCAGAGCCGACGCAATCCCGACCGGCCGCCGCCGTTCTGGGCGAAGAGCTTCGCCGAGCGCATCGGCCGTGAAGAGCCGCGGTGCCGCAAGGTGAGGCTCGCGCTCCAGCTCCATCTCATCCCCGAGCTCGACGCGATCCGCCGCGACCTGATCTCCGGCGCCAAGCCGCCCGAACTCGACGACCCGCGCTTCTACACCGTTCCCGAATCGATCGGAGAATTCGCGTGCGACCCCTCCGCATCCTGACCGAGCCTTGGAACGCCTTCGTCGGGCTGCTCCGCGCGGGCTCGTCGGGCTGGAACGCCTTCTTCTTCACGCCTGCCGACCCCACGCCCGTCGGCCTGATCCGGCTGATCGTCGGCTCGCTCGCCTGCTGGTCGCTCTTCGTCTACGGCTGGGATCTCGAGGCGTTCCTCGGCCCGAACGGTTGGGCGAACGCCTCGGTCGTCCGCGAATACTGGGCCGAACGCGTGCCGGGAGCCTGGTCGATCTGGTTCCTCGTGCCCGACGGCTGGATCCGCGCCGTTTGGGCGGTCGGGGTCGCGGTCGCCGCCATGTGCGCGGTCGGCGTTGCGAGCCGGTTGACGACGCCGCTCACCTGGGTCTTCGTGATCTCCACTGCGCGGCGGGCGCCTTTCTCGCTCTACGGCTTCGATCAGATCCTCTCGACCTGGCTGCTCTATCTCGCGGTGACCGACGCGAGCGGCCAGGCGCTCTCGATCGATCGCTGGATCGGCCGCGCGCGGCGATTTCGCTCGGAGCTGTTCGTCCGACCGAAAGGCGGCAAGTGGACCCCGACCCCGGGAATCCCCGAACCCTCGATCCGCGCCAATCTCTGCCTCCGCCTGATCCAGTGTCACCTCGTCGTGATCTACGCGATGGCCGGCCTGGCGAAGCTGCAAGGACGCGCTTGGTGGGAAGGGACGGCGATCTGGGGGACTCTGGCAGCGGGCGAATTCCGACGCTTCGACCTCACCTGGCTCGCCGCGTACCCCCTCCTCCTGAACGCCCTCACGCACTTCGCCCTCGCGCTCGAGCTCGTGTATCCGGTCATGATCTGGAACCGTCGGCTTCGCCCCTGGCTCATCGGCGCGATGGTGATGCTCCACCTCGGCATCGACGTCACGCTCGGCCTGACGGAGTTCGGCCTGGTGATGATCGCGGGGAATCTCGCATTCACGTCGGGCGCTTGGCTGCGGAGCCTGGTGATCGGCGACGCCCCCGCGCCGGGCCGAGTGCTCTACGACGGCGTCTGCCCGCGCTGTCGCGCTTCGATCGCCCTGATCTGCGCCGGCGACCCCGCTCGCTTGATCGAACCGCTCGACCTGAACGCGGTCGAGGTCGCGACGATCCACCCGTCGCTCACGAAGGAGCGTTGCGTCGAGTCGATGCACCTGGTCCACGCCTCGGGTCGCGTCGAATCGGGCTTCGACGCGGTCGTGCGGATCGCGAGTTGGACGCCCACGCTCGCGCTGCCGGCCTTGGTGCGGTTCGTGCCGGGTGTGTCCCGCTTGGGTCGCGTCGCCTACAATCGCATTGCCGCTTCGCGTCCGCGCGAGGTCTGCAACGACGACGTCTGCGGCCTCGACGCGCCGAATCGCCCTTCATCGCGAGCCCCTCGATGAGAACGACCGACCCCGCCGCCTCCGTTCCCGCTCCCGCTCGTCCCGCATCCGAGCCGCGGCGTCTCTTCATCCACGAGCCCGCCTGGCGCGTCGCGCTCAAGTCGGGCAGCGAACGCGAATACTGCTACATGATGGCCCCCGGGCAGGACTACTATCACCGCCTGCTCGACGGTGAGATCTACCTCACCAAGGGCGACGAGAAGCTCTGCTTCGCCTGCGCCCAGCGCAGGGGACTGCTCGCGGCCGAGGGGAAACAGCTCCGCCCGTCGATCGCCGGGCTCGCCGTCGAGATCGACCGCCTGCTCGAAGAGACCGGCATCGCCCTCGTCGAACGCCCCGACCTCCCCGATCGCGACTGATCAAAGGTCCACTTGTCGGCCGGTGCGCTCCCCAAGACCGCTCCCTGAAGCAAACTTGACTTCTCTGGTCGAAATAGAGATCATTTCGCGACTCCACTCGCGGGATGACTCTCGATGAGCGTTTCTTCCAAGTGTTACTACGCGCTGCGTGCGGTCTACGCCCTGGCCGAGCACGGGGCCTCCGCGCCGATGAAGATCGCCGACATCTCAGAGCGTGAGCATATTCCGATTCGATTTCTCGAGGTGATCCTGAATCAGTTGAAGGGCGGCGGCTTCGTGAAGAGCCGGCGGGGGGCCGAGGGCGGTTACAACCTCGCGAAGCCCCCGGAGGAGATCACCGTCGGCGCGATCATGCGATACGTCGACGGCCCGATCGCGCCGGTCGACTGTGTGAGCCTCTCGCGACACAAGGAGTGCGAGTTCCTCGGCGAGTGTCACTATTTCGGGTTCTGGGGCCGGGTTCGGCAGGCGATCTCGGACGTGGTCGACCGCACCACGATCGCCGACTTGATGAAGGAGAACCGCGAGCGTGGCCGTGACTACGTTCCCGACTGGACGATCTGAGACGAAGCGGTGGGGGATCGCGTCGATCCTGGCCGCGTCGGCGATCGTCCTCACGGCGGTCGGCGGCTCCGGATGCGGCGCGCCGACGCGCGGCGCCGAGGTCGACCGGCTCACCATCGGCGCGTACTCCGTGCTGCGCGAAGCGCTCCGTGAGGGAATCCTTCCTGCGTTCGCGCGGCATCGCGCGGCCGCGACCGGTCGCGAGGTCGTCTTCGAGGAGTCGTACAACGCCTCGGGCGCATTGACGCGGTCGATCGTCTCGGGGTTCGACGCCGACGTCGCCCTGCTCTCGATCGAAACCGATATGGACCAACTCGCGAGGGCGGGGCGGGTCGCCTCCGATTGGCGCGCGACTCCGCACGGCGGGATGATCACGCGGAGCCTCGTCGTCATCGGCGTTCGCCCTGGGAATCCGTTGGCGATCGCCGATTGGTCCGACCTCGCCGAGCCCGGCGTCGACGTCCTCTACCCCGATCCCAAGACCTCCGGAGGCGCTCGCTGGAACCTCTTCGCGATCTGGGGGGCCGGGCTGCTGGGGAGCGATCGCGCCGACGAAGCCGCGGCCGAATCCTTGATGCGCGGCGTCCAGCGCCGCGTCGTCAACATGGACGCATCGGGGCGGCAGAGCCTCGCCTCGTTCGCCCGCGGCATCGGCGACGCCGCGGTGACCTATGAGAACGAGTTGCGGCTCCGCGAGCGCCGGCTCGGCTCCGCCATCGAGTCGGTCGTGCCGCGACGGACGCTCCTGATCGAAGGCCCCGCCGCGATCGTCGAGACCTCGGTCGCCAAACACGGCAACCGCGAGCTCGCCGACGACTTCCTCCGCTTCCTCCACGGCGAGGAGGGCCAGGCGATCCTCTCCGAGTTCGGCTTCCGACCGCTCGGCGCTCCGCTGCCCGAAGGCGTCTTCACCCTCCGCGACCTCGACGGCGCCGCCGCGATCCAACGCCGCGTCTTCGGCGACGACGGAATCTGGAATCGTATGTTCACTGATCGAACCGAGGCGAGGTGAGGTCGAGACTCATGGAACGAGTTCCGATCCGATCGGCGGGCGGACTGCTTCGCGTCGCGTCGCTCTCCTACCTGGGCGTGATGATCGTCTTGCCGCTCTCCGCGCTCGCCTGGGGTGCATTCGCCGACGGCCTCGGACCCTTCGTGCGCCGGATCTCCGATCCCTTCGCGCGGCACGCGCTCTTCCTCACCGCCGTCACCGCCCTGATCATGGCGGTCATCAACGCCGTCACGGGCACGCTCACCGCCTGGGTCCTCGTGCGCTACGAGTTCCCCGGAAAAGGGCTCATGAATGCCTTGATCGACCTCCCGTTCGCCGTGCCGACGGTCGTCACCGGCGTGATGCTCGTCGCGCTCTACGGGCCGACCAGCGTGCTCGGAGCGATCCTGGGCGAATACGGGCTCGGCGTGATCTATGAGAAGCCGGGAATCGTGCTGGCGCTCTTGTTCGTCGGATATCCTTTCGTGATCCGCAGCGTGCAGCCCGTACTGCTCGAGATGGATCGGATGGAGGAGGAGGCCGCGGCGACCCTCGGCGCCGACGGCTGGACCACCTTCCGCCGCGTCACCCTGCCGACGCTTCGCCCCGCCATCGTCACCGGCACCGCGCTCGCCTTCAGCCGCGCGCTCGGAGAGTTCGGCAGCGTCGTCATGGTCGCCGGAAATCGCCCGCTCGAGACCAAGACCGCTCCCATGTACATCTTCGGCGAGATCGAGAGCGGCAACCAACGAGGCGCGGCGGCCGTCTCCACGATCCTGCTCGCGGCCTCGCTCCTGATCCTGATCGGCCTGAACATCCTCCAACGTCGCAAGGGGGAGAATCGTGACGGCTGAGCAATTGTCCGAAACGATTGCGCCGGCACATCCCGAACCGGCGAGCCCTCGCGAAGGCGGGAGCCGGCTCGTGAAGTGGGCCTTGATCGGCTTCGTTCAGCTCTGGTTCGCGATCCTGATCCTCGCCCCCGCGATCGCCTTGCTCCGCGCGGCCGTCGAGGGCGGCCTCGGCTCGTTCGTCCGCGCCGTCTCGGCGCCCGAGGCGGTCGCGGCGTTTCGCTTGACGTTCGGAGTCACCGCGATCGCCACGGTCGTCAACACCGTCTTCGGCGTCGCGATCGCCGTCGTCCTCGTGCGCCATCGGTTCCCCGGCAAGGCGATCGTCGACGGTTTGGTCGACCTGCCCTTCGCCGTCTCGCCGATCATCGCGGGCCTGATGCTCGTCGTGCTCTACGGACCGGGGAGCCCGATCGGCCGAAGACTCGCCGAATGGGGCGTCGGCGTCGTCTACGAACTGCCCGGGCTCGTGCTCGCGACGACCTTCGTCACCCTGCCGTTCGTCGTTCGCGAGGTCGTGCCCGTGCTCCGCGAGTTCGGCGTCGATCAGGAAGAAGTCGCCCGGACCCTCGGAGCCGGGCGCTGGACGACCTTTGTCCGGGTCACGCTCCCTTCGATCCGCTGGGGCCTCGCCTATGGAGTCATGCTCACGATCTCACGCTCCCTCGGCGAGTTCGGCGCGCTCATGGTCGTCTCCGGCAACATCATCGGCCGCACCCAAACCGCCACCCTCTACATCCACGACGAGATCGAGAGCTTCGAACCGCGCGGGGCGTATGCCGCCGGCCTGGCGCTCGCAGCCGTCTCGTTCATCTTGATGATCGGCATGGAACGCGTCCGAGCGCGGGTCGAGGCGGCCGAACACGGCGACTGACCCGACCGAAGACCGAGACGCCTCCCGAACCTTCGCGACCAGCCAGAGGAACCTCGAGCCATGGGGATCGCCGTCCGCCGCCTGACGAAACGCTTCGGCGACTATCGCGCCGTCGACGACGTCTCGTTCGAGATCCCCTCGGGACAGCTCGTCGCCCTCCTCGGACCTTCGGGATCGGGCAAGAGCACGATCCTCCGAATCATCGCCGGGCTCGAGTCGGCCGACTCGGGCGAGGTCGTCCTCACCGGCGAACTCGCCACCGCCATGCCGGTGCAGCGCCGAGGGATCGGATTCGTCTTCCAACATTATGCTTTGTTTCGACACATGACCGTGCGTCAGAACATCGCGTTCGGGCTCGAGATCCAGAAGTTGCCCCGCCCCGAGATCGCGCGCCGGGTCGACGAACTCCTCGACCTGATCCAGCTCACGAGCATGGCGAACCGCTACCCGACCCAACTCTCCGGCGGCCAACGCCAGCGCGTCGCCCTCGCGCGGGCACTCGCGCCCCGGCCCAAGGTGCTCCTGCTCGACGAGCCGTTCGGAGCCCTCGACTCGCAGGTCCGCGACGAACTCCGGAGCTGGCTCCGACGCCTCCACGACGAAGTCCACGTCACCAGCCTCTTCGTGACCCACGACCAACAGGAAGCGTTCGAGGTCTCCGACCAGATCGTCGTCCTCAACAAGGGCCGCGTCGAACAGATGGGCCCGCCCCAGCAGCTCTACGAACACCCCAGGTCCGACTTCGTCACCAAGTTCCTGGGGTCGGTCAACATCCTGCCCGTCGACGCCATCCTCGCGATGGATCAGGACGACGAGTCGCCCCTGCCGCTCGACCTCCCCGGCCCCGACGGGTCGATGGTCTACGTTCGCCCCCACGACCTCCACGTCACCAAGCAGCCCGGGCAGAAGCCCGCATGGTCCGCCCGGATCGTTCGGCTCACTCACCTCGGCGGGCTCGTCCGCCTCGACCTCCTGCTCAATCAGGGCACGCCGGTCACCGTCCAGATGAGCCGCGACGAATGCGCACAACTCGGCTTGGCGCAAGGCGACGAGGTCTTCACCGCGCTCAAGGATCTCAAATACCTCACGCCCGCGCCGGGATTCGTGGAAGATTACGTGATCTGACCAAGCAATAGAGAATGTGAGCAGGCCTTCATCGGTCTCGATCGCTCACGTGAACAACTCGGCGATCGGCTTGCCGTGATCGGTGATTGGCACCGGGCGGCCGTCGCTGGTGCGGAGCTCCTTGTCGGGGTCGATCCCGAGCGCCGAGTGGATCGTGGCGTGGAAGTCGGGGATCGAGACCGGACGCTCGGCGATCGTCTTCGCGAGGTCGTCGGTCCGTCCGATCGCCTTGCCGGTCGCCAGTCCGCCGCCCGCGAGCAACGCGCTGAAGGCCGTCGACTGATGCCCGCGGCCGCCGCCCGCGTCGAACTCGGGGGGCCGGCCGAACTCGCCGGCGACCACGATCAAGGTCGTGTCGAGCTTCTTCCGCCGCTCCAGGTCGTCGATCAGCGCCGAGAGTGCGTTGTCGAGCTCGATGATCAGCTCGTGCTGGTGGAGCTGGCCCGCGTTGTGCGTGTCCCAGCCCGTGCCGTTCACGAAGTTGAGGTTGTGCGCCACCTCGACGAATCGCACGCCCGACTCCACGAGCCGACGCGCGAGCAAGCAGCGTTGCCCGAACTCGCCGCCGTAGCCCTCTCGGAGCGAAGCCGGTTCGCTCGCGAGGTCGAACACGCTGCGGAACGCCGGGCCCGCCAACCGCGCCGCCTCGCGCGAGGCCTCGACGTAGTCGACCGCGGTCGGCTCGCCCGAGTGCCGCTTCGCGAAGTCGCCGCGATACGCCTCGAGCAGCCGCTCCCGCCGCCGCTTCGACTCGTCCGACAACCGCGCCGGCGGCGTCAATCCCGTCGGACCTGCTTGCGTATCGGTGAGGTAGATATACCCCGCCTTCGATCCCAGGAAGCCCGGCCCGCGGCTCACGTTGGGATAGCCGATCACGACATATGCCGGCACGCCTTCCGCGGCGGCCCCGCGTTCGTGCGCCACCACCGAGCCGACCGACGGATAAGCGATCGTTTCGCTCGTCGGCCGTCCGGTGTGCACGATGTTCGTCGCCGCGCCGTGCTCGTCGATCACGTCGTGATGCAGCGTCCGCACCACCGCGCAGCGGTCGAGCCGATCGGCGAGCTTCGGCAGGTGGCTGCAGAGCTCGACGTCGCGCACCGCCGTGGGGATCTTGTCGTAGTAGGAACCCGCGACCTTCTTGCCGTCGCCCTTGCGCTTCGGGTCGAAGGTGTCGATCTGCGCCGGCCCGCCCCCGAGCCAGAGCATGATGCACGCCTCGGCCCGCCCGCGCGGCCCCTTGCCCGCGGCCCGCGACCAGGCCGCCGGGCCCAACGCCGCGCCCGCCGTCGCAGCGCCCAGCCATTCCCGCCTCGTCCAATCTCGACCCGACATCGCACGACCCTCGATACCGCGTGGATCAGAAAATCAAGGAATGAACACGAACTCGGGCGAATTGACGAGAGACCAGACGACCTCTTCCATCCGCTCGCGGAACTCGGGCGTCAACCGCGCGCTCGGCGGGTCGCCCTCGCGGACGATCCGCTCCTCGTCCTGCTGGAGCGTCGTCGCTTCGGGGTGCAGGTGGTTCGACCACGAGACCCGCCGGCTCGACGCCCGCATCGGCCCGTTCGGCTTCGCCCCCGCGATCAACCGACTCCCAAAGGTCGCCCCCAAGTGTTCGACCAATCGCGCCTTCTCTTCGAGCGTCGCCGGTCGCGAGAGGATCCGCAGCGTCACGGCGTCGGCGAGCGCCTCGGCCGACGCGGCCTCGAGACAGAGTTTCGTGAACGCCGAATCATCCGAGAGTCTGGCGATCCGTCCGTCGACCACCGCCGCGTTCGCGATCGTCGCCGGCTGGAGCGCCGTGATCCCGTCCTCGCGAATCGTCAGGGCGTCGGGGCGTGCTGCGCGCCAGCCGAAGGTCGTCAAGACGTCGGTGAGACTCGAGACGACCGGCAAGGTCAAGGCGGGGCGATCCCGCTCGTTCGAGGGCAGGGCGAGCTGCCAGGCCCGCTCGGGCCGCCCGAGATTCAGGAACTCGGTCGGCGGCCGCCGGCCGTCGATGTCCAGGCAGAGCTCCTCCGCGCGGAACGGCTTCCCCGCCGCCGCGAACATCGAGTCCAGCACCTGCTCGGCCGACATCCGCCGCCGAGCCGCCCGAGCCCCGGGACGCGAATCGCCCTCGACGACCTTCGACTGATACGCACGCGACTCGAAGATGACCCGTGCCAATGCCTTCAGATCATAGTCGCGAGCGATCAACTCGCGTGCGAGATCATCGAGGAGCGCCGAGTCGTGCGACACGACGTCGCCGTCCCAGTCGTCGATCGGTTCGATCAACCCTCGTCCCAGATAGCGATGCCACACGCGGTTCGCCACCACGCGCGCAAACCGCGAGTTCGTCGGCGAGGTCACGAGCGCCGCGAACCGTTCGCGCTTGGTCGCCTTCGGCGGCAGGATCCCCTCGGGCAAGACGTCGGGCGTGATCTCCGTGAGATTCCACTCGGGAGCGACCGACTCGCCCGCCTCGATCGTCACGGAGACCCGCGGCGTCCGACCCCCGGGCCGCTTCGTCACCGTGCTCGTCGCCGGGATCTTCTGCGGCCCGTTGCTCAGGAGCGCCGCCAGGCCGAACAGATCCTCCTGACCATAAGGATGGAACGGCGCATCATGACACCGGGCGCACTTCAGGTCGGCCGCCAGGAACGCCTTCGCCAACACCTGCGCCTTCGCCGCCATCGGGGCGTCGTTCTGCGTCGCCATGGCGAACCCCGCCGGACCGCCGCCCAGGCGGCTGCCGTCCATCCGCACCAGGTCGGTCACGAAACGGTCGATCGGCAGGTTGTCGAGCATCGCCGCGTGGAGGAACCGCCGAAACGGTCCCGTGTTGTTCAGCGTCGGCTTGAGCAGCCCCGGGTTCTCGGCGAGGACGTCCTGCCAGTAACCCATCCACGAATCGGCCCATCTCGGATCGGCCAGCACGCGGTCGATCGCCGCCTTGCGCTTGTCGGGCGACCGGTCGGCCAGGAACGCCGCGACCTCGCCCGCATCGGGGATCACCCCCGTCGCGTCCAACCAGAGCCGGCGCAGGAACGCCGCGTCGTCGACGGGCGCGAAGCCGTCCGGACCCAGCCGACGATCGATCGGATTCCCGCCCTCCGAGCGCGATCGGCCCGCATCCTCTAAGGCGATCCGACGCGCGATCTCATGCCGGCGCTTCCAATAGTCGCCCTCGCTCGCCGCCGCCTGGGTGCGGCGGGCCGTGTCGTCGGCCGCGAGCCGCAGGCTCTCCCGCTCCACGAAGTCGGCCCAGCCCGCCTCGGTCAGATCGCCCACAGCGCCGATGATCCGCGGCACGCCGTCGCTTCCCTCGAGCGCCGCGACGATCTCGCCCGTCTCATTGCGCAGCCCTTTTCCGCCCACGATTGCCCGGATCTCGAACTCATGTCGCGCACCGTCGGCCGTCCATTCGACCACGCGCTCCTGCGAGCCCGACGGCAGTCGATGCTCCCCCGCAAACCGAAGCGGGTTCTCCGGCGGAACCGGCTCATGGCCCGACGAATTCCGCGAGATCGGCTTCGTCTCGGCCTTCACCTTGCCGTCCACGACCAACCGCGCCGCACTCCGCGAACGCAGGATCAAGCGGTACGTCCCCGCCTTCGGCTCGGCCGTCGTCGAGACCCGAACCAGGATCGGCCCCTTGCGATCGACCTCGATCCCGCGCCCGTCGTACCGCGTCGGCAGCCGGATCAGGGCCGTCCCCGCCCCCGGATGACTCTCGGTCGCGTCCGTCGGAATCGCCGTCTCCCAAGTCCACTTCTCGGGAAGCCCCTCGACGATCTCGACCCGAGCCGGCTCGCCCCCGGCCCCGACCGCGACCTCGCCCGAGAACACCCACCCAGGCGCGAAGAGCGCGACGATCCCCACGAAATGTCGCACGTGCCGATCTCCCGAAGAATCGATGTCGGGAAGACGAAGACCGCCCCACCCGAGCCTACCCCCTCATCCCCCCTCGGTCAATCAACATCTGTTTTGCAACGCTCGAGCGAGGCGGGCGACCTGTCCGGAGCTCCGTCATCCGATCGCAGTCGACGAATCCGAGGAGGGATCTCGACTCGCGTGCAGGATCGCCAAGACCTCGATGAAGTCGGCGCGTACGCGGTAAAACACGACGAACGGAAACCGCCGGAGACGGCACGCTCGAGTGTCCTCCCAGATGACCCCGAACAGTCCAGGCGCTGCTGAGAGTCCATCGAGAGCCGCCGAGGCCTCAGCGGTGAATTCATCCCCCAGACCAACGCGTTGCTTGTCGTACCAATCCCGCGTCGAGAGGAGATCCTCCACGGCCTCGGGACGAAGGATGAGGGGAAGCTTCACGGCCGGTCCGCTAGACGAGCCTTGACGACCTCCAGGGAATCCCGGCGCGAGGATCGGCCTCCGCGGCGAGGCGACGGCGCTCGAGCTCGAGTCGGTGCCCGTCGGGAAGGGCTGAGTCCTCGTGGGCTTCCGAGAGGCTGTCCCAGATCTCGCCGATCAACTCGATCCGTTCGGTGATGCTCGAGAGGTTGATCCCGAGTCGTTCCAGCGTGCGGCTCAAGCCCGATTCGCCTCCCTCGGAGTACTCGATACATTCTCGATCATACCAAGGCGGGCGACTCTCGGTGAAGACGCCTCGCCGGCGGACGCAGAGGTCGTTCAAGGGAAACCGCGGAGTTCGACCGACCGGACCAAGGAGCGGGCGAAGTCCCGCCTCGATGCCCAGTACATTGCATGTCCTTGTTCGATTAAGTGTTCGATTAAGTAAGGATTAAGGATTAAGGACGCATTGTGTGTCATTGCTCACGCCTGTGGGCGATTGCAAAGTGAGGCAGCGTAGTCTTGACAAACGCCCGAGGGCGATATTTATTTGATCAAAAAATGCGACGTAAGGAGCCGTGGTCATGGACAGAGATCGAACAAGACAGCAAGCAGCATATCGAGGATTCACCCTGATCGAACTGCTCGTCGTCGTCTTCATCATCGGGATTCTGGTTTCCCTGCTCATTCCCGCAGTCCAAGCGGCGAGGGAGGCGGCGAGGCGAATCAAGTGCTCCAACAACCTCAAGCAGTACGGGCTGGCCCTCGCGTCTTACCATGTTTCCACCAACTCGCTGCCGTCCGGATCGAACGGTTATTACGGATACTCCGCACACTCCCAAGTCCTGCCGTATCTTGATCAATCTGTTTTATACAATAGCTTGAATTTTGAATTCTCCCCATTCCAGAAGCATAATGTCACTGTCCTGTACACGACCCTCGACGTCCTGATTTGCCCGTCCGAGTCCCCTCCGGATCCGATGGGCGTGACGACCTATCCGTTCAGCGTCGGCTTCGGCCAACCGAGATTCGGATGGAATGGGGCGATCTCCCGCGAGTCGCCGACTTCTTACGCATCCTTCCACGACGGCACTTCGACGACGGTGTTGGGGTCGGAATGGGCCGTTCCGAACGACTCTCCCGGCGATCGGCTCGGAGGTCTGCATGACGCGGTCTCCGATTCGAAAGCGGGAGATCCCCTCGACGGATTCGTGGCCGCGTGTTCCAAGGTGGACGCCGGTCGGTTGACCATGTCGGCGAGGAAGGGCTTCCGCTGGCTGCGGGGGACGATGGGCGAAAGCCTATATAATCACAACATCATGATCAATGGAAATTCGTGTCTGAATCGAGGTGTGCAGGAATCGGAAGCCTACGTCCAGGCGGCATGGACCGCCGGGAGCAGGCATCCCGGCCTGGCGAACTGCCTCTTCGCCGACGGCCACGTCTCCTCGATCAAGAACACGACGTCGCTCGCGGTCTGGCGTGCATTGGGCACGAGGGCGGGCGGCGAGATCATCGAGGAAGGTGTTGCGTACTAGCAAGGCGACTCCGAAAGGACCTCGGACACGCCCTGCGTCGAGTCCGATTTGAGGGAAGAAAACGCCGAGACAAGGCACAGCGGCCCTGGGCAATCCTCCTCGCCGACCCCCGTCACCCAGGGATCGCGTCCTTGACTTCACGTCGAGTTGCATATACAACTCATCCGGAGGTCGAACGCGATGACCGATCCGCCGCCCGAAGTCGTGATCGCCGACGCTTGCATTGCCGTGAGGTTGCGGTTGCTCAACCGGGCGATCTCGGCGATCTACGACGAGGCGCTCCGTCCCCTTGGTCTCAGGGTCGGTCAACTCAACCTCTTGGTTGCGACGGCTCGCATGCAATCCGCGCGAGCGGGCGATCTCTGCCGTGTGCTCCGGATGGAGAAGTCGACCCTCAGCCGCGACATGGAGATCCTCAGGCGCAACGGCTGGGTGGAATGGGGCGAGGCGTCGGGGCGGGTTCGTCCCCTCCGGATCACGCCCGCCGGTCGCGAACTCCTCGCACGCGTCCTCCCCGCCTGGCGGGTCGCCCAAGATCGCGCGAGCCACGTCCTGGGCCTCGAAGGATCGGCCGCGATCCTCCGCATGGCACGCGACCTCGATCTCGGCAAGTCGTCCGACTGACCAATCATCCTCTCGATTCGTCTGTATGTTGCATATGCAACTGGAGGTCGACCGATGGCGCGACTCGAAGACCACCCGACGGTGATTCGCCGACGGAGCCTCGCGGCGGCCGAGCCGCCCGCGGTGCTCGATGCCGATCGACTGCGGCGGCTCTGCCTCGAAGCCGGGGGCGACGACCTCGGATTCGTCGCGATCGATCGTCCCGAACTCGACGATCAGCGCGAGGAGATCCTCGGGCTCTACCCCTGGACGAAGACCCTGATCAGCCTGGTCTGCCGGATGAACCGCGAGCCGGTCCGAAGCCCCGCGAGGTCGGTCGCCAACCTCGAGTTCCACCACGTCGGCGACCACACCAACGAGGTCGCCCATGCGATCGTCCAGGCGCTCGAGGGGCAGGGCGTTCGCGCGGTGAACCCTGCGATGGGGTTCCCCATGGAGGCCGATCGTTTCCCCAGCAAGCGACCGTGGGTCATCTCGCACAAGCCGGTCGCGGTCGCGGCCGGGCTGGGACGGATGGGCATCCATCGCAACGTGATCCACCCGAGGTTCGGCAACTTCATTCTCCTGTCGACGATCCTGTTGGACGCCGAGGTGTCCGAGCAGTCCCACCCCATCGACTACAACCCATGCCTCGAATGCAAGCTCTGCGTGGCGGCCTGCCCGGTGGGAGCGATCGCCCCCGTCGGGCACTTCGACTTCACCGCCTGCTACACCCACAACTACCGAGAATTCCTCGGCGGATTCACCGACTGGGTCGAGAACGTCGTCGAGAGCCGAAGCGCGATCGACTATCGCCGCCGAGTGTCCGACTCCGAGTCGGCCTCGATGTGGCAGAGCCTGGGCTTCGGCCCGAACTACAAGGCGGCCTACTGCATGGCGGTCTGCCCCGCGGGCGACGACGTCATCGGGCCCTTCCTCGACGATCGCCGAGGATTCCTCGAGTCGGTCGTCGACCCGCTCGAGCAGAAGGCCGAGCCGCTCTACGTCGTCCCGGGTTCGGACGCGGAGGCCCACGCGGCGAAGCGGTTCCCGCACAAGCGGATCCGACACGTCCGCAGCGGCATGCGCCCCGACTCGATCGAGTCGTTCCTCACGACCCTGCCGCACGCCTTCCAGCGCGGGCGCTCGTCGGGCCTCTCGGCAACATATCATTTCACGTTCACCGGCAAGGAGCCGCGAGACGCAACGGTCATCATTCGCGACCAGACCATCCGCGTCGCCCCCGGTCACGAAGGCACGCCCGACCTGCGCGTCCAGGCCGACGGCGAGACCTGGATCGGCTTCCTGCGCCGCGAGCGAAGCCTCGTCTGGGCACTGCTCCGCGGAAAGATCCGCCTCCGAGGCTCGCTCCGCCTCCTCCCCGCCTTCGGCCGCTGCTTCCCATCCTGAAGCGGGGGGCAAGAGCGAGAGCTCGCTGCACGGGAGAGGTCAGGCCCGACATGCATCGGCGATTTCTCCCGAGATGTCCGGCATGCCGATCTTCCGAAGCATCCATTCCGGGAACACCACGCCCCACCCCCTCCGAGTCGACGCGCTCATCCCGCCTCGGTCAATCGACATCTGTTTTGAAACGCTTGAACGCGCGAGCAACATTTACGAAGCAGCGTAATCTGATCGAATTCGAGGGGTTCTAGAATAGGGATCGCAGAGTGAGATTGATCCAGCGTGAGCCGGTCCGCTAGTTGCACCGAGCACGAAGTGCACTTCGTTTGACTCTTCCAGCACATTCCGATCGTGATTCCTCACGGTCATAACGATTCTCAGTCTGAGATCGGCTGTCTTCGGCTGCCATGTTTCAGTGATCGATCTTCCCTGTCCAACCCTGATTCTCGCGATCGAGTCCCCGAGCAGGATGACTGCTCACTGGGCCGTTGCCCTGATTGGGCCGACCCCGTAAATTGATTTGGATGATCATCGAAGCCCGGCACACGATTGATCGTTCGCCGGCGCATCGATCCGTCGAGCTTGGCATCGACGAGTACCAGCAGCGCGGTCCGGTGGCGGTGATTGAGCCGGAGGAATGAATGTGTGAGAGAGCGGCTCGATCTCTGCTGGATTCGATAGCGGAACGCGTATATTGCTGGCAGTCAGATCACTTGTGGATGATGAGTCATGTTATCGCAAGCGAGCAATGATCTGAACTCCGAACTCATCATCGGCATCGTCAGCGCCGTCGGTGCCGACAAGACCCAGGTTATTCAGTTGCTGAGGGAACGGCTTTATTCGGCAGGCTACGACGTTCGTGTGGTGAAAGTGTCGAGCGAAGTCATCCCGCTATTCGGTACGATTCCAGCGCATGGCAACGACAACCACAAGAAAATCAGCGACCTGATGGATGCCGGGAACCGCGCGCGAGAGCAGACAGGCGATGATTCGATTCTCGCGCTTGGTGTCGCGACGCAAATTGTTGCCATCCGGCCCAAGGATGAGAATGACGTATCGTTGCCCTTTGCGAAAACGGCCGTCATCGTCGATTCCCTCAAGCGGCCGGAGGAGGTTGAGAAACTGCGATCGGTTTATCCGGCGGGTTTCATCTTGGTCGGGGTTCATGAAGAGGTAAGCCGCAGGCTCCGGCATTTGATACAAGACCAGGGTTTAACGGAGGATAAAGCTGAGCAACTCATTCGCAGGGATGCGGAGGAAAGCAAGGTCAAGCATGGCCAGCGCGTGAACAAGACATTTCACCTGGCCGATTTTTTCGTTCGAGTGTCGGATAGTCATGACCATTTGCGCGGCGACATTAAGCGGATGGTCGAGTTATGGTTTGGAAACCCGCATCTTACTCCGACCTTCGATGAATACGCGATGTTCTTCGCGTTCGCCGCCGCGCTGCGTTCCGCCGATCTGTCGCGCCAGGTGGGGGCGGTCGTAACGAAAAACGATCAAATCCTTTCCACGGGTGCCAACGATTGCCCGAAAGCGGGGGGTGGGCTGTATTGGCCGGTGCGTTCTCCCACGGACGGTTGCATCGGCGACATCCCCAACGGCCGGGACTGTACGCGCGAAGATGGCGATTCAAACCGTGCAGAGCAGGTGCGTATCATTGAGCAGATCGTGAGCGATGGCAGTAAGCCTGAGTACGCGCTGGACGCTGAAAAGCTCCGGGCGCTTCTGGGGAAGAGCGTGATCCGCGATCTGACCGAGTACGGGAGAGTGGTTCATGCCGAGATGGAGGCTTTGCTGAGCTGCTCGCGCAATGGCCTCTCCACGGTGGGCACGACGCTTTATTGCACGACCTTCCCCTGTCATAACTGTGCCAAGCACATCATCGCGGCCGGTGTACTCCGGGTGGTCTATGTCGAACCCTATCCGAAGAGCAAGGCCCTGCAGTTCCACGACGATTCGATTGCAAAGGACGAGGAGGCTGGCCAGGAGCGGAAGGTGAAGTTTGAACCATTTGTCGGGATTGGTCCAAGGCGATTCTTTGACCTCTTCTCGATGCAACTGGGTTCGAGCTATCCGTTGGTCCGAAAAGAAGATACAACCGGCAAACCAAAAAGCTGGCACATCAAGACGGCGCAGCTTAGAATCCAGATGCACCCTACCTCCTACCTTGAGCTTGAGGAAGAGGCTGTCAAAGCGTTCGGGAAGCACGAAAACACGTTAAAGGGAAAGGAGTTACAGCATGGACTGGAAGACGCTTCGTCAGCAGATCGACCGGGCGACCAGGCACGTTGACGCCCGGCCAAGCTGGAAGCAGGACATCCTTGCCCGCAGCTCCCAGCCCACGCTGTCCGCCCCCCGCGTACCGGTGAACAATCAGAGCAGCCCGGTGCCGCAGGGTAACCCGGCGTCGGCGCAGCCACGCAAGGACACCTGAATAGATCGGGAGACGTTTCCCGAAGTCCGGCAATCTCCGCAGCCGAGTTGATCACCACTCTATATCGAGTCAGATCCAGGCCTAGGAGTATATTCATTCTTTGAGTAATGCGAAGCGTCGCGGCGAAGCCGAACGGCATCTTCGATCCGCCGGGCCGTCGTCGTGTCGGCCGGGGTCACGCGACGGTCGCCCTCGTTGACGCCATCGACCCACCCCCGTAGCTTGATATCGACGCCGTGAGCCCGACGAGCCGAGGAGGGAAGATGGACGCCGCGATCGAGATTCCACCGCCGCCGCTCCCGCCGGCAACCGAGATCCCCTTCGCCCTGACCGTCGACCTCTTCTCCCGGATGCTCGAGGCGGCCCTCATCCCGCGCGACCGTCGGGTCTTCCTCCGTGACGGGGGGCTCTACGAGAAGCCGGCCAAGACCAAGGCGCACGGTTTCGTCGGAGCCGCCGTGAACCGGGCCGTGGATCGGCGGTTGCCGGACGGCTGGTGCCTGTGGCCCGAGAGCACCATCGTCTTGGATGCCGCCAACGCACCCCTGCCGGACTTCGCCGTGATCCGGGGAACGAGCCCGCTCGACTACGCCGATCCCGAGCGATACCCCACCGCGAGCGATGTCGGCGTGGTGATCGAGGTGGCCGTCGCAAGCCTCCGAGACGATTTGACCACTGCTCTCGAGTTGTACGCTCGGGCATCGATCCCGGCCTACTGGGTCGTCGACGTCCACGGCCGTCGCGTCCTCGTTCACACCGAGCCCAGGATCGTCGGTGGTCGGGGCGAATATGCCCGCGTCGAGACCTATCGAGCGGGCCAGGAGATCCCCCTCCCGCTCGACGGCCGAGAAGCCGTTCGCATTCCCTTCGACGAGCTGATCCGCTGAGTCCTCCGGTCCTCGGGACGATCACAGGGACAGACGATCGGCATGCACGGATGCGAATGCAACGACGTCCGCCTCCGTGCGAAAGACGCGAATCGACCACGAGGCCCCCAGGTTCCGGAGTGACTCCCACCCTCGCAGACGAACGGTCAGGATCGCAATCGAACGCTCCACGACGGACATCCCCCGCCGTCTCCCTGAATTCCGCAATCCGCGCGGATTCCCCAAAGATCGAGGTCGACGGTGGTCGATGACGAGAGGTGGATGCGCATGGGCGCAAAGTGAGTAGTCGGTGCAGTTGGATCCGAACGACTTGGTGATCTTTCCAAAAGCGAACACGAAC
>JANRKW010000036.1:0-11876 GCA_033763215.1 Isosphaeraceae bacterium | reverse complement strand
GTGTCCGTTCCGCGAACCGCACCCACGCGCCCGCTCGGGGCACGCGGACCGGTCAGCGGCAGGGAGTTTGACCCCGCCAACGCCGGGGGCGCCATCCGCGATCTCACGACCGGTCGCATCCGAGTTACGCACCGCGGCGTTGATTATGCCGAGCGGCATTTGGCCCGCTTCGGCCCTGATGGCCCGAATCAAGCGATGGTTCAGCGGCTCCGCGACATCGCCGATGGGAGGCTTCGCCCGACTCAGGCCGACCTTGACTTCTACAGCCACGAGTTGCGAGAGTCGGTCCGATACCGGAATCTTGGGTATCGAACCGGCCAGCCGCTGGACGGCGACGCCGCTTACGACCTCTGGAACAACGCACACACCGCGACCCTTGAAGACTACGGGCTCCGCGAAGGGCCGGGCGTGCTCTACCACCCGAGTTCTGGGCGATAGATGGGGCTGACATGATGAATGAAACGCAGTTGAAGATACTTGATTTGATCGAGGCGAATAGCGGTCGATACAGCTGGTATCAGCTCGACCGGTGTCTCTCGGAATCCGGCGTGGAGCACGCCGGTCAGCTCATGCCATTGCTCCGAGGGCTGATCGCCGACGGCTTGATCGAGACAGCCTCGGGCCCCAATCCGGCTCAGCCCGTCTATGCGATTACGGACGCCGGTGTTTCGGCCATGAGGATGGCCGGACGTCGCGAAGATTGAACCGACGGTCAACTTGGCATCGGTTCGGCAGCATCCTCGGCCTTCCACACGTCGGGTAGGAATTGCCCCATTTCCTTGGCCGGCGTCCGGCCGATCTTCGCCAGCACGCTCGTGAGGTAGCGTTGCGGGTCGACCCCGTGCCGCTCGGCGCCGGCGATCAACGAATAAAGCGTCGCGGCGGTTTGGCCGGCCTTGTCGTTGCCCGCGAACAGCCAGTTCTTGCGGCCGATCGCCACACGTTTCAACGCGCGCTCGGCCGCGTTGTTGTCGATGGAAAGAAAGCCCTGGGTCGCGTAGACGCGCAGCGCGTCCCACTGGTTCAAGGCGTACCCGATCGCCCCGGCCATCGCGCTGCGGGGCAGCACGACGGAGACCTCGTCGTCGAGCCATGTCTTGATGACGTCAAGGATCGGCACGCTTTCACATTGCCGAAGTTCGAGGCATGCCTCCTCGCTCAGGTCCTTCGCCCGACGCTCCACGTCGTACAGTTCGCCGACCATCGCCAGCATCGCGGCCGAGCGCTTGCCGTCGGTCGATTGGGCGTCGAAGAACTTGCGGCGCGCGTGCGCCCAGCAGGCGACCTCGGTCACGCCGCCCTTGTGGTAGATCCCGTCGTAGCCGCCGTACGCATCGGCTTGCAAGTAGCCCTGGTAATCCGCCAGCCAGCCCGACGGCCCGGCGCGGGTGCGGTCGGGCGTGTAGTGGTAGACGATGTACGGATTTGCGGGGTCGCCGATGTAGGTCCAGATCCGCCCCTTGCGGCACCGCCCCGTGCCGGGTGCCTGCACCGGCACGACCGTCTCGTCGGCGTGGATCACGCGGGACTGTCTCACCCGGTCGGTCATGAGCCCGACGAGCGGCTGAACCAGTTCACCGGCCGCTTGAAGCCAGGCGCACATCGTGCTCCGGGCGATGCTCACGCCGGAACGCTCGAAGATGTGTTCGAGTCGATACAGCGGCAAGTGATCGCCGAGCTTGCTGGTGATCACATAAGCGAGCAACCCTGGACCGGCCAGCCCCCTGTCGATCGGCCGGGTCGGCTTGGCCGCCGTCTCGATCTGGGGATCGACCGCCGTGGTTTCGCAACGTTTGCAGGCGTAGGTGTGGCGGACGTGCCGCAACACCTTGAACGACGCCGGCAGGTATTCGAGCTGCTCGCTGACCTCCCGGCCGATGCGCTGCCGGACCTCGCCGCAGCACGGGCAGGGCTTCTCGGCGTCGGCCAGGTCGTGCTCGATGTCGACGCGCGGCAGGTGGTCGGGCAGCTGCCGGCGGCCGTGCTTGTCGCGGTTGCGGACGCGACGCGTGACAAGTTGTTCACCCGCCTCTTCTTCGACGCTCGGCTCGTCGAGCGGCATCGTATCGACCTGGATGCCGAACAGGAGCAACTGACGGGGGTCGAACCGCTCCGACTTCGGGCCGTAGAAGCGGCGCAGGATGGCGTCGATCTCGGCCTTCTTCTCGGCCTCCAGCCGCAGCCGCTGGGCTTCGAGCTGATCGGCGGCCTCCTGCCTGACGCGCTCGACCAGCGCGTCGTGTTCGGCGCGGAGTTGCTCCCGCTGCTCGACGAGCAGTCGCTTGAGCAAGGCCGGGTCGTCGGGGAGTTCATCGATACGGGTCATACGGCCCGTTGTACCGGAGCCCCCTCCGGTCGCGCAAGGCCGATCCCGCGAAAAATCCGAGGATCAGGCCGAGCGGGTCGCCACGACCGTCATCCCCGAGAGCAGCCGCAGGAGCCCGCCGCTGTCGATCGCCATCGCCTCGTCGTCGCCGGCCGGGAACCGGAACGTGCCGCGTTCGAGCCGCTTGTAATAGATCGCGAGCCCGTCGCGATCGTACCAGAGGATCTTCACGCGTTGCGCCGAGCGGTTGCGGAAGACGAACAGGCTGCCCGAGAGGGGGTCGTGCCCCAGGAACGTCCGCACGACCTCGGCCAGGCCGTCGAAGCCCTTCCTCATGTCGACCGGCCGGGTGGCGACCCAGACCCGCACGCCCTCGGTGCCCGGGTTGGAAGTGATCACGCCGTCGCCTCCGCCGCTTCGAGGGCCCGGACCAACTCGGCGACCCGCCCGGCCGGCATCGAGCCGGGCAGCCGCAGGAGCCGGCCGCCCCGCAGCTCGATCACAAGGCCCGCATCCGGCGTCGTATCCGCAGGTCGCTCGTCGCGGACGATCACCGGGACAAACGCAGGCGGGGTCGCGGGTCGTCGGGCGTCACGCTCCTGAAGCGTCCGCCGCCATCCATGGAACGACGGCTCGCTGAGCCGGTGCCGGCGACAGAACTCCCGCACCGACAGCCCGCTGCCGGCCTGCCGTCGGATGGTGTCCCGCCAGAACGCTTCCTTCCTCGCATCGCGTTTCGTGTTGGCCATCGCATCCCCCGATTGTGGCGATGGACCAAGCTTGACGACTCACCCAGCCCGATTGAAGATGCACTTCGCGGAACGGACACACGAATTCCCGAACGATGCTGGGGTGGACATCCTCCTCGATCTGCTTGACGAACTCGATGGCCTCGCTCACTCCCGACGCATGGTTGCCGTACCCTTTCGTCCGCAGCCAGTCCCGGCGTCGTTCGAGTTCTTGAATCTCGGCGGCGTGGGGGGGGAGGGCGTTGGGCTTCAAGCTCGACGAGCTTCGCCTTCCACCAGCGGTTAGCGACCTGATAGCTGCCCTCTTTGGTCTCTGGGATAGGCTCACCGCACCACTTCGCCAACTGCTTGCACGAGACGACGAACCGATGGCGGTCCTTCATCTTCCACCAGCGGCGGTTCTTCGCATCCCAGGACATCTTGCAGGCGAGCGGCATAACCTTATCTAGTAAGCAAGCGACGATTTGTTGCAATTTTCTGTAGCAATCTTACCCGGAGAATCGTCCGATTGCAACAAAATAGATTTCGTTGATGGTTCTTAACTGCCTACTGTCAACGACTTACGGATTTGCACGCATGCAACCACATCAGCTTCCCAAGCTGGACGTCACGGGTTCGAATCCCGTCGCCCGCTCTCCTGTCTCGGTATCGACATTGGTTGGTTGGACTTGGACCCGAAGAACTTGGCGATGTGTCGGACCTCCGAGTCGAGGTTCGGTCGGTCCGTGAGTGGGAGCGGGCGCCTGCGGCTCCACTCGAGCTCGACCTGAGAATTTCGGATCGTCGGCAGCGATTCGCCCGAGCCCGGCTCCGGCTCGAGAACTCCTTTCTCGTGAGTTCTCGAGGGGGAGAAGGTCGTCTCACTGCTTGGCGGCGGGTTGAGGAGCGGGGGCGGGTTTGGGGGGGAACTTCTTCTCGAGGTCGGCGAGGAGTTTCTTGAAGTCGTCGCGGGTGCGGAGCGGATCGAGGTCGGGGTCGTTTGCGAGCTTGGCGGCGTTGGCGTAGCCCGCCTTCACGGCCTCTTGGAGCTTCTCGACGGCTCGCGCGGCGGACTCATCCTTTGCGGCGGCGGCATCGGCGGCGGCGGCCATCGCGTGGACGGATGCGAAGTTGTACCAGTGGATCGGGTCGGCGGGGTCCGACTTCGTGACTTCGTCGAGCTCGGCGAGCGCCTCGGCGAACCGACCCAGCCGCGCCCGGCACTTGGCCCGCAGGGCTCGAGCCACGGGCAATCGGTTCGGAGGGGCGAGTTCGATCGCCTGATCCCACTCGGGGAGCGCCTCGGCGTGCTTGCCGAGCTGGTCGAGGGTCGCGGCGCGGGCTTCCAGGCACTTGCCGAGAGCGGACTTGGTGAGGTGGACCTGCCGATCCCGGTCGTAGGCGGCCGTCAGGGTGCGGACCGACTTGCCGTACCATTCGAGGCTGTCGGCCGGTGTCGCGCCGTCGCTGAGCATGTTGGCGAAGTAGGCGTAGCTCAGGCCGAGATCGGCGAGGTAGGGGAGTGCCGAGGGGTGGTCGGCGACCAACTTCTCTTGGGACTCGACGGCCCCGCGAAACTGCTCCGCGGCCTCGACCGGCCGCGCGAGGTATCCCAGGACCTTGCCGTAGTCGCGGCGACAGCGCGCGAGGTCGCTGCGGTAGGACGGGATCGACGGGAACTCGGCGACGAGCTGCTCCAGGGTGTCGATCGCCTTCGGAAACAGCGCAGCGCCGGCTTCATCCTGACCGCCGTCGTAGAGGAAGACGCCCAGATCGCGAGCGAGGTTGGCCGTGTCGAGCCGGTATCGCAGCTCGCCGGGATACTCGGCAGCCAGTTTGGTGATCGCGTCGAGCGCGGCTCGGTACTCGACCTCCGACTCCGCGCGCCGCCCCGCGCGCTTCAAGGTGAAGGCGAGGTTCGAGCGTGTGCCGACCTCCTCGTCGCGATAGCTCGGCGTTTCGGGGGAGTCGCGAGCGAGTTGGGTCTGGAGCGCGAGTGCGTCGCGATAGTGTCGCTCCGCGCCGCTCCAGTCTTCGCGGGCGCGTTTCGCGTTCGCGAGGCCGGCGAGTCCGACCGCCCAACGCCGGCGATACTGCGCGACGTCGGGGAACTCTTGCGCCAGGCGCTCGAAGATCTCGACCGCCTTCCGGAAGTTCTCCTCGGCCTCGGCTCGACGGCCGTTTCCGCGCAGGGAGGCTCCCAGAATCTGGTGGCTCATGCCCGTCTTCAACCGATAGAGCGGCACTTCGGGGAAGTCGGCCGCGAGGCCGGCGCGGAGCGCGAGGGCCGAGCGGTCGTTCTCCTCGGCCTGTTCGTTCATCCCCAACTTGTATTGAATGATCGACAGTTCCGCGGCCCCCTCGGACCGGATCACGCGCGCCTCGGGCGACTCACCCTTGGATCGGGCGAACACTTCCCATTGCCGCTGAGCGTTGCGCAAGATCGACTGATCGGTCTCGGTCAGTTTGTCGCGGCTTCCGAGCAGCTTGCCCATGAGTTCATCCGTGAACGACTTCAGCGCATCGAATGCCTGTTGATTGGCGAGCTCCGCCGCCTTCCTCTGCTCGGCCTCGGCGAGCCGCGCCCGTTCCTTGGCCGCCGCCTCCGCGACGGCCTCGCCCCGCGCCCGCTCGGCCGCCTCGCGCTGGGTGCGCGCTTCGACGAGCCCGAGGGTGGTGCCGACGATCCCGACGAGCAGGGCGAAGGCGACCAACGCCGCCGCGGTGACGGCGCCCCGGTTGCGACGGACGAACTTCCGCAACCGATATCCGCGGCTCGGCGGGCGGGCCGCCACCGGTTCGTCGGCGAGGAATCGCTGGAGATCGGCCGCGAACCCGTTCGCCGTGGCGTAGCGGCGGTCTCGGTCCTTCTCGAGCGCCTTCATGACGATCCAGTCGATGTCGCCTCGGAGCCACGACACCAACTGCGCCGGCTCGACGTCGCGACACGCGGCGATGCTCGGCATCTCCTCCGCCGAGCTGAGTCGCGTGCTGGGACGGGGCGGCTCGACCTCGCGGACCATCCGCAGCATCTCCAGGATCGCCCCTCGGCGGAACTGCCTCGCATCGATCGGCGGCGAACCGGCGAGCAGCTCGTAGAGCATCACCCCGAGGGCGTAGACGTCGGACCGGGTGTCGATGTCCATCGAGGACGGGTCGGCCTGTTCCGGCGACATATGAGTCGGAGTGCCGACGATCGCCCCGGTGTCGCCCAGGCTCTGGTCGGTCAGGCGCTGCTCAGTCGCCTTGGCGACGCCGAAGTCGATCACCTTCGGCGCGGGCCGACCATCCACCTCGGTCACGAGCACGTTGGCGGGCTTGAGGTCGCGGTGGATGATCCCCTTCTGGTGGGCGTGCTGGACCGCGTTGCAGACCTGCACGAACAGCTCGAGCCGCGCGTTCGGGCTCAACCGATGCTCATCGCAGTACTGGGTGATCGGTACCCCGCGCACGACCTCCATGACGAAGAACGGCTGGTCGGAGGGAGTCGTGCCGCCGTCGAACACCCGGGCGATGTTCGGGTGATCCATCATCGCCAGGGCCTGCCGCTCGGCCTCGAAGCGGGCGAGAACCGTCTTCGAGTCGATCCCCCCCTTGATCAGCTTGAGGGCGACCTCCCGCTGCACCGGTTCGGTCTGCCGAGCCAGGTAGACCGAACCCATGCCGCCTTCGCCGATCAGCGCGATCAACGTGTACTTGCCCGCGATGACCGACCCGATTCCCTCCCCGCCGCGAAAGGTCGCGAAGTCGGGCGCGGGACGCGTCGGCGTCCGGCTCGAGGGGCCATCCGAACCGGAAGCGGCGGCCGTCTCGAGAGTCGCTCGATCGGTGGGATCGCGCTCGAGCGTCTCACCGTCGGCATCGGTGGGGGATGGGGTCCGGCCGCCGTCCACGTCATCGTCGGCATGGTTCATGCGGCGATTTCCCGAAGTGTCGCCAATCGGTCGTCCCTGGTGAGTTCATCCTCTCGATGCGCGAGGCCGAGAACGAGCGTGCCGACCCGATCGGGCACGACACGATCGCAACGACTCCTCTGCAAACGACCTGGAGTCGTCGACCCCAAGAGTCTAAGCCGCGCAACACGGCGGAGTCAAAACTCCAATCGCTGCGAGATTCCCACTTCCGGGCCGGCACACGACCGAATCCGCGTCAGGAATCGCGGTCGGCGGCAGTGTTCTCGTGGAAGGACGAGGAGCTCGGCGGCAAGCGGAACCCGCAAGTCGGGTCGAGCGTCGTTCGAGCGATCCCTCGCGCGGCATGACCGCACGCCCCGAGCGTCTCCGCGGACGCTCTTGCCGGCGTTCTCACGTTCCTGCTTCTCTTGCGCTGGGAGCTGCGTGATGAAGACGCGACGTCGAGAGAGTCCCAGGACATGCAATACAGTCGTCCTTGTGTCGAGGGTTGGTCACTCCTGAGGTGGTTGCCGATGAGCACGTTGCAACGCCGGACCGACCGCAGGCGCGTGAAGCCGCCGCGCTGGCTGCCGGGGAACGCTGAGTTCGAGACCATCATGGGCTCGGTCGCTTATGGGGTCTCCTCCGACCCCGGCCCCGCTTCGGGCAGTATCAGGAGCGCCACGTCGAGGACGGCGACGCCCTCTCGGGACACGACCGGAACTACGACCTTACGAACTACGGCATCGTCGCGTTCTTCAAGCTGGCGATGGAGAACAACCCGAACGTCATGGACAACGGACACTCCTCGTTGAGCGACCGGGTGCGTTGCGTGAAGAACCGGCAAAGCGGATCGATGGCCCTGCGCTGGACGGCGGTGCCGTTCGACGACGTGTCGGAGGGCTTCCCCCGGATTATGGGCTACAAGCACCTCTGGATGTTGAAGGCCGCGCTGGACGAATCGGCGAAGGACCGGTCACTTGTCGAGGAGGCCAAGGCCGGATATTTTCAATTTATACTGGGATCACCAACCCCACTTTCCTCTAAGCTTGGGGCATGATCTATCGTGGACGCTGGTATACTTCTTCTGTTCGGGCGGAATCCGGGTCCGTTAGCAGGGGTGCGGCATGAAACGAGATCCCTTCTACCGGGCGATCCTCCTTGGTCTTGATGGGCCCCTTGATGCCGAGGTCTTTGAAGCCTGCGTCAGCGACCTGCTGAGGGCGGACATCCCGACGTTGGTGCCAGTGAAGGGCGGGACGGATGCCGGGATGGACGGGGCCATTTTCGACGGTGACGGCCCGTCCTATCCGCTCGTCTGTACGACGGCGGCGAATGTGATAGGGAACCTCGAGCGTAACCTCCAGTCGTACCTGCAGGCCGGTGGAAAACGGCGGAAGGTCGTGCTGGCGACCTCCCGTTCGTTGACTGCATTGAAGAAGAAGAACATCGAGAAGAAGGCGGAGGAGTTGGGTTTCGAGTTGGTGCATCTCTACGACCGAGAGGCCATCGCCGACCGGCTCTACTTCAGCAAGAAGTGGTGCCTGGAGCTACTGCAGTTGACCGGCGACTCCCCCTCGCTTTCCGACGTCCCGAAGTCCGCCCGACCACCGCTTGGGCCCGAATTGATCGGCAGGACCGACGACACCGAATGGCTGAAGGCGTGTGACGGGGACTTCGTCCTTGTGGGACAGCCTGGGTCCGGGAAGACCGCGTTGCTGCAAGACCTCGCCCGACAGGGAGGTGGGCTCTTCCTCGTCGGGGAAGATCTGGACAGGGTATCCGGAGAGATCCGGGAGAAACGTCCGCCCGCCATCTACATAGATGACGCCCACTTGGATCCCGACCGATTGGTCGCACTTGTGCGGATCCGGAGAGAGATCGGGGCCAAATTCGCCATCGGTACCACGGTCTGGCCCGGCGGGCTGGATGACGTGGTGGAGAGACTCGGAGTCCCGCCATCCCGGGTCCGTCAGGTGGAACCGTTGACCAGGGATGAGATTGTCGAGGTTCTTCGGGCTGTCGGCCTGTACGGAACGACGGCTCTCGTCCGCGAGATTGTTGATCAGGCCAGGGGCTTGCCAGGGATGGCGGTCACCTTGGCTTCGCTGTGCCGAGGTGATGGCGTCGCTGAAGTTGCCCTCGGTACCGCTCTGAAACGTTCCATCCAGGTCTCGTTGAAGCCGCTCCTTGGTGAGCTGGCGATCGACGTCCTATCCTGCTTCGCTTTGGGTGGGAGTGGCGGACTGCCTTGGGAAGCCGTGGCCGGGGCCCTTGATCTCCAGAAGTCCCAGGTCCGCCGGATCGTGGCAGGGCTGGAGGCTGGCGGTGTCGTCTCTGACGCCGGGGGTGGCTTCATGGCGGTCTATCCCGAGACCCTTCGACACGCTTTGGTCCGGGATATGTTCTTCACGGGCAGTATCCGCATCGATCCGTCTCCGTTGATGAGGTCGGCACGGAATGTCGGCGGCGTGGCCAGAACTCTGGTAGGTGCCAAAGCGGTCGGGGCGTCCATCGCTAAGGAGGATCTATGGCCCTGGATCGATCGGTCCGGGCTCGACGAAGCCTGGGTCGGATATGCCTCGATTGGGCGTGATGAATGTGTGGAAGTGCTGCGTCACCGGCCGGAGAAGCTCGTGGTGGTGGGCCCCGCGGCTCTCCACCTTGCTCCGGAGGTCGTGCTACCGCAGCTGCTCGATCTGGCCGAGACCGATCCCCGGGAACCATACAACACGGTGAGCCACCCCATCCGGCTCATCGGCGACTGGGTGGGTGCGGCGGAGCCGGGTCGCAGGGAGGCATTGGCACGCCGGGAGACGCTGCTGGGAATTACGCTGGAGTGGCTGGGTCGCGGCCGAGACGTCGCGATGGCGGTGAAGGCCTTGGCCATAGCTTTTTCTCCCGGTTTCCGATCCTCCGAACTGGACCCCGGAGAGGGCCGCACCCTCACCATGACCTTCGGGAGCCTGTTGCCGGCGGAACTGGAGCGTCTCGGTGAGATGTGGACCGAGGCATTTAGTCGGCTGCCGCGATTGGAGCGGCATGGCTGGAAGGAAGTGCTCGGCCTACTACATGCCTGGGTCTATCCGGATTCCCGGATGGGCGACGAGAAGCCGGTGCACCGCCGCTGCCGGGAAGTCATGAAGTCCGTGGCGGCCCGGATGCTGGGGGACCTGGCCGGGGCTGCGGCCGGGCGGCCCGGAGTCCTGCAGGCCCTGGAGCGGTATACGGTTGCCCTCGGAATGGAGTTGCCGGCAGCTATCGATCCCGACTTCCTCGTACTCTTTCCCGATCGTTATCGCGGCGACGAGGAGTGGTCGACCGTTTTCAGCAGGAATGCCGACGCCGCCTTATCCCTCGGCCGCTGCTGGGTCTTGAGTGAGCCCTTGGAGATAGCACCACGGTTGGTGGATCTGATCGAAGAAGCTTCGGTCGTGAACCCGGCAGATCCGACATACCCTCGTCAGGTTTGTCAGGCCATCGCCGAGAACTCCGCCAGCCTGCTTCCGTGGATCACAGCCTTGGAGGAGAGTCGGAGCCCGGCTTACCTCCTTGAGCCCTTCCTCCGTCGGATGGCCGACCTCGGTGATCCCGACTGGGCTGGCATCGCTGGTTCTTTCCTGGAGCGGGAGGATCGCTTGCAGTCGGTGGTGGAGATCGTGCTGTCATCGGATGAACCGCCGGGTGAACTGCTGGAACGGGTCCTCGGGATCCTTGACCGACGATGGTCCGAGGTGATCTGGATCTGGGCTATCCGTGGTCAGATCCCCGCCGCCGTGCTCGGCCATCTGCTTGAACATCACGATGATGGGGTTGCCGGTGCTGCGGCCGTCGGAGAGTGGATGGCCGATCCCAAAGGTTCCATCCGCGAGGGTCTGACCGACGCTTGGCGGCGGGCCGTTCTCCGCTGTGAAACCCAGGAGCATTGGGTTGGGGAGCTCTTGGAGGGCGATCCGGAGCTAGCGGAGCAATGGCTCCATCGACGGTTTGAATGCCTGGCCGCCATGAGGATCGGCCACGATCGGGTGATCGTAGCAGCGGCGTCCGGGCTGGGTACGGAGGCCAGGAAGAGGCTTCTGGGGACACTCCGACGAGGTAAACGTGACGGTTGGATCGTCTCTGTACTCGTGGGG
The DNA here is from genome assembly GCA_033763215.1 of Isosphaeraceae bacterium. Taxonomy (GTDB): domain Bacteria; phylum Planctomycetota; class Planctomycetia; order Isosphaerales; family Isosphaeraceae; genus JANRKW01. Next base: position 796 of record JANRKW010000036.1, on the reverse strand, counting down.
GATGATCTGGAGGTCTATCGGCACATTTTGGTGGATCCCGAGTGGGCCGACGAGCACCTCGATCCGATTAGGGAGAAGGTCATCCGGGAGACGGGTCTTGATGGGCCGGACCTAGATCCGTCCTGGCTGGAGAAAGCCCGGACGGCCATGGCCCACGGCTTCCCTCCTGAGCGGGTCGCCCAGGAGGCACTGGGACGCCAAAGCGGATGGCGGGGGCGTGAATCTGATATGTGGCAGGGCTGGATCGAGGCGTTCCAGGCGTTGGGGACCACCGACGATCCCCTGGTCCGACGCCTTGCTACGGAAGGGGCCCGCATGGCTTCCGATCGGAAGGAGCGGGCCATTCCAAGGGAGCGGAAGGAGGCCGTGTACGGATACCGTTGACGCCTGCGCGATAGAAATCAAGAAGAAATCAAGGACAGCGACTGTATTGAGAGTCAAGTGGGCGTGAACAAAGTATCACGCCTCGAGGGAGGCCTGGGAAGGCGTCCAGGGCTTCATCTCGCGGACCATCGCGTTGGCGATGGTCAGGAGCTTTCGGGCCACCGCTACCAGGGCCACTTTCGCCGCCTTCCCGGCCTGGCGCAAGCGCGCGTAGAACGCCTTGAGAATTGGGTTGAACCGCAACGACGCGACCGACGCCATGTACAACGCCGTGCGCACCGCGCTTCGGCCGCCGAAGATCGTCCGCGCCCCCTTCACGTTGCCGCTGTCGCGGGCGCGAGGGGCCAGGCCGGCGAGCGCGGCGACCTGTTTTCGAGACAGGCGTCCCAACTCCGGCAGTTGCGCGATCAAC
>JANRKW010000035.1:0-116439 GCA_033763215.1 Isosphaeraceae bacterium | reverse complement strand
GCCATCACGAGCGGGAGGGACTCGGTCCCATCAACCACGAGCAACGAATGGCCCCCTGCACGCGGCGGGTTGGTCCCTCCCGGGGGGACCGAAACCGCCGCGTTTGCTTTCGCTCCGTTACTCTTCACCGAACACCGAGCGCAGCGCGGTGCTCTCGTTGCTCGGAATCAGGTGAAGATAGCGCTTCCGGATCTCCGTCGTGTGTCCGAGCCAGGAATCGATCAAGCGTTGGTCGACCCCGCGCGCGGCGCAGTTGCTCGCGAAACTGTGCCGGAGAACGTGCCAGCCGCGAATCACCTTCCACTTGCTTCCCGCGAGCGTCCGCTTGAAATGGTCGTGGGCTTCGTCCCTCGTCAAGGGTGACGAGCCGGCCCGCTTCGTCTTGCTGTGGACGACGGTCTCGGCTTGGCCGAACAGGCACTGACCACCGGGATGGTGTTCGATCCAGTCCTTGAGCACGCGCGCCAACCGGTACGAGAGCGGTACGCGACGTGTTGTTCGTTGCCCGCGCGAACGCTTTTTCTCGCGGATGAGGATGGTCCCCCCTTCGAAATCGACATCGGCGATCTGAGCCCGAATCATCTCGGACCGTCGCGCTCCTGTGTGCGCGGCGAAGAGGATCATCGGGTAAATCCAGGGCTGCCGAGCCGTCGACTGAACGAGGGTTAGAAGGTCTTCGATTTCGGGCAAGGTGAGGAAAAGGGCATCCCAGAGTTCCGCGATCTGGGCGTCGGACAACCCACCGACCTGGATCCGCCGTTCGATCTCCTGCCAGGTCATGAACGGGGGCTTCTCGTCGGTCTTGGGGAAAACCAACCCCCGATTGGGGAAACTCCCGGCGACGATGCCCATGTGCGTCGCCCAATTCCAGGCGGCACGAAAGCTGGCAAGTTCTTTTCGGATGGTGGCCGGACTGAGCCGTCTGCCCCGCGCCCCCTTCATGGCCGAACGCCGCGCAATATGGCGTTGGAGGTCAGCCGCCGTTAGCGATGCCATCGGAAAACGCTCGCCAAGCGTCTTGGCGAGATGGCTCAGGTGGATGCGGACTGTGACGAGGCTATTGTTTTCCATCGCCCCACCCTCATGGGTGGCGAGGTAGCGGTCCCGGAATTGAGCGAAGGTCACGGGGTCCGCTGCAGGAGGTGCCTCGGGCTCCTCGATCCGCCCGTCGTTTTGGACGAACGCCACGATGTCCACGCCGGGAGGGAGTTTGAGCAGCTTTTGCTCGAGGCGCATGAGAACCTTCTCGACGCCCCCGGCGAGGCTCTCGGCCTCTCGTCTGTCGCCGGTCCCGAGCGAGAAGCCGTGACGCTTCCCGCCATACATGAAGACAATCCGGTAGGTCTGGTTCCGCTTCTCGAGAGACGCCATCGGTTGCCTCCGGGCAGGGCAACGCGACCTCAACGCCAGGGAAGTAGTTTCCCCAAAATTTCCCCAAAAGGCGATGGGGAAAAAGAAAAGGACCTAGGGTGTTTCGCCCTAAGTCCTTTCTTCACAAGTGCCGAAGAGAGGACTTGAACCTCCACGGGCATGGTTAGCCCACTAGGACCTGAACCTAGCGCGTCTGCCAATTCCGCCACTTCGGCTCGCGGGTAATCCTTTATACCGGGCGGACGAGACAAGTCAAGTGAGAGGCCGAACCGACACGAGGCCCACGGTTTAGGCGCGGGGAGCAGGCTCCGCGGATCGGGACGCGACCGGTTCGACCTTTGCCGCGCAGAACTTGAACTCGGGGATCTTGCCGAACGGATCGAGCGCCGGGTTGGTGAGCAGATTCGCGGCGGCCTCGAAGTAGGCGAACGGGATGAAGATCAAGCCGGGGTTGGTGTCTCGATCGGCTCGAGTCGCCAATTCGATCGAGCCGCGTCGCGTCGAGACGCGTACCGGGTCACCCGGCTTCAGGCCCATCCTCTCGAGGTCGCTCGGGTGGATCTGAACCGTCGGACCCGGCTCGATCCTGTCGAGCACCGTCGCGCGGCGCGTCATGGCTCCCGTGTGCCAGTGTTCGAGCTGTCGGCCGGTCGAGAGGATGAACGGGTATTCGTCGTCGGGGACCTCATCCGGCGGCGTCACATTCGCGGGCACGAGCTTGCCTCGCCGCGACTCGGTGGGGAAACCGTCCGCGAAGAGAATCGCCCTCCCCGGCTCGCGTTCGTCGTCGCAGGGATAAGTGACCGCGCCTTCGCGCTCGAGGCGTTCCCACGAAATGCCCGCAAGCGTCGGCATCGAACGACGCATTTCTGCGTAGACGTCGGCCGGTCCACGGTAGGACCAGTCGAGCCCGAGCCGACGCGCCAGTTCCTGAAGGATCTCGAGGTCCTGCCGCGCCTCGCCTGGGGGCCGGACGGCGGGCCGCCCGAGTTGGACGCGTCGGTCGGTGTTCGTGAAAGTGCCGAGCTTCTCGGGAAACGCCGATGCGGGCAGGATCACATCGGCGTGAAAGGCGGTCTCGGTGAGGAAGATCTCTTGGACGACCAGGTGGTCGAGGGTCGCGAGCGCCTGGCGGGCGTGAGCGACGTCGGGGTCGGACATCGCGGGGTTCTCGCCCATGATGTAGAGCCCCCGGATCTCGCGCCTCGCGACCGCGTCCATGATCTCAACGACCGTGAGCCCCGGGTTGGGGTCGAGTTCGCGTCCCCAGAGATCTTCGAAGAAGCGCCGCGTCTCGGGTTTGGCGACGCGCTGGTAGTCGGGATACATCATGGGGATGAGACCGACGTCCGATGCGCCCTGGACGTTGTTCTGGCCGCGGAGCGGATGCAGGCCCGAGCCGGGGCGGCCGACGTTGCCCGTGATGAGCGCGAGCGAGATCAGGCATCGAGAATTGTCGGTACCGTGGATATGTTGCGAGATCCCCATGCCCCAGAAGATCATCGCCGACTCGGCGCGGCCGAAGGTTCGACCGACCTCGCGGAGCGTCGCCGCGTCGATTCCGCAGAGCGGCGCCATCGCCTCGGGGCTGAACGGCCGGATCCGCTCGGCGAGCGCATCGAAGCCTTCCGTGAACCGGTCGACATAGCCTCGATCGTAGAGGCCCTCTTCGATGATCACGTGAATGATCGCATTGAGCAACGCGACGTCGGTCCCCGGTCGAAATCGGAGCTTGTAGCGCGCGTGCCGGCTGAGCGCCTGGCCTCTCGGATCGGCGACGATCAAGGTCGCCCCGCGCTTGGCGGCGTTCTTGATGAACGTCGCGGCGACGGGGTGATTCACCGTCGGGTTTGCACCGATGACGAGGATCACCTCGGAACGAGCGCATTCCTCGAACGGCGCCGTGACCGCGCCCGAGCCGATCGTCTCGAGCAAGGCGGCGACCGACGACGCGTGGCACAACCGAGTGCAGTGGTCGACATTATTGGATCCGAATCCCGTCCGCACCAGCTTCTGGAAGAGGTAAGCCTCTTCGTTCGACCCCTTGGCCGAGCCGAAGCCCGCGAGCGAGCGCGGGCCGTGGGCGTCGCGGATCCGGGCGAATCCCGCGGCGGCCGCATCGAGCGCTTCTTCCCAACTCGCGGGGCGAAACCGGCTCGAGGGATCGCGGGGATCCACGAGATCGTCGGCTCGCTTCGGGGCGTCGGGGCGGCGGATCCAGGGTTGCGTCAATCGCTCATTGTTTTGGACATAGTCGAATCCAAAGCGTCCCTTGACGCAGAGCCGGTTGTGATTCGCCGGTCCGTTGCGGCCCTCGACGTAGAGAATCCGCTCGTCGACGACGTGAAAAGCGAGCCGACAGCCGACGCCGCAATAGGGGCAGACGCTCTCGACCGCGCGTTCCTCACCCTGAACAGCGAGCCCCGACTCGTCGAGCCGCGTCGCCGGAAAGAGCGCGCCGGTGGGACAGGCCTGGACGCATTCTCCGCAGGCCACGCATGTCGATCGCCCCATCGGATCGGCCATGTCGAAGACGATGCGCGCGTGCGAACCGCGGCCGCTCATTCCGATCACGTCGTTCACCTGGACCTCTCGGCAGGCTCGCACGCAGAGGTTGCAATGAATGCACGAATCCAGATGCACCGCCATGGCGGGGTGACTGCGGTCGGCGGCCGGCGGCGCATGGTGCCGAGCGGGGAAACGGCTCTTCTCGATTCCCACGCGGCGCGACCACCCGAGGAACGCCGACTTCGGGTCGTGGGCCTGTTCGAGGGCGGGTTGATCCGCGAGCAGGAGCTCGAAGATCATCCGTCGCGCCGATTCGGCGCGCGGGCTGCACGTCGACACCTTCATCCCGGGAGTCGGCTTGCGGATGCACGATGCCGCCAGCACCCGCTCGCCCTCGATCTCGACCATGCAGGCGCGGCAGTTTCCGTCCGACCGATAGCCGGGTTCGGGTCGATGGCAGAGGTGAGGGATCTCAACGCCGAGCCGTCGGGCGACCTCCCAGATCGACTCGCCGGGTGCAGCCGACACAGGTCGACCGTCGAGTTCGAAGCCGACCTCGCGCGCGTCGTTCATCGGAGGATCTCCGGGAAGTGTCGAGCGAGCGACAACACGGGATTCATCGCGGCCTGTCCCAGACCGCAGATCGAGGCGTCGCGCATCGCGGCGGAGAGTTCGAGCAGCAAGGGGAGATCCCAGGAGTCGCGGCTCATGAGTTGAACCGCCTTCTCGGTCCCGCACCGACACGGCGTGCACTGACCGCAGCTCTCGTCCTCGAAGAACCGCAGGAGATTCCGCGCGACCGCGCGGAGATCGTCGCGATCCGAGAGCACGATCACTGCGGCCGAGCCGATGAAGCAACCGTGGGCTTCGAGCGTGCCGAAGTCGAGCGGGAGGTCGGCGAGACTCGCCGGCAGGATCCCGCCCGAGGCGCCTCCGGGAAGATATCCGACGAACCGGTGCCCCTCGAGCATGCCGCCGGAATACTCTTCGATCAACTCGCGGGCCGTCGTCCCCGCGGGCGCGAGCTTCACGCCGGGCGAGACGACTCGACCGGACACCGAGTACGATCTCAAACCGGTTCGACCGTTCCGTCCCTGCCCCGACCAGAACTCCGGCCCGCGCTCGATCAGGTCGCGGAGCCAGTAGACGGTCTCGACGTTGTGGATCAAGGTCGGCCGGCCGAAGAGACCGACCTGAGTCGGAAACGGCGGCTTGTGTCGCGGCAACCCGCGCTTGCCCTCGAGGCTCTCGAGCATCGCCGTCTCTTCGCCGCAGATGTAGGCCCCGGCGCCGCGCCTCAGATGAATGAATCCGTGTGCGGCGATCCCTTCGGATTCCAGACGACCGACCTCGGCACTCAGGATCGAGCGAACATGCGGATACTCATCGCGCAGGTAGATATATGCGGCATCCGCTTCGACCGCCCACGCCGCGATCAGCAACCCCTCGAGAAAACGATGCGGAGCCGTCTCGAGGTAGACGCGGTCCTTGAACGTGCCCGGCTCGCCTTCGTCGGCGTTGATCGCCACATACCGCGGCCCGGGCGACTGGAGCACGAGCTTCCACTTCATCCCCGACTTGAAGCCCGCGCCTCCCAACCCGCGCAAGCCCGAGCGGTCGAGCCGGTCGACGACTTCCTCGCGAGTGAGTTCGCCCGTCCGACAGCGCCCGAGCGCCGCATAGCCGCCTCGAGACCGATATTGGTCGAGATCCTCGAATACGGGGATCACCGCCTCGACCTCGCCCGAGTGAACCGCGGCGACCACCGCGGCAACATCGGCTCGGTCGATCGCTCGCTTGCCCACGACCGCGACCGGCGCGGATTCGCAGCGGCCGACGCAAGGCGCGCGGACCACTCGACAGACCCTCGAGAGACTCGGCTCGGAAGCGAGTTCCTCGAGCAGGCTCCAGGCACCGGCGAGTTCACACGACAGGCTGTCGCAAACGCGGATCGTCAAGGGCGGTGGGGGGGCCTCGCCGTCGTGAACGACGTCGAAGTGAGCGTAGAAGGTCGCAGTCTCGTAGACCTCGACCATCGCGAGCGACATCCGCTCGGCGAGCGCTGCGATCATGCCCAGAGAGAGCGATCCGCACGCGTCCTGGAGGCGGTGCAGCGTCTCGATCAAGAGGTCGCGACGCGGTACCTCCATCCCGAGAATCCGGTCGAGCTCCTCGCGGTCGCGGGGATCGACGACCCGCCCCTTGGGAATGGATCGCGGAGCGGCTCCGGAACGGGACCGCCTCCCGATCGCCGGCGCGGATACATCCCGATCGGTGTTGCCTTCCATGCGAGAAGCCTCTCGACCCCATCCCCCCGCGCCGGGGCGACGCGATTGGGGTCGAGTATACGGTCTCGCGTCGCGAGGGAAAGGCCTGCCCCCCGCCTTCCCTCGAACGAGCGTCTCCAGGCTCGCGAGAGGGCCGGGCCTCGACGCACGGGGTCAATCCGCGCCGACCGTCCACTCGAACTCGGCCGTGAATGGATCCCACCAAGGCGCGACGCCGGTGACCGGATCGGAATGGCGACCGAGACCGCCCGCCGACGGGGGATCGATCCGATAGATCAAGCGATAGGTCCCGGGAGCGGGTCGGTCGATGTTCGCACCGTAGTGGAGCCCGTCGAACGCCACCATCGGCAACATCTCGCCCGCCTGAATCGGGCGATTCGTGCCCGCCGGCACGAGTTCATATTTCACCTTGAGGTAAGGGATGAACTCGTCCTTGGCGAAGCCGTTCGGATTGTTCGCGGTCGAGCGGACATCCGCCTCGAGGTGGATCATCGATTGCGCTTCGCTGATCGGTTGACCGTCCATTCCGACGGAGGCGAGCCAGACCGCGGCGATCTGGATCTGGTTCTTGACCACCTCGTCGCCGATCGGATGCTCGAGCGGCCGCCCCGGGGTGACCGTCGTGCCGGCGGACTGCTCGGGTGCGAGCTTGGGCGTTGTGGGGCTCGCGGCACCACCCTTCCCCGAATCGCCGCCGGGTTCGATGTTGAGAATGAGGATCAAGGCAACCCCGCCCAGGATCGCCAACGCAGTCAACGGCCCGCGCCAACCCATGATCATGGAACTCCCGGGAAAATGTCGAATGTGTCTCGAATCGCTTCCGGCGGAGGGCTCGCCGTGGGCGGTGGCGATGCTCCGCGGGCTCGGCCGTGCGTCGGGCCGGTCGCCTCAGACCGCGGCCCCGGCCGGTTCGGAGCGCTTGCCGCCCGCGTTCGACTCGGCAATCGTGCTACGACGGTCGAACATCGGCCAGAGGAGTGAAACGAGGGCGCCCCCCACCAGCAGGCCTTGCACCGCCAGCGCCTGGAGGTTCGGATAAACGCCGAGCCAGGCGAGGTCGACACCCGCCATCCAGCGAGCCTCCGTCACTCGAAGGAAGCCGGCCTGCTGCAACTCGAAGACGCCGTGCCCGGCGAAGACCACCGACATCGCAAAGAGCAGAGCGCCGGTGATCTTGAAGAACGACTGGAGCGGAAGGCGAACGGAACTCGTCTTGAGCAAGCGATAGATCACGGCGAGGATCATGATGCCGACGACGACCCCGGCGAGGAGGCCGAGCATGCCCACGCGCGAGTCGCGGTGGCCCGCGATCATCGCCTGATACATCAGGGCGGTCTCGGCACCCTCGCGGTAGACCGCGAGGAAGGCGGTGAGGCCCAAGGTTCCCATCGCGCCGGCACGAGCGCCGTCGGAAACTTGCCGCTTGAGGAAGTCGGTCCAGCGCTTGGCTTCGCTCTGGGAGATCAGCCAATAGCTGACGTAGAAGAGGACGCCCGAGGCGACGAGGAGAACGATCCCCTCGACGGTCTCGCGAGCACGCCCCTGAACCCCGGCAACGAGGAATTGCAAAGCGACGGCGGTCAAGAGGCTGGCGACGGCGGCGAGCCCGACGCCCCAGCGGATCGCCGGCAAGGCAGAGATCCGTCCCGTCTTGACGAGCAAGGCAACGAGCATGGTGAGGATCAGGATGACCTCGACGCCTTCGCGGACGATCGTCACGAGCGAGGCGACGAACGCGGGGAGGAACCCACTCGAGGAGAGGGTCGCCTTGTCGAGAGCCACGGCGACGTCGGACCGGAGGCCGTCGAGCTTCGATGCAAGCTCCTCGCCCCGCAGTCCCGACACGATCTCGCCGCGGATCGCATTGAAGCGAATCTCCAGAGGGCGGACATCTTGCGGGCGACGCGCGAGAAGGATCCGCTCGATCGGTTCGAAGGCGTCGAAATAGGCCGAGGTCATCGAAGAGGCGGCTTCGGAAGCGTCGGGAGCGTCGGCCAAGGCCTGAATCGCGGTGAAGGCGTCGGCGAGGACGCGCTTCTTGGCGGTCACGTCGTCGGCGTCGGTCGAGACGTTGATCGCGGCGGAGGCCCCGAGGACGTTCGGCAGCTTGGTTCGATCGGTGATCCCCGCTCGATTCAACTCATCGGCCGCCTTGTACAGAGCGAGCAGGAGCGAACGCGAACGGTCGACCACCGCTTCCGGCGTCGCCTTGGACTGAGCCAGGTCACGGATCGCGTACCGAAAGTCGCGAAAATGGCCCTCGATCTCACCGGCGACCTGGAACCCGAGTTGGGCACGAACGGCCGTCTCCATGTCGGACGACTCGAACTCGTCCCAGTAGGCGTCCTCGGCGATTTTCCGGGCTTTGGCGGCTCCGCTCGACCGCTTGGCGAACGCCCGGGATTCCGCGAGCTTCACGCTGATCCGATCGATCACCTCGGACCAGGCCCGAACAGGGGTCGGAGCTCCGGCGACGAGCGTCGGCTCGTTGCTCTTCAGGGCGATCGTGCCGACGTCGAGGCGATCGTCGGCCACGGTGATCTCGCTCGTGCTGCTCTCGCCCATCTCGTGCCAGACGACCATGCGATAGCGACCGGGGGTCACGGCGTCGAGGCGAAAACGCCCGTTCTTGACGATCGAGAACCATTGCGTGGGGCTCACCACGATGAACCCGCGCATGTGGCTGTGGATATCGCACGCCAGACGCAGGACGCCGGGCTTGTCGGTCACATAGTCGACCGGACGGTTGGGAGCCATCGTCTGGTTGAACGACGCTCCCGGAGTCAAGATATGGACGTTGTGGGTCTCGTTGTCGTCGTTGGTGAACCGCACCGTTTGCCCGACCACCACCGCTTGGACGCGCGGCTCGAACTGCAGCCCCTGCTGATGGACGAGCGCAACCTCGGCCGCTCCGCCGACGCGAGTCGCGTCGATCGGCGTGCCCTTGTCGATCGGCTCGAGCGTGACGACGGCCGGGCTCGCGATCGTGGCACAGGTCGCGGACATCTCGACCTTGCCCACGACGTCCCCCGCTCGGCAGGCAGCCGCCGCACCAAGGAGAGAGAAAGCGATCGAGAGCAGCCGGAAGGTGGGTCGCGTCATGGAGGAATCCCCTTTCCTCGGGGAGCGTCGCGGAGGAAGGACGGGCGAGGGATGATCGACTCACGCCCGCGAATTGAGATTGAATCTCAACCGCAGCATTATAGTCCTGCCCGACGGCGAGCGTCAAAGGATTTCGACTGCGTTTTCACACGATTCCGGGAACCGAGAACGAACGAACGTGAAGACGGACTACCAAGGGCCGACCCGAATCGAGACCATCGAGGTCGCCGGCCGTTCGATTCGCCTGGCGAGGCCGGCCGATCCCGACCGCCTGCTCGACGCGCCGGACGTCCTCGCGCTCAATGCCCGCGACGACTACATGCCCTACTGGGCCTACCTCTGGCCGGGGGCGTTCCTGCTCGCCGAGGCGGTCGCGCGGGAGCCGCTCGCTCCCGACACGCGCGTCCTCGAGATCGGTTGCGGCCTCGGATTGACCGGATTGGTCGCCGCGACCCGGGGTGCGCGAGTCGTCTTCACCGACTACGACGACGCCCCCCTCGCCTTCGCCGCCGAGAGCGCCCGGGCGAACGGCGTCCCCGAGGATCGGTTCGCGGTCGAGCGGTTCGATTGGCGCTCGCCGATCGGTCCGGCCTTCGACACGATCTTGGGAGCCGACGTCCTCTATGAACGCCGGCTGGTGCCGTTGGTGGCCGACGTACTCGCCGCGCGGCTCGAGGCCGACGGCGTCGCCCTGATCTCGAATCCCTATCGCGTCGCCGCCGAGTCGTTCCCCGAAGAGCTCGAAACGCGGGGATTGCGCTGCGACGAGGAACCGATCGAGGCGGAGTGCGTCGAGTTCGGCAAGATCCGGGGGAAGCTCTACCGAGTCAAACGCGGTTCGACACGAGCGACCCGACCACCTCGGTGACCGAGCGGGCGCCGATCTCCGAGAGTTTCGACGCGATCTCGGCGGGCATCCGCCCGGCCGCGGTGGGGTCGGCGAACGTCGCGGTGCCGACTTGGATGGCGGATGCACCGGCGACCAGGAATTCGAGCGCATCGTCGGCAGTCGAGATGCCGCCGATCCCGATGATGGGAAGGTCGGGGAGAGCTCGGGCGACTTCCCAAACGATCCGAAGCGCGAGCGGCTTGATCGCCGGGCCGCTCAATCCGCCGGTATCGAAGGCGAGGATCGGCCGCCGGCGTCGCCAGTCGACCGCGAGCCCTCGAAACGTGTTCACGAGCGAGACCGCGTCGGCCCCGGCGTCCCGAGCGGCGCGGGCGATCGGCACGATGTGCGTGACGTTCGGAGTGAGCTTGGCGATGATCGGCAATCGACACGCCGAGCGGCACCGCGCGACGACGTCGCCCACGGCGTCGGGGTCGATCCCGAGGTCGAGGCCGTGGGAGACGTTGGGACAGGAGAGATTGAGCTCGATCGCGGCGAGACCGGGCTCGTCTTCGAGCATCGCGGCCATTTCGACGAACTGATCCGCGCTCTCGCCCGCGACGTTGGGGATGACGGCGGTTCGGAGCGTGCGGAGGTGGGGCAGATGGTGCTCGCGAAAGTGGTCGATGCCGTCGTTGTCGAGTCCGATGGCGTTGAGCAATCCGGCGGCGGTCTCGACGGTGCGCGGGGTGGGATTCCCCGCGCGGGGGCGAAAGGTGACGGTCTTGGGGATGACGCCGCCCAAGATCGAGACGTCGAAGAAGGCGGCCGCTTCGCGGATGTAGCCGAACGTCCCCGACGCGACCAGCACGGGATTCTCGAGCCGCAGACGCCCCAGGGTCACCGCCGATTCGACCACGTTCGACCTCGCTCTCCAGCAGCTTCGACAACCGTTTCGACGAGCCTACCGCCGCGCGACCGAGTCGGGCAAGCCGCGGCCGCCCGACTCGCTTGCACGCCATGCGGATGTTCGTCAGACTGATCCGGCGCGGTGGTCGGAGGACACGTAACGACGCGATGCGTCGGCCCTCGCCGCGGCCGCTCGAGAGGAGAGTGCTCCGTGCAGCTCGGCATGGTCGGACTCGGCAGAATGGGCGGCAACATGGTTCGGCGGCTCATGAATGGCGGCCACGCCTGCGTCGTCTACGACCGCAGCGAGGAGAGCGTGAGCCGGCTGGCGGCCGACGGAGCGACGGGATCCAAGTCGCTGGCCGACCTCGTCGCGAAACTCTCGGCGCCTCGCGTGGTCTGGATCATGGTCCCCGCCGGAGCGCCGACCGAGGCGACCGTCGAGGAACTCGCCGGACTCCTCGAACCCGGGGACATAGTGATCGACGGCGGCAATTCGTACTACAAGGACGACGTGCGTCGAGCCGGGCTGCTCCGCGGTCGCGGCGTGCATTACGTCGACGTCGGAACCAGCGGCGGCGTCTGGGGCCTCGAGCGCGGCTACTGCCTGATGGTCGGCGGCGAGGACGAAGCGGTGCGGGTGATCGAACCGATCCTGAGAACGCTCGCCCCCGGACGTGGCGACCTTCCGCGCACTCCCGGTCGCCCCGAAGCCAAAGGGACGGCCGAAGAGGGCTGGCTCCATTGCGGACCCTCCGGCGCAGGGCACTTCGTCAAGATGGTCCACAACGGCATCGAGTACGGCCTGATGCAGGCCTACGCCGAAGGGTTCGACATCTTCCGCAACGCCGCCTCCACCGAGTTCCCGCCCGAGTTGCGGTACGACCTCGACGTCGCCGAGATCGCCGAGGTCTGGAGGCGCGGGAGCGTCGTCGGAAGCTGGCTGCTCGACCTCACGGCGGCGGCCCTGATCGAAGATCCCGGCCTTCAGGGCTACACCGGCTTCGTCCAGGATTCCGGCGAGGGCCGGTGGACGGTGATGGCGGCGGTCGAGAGCGCGACGCCCGCCGAGGTGCTCACCGCCTCGCTCTACGCGAGGTTCCGCTCTCGTCAGGAGCACACCTTCGCCGAGAAGGTGCTCTCGGCGATGCGGAACAAATTCGGCGGCCACGTCGAACGGCCCGCCGGCGGCTGAGATCGCACTGCATCGCGGGATCTCCCTCTTTCTCGACTCGCCCTACGTTCCGGAGGCCGCATGTCCGAGGTCGTGCTCGAGAATCCGCTCACCGCCGGCATGAACGACATGCTGGCGCCCAAGCCGTGCGTCCTCGTGATCTTCGGCGCGGCGGGAGATCTCTCCTGGCGCAAGCTGATCCCGGCGGTGTACAACCTCAACGCCGACGGCGTCCTGCCGTCGCACTTCGCCGTGGTCGGCTTCGGGATCGGCAGTCAAGGCGACCCCGACGAGTGGATTCGAGCCCGCGCCCGCGACGGGATCGAGCGATTCTCCAGGCAGCCGCTCGACGAGGCGCACTGGAACGATCTCGCCCGTTCGCTCTTCTACGTCGAGGGCAGCTTCAACGACCTCCGAGCCTATCAGCTCCTCGACGCCAAGCTCCGCGCAGTCGACCAACAGTTCGGCATCCCCGCCGCGCGCGTCTTCTACCTCTCCATCCCTCCGGGCATGGTCTCCGAAGCCGTGAGCCGTCTCCAGGCGGCCGGAATGGTATCGTCCGCCGCGGAGCCGACCGCATTCACCCGAGTGATCGTCGAGAAGCCGATCGGGCACGACCTCGAAAGCGCCGAGGCGGTGATCGCATCGGTCGCACAAGCATTTGAAGAGTCGCAAACCTATCGCATCGACCATTATCTCGGCAAGGAGACCGTTCAGAACCTCTTGGTCCTGAGATTCGCCAACAGCATCTTCGAGCCGCTCTGGAATCAGAAGTACATCGACCACGTCCAGATCACGGTCGCCGAGGAGGACGGTCTCACGCAGTACGACCCGAAGTCGGGCGAGGCCACCGGGAGCCGGATCGGCTACTACGAGGGCATCGGCGCCCTGCGCGACATGCTCCAGAACCACCTCCTCCAGGTGCTCTGCATGACCGCGATGGAGCCGCCTTGGTCGCTCCAGCCCGACGTCGTTCGCGACGCCAAGGTCGGCGTGCTCCGCTGCCTGCGCCCGATCGACCCGCAGCGCATCGACGACTCGGTCGTCCGCGCCCAGTACATCGACGGCGACATCGACGGGGTTCGCGTGCCGAGCTATCGCCACGAGGTCATCGACTTCTTCTCGAAGCGGAATCAGCCCGTCCCGCCCAACATCACCACCGAGACGTTCGTCGCCCTGCGGCTCTTCATCGACAACTGGCGCTGGGCCGGCGTTCCCTTCTACCTGCGAACGGGCAAGCGGCTCCCCAAGCGTTCGAGCGAGGTCGCGATCCAGTTCAAGGATGTCCCGCAGGTGCTCTTCAACCAGCATCGCTCGGTGCCGCTCGAGCCTACCGTCCTCTCGATCCGCGTCCAGCCCGAGGAAGGCGTCGCGCTTCGGATCGCATCGAAGCTGCCCGGTCCGAAGGTGCGGATCTATCCGGTGAAGATGGAGTTCAGCTACAGCTCGAGCTTCGGCGGGTCGACTCCCGAGGCCTACGAGCGACTCCTCCTCGACGTCATGGCCGGCGACGCGACGCTCTTCATGCGCCGCGACGCCGTTCAGGCCGCCTGGCAGTGGGTCATGCCGATCCTCGAGCACTGGCAGCGGTCGAACACGCGGTTCCTTCCGCAATACCAAGCCGGAACCTGGGGCCCGCTCGAGGCCGATCGGATCATCGAGTCCGACGGTCGACGCTGGAGGACCCTCTGATGGCGGCCCGAAGCATGCTCGAGGAACTCCCGCCCCAGACCGTTCCCCTCCGCGAGGTCGAGCCCACGATCGCGCGCTTGGTCGAGTCGACCGACGACCTCGTCCCCGGCCCGATCCATCGAGCCCGGATGTCGAATCTCGTCATCTTCTCCGACTCGCGCGAGCGCGCGCTCGCCATCGACGCCGTCGTGCCCGACATCATCGAGATCCATCCCGCGCGGGTGATCTCCCTCATCGCCGAACCTGCGACCGGCGACGAGGCGCTCGTCACGACCGTACTGCTTCGTCGGAACATCGCCAACCATCGGCAGGTCTCCGAGCAGATCACGCTCGAGGCCCGCGGACCGGCGATCGCACACTTGCCCTTCGCTCTCCGCGAATTGCTGATCGGCGACCTGCCTACGAACCTCTGGTGGGCCGTGCGCACGCCGCCGGCGCTCGCCGGTCCCCTGCTCCACGAACTCGCCGAGCCGGCTCAGCAGGTCCTCTTCGACAGTCACGAGTGGCTCGAGCCCCATCGAGGCGTCGCGGCTCTCGACGCCTGGCTCGACCGACTCGACCGCCCCGGCGACGTCCCCGCGCGCCGGCGGACCGCGTCCGACCTCAACTGGCGCCGCATCCGCGTCTGGAGACGGATCCTCGCCGAAGGGCTCTGCCCGACGGTCGTCCCGGGCGTGCTCGAGTCGATCACCGAGGTCGAGATCGAGCACGGTCCCCACGCGGTGACTCAGGCCTGGGCGATCGCGGGGTGGCTCTCGGGTCGGCTCGGATGGACGCCCAAGACCCACCGCGTCGCTCCGGGCGAAGAACTCTCGTTCCTCATGACCACGCGATCGGGAGCCGAGCTCCGCCTCCGGCTGATCCGTCGCCCCTCCGGGCCTTCCGCGCTCCAGAGCATTCGCGTGGGATGCGCCAAGGCCGCCTGCATGCCGTCGATGTGCTTCGCGCTCGATCGCGATGATCGAATCGCGCTCACCAGCGACGCCGAGGGCAATTCACCCCGCACCACCGCGATCGGCCCCCGCGAACTCGGCGAGGTCGTCGGTCGCCAACTCTCCGACCGCGAGCCCGATCCGATCTTCCGGGAAGCGATGCACCACGCGCATCGCCTCGCCCGGCTGATCCACGTTTGAACCCGCGTCGATCTCGATCTCAGCCGCGGACGCGTTCGAAGATCCGTCGGGGGTTCTCGATCAACACGAGCCGCGCCGTCTCGAGCGCGCGGTCGATCGACCACCCGCGCGTCTTGATGCAGTCGTCCGCGAGCGTCTCGGCGAGGATCCGTCGATACATGTTGAATTTGGGGAGCACGAATTCGAGCTTGTACGCGTCGGAGTAGTAGCCGACCTGCTTCGTCTTGGGCACCGCCTGCAACCGCGCCTGGAGGTCGGCGGCGATGTAGGGCGGGATGTTCGAGTACCACCAATGCCCCAGCGGCACGACGTTCGGGAAGATCCAACCGAACGCCGTGAGTTCGCCCCCGGCGTCGGGCGAGAGCGTCGAGACCGGGAAGGTCACGTTCGAGAAGTGGTTGAACAGGCGAGCATAATCGTGCAGGCTCACGCGACGATCGAACAGGTCGCGCCCGCCGGCGACTCCCGCGGGGTAGACGTTCCGGATCGGACCGATCATCAGGTCGAACGGCAAGCGGAACTCCGCGCAGAATTCCGCGAGCATCCAGAAGACCGTGCGCCGGATCTCGGCATGCTCGTCGGGACGGAGGTCGAGTCCCGAGATCGCTCGACGAATCGGCGTCACGGCCGAGTTCGGAGTTCCGGGGGACGGAACGAAGTCGGGCGGCAGCGAGATCGCGCACGCGCGGGCGTTGTGCGACGTGAAGTGCTCGAAGAGCCGACCGATCGCCGTCCGCAGACTCGCGAGGTCGACCACGTCGATCCCGGTCGCCCGCTTCAGTCGCTCGATCGTTCGGGGCTCATGCAGCTTGAGCACGAGGTCGTCGGTCCGGAGGCAGGGAATGTACTTCGCGGTGTCCCAGCCTTCGAGCGGATCGTCGAAGTCGTTGGTCAGGAAGACCGCCTCGAGCCGGGTGCGATTCCAGACCTCCGCGTCCCATGCGGGGCCGTCGGCCGACTTGTCGGCTCGCCGGTAGAGGTCGTCGATCGTCGATGCGTCGATCGGAGCACCTTCCGGGAAGTCGTGAAAGGTCCGCGCGATCTCGACGAGCCACGAGTATTGGACCGTGTTGTCGATCGTGTGCAGATGAGCGGCGAGCCCGCGTGAGCGAGCGAGGGGGTCGAGCGCCGGATCGACGATCGCGGCGGGCATCCCGGCCGAATGCGCCAGTTCCGTGTAATAATGATAGCCGAGGACTTCGTCGAGATTCCGAGCGGCGGGGCGATGCGGGTCGATGTGCGAGTGCGGGTCGTAGATCGGCCACGACGCGATCTGCTCGAAGAGTTCGCGGGCGACGGGGTCGAACGGCACGAAGGTCGTGGGCATGGAAGCGACTCGACGAGGCTCTGGCGATGGGCCGGGATCGGTACGTCGAAGGCTAGCGAGACGCGTTCGCCGACGCAAGCCACGCGCACTCCAGGGGAACCTCCTCGATGGCGACGATCTGCGTGACCGGAGGCGGCACCAGCGCTCCGATCGACGACGTCCGGCGAATCACGAACGTCTCGACCGGGCGATTCGCCGCCGCGCTCGCCGAATCCTCGCTCGCCGCGGGCGACCGCGTGATCCACCTCCGCACGCCTCAGGCCGCCGCGCCCTTCGAGCAGGCGCTCCGCTTCGATCCGGCCGCACCCGACCTCGAGCGCGAGTCCGCGCGCGTTCTCGAGGTCGGCCGCCGCTTTCGTGCCTTGTCCAGCCGTTACGAACCGCGCGTCCTGCCCAACGGCACCGTCGGCGAGTACGCGCACGAACTCGAATCGATCCTTCGCGGAGAGGCGGTCGACGTCGTCTTCCTCGCCGCGGCCGTCTCCGACTACGAGCCCGAGCCTGCATCCGGCAAACTCAGCTCCGACGCCGAGGAGCTCGTGATCCGCTGCCGGCGGACTCAAAAAGTGATCCGCAGCGTGGCCGACTGGGCTCCCTCGGCCTACCGCGTCGGCTTCAAGCTGCTCTCCGACGTCTCGGTCGAGCGGCTCGTGGAGGTCGCCCGCGCCTCGGCGATCGCGAACCGGGTCGATCTCGTCGCGGCGAACGACTTTCGGACGGTTCGGGAAGGTCGGCACACGATTCATCTCGTCGCCCCCGACGAGCCTGGACACGAAACGCTGGAGCCGGGCGGCGATCTCGCGACTCGACTGCTCGAGCGCGTGCGGGTCCGCGCTTCGGCCCGCCGCTCGCCGTGACGCCCCCGATGTTGGAATGCTCGAACGGCGAGAGTCGCCGCCTCCCCGATGCCGCCGAAAACCCGCGCCGGCCATCCTGTCGACTGGACAACCCGCCGCGCGCCTCCTTATGGTGTGGGGACTCTTCGCCGCCCGCGTCGCTCGACGCGTCGGGTCGGCGTCGAGCCGAAGATCGGTCGATTCGAGGGAGGCTGTTCGCATGGCGGGGCGTCGTATCCTGTTGGTCGAAGACAGCTCGACGATGCGGCGGATGATCTCTTCGCTCCTGACCGACCAGGGCTACGAGGTCAAGACGGCGGTCGACGGCAACGACGGACTCGTCAAGGTCCGCGAAGAACCCGTCCCCGAGCTGATCCTCTCCGACTTCGAGATGCCCGACCTCGACGGCCCCGGCTTCTGCCGCGCCGTCAAGGCCGAGAAGGATCTCCGCTCGATCCCGGTTCTGATGCTCACCACCCTCGGAGAGTCGAGCCGAAAGGTCGAGGGGCTCGACGCCGGTGCCGACGACTACATCCAGAAGCCGAAGAGCCCCGGCGACATCGACGAGCTCTTCGCCCGAATTCGTGCTCACTTCCGCATCGCCGACATGAGCCGCGAGCTCGCGACCCGCAACTTCCAGCTCGAGGCGGCCCACAAGAAGCTCCACTTCGAGCTCGAGCTCGCGCGAAAGGTCCAGAGGGCCCTGATGCCGAGGCCGCCCCGCAAGCGCGGCGTGCTCACCTCGGCCGTGAAGTACACCCCCGCGAACCAGCTCGGCGGCGACGTCTACGACTTCTATCGTCTCGACGACAACCGGCTGGGCGTGCTCGTCGCCGACGTCTCGGGCCACGGCGTCAATTCGGCGATGCTCTCGGGCATGGTCAAAGCGCTCGCGGCCGGGCTCTCGATCGCCGTCATGGAGCCGGGCGAGCTGCTCGCGGGCCTCGACACCGCTCTCGAGCAGTATTTCCCCGAGGGTTACTTCTGCACCGGCTTCTACCTGATCGCCGACGAAGAGACCGGTCTGCTCCGGTTCGCGGGCGTCGGCCATCCGCCCGCGATCATCTTCGGCCCCTCGGGAACGCGGAATCTGGAGTCGAATCCCGGACTGCTCGGGGTCGGCATGGTCGACGGCACTTCGGGAGCGACCGACCGGCTGATGCCGGGAGAGACGCTGATCATCTACACCGACGGTCTGCCCGACGCCATGGACCCCGCCGACGTCTGCTTCGGCGAACCGCGGCTCAAGGAGATTCTCGAGGCCAACATCGGGGCCGACCCGGCGACGATCCTCGAGGAAGTCGAGAAGGCGGTCACCAAGCACACCTTCCCAGGCTCCCCGGCCGACGACATCAACATGGTCGTCCTCCAATATCCCAAAGAATGACGCTCCGCCGTCTCTCCCCGCTGCGACGTGGTAGAATGGACGACGGTTGTGGGCAATGGGTCTCTCCGCGAGTCGAACCATGAACGCCTCGGAGAATTCGGTTCATCTCGTCCAGCTCTCCGGGCCGATCACCCTGTACGAGTCGAACGAACTCCGAGAGACCCTGCTGCTCGCTCTCTCCGAGGGGACCGACCTGTCGGTCGACCTCGAGACGTCCGGCCCCTGGGATATCGCCGGCCTCCAACTCCTCATCGCGTTGATCGCTTCCGGCCGCAAGGCCGACCGAAGGATTCGCTTCGTTCATGTGCCGCGCGTCTGCCGAGAGATCGCTCAACGCTCGGGCCTGGAGGAATGGCTCGACTCCGTGACCGACTCGTACTGTTGAGGGAGTCCCGCAAGGTTCTGTCTCCGCAGCGGTCGACCGCTTGCTCGCTCTGACGTTCGCTCGTTCAGCGGATCGGTTCCTCGTAAGGTCGTGCGATCGTCGCCAAGGACCGATCCAGTCTCCGAATCGGAGTCGGAACGCCCCAGCCGCTCATGGGAAAGACCATTCTCCATGCCGACGACAGCGCCGCGGTCAGGCGCTGGGTCGCCGAACAACTGACCGACGAGGAGCTGAAGGTCGTTTCCGTCGCCGACGGCGATATCGCGCTCCAGGTGCTGGCCGAGTCGCAATTCGACTTGCTGCTCACCGACCTCGAGATGCCGAACCTCGACGGATTGTCCCTCGCCGCCGCGGTTCGCGAGATGCCGGGGTATCGATTCCTTCCGATCCTGGTCCTCTCCTCCCGCAAGCCGACCGATGTCGACGCCGAGCGCCGGCAACCGGTCACCGGCTGGATCACCAAGCCCGCCGAGCCCGATCAACTCCGTCGCTGGATCAAGCGTGCACTGCCGCGGTGAGATCGCTTTCGATCACTTTGCACGATTCTCTCGCCGCCGGGTTGGCTAAGCTGCGAATTCAGGGAAGAATGGAGTCGACTCGGGGAGTGCCTCGCCCACATCAGTGATCGATTGCACCCATGCTGACGCTCGTATCGACCGTAGCGAGAACTCGGATGAGGGGGCCGAGCCGTTGACTCCTGACGATCGCTTCAAGGACATGTTCTTCGAGGAAGCCCGCGAGCTCCTCCTCTCTCTCGAAGAGGGGTTGATGGATCTCGAGCGGTTGCAGGGCGACCGCGCGCACCTCGACAAGACATTCCGGGCCGCCCACAGCATCAAAGGGGCGGCCGCGATGGTCGGCCTGGGCGCGATCGCCGAGTTCACGCACTTGATCGAAGCGGTGCTCGACCGGATCCGCACCACCGTGCTCTCGGTCGACTCCGACGTGATCAGCACCTTGCTCGACGGTCGCGACCACCTCTCGGCCGCCGTCGAGGCCGAGGCTGCACGATCCCCGATCCCGGCTCCCATGGAACTGGTGCGACGCCTCGAGCGACTCCTCCAGGACGAGCCTCGGTCACCCGGAGCGACTTCGACCGCAAAGCCCGCCCCCAAAGAGCCTCCCGCCGCGCCGATCTATCCGACGCAGCCGGTTCCGTCGATGGAACCGCCGCCCTCCAAGCCCGCGCCGCGTGGGCGAAAGAAGCCGGCCGCCGCCGACGGAGACCCCGCGCCCAAGCCGAAGCGTCCGTCGCGATCGAAGAAGGCCAAGGCCGCCGCCGAGGAAGCGCTCGCCCCGGAACTCCCGCTCCATCCGCCCGGCAAGCCCTTCTATCGGGTCTCGCTCCGCCCGGGACCCGACACCCTGCGCCGCGGCGTCAACCCGCTCGGCGTCCTCGACGAGCTCGCCGAGATGGGGCCGACCCGCGTCCTGACCCGTCCCGACGCCGTTCCCCCGCTCGAGGAGATGGACCCCGAGCGCTGCTATCTCTCGTGGTCGATCGACGTCGAGACCGATGCCTCCGCCGACCAGATCGAGGACGTCTTCCTCTTCATCGCCGAAGACAGCCAGGTCAGCTTCGAGCACTACTCGGCCGACGGAACCCTGACGGTCAAGAAGGCACCCGAGCCCGCCGCCTCGGCCCCTGCGCCCTCCAAGCCCGCCGCCGCCCCGGCCCAATCAAAGGCGCAGACGACTCCGACGCCGGCCCCCGCACCCGTGACGGCGCCCGCATCGCAGTCGGCGGTCGCACCGTCCAATCCAGGCTCGCCGTCGCCTTCGCCCTCGCCCGCCGCGCCGCCGACGACTCCGCCGACGCCGGCCAAGACCACGCCTCCCCCCAACGGCGCGGCTCCAATCCCCTCGCTCCCCAAGCTCGCCACCCGGATCCGCGTCGACGCCAATCAGCTCGACGACCTGGTCGGCCTCGCCGGCGAACTGGCGGTCCTCTCCGATAATCTCCAGACCCTGCGAGACCTCGACGGCGCAGGCCCTTGGATCGTCACTCTCGAGGCGCTCGATCGCGTCAGCCGATTGATCCGCGATACGACCCTCGAACTGCGAATGGTTCCCGTCGAAGAACTCTTCTCGCGCTTTCCCCGCGTCGTTCGCGACCTCTCCGACCGCTTCGGGAAGGAGATCGAGCTCCGCATCATCGGCCAGGAGACGCGGCTCGACCGCACGATCGTCGAGCGACTCTCCGATCCCCTCATCCACCTGATCCGAAACGCCGTCGACCACGCACTCGAGACGCCCGAGGAACGCGTCAAGAACGGCAAGTCGCGCGCGGGCCACATCACGCTCTGGGCCGGACACGAGGGCGACCGCGTCGCGCTTCGGATCGAAGACGACGGTCGAGGGCTCGACCGCGAGCGGATCGTGAAGCGGGGCATCGATCGAGGCCTCGTTCCGATCGGTACATCTCCCGATGATCCGCGCGTGGATACCTTGATCTTCGAGCCCGGCTTCTCGACGCGCGACCAGGTCGGCGAGCTCTCGGGCCGCGGAGTCGGTCTCGACGTCGTCCGAGAGGCGGTTCGGAGCCTCCGCGGCAGCCTCGCCGTCGAGAGCCAGCCCGGCAAGGGCACCGCGTTCATCTTCCGGCTGCCGCTCACACTCGCTCTCATCGACGGACTCCTCGTCGAGACCGGCGGGGGACGCTACGTGGTCCCGCTCGCCCAGGTCGAGGAGTGCGTCGCGCTCAACGGCATGCCCCCCGCTCTCTCCAAGGGCCGACCCTGCGTCTCGATCCGCGGGGAGCTCGTCCCGCTCGTCCAACTCCGAGAGCTCTTCTCCGCCTCCGACCCGCGCCCGAGTCGACAAGAACTCCTGCTCACTCGACACGCAGGCCAGCGCGTGGGAGTGGCGGTCGACCGGCTCCTCGGTCGTGTTCAGGCCGTGATCCAGGCCCTCGGCGAAGGGCTCTCCAAACTCAACCGCTTCTCCGGGGCCACCATCCTCGGAGACGGATCCGTCTCCTTGATCCTCGACCTGGCGGCCTTGGTGGCCGAATCTCGCGCCGCCGACAACCATGCCCACTCCAAATTTTCCGCCGGCGTGACGTCGGAGGTGAGTCGATGAAGATGTCGCCCTTGAGACTCGAGCTGACGCTGACCTTCGTCCTCTTCGGACTGATACCGGCGTCGATCATCGCCTTCTTCTCGTTTCAGTCGATCGAGAGCTTGAAGACGGTGCGCGTTCAATCGATCCGCCGAGCGGTCGCCGCCGCCGCGCGGCTCGTCGAACGTCACCTCATCGTCGTCGAGCCCGACAAGGAGAAGACCGGCCCCGGAATCCAACGCATCGCCTACGCCTGGGTCCCCACCCAGATCGATCGCGACAAGCTCAAGTCCGACCTCAACACCATCGCCCAGGACTATCAGTTCCCCAAGGCCGAGTTCTTCCTCGTCGACTCCAAGGGCAAGCCCGTCTACCATCGGACCCCCACCGGCGAGCTCGACCAATCGGTCACTTCGCTCCCACCGACCTACTCGACCGCAACCGAGGGGACCGACGGCAGTCAACCCTACATGAACGGGATCCTGGGCGCGATCCAGCAGCAACAGTCGGGCGTGACCACGATCATCGACAACGACGCGACCCGCTTCGTCGGTTTCGCCCCGCTCGAGATCGGCGACCGACTCAGCGGCTACCCCAGCCTGATCCTCGCCATCGGACGTGACGACGCATTCGCGATCATCGATGCAAATCAGATCTACATCATCATCGTCTTCGCGGTCCTGCTCGTCTTGACCGTGCTCCTCGGATTCGTGAACTCGAGCAGGATCCTCCGTCCGCTCAACCACATCTCCGACATCACCCGCCAACTCCAGGCGGGGCACCTCGACATGCGGACCGAGATCGACCGACGCGACGAACTCGGAAAGCTCGGCGAACAGGTCAACTCCGTGATCACCAAGCTGAGCGAGGTCGTGGGTCAGATCCGAGTCGCGACGCAGTCGGTCTCGACCGCGAGCCAGCAACTGAACTCGAGCGCTCAGCAGCTCTCGCAGGGCGCCACCGAGCAGGCGGGCACGCTCCAGGAGATCGCCTCGAGCCTCCAGTCGGTCGACGCTTCGGTGGCTCGGAACGCCCAGCACGCCAAAGAGACCGCTCGAACGGCGAATCAGGCGAGCGCCCAGGCCGAAAAAGGCGGAGAGGCCGTTCACGAAACGGTCGCCGCGATGCGGCAGATCGCCCAGAAGATCACGATCGTCGAGGATATCGCCTACCAGACGAATCTCCTCGCCCTCAACGCCGCGATCGAGGCGGCCCGAGCCGGCACCCAGGGCAAGGGCTTCGCAGTGGTCGCCGGCGAGGTCCGCAAACTCGCCGAACGAAGCCAAGCCGCCGCGCAGCAGATCGGCGAACTCGCCAAATCGAGCGTCGACGTCGCCGAGAACGCCGGACAGCTCCTCGAGCGGATCGTCCCGATGATCAAGGACACCTCGGCGCTCGTTTCCGAGATCGCCGCGGCGTCGCAGCAACAGATGTCGGCCATCCGCGAGATCAACGTCGGCGTCAGCCAACTCGACGAGGTCGTGCAGCAGAACGCCGCCGCAAGCCATGAACTCGCGGCGACTTCCGGCGACCTGGCCTCGCAGTCGTCGACGCTCCAGGAACTCGTCGGCTTCTTCCTGATGCGCGGCGAGACGCAGCAACGGCACGAGCACGCCGCATCGCTGCCCGCGCCGGCGCCTCCCCCGATGCGCGGGCGTCGCCTTCCTCCGCCTCCGCCTCAGAGCGGCGCCTTCCGGGCGCGCGGAGCCGATGGGCCGCCGCCCCCGCCGAACCCGGCCGCCGGATCGGGCGGCAATCATTCCGGAGGACACTCCGGGCACGACCGCGGCCATCAAGGGATGGCCGGCGGCCACAATTCCGGCGGCATCGTCGTCAACCTCGACGGCGACGACGACTTCGAGCGGTTCTGATCACCAAGGACCAGTTCCACACCCAACGCTCGCCCGCGCTGCGGCGACGCGAGCCCGAAAGGGGGTCGAGGGATGATCGAGGCACCGCCCGAAATCGCTCAGGAAACCGAGCGAACCCAGTCTTACGTTATTTTCCAGTTGGGCGGCGAAGGCTATGCTCTAGAGGTCTCGCGCGTTCAAGAAGTGATCGACACCGGCCCGATGACGCACGTCCCCGGCGGACCGTCTTGGCTCAAGGGCGTGATCAACCTCCGAGGGCACGTCGTCCCCGTCTGGGACCTGCGGCTCCCCTTCGAGTTGTTGATCGACCCCAAGCCGAGCCGAGCCCCCTGCGTGTTGATGGTGGAAACGATGGTGGGCACGGAACTCCGCGTTCTGGGGTTGATCGTCGACCGAGTCTCCGACGTGCTCGACTTCGCCCCCGAAGAGGTCCAGCCGTCGCCCCCGCTCGGTCTCGGCAAGGCCTCCCCCTTCGTTCGCGGACTCATCCGTCACCAAGAGGGGTTCCTGCTCGTACTGGACGTCGACCGCGTGTTCATCGCGCTGGCCGGATCGCTGACCGGAGGGGGATTCTGACGTGCCGGCGGACCCGCTACCCCCCGCTCCGACATCCAGTTCCGAACCGGAGCCGTGGTCCGTCGAGGACTTCGCGCCGATCGTCGCTTTCTTGCGCAATCGGATCGGGATCACCCTCGAGGCCCACCGAATGGGGCTGCTCCAGGCCCGCCTGCGCTCGCGCCTCCAGAACCGCGGATACCCCAGCTTCTCCCGCTTCAACGAACGCGTGCTCAAGGTCGACCCCAACGGCCCCGGCATGCAGCTCCTGATCGACCTCAGCACCGTCAATCACACCGCCTTCTTTCGCGAGCCCGCACACTTCACCTTCATGGTCGAGAAGCTCGGGCCCCTCTTCAAGGATCCCACCGGGTTCCCGATTCGGATCTGGTCCGCGGGCTGCTCCACCGGGCAGGAACCGTTCAGCATCGCCATGGCGCTCGCCGAGGCGGTCCCGACCCTCAACGCCCAAAAGGTCGAGATCTGGGCGACCGACCTCTCGCTCGAGGTCGTGAAAACCGCTGCGCGTGCCATCTACAGCACCCGCGAAGTCGTCGGCGTCTCTCCCGTTCGACTCCGCCGGTTCTTCATGCGCGGCAAGGGACCCAAGGACGGCTCCTTCCGCGTCGTCCCCGAACTCCGCGACATCGTCAAGTATCGCCACCTCGACCTCAGGACCGCGACCTGGCCCCTGCCCGGCGACTTCCACATGATCTTCTGCCGCAACGTCTCGATCTACTTCGCCGAAGACGAACGGATGAACCTCCTCAATCGCCTGGCGACCTTTCTGAGACCCGGCGGCTGGCTCGCCATGGGCAACGGCGAGATCCTCCCTGGAGTGCCGAGTTCCTTGCGCAAGATCGAACCGTCGATCTATCGGAAGGAGATCTGAGCAGTGAGTTCCCCCACCGGCTTCGGTTCCGCCGCCGGCGGCCCGATCGATGTGCTCATCGTCGACGACAGCGCGGTCGTCCGCCAGCGACTCAAGGCGATCGTCGAGAGCGATACGCGCTTCCGCGTTCTCCTGGCGGCCGATCCCTATGAAGCGGTCGAGACGCTCAAGCGCATCGTCCCCGGCGTCATCCTCCTCGACGTCGAGATGCCGCGCATGGACGGGCTCACATTCCTGCGCAAGCTCATGAAGCAGCATCCGCTTCCCGTCGTCCTCTGCACGAGCGTCGCCGACCGAGCGGTCCGCGCTCTGGAGATGGGAGCGCTCGAGGTCATCGCCAAGCCCGATTGGCGCGACCCCGAGAAGATGGCGGCCTGGGGATCCAATCTGCTCGAGAGCGTCAGGAACGCCGCGCGCGCCGGCCGTCTCCCGCTCAAGGACGACCGCCCTCTCGCAGGCGATCCCAAGCAATCGGCCGACGCCATCATCCCGCGAGGCGCGTATCATGCCCGCGCGGGGATGAACGCCGGCGAGCGGATCATCGCCGTCGGCGTCAGCACCGGAGGCGTCCAGACCGTTCACAAACTGCTGAGCGGCTTCGCGTCCGACTCGCCCGGCACCGTCATCGCCCAACACATGCCGGCCGATTTCCTGCCGGCGTTCGCCACGCGGCTCGATCAGGATCCCAAGATCCCCCTCCAGGTGCACCTCGCCAAGCATCACGATCCGATCAAACCCGGAAACGTCTACGTGATCCCCGGCGGAGTCCACGGCGCAGTGCGACGCACCGGCAACGGCTACCGCGTCGAGATCATGGAAGGACCGGCCGTCAACCGACATTGGCCCAGCGTCGACGTCCTCTTCCGCTCCACGGCACAAGCCGCGGGTCCCCACGCGGCGGGTGTGATCCTCACCGGGATGGGAGCCGACGGAGCCGCGGGACTGCTCGAGATGCGCGAAGCCGGAGCGCTCACGATCGCCCAGGACGAAGCCACATCGATCGTCTTCGGGATGCCCCGCGAGGCGATCAAGCTCGGCGCCGCGAAGTTCGTCTACTCGACCGAACGGATCTCCCAGGCTCTCATGACTTGGGCCCAAGGCGCCGATACGCCCTCCTGGCACTGAGACGAACCGGCGAGTCGCTCGTTCCCCGGGAGAACGAGCGACTGCAATCGCTCCGATCCTGCGATCAATACGAATCCGCGCTCAGGACCTCGCCCGACGCGATCGTGTTCAACGCCTGCCAGATCGGATGGTTGATCGTGTTCTTGATGAAGCGGACCGAGCCGTCGCCCAGCACGACGTTGATCCCGCCCGGGTGACGACTCCGCGCTCCGGCGAACGCGTCGCTGTCGCTCGCATTCGGGAAGCAGTTCAGGCCGAGGACCGGCTCGGGCGTGCAGAAGAGCGTCGGGCGGTTGTTGAGGAAGTCGCCGTCGCTGCGGACGTTCAAGTAATCCTTGTAGGCGTTCGGGGTGAACCGCGTCATGAACGACGCTCCGCCCGGCACGCTCGACCACATCATCCCGCGAACGTCGAGTTCCGCGCCCTGCAGCACCTCGCCCACGAACACCGTGTTGCTCGTGCCGTCGGTCACGTTCGAGATCTTGATATCCATCTTGTGACCGAATGCCGACTGCTGGTACTGCGTCGTGAAGGTCCCCCGGAAGCCCTGTCCCCAGCCCGTGTTCCCCCAGCTCACCGCGTAGTTGCCCTTTGTGTAGATGAAGGGAGCCGCGGAATACTTCGGACCGGCGTAGTTGGGATTGAGTCGGAATGTGTTCACGCGATCGCTCGGGCATTGGAACACCGCGAGCTTCGTCCCCGAGACCGTGGCGTTGGCGTCGAGCGCGGGGATGTTCGACAGACTCAGGACCGGGCCCTCGGCGCCCAAGCTGTAATTGTATGCGTTGGCGAGCACGCCCTGCTCGAACATCGGCAGCATCAGGCAGAACCAGGTCGTGTTCTGCTCACCCGAGAAGATCGTGGGGAAACCGCTGTTCCGCCAGATCCGCCCGGGCGGGAACGCGCCGTTGACATCGTGATAGTTGTGGAGCGCCAGGCCGAGCTGCTTCATGTTGTTCGTGCATTGGATCCGCCGCGCGGCCTCTCGTGCCGCCTGCACCGCGGGCAGAAGCAGCGCGATCAGAACGGCGATGATCGCGATCACGACCAGCAGCTCGATCAACGTGAAACCAGAACGATGAGTCTTCATGGGACGGAACCTCGACGATGATGCCGGCATGATGTCGGCACGCCTCGCGCGTCGCCTCGACGGCGGGAGAGCCGAGCCGAAGAATCCGCAGCGTACCCGGCCCACGTCTCGAACGGAAGCGACGGCGCGAGAAATCACCGCGAATTCGCCGAACCCTCACTCAGCCTCGCGAACGGTCGGATCGAGCCGTTCGGAGAGGTAGACCAGCGGGTGCTTCGCGTCGACGTTCGCCAAACCATGCACCTGACTGCGACAGGAAAAGCCGGGAGCGATGAGGACCGCCTCAGGGTCGGCAGCGACGCTCGGCAGGATCACCCGATTCGCCAATGCCTCGCTCACTTCGCGATGCCCCAACTCGTATCCGAAAGAACCCGCCATCCCGCAGCAGCCCGAGTCGAGTTCGCGCACGGCGAGTCCCTCGATCCGCTTCAAGGCTCCCATCGTCCCGCCGGTTCCCACGAGCGCCTTCTGCTGGCAGTGACCATGAACCATCACGCGTTCACCGGGCAGAGCCTTCCGGAGCGGCAGGGAGGGAACGGCCGACGGATCGGCGAGAAAGGCGTCGGCGAGTCGGCAGGCGTCGGCGACGACGTCGGCCGCGGGCCCGAGCCGAAAGTCGCGATACTCGTCGACCAGCGTGAGCAGACAGCTCGGCTCGCAGCCGACGATCGGCACGCCCGCCTCGGCGAACGGCAACAACCGATCGACCGCGCTCCGAGCGAGACGCCTCGCGCGGTCGAGCAGCCCTTTGGAGATCGCCGGCCGACCGCAGCACTCGATCCCCGCGAGCACGACTTCATACCCCGCCGCCTCGAGCAGCCTCGTCGCTGCGCGACCGACGTCGGGGTCGTTGTACGTCGTGAAGCAGTCGTCGAGCAGGACCACTCGCCCCCTCGACGCGCCCGCGACTCGCCCGCGCTTTCGGAACCAACTCCGGAAGTCGTCGGAACGAAAGCGCGGAAGCGTTCGCGAACGGTCGATCCCCGCGGTCTTCTCGAGCAACCACTTGAACCAGCCTTGCCGCAACGTCCAATTCGCGAGCGGGGCCGTCGCCGAGCCGATCGCGCTGAGGCGGTCGATATGCCCCATCAAGAGCGAGCCGAGCGGGATCGGCTTCCCCTTGCGCGACTGGTGGAGCCACTCGGCCTTGAGCTTCGACATATCGACGTTCGACGGACATTCGGTCTTGCACGCCTTGCATTGGAGGCAGAGATCCATCGCCTCGGCGACCGCTTCATGATCCATCTGCTCGGCCGAGAGTTCGCCCGTCATCACGAGTCGGAGCGCATTGGCGCGAGCACGCGTCGTGTGCGACTCGTCGAGCGTGACCATGTAGCTCGGGCACATCGTGCCGCCGGTGTTCTTGCGGCACACCCCGACGCCCGAACACATCTCGACGGCTCGAGCGAACCCGCCTTGCTTCTCGAAGTCGAACGCCGTCGTCTCGGGCTCGACCGCGAACCGCTCGGGGCTGAGCCGGAGATTCTCGGTGACCGCCTGGTTCGCGATCACCTTGCCGGGATTGAGCCGGCCCGTCGGGTCGAACTCGTGCTTGACCTCGCGAAAGGCCCGGTAGAGCTCGGGGCCGAAGAGCTTCTCGTTCCAGAGGCTGCGGGCGAGGCCGTCGCCGTGCTCGCCCGACATCGACCCGCCGAACTCGACGACGTGGTCGGACACTTCGCGCGCGATCGACTCCAACGCCTCGAGACCCGATTGCGTCTTCACATTCAATACCGGCCGAATATGCAGACATCCCACGTCGGCATGTCCGTAACAGGCGCCCTCGGTGCCGTTGCGTTCCATGATCTCGACGAATCGGCGATAGAACTCGGGGAGCCGCTCGGGAGCGACGGCCGTGTCTTCCACGAACGCGACCGGCTTGGCGTCGCCGACCATGCCCATCAGGATCGACAGGCCCGCCTTGCGGACCTTCCAGAACGGATCCTTGGCCGCGTCGGTCGTGCTCCGCCGGACGCCGACGACCCCCGCGGAGCCTTCGAAACGTCGGGCGAGCCGCTCCGAGCGTTCCGCAAGTTCCTCGGCCGAATCGGCGTAGAATTGAGCGGCCAACACCGCGCCCGGGCGGCCTTGGGCGAAGTCGAGCAGGCGCGCCATCTCGGGATTCTTGGCGGCGAGGTCGAGGATCATCCGGTCGAGCATCTCGACCGCGACCGGCCGTTCTTCGAGGATCTCGGAGAGCCGATCGAGTGCGGCGGGGATCGAGGCGAACGAGAGCACGACCAACCCTTGAGCCGGCGGGATCGGCACGAGGTCGAGTTCGGCCCCGGTGATGACGGCGAGCGAGCCCTCCGAACCCACGATCAACCGCGCGAGGTTGAACTCGAACGGCCGCCCCGCGCACCACTCGGCTCGCAGCGGCAAGCCGGGAACGAACTCGTCGAGGTTGTACCCGCTGACCCGCCTGAGGATCCTCGGAAACCGCGTCTCGATCTCGGATCGATGCTTCGACACGATCTCATGAACGCGTCGATGAAGGCGAGCGGGGCGGTCGTCTCGCCCGAGGAACGCGTCGAGATCGCCGACCGGGCCGAACCGCGTCGTGGTTCCGTCGTCGAGCACGACGTCGAGCGCGTGCACATGATCGACCGTTTTCCCGTACCGGAGCGACCGGGCGCCCGCCGAGTTGTTGCCGATCATGCCGCCGAGCGTGGCGCGATCGGAGGTCGAGACGTCGGGAGCGAACATCAGGCCGAGCGGCTTCAGATGAGCATTCAAGCGATCGAGCACGACTCCCGGCTCGACGCGCACGCGCATCGCGTCGCGATCGACGATTCCGATGCGGTTGAGGTATTTCGAGAAGTCGAATACGATTCCCCGGCCGATGGTCTGGCCGCTCAGGCTGGTCGCCGCCCCTCGAGGGATCACGGCGACCCCCTCCTCCGCCGCGATCCGGCATGCGATCGCGACGTCGTCGACCGTCCGCGGGATCACCACGCCGAGCGGCTCGATCTGGTAGAGACTGGCGTCGGTCGCGTAGAGTCCTCGGCTGCCGACGTCGAATCGCACCTCGGCGCGGGTCTCGGAGCGGAGTCGGTCCTGGAGAGTCGACGTGAGAGTCGGCATGGCGTGGCTCGGCACGGGTCGGCACGTTGAGGCGGATGCAAGGCGTTGCGGTCCGTATCCTAGTCGATCTTCGGCCGATTCCTCCAGCCGTCTCGCCGCGAACGCCTCGAACCGGACGAAAAGGAGCGCTGCATGTTCAGCTCAGCACAGGTCGAGACGTTTCGTCGCGACGGCTACATCGTCGTCCCCGAGCTGCTCGACCACGAGGAGATCGACCTCCTCGGCCGGATCGCGCATGCCGACCATGCCTTGCGGACTCGGGCCGTCGCCAGGCGCGACGGCGAAGGCGGCGAGATCCGGCTCGAGGTTCGCAACGACCTCGGCGACGACGTCTACTCCGCCGTCGTCCGGGCCGAGAAGATCGTCAGGCGCATGGAGTCGCTCCTCGGAGGCGAGATCTACCATTATCATCACAAGATGATCTTGAAGGACGCCCGCGTCGGCGGAGCCTGGGAGTGGCACCAGGATTACGGCTACTGGTACTCGAACGGCTGCCTCTTTCCCCACATGGGGAGCTGTTTGATCGCGGTCGACCGCGCGACGCGGGAGAACGGCTGCCTCCAGGTCCTGGCCGGCTCCCACGAGATGGGGCGCATCGATCACGGGCCGATCGGCGACCAAACCGGAGCCGACCCCGAGCGGGTGGCCGCCGCGATCGAGCGATTGCCCCTGGTGCACGTCGAACTCGAGCCGGGGTCGGCCGTGATGTTCCACGCGAATACGCTCCACCGATCCGACGCGAACCACTCTTCCCACCCGCGCTGGGCGTTCATCTGCTGCTACAATCGAGCATCGAACGACCCCTACAAGGACTCGAAACACCCTCGGTATTCGCCGCTCGAGGTCTGGCCCGACGAACGGATCGCCGAGATCGGTCGCCGCGACCTCGCCAGGATCGTCCACGAGCTGCCGACCGGGCCGTGATCTCGGCAACGCGTCGAGATCGGCGATTCCCGAACGCTCTCGATCGCACCTCGAACATCGATACGATCTTCGTCGATCCACCCCCCTTGGGAGATCTCCAATGAACTGGCAAGACCGTATCAGCGTCGATCCACGGATCTGCCACGGCAAGGCGTGCATCAAGGGCACGCGGATCATGGTGTCGGTGATCCTCGACAACCTGGCGGCGGGAGAGCCGGCCGAACGGATCCTGCGGAGCTACCCGACGCTCCATCCGGACGACATCCAGGCTGCCTTGGGCTACGCGGCCGAGATGGTGCGGGAACGAATCGTGGCGCTTCCAGAGCCGGCGGCATGAGATTCAAGACGGATGAGAACATCCCTGTCGGGGTGGTCCGAATCCTGACCGAGCGCGGTCACGATGCGCACAGCGTCGTCGACCAGCTTCTCGACGGCCATCCCGATGCGGATGTGGCCATGGTCTGTCGCGAGGAACAACGGGCACTCATCACCCTCGACCTCGACTTTTCGGATGTGAGGCTCTACCCACCAGAACAATTCCCCGGCCTGGTGATATTGCGACCCGGCCTGCAGAGCATTTCGGCGATCGAGCGCCTTGCAGAACAACTTGTCGATTACCTCTCGTCGCAAACGCTGACGGGTCACCTCTGGATCGTCGAGGAGCACCGGCTCCGTATCCGGGGAAAGTGATCCGCAGCGTCGATGATCGACGACGACGGCTAATGGTCGACTGCCGGCCTCCGCCGTAAACCAACTTCCGCAGCAACGACCATCGACCGCCAAAGAGAGATGCTCGCCGCTCGACGATCACGTCTGTTTGGGCGAGTGACGGGACCCTCGATCCCCAAGCTCGACCCCGGGATCATGGTTCCGGCGATGCTTCGAGGTCGACTTGACTTCGGATCGGGTTCGCTTTACAGTACAAAGCAGATGGGAATCCTCGGGAGGCCTTTCGTCGATGGAACTGCGCGAAGCGCTCGAGCAGGTGGCGGAGATCCGCCGCCAGATGGCTCAGACCGAGGTCTTCCGGGGCTACCGGGCGGTGCCGGTGGCGTTCTCGGGCGTGCTCGCGTGGGCGGCGGCGATCTCGCAGCCGTTCGTGGTACGCGACCCGGTCCACGACAGCGGTCCGTACCTCCGTCTCTGGATCGGCGCGGCTCTGGTGAGCGCGGTGGTCGCGGGCGTGGAGATGGTCGCTCGAGGGAGGCTGGTCAAGTCGCCTCTCTCGCGCGGGATCACCTGGCTCGCCGTCGAGCAGTTCCTGCCGTCGCTCATGGCGGGCGGCGTCGTGACGGTGGCCATCGTCCGCGCGGGGATCGAATACCTCTGGCTCCTGCCGGGGCTCTGGGCGATCCTGTTCGGGCTGGGGATCTTCGCCTCGTGCAAGCTCCTGCCGCGCGCCACCTACGTCGTCGCGTTCTACTATCTGATCGCGGGGTTCCTCGCGCTCACGTTTGCCCGCGACCAATACGCTCTCTCCCCGTGGTCGATGGGTCTGACCTTCGGCGTCGGGCAGTGGCTCGCCGCCGGCGTGCTCTATGGAACCCTGGAGCGCGAATCATGACGCGCAAATCGAACTCCGCGGCCGGCGGAAACGGGCGCTTCGCCTACGACGGTCTCGAACGCGTGATCCACGAGAAAGCGCGTCTGGGCATCCTCACGTCGCTCGTCACCAACCCCCGCGGCCTCGTCTTCTCCGACCTCAAGGACCTCTGCAACCTCACCGACGGCAACCTGAGTCGCCACCTCCAGGTGCTCAGCGAAGCCGGCCTGGTCGAGGTCTGCAAGGGCTACGAACGCAACCGGCCCAAGACCGTTTGCCGACTCACGGAGGATGGACGAAGACGATTCCTCGACTACATCAATGTCTTGGAGCACGTCATCGCCGACGCGTTGACCGCCTCTCCCGCTCCGGCTCAGGCCGCCGAACCCGCCGAAGGTCTCTCGCCCGCCTAGGCATAGCGGCCGCCATTCGTTTTTTTTCGTCCTCGCTTTGTATCGAAGAGTTCACGCTGATCTCAAGAACTCTTCCATCACAGGACAGAACCATGCGCGTGATCAGAGCCGAGGTCTTGGGGATGTGTTTCGGAGTGCGCGACGCACTCAAGGCGATCGCGAAGGTCGAGAACCCCGAGGGGACGACGATCCACGGCGAACTCGTCCACAATCCGGTCGTTCTCGTCGACCTCGAGGAGCGCGGATTCTCCTCGACCGCCGAGGATCGCCGCGACGCCATTCCCTCGACCCCGAACGTCCTGATCACCGCCCACGGCATCAGCGACCGCGAGCGGAAGCGGCTCGAGTCGGCCGGCAAGACCTTGATCGACACGACCTGTCCCTTGGTCGTTCGCGTCCACCAGGCGGCCAAGCAACTCGCCGACGACGGCTACCACGTCGTCCTGATCGGCAAGCCTGGCCACGTCGAGGTCCGCGGCATCACCGAGGACCTCGAGAGTTTCACCGTCGTCTCCAGCCCCGAGGACGTCGCCTCCTACCCGCACTCGCGGATCGGGATCATCTCGCAGAGCACGACGCCCGAGTCCCTGGCCAAGGCGGTCCGCGACGCCGTCTTCGACCGCAACCCCCAGGCCGACATCCGCTGGGTCGACACGATCTGCCTCCCGACCAAGGAACACCAGCGCGCCCTCGAGCGGCTGCTCGACCAGGTGTCGGCGGTGGTGGTCGTCGGCGGGCGGAACTCGAACAACACCCGCGAACTCGTCCGCCGTTGTCGCGAACGGGGCGCGTCGGCCTGGCACGTCGAGTCGGCCGACGACCTCGACGACTCTTGGTTCGACGGGATCTCGACCGTCGGCCTCACGGCCGGGACGTCGACCCTCGACGCCACGATCGACGCCGTCCACGACGCGCTCTCTCGAATCGGCAAGCCGCGAGTCTTGGTCGCCGCCGGGCGTTGATCCCTCGGCGACCGCGACTCCGGTCTCGTCTCTCCTCCGCTCACTTCACGAGCGCGGCGGGAGTGCCCGGCAGCGGGCGAGCCTCGGGCGTCCCGGGCGGCTTGTCGAGCACCAGGAACGAGAAGAGGTCGAGCATCTCCTTCTCGTTGATCTGTTGTTCGAGATCCTCGGGCATCAGCGAGAGCTTGCTGCGCTTGACCTCGTCGACCGCGGATCGCGGGATGACCTCGGACTTGCCACCTTGGAGTTTGAGCACGATCCGCTGGGGCGTGTCCTCGACGACCAAGCCCGAGAGCACGCGGCCGTCGCTGGTGGCGACCGTCGTCCCTTGATACGCCTCGCCGATCACGAGGCTTGGGTCGAACACGTTCGAGAGGAGCTGTTCGAAGCTCGAGCGGCCGTTCGCCGTGATCTCGGGACCGACCTCCTGCCCTTCCCCGTAGATCTTGTGGCATTGCCCGCAGACCTTGGCGAAGACCGCCTTGCCCGCGACCGGGTCGCCGCCCTTCTCCTGGAACTTGTTCCGCATCGCCGCGATCACCTGCTCGCGCTTGGGGTTGCGATCCTCTCGGATCGTTCCCCAGAGTTTCTTGATCCGTGCAATCGTCGCTTCGTCCTTCGAGGCGGCGAGGCGGCGGAGTTGATTCAGGTCGATCGTCTCGATCGGGATCTTGCGGGCGGCGACGGCGTCGACCAACTTGCGTGCCCACTCGGGCCGGCTCGTGAGTGCATCGATCGCGCGAGGGCGCAGCGCGCCGGGCTCGCGGACGGCCGCGACGAGCAGCGCTTCTCCAAACGCCTCGGCGTTCGACCGAGCGACGACCTCGAAGAGCCGTCGGCGATAGGCCTCGTCGCCTTGCGCGGGATCGGCCGCGGCGTGGGCGAGTTCTTCGACGAGCGACGCATCGCCCGCGGTGAGCAGCGCCTCGGCCGCATCGAGCCGTCGCAGCCCCGCCGCCTCGGCGCTGCGTGCGGTTTGCCGCAGCGACTCCACGGCCGCCGGCTCTCCGAGCGCCAGACCGAGCCGCGCGGCGGCAAAGCCCCCGTCACTGCCGGGTTCGGCATCGAGCAGCTCGCGGACCGTGGCTCCAAGGACCTGGCGGAGCGATTCGACGCGTTGCCGCGGGATCTCCCCGGTCCCGACCTTGCGGGCGAGCGTCTCGAGCGCCTCGCGCGTCTCTGCCGAGATCTTCTCCTCCCGCATCGCCAGGCGGTCGAGCAGTCGCGCGGAGGAACTCAGGGCCCCGGCGTCGCCGATCCCCGAGAGCAGGTCGATCATCCGCGGGAGCAGCGACTGAAAGGCCGCCTCCGAGGGCTCGCCCGGCGGACGAGCGTCGACCGCCTTCACCCAGTTGCGATGGTCCTTCCGCAGCGAATCCTGCAAGTTCTTCCAGACGATCTTGCGAATCAGCAGATCCTCGCCCTTGCGCGCGAGCAGGCGTGGATAGAGCTCGCTGAGGTCGACGCCCGGGAATTTGGGCGCGGCGACGGCGACTTGGAGCACGACCGTGGGCGCGGGGTCGTCGACCAGAGCGAAGAACCGCTCGCGGAGCTTCGGACCGAGTGCCCGGGTCTCGCCCAGAGCCCGGACGCCCCAGCTCCGGAAGCCGGGGTCGGCGTCGCTCATCAGCTTCAGGAGGAACTCGGACGAGGGCCGACCGGCTCCGAGTCGCGCCCAAAGCGCGTGCATGCGTTGCTTGCGATTGCGGCTCGCGTCGAGAGCGACGCCCTCGAGCTCCGCCTCGAGTTCCGACCCCCCGCGCTCCGAGAGCAGCCGCTGGGCGATGTCGCGATGGTAGACGTTGGGCGATCCGAGACGTTCGACGAGCTTCGCGTTCGACTCCTTGCCGAGATCGAACGGCGGAGTGCGCGGGGTACCGTCGCGGCGGACTCGATAGAGCCGCCCCTTGAGGCGATCGATCCCCTCGGGGTCCCGATTCGCGTCCTGATAGCAGTGATAGCGGTCGTACCAGTCGAGGATGTAGAGCGAGCCGTCGGGACCGGTCTTCTGGACGACCGGCATGAACCAGGCGTCGTTCGCGGTGAGGAAGTCGGGCTGCTTCACGCCTCGGTAGGTCGAACCTTGGGGAGTGATCGCATCGACGTTGATGCAGCCGCCGTGAATGTTGCCCATGTAGAGCTTTTCACGATACTCGGGCGGGTAGGCGTCGGAGTCGAAGTAGGTGATCCCGCAGTAGGCGGCCTTCTGGTGGGTGTAGTCGACGATCGACTCGATCTTCCAGGTGAAGGGCGGATAGGGCCCGCCTTGGCGGTGATAATAGCCCGACTCGGTGAGGTGCCAGAGGTGGTCGATGACGCACGCCGAGAGGAAGGCCTCGCCGTCGTTGTTGAAGGCGACGCCCCAGGGGTTGCTGGTGCCCTCGGCGAAGAGCTCGAAGTCGCGGGTGCGGGGATCGATGCGAAAGAGCGCGCAGGTGAAGTCGAAGGTCTTGCCGCGGTGCTCGACGACGCTGCGGTTGAAGACTCCGTTGAGGCCGTAGAGCTTGCCGTCGGGGCCCCAGGTGAGCGAGTTCGGCAGCTCGTGGGTGTCGTCGCGGCCGAAACCGGTGACGACGACCTCGGTCTTGTCGGCCTTGCCGTCGCCGTCGGTGTCCTGCATGAAGAGGATATCCGGGGCGTTGGCGACCCAGACGCCGCCGTGTCCGACGGCGATTCCGGAAGGGATGTTCAACCCCTCGGCGAAGATCGTCGCCTTGTCGACCTTGCCGTCGCCGTCGGTATCCTCGAGAACCTTGATGCGATCACGTCCCGGCCCGGCCGACCTGCGCGGATACTCGAGACTCTCGGTGATCCAGAAGCGGCCCTTCTCGTCGATCGTCATGGCGACGGGGTTGACGACCATCGGCTCGGAGGCGACGACCTCGACCGTGAAGCCCGGGGGCACCGTCATCCGCTTGGCGGCGACCTCGGCCGGGTAGGGGTCGTTGGGCGGGCGATCCTGATGGTGAGGGATCACCTGCCGAGCCGAAGCCTCGGCACCCAGGGCGCAGAGGCACATCGCGAAGATCCACGCAGCACGCCGCATCGTCACGTCCCCCTCGACCGAGTCGCGAGCCGGCTCACCCGGGCGGGGGCGGCTCGATTCCGAGTAGACTGCCGATCGGGCCGAAACGCAAGGGCTTCGGCACGGCCGCGAGTGCGCGGGTCGCGAAGAGGCGCGCGGTCGGGTCGTCGCTTCCGACTGCTCCACGAAGGCCGCGCGTCGCGGCATCCGGGCGATTTCGCGGCTTGACCCCCGCTCGATCGCGAGGAATCCTTGGGGTACACCGACCCCCTGTCGACGCCGTTCGAGGCTCGCGCGGGGTCGGCCGTGCCTTCCGCTTCCGCTCGTGTCGAGCGAAGGCGGCTCGTCGCCAACCCAGGACCGGCACCCATGACGACCCGTTGGAATCGATCGCCGCGTCGGGCCGCCCTCGGCCTCTCGGCGTTGCTCTGCATATCGGCCGCTCCCGCCGCCGCCCAAGATCCCGCGCGCTCGCCCATTCCCGACTCGGGCGTCGCCCCTCCGCCGCCGGCCGCCCCCGGCGGCGACGATCTGCCCCCGCCGATCGAGCGTCCCATCGATCGCAGTGAAACGCGAGAGGTCTTCGATCTGAGTTCGATCGAGAAGGTCTCGGATCAGCTCTTCCAGTACGCCCGCGCCGTCGCCTCCCCCGGCGAGCGCGCACTCGCCCTCGCACGAATCGCCCGTTCGGCCGCCTACAGCGGTCAGCTCGGCATGGCGCACACCGCGGTGATGGAAGGCGGCGAGGCCGCGAAGCTCGAACCGATCGACCTGGTTCACGACCAACGGCTCGACTCCGTGATCACCGCCGCGCTCCAGCTCGCCGAGGAGCGCACCCGTGAGCCGATCCTCGCCTCGGGCGAGCAGCCCACGCCCGAGCAATACGAACGCGAGGCCCCCAAGCGTCGCGAGCAGATGCAGCTCGCGGCCGAAGAATGGCGCTACGCCGCCGAACTCGCCCGCTCGATGCGGGGGATCGTCCAGCGCACCGAGGCGTCGTTCCGCGTCGTCGACGCCGTCGCCTTCAGCACCCAGGCTCTTCGCGGCATGCCCGTCCGGACCGACGACGGATCCGCCAGGATTCCCGCCATGAGGAGCGACGTCGTCGACTTCGTCCGTCGCGTCCTCACCGCCGCGGCCGACGAGGCCGAACGCATCGAACGACCCGTTTGGCGCGACCGGGCCCTCGTCTCCGTCGCCCAGAACGCCGCCGCAGCCGACCAGTTCGACCTCGCCATCCAAGTCGCCCGACGGATCCCCCAGCCCGAGATCCGAACCGACGCCTTCCTCCGAATCGCCGAGAATCAGGCCGAGAACGGACGCAATCGCGAGGCGACCGAAGCCTACTCCGAGACCGCCCGGACCATCGCCATGATCCCGCTCGACGACCCTCGCGAGGTCCTCACGGGCGTCTTGATCGACAGCTTGATCTCCTTGGGACGCTTCGAGGACGCCCGCGCCGCGGTCGTGCTCTACTCGAATCCCGAACGCAGGACGATCGCCCTCGCCGCCGTCGCCGAATCGCAAGGCAAGCGCGGACTCGGCGACGTCGCCCGCCGCTGGATCGCCGATCAACCCGCCGAGATCCAGCCCCTGCTCTACCGCAAGGTCAGCGACGGCATGCTCACCGCGCTCCAGACCGATCGCAGCAAGGATTCCGGCGGAATGCCCTCCGGCCCCACCGACGCAACCTCCCCTCCCGCTCCTCCGATCGGCATTCGCTGATCATCCGATCCCTCGGAGCGGTCGACCGCCCGGCCGACCGCTCCGACCTCGCCGACTCAAGCCTTCGGGAAGAAGTCGGCATAGCGCTCCTTGGCCGCTCGGATCCCGGCGTGCACGACGTGGATATCCGATGCGAGCATGAACATTCGACAGCCCCACCCCGCCATGCGCGCCGCATACTCCGGCCCTCGGGGAACGATCCCCCAGGGCTTCCCCGCCTCGGCGCAAGCCCGCGCGATCGACTCGATCGCCTCGAGACAGCGCGGGTGCTCGAATTGCCCCGGCACTCCCAGCGCCTGGCTGATGTCGGCGGGCCCCACGAAGAGCAGGTCGACATCCGGGACCCGGGCGATCTCGGCCGCAGCCGCGATCGCCTGGACCGTTTCGATCTGGATCCCCACGAACGTCTCGGCGTTCGCCTTCTCGACATACTCCGCCAACGGCATCAGGCCGAACCGACCGTCGCGGTTGCCGCCGTTGAGCCCGCGCTCGCCCCTCGGGGCGAATTTCGCCCAGCGCACCGCGCGGTCCGCCTCTTCGGCCGAGCGGACCATGCTGATCATCACGCCCCCCGCCCCCGCCTCGAGTACCCGCATCACCGACGCATAGTCGGTCGCGGGCATCCGCACGAAGTGGTCGACGTCGTGCGCCCGGCAAGCCATCGTCGCCAACTCGATCTCTTGGATGTTCAGCCCCGCATGCTCGGAATCGAGCCAGAGCCCGTCGAAGTCGCCGTGCTCGCAGACGATCTCGATCAGCTTGGGCGAGGCGAGCTGACCGATGCCGAAGAGGCGAACCGTTCCTCCGTCGGCGAGGATGCGCTTGATCCGAGGCATGAGAAGGAGACTCCGTACGCCGGCATGTCGATCGCAATGGAAGGTGTCGAAACCGGCGCGATCATAACCGGGGCGACCGCCGTCGTCTGCCCCGGCTCGGCGCGGTGGTTGAACCACGCGGCGTTATCGGCGATCATCGAGTCGGAGTCGTCGTCGTCGGAACCATCGATCCTCGACCAATCGATCGCGCGAGGTGCAGCGTGCAGCCGGAAAAAGCGGAGCGAGCCCGCCCGACCGTTCGCCTGGCCTTCTGGTCGTTCTTCGTCCGTCTCTTCGTGATCGTCCTGGTCCTCCTCGAACTGTTCCTCCTCGGTCAGCTCGGGAAGATGGGGATCCCCCGTCGCCAAAAGGCGGGAGCCTTCCTGTTCTTCTCGCTTCATATGATCTTCTACGCATCGGCCGGCGCGATGATCGCGACCGCGATCGCCACGCTCGTGGTCCACTGGGTCGTGCGCCCGGTCGTGCTCGCCTGGCATCGCCCTCCGGCCGACGGCTCCGACGCCTCGTTCCACCTCGAGAACCGCGAGGTCGCCGTCGAGTCGGCGCCCGCTCGGATGCGCCGGGGTCGATTGTGGACGGTCGGCACGCTCGTACGGACCGACCGCCGACTCGTCTTCTTCCCCAAGGCCTGGGACGTCGAGCCGGTCGAACTGCCGCTCGATCGGATCCGCTCCACCCGCACCGAGCCCGCTCCCCGGATGTTCTTCGGATTCGTGGAAGGCGTCCCCCCCAGGCTCGTCGTGGTCGACGCCGACGGGGCCGAACTCGTCTTCACCGTCGCCGAGCCCGAAGCGGCCCGCGCCCGGTTCTGCCCGCGCGACTCTCCCCTGGTCTCCTGGATCTCCTGACGTCTCCGAAAGGCCGCCCGATGACCTCGCCCGCTTCGGTCCTGATCACCGACTTCCTCGACGATTCCCGCCTCGAGACCCCGATCCTCGAAGATCTGGCCGTGATCACGAACGTGATGGCGACGCATGAACGCGACTTGATCCCCCACCTCCCCGAAGCCCGCGCGTTCCTGCTCTTCCACGACATCGCGATGCTCACCGACGCGACCTTCGCCCTCGCACCCAAGCTCCAGGTCGTCGTTCGCGCGGGGGTCGGCTACAACAACGTCGACCTCGAAGCGGCGGGAGCCCGCGGGATCGCCGTCTGCAACGTGCCCGACTACGGCTCGGAAGAAGTCGCCGACCATGCGATCATGCTCATGCTCGCCGTCGCCCGGCGGTTGATCCCCCAACATGAAGACATGCGCCGGGGCGTATGGGACTACAAGGTCGGCCTGGGCACGCCTCGGCTCCGCGGCCGGGTCTTCGGGGTCGTCGGCTGCGGCCGCATCGGTACCGCCGCGGCTCTTCGGGCCAAGGCGTTCGGGATGGACGTCGTGATCTACGACCCGAACATCCCGCCCGGCGTCGAGAAGGCGCTCGGAGTGCGCCGCGAGTACGAGCTCGCCCCCCTGCTCCGTCAGGCCGACGTCGTGAGCCTGCACTGCCTGCTCGACCCGACTTCACGCGGCTTGATCGACGCGCGGGCTCTCGAACTGATGAAGCCCGACGCAATCCTGATCAACACCGCGCGCGGCCCGGTCGTCGATCAAGATGCGCTCATTTCGGCACTCGAGGCCGGAAAGCTCACGGGCGCGGGGATCGACGTGTTCGAGCGCGAGCCGCTCGACGACGAGCGGCTCCGGTCGCACCCCCGCGTGGTCCTGACTCCGCACTCGGCCTTCTACAGCGTCGAAGGGTTCGAGGAGATGCGACGCAAGGCGGCCGAGGAGGTGAGGCGAATCCTCGAAGGGAAGAAGCCGCGGAACCTCGTGAATCGCGACCGCCTCGTCGCGCCGAGGATCGCCGCCTGGTGATCGCAGCGCGTCAGCGGTCGGGCTCGGAGGCGAGCGCGGGGCGGATCGAACCAATGATCGGATTCGGATGCGTTGCGGGGCGATGGTTCTCCGCGCCCGAGAGTTCGCGTGCCATGTTCTGGAACTCGACCTGGGAGCGGATCGACGGCCGGCCCGGCTCCGCAGCCACTCGAACATAGGTGCCGTCGGGCTGAAGGACGCGTGCCTTGACGTTGTCCATGAGCGCGACGGCGAGGATGCCGTCGACGAGCCGGTTCCCCAGCCGCGGATCCTCGATCGGGAAGAGGATCTCGACCCGCCGTCGAAAGTTCCGCGGCATCCAATCGGCCGAGGCGAGGTAGACTTCGGGGCGGTCGCCGTTCTGGAAGTAGGTGATCCGCGAGTGTTCCAGGAACTTGTCGACGATGCTGATGACGCGGATGTTCTCGGAGACTCCGGGGATCCCCGGGCGGAGACAGCAGATGCCTCGGACGATGAGGTCGACCTTGACCCCCGCGCGTGAGGCGGCGTGGAGCGCGAGGATCGCCGACGGATCGACGAGTGCGTTCATCTTGGCGATGATCCGCGCCGGGCGGCCCGCCTCGGCGTGTCGTCGTTCGCGGTCGATCAGCTCGATCAGCCGATCGGCGAGGTGCGCCGGGGCGATCGAGAGCTTCTTCCACTCGTGGCCTTGCGAGTAGCCCGTGAGGAGGTTGAAGAGCGACGACGCATCCTCTCCGAACTCGGGCCGGCAGGTGAAGTAGCTGACGTCGGTATAGATCCGCGCGGTCGTGGGGTTGTAGTTGCCCGTTCCCAGGTGCACATATCTTCGCAAACCGTCATGTTCACGCCGCACGACGAGCGCCGCCTTGCAGTGCGTCTTGAGGCCGACCATGCCGTAGACGACGTGCACCCCCGCCTTCTGCAGGGCGCGGGCCTTGACGATGTTGTTCTCCTCGTCGAGCCGCGCGGTCAGCTCGACGAGCGCGGTGACCTGCTTGCCGTTCTCGGCCGCGCGGGCGAGCGCGTTGATGATCGGGTTGTCGTCGGCCGTACGGTAGAGCGTCTGCTTGATGGCGAGGACGTTCGGATCGTCGGCCGCCTGATCGATGAATTGGATCACCGCGCCGAACGACTCGAACGGATGATGCACGAGGATGTCTTGATCGCGGATCGCCGCAAAGACGTTGGCGCGATTGGCGAAGGCCGCGGGCATCTGCGGCTCGAACGCCGGCTCCTTCAAGTCGCGGAAGCCGTCGATCTTGTAGAAGGCGTTGAACGTCGTCAGGTCGACCGGCCCCGAGACCTTGTAGATATCTCGATCCTCGAGGTCGAGCGCCTGGTTCGACTGGAGCTGCGTCAGGAAGCCCTCGTCGACGCGGTCGAGGATCTCGAGCCGGACCGCCGCGCCCCACTTCCGGAGCCGGAGATTCTCCTCGACCGTCGAGAGCAGGCTGCTCTTGACCTCGGTCTCCTGGATCGTGAGGTCGGAGTTCCGCGTGACGCGAAACGGCACGCTCGCGGCGACGCGGAAGCCGCCGAAGAGCGAGTCGAGCCGCGGGCCGATCACGTTCTCGAGCAGCACGAAGCGATGCGAGCCGTCGCCGCGGTCGGGCAGCTTCACGAGCCGGCTCAGCACCGAGGGCACCTGCAGCACCGCATAGAGCCGACGCTCGGGCTCCTCGCCCTCGGTCTCGATCCGCAGGATCAGGTTCAGACTCTTGTTGTGGAGATGCGGAAACGGGTGCGCGGGGTCGACCGCCAGCGGCGTCAGCACCGGATAGACCTGGGCGCTGTAGAACGTATCGAGGAATCGGTTGTCGTCGTCCGAGAGATCCTCGGGCTCGCAGAGGAAGATCGCGTGTTTGGCCAGCTTCGGCCGCAGATCGGTCCGCCAGGTCTCGTACTGCCGATCCACGAAATCATGAGCCCTGCGCGAGATCT
Source organism: Isosphaeraceae bacterium (assembly GCA_033763215.1). Lineage (GTDB taxonomy): Bacteria > Planctomycetota > Planctomycetia > Isosphaerales > Isosphaeraceae > JANRKW01. Next base: position 72,606 of record JANRKW010000035.1, on the reverse strand, counting down.
CGGTGATCTGCGCGAGGGTGCCCATGCCGTCGGGCGGGGTGTCCTGCGGCTCGAGGTTGTCGTAGAACTGTGCCTGGAGTCCGGCGACGCGGACCTCGAAGAACTCGTCCAGATTCGACGCGGAGATCGCCAGGAACTTCAGTCGATCGAGGAGCGGCACATCGGCGTCTCGTGCTTCTTCGAGCACGCGTTCATTGAAGTCGAGCCAGCTCAACTCGCGGTTGATGAAGAGTTCGGGAGCCGCGACGACGCCCGCAACCTCGGCGGAAACCGACTTCCGAGCGCCTTGGGCGGCAGCTTTGCGTGGAGCCATGGACGATGCGCCTCCTTGCCGGGGCATGCGGGGCGCGGGCGGCCCACCTCGATCCCTCCCGCGCGCGCCTTCGCGACGAGTCATTCGACCAGCCCCCTCAAGATCCGGAGGTTGATCGCGTCGAGGTCCTCACCGCTCTCGTCGAGCCCCTTGGGCGTTTCGAGAATCAGGGGAATGCCGCGGAATCTCGGGTCGTTGACGAGCAGCCGAAACGGGTCGAGGCCGAGATGCCCGCGGCCGATCCCCGCGTGGCGGTCGACCCGGCTTCCCTGCTCGCGGAGGCTGTCGTTGACGTGCCAGACCCGAACACGGCCCTTGCCGACCGCGCGTTCCAAGGCACCGATCGTTTCATCGTACTCCGCTCGAGTGCCGAGGGAATAGCCCGCCGCGAAAATGTGGCACGTATCGACGCAGACGCTCAGCCGCTCGGGCGCCGAGACCGACTCGAGGATGCGCTGGAGGTGCTCGAAGCGGGCGCCCAGCGTCGTCCCTTGCCCCGCGGTCGTCTCGAGCGCGACCCGGAGTCGAACGCCCTCGGTCCTTCGATGGATCTCGTCCAGCGCGGAGGCCACCCGTTCGAGCCCGACCTCCTCCCCTTCGCCCATGTGCGCCCCGGGATGCACCACGAGGTCGGCGATCCCGAGCGCCTCGCACTTCTCGATCTCGAGGCACATCGCCTCGATCGAACGCCGGCGGAGCGCTTCGTCGGGCGCGGCGAGGTTCACGAGGTACGAGTTGTGTGCGATCGTCGTGACCAGACCGCCCCGCGCCGCGGCTTCGCGAAATCGTGCGAATTCCTCGGGCTCGACCGACTTCGACCGAACGACGGGCGCGGCCGCGGTCACCGGCGGCACCGACCAGCGCGAAGGGCTCTGCGTGAAGATCTGGACGGTCTCCATCCCGAGTCCGACCGCCGCGTCCGCCGCCTTCGAGAGCCCGCCCGCGATCGACATGTGCGCACCCAAGATCAGCGGGTCGCGCATCGGTTCGGCCGCCGTCTTCGCCCGCTTCGTCGACCGAACCATCTCGAGGCCCTCTTCGGTGGAAAACAGGCGAGCCCGACGAGCCGGGCCGGCCGGAGTCCTACAATAACCGCGTTGCGGCCGTTTCCGCGACGATCGGCCCCTGTCCCAAGGTGTTTCCTTGATTCGTCTCGGACTCTGCTGCTCGTTTCGCGACGAGCCGATCGCCTTCGCGAACACGACCGCGACGGCCGTCGGCAAGCTCTCCCGCGACGACGCACTCGCCAAACTCTCCCGCCTCTGCCTCGGCAATGCCCAGGCGCTCGAGGCCGCGCTCGTCTTTTGTGCCTCGCGCGGGATCGGCTGCTTTCGGATCGTCAGCCAGATCCTCCCGCTCGCCACCCACCCCGAGCACGGGTACCGCGTCGACGACCTTCCCGACGCCGAGGCGATCCTCGAGCGGTTTCGAGCCGCGGGGCGATTCGCAAAGCAGCAAGGGATCCGCACTTGTTTTCATCCCGATCAGTTCGTGGTCCTGAACTCGAAGCGCGACGACGTCGTCGCGGCCTCGATCCGCGAGATCGAGTACCAGGCCGAGGTTGCCGAGTGGACCGGGGCCGACGTGATCAACATCCACGGCGGCGGAGCCTTCGGCGACAAGTCCGCCGCGCTCGACGATCTCGCCCGCGCCCTCGACCGACTCTCCGACCGCGCCCGCTCGCGCCTGACGCTCGAGAACGACGACGTCACCTTCACCCCGAGCGACTTGCTCCCCGTCTGCCGATCGACGGGCGTCCCGCTCGTGTACGACGTCCACCACCACCGCTGCTTGCCCGACGAGCTCGACGTCGAAGCGGCGACCGAATCCGCCTGCACCACTTGGAACCGCGAACCGATGTTCCACATCTCGAGCCCGCTCGAGGGCTGGGCCGGCCCCAAGCCGCGACGACACCACGACTTCATCGATCCGCTCGACTTTCCCGATTGTTGGCGTTCGCGCACCCTGACCGTCGAGGTCGAGGCCAAGGCCAAGGAGGCGGCCGTTCTCGCACTCGCCGAGGCCCTCGCAGCCTCCGACCGCGCGGGCCGGGCAAAGTCTCCGGCCGCCCCCAAACGCAAGAAGCGCTGAGCGTCCGAATCGTCCGCGATCCTCCACGCGGATTCACGAAATCCTCGCGAGGCGATCACACGCGCTTGCCGAAACAATTTCGGGCGATCTACAATCGCAGATCTCTCTCCACAACTCGGCGCATCGGCGAGGATCCCGCATATGTTCTGGTGGATCGGCATGGTGATGCTCCCCCTCTGCGCCTTCGGTGTCTGGTGGTTTGCCCGTCGACCGTGGGAACTGGTCCTCGACGACCTGAATCACGATCAAGCCCGGGTCGATTTCCGCCGCCGTCGCGAACATCTCGAAGCGCGGTTCATCACCTCGCTCTGCCTCTCCGAACCGATCGAGGGCATCCGCTGGGAAGACGCCCATTGGCATGATGAGATCCAGTGGGCCCGCGACCGTCGCTCTCGTTGCTTCCTCGCCCTCGTCGGAGTCCACTTCGACCCGTCGCCCTTCTCGGACCCCGAGGATCCCAACCTCTACGCCACCGCCGTGTTCGAGTATCGCAAGGGCCGCTGGCGCGCCGAGGGTCTCCGCTTGCCCGCGATGCTGCCGCAAGAAGCCTGCCTGCGGACTCAGAGATTCGTGCCGCTGGTCATCCCGCCCCATCGAGCCTGATCGATCGCGATCGTCTCCGCATCGACGCGTCCGCTCCCACTTCGGAGCGGACGCGCCCGGCCTCGAACCGTCATTCGCGGATCTTCGCCTTCATCGCCACCCGAGCCTCGAGATACTCGTCGAGCGAGAAGGTCTCTCGGCGGCAAGCCTCGAGCAGCGGCCGCTCGAGCCGTTCCACCTCCGCGCACGCTTCGGGCAACCGCTCCGCGATCTCGAGCGGAATGATGCACACGCCGTGTTTGTCGGCATGGAGCAAGTCGCCCGGCCGGATCTCGACGCCGCCGATCATGACGGGCGTTCCGAACTCTGCTAGGCGCACGTAGGCGTGGCTCACGCACGGGTTGAGACCGAAGAGCGCGAAACCCATGGCGGCGACCTCGTCCAGGTCGCGCGGGCAGCCGCTGGTCACGTGGCCGACGCAGCCCAGCTTCTTGTGGATGGTCGAGTTCACCTCGCCGAACTGTGCCCCGAGGCCCGGCGGATCGTCGAGATCCTGACCGACCGCGATCTTCGGCCCGGGAACCGAGGCGACGTACCGCAGGTAGTCGGCCGTCAGGTCGGGTGCGGGACCGGTCGGAGGGGCCGCGATCGTCTTGGAGGTCACGGCGTAGCCGACCACCGGGCCGATCTCCGGGAGCAGGCAGCGGATCTGGTGCGGCAGGAAGCCGACCTCGCGACCGCGGACGTTGAAGACCTCGATCGCGTTGGCGATCGTTGGGGTGTTCCACTTCCGCAGGGCGTCGAGGATCGCGTCGGGCAAGGGATGGTCGGCCATGATCGAAGTCTCGCGAGGTCGGGAGTTTGGGACGGACGGACGCGGCCGCGGATCGGTCGAGCGGAGCCGATTTCGGCACGCCGGACGATAACAGCCCCGCGCGCGAGCGTCGAGCGGGCATCGCTCGAGCGACCGATGAACTCGAGGGAGGAGTTCGACGCGCGCACCGGGGCTCGCCCTCGAGCGAGGGTCGCTTTTCGATCCGATGGGAACCGGCGATTTCAAGACGAAACCGGACGCGGCGGCGGCCCCGGAGCGATCGAGATCGGGAGTCGCTCGGACCGCGGCTCGTCGATCAGGCCGTCGACGAATGTCGGACTGCGAGGCGAAATGGGTTCGTTTCGCACCCGCACGGGAGACTCGCTCGCGTACGAGTCGGACGGAATCGACCGGCTCGATGCCGGAGGGGGTGCGGCCTCTCCCTGCGGCGGGACATCACCCGCATACGCAACCGGACTCCGACCCACGGGAGATCCGGCTCGCTCGGCGAGGGCCTCGGGCGACGCGGCGGCCTGGCGTGCCTCCCGGATCCGCTGGTTCATGGAACGCTCGGCCGACGCCGCGTAGCGTCGACGGGTCCGACCGGCGGGCGAGATGTCGACGAGGGCGAGGTCGGGAGCGAGTCGGCGACGCTCTTCGAAATCGGGCGCGACCTCCTCGGCCAGGAGCAGGTGATCCCCCGCGCGAGCGAGCGCGAACGCGCGGATCGAACGATCGCGCGAGGACGTCGAGCCCGTGGGCGACGGGTCGCCCCGCCGACTCGATCCGTCCCCGTCGGCCGCGAGCAGGCGCTCGAATTCGCGCTGAAGCCGGAAGTCGAGAGCGAGGAGGTCGACGACGCGGGGCGCGCCATCGACGTCGAGCGCTTCGCCTGCCGCCGCGCGGTCGGCGACGGCGCTCCAGAGCGCGGCGAGGGAGCGGCAGCCGTCGGGGGTCGACCGAAGCACCAGCAGTGATGCGATCGGCTGTTCGTTGAAGGAAGCCAAGGCTTTGCGTCGTTCTTCATCGCGTGCGCGCAGCCAGTCGCGATCGGCGTTCGCCACGTTTTCGAGCATCGCGGCGTTCTCGGCTCGCTCGGCGCGCGTCAGGCGGACGTAGTCGGCGAACGCCCGTTCGGCGAGCCGCTTCGCCGCCTTGCCGCGCGGCGCCAACTCGGCGACCCAGCTCCTGCGCTCGGCCTCGAACTCATCCGGATCCTCCTCCGGCAGGAGCACGATCTCGGCACAAAAGCCGTGCTTCACGGCGTTGCCGCGCGACACGGCCTTGCCTTCTTCGGTCCGCGGTCCCGTCGACCGCTTGGCATTCTCTCGGTTGGCCGCCGCCTGCTTCTCGGAAGTCGCCATCGTCACAACCCTCGTGATCGAATCGCTTCGCCCCGCCGACAGCGCGGGGCCCTCGATAGAGATCCGACTTTGAGCATCACAACTTCCGCAAATTCTCCATTGGACCCAATTTTTCATCCCGCCCAATCCGGAAATCTCCCTGAAACGAAAAAAGCCTCCCGTTCGCGGTGCGAACGAGAGGCTTCGATCTCGGAGCATCGATGGTTTGCGGGACCGATCAGGACCGGCCGGCGGGCACGCCCGACTCGCTCGGGGCGTAGCTCGAAGTCGTTCGAGGGGGGGTCGCCGCAGCTTCGATCGACGCGATCTTCTCCTGCCCGGCGAGCTGGACAGCCTGCGTATCCTCGTTGATGTAGCCGAGGACGCCCATCTCGGGGATGTCGAGCCCTTCGACCTCCGCGCGGTAGTCGGTCCGGTTGCCGATGGTCTTCTCGACGATGAAGAAGAAGAGGAAGGCGACCGGGAAGACCCAGAGGATGTTGGCGGCGACGCCGATGGTCTGTGCGGCGAGCTGACCGAGACCACCGCCGTAGAAGAGGCCGAGGGGAGCCGCGGCGACGCCGTTGAGACCGCCGCCGTACTCACCGTTGGCGAACAGACCGAGGCAGATGCAGCCGAAAGCGCCGCAGACGCCGTGGACGCTGACCGCTCCGACGGGATCGTCGACCTTGAGGATCTTCTCGACGAAGAGCACGCTCCAGATCACCAGGATGCCCGCGACGCCGCCGATGATCACCGAAGCCAACGGGTCGACGAAGGCACACGGTGCCGTGATCGCGACCGCACCGGCGAGCAGGCCGTTGCAACCCATGGTGGGGTCGGGCTTTCCGAAGACGACCCACATGTAGAAGAGCGAGGTGAGGCAGCCTGCCGCGGTGGCGAGCATCGTGCAGACCGCGATCGAGCTGATGCGGAGGTCGGTCGCTCCCAGAGTGGATCCGGCGTTGAAGCCGAACCAGCCGAAGGCGAGGATGAGCGTGCCGAGCACGACCATGGCGATGTTGTGGCCGGGGATGGCGTTCGCCGATCCGTCCTTGTTGAACTTGCCGACGCGGGGGCCGATGATCAGGGCTCCGGCGAGTGCCGTCACGCCGCCGGTCATGTGCACCGCGCTCGAGCCTGCGAAGTCGAGGTGGCCGTTGCCGAGGCCGAAGTTCGCTCCGAGGTCGGCGAGCCAGCCGCCGCCCCAGACCCAGTTGGCGTAGACCGGGTAGAGGAACATCGACAAGAAGAAGCCGAAGATGATGAACGACGAGAACTTCCAGCGTTCGGCCATCGCTCCGGTGGGGATCGTGGCCGTCGTGTCCATGAAGACCATCTGGAAGAGGAAGAGCGTGAGTACGGTCGCGTCGTTGGTGTCGCCGAGGAGGAAGAAGCCCTTGGTCCCCAGGATCTCGAAAGTCTTGCCGAAGAGCTCGATGCTGACCGGCGAGGTGAGGATCGCGGGACCGTCGAAGAGTCCGATGGCGCCGTAGTTTCCGAAGGCGAGCGCGAAGCCGCAGATGTAGAAGCCGAGCATGCCGACGGCGTAGACGACGAAATTCATCGCCATCGTGTGGCCGACGTTCTTCGCTCGGGTCAAGCCGGTCTCGACGAGCGCGAAGCCCGCCTGCATGAACATCACGAGGAAGCCGCACATCAAGGTCCAGAAGATATTGAGCGAGACCTTGAGCAGCTTGACGTCCTGAGCAATGGTGCCGTCGGTGACCTTGTCGCCGTCCTTGGTGAGGGCGGCGGTCGTCGAGGCGCCGGTGTAGCTCGCGCCGGTGGAGTCGGCCTTGGTCGGGGTCGCCGTCTTGTCGGCGGGAGCCTCGGGTGCGGCCGGTGCGGCTTCGGCGGGTGCGGGAGCGGCCGCGGGCGCTGGATCCTGCGCGAACGATTCGCGCATCGAGATGAACGAGAGTCCGAGGACCGTCGCGATCATGCCCGCGAGGGTCCAATACTTCATACGAGACGGCATCAGCAACACTCCTGGACGTTCGACGAAAGCGTGGAGAGGACCTCACCCACCGGGGAGGGTGGTCCGAACTGGAGGGAGGGACGCCTGGGACGTCGACGCAGGCGAGCGCATCGGACGTGCAACCAGAAGGCGTGCTGAGTCGGCCGACTCATTTCGTCCACAAAGAAACTCTCATGCCGAACATGCGGCTCAGCTCGCATTTTCCTGGATCGTCGACGCAACTCCAGATCGAACAATTGATTACAGCGAGAACGCAATCGTGCGCTCCTGCGCGAATCGACCGAACGACTCCACGCAATTCGGGCCGATGCACGACTCTCGAGCAGCCTTCCCATTCTCTACGCACGAATCGAGGAACTCGACGCCGCTTCGAAACGACGACCGCCGCCCGGGGTCGCGTGTCGACCCGGACGGCGGAGGTGGAGAGTGGAGAGTGGGGGATGGTCGGGCTCGGCGGGAGGCGACCGAGCATCGGCGCGGGCCGGATCAGAAGAGCACGATCACGTCGAACGCGAGCGTGAGCTGGCTGTCGCGGGTTCCGCCCGAGTAGGGCGTCGTGAATTGCGACCAGTCGTACCGCGCTTCCGGACGCACCCAGAGCCAGGGCTGCGGCTTGTAGATCGCACCGAGCGTGATCTCGTAGAAGTTGTCGGCGAAGCCGGTTCGGGCACCCGAGGTGTCCTTGAACCATTCGGTTCGCCAAACGCCGGTCAGCTTGTCGTTGAACGAGTAGAGGAACCAGTTGCCGACCGAGTACCACTGCGAACCGCGGCGGGTGATCTCACCGCCGATGAACGGCACGCGCGGCTCGGCGCCTTGGTCGGTCTCGAAGACCTGGGTGAGCTTGTCGTTCCACTTGTGCGTGAGCACGGTGGTGACGAGGGTCCGGATGTTCCCGGCGTAATACGGATTGTAGCGACCGGAATACTGCGGCGGGGTGACCGGGGTTCCGACCGGCTGGATCGCCTGGCTGGTGGGGAGGAAGCGCTGGAACTGGTTCGGGCCGGCGATGACGATCGTGGTGAGCGTCGTCTTGTCGTCGTTGAACGTCCAGCTCAGACCGCCCATGTATCCCCACTTGTAGGTGTCGTTGATCCAGCGGTCCCAGCCGTTGATCGCACCGTTGTAGAAGTTGATCTTGTCGGTGACGTGGAGGGTGGTGAGCACGCCGAAGTGGGTGAACGGCTGGCCGTAGGCGAACATGTAGGGAACCGAGAGCAGCGGACGACCGGTCGCGGGCACGACTTCGTAACCGGCGAGGGTGTAGAAGCGTCCGCCCTTCACGTCGAGACCGCCTTCGGTGAGGATCGGCAGGTGGACTTCGGCGAACATCTGGGCGGGGTCGTATCCCGCGAAGCGTCCCGGCTTGTTCTGGGTGTCGAACAGTCCGGTCGCGTGGTTGAACGTCCAGTCGTTGCCGAAGAGGTTGTCGATACGGAAACCGAAGTTGATCTCATCGTTCTGTTCGAGCAGGCGCTCGAAGACGATGTAGTACTGGTTCCCCATCCACTGATTGGCCTTGAAGTTCGGGTTGACGCCGAAGTTCTGGGCATTGCTTCCGCGGCCGTTGGTGTTGCCGGTGAAGCTGTTCTGGATCCAGCCGAAGGTGTGGAATCGCGACTCCTCGGGGATTCCGAGAACGCGCATGAGGAAGTCGGTATTGGGGGTATCGCTCGCCTCGGCGGCTTCCTCGGCGGCGGTGGTGGCTTCGGCTCCGAGCCCGTCGCGCTCGGCGCGGGGCAAGGCGAGATTCTCGTCGATCACCTCGGGAGCGGGCAGCGGAGCGGCGTCCTGCACGCGGCGCACGGCGGCGTCGCGGCCCGAGGTGGGGGAGAAATACCGGCTCGAGGCCGCGGGCATGCCTGGGGATTGCGCCGGGGCCGATTGCCCGAGCGCGGCGAGCAGGACGACGAGCGTCCCGAGGCCGATCTTGAACGAATTCATCATCATCCTCCCTGTGTGGATCTCCACTCTTCCTGTGTGGAGCACTGCGCCGACGGCGTACTGTTACGAGAACGAGCGCGCCCCGACGATCTGCTCTCAACGTATCGACCAATGACCGATCCGAATTCAACAGACGGGAGGAGATTCCGTTCCAAACGGCATCGGGGAGATCGAGGCAAGCTATCGAAACAAGGAGTTCTGCGGGATCTGCGTTCGAAATGCAAAAAGCCGGCCGACCGGTTACGATCTCCTTCGCCACCTCTCCCATGGCGAATTCGATCAAACCGATCGACCGGCTTCGACTCGACCGTGCCCATCGAGGAGAGCACGGACGTGTAAGAGAGGGCGAGCGGGGGGGTCGTGCGAGGCAACCCGCTCGCCCTTTGGCGGTAGGCTTCTCGGAGAGAACTCCGGTCGGCTGTCGCCAAGTGGGATGGTTCGTTCGGCTGGAGCGTCGTGAGGAGTCGTTCGTTTCGATCTCACTCATTCGCTCGTGCCTGACGACTGAGCTATAGAGCAATGGTCGTGCCAGAACTTCGAGGAATCTGGGAAAGTCGTCGAAAAAACGCTCGAAAACGATCGGCTCCTGGACACAAATTGCTTTGAGGAGATAGATTAGGTCGTGCGGCCCGAAAATCGCGCCGAGGCGGCGAGATGATGGAGGGCGGGCTGTCCGCGAGCAGGGCACGCAGCAACTGTCGAAATCGCGCGCTTGGTCGCATAGTTCGTGTGCAGCCGCGTTCCTGGGATCCGAAATCGACGAGGGGCGACTCGAAATGAACGCGAACGCGGCCTTCCTGCACGGTCTCGAGCGTGCGCTGGGACGCCCCTCCGAGGCAACGAGGCGAGCCGGGTTGGTCCGCTGGTTCGACCGCTGGTTCGACGCCGACGGCTTGGCGACCGGGTGCGCGCCTGCCGATTGGTTCGCCGCCCTCGAGAGCATCGCCGCGCGGGGATCGATCGACGAGTCGTTCGGGGACCGCGCCGAGGACGTCCGCGCGTCGCTCGAGCAGCTCCTGCGTCGCACGCGACCCGATGGGCGGCTCTTCTACACGGCAGCGGCGACGAATCGCGACGCGGCGACTCGGTGGGAAGCCCTGGCCCGGTGGGCGAAGAGCACCTCGTGCGAGTCGGTCCTCCGGCAGTGGCGGCCGAGGGCGTTCGCCGGGGTGCTGATGCCGCCGCCCTTGCCGTCGTGGCACGAGGAATTCGTGGTGGACTCGGTCATCCGAGAAGACTGGGAACGCGAGGGCGTCTGGGCGGGAATCGAACACCGCACCCCCGGAACGTCGAGCCGCTTCGAGATGGGCATTGACGGCCGGCCGGTCTTCGGACCAACGTGGCGATCGCCCGCCCCGGATCCGGAAGCGTCGGAGACTCGACGTGGACCGCGCGCCTCGGTCGTCGCGGCGCGTAGCGGGCCGACCGGCGACCTGGTCGAGTGGACCCATTCGCTCGCAGGCACCCGACGGTCGCGTACGGTCGTCATGGTGCGCGGCCGCGAGCTCGCCCTTTTCGCCGAGCAGGTCGACGGCCCAGGGGAGCGCGGATTCGAGATCGGACTCGACGAGGATTGGAAGCTCGCCGCAGGCCCGGAGGGCCCGATGCAGCGTCTCACTCGAACCGCGAGAGGTCGCGGGATCGCGATCCTGAACCCGGGGTCGCCCCGCGGTTGCCGACTCTCGTGCGAGCCGGGACGGTTGATCGTGCGGGACGACGGACCGGGGCCTCGGCGATGGCCGGCGATCGTCGTCTGCTGGGGGCCGGTTCCGACCGAGTGCGTGCCGTTGACGGTCTCCGAGCGATCGCGGATCTGCCCGGATCACGTGGCGGTCGCCTTCCGCCTGGGTTGGGGGTCGCGGGCGGAGGGGATCTTGGTCTATCGGAGCCTGGCTCGCCCCGGGCTGCGGGCGGTTCTGGGGCTTCAGACGCGGGCGAGGTTCGCGGTCGGGCGGATCGATCGCGGGCGGGTGCTCCCGCTGGTCACGATCGATCGCTGACCCCGCTTCGGCTCACTTCGTGGTGTTCGTCGAGGGGATCCCGAGCACCTTGAAGAGCGAGACGATGATGTAGACGAGCGAGACCGTGACGGTCAGGTAGCCGGAATGTTGGTGCGCAGTGCGGATCGAGGCGGCCGCGCCGTTGAGGATGAGCAGGCCCATGACGAGCTGAGTGACGATGAGGATCGCGGAGAGGAAGCCGAGGACGAGGAGGATGGTCTTGGTCGAGCTGCTCATGGCGAACGGGTCCGGTCGGGGAAACGCGGGAATCGAACGAACGACAAGGGACAGGATAGACGATCGCGGGGACGACGTCATCGGGCGACGCGGGCCGCGGACGGTCCGCTTCAGTCCGTTCACCTTGGCGCGGGTCGGTAGGGAATTACACTCTCTTCCATGAACTCACGACGACTCGAAGAGAATTGGCGGAGCGTGAACCGACGGATCGCGGAAGCCGAGGCTCGCGCGGGTCGCCCTGCCGGCTCGGCGCGGCTGGTCGCGGTGACGAAGCGTCGGCCCGCCGAATGGGTTCGAGCCTTGATCGCCCTGGGGGCGACCGACATCGGCGAGAATTATCCTCAGGAACTCTGGGAGAAGGCCGCGGCGGTCGCCGACACCGGGGTACGCGTGCATCTCATCGGCAGGCTCCAACGCAACAAGGCGAAGCGGACCGCGCCGCTGACCTGTCGGATCCACGGGGTCGACTCGCTCGAGCTGCTCGAGACGCTCGACGACCTCTCGAGCCGGATGACCGACCCGCCGCGGATCTGCCTTCAGTTGAATCTCTCGGGTGAAGAGTCGAAGCAAGGATGGAGCGAGGAAGAGCTCGCGGCCGACGGCGAGGCGATCGCCGGTCTGAAGTTCGCGCGGGTCGACGGGCTGATGACGATGGCCGCGCTCGGGACCGACTCGGAGACCGCTCGGCCGACCTTCGCCGCGCTCCGCGAAGCGCGCGACCGCCTCGAGGTCCGTCTGGGCCGGGCGCTTCCCGAGCTCTCGATGGGGATGTCGGGCGATTTCGAGGCGGCCGTGGAGGAAGGGGCGACGCTCGTTCGGGTCGGTTCGGCCTTGTTCGAGGGGGTCGACGAATCGTGATCGAGCTCGAGGCGAGACCCGCCGGCGTGATCGTGCCGGTGAAGGCGCAACCCGGAGCTCGGCGGAGCGGCGTGGTCGGTGAACATGCGGGGGCGGTGAAGGTCGCGGTGACGGTCGCTCCCGAGCGGGGCAAGGCGAACGAAGCGATCGCCGAGGTGCTCGCCGAGGCCCTGGGTTGCCGTGTCTCCGCGATTTCCCTACTCTCTGGTGAGACTTCGCGCAGCAAGCGGTTCCTGGTCGCCGAGATGTCGATCGAGGAAGTCCGGGAGCGTCTGCTCGCCGCGATCGGTTGAATCCGCCGCGCGCGAACGCCCGGCGTCCGAGACATCCCGCACTCTCCCGGATCGTTTTCGCATATGTCCGCCTATCCGCCCGCGGTCGCCGTGGTACCCTGGAAATCGATCCCCGAGCCGATCGTCGCCCGCGTGCCCGGTTCGAAGAGCATCACGAACCGCGCGTTGATCATCGCCGCTCTCGCACACGGCCGTTCGACTCTGACCGGCGCTCTCGACAGCGACGACACGCGAGTGATGGTCGACTCGCTGCGTCGGCTCGGTTTCGCGGTCGAGCACGACGCGGCGAACGCAACGATCGTCGTCGAGGGCCGCGGCGGCAAGATCCCGGCAAAGGAGGCCGAGCTCTACGTCGCCAATTCGGGCACGAGCCTCCGATTCCTCACGGCGCTCGTGTCGCTGGGCCACGGTCGCTACCGGCTCGACGGCAACGCCCGCATGCGCGAGCGACCCGCGGCCGACCTGCTCCAGGGGCTCAACAGCCTGGGCGCGATCGCCCGCAGCGAGGCGGGGACCGGCTGCCCGCCGATCAACGTCGACGCCGCGGGCCTCCACGGCGGCTATGCGATCGTCAAGGGCGACGTCTCCAGCCAGTACCTGAGCGCTCTGCTCATGGTCGCCCCGCTGGGCCGCGACACGACTTCGGTCGAGGTCGAGGGAGTGCTCGTGTCGAAGCCGTATATCGACATGACCTTGCGCGTGATGGAGTCGTTCGGCGTGCGGATCTCGAACCGCAACGGCCGGAGGTTCACGATCAACCCCTCATCCTATGCGCCTCGGACTTATGCGATCGAGCCCGACGCCTCGGCCGCGAGCTATTTCTACGCCTTGGCGGCGATCACCGGGGCGACGATCACGGTCGAGGGGCTCGGTTCGCAGAGTCTCCAGGGCGACGTCGCCTTCGTCGACCTCCTCGAGCACATGGGCTGCAAGGTCGAGCGCGGCAAGACCTCGATCACGGTGACGGGCGGCCCGTTGCGCGGAATCGATGTGGATATGAACGCGATCTCGGATACCGTGATGACGCTCGGAGTCGTCGCGCTCTTCGCCTCCGGTCCGACGCGGATCACGAACGTGGCTCACATCCGGCACAAGGAGACCGACCGGATCGCCGCGCTCGCCGCCGAGCTCCGCAAGCTCGGCGCCCGCGTCGACGAGCACGCCGACGGCCTTGTCATCCTGCCGCCCGCCGCGATCACCCCCGCCGAGATCCGCACTTACGACGATCATCGCATGGCGATGTCGTTCGCCCTGGTCGGCACTCGGGCCGAAGGGATCGTGATCCTCGAGCCGGGGTGCGTCGCCAAGACCTATCCCGAGTTCTGGACCGATTTCGAGCGCGTGCGTCCCGGCGCGGCGGTCTGAACCGGGCCGGCCGCGGACTCACTTGCCGCGGAGCCGGGGCGCGAGCTCGAGAGCGAGCGCCTCGGCGATCTCGTGGTAGCCGGCCAGGTTGGGGTGGCGGTCGGCGAACCATCGCGGAACCTCGCGGAAGTGCGCATCGACGCGTTGATCCATCACGACGACCTGGTTGCGCACCACGCTCAGGGCGGCCGGCGGAATCAGCGGGCGGAGACGCTCGGGGACCGCGTCGAGGTCGACTCGCCGGTAGGTCAGAGCCTGCGGGCCCGATCGCTCGAGGGCGCGGGCGAAGGCGGCGTGGATGTCGATCACGGGGAGCCGCTCGAGCTCGGCGACTTCGCGAACGCGGTCGTTGATCGACTTCTCGGCGTCGGGGTTCGCATAGGGGATCGTCGTCTCGAGCAGGATCATCGCCCCCGGGTGATCACGCCTCAGCCGCGCGACGAGCGCGCGATAATCGGCGACGAACGCCTCCGGAAACCCTTCCCTTCGCGCGCGGTCGTTGATGCCGTAGCGGATCAGAACGACGTCGAACCGGCCCAAGGGCTTGATCTCGCGATCATATCGTTGTTCGAGAAGGCGCTGGATGTATTCGCCGTCGCGGCCTTGGTTCACGACCTCGACCGCCGGAACGCCCGGTTCGGCGGCGAGACGTTTGCGAAGGATCGACTCGAGGTGGTCGGCGTCGGGTTCGGCCTTGCGGCAGATGCTGCCTTCGACGGTGCTGTCGCCCAGGAGCAGGATCCGCACCGGAGCTCGAGCCGGTTGGGCGGCGAGGGCGACGGCCCCCGCGCTTCCCGCGATCGCGAGGACCGCGCCGACCGCCGCGCGAACCAGGCCGCGACGCGTCGTCGCCGCCCTCGGGGATGTCGAATCGTTCTCAGCCGGCGACATGATGATGCGTTCTCCCGAGAGTGGTCCCGGTCGACTGCTCCGCGCGGGTCGATCGGCTCGTGGGAGCATCGCGAACGCGCGGAGGAGTTTCAAGAGGCGGGCGGCGGAAGCCGAGATCAGCCGAGCGCGGAGAGCACTCCGGCGACCCCGACGACCGGCGCGCGGCAGGTGCGGCCCTCGCAGATGTAGGTCGTGGCGCGGCCGTCGCGCGGGGGGCGGCCCTCGAGCAGCGGGACCAGGGCGATCGGAGCCTCGGCCTCGCCGCGACGCGCGGGGATCACGACCTTGCGCGGGAGGAAGCGGGACGAGATCGTCTCGAGCACGCCGCGGAACTCGTTGTCGCCCGGCTCGGCGACGACCACGAACTCCTCGATCGGTCCGAGCAGGAAATCGACCGCGATCAAGCTCTGCCCCGCGGCCGAAGGCGCCCGCTCGAGCACGACGTGGATCGCCTCGAGCGCCGCGGTTCCGAGCTCGACGTAGCGGGCCCGCTCGGTGATCGTCCCGAGACGGATCAACGCGAGCGACGCCATCGAGCTCGCGGAGGGGGTGGCGTTGTCGTAGATGTCCTTGGCGCGGACGATCAGGCGCTCGTGGCCGTGCCCGGTGTAGAAGAAGCCGCCCTTCTCGGTGTCGGCGAACTCGTCGATCATGACGTCCGCGAGCCTGCAAGCGGCCTCCAGAGGCGCGGGATCGCCGCAGGCTTCGTAAACGCGCGTGAGTCCGTCGATGAGATTCGCGTAGTCGTCGAGGTAGGCGTTGAAGCGGGCGCGGCCGTCCTTGAAACTGTGGAGCAGGCGTCCGTCGGGGCCGATCATCGTCTCGACGAGGAAGCTCGCCGCTTTGCGGGCGGCGTCGAGCCAGCGCTGTTCGCCCAGGATCCGCGACCCCTCGGCGAGCGGCGCCAGCATCAAGCCGTTCCAAGATGTGAGGATCTTCGTATCCTTGCCCGGCGGGATCCGGAGGTCGCGCTCGGCCAAGAGCGCGGCGCGGCCGGCGGCGAGCTCGGTCTCGAGGTCGGCCGTGGTCCGTCCCAGGGCCTCGGCGGCCTGCGCAATCGGACGGGGCAGGTTGAGGATGTTCGTCTCCTCCCAGTTGCCGTGGGCGTCGACGTCGTAAACGAACGCAAACGTCTTGGCGCGTTCAGGCCCGAGGATCCGCTCCACCTCGGCGAGCGACCAGACGTAGTACTTCCCTTCGACGCCCTCGCTGTCGGCGTCCTCGGTCGAGTGGAACGCTCCGACGGGGTCGGTCATGCGGTCGACGACGTAGTCGAGCGTCGTCCGCGCGACGCCCGCGAGGAACGGGTCGCGCGTGACCTGATACGCTTCGAGATAGGTGGAAGCGAGAAGCGCGTTGTCGTAGAGCATCTTCTCGAAGTGGGGGGCGAGCCAGCGCTCGTCGGTCGAGTAGCGGGCGAATCCGCCGGCGAGGTGGTCGTGGATCCCGCCGCGGGCCATCTTCTCGAGCGTGAGGCGGACCATGCGCAGCGAGTGGGCGTCGCCGGTGCGGGCGTGATGCCGCAGGAGCATCCGGAGATCCATCGGATGCGGAAACTTGGGCGCCGAGCCGAAGCCGCCGTGGGTGCCGTCGAACGCCCGAGCCAGCGATCGCGCGGCGTGGTCGAGGAGGTCGGCCGAGAGCTTGGCGTCGGGCGCGGGGGGGACTTCGCCGATCGAGCGGAGCTGGTCGGTCATCGACGCCGCCGACGCCTCGATCTCGTCCCGCCGCTCGGCCCACGCGCGGCTCACGCCGAGGAGCACGCGAGGGAAGCCGGGCATCCCGCGCGAGTCGACCGGCGGGTAGTAGGTACCGCCGAAAAACGGCTGGAGGTCGGGCGTGAGGAAGACCGACATCGGCCACCCGCCGTGTCCGGTGATCGCCTGGACCGCGGCCATGTAGATGTTGTCGAGGTCGGGACGCTCCTCGCGATCGACCTTGATGTTGATGAAGTGTTCATTCATGAGCGCGGCGATCGAGTCGTTCTCGAAGCTCTCGCGCTCCATGACGTGGCACCAGTGGCAGGCCGAGTAGCCGATCGAGAGAAAGATCGGCTTGTCTTCGGCCTTGGCCTTCTCGAGCGCCTCGGGTCCCCAGGGGAACCAGTCGACGGGGTTGTGGCGGTGTTGGAGGAGATAGGGGCTGGTCTCTCCCGCGAGCCGATTCGCCGGTCGACCGGCGGGGTGGGACGCGTCGCTCATGAATCTTCCTCTATCGGCACGCGCGACCGTGGACGGGGCGGTCGGCGAAGGGACGCCGGCACGACACGCCGACAGTCTACCCGATCGCGGCCTCCGCGCGTCAGCCCGGCGCTTTCCTTCGACGTCCGGCCCCGGCATGATGGCGCGGGTGGGGTTCGGGCGCGAGCCCGAGATCGTCGAAACTCAGCGAGAGGGGAGTGTGCGCCGTGAGAGGTTCACCAGGTCGGTTCTTCGTCGCCTTCGGGGTCGTCGCCCTGTTCGGATCGGGTCCGCTCGCTTCGGTCGGCGAGGCTCAGGTCAAGCGGACCAAGATCGAGGAGGAGCGGCTCGTGCCGCCCTACTCGCTGCCCGACCCCTTGAAGATGGAAGACGGCTCGCCCGTCGCCGACGCCGCCGCCTGGCGCGAGAAGCGTCGGCCCGAGCTGATGCGGATTTTCGAACGCGAAGTCTACGGCCGCACCCCGATCGGACGCCCCGAGGCGATGCGCTTCGAGCTGATCGAGGAGAAGGCCGACGCGCTCGACGGCAAGGCGACCCGGCTCCGCGTCGCCGTGCTCTTCGCGGGCAAGGCCGACGGCCCCAAGATGGAGCTGCTCGTCTATCTGCCCAACGCCGTGAAGGGCAAGGCTCCGATGTTCCTGGGCCTGAATTTCCAAGGCAACCATGCGACGAGCCGCGAAACCGACATCCCCGTGCCGACGCATTGGATGCGCGCGCCGAAGGGATCGCCCAACCGCGCGAGCGAGGCGACGCGGGGCGCGGCCGCCGGGCGCTGGCAATATGAATATGCGATCGATCATGGATACGGCGTCGCGACCGCCTGCTACAACGAGGTCGAGCCCGACGAGAACGGCCGCGCGGCCGACGGAGTTCGCTCGCTCGCCCCCCCGCGCGGTGAGAGCGATTGGGGAGCCATCGGCGGCTGGGCCTGGGCGCTCAGCCGCGCTCTCGACTATCTCGAGACGCATCCGCGAGTCGATGCCCGCCGCGTCGTCCTGATCGGTCACAGCCGACTCGGCAAGACCTCGCTCTGGGCCGGCGCCCAGGACGAGAGGTTCGCCGTCGTCGTCTCCAACGACTCGGGAGCCGGAGGCGCGGCGCTCTCGAAGCGGATCTTCGGCGAGACGGTCGAGAACCTCACCACAGCCTTTCCCCACTGGTTCTGCCCGCGGTTCAAGACCTACGCGGACCACGAGGAGAAGCTGCCGGTCGATCAACATCAATTGATCGCACTCGTCGCCCCGCGCCCGGTCCTGATCCACAGCGCGACCGAGGACCTCTGGGCCGACCCCAAGGGCGAGTTCCTCGCCGCGCTCGCCGCCGATCCGGTCTATCGGCTCCTCGGCGCGGGCGGGATCGCGCATCGGACGCAGCCCAAACCCGGTGAATACAGCCACGGCACCGTCGGCTACTTCCTGCGGCCGGGCAAACACGACGTCACGCTCGAGGATTGGAAGTCGTACGTCGCGTTCGCCGATGCACACTTGCCGAAGTGAGCGATCGAAGACATGATCGACCGTCGCGCGGGGCGATGGCTCCGCGCGGCGGACGACCGGAATCGATCAAGCGATGATGTCGTGAACGACTTCGCCGAAGACCTCGGTGAGCCGCATGTCGCGGCCGCCGAAGCGGAACGTGGTCTTGGTGTGGTCGAGGCCGAGGAGGTGGAGCATCGTGGCGTGGAGGTCGTGGACCTTCACCTGGTCGCGAATCGCCCGGTAGCCGTAGTCGTCGGTCTCGCCGTGGATCGTGCCGCCCTTGATGCCGCCGCCGGCGAGCCAGACGGTGAAGCCGAAGGGGTTGTGGTCGCGTCCGTCGGTTCCTTGGGCCATGGGGGTCCGGCCGAATTCGCCGCCCCAGAAGACGAGGGTCGACTCGAGCAACCCGCGTGCCTTCAGGTCGCGGAGCAAGGCCGCGACCGGCTTGTCGACGGCGCGGGCGTTGTCGGCGTGTCCTTTGCGGAGGTCGTTGTGCTGGTCCCAGCGGTCGGAGCCGACCGACGGACAGAGCACCTCGACGAAACGCACCCCGCGCTCGACCATGCGCCGGGCGATCAGGCATTGGCGACCGAAGAGACGCGTCGGAGCGTATTCGTCGTCGAGCCCGTAGAGCTCGCGCACCGCCTTGCTCTCGCCGTCGATCGACGTGAGCCCCGGCACCGCCGACTGCATCTTGAACGCGAGTTCATAGTTGGCGACCGCCGACTCGATCGCGTCGTCGGAGCCCGAACGAGCGAGCGTCTCGCGGTCGAGCCGCGCGATCAGGTCGAGCCGGCGCCGCTGACCCTCCGCGCCGCCGGCGGGCGCGAGGTTGGCGACGGCGTTCGCTCCCGCTTTGAAGATCGACCCTTGGAACGACGCCGGCAGAAACGCCGAGCCGAAGCAGTCGACTCCGCCGGGGGGGATCAGGCCGCTGTTGAGCACGACGAAGCCGGGCAGATCCTCGGCCTCGCTGCCCAGGCCGTAGGTCACCCAGGCTCCGTGGCTCGGGCGACCCTGGAGACCCGAACCTGTGTGCATGAAATAATTCGCCGCGGTGTGCTCCGAGAAGTCGGAGACCATCGAGCGAATGACCGCCATCTCGTCGACCCACTCGCCCATGTGCGGCAGCAGGTCGCTCACCGGGATGCCGCTCTTGCCGCGCGGGCGGAACGCCCAAGGCGACTCGAGCACGTTGCCGACGTTGTTGAACTGGGTCGGCTCGGTCTTGATCTTGATCGGCGAGCCGTGTTCGCGATGGAGGCGGGGCTTGGGGTCGAACGTGTCGACCTGCGACGGCCCGCCGTCCATGAAGAGGAAGATCACGCTCTTCGCCTTCGCCGCGAAGTGAGGCGCCTTGGGCGCGAGCGGGTCGCGACGCGCCGAGGCGCCCGACGTTTCGGCCGAGGCCGAGCCGCCGAAGAGCGCGGTGAGCGCGAGACCGCCGAAGCCGTTGGCGGCCGTGAGCAGCATCTCGCGACGATCGATCGGCCTCTGGAAGCGACCGCAGTGCATGGCGCGAACCTCAATGCCGGGGCGTCACTCGACGAAGGTGAACGCCTTGGTGTTGATCAAGGCATGACAGAGTTCGGACCAGGCCGACGCCTCGCCGTCGCTCGCGCGGACCTCGGAGAGGAAGGCGAGCGCCGCGGCGGATTCGGCGGCCGAGGGGCGGCGGCCGGTCGCCTCGAGATAGGCGAGTTCGAGCCGCTCGGAGTCGGTAACCGGTGCCGACGCGATCCGGGTCGACCAGAGTCGCGACTGTTCCAGCACGAATGGATCATTCAGCAGCGCAAGCGCCTGCGCGGGTACGTTCGACACGTTCCGCCGGCCCATCGTGGTCGCGGGAATCGGGAAGTCGAACACGAGCAGGAGCGGCGAGAGGAAGTTGCGACGAACCTCGAGATAGATGCTCCGCCGGCCGGCTCCGTCGAGCGGTCCCGAGGCCGACGGACGCCCGCGACCCTCCATGAACGGCGTGAGATGCGGAGGCACGCCGGGCCCGCCCATCGCGGGGTCGAGCCGCTTGGAGATCGCCAGGAGCGTGTCGCGAATCTCCTCGGCCTCGAGCCGACGCACGCGGAAGCGATGGAGCAGCCGGTTGTCGGCGTCGACCATCGCCGCGCGGGGGTCGCTCGAACGCGAACTCTGGCGATACGCCGACGAGAGCACGATCAAGCGGTGCAGCCGTTTGATCGACCAGCCCTCGCGCATGAAGATCGAGGCGAGCCGGTCGAGCAGCTCGGGCGAACTCGGCGTCTCGCCCATGACGCCGAAGTCGTCGGTCGAGCGGACGAGTCCTTCGCCGAAATGGCCCTTCCAGATGCGGTTGACGATCGAGCGGGCGAGGAGCGGGTTGCGCGGGTCGACCACTCGGCGCGCCAGTTCGAGGCGACCCGAGCCTTCGACCGCCTTCCAGGGCTCGGCGCCGTCGAAGACTTCGAGGAATCGGCGCGGAACCGCCGGGCCTGGGGTCTTGGCCTGGCCGCGGACGAGCAAGGCGACGTCGCGACCGGTGCCGTCGGCGAACGCGGGGATGCGGCGGACCGTCCCGAGACGCGACTCGATCCGGCGGATCTCGGCGAGTCGAGCGCGTCCCGCGTCGTCCTTCGGGAGGAGTCGGGCGATCGCGCCGCGCTCGGCCGCCCAATCGATCAAGCCTCGCGCGGCGCCGTCGACGCAGCCGGTCTCGATCACGTCGACGAGCCGATCGCTCCAGGAGGTCCGCGGTTCGTTCGGGGCCGGGGCGAATTGCGAAGGGAAGCGCGGGGCGACGGGCTCCTCGATCGCCGGGGCGTCGGAGAATCGGATCTCGTCGACGGCAACCTCGCCGCTCGGTTCGTCGAGCTGGGCTCGCGGGCCGCGGAAGTCGACCGCGCCGCCGTCGGAGATCTCGAGATAGGCGACGTGCCCCTTCCACATCGACGCGTCGATCACCACCCAGTTCGGCCGATCGGGACTGTTCACCCGGTGGATCAGCGGACCGTAGATCGGGTCGCGATTCTTCTCGAAACCGTCGACGACGACTTGGATCAAGCTGTTCTTGCCCAACACGCGCAACTGGATGAAGGGACGTTCGATCGTGAACGTCTTCGACCGAAGCACGCCCGCGAGACCGGGGGCGAATCGGCCCGAGTGGGCCCACCCCGTGGGCAAGGCGGCGAGCCGCTCACCCTCGAGCCGACGGTCGCCCGCTTCGGTGGGACCGTCTCCGAACGCTTCCCCCGTCGCCCGCCAACCTTCCCAACCCGCGTCGAACGTCTCGAAGACCGTCGACCGCGAGAGAGCCGCCGGAGCGGGCTTGCCGAGTTCGGCGAGCGCCTCGGGCAGCAGCACTTCGAACCGCGCTCGATCGACGGTGAGCGGCACGGACTTGGCTCGCGCGAGGTCGGCGAGCGCGGCGAGCCTGGGAGCGGGATCGTCGATCGCCGCATATTGATGTCGGGAACTCTCGAAGATGCCCGCGAGCGCGTAGTAGTCGCGCTGGGTCATCGGGTCGAACTTGTGGTCGTGGCAGCGGGCGCAGGCGATGGTGAGCGAGAGGAAGGTCTTGCCGAAGACCTCGATCTGATTGTCGGTCCGACGCTGCTGTTCCTCGCGGACGTCGACGGGCGAATGGGTTCCTTCGCCGAGCATGAAGAAGGCGGTGCCTTGAACGGAGAGGTTCGCTCCGTCGGCCGGGTCGCTGCGCGGGTCGGGGAGGAGGTCGCCGGCGAGGTGCTCGAGGACGAATCGATCGTAGGGCACGTCGTCGTTGAACGCGCGGACGACGTAGTCGCGATAGCGCCAGGCGAAGGGGATGTCGTAGTCGAACTCGTGTCCCGCGGTCTCGGCGAACCGGGTGAGGTCGAGCCATTTTCTGCCCCAGCGTTCGCCGTAGCGCGGGGAGGCGAGGAGACGTTCGACGAGCGCGGCGTAGGCGTCGGGCGCGGGGTCGTTCTCGAACGCGGCGATCTCGGCGGGCGTCGGAGGCAGGCCGGTGAGGTCGAACGCGAGGCGGCGGATCAGGGTCGCGCGGTCGGCTTCCGGAGCGTAGCCCAGCCCCTTCGCCTCGAGCGCCGCGAGGAGGTAGCGATCGATCTCGGTCGACACTCGACCGCGGAGCGCCGGGCCGGGCGTGGGCGGTTCGTTGTCGACGACCGGCCGGAATGCCCAATGCTTCGCGCGGGCGGCGAGGTCGAATGCCTTGGCGGCGACCTTCGCCTCGGCCGACTCGGCCGTCCAGTGCGCCCCGGCGGCGACCCAGCGTTCGAGCGCGGCGATCTCGTCGGCGGGGAGCTTCGACTTGGGCGGCATCTGGAGCTCGTCGCCGTAGCGAATCGCCTCGACGAGCCGACTCTCCTCGAGCGACCCGGGCACGACCGCCGGCCCCGAATCGCCGCCCGACATCACCGCGGCGCGCGAGTCGAGCCTCAGCCCGCCCTTCTGCTTCTCGGGGCCGTGGCACCCGAGGCATCGCGCGACGAGGATCGGGCGGACTTCCTTTTCAAAGCGTTCGACATGCTCGCGCGCGGAGTCGGCGGCTGGGTCGTCGGCCGCGATGCCCGGCGTCGACCACGAGGCGACGATCGCAATCGCGGCGGCCGCCCCCCATCGCCCGCGCCCTCGGCCGAGTTCGATTCGCTCGCGCATCATGCCCCCTCCGCGTCGACTCCGACCGAGTTCGCCCCGACGTTGAACATCGATTCATCTTAGACGATTCCGAAGCGCCGGGGCAATGATCGATAGGCTCCTCGTCCCCCCCTCGAAATCGGACAGGTGATTGACTCGGACGGCGGAGCGGTTAGGATTGGAAACGAAGGTTTGAGGTTCCCACTCCGCGTCGTCCCTGCCGAGACGCTCGAAAACCGCGTGCCGAATCGTCGGCGCGACTTTCCGACGGTGCACTCCCCATGTGGGTGCCTCGTCGAGACTTCTCAGTTGAATTCCCTCGCCGCTCATCCCTCGTTTGTCCGCGTGCCCGCCCATGAACGACCTCGGCTCGAGAGTGTCGCTCACCGCGGCGATTTTCGGCTTTCGGAGTTCGCTCCTGACGGCCGGATTGATCCTCCTCTTCTTTGGGCCATGGCTCTGGCGGAATCGCTGGTGGTGGCTCTGGATCCTGCCGCGCGAGTGGCAGCGGGCGATCGCCGCTCGATCCGAGGAGGAGCACCGACGTTTCTTTCGCAGGATTCGGCTCACCGCGTGGGCGATCGTCGCGGTGTTGCTCGGTTCCTGGCTGATGCTCGCCTACCAGGTGATGCGTCCCGACGATTCGACCGTCGAGGGTGAGCCCTCGCCGGCGCCGAGATCCGAGGCGGATCGCCCGCCGACCGATCGTCCACCCGACTCCGCAACTTTCCGACCGACTCGATCCCCAGGAGACGACCGATGACCCTGTTCGCTTTCGGAATGCCCGGACCGACCGAGATGCTGGTGATCGGCGTGGTGGCGATCCTGATCTTCGGGAATCGCCTCCCGAGCGTGATGCGTTCGCTCGGCAAGAGCGTGACCGAATTCAAGAAGGGCGTCGCGGGCCTCGAGGACGACCTCGAATCCGGGCCGACCGCCGACCAGAAGCCGAAGACGACCTCCGAGGTCTGACCCGCGCGCGATCGGCCCGCCGCCCCGCTCATCGCGGGCGCGGGCCGGGATCGATTGCGTGGATCGTGCGCCTCGTCTCCCCGTGAAAATGGTCGCGGAGATCCTCAACAGTGTTTCCCAACCTGAATCCGCTCGAGATGATCGTCGTCTTCGGCGTGGCGGTGCTCCTCTTCGGCAAGAAATTGCCCGAGGTCTCGCGATCGCTCGGCCGGGGCCTCCTCGAATTCAAGAAGAGCGTGAAGGGTCTCGAGGAGGAGTTCCGCTCGGTCTCCGACACCGCCTCGCGCCACATGTCGTCGTACACCAATCTCGACTACGGCGCGGGTTCGAGCTACGACTCGGGCTACGCCGTCGACGCGCCCAAATTCCAACCCCCGTCCGCATCGCCGGTGCCCAGGATGGATGCGGAGCCCGATCCGATCGAGGAATGACGGTCCCGGCTCGCCGGTCGCAATCCTTTTGCCGATCATCGGATGCAACACATTCGCCCGAGCCCGCCGCATCCGCGGCTCGGCGGCTTCCCCCTTGACCCCGCACGTCCACGCGTTACATTGTTCTTGTCTCGACTCGGGCGGCTAACTCAGCGGTTAGAGTGCCATCTTCACACGGTGGAAGTCACTGGTTCGAATCCAGTGCCGCCCATATCCCCGAGGTCGTCGCGGGGATCGATTCCGAGTTGCCGGGAGCGAAGTTCCCGGAATTCCTGGAATCTTCGGCATCGAGAAGCTTGACATTTGCTCGATGTCGCAATAAACATTGTGTAACGACACGCTCGCGAGGGGCGTTTCGACCGGTTCGGCTAAGGGAGCCCTCTTCGCGCCTACGGCGTGAACGAGGGCTCGTTGCGTCGATGCGGACGGGGTCGGATCGGTCAGAGGAGGTGTGCGCTCGGCTCGAGCCGGGTTCGCTCCGCGGTTAAGGCTGCCGCGAACGTGAACGAGAGTCGACTTCGGCTCGAACTCACGCGTTCGGATGTGGAGATACGATCGGTTCGTTCTCCACCGGGCATGCTCGGCTTTTCGAGAAGGCGCGGTTCACCGAGATCCGTCTCGGACTCGAACCCGACCGACTCAGGAGGGCGACCGTGGTGCGACGCTGTGTGACCGTCGATGGAAACGAAGCCGCGGCCTACGTCGCGCATCTCGCGAGCGAAGTGATCGCGATCTACCCGATCACTCCCGCCTCGCCGATGGGCGAACTGGCCGACGCATGGACCGCGGGCGGACGACGCAACATCTTCGGCACCGTGCCGCACGTCATCGAGATGCAGAGCGAAGCGGGTGCGGCGGGAGCCGTGCATGGTTCGCTCCAGGCCGGCGCGTTGACGACGACGTTTACCGCGTCGCAAGGCCTGCTCTTGATGATTCCCAACCTGTTCAAGATCGCCGGCGAGCTCTCGCCTGCGGTCTTCCACATCGCCGCAAGGACCGTGGCGACCCACGCTCTGTCGATCTTCTGCGATCACAGCGACGTGATGTCGGTGAGGTCGACCGGATGGACGATGCTGTTCTCCTCGACCGTCCAGGAAGCCCAGGACTTGGCGCTGATCGCCTATGCCGCGACGCTGCGGTCTCGTGTTCCCGTGCTCCATATCTTCGACGGATTTCGGACCTCGCACGAGGTCAACAAGATCGAACTCCTCGAACCCGAAGACGTCCGCTCGATGATCGACGCCGATCTCGTGCGGGCGCACCGCGGGCGGTCGCTCTCTCCCGACCGGCCCGTGCTTCGAGGCACCGCCCAGAATCCCGACGTCTTCTTCCAGGCACGCGAAGCCTGCAACCCGTTCTACGACGCCCTGCCCGAGATGATCCAGGCCGAGATGGATCGATTCGCTCAGGCCTTCGGGCGCCGCTACCATCTCTTCGACTACACGGGCGCGCCCGACGCCGAGCGCGTGATCGTCGTGATCGGCTCCGCGGCGGGTGCGATCGCCGAGGCGGTCGAGTCGCTCCAGGCCCGCGGCGAGAAGGTCGGCCTGCTCGAGGTTCGGCTCTTCCGCCCCTTCTCCACCCGCGCGTTCCTCGAAGCCCTGCCCACCTCCGCGCGGAAGATCGCCGTGCTCGACCGGACCAAGGAGCCCGGAGCGGTCGGCGAGCCGTTGCTCCAAGACGTGATCACGACTCTCTATGAACGAGGATCGGGGCCGAGCCCCTTGGTGATCGGCGGACGCTACGGCCTGTCGTCGAAGGAGTTCACGCCCTCGATGGCGAAGGCGATCTTCGACGAGCTCGCCCGCGACGAACCCCGCCGGCGGTTCACCGTCGGCATCGTCGACGACGTGACCCACCTCAGCCTGAAGCACGATCCGAGCTTCTCCACCGAGCCGCCCGACGTCCTCCGCGCGATCTTCTACGGACTCGGGAGCGACGGCACCGTCGGCGCCAACAAGAACACCGTCAAGATCGTCGGCGAGAACACCAAGCTCCATGCGCAAGGCTACTTCGTCTACGACTCGAAGAAGTCGGGCTCGACGACCGTCTCGCACCTCCGCTTCAGTCCGCGTCCGATCCACTCGTCGTACCTGATCGAGCGAGCCAACTTCGTCGCCTGCCACCAATTCGGCTTCCTCGAGAAGCTCGACGTCCTCGAACGCGCCGAGCCGTGAGCGACGTTCCTGCTCAACTGCCCGTTCGGGCCCGACGAGATCTGGGACCACCTGCCGATCGAGATCCAGCGCACCATCATCGAGAAGCGGCTCGAGTTCCACGTGGTCGACGCGCTTCGGGTCGCGCACGAGGCGAAGCTCGGCGGACGGATCAACACGGTGATGCAGGTCTGCTTCTTCGCGCTCGCGGGGATCCTGCCCAGGGACGAGGCGATCGAGGAGATCAAGTCGGCGATCCGCAAGAGCTACGGCAAGCGCGGGGATGTCGTGCTCCAACGGAACTTCGCGGCGGTCGACGGCGCGCTCGCGTCGCTCCACCGCGTCGAGGTTCCCTCCGCCGCGACGAGCAAGCTTCGCTTCCAACCGTTCGTCCCGGCCGACTCGCCCGATTTCGTCCAACGCGTCACCGCCTTGATGCTCGCGGGCAAAGGCGACCTCCTGCCGGTCAGCGCCTTGCCCGTCGACGGCACCTTCCCCACAGGCACCGCGCGGTTCGAGAAGCGGAGCATCGCCGCCGAGATCCCGATCTGGGATCCGGAGATCTGCATTCAATGCGGTCTCTGCGCTCTGGTCTGTCCGCATGCGACGATCCGATCGAAGGTGTACGACCCCGCCCTGCTCTCCTCGGCTCCCGAGTCGTTCCGCTCGAAGCCCTGGAACGACAAGGCGGCGGGCGACCTCCGGATGACGATCCAGGTCGCCCCCGACGACTGCACCGGCTGCGGCGTGTGCGTCGACGTCTGCCCCGCCGTCTCCAAGGCCGCGGTCAAGCACAAGGCGATCGACATGGAGCCGAAGTCGGCCGACCACCTCGCCCGCGAACGGCCGAACTGGAGCTTCTTCGAGTCGCTCCCCGAATTCGACCGCACCGCCGCGAAGACCGACACCGTCAAGGGGAGCCAGCTCCTCCTCCCCCTCTTCGAGTTCTCGGGCGCCTGCGCCGGCTGCGGCGAAACGCCCTATCTCAAGCTGATGAGCCAACTCTTCGGCGACCGAGCCCTGATCGCCAACGCCACGGGCTGCTCCTCGATCTTCGGCGGCAACCTGCCCACGACCCCTTGGTCGAAAGATGCGAACGGCCGCGGACCCGCCTGGGCGAACTCGCTCTTCGAGGACAACGCCGAGTTCGGCCTCGGCATGCGGCTCGCCGTCGACCAGCAGACCGAGTACGCCCGCAAGCTCCTCCCCGGGCTCGCCGGTTCACTCGGCGACGACCTCGTCTCCGCGCTCCTCTCGGGCGAACAACGGAGCGAAGCCGGGATCGCCGCCCAGCGCGAGCGGGTGGCGATCCTGCGGAACAGGCTCGCGGGCCTCGACTCTCCGGAGGCCCGCGAGCTGCTCTCCGTCGCCGATTTCCTCGTCCGCAGGAGCGTCTGGATCGTCGGCGGCGACGGCTGGGCCTACGACATCGGATTCGGCGGGCTCGACCACGTCATGGCGTCGGGTCGCGATGTGAACATCCTCGTGCTCGATACCGAGGTCTACTCGAACACCGGTGGGCAAGCCTCGAAGTCGACGCCGCGAGGAGCCGTCGCCAAGTTCGCATCCGACGGCAAGACGACCGGCAAGAAGGACCTCGGCATGATCGCCGTCGACTACGGCAACGTCTACGTCGCCCAGGTCGCCGTCGGCGCGAACCCGCTCCAGACGATCAAGTCGTTCCACGAGGCCGAGTCGTACGAGGGGCCCTCCCTGATCCTCGCCTACAGCCACTGCATCGCCCACGGCATCGACATGACCACCGCCATGACGCATCAAAAGGATGCCGTGGCGTGCGGGTACTGGCAGCTCTATCGCCACGACCCCCGACTCGCGGGCGAGAACCTCACCCCCTTCCACCTCGACTCGCGCAAGCCCTCGATGCCGTATCGCGACTTCGCCGAGAAGGAAGCACGCTACGCCATGCTCGCCCGCTCCAATCCCGAACGCGCAGCGCAGCTCGCTCGGATCGCCCAGCGAGACATCGACGAACGCCGGCATTTCTACGAACAGATGGCGGGAGTCGAGCGATCCGTGCCCGGAATGGGCGAAGGGCCGATCGTCGCCGGATCCAAGAACGAGGAGATGAACGGATGAGCGTCGACCTCTCCACTCGCTATCTCGGGCTCGATCTGCCCCACCCGCTCGTCGTCTCGGCATGCCCGCTCTCAGGCACCGTCGACGGCCTGCTCGAGCTCCAGGCGGCGGGAGCGGCCGCGGCCGTGCTCCCCTCGCTCTTCGAAGAACAGATCGAACACGACCAGATGGCGCTCCACGACTTCTACGAGTCGACCTCCGAGAAGTTCCCCGAGGCCGCGTCGCTCTTCCCCGAACTCGACGACTACCGGACCGGCCCCGAGCAATACCTCGAACTCGTCGCCCAAGCCAAGCGAGCGGTCTCGATGCCGATCATCGCGAGCCTCAACGGCGTCTCCCGCGGCGGCTGGATCGATTACGCCCGCAAGATCCAGGACGCCGGGGCCGACGCCCTCGAGCTCAACATCTACTTCATCGCCGTCGACCCCGACGACGACGCCGCCGCGGTCGAGCGGAGATACCTCGACCTCGTCGAGGCGGTCCGCGCGGCCGTGACCCTGCCGCTCGCCGTCAAGCTCGGGCCGTACTTCAGCTCGCTGCCCAACATGGCGCGCAAGCTCGTCGCGGCGGGAGCCGACGGACTCGTGCTCTTCAATCGATTCCTCCAGCCCGACATCGAGCTCGAGACCTTGCGCGTCGTGCCCAGGCTCGTCCTGAGCCGAGGCGACGAGCTCCGCCTCCCCTTGCGCTGGACCGCGATCCTCCGGCCGCAGCTCCCCGCGGTCAGCATCGCCGCGACCTCGGGCGTCCACTCTCCGGGCGACGTCGTCAAGCTGATGCTCGTCGGGGCCGACGTCGCCATGGTCGCCTCCTCGATCTACAAGCACGGCGCACACTACCTGACCACGCTCCGCGAAGGGCTTCGCCATTGGCTCGCCGAACACGAATATGATTCGATCGCACAGATGAAAGGCAGTTCGAGCCGCATCAACGCGGCCGACCCCGCGGCCTTCGAGCGCGCGAATTACGTCAAGACTCTCGTCGAATTCTCGCCCACGAGCGCCGAGTGGCGCGTATGATCCGGTGACCTCGCCTCGCTCATCCGCCCTCGAGGAGAATGAACGCGCATGAATGCACCGCCCCGAGCCCCGCTCCCGCCCGACGGACGCTCCGGTCGAACCTCGAACGCCGCCGAGCCGCACCCGAGCGGAGATCCTCGCTTCAAGCTGCTCGACGCGGCGCTGAAGCGGCATCGTCGGCGTCAGGACGCCCTGATCGAAGTCCTCCAATCGGCGCAGGAACTCTTCGGCAAGCTCGACGCCGACGTACTGATCTACGTCGCTCGCGGGCTCGAACTGCCGCCCAGCCGCGTCTACGGAACGGCGACGTTCTACCACATGTTCACCTTCACGGCGAAGGGCGAACACACCTGCACCGTCTGCACGGGCACCGCCTGCTACGTCAAGGGGGCCGAGCAGATCCTCGCCGCGCTCGAGGATGCGACGGGGATCGCCGCGGGGCGGACGCGGCCCGACGGCCGAATCTCGCTCGAGACCGCGCGCTGCCTCGGCTCGTGCGGGATCGCGCCCGTCGTCGTCTTCGACGGCGGCGTCGAGGGGAAAGTGTCGGCCGCCGCGGCCGTCGAACATGTGAAAGGATGGCTCGCCGATGGAACCGAGTGATCTCGACGCGATCGCCGAGCGCGAACGAGCCTCCGCAAAGCCCCGTCGCATCCGCGTCTGCTCCGCCGCGGGTTGCCTCTCCGCGGGTGCGCGGTCGGTTCGCATCGGTCTCGAAGACGCGATCGCCCAAGGCGGTCTGGCCGACCGCGTCGAGGTGAGCGACGTCGGCTGCATGCGACTCTGCTGCGAAGGCCCCCTCATCCAAGACGACCCCGGCGGGACGATGTACAAGCGCGTGCGTCCCGAACAGGCGCCGGCGATCGTCGCAGCGTTCGACGCACCCGCCGCCGAAGTCGACCAGGCCGATCCGAAGAGCGCATTCTTCGCGAGACAGTTCTCGATCGTCCTCCAGAATTCGGGAGTCGTCGAACCCGAGCGCATCGAGTCGGCCGTCGCCCTCGGAGGCTATCGAGCCCTCCATCACGCGATCCGCGAGATGACGCCGGCGCAGGTCGTCCAGGAGGTCACGGCGTCGGGGCTGCGAGGTCGCGGCGGGGCCGGTTATCCCACCGGCTTGAAGTGGGCGACCGTCGCCAAGATGCCCGCGGGCCGCAAGTTCGTCGTCTGCAACGCCGACGAAGGCGACCCGGGCGCCTTCATGGATCGCAGCGTGCTCGAGAGCGACCCCCACCGCGTGCTCGAGGGGATGGCGATCGCCGCCTACGCCGTGGGGGCCGACCAGGGCTACCTCTACGTGCGCGGGGAGTATCCCCTGGCGATTCAACGCCTCGAGAAGGCGATCAAGGACGCGAAGCGCCTCGGATTGCTCGGCACGGGGATCTTCGACTCGCCCTTGAATCTCCGCCTCGACGTCCGCATCGGAGCCGGAGCATTCGTTTGCGGCGAGGAGACCGCGCTCATCGCCTCGATCGAAGGCGGCCGAGGCACGCCGCGACCCCGACCGCCCTACCCCGCCGAGTCCGGCCTCTGGGGCGAGCCGACGCTCATCAACAACGTCGAGACATTCGCCAATATCCCCGCCATCATCGGCAAGGGGGCCGCCTGGTTCGCCTCGATCGGTACCGAGCGGAGCAAGGGGACCAAGGTCTTCGCACTCGCCGGCAAGATCCGCAACGCCGGTCTCGTCGAGGTGCCGATGGGGCTCTCGCTCCGCGAGATCGTCGAGGAGATCGGCGGCGGCTCGCCCGAGGGCAGGCCGATCAAGGCGGTCCAGACCGGCGGCCCCTCCGGAGGCTGCATCCCCGCCGAACACCTCGACACGCCGGTCGACTACGAGTCGCTCGCTCGGCTCGGCTCGATCATGGGCTCGGGCGGCATGATCGTGATGGACGACACGACCGACATGGTCGACGTGGCCAAGTATTTCATGAAATTCTGCATGGATGAGTCGTGCGGCAAGTGCATCCCTTGCCGAGCGGGGACGGTCCAGCTCCACGGCCTGCTCGAACGGATCGGCGGCGGCCGCGGCGATCGAACCGACCTCGCGAAGCTCGAGTCGCTCTGCGACATGGTGAAGGCGACCAGCCTCTGCGGTCTCGGCCAATCCGCGCCGAACCCGGTGTTGAGCACGCTCCGGTTCTTTCGATCGGAGTACGAGTCGCGTCTGGAGGATCGATCCTCCGAGGCGGCGCCCGCGACGAACTCGCCCCGAGGCTGAAGACTCCGACCCCAGACCGAGAGGAGGGAAGATGGCCGTCACCACGCTCTGCATCGATGATCGACAAGTGAGCGCGCGCTCGGATCAAACCGTGCTCGACACGGCGCTCGAGCATGGAATCGCGATCCCGACGCTCTGCCGGCTCGAGGGCTTGAGCGACTCGGCGGCATGCCGGCTCTGCCTCGTCGAGGTCGAGACGCCGTCGGGAGGCGTGAAGCTGCTCGCATCCTGCGTGACGAAGGTCGCCGAGGAGATGGTCGTCCGAACGTCGACCCCCCGGCTCCGCGAATATCGAAAGATGATCATCGAGCTGCTCTTCGCCGAACGCAACCACGTCTGTTCGGTCTGCGTCGCGAACCACAACTGCGAACTCCAGGCGTTGGCGACCGACCTCGGGGTCGACCACATCCGCTACGACTACCTCGAGCCGGCCTGCACCGTCGATACGAGCCACGCCCGCTACGGGCTCGACCACAATCGCTGCGTGCTCTGCACCCGCTGCGTCCGCGTCTGCGACGAGATCGAGGGAGCGCATACCTGGGACGTCGCCGGACGAGGCACGCTCGCCCGGATCATCGCCGACATGAATCAACCCTGGGGAACGGCCGACACCTGCACGTCGTGCGGCAAGTGCGTCATGGCCTGCCCCACCGGCGCCCTCTTCCACAAGGGAGCGAGCGTCGGCGAGTCGGTCCATGATCGATCGAAGCTCGGCTTCCTGATCCAGGCGCGGGAGGAACACCGATGGATCGTTTGAGACTCGCCACGGTCTGGCTCGGAGGCTGCTCGGGCTGCCACATGTCGTTTCTCGACCTCGATGAATACTTGATCACGTTGGCCGAGGTCGCTGACATCGTCTACTGCCCGATCATCGACGCCAAGGAATACCCGCGCGACGTCGACGTCGCGCTCGTCGAAGGCGCGGTCGCGAATGAGGAGAACCGCGAGATGCTCCTGCGGGTGCGCGAGCGGACGAAGTTCCTGATCGCCTTCGGCGACTGCGCGGGCGCGGGCAACGTGACCGCGATGCGCAACCCCCTGGGCGATCCCGAGAGCGTGCTCGCGCGATCTTATGTCGATACCGCCGAGCCCCCATCGAGTCCCCCGGTCGCGGCGGGGATCGTGCCGATCCTCCTGCCCCGCGTTCTGCCGATCCATCGGGTCGTGAACGTCGACCTCTTCCTCCAAGGCTGCCCGC
Source organism: Isosphaeraceae bacterium (assembly GCA_033763215.1). Classification (GTDB taxonomy): domain Bacteria; phylum Planctomycetota; class Planctomycetia; order Isosphaerales; family Isosphaeraceae; genus JANRKW01. The sequence continues at coordinate 39,549 of JANRKW010000035.1, read as the reverse complement.
CCTCCGCGCCCCGGATCCGCAACGTGCTCGAGCAGATCGTCGCGGGCCGGCGCCCTCCTTTCGACGACATGGTGGTCCGGTTCGGCTGATGCCGGCGAGACCGATCGCGACTGAACACGATTGAGGAGATCGCCATGACTCGACGCATCGTCATCGACCCGGTGACCCGCATCGAAGGCCACGCCAAGATCACGATCCACTTCGACGACGACGGACGCCTCGCCGATGCGCGGTTCCACGTCACCGAGTTCCGAGGCTTCGAGAAGTTCTGCGAGGGTCGGCCGTTCTGGGAGATGCCCGGGATCACGGCGCGCGTCTGCGGCATCTGCCCGGTGAGCCACCTGATGGCGTCGGCCAAGGCGGGCGACGAGATCCTCGCGGTCGAGATCCCGCCCTCGGCCGACAAGCTCCGGCGGCTCATGAACCTCGCTCAAATCGTTCAGTCCCACGCGCTCAGTTTCTTTCACATGAGCGCTCCCGACCTGTTGCTCGGATTCGACGCCGACCCCGCGACGCGAAACCTCTTCGGCCTCGTCGCCGCCGAGCCCGACCTCGCCCGCCGCGGGATCCGTCTCCGCCAGTTCGGCCAGGAGATCATCGAACATCTCGGCGGCAAGAAGATCCACCCCGACTGGGCGGTTCCCGGCGGCGTCGGCAAGCCGCTCACCCCCGAGTCGCGCGCGGCGATCGCGGCGAAGGTCGACGAGGCGAAGACCACGGCGATCATCGCGCTCGAGCGCTTCAAGCCGCTGCTCGACGTCTACGCCGACGAGCGCGACAACTTCGGAGATTTCCCGAGCCTCTTCCTCGGGCTCGTCGGACCCGACGGCGCCTGGGAGAATTACGGCGGGAAACTCCGATTCGTCGACCACGACGGCACGATCGTTGCCGATCAGATCCCCGCGAGCGAGTATCGCGACCACATCGCCGAGGTCGTCCAACCCGACTCCTACCTCAAGTCGCCCTACTACCGGCCCCGAGGCCCCGTCGACGGCGTCTACCGCGTCGGCCCGCTCGCGCGGTTGAACGTCTGCTCGCACTTCGGGGTCCCCCTCGCCGATCGAGAACTCGCGGAGTACCGCGACCGTGGCGGGCGCACCCCCTCTTCATCCTTCTGGTATCATTACGCGAGATTGATCGAGATCCTTGCGGGCGTCGAGATGATCGAGCGCCTCCTCGACGACCCCGACCTCCTCGATCACCATCCTCGTTCGCATGCACAAGTGAATCGACTCGAAGGCGTCGGAGTGAGCGAGGCCCCCCGCGGAACGCTCTTCCACCATTATCGCGTCGATCGAGACGGCATTCTCCAGAATGTGAACCTGATCATCGCAACCGGCCAGAACAACCTGGCGATGAACCGGACGATGCTCCAGATCGCCCGTCGCTGGATCCCCGACTTCCGCCCCGTTCCCGAAGGAGTCCTCAACCGGCTCGAGGCCGGAATCCGCTCCTTTGACCCTTGCTTGAGCTGTTCGACGCATGCGGTGGGCACGATGCCCTTGATCGTGCAACTCGTGGCGTCGGACGGCACAACTCTCTCAGAGGTTCGCCGTGATTGAACCAACGACCGGAACGGCCTCGGCGTCGCGAGCCCGCGTGCTCGTGATCGGCTACGGCAGTTCCCTCCGCCGCGACGACGCGGCGGGCTTGATCGTGGCCGAGCGGCTCCGTTCGCTCGGCCACCCCGACGTGTCCGTGATAGCCGTGCCCCAACTCACGCCCGAGCTCGCGCTGCCGATCTCGGAATCGCGGCTCTGCATCTTCGTCGACGCCTCTTCCGACCCCGACGACGCCACCGTGAGGATGCGATCGGTACGGGCCGATGCGACGCCGAATGCGAGCCACCACTCCGACCCCTCCGGCCTGCTCGCTCTGGCCAAGCGGCTCTACGACGGATCGATCCGCTCGTGGCTGCTCACGATCCCCGTCGAGGATCTGTCGCTCGGCGAAGGCCTCTCCGCGCTCACACGCCGATGCGTGGATGAAGCCGTGAAGACCATTCTCCTCCTCATCGAGTCGGATGCCGCCGCGGCGCCTACCTCGAATCCGTGGAGTGAGGCTCGACATGCATGAAGCATCGCTCATACACTCGCTCTTGTCGATGGCGATCGATCACGCTCGGGCCGACGGAGCGGCCCGCATCGCGACGATCGGGATTCGCGTCGGCGAACTCTCCGGAGTCGTCGCCGACGCCTTGAAATTCGCATTCGACGCGGCAACGATCGAAGGCTCGGCAAAGGGGAGTGTGCTCGAGATCGAATATGTTCCCGCTCGCGTGCGCTGCGCGAGCTGCAGAACGGCGTACCACCCGGCCGAGATTCCGTGGACCTGCCCGGAATGCTCGGCGATCGGAGGCGACCTGGTCGGCGGGCGGGAACTCGAACTCTCCTTCCTGGAGGTGATGTGAGATGTGCCGGAATTGCGGATGCGACACGACGACGGCGGCCACGCTTCCGCCGGACACGGAGAATCGCGAGCAGCCGCGCGAGATTCGACGAATCGACGTCGCTCGGGCGATCCTCGAATCGAACGAGACGATCGCCGACGCGAATCGTCGACACTTCGACGATCGCGGAATGAAGGTCGTGAATCTCCTCTCCTCGCCCGGATCGGGCAAGACCGAGCTGCTCGTCCACACGCTGTCCGCGCTTCGCGGAAAGCGTCGCGCGGGCGTCGTGGTGGGCGACCTGGCGACCGATCGCGACGCTCGCCGACTCGCGGTCTCGGGCATGCCGACGGTGCAGATCAATACGGGATCCGTTTGTCATCTCGATGCGTCGATGATTCGTCGAGCGATCGACGTTCCCGAGTTCGACGATCTCGAGCTGCTCTTCGTGGAGAATGTCGGAAATCTCGTCTGCCCCGCGGCGTTCGATCTGGGAGAAGCTCTGCGCGTCGTCCTCCTGTCGGTGACCGAGGGCGAAGACAAGCCGCTGAAGTATCCGAGCGCGTTCTCATGGGCATCCGTGATCGTCATCACCAAGGTCGATCTCGCGGAGGCCGCGGGCTTCGATCGCGCGGCGGCGATGGCGAATCTGCGGGCGGTCAATCCGTCCGCCCCGGTGGTGGAGGTCTCCGCTCGGACGCGTGCGGGGCTCGACGACTGGATCTCTCTGGTGCTTCGAGGAGTCGGGACCGATGGTCGAATCTGAGCACCTGGCGAGGCGGATCGAGATCCGCGGCTGCGTGCAAGGCGTCGGCTTCAGGCCGTTCGTGGTGCGCGCGGCGACGCGTCTGGGAGTCCGCGGACGTGTGAGAAACGAGTCGGGATGCGTTCGGATCCACGCCGAGGGGACCGCCGAGACGCTCGAGCGATTCCGCGTCGTTCTCGCTGAGGAACTGCCCCCGGCCTCTTCGATCGAGTCGATCAGCGACTCTCCGGCGGAACTGGTGGGATATCGCTCCTTTGCGGTCGAAGCCAGCGCCACGGCCGAACCGCCTCGGATCAGAGTGCCCAAGGATCTCGCCGTTTGCGAGAACTGTCTGGCCGAACTCGCCGACCCCAGCAATCGTCGACACGCACATGCCTTCATCACTTGTACCGATTGCGGACCGAGGTACAGCCTGATCCAGGAGCTCCCGTTCGACCGATCGGCGACGAGCATGAGCCGCTTCGGGGTCTGCTTCGCCTGTGCGGAGGAATACTCGGACGTCGACGATCGTCGGTTCCATGGTGAGACGATCTCCTGTCGCGAATGCGGTCCGCAGCTTCGATACGCCTCGATGACGCAGTCGACCGCGGCCGAGGGGGATCCCGCGCTCGCCGCTGCGATCGAGACGATTCGTGGCGGCGGGATCGTCGCGGTGCGAGGGATCGGCGGCTACCAACTCGTCTGCCGCGCCGACGACGCCGCCGTCGTGATGTTGTTGAGATCGCGAAAGAATCGGCCCACGAAGCCGTTCGCGGTGATGGTTCGCGATGTCGACGAGGCGCGTCGGCACGTTTGGGTCTCTTCGGAAGAAGCAATGATCCTGCGCTCGCGTGAGAATCCGATCGTGCTCCTGGAGCGCGTCGCCTCGCGGGAGGTGGACGGTCGCGCGATCGTCGACGCCGCGGCCCCGCATTCTGCGGCGCTCGGGCTGATGCTGCCGACCTCTCCGCTCCATCGGCTGCTGATCGACGGCGTGGGATCTCCGTTGGTGGTGACCAGCGGAAACCGGGGCGATGAACCGCTGGCTCTCGATGATGCCGAGGCGGAACGCGACCTGGCGCCGATGGTCGACGGATTCCTGCACCACGATCGACCGATCCTCCGCGCCGTCGACGACTCGGTCGTGCGCTGGATCGACGGCGCCGCCGTGCCGATCCGAGCCGCGCGAGGCTATGCTCCGATTTCGTTGCCCGAGATCGAGGCCATGCTCGGCAAGCGCCGCGATGCTCCGCCGGCGATGCTCGCGCTGGGGGGACATCAGAAATCGAGCATCGCGCTCTGGACCGGATCACAGGCCGTTCTCTCGCAGCATCTGGGCGACCTCGAGACCCTCGCGGCCCGCACGCACTTCGATCGCGCGATCCGAGACTTGACCAGGCTCTACGGATGCCGACCAATGTCTTATGTTCACGACGAACATCCCGAGTATCACTCGACGCGATGGGCCCGCACTCGCGGAGTCGACGCAGTCACGGTTCAACATCATCATGCGCACGCGGTATCGGCGATGGTGGATCACGGCCTCCTCGAGCGCGAGGTCCTCGCGATCGTGTGGGACGGCAGCGGCTACGGCAGCGACGGCACGACCTGGGGCGGAGAGACGCTCCGGTGCACCGCGACGGCGTATCGTCGGGTCGCGTCGCTCCGCCCGATCGCCCTGGCCGGCGGCGAGGCGGCGATCCGTCGGCCTCACCGCATCGCAGCCGCTCTCCTGCTCGACGCTCTGGGACACGAGGCGATCATGGAGAGCCCGCAACTGCTCGAGCACCTGGGGCTGACCTTCGGGCGCTTCGAATCGATCACGAGCCTGATCCACGGCCGGCTCCACACGCCCTGGGCCTCGAGCGTCGGTCGGCTCTTCGACGGCGTTGCGGCGCTGATCCTGGGCGAGGCCGCGGCCGAGACCACCCACGAGGCCGAAGCCGCGATGATGCTCGAGTCGATCGTCGACGCGTCGATCACCGATGCCTATCGCATCCCGCACTCTCTCGATCCGCTCCCCGCGCTCGGGTCGGGCGATCCGAGCATCCCACGCGGCGATTGGCGGATCATGATCTCCACGATCGTGAACGACTTGATGCGTGGAGTTCCCCCCGGAGTGATGGCGACTCGCTTCCACAATGCGCTCGCCGAGTGGGCGATGCGGGTTGCGTCGGGCGAGAGGATCGGCGAAGTTCTGCTCTCGGGCGGATGCTTCCAGAATCGGTACCTGACGGAACGGACGCTCGACCTCCTGCGCTCGGCGGGAAAGTCGGCGCGTGGACCACGCTCGATACCCCCGGGCGACGGCGGCCTGGCCGCCGGACAGCTCGCGGTGGTGCTCGCTCGTCGGACTTGAAGAAGAGGACGCCTCCCATGTGTCTCGGAATTCCCGGTCTCGTCGTCGAGATCATCCCCGACCCGGCATTCCCCGTCGGCGTCGTCCAGTTCGGCGGCGTGAGTCGTCGCGTGAGTCTGGCGTTCGTCGAAGGGGTCGCAAGAGGTGATCATGTGGTCGTACACGCAGGCGTGGCGATCGCGAGGATCGACCCCGAGGAAGCCGCGCGGACGCTCGCGCTGCTCGAGGAGGTCGATCGCGAAGCATGGAGGGGAACCTCCGATCTCTCGAGCGATGGGACGGTCACATGAAATATCTCGATGAATACCGGGATCCCGAGCTCGTCCGGAAGCTCGTCGCGGCGATCGAGAACCGAGCGACCCGGCGCTGGACGATGATGGAGATCTGCGGCGGACAGACGCACGCCTTCCTTCGCGACGGGCTCGACGGACTGATCGCCTCGCGCGTCGAGTTGATCCACGGACCGGGATGCCCGGTCTGCGTGACGCCGCTCGAGCGCATCGATCGCGCCCTGGCGATCGCCTCGAGACCGGAGGTGATCTTCACCACCTTCGGCGACATGCTCCGCGTGCCGGGGTCGACGCTCGACCTCGCGCGGGTGCGAGCCCGCGGCGGCGACGTCCGCTTCGTCTACTCCCCTCTCGATACCCTCGAGATCGCCGCTCAGAACCCCGACCGCGAGGTCGTCTTCTTCGCAGTCGGCTTCGAGACCACCATCCCTGCAACGGCCCTGACCGTGCATGAAGCGAAGCGGCGCGGGATCGCCAATCTCTCGGTGCTCGTCTCTCATATGATCGTTCCCCCCGCCGTCGATGCGATCCTCGGTCGAGACGACTCGAGGATCGACGGGCTCTTGGCCGCCGGGCATGTTTGCGCGATCATGGGTCACGACGTCTATCCCGAGATCGCGCAACGCCGTCGAGTCCCCATCGTGATCGCGGGCTTCGAGCCCACCGATCTCCTCGAGGGCGTCCTCATGCTGATCGATCAACTCGAGACGGGGCGGCACGAACTCGAGAATCAGTACCGTCGCGCGGTGCGTCCCGAGGGAAATGTCGCGGCGCGCCGGATGATCGACGAGGTCTACGAGCCCGCGGATCAGACTTGGCGCGGAATCGGTCTGATCCCGTCGAGCGGCGTTCACCTGCGCTCCGCCTATCGAGCGTTCGACGCCGTCGAGCGGTTCGAGGTCGGTGAGATCTCGGCCTGCGAGCCGGCGACCTGCCGCGCGGGCGACGTCCTCGTCGGCCGGCTCCGGCCGCAGGAATGCCCGGAGTTCGGCGTCGGCTGCACGCCGGAGTCGCCGCTCGGCGCCCCGATGGTCTCGGCCGAAGGGGCCTGCTCGGCGCACTGGCGGTATGCCCGCAGGTCGGAGCGAGTTCCCGTCTGAAGCGTGCGAGCGGGTGTCGTTCGGCCTCTCCGAGGATCGCGAGCATGGAATCGTCCTGTCCCACCCCGCTCGGCGCTTCCGACCGCGTCCTCCTCGCCCACGGCGAGGGCGCGCTCTGGAGCCGTCGCTTGATCCGAGAGGTCTTCGTGCGGGCGTTCGGCGGCTCCGAGCACGACCCTCTGCTCGACGGCGCGGTGCTGCCGCCGTGCGATCGCCCGATCGTCGCGACCACGGATAGTTACGTGATCTCTCCTTTGTTCTTTCCCGGCGGCGATATCGGCTCGCTCGCGGTTCACGGCACGCTCAACGACCTCGCGGTCATGGGCGCCGATCCGATCGGCCTGACCTCGGCCTGGATCCTCGAGGAAGGGTTGCCGCTCGAGACTCTGAGGCGCGTCGTCGACAGCATGGCGGCCGCGGCCCGCGCGGCGGGCGTTCGAATCGTCGCCGGCGATACCAAGGTGGTTCCGCGCGGGGCGGCCGACGGACTCTTCATCAATACGACCGGCCTGGGACGTCTTCGGCCCGACGCTCGCCTCGGTCCCGAACGCATCGCGCCGGGCGACCGCGTGGTCGTGAGCGGTACGTTGGGCGACCACGGCATCGCGGTGCTCTCCGCAAGATCGGGCATCACATTCGAAACCGAGATCCTGAGCGATTCCTGCAATCTGCATCCCTTGATCTCGGATCTCCTCGATAGCGGCCTCGAGATTCGGTTCCTCCGAGACGCGACGCGCGGCGGCCTGGCCGCGGTCCTCCACGAGATCACCGAGACCGGCTCGTATTCGATCGAGATCGAGGAATCCCGCCTCCCCGTCTCGTCTCAGGTTCGGGGAGCCTGCGAACTCCTCGGGCTCGACCCGGTGCACATTGCGAACGAGGGCAAGTTCGTCGCCGTCGTCGCCGAGGCCGACGCCGAGGCGGTGGTGAACCGGCTTCGAGCGAGCGCCTTCGGTCGCGACGCGGCGATCGTGGGAAGCGTGATCGCGACGGGTCCAGCGCGCGTCTCCGTGCGTGGACGCTTCCACGTCGTTCGGGAACTCGACGAGCCGACGGGCGCTCCGATGCCTCGGATCTGCTGAGCCCGAGAGCGGCGAATGGTGGGAGGAGGTCGACCGGCTTCCTCGCGATCGCCCCGATCTCTATAATGATGAGGTCGATCCGGCGATTCCCGCCTACTCGGGCCGCGTGCCGCGGCCGCCCGCCCTTGCTCGCAGCTCGATCGGAGGACCGATGCGAACGGTCGTCGTGGTCTCGACGCTCCTCTGTCTCTCGAGCCCGCTCGCGCGCGGGGAGGGAGATCTGTTCACGGATCGGATCCGGCCGATCCTCGCGCGGCATTGCTTGAAGTGCCACGGGCCCGACGACAAGGCACGGAAGGGCGATCTCCGGCTCGACGTGCGAGCCGATGCGCTCGCGCCTGCGGCTTCGGGCGATCCCGCGATCGTCGCGGGGGATCCCGATGCGAGCGAACTGCTCGCGCGGATCGTCTCGGACGACCCGAACGAAGTCATGCCGCCGCCGTCGACCAAGAACCCGTTGAACGACGAGCAGAAGCGTCTGCTTCGTGAATGGATCGCCTCGGGGGCCGAGTATCGCGAGCATTGGGCGTTCATCCCGCCTCGGGCGATCGAACCGCCGCCCGTCGGCTCCGGCGACCGGCCGCTCGCACCCATCGATCGCTTCGTTCAAGCCCGGCTTGCAAAGGAGGGGCTCGAGCCGATGCCCGAGGCCGAGCGCGCCGTACTGTTGCGTCGCGTCTCGCTCGACCTGATCGGCTTGCCCCCGACACCCGAGGAGACGAAGGCGTTTCTGGAGGATACGTCGACCAACGCCTACGAGAAGGTGGTCGACAGGTTGCTCCACTCGCCGCATTACGGCGAGCGCTGGGCGCGAAAGTGGCTCGACCTCGCGAGATATGCAGACACCAATGGATATGAGAAGGACCGGCCTCGCTCGATCTGGCCTTATCGCGACTGGCTGATCAAGGCTTTGAATGACGACATGTCGTTCTCCCGATTCACGATCGAACAGATCGCGGGCGACATGCTGCCGGACGCGGGCGTCGACCAACTCGTCGCGACCGGATTCCATCGGAATACGATGCTCAACGAGGAAGGCGGGATCGACCCGCTCGAGTTTCGTTGGTACGCGATGAACGACCGAACGACGACGACGGGGACGACCTGGCTCGGCCTGACGCTCCTCTGCGCTCAATGCCACACTCACAAATATGATCCGATTCCGCATGCCGACTACTATCGGTTCCAGGCGTTGATGGACAACGCCGACGAACCCGAGATCGCGCTTCCCTCGCCCGATCGCGAGAAACGGCTCGCGGAGATCGAGCGCGAGGTCGAGCGGTTGGCCGAGGAATTGCCCGATCGCTTCCCGGCGATCGCCGACGATCCCGCGCCGGCGACGCCCCCGCGCGACGATTCGGTGCGCCGTCGTGCGGGCTTCGATCGAGGGTTCGCCGCCTGGCTCGAGTCGCGATCGCACGATGCGCGTCGCTGGAAGACGCTCCTGCCGAAGCGGGCGAGTTCGGAGGTACCGCAGCTCGTCGACGAAGGCGCCGGAGTGATCTTCGTCCGAGGCGATCAGACCAAACGCGACGTCTACACGATCGAGCTCGATCCTGCCGCCGCCGCAGGCGCGACGGCGATCTCGTTGACGGCGCTCGCCGACGACCGCCTCCCCAAGGGCGGACCGGGACGCGTCTATTACGAAGGCCCGCACGGCGACTTCTTCTTGAGCGAGTTCCGAATCCGCGCGGGCGACCGACCGCTCCGAATCGTGTCGGCGACCCAGTCGTTCGCAGGCAACGGCGCGGCGGGCGCGGGCGCTGCGATCGACGGCGACCCGCAGACGGGTTGGACCGTGAACGGCGGCCAAGGACGTTCCCACGCGGCGGTCTTCGTGCTCGAGAAACCGATCGACGGCAACTCGCCCGTCACCGTCGAACTCGTGTTCGAGCGATATCATGCGGCCGGCTTGGGCAAGTTCCGACTCGCGGCCACGACCGACCCCCGCCCGCCGATCGCCGCGAGTCACGCTCCGGATGTGCAGGCGGCCTTGGCGGCCGATCCCGCGAAACGCTCGAAGCCCCAGTTCGAGCTGCTCCGCAGGACTTACGCTCTCGAGGCGCCCGAACTCGCCGAGGCTCGAAAGGCGATCGAGGCCCTACGACGCTCCGCGCCCGCCGCGACGACGACGCTCGTGATGCGCGAGCGGCCCGCGTCGAACCGTCGTGCCACTCATGTCCGTCATCGAGGCGAATGGCTGCAACCCAAGGAGCAGGTCGAACCGGCGGTGCCTTCGATCCTCCCGCAGCTTCCGTCCGACGCCCCCGCGGATCGCCTGGCGCTGGCGCGCTGGCTCGCTTCTCCGGCGAACCCGCTGTCGGGTCGGGTGACGGTCAACCGAGCATGGGCCGCGTTCTTCGGCACCGGGATCGTCCGCACGACCGAGGACTTCGGTTATCAAGGCGACTCCCCCTCGCACCCCGAACTCCTCGACCACCTCGCCGTCGAGTTCATGAAGACCGGCTCGTTCAAACAACTGCACAAGTCGATCGTCATGAGCGCGACGTATCGGCAAGACTCGGCCGCGTCGCCCGCCGCTCTGGCGAAGGACCCGCAGAATCGGCTGCTCTCACGCGGGCCTCGCGTTCGGCTCGACGCCGAGACGCTGAGGGACCAGGCGCTGGCGGTGAGCGGGCTGCTGTCGCCGCGCATCGGCGGTCCGAGCGTCTTCCCGCCGCAGCCGCCGGGGATCACGACCGAAGGTGCGTTCGGAGCGTTCGCCTGGAAGGTGAGCACCGGGGGCGACCAGTACCGTCGCGGGCTCTACACCTTCACGAAGCGGACGACTCCCTACGCGATGTTCAACACGTTCGACGCACCCAGCGGCGAGTATTGCCTCTCCAGGCGCGAGGTCTCGAACACGCCGCTTCAAGCGCTCATGCTCTTGAACGATCCCGTGTTCGACGAAGCCGCGCGGGCGCTGGGACGCTCGGCGGCGGACCAGCCGGGCGACGACGCCGCGCGGATCGAGCGGCTCTTCGAGCATTGTCTCACGCGTCGTCCGACGGCCGAGGAATGCTCGGCGATGCTCGGCTTCCTCGAGACTCAGCGCGGTCGGTTGCGATCGGGAGAGCTCGATGCAACGAAGCTGTCGGGCTCGGAGGGGTCGAAGGTCGAGAAAGCGGCCGCGATCGAGCGGGCGGCCTGGTCGACTCTGTCGAGGGCGATCCTGAATCTCGATGAAATGGTGACGAAAGGTTGATGCCGATGAGCCACGATGAGTCGCGGTCCGAGATTCGGTCGGTCGCCCGTCGCCATTTCCTCCAGGATTGCGGCGTGGGCCTGGGCAAGATGGCGCTCGCGGGCTTGGTCTGCGGATCGGGCGGCGGCGGCGGAGCATCGGCGGCCGAGTCGCTCGACCCGTCGATGCCCAAGGCGCCTCACTTCCGGCCGCGGGCGAGGAGCGTGATCCACCTCTTCATGGCGGGCGCTCCCAGCCAACTCGACCTGTTCGACCACAAGCCGGCGCTCGCCTCGCTCGAGGGCAATCCGCTGCCGCCGTCGGTGATCGGCGGTCAACGCTATGCCTTCATTCGTCCCGACGCGGCGGTCCTCGGTCCGCGGTTCGCCTTCGCTCGCCACGGCGAATCGGGGGCGTCGATCAGCGAGGTCCTGCCGCATCTGGCCAAGATCGTCGATCGAATCTGCATGATCAAGTCGGTGCGCACGGATCAATTCAATCATGCACCTGCTCAGATCTTCTTCAACACCGGCTTCTCGCAACCGGGGCGGCCCTGCATCGGTGCTTGGACGGTCTACGGCCTGGGCACCGAGAACCGCGACCTGCCGGCGTTCGTCGTCCTGTCGACCGGCTCGGGGATCAGCGGCGGCTCCGCGAATTGGTCGAGCGGCTTCCTGCCGACGGTCTACACCGGGGTCCGCCTCCGGAATCAAGGCGACCCGATCCTCGACGTCTCCAGTCCCGCGGGAGTCGATGCTCGGCTCCAGCGCGATACGCTCGACCTCGTCGCCTCGATGAACCGGAAGCGGCTCGAGGCGGTCGGCGATCCCGAGATCGCGACGCGCATCTCTTCTTATGAGATGGCGTATCGGCTCCAGACCTCCGCCCCCGAACTGATGGATCTCGAGCGCGAGTCGAAGGAGACGCTCGCGCTCTACGGCGCCGATCCCAAGAAGCCGTCGTTTGCGCGGGCCTGCCTGCTGGCTCGGCGATTGGTCGAGCGCGGCGTGCGTTATGTGAACATCTATCATGAAGGCTGGGATGCTCACTCGGACGTCGTGGGCAATCATCGTCAACGCTGCGCGGAGACCGATCAGGCGTCGGCCGCGCTCGTCGTCGACCTGGCTCGGCGCGGGTTGCTCGACGAGACGCTCGTCGTCTGGGGGGGCGAATTCGGGCGGACGCCGATGGTCGAGACCAATGCCGCGCTCGGGCGCAGCCAGGGTCGCGACCACCATCCCCAGGCCTACACGATGTGGCTCGCGGGCGGCGGCATCAAGCCGGGAATCACCTTCGGCTCGACCGACGACCTGGGGTTCCACGTCGCGGAGAACCCCGTGCACATCCACGACCTCCAGGCGACGATCCTCCACCTCCTCGGCTTCGACCACGAACGCCTGACCTACCGCCACGCCGGCCGAGACTTCCGCCTGACCGACATTCACGGCCGGGTCGTTCACGAGATCTTGGCCTGAGCCTCCCCGCGACCGAGGAGCGATTCCGATTCTTCCGGGGAATTCCGTTCTTCGGTCGAAAGAGTATGGTACAATTCGGAAACTTGGGCAAGATAGGAAGCCGAGTCGACTCGGAGCCGACCACGAGGTCGGCCCGACCGACGCGGAGGAGTCGTGGTGCGCCCGGGCCGAGGCGTGGAGATGCGGACCCATGTTTCCTGACGAACGTACGTCCGACGCACCCGCTCGCGACCCCCGTCGCGGGGACTCCGCGGTGATCCAACTCGTCGGCTTCCGGCTTGCCGAGGAAGACTACGCCATCGCGATCACGAAGATCCAAGAGATCATCCTGATGAAGCCGATCACCCGGTTGCCCGAGGTGCCCGTCTTCATCGAAGGGCTGATCAACCTGCGCGGATCGGTGATTCCGATCGTCCATCTTCGGAAGCGATTCGGCCTGCCCCACCGCGATTTCGACGACGAGACGCGCACGATCGTCGTGAATCTCGAGGATCGCACCATCGGCTTCATCGTCGACGCGGTGACGCAGGTGATGCGCATCAATGCCGACGATGTCCAGCCCGTACCGCTCTCGGTCCGCTCGCACGACCGCCGGCACATCTCGGGCTTGGCGAAGCTCGAGGATCGACTCTTGATCATCCTCGATATCGAGAAGCTGTTCGACACGGGCGACCTCGAGCTCGAGTCGAAGGTCTGAACGCGATCCACCTTCAACGAACCCACCTCAGCGACGACGACATCCCCGGGGAAGAGCCCAGATGCGACCTTTGAAGAAGCCCAAGCGCTATTCGTCGTTTCTCGATGCCGCTCCGACCGTTGAACGGTCGCCCGAGCGCGAGGGGGCCGCGACCGGGTCGTTCGACGCCTCCGCCGAGGCGATCCAGAACACTCGAGCCCTGATCGAGACGAGCTCCGCCATCATGCGGGCGACCACCCCCGCCGAGATCATCCGAGGCACGCTCGACGTGGTCCGTCGCGCATTCGGATGGGTCTACGGGTCGTTCTGGACGATCGACAAGTCGAGCAACGCCCTCGTCTTCTCGCTCGAGTCGGGCACCGTCGACGAAGAGTTCCAACGCGTCACGCGGTCCTCGAAGTTCCGCGAGGGAGAAGGACTCAACGGACGCGCCTGGCGCAATCGCAAGCTCTTCTTCACCCCCGACATCGCCGACCTGACCGATTGCGTCCGCGCACCGGCGGCTCGGCGGGCCGGAGTTCGCTCGGGGGTCTGCATGCCGATCTTCCGCGAGAGCGAACTGATCGGAACGATGGACTTCTTCTCGACCGACCTCGTCGAACCCAGCCCCACTCGGCTCGAGGCGCTCGAGACGATGGCCGGCCTGGCCTCCGACAAGATCGCCCAGGTCGCGCGGGCGGAAGACTCGGCCCGGATCGTCCAGATGATCGAGGGCGCGCCGATCAATATCATGTACACCAACCTGGATCTCGATATCCAGTATATGAATCAGGCGTCCAAGCGTACACTCGAACGTCTGCAGGCATATCTGCCGATCAAGGTCGATCAGATGATCGGCCATTCGATCGACGTCTTCCACAAGAGCCCCGAGCGTCAACGCAAGTTGCTCGCCGACCCCAAGAATCTCCCGCACCAGGCGATGATCCGCATCGGGCCGGAATACGTCGACCTGCTCGTGAGCCCGATCTTCGACACCCGCGGCTCGTACGTCGGCCCGATGCTGACTTGGACGGTCGTGACCGAGAAGTTCGAGGCGGCGAAGCGCGAGCAGGAGACCGCGGCCGACACCGCGGCCGTCAACTCGCTCCTGCTCGGACTGAGCCGTGCCAACAACCGTCGCGACGTCCTCAGTGCGGCGCTCGCCGGCGTCCGCGACGCCTACGGGGCGACCTACGCATCGGCATGGGAACTCGCCGCCGATGGGTCGCACCTCGCATTCTCGGTCGATTCGGGCTCGATCGACGAAGACTATCGCCGCTCGATCATCGATCGGCAGTTCCGCGAAGGAGAAGGAACTCAAGGCGAATGCTGGCGGACGCGTGAGGCGATCACCTCGAGCGACCTCCTCGAGCAGCGCGGATTCCACAGCGTCGCCTCGGCCCGCCGCGCGGGGTTGTCGAGCGGTTTCTGGATTCCGGTCGTGCTCGCGGGGCGGGTCGAGTCGGTCCTCGAGTTCGTCGCCGCGACGAAGCTCGAATTCCCCGAGTCGCGGCGGGAGAGCATCCGCAGCCTCGGCCGCCTGGTCTCGAGCGCGCTCGAGCGGGTCGATCAGCAGATGCGGATCGATGCGGCGAAGCGCGACCTCGAGTCGAAGGTCACTCGCCTGATGGAAGCGGCCAGCGCCGCGGCTCAAGGCGACCTGACGGTGCGGATCGACGTGCTCGGAGAGGACGACCTCGGCCGCCTCGGCAAGGCTCTCGACGAGATGATCACCGACCTCAAGAAGATCATCGGCGAGGTGATCGAGTCGGCCGGTCAATTCGCCGAGGGATCGCGAGTCGTGGCCGAGAGCGCGGTTTATCTGAGCGAATCTTCACAGAATCAGGCGGCGACGGTCGAGGAGATGTCGGCCTCGATCGACCAGCTCAGCAAGGCGATCCTCGAGATCAATCAAAACGCCGACTCGGCCCGAGAGCTGGCAGAGCGAACCTCGCACCTCGCCAAGCAGGGCGGCGAGTCGGTCGACCAGGCGATCGAGGCGATGGTCTTGATCAAGAAGTCGAGCGAACAGGTCAGCGACATCATCCAGGTGATCAGCGAGATCGCGAGCCAGACGAATCTCCTCGCCTTGAACGCGGCGATCGAAGCGGCGCGGGCGGGCGAGCATGGTCTCGGCTTCGCGGTCGTGGCCGACGAGGTCCGCAAACTGGCCGAGCGTTCGCGAGCCGCCGCGAAGGAGATCACCGCCCTGATCAAGGCGTCGACGCAGCGAGTGGCCGACGGCGCGACGCTCTCGGAACGCGCGGGCGAGTCGCTCGTGCGGATCGTCCAAGGCGTCGAGGAGACCGCCGCGAGCATCGCCAAGATCGCCAAGGCGACCTCCGAGCAGTCGGAATCGGCCTCGGAGGTGAGCAAGGCGATCCAAGACGTCTCGAGCTTCACCGAGACCAACGCCTCGAGCTCCGAGGAACTCTCCGCGAGCGCCGAGGAGTTGGGAGCCCAGGCCGCGTCGCTCAAGGGGTTGATCTCGGGCTTCAAGGTTTGATCGAATCGAGACGACCCGACCCACCGCGCACGGACGAGGCGAATCCCGATGATCGAAGCCGAATTGAGCGAAGATGATTTCATTCGATTCGTTGCCTTGATCTATCGTGTCTCGGGCGTGAGGATTCCCTCGAACAAGCGCGTCATGATCACCAACCGGCTCCGTCGTCGCCTGCGGGCGACGGGGCTGGCGAACTTCACCGACTACTACCTCCTCCTGAATTCGGCCAAGGGCCAGGCGGAGATGCCGCTGTTCCTCGACGAGGTGACGACGCACGAGACCTACTTCTTCCGCGACGTTCACCATTTCGAGTGGTTCGGCTCGGAGTTCCTGACCGATCTCGCGCTCCGCGCCCGCGGGGGGAAGCGGACCAAGTCGTTGAAGGTGTGGTCGGCCGCCTGCAGCACGGGGGAGGAGATCTACAGCCTGGCCTTCAAGATGGCGGAGAAGCGGGCGAGCTTTCTCGGTTGGGACACGACGCTCCTCGGGACCGACCTCAGCACCGCTTCGGTCGCCGCCGCCAGGGCGGGCAGGTACGACGCGCGATCGCTCCGCCGGGTCGGCCTCGAGGATCGCAAGAAGTGGTTCGACCCCGTCGCGAACGCAGTGCCCGAGGCGTGGACGGTCAAGCCGGAGATCAAGGCGATGACGAAGTTCAAGCATCACAATCTGCTCATGCCGTTTCGCGACGGACCCTTCGACTGCGTGTTCATCAAGAACGTGCTCATCTACTTCGACCTCGAGTCGAAGAAGACGGCCGTCAAGCATCTCCTCGCATCGCTCGCCAAGGGGGGCTACCTCGTCGTCGGCCCGACCGAGGGGATCTTCTCGATGCTCTCCACGCTCGAGAAGGTGAAGCCGTGGCTCTATCGCATGCCCGCGTGATCGCATGACCGAATGAAACCGTCCCTCATCGATCATTCGCGACGGAGACTCTGCCGATGTCGGGCTTCGACCTGACCGAACTGCTCCCGTTCTACCTCGACGAAACCGATGAGCAGATCAACGCGCTCAACGACGCACTCCTGCGCCTCGAGCAGGCGCCGACCGACGACAAGTCGCTACGCGAGGCGTTTCGGATCGTCCACAGCATCAAGGGTTCGTCGACCGTCATGGGCTTCGACGGCGTGTCGAAGCTGACGCATCACCTCGAGACGTTCTTCGACCAACTCCGCTCGGGCAAGCGCACCCTCGACCGCGGAGCGCTCGACCTCTTCTTTCGCAGCCTCGACGAGTTGCGCGACTATCATCGTCAGCTCCGGTCGGACGGCCAGGGGCTCGTCGACCTCACCGGTTTGACCGAGGAAGTGATCGCGCATCTCGCCCGCCCCGCGGGCGGCGAGCCGGCATCGACCGCGACCGCCGAACAGCCCGCGCCCGAGCCGGCGCCCCTCGACCTCGAGAACGCGACTCGCGTCGAGATCGAGTTCTCGCCCACGCTTCAATGGCCCGACATGAAAGCGCGTCTCGTCTTCGAGCGCTTCGCCGGCCAGGCCCGCATCCTCGCCACCGAGCCCCACGCCGATCATCTCGAGGAAGTCGAGTCCAAGCGCACGTTTCTCTTGATCCTCGACACCGATCTCTCGGCCGAGGCGCTGCGGTCGCTCGCCGACGTCGAGGGCGTGAGTCGCGTGCGGGTGGTTCTCGCGGGCGAAGGCTCCTCGGAGAGCTCCGCGCCCGCCCCGACGCCGCCCGCCGCTCCGGCGCCCGTCGTCGAGGCGGTCGCGGAGGAGACGCCGATCGCCGAAGATTCGGCTCCCCCGCGAATCGAGGCGCCGGCCGCCGCGGTCGAGCCCGCACCGGCGACCCCGACTCCGCCGACTCCGACCGAAGAAGCGCCCGCGCCTCGCGCCGAGTCGAGCGAGGCTCCGCGTCCCCCTGCTCCGCCGGCGAAGGCGCCCGAGGCGCGCCGGCCCAAGGTGACCGAGACGGTGCGGGTCGACGTCGATCGGCTCGACAGTCTCATGAACCTCGCCGGCGAACTCGTGATCAGCCGCGCCCGGTTCTTCGAGATCGCCAAGGATCTCGAGAGCCTCTTTCGCGAGTCGAACGCCGCCGCGCTGGCGCTCGAGGCTCGAGACCGCATCGACGACCTGGCGCGGGCGATCTCCGGGCTCTCCAGCGGCGAGGATGCCGCGAACGAGCGGATCGTCTCGCAGGTTCGCCGCCTCAGCGAGAACTTCACCGAGATCCACGCCGAACTCGACCTGATCCGTCAAGGTCGCGAGCGCGTCGGCTCGATGGCCGAGGTGATCCATCAACTCAGCCGAGTCGCCGACGGCATCCAGAAGGGTGTCCTCGAGACGCGGATGGTGCCGATCGGCCCGCTCTTCGAGCGGTTCCATCGCGTGATCCGCGACTTGCGCGTGTCGTCGGGCAAGGAGGTCGTGCTCCGGATCGACGGCGAGTCGACCGAGCTCGACAAGCGGATGATCGACGAGCTGGGCGACCCGCTGATCCACATGGTTCGCAACTCGGTCGACCACGGTCTCGAACCGCCCGAAGCGCGCGAGGCGGCGGGCAAGTCGCGAACCGGTACCGTTTGGCTCGCGGCGTCGCACCGCGGCAACTCGGTCGTGATCACCGTGCGCGACGACGGCCGCGGCATCGATTGCGAACGCGTCCGCAAGAAGGCGGTGGCGGCGGGCCTGATCGGCGACGACGAATCGCGCCGGCTCTCCGAGCGTCAGCTCGTCCAGTTCATCTGGCATCCCGGCCTGAGCACGGCCGAGAAGATCACCGACATCTCGGGCCGCGGCGTGGGCATGGACATCGTCAAGAGCCGCATCGAGAACCTCAACGGCACCGTCGACGTGCGCACCGAGCTCGGGCGCGGCACGACCTTCTCGATTCGCCTGCCGCTGACCCTCGCGATCATGCCGGTGCTTCTCGTGCACATTCAAGACGACGTCTACGCGATCCCCCAGGATCACGTCGACGAGATCGTCGAGATCGGGGGCTCGCAGCTCTACCGGATTCATGGGATGAAGACGACCGACATTCGCGGTAAGATCATCTCGGTGGTCGAGCTCGACGACGTGCTGAGGCGCAACGGTCGCCGCCCGGCGGGCGACGGCGAGGCGGGCGAGAAGCATGTCGTCGTCGTCGTCCAGAACGGCGACACGACGATCGGCCTGATCGTCGACCATCTCGTGGGGATGCAGGAGGTCGTCTTGAAGTCGCTCGAGACGAACTACCGCTCGGTCCCGTGCCTCTCGGGCGCGAGCGTGCTGGGCGACGGCCGAGTGGCCCTGATCCTCGACGTGGACGCGATCATCGAACGCTCGGGCCGCGGCCGCGTGCAAGCACTGGTGGGGTGAACCGAGAAACCGATGAACGACTCCTCGCTCTCCGACATGCAGATTCGCCTGCTCGCCACGATCTTCGAACGAGGCGCGGCGGCGGGTTCCCCGGCGTTGAGCCGCTGGATCGGTCGACCGGTTCGCATGAGCGTCTCGTCGGTCGAGCTCGTCGAGCTGGGCGAGCTCTCCGGCCGCCTCGGTCCCGACGACGCCACCGTCGCCGTCTGCTCGATGTCGTTCGCCGGCCGGCTCGACGGCATGGTCCTCCTCGTCTTCCACGGCGACTCCGGGCTCGCTCTCGTCGACCTCCTGCTCCGCCGTCCCGAGGGAACGACGGTCGAATGGAGCGAGCTCGAGAGATCCGCCGCCTGCGAGACGGCAAATATCGTCGGATGCGCATATCTCAATGCTCTTGCCGCACACCTGCCGCGCGGCTCCGGAGAGTCGGTCGAGACGCTGATCCCCTCGCCGCCGCACTTCCGCCACGAATTCGCGGGCAGTCTGCTCGAGTTCGCGCTCATGGAGCAGGCGCTCGTGCTCGAGCGCGTGCTCCTGATCGAGAGCCGGTTCGAGGCCGAGGGCACGAAGCTCGACCTCACCCTTCTCTTCGCGCCTTCCGCCGAGGGGCTCGACGCCTTGGCTCGGCTCGATCCTCGAGATATCGGCACCATTTGATCGCCCGGACCATTTCGGAAACGCACCATCCCCATCCCATCGAGGCGCATTCGCCGTGCCGGCATCGAACCCCGCGGAGAACACGACCGAGGTCTTCGTGCCGATGGGCAAGTGGGCCGTCGCGCAGGCGCCTACCTTGATCCGCACGCTGCTCGGCTCGTGCGTCGGCGTCGTGCTCTATGATCGGGTGTCCCGCTGGGGATCGGTCGCGCACATCGTCCTGCCCGACTCGCGCGGCGACGCCAAACTCCCCGGCAAGTATGCCGATACGGCGATCCCGGCGATGCTCCAGGATCTCGATCGAGCGCTCGGCCGGCGGAGCGTCCCCCGCCTCTGCGCCAAGTTGGTCGGCGGAGCCAGCATGTTCCAGTCGACCTCCGCCGCCATGAACATCGGCAAGCAGAATCACGACGCCGTCGAGCGCATCCTCGCCGAGTTGGGGATCCCGATCATCGCTCGCGATCTGGGCGGAGAGGCGGGTCGTCGCTTGACGCTCGACACCGCTTCGGGCATCGTCTCGATTCGCGTTCCCGGAGGTGCCGACCATGAGATCTGAGTCGCGGAAGCTTCGAGTCCCATCGCGCGTTCGGGAGGCAAGATGAGACGGCTCCTCGTCGTCGATGATGCGATCTTCATGCGCAAATTGATCAAGGACGTCGCGCGCGAGGCGGGCTGGGAGGTCGTCGCCGAGGCGTCCGACGGCGCCGAAGCCGTCGCACTCTATCGCGAACATCGCCCCGATCTCGTGACCATGGACGTCGTCATGCCCATCATGAACGGGCTCGACGCGCTGCGGCACATTAGGGTCGTCGATCCCGACGCGCGGGTCGTCATGGTCACCGCGCTCGACCAGAAGCAGACGCTCATGGAAGCGATTCGCGACGGCGCCCACGACTTCATCGTCAAGCCGTTCGACCGCGAACGCATCCTAGGATTGCTCGAGAAGGTGGGCGGATCCGCAAATCCGGGCGCCGACGCGCCTCCGCCCGCGACGGCGCACTGATCGGATCGAGGACGGCGTGGCCAAGAACGGACCTCTCAGAGTCTTGATCGTCGACGATTCCGCCCTCATGCGAAAGTTGCTCAAGGATCTCCTGAGCGACTCCGACGAGGTCGAGGTCGTCGGCCTTGCGCGCGACGGCGAGCAAGCCCTCGAGATGGCGGCGGAACTCGAACCCGACGTCATCACCCTCGACGTCGAGATGCCCGGGCGCTCGGGAATCGAGATCCTCCCCGAACTCCTCGCGAACCGACCGGTCCCCGTCCTCATGGTCAGTTCCTTGACCCAGGAGGGAGCCGAGACGACCCTCGCCGCGCTCTCGCTCGGCGCAGTCGACTATCTCCCCAAGCCGACGCACAATCAACTCGCGCAGATGCGAGCGGCTCAGGATCTGTTGCTCGCGAAGGTGAAAGCCGCCGCGCGATGCCGCGTCATCCGCCCGCGGCTCTCGGGGACGATCCCCACGCTCCCGCCTTCGAGCCACTCCGTCGCCCGGGCTCCCGAGCCGAAGCCCGTCCCTCCGCCGACTCCTCCCCCGAGACGGACGACCGGCTCCGCGCGCGGTCCGCACTGCGTCGTCGTCGGGATCTCGACCGGCGGCCCCCAGGCGCTCGACCAGGTCCTGCCGTTCCTTCGCCCTCCGATGCCGCCGATCGTCATCGTGCAGCACATGCCCGGCACCTTCACCGGCGTCTTCGCCAAGAGGCTCGAACGCGCATGCGCCGTCGCCGTCCGCGAGGCGACCGAAGGCATGCGCATCGCGGCCGACCAGATCATCATCGCACCGGGCGGACGCCACCTCGCGATCATCGGACAGGCTTCGACCGCGAAGATCTCGCTCTCCGACGACCCACCGGTCAGCGGCCATCGACCCTCCGTCGACGTCCTCTTCCGCTCCGCCGCCAAGGTCTTCGGCCCTCAGACTCTCGGGCTGATCATGACCGGAATGGGTCGCGACGGCGTCGAGGGCTGCAAGGCGATTCTCGAGGCCGGAGGATCGACGATGGGCCAGGACGAAGCCACCTCCGTCGTCTACGGCATGAACAAAGCCGCATGGGTCGAAGGAACGCTCCATCGCCAATTCGCCCTCGCCGAGTTCCCCGAGATCATTCGATCGTTCCCCTCGGCTCATCGTGATCGACACGAGCCCGGCTGACCAACCATCCCCGCCGTTCAGGCCGAGACCCTGAACGAATCCCCGGGTTCAAGTCCCCCCGTCGGCCCTGCCGATCTCTCACGGAGAACCGCCCCCGCCGCCGAACTCCCACGCCCGCGCATCCGTTACCACCCGCGCGGACGCTGCCCGCGGGCCGCTGACCAGATGTCTCGTACCATGGAGCGCGTCATGAATCCCGAACAGAATATCGATATGATCCGCTGGACCTTCCGTGTCGAGCCCGAGAAAGCGCAGGAGATCGAGGATCGACTCGTCGAGATCGGCATGGACGTCAGCATCTACGACGACGGCACGTTCCAGACGACGTGGGATGAGCCCGACCGCGAGCTCGACTCGGTCGTCGAGGAGATCTGGACCCTCAACGGATCGCCGTTCGACATCACCCAAGAGTCGTTCCAACGCACGAGCCTGCTCGTCTATCACACCGAAGAGGTCGATGAGGAAGAGGCGGATCCCGCCGAGGAATCGGCCTGAGCCGAGGCGGCGGACCGTTTCGCAATTCAACGCGGCCGTTTCGAGGCGTCTTCGGAGGCGTCCGAGACGGCCGCGCCCGCTTCGTCCGCCGGGGGCGGGGCGATCGGCCGCAGCGCGACCATCTGGACCTCATCCGATCCTTCGGTGATCACGTAGCGATATCCCGGTTCGAAATCGCGCGAGATCCGCGCTGTTCCGCCCGCGGGCCAACCGATCACGACCCGCCGCGCCCGCTCGGCGCGACCGAGGCCGATCGTCGCCGTCAGCGAATTCCCCCCGAAGCTCGACCCGCCGTCGACCCGACGATGGATCGTGCGGCTCTTCCCCGCCGAATCCTCGACCTCGACCTCGATCCGTGCGCCGATCGCCGATCGATTCGACGCGACGCCGACCAACCGGATCTGCAGCGAACGCCCCGTTCTCCCGAGGTTCTGGAACAGCAAATCGTGGGCGCGATCTCCGGGCGTCGTGCCGCCCGCTTCGACGAAGAGATCGACGTCGCCGTCGTCGTCCCAATCCGCGAACGACACGCCGTGACCCTTCTGGAGATGTCCCGTGCCGCTTGCACGAGTGACGTCCTCGAAGCGCTCGCCGTCGATGTTCATCAGCATCACGTTGGGAACGAGATGTGAATACGGTGGTCGACCCGTTCCCAGATAGATGTCGAGGTCTCCATCGTTGTCGATATCGGCGAAGTTGCAACCCATCGGCAGGAGCACTCGGTCGAGTCCCGCTTGGCGCGTGACGTCGGCAAACCGCCCTCCGCCCAGATTGCGGTAGAGCTTCGGCCGATCGGCCGAGGTCGGCCTGCCGAGCATGTCGGCGACCACGTCGTCGATCCAGGCGCCGAAGCCCGCGGCGAAGAGGTCGAGCCGGCCGTCGTTGTCGTAATCCCAGAACCAGCAGGCGAATCCGCGTTCCGGCTCGGTCACGCCCAGCTCGGGCGCCACGTCGACGAACCGCCCGCCGCCCTCGTTGCGATAAAGACGATTGGGCGCGTTCATATTCGAGACATAGAGATCGATGTCTCCATCGCCGTCGTAGTCGCCCCACGAGGCGCCCTTCCCCCAGCGCTCGTTCTCGACTCCGGCCGTCGCGGCGACGTCCACGAACCGTCCCCCCTCGTTGTGGTAGAGCCGCCCGCGATTCCGAGGCTCGAAGACCTCGGTGCGATACTCGCCGACGACGTAGAGGTCGAGGCGGCCGTCGCCGTCGTAGTCGCCCCAGGCCGCCGACTGCGTCGCGATCGGCTCCGCGAGCCCCGACGACACCGTCACGTCCTCGAATCGATCCCCGAGATTGCGCAGGAGACTCATGCGATACGGCGTCTCCCAGCCGCCGCGGAGAACGAGCAGATCGAGCCGGCCGTCGTTGTCGTAGTCGGCATGCGCGGCATTCAAAGCCATCTTTTGATTCGACAGCCCCCACTGCTCCCCGCGATCCTCGAACGTCCCGTCGCCTCGGTTGATGAACATCGACGCGGATTTCGTCCAGTCGGTCGAGATCACGAAGACGTCGGGACGACCGTCGCCGTCGAAGTCGTCGAACACGTTCCCGCCCGACATGTTCGGACCCCGCGTATCGAGACCGACCCGTCCCGCGACGTTCTCGAACCGCGGCACCTCGACTCGAGGCTCGGGGCGATCGAGCGGCAGTCGGAACTCGGGGCGAAGCGTCTCCGTCGATCGTCCCAGCGTCATCCGTGCGATGTTCAGGAGCCAAACCACTCCCAAGTCGCTCGGCTCCTCCGCGAGGTATCGCTCGAAGAATTCGATCGCGCGAGTCGAACCGCGCTTCTCGAGGTGCACCGCGCTCGGCGCGAGCGGGAAGATGCAGCTCGACGGCCCCACGCACGCCACGCAATTGTCGAGCTCGCCCTGACGCAACCATGCCACGCCGCGGAGGACTTCGATGTTCCGCCGCAGCTTTCGAGAGATCGCCGGATTGTCTTCGACCGCGCGAGCGAACCGGCGATCCGCCTCGGGGAACTCGGCGTCGTACATCGCCAGAATCCCCATCAACATCTGCTGAATCGCTCGTTGCTCGGCCTTGCGCTCGGGCGGGAGATTCGAGGCGTCGATCCGCTCGATCGCCGTCGAGATCGCCTTCATCCCCCGCGCCGATCGCCCCTCGCTCGCCGCGTAGATCTCGTCGAGCGACGCGCGATCCGCGATCGGAGCAGTGAACCCATATGCGAGTTCGTAACCACTCTCATCGATGAACCCATGTCCGAAGATGGGCATCTTGGGA
Source organism: Isosphaeraceae bacterium (assembly GCA_033763215.1). Lineage (GTDB taxonomy): Bacteria > Planctomycetota > Planctomycetia > Isosphaerales > Isosphaeraceae > JANRKW01. Next base: position 14,865 of record JANRKW010000035.1, on the reverse strand, counting down.
TCGTCCGGGGCCCGCACCTCCAGAGCCCCCGGCGCGGGAAGGAGCGGAGGCTGCGATCGATCGTCGCAGCCGAGCCAACTCGCCGCGATCAGGATCGCAACGATCGAACCGATTCCGGCACCGCTCCGACGTCTCATGGTCCCGCCCCCCTTGCCTCGCCGACGTGTCGCTTCACTCTACCTCTCGCCGCCGACTCGGTCGAGAATGGGTTGACACCACCGCCCGCTCCTCGACAATCCAATTCGCGACTCGGTCGGCTCTTCGTTTCGGGAAGGACCCCCGCATGCGGCCACTCGTCATCGTCGCCCTCCTCGGCCTCGCGACTCCCGCCCCAGCCGACCTGCTCTACTTCGCACGCGGCGGCCGCGCGGAACTGCCCGCCGACGTCGACGGCGAATCCGTCCGGGTCCAAGCCCCAAGCGCAACGCTCACGTTTCGGAAGTCCGACTTCTCCTCGATCGTCGATCGCCCCACCGTCGCCCAAGAATGGCCCACGCGGCTCGAGAAGGCACGCAAGGGGAGCCCCGACGATCGCTTCGCCGCCGCTTGGTGGGCCCTCGAGAACGGCCTGACGCCGGAAGCCTGCACCCTCATTCGAGCCGTTCACGCCGAGGATCCCACTCACGGTGCAGCAGCCCGACTCGCCGCCATGCTCGACCGAATCGACCGCGAACTCCCCCTCCCCGCCGATCTCGACGAGATCGAAACCATTTCCGGAACACGACTTCAGCGCGAAACCGGACGCATCGCCGTGGTCTTCCATCAAGATCAGCCCGCACTCGCGAGGCGGCGTCTCGAAGTCGTCGAGCGCGTCGCCGTCACCTTCCTCCTCGTCTTCACCGCCCGCGGCATGGAGCTCGCGCCCCCACCGCACAAGCTCGTCTCGCTTTGGTATGCCGATCAGAACGCCTATATTGCCTTTTTGAACCGATCCGATGCCGGAGCATTCCGGTCGACGCAGGGTTACTATCACCCGACGCGCGGGATCGTCGCCGGATACGACGCCGCCGCGGGCGAGGCCCACCTCAAGGCCCGCTCCGGTCTCGATCTCAGGCGCCGCGAGCTCGACCTCCTCGAACGAACCGTCGATGCCTTGAAGCCCGGAATGCGGGCCTCGATCCGGATCGCCGACGAGCCCGCCAGGATCGTCGACCGGGCTCGCGCCTCGACGCTCCTCGAGACCGCCCGTCGCGAACTCGCCCGCGCCGAGTTGATGCTCGAACTCGACCAGCTCTCCGCCGACCTCGGCGTCACCGCCCACGAAACAGTCCACCAGATGGTCATGTCGACTGGTCTGGCACGCGATCACGAGACCTTCCCGACCTGGCTCAACGAAGGCCTGGCGACGCAGTTCGAGGCGGTCCGCGGCGGGATCTGGGCGGGGTACGGTCGCCTCAACGACCGCCGCCTGCCCGACTTCCGTTCGCAACTCCCCGGTCCCCGCCTCGCCCCCCTCCTCCGCGACGACCAACTGCGCCGAGGCTACCGCCGCGAAACCTACGCCCAGGCCTGGGCCCTGGTCCACTACCTCCGCGTCGAGCACCCCGACCGCTTCATCACCCTCCTCGACCGCCTCAGGATTGGACGTCCCGCCGGTTCGGGCACCCCCGGCGCAGAAGCGGTCACCGCATTCCGCGAGACGATCGGCGAATTGACCGACATCGAACCCGCATGGCACCGACACTTCCGCGCCGCGACCACGCCGCTCGAGGAATTCGCCCCCGACCGCAATTCTCCCATGAATCGCCGTTGACAGATCCTGCCCCGACGCTAAGATTCCTCCTGTCGACAACGACAACGGGGCGTAGCTCAGCTTGGCTAGAGCGCACGGTTCGGGTCCGTGAGGCCGGAGGTTCAAATCCTCTCGCCCCGACTGAGATTGGATCACGTCTTACGTCGATCCCAGATCAACCCTCGGATGTGCCGGTAGAGTTTCTCTCCCGGAGTTCCGAGGGTTTTTTCATGTCCTGAGCGCGGCCCGAGCCATCACGGCGTCCCCAACGGAACTGCCGTCTCGTCCGGATGAGCGGGAAGCAGGCAAAGCTCGGCGCAGACGATCAAGAGGCGTGGCGGCTCGATGACGAGCTGATGGCCGGGCCTCCGGAGGAGGTCGAACCGCCCGAGTCGGCCGGGCCGATCCTCGCGATCCAGATCCTGGACCATGCTCGGCCTGCAGTGCGCCTCAACCGGGCCGAACAGCACGCAGGATCGGTACCGGTCGCATCGTCGGAGCGATTCGACGAAGCCGCGGCGGTTTTTCATGGTCGGCGGATCGCTCGAGAGCACTCGGCGCGGGCTCTTACTCAGGGACTCTGATTCCTCCAGAACAGGGCGGCGGGTAAGTCGTTGATCGTTTGAAGGTTCGGGAAGGAACGCAGCAGAGCCGTGTCGCGTTTCGCATCGAAGGTACGGAAATCGATCTTGTTGAGCGGCATCCCCTTCAGCGTAGACAGATCGGTCACCTGCGGACCGAGGCAAACATATTCGAGCTCGAGACCTTGGAGCGGAGAGAGATCGGAGACCCGTTTACCGGGTTGGAGTCTCTTGAGCGTCTTCATCCCTCTGAGCGGGGAAATGTCGGTGACCTCCGTGGCATCGCAAGCAAGGATCTGGAGCGGCATTCCGCGCAGCGGCGACAGGTCGCTGACCTTGCATTCGCCGCATTGGAGCATGGTCAGGGGCATTCCGACGACCGGCGACAGATCCTTCACACCGCGTCCCAAACTCAGTTCCGTGATCGGCATCCCCGCAAGCGGCGAGAGATCGGCCAAATCGGAACCCTCGAACTGGGCCGACGTCAACCTCATGCCCTTGAGCGGAGTGAGGTCCGTCACGCGCGTCCAACCGCAATGGAAGATCTCCAGGGGCATTCCCCGGAGCGGAGAGAGGTCGTGGACCTTGGTGCCGTCGCAGTGCAGCTCCACCAGTTTCATGCCGATGAGAGGGGTGAGGTCATAAACATTCGTGTTGACGAAATTCAACCTCGTCAGCGGCAGCCCCTTCAACGGCGAGAGATCGACGAGTCGACTCTTGCCGACGGCTCGCAGCTCGACGCGGCCCTCTTCCCGACCCGTGGCGAGCCCTCCGTCGACGAGGTAACCCGGGAAAGCGTCGCTCCCGGTGCACTTGAGCGAGTCCAAACCGGTCAAGACCCGCAAGGGTGAGAGGTCGGTGACTTGATCGGCGTTGAACTCCAATCCACGGACGATCCCATGTTCGATGTTCGTGGTGACCGCGCCGTTGAATCCCGGATTGAGTTCCTGCATTCGCCGAGTGACGGCCTGGAGTCGCTCGATGGCGGGCAGCAATGCGGTCGCTTTTTCCCAGGCGGCCGCGTCGGTCGCCTTCGCGGCGCGTTTGGACTCTTCGAGCGCGCCCGACGGCTTGTCGCCTCCAGGCGCCGGCTCGCGAGTGACCCGCACGATCCGACGGTCATTGCGCGTGACGGTGACCAACTCGTTGCCGACGAGCTTCCCGTCGCGAGTGGTTTGAAGGACGTAGTCGCCCGGCTTCAGCCGGATCTCCTTCACGCCCGCCCCCGTGATCACGACATCCGTCCCGTCGAGTTTGACGCCCAGTTCGGGATCGTCGAGCTGGATCACCAACGTCCCCTCCGGCGAGAAGAAGCGGATGATCGAACCGGAGAGATCCGTGACGCCGGCCCCCTCCGAGAAGGCGAGACTCCCCAACATCGCGACGAGGAAGCCGGCGGCGGCGATCCCTCTCGCCGAAGTGAACCTCCCCCGACGCGGCTTCGGGGCGTGCTTCGGCAAGACGGTCTGTTGCATGATCAAATGTTCGGACGAACCGAGTTCCGCGCTGCGGCGGCTGAACTGGTCGACCACCTGTTGCGCCGTGATGAGCCGCCGGGCGGGATCCTTCGTGTGAAGTTCCGAGATCAACTCGAAGAGCCACTCCGGGCCGTTCGGGACCTCCTGTCGAATCGGAGTCGGAGAATCGTCGACGATCAGCTTCATGACGGCGAAGGTGGAAGCGGCTCGGAATGGCGGGCGGCCCGCGCACATGGTGTAGAGAACGCTTCCGAGGCTGAACATATCTGATCGTTGATCAACGACCTCTCCGGCCGCTTGTTCGGGCGACATGTAGAGCGGCGTGCCGGCGATGAATCCCGACTGGGTGACGCTTGCGTCCTTCACCACCCTCGCCAGGCCGAAGTCCGTCAACTTGACGTCTCCGCGTCCCTGGCCCAGGAGAACATTGCTCGGCTTGACGTCGCGGTGGACGAGACCGGCGGAGTGCGCGGCGGCCAACCCGGAGCTGATTCGCAGTCCGATCGACAGCACCTCCTCCAACCCCAGGGGACCTATCTCGTTCAGAGCTTGTTGCAGGGTCCGTCCCGGCACGAACTCCATGACGAAGTAGGGAACTGGATGATCCCCGACCTCGTAGACCGCAATGACGTTCTCGTGGCGAACGGCGGCGACTGCACGCGCCTCGCTCAGGAATCGTTTGCGCGACAGGGAACTCGCGCTGAGGACGGGATTCAGCAGCTTGATGGCGACGTTACGCCGGAGCTTTTCGTCGAACGCCTTCACCACCGTCCCGAAGCCGCCGTTTCCGAGGATCGAGATCACCTCGTAATGCGAGATCCGTCCCAGCGAGCCGGGCCTGGCGGAAGGCTCGAGGATGCTGAGAACTCCGTCGTTCTCCCGATCCCGCTCGGATCCGAAACGATCGATCTCAGAGGCGCCGATGTGCCATGAGTCTTCCGGAACGCCGTCGGCATTCTCGAAAGACTCATTCATCTGTGCGAGCAGTGGGTCGCTCGCCGGCTCGTTCATGAAGTCGGACGCCCGGGCATGCGCCCTGAGCAGTTGTTCGGCTCGCCTTCGCAAGCCGGAGTCGTTGCCGCAGGCTTCGTCCAGATAGCTCGACCGATCCGTTTCCGAAACCTGTTCGAGCGCGGCGAAGAAGATCGATTCGAGGCGATTGGCGTGACTCATGACGTCGCTCCGAATGCGCGTTCCATTTCCACCGAACCCGACCCTCGGAAACCTCAACTGCATCACGAATCGAGTCTCGTCGCAAGTTGCGACCCGGAGCAGATCGTGCGAGGGTGTCCCGGTGAGTGGAGCGCAGCTCGTTCGTCGGCGGAGAGGATCACGGAGAGGTGATGAAAGCCCCCGGCGGCGCGTTGCGGCCGTCCGGGGGCTGTGATCGCGGGTCGACCTGCCTCGGCGACTCGCTCGGTCGGTCGTCCTGGAGTCGTGGCGACTCCCGGTCAGCCGATGAAAATGGTGAAGGAGCGGACGCCGGCGATGCTGTCACCGTTGTTGCCGCCCAGCTGGTCCTCGCGCCTGAACGTCATCTCATAGTCGAGGAAGGCGGACTCGGAGTTTTGCAATTCGGAGCCCCGGAAGACGGGTCGCCGCTTTTCCGATTTCCCCTTCACGTTTGCCTGCAGCCCGTCCACTCCTCCGAGATAATGATGGAAGACGCTGTAGTCGGCCGGGTTCGCGGAGTTGTGGGGCCGACCGCCCTTGAGGTCGAGCTAAGCAACCAAACCCTCGACGCTGAAGGCCTGCGAGGCGGTCATGCCGAAGGTGACGGACCGCTTCTGCACCGGCAAGTAGAGCGGCAGTTTGAGGGTTGTTCCGCCGTTGTCCCCCTCCCTGGCGATTCCTCGGGAGTAATGGTTGTTGGGAAGCGACCCGGGGACGGGGACGTCTCGGTCATACGGAGGGAGTGAGGGGTGGCTCACTCGAAGATGAAGTAGACCGCCAGGACACCTTGGACCGGGTTACCGGTGGGGCCGTAGTTCACCCGAGTCGTCGGATCGACGTCCGAGTAGAACCAGAAGGAGAGGGACGGGACCGGCTCCGACTGGGGTCGCTCGCGCAAGAAGTACGGGACAACCAGGATCGTGGTCCTTTACCGGTGGAGCGTCCCGGGCCGCTCGTGGTAGCGGCCCGGGATGAGGTTGCGGTGGATGCGATCAGGCCGATCGGATCACTCGATCACCAGGTAAACGTGGAGCAACCCCCGAAGTCTCCCCCCGTTGTAACCGTTGACGCGTTGCGACGTTTGAGAAGCGGAATCCCAGAAGAAGTAGAGATCCTGGACCGACTGGGTGAGCGACAGGACATCATCCGCGGAAAACACCGTGGAGGTTTGGTCGGTGAGCTCACCAAGGCCGCCGGGCACCGGCTTGTACTTCTTGTAGACCGGGTTCCCTTCGAGTCCTCCCACGTCGACTTGGCGATAGCTCCCGAGGGTCGGGGTCGCCGGGATCACCCCGTCGAACTCCCTCACATTCAGGTCGACCGAGAACCGCTGACCCCGGGAGACCGAGAACACGAGCGATCGGGCATCCAGCGATCGAGCCGGGAAGCTCGCGGCCCCCGAACCGTAGCTGTAACCGAAACCGTACCGATCGTCCACGTCCCCGGAGTCCGCCTCCCCTTGTTCATCGACGAGGAAGGCCTGGTTCGGATTGTCCATCACCAGGGTCGGCGTTGTGCTGAGTCCGGCCACTCCTGTGGAGCTGGGTTGCCTCACGCCCAGCAGGAACTGGTAACGTCCGTAGCCCCTTCCGTTGATGTTTTCCTCCGTACCGTCGTTGAAGGTCTCGACCCAATCGGCCACGACCGTCACGCGGAAGTCTTCGAGCAGGGGATTGAGCCCGCCCCTGACTTCTTCGCCGTCGTCGCGCTTGTCGCCGTCGGTGTTGGCGTTGTTCGGGTCGGTCCGGTACTTGATCGGGTTCGTGGCGAGGCCGCCGTACTCCTCCCCGTCGACCAGGCCGTCGAAGTCGGCGTCGGCCACCAAGGGGTGGCTGAAGACGCGGTAGGCTGAGGACGAAGCGACCTCGCCCGACTTGACCGACCCGGTCGCACGGACGACCCATCGATCAAGCTCGATGTCCACCAGCTCGGCTTCGTCGCCGTCGGACCGGAGATCGTTGTCGGTGTCGGAGTCGAGCGGGTCGGTCTTGATGATCCCGCCGTCCAGCTTGCCGATCTTGTGGCCGAGGTTGAACCCGAGGTACTCCACGCGGTCCTCGATGCCGTCGCCGTCGGTGTCGTTCGCCCTGGCGTCCGTCCTCAGGAAGAACTCCTCGTAGTCAGTCAGGCCGTCTCCATCGCTGTCGATGGAGTCGGTCTGGGATTTCGACGTCCTGAAGATCTGTGGGCCCGACTGGTACGGGGCCTGGCTCACGCCCTCTAGATAGGTCAGGGTATGGCCCTTCTGGAAATCGAGGACGGTGCCGGCGCCGGTTCCCGACTTCTTGGTCAGGAGCAGGGTCGGCTGCCTCTTGCCGGCCATGTCGCCGCCGAACGTGACAGTGAACTGGACCCTGGAGGGATTCGTCAGGACCGCTCGGATGACGCTGATGCGGCCGTCGAGGCCGGCGATGACCCCCAGGTTATTCAGCTCGGTCTGCACGCGGTCCGCGTCCCAGGATTCCGAAAGCGTCCCCGTGGTGTTCTCCCCGACGACGCTCGGGCCGGTGCCGAACTGGAGGGTGAAGCCCAGAGAGCCGGTGAGGTTGATCGTCTGGATCTCCGGGTTGAGCTCCAGCTTGCCGACCGCCCAGCCAGTCGTCTCAACGATGTCGGGCAGACCGTCGCCGTCTTCGTCGGTATCGGCGCCGTTGGTGGGATCGAGTCCGACGAACTTCTCGAAGCCGTCGGTGAAGGTGTCACTGTCGGTGAACGGGCTAAGCGGGTCAGTACCGGCGATCAACTGACTGGCGCCGTTCTCGATGCGAGTGATCCGGAACCCGATCAATTCCGTCGCGTCGCTGATGCCGTCGCCGTCGGTGTCCTTACGGATCGGGTCAAGGACCCAATCGCGGGTGAACGAAAACACTGACGACGTGATGCGATCCGTGAGGTTGACCAAGCCGATGTTGGCGGCGGCGTCCGAGGCCGAGTTATGCAAACTGTAGAAGTGGAGGAGCCCGTTGAATCCGCGATACCTGACCCAGTAGTCGGTGCCCGAGGTCAGTCCCCCCTCGGTCCTCGCCACATGAACGAGAGTTCCCGTAGTGAAATACGGATCCATCGGATTGAAGAACGGATCCAAGCCGAGGAAACCGATCACGTCTTGTGTGGTATCCGTGTTGTAGGGGACTCCACCGGCGATGACCGTGTCGGATTGCGACACCTCAAACAGGTCGCGCAGGCCGTTGCCGTTCTTGTCGTTCCAGCCGGCGGGGGCGGCGAACATGTCGGACCCGTCATACTCGAGACGATCCTCGACCCCGTCCTCGTCGCTGTCGACCCCAGGCTTGGGGCTGTCGAAGTTGGAGTCCTTTCGGGTCGGAGAAGAATAGACCGTGTAGGACTTGAGGGGTGTATTCACCCTCCAACCGATCAGCGCCTCGAAGCGGTCGTCGAGACCATCGCCGTCGGTATCGCGGCCATCGGGCACTCCGTCCGAGCCCGGAACGCGCTGGCCTTTGGAGTCGTAAGTGAATTCGTCACGGGGGCTGTCCGAGGTTCGGAGCAGGTACTCCGTATCGGCCGGGACCAAATCGCCGTCGAGATCCTGCACGAAGTTCAGGCTAGTCGGCGCGTTGGTCTTGAGGATGAGTTCGCTCAGCAGGGTCTGCTGATCAATCCCACGCGGTGTGAGGATCTCCCAGTATTTCTTGATACCAAAGTCGTTCGCGACCTGACGAATGCGGAAGATCTTCTCACGGCCCTCGGCATCCACGTAGGTGGAATAGCTATTGAAGGTGCGATCTTCCTCCCCGGCGGTCGACGTATCGACGGGAGTGGTATCTCCCGGCACATACTCCTCGTATTCGCCGGTTGAGGGGTCGAGCCTTGTTTCAAAGCGTTTCAGGCCGGCGGCGGCGAGAGCGTCGAAGAGGGTGATGCCCACTTCCTTGCCCGCTCCGTCGAACGTCACGCGGCGGTCCGTGTCGTCGACCGCACCGTCGCCATTGGTGTCGATGCGTCGGCCTTGCGCGGTAGAGACGCGGTGGATCTCCGTCTCGTCCCCCGGCAAGTTCTCGTCGATGGTCTCACCGCTCACCTTGGCGCGAAGGCTGCGGGCTCCGCCGAAGTCGATGACCAGTTGAGCGGTCCGCTCCACGACATCCTGGCTGATGAAGGCGAAGTTGCGGCCATCCTCGTTGATGATGTCGTAGTTGGAGATGCGGAAGATCAAGCCGGCGGAGTTCGCCATCAGGCTCTCCACCAGCGTGGGAACGATCGTGGTATTGGAGAAAATCAGCGGGCCCCGATTGGTCACAAAGGGCCCCAGGGTGAACCCTTCGGCGGGTTCGCTGTCCGGCAGCAGCGTCGCCACCGGAGTCAGCCGAGTTCGGTCCTGGGGATCCTGGATGAACGCCGTGACCTGGAGGTTTTTGACCCTGTAGGCCAGGTTGCTCACGTTTCGCAAGTTCACGGTCGCCTGCATCACGGCTCCGACGACCTGACGCTCGACCGTGAACCCGTTGGTGACTTCCTGCTCGGTTGTGAGTGAGTTCTCATAGCTGCGCGTTGTCTCGTTCGACGACTCCTCAGTTTGTTGGAAAGTGAAGCCGGCCGTGTACCCAGCAGTGAGCTTCCAGAATGACCCGGCGTCCTTTCCACCGTCGCCGTAACCCCGCACACCCTCGAGTTTCGCCTCGAGGCTCTGCGTGGACTGTCGCGACAGGCTGCGACTCTCGCTTTGCGAAAGCGTCGAGGTGACCGACTTGGTGTCGAGATCGCGTGTCTCCTTGGCGTTGCTCTCGGAGAACCGCACGTCGAGCTGGAGGTTGATCGCGCCGACTTCGATTTCGGGCCGCGGCAGGTCGGAGACGAGGGCATTTCGGTTGCCGGCGATCTCGTCGCCGTCCTTGATCTGGTCGCCGTCGCTGTCGGCAAAGATCGGCGACGTCTTGAAGAAGGCGAACTCGACGAAATCGTCGAGCCCGTCCTTGTCCGTGTCTTGAGCGAGGCCGTTCGAGTAGGTCTCGTTGAACTCGGCGTAGTCGTTGAGCTGGTCGCCGTCGGTGTCGACGGCACGCGGGTCGAAGACGAGGTTGGCTTCCTGGTAATCGCTCAGACCGTCGCCGTCGCTGTCGGCCAGGCGAATGTCGCTGGTGACCGTTCGGCTCGTGACGGTGCCGTCGGCCGCGATGACGGTCACACGCCATCCGCGCTGTTCTTCGTTGTCGAAGAGGCCGTCGCCGTCGGTATCGAGCAGGGTGGGAACGCCGTTCTTCACCGCCGCCTGCGGCGGGGTCCCCTGAAATTGAGCGACCGTCGGGTCGAATCGCAAACCGCCGACGATCACGGGCGGAGCAAGCGGATTGCCCGCGATGTCCACCATGTTCGCGACGCGGACCGTGTAATCCAGCTCGTTCTGAGACTCGGTCGTGAGGATCACCGTCGATCGATCGATGATCTTCCCCGTCCCCGTGCCGAACTCCTGAAAGCGCGCATTCTTGACGATCAACCGGCCCGATTCGGTATTGATGTTGGTGGGCGTGATCTCGTAGTACTGAGCAACGAGTGAGCGATCGCTCATCGGTTCATTGAACTGAACTGCGACCGTGTTGTTCGACGTCGAAGTGGCCGAAACGACGCGCGGCAGGTCGCCCGAGGTCGACGAGATGGGAGGGGCGGTGCCCGTGAGCGGGATCGTGCCCAGGATCGTCGGGGAGGGTGTCACGACCGCTCGCGCCGAGACCAATCCCGCTCGGGCCTGCTTGGAGGACTTCGGCGGCGCGATCATCGTCAACTGATATTTGGTGGCCGCCTGGGTCGAGGTCTCGAGCGTCACCACGGTTCCCGACTTGTTCCTCGTCGCCGACGTCACGGTCAGGCCGGGGATCTGGTACAGCGCGGGGTTGGCGACCGGCAGCTTGAGCGGTTGCTTGAGCCGAACCTGGATCGTGCTGCTGTCGAGCGAGACGGCCGACTTGATCTGCCCTCGAGCACGCAGTTGCTGCTGCGTAGGCCGCTTCTGCTCGGCCGCCGGATCGCTCGTCCCAACCTGGACCGGCGTCGTCGTGCTCTTGGCCGCGGCCGCGTGGATCCCCGGGGCGAGCCGCGCCGGCTTCGTCGGGTCCGTCGACATGCCGCTCGACATCAGAGTACGCCCTTCGAGTGCTTCGACAATCAATCGCCGAGGATGATGCTTGCGCGACATTCGGGTGCTCCGCTTGAATGATGGAGAGATCGCTCTGGTCTCCAGGGTGGTGATCGCGCTGCGCGCAGATCTCCCAACACCCCGGTCGTCGACGACGAGGTCTGTGGTGAGAGCTCGATTCTTGGGGGGGCGATTCAGTCCGGAATGAGCATCAAGCGCGACCGATCCGCTTCCGCCATGAGGCCGCCGCGCCGGCTCCGATTCCCAACAGCGCCGTCACCGCTCCGCTCGGCTCCGGGGCCGTGCTCGCGGAGCTGAAGCCCAAACTCCAGGCGTTCAGGACTCCCGCGTCGAACCGCACGCGATCGGAGATCCGGAGAGTCCAGGTTCCCTGGGCGCTCTCGCCGTTGAACAGGGCGAGTGGACTGATGCCCACGGAATGATGATCGATGTTGTACACGCCTAAATGATTGTCGAAGAAAGCATCTTGAAGACTTGTCGGCGCGGTATCGTCGAGCACGGTGCCGATGAAGTTGTCGACGACTCCCGCGCCGGAGAGAATCCCCTTCTCCGAAGACGCCTTGAGCAAGGTCACCGTCGTCCCCATGGGAGACGTCAGCGCGATCCTCAGATCCGACACCGACTCATGGAACAGTTCATCGAAGATCAAATCCAGGTCCGAGACCATGAACGCATCAGGGACGACCAGCAGGCTGGTGATCCCCGTGAAGTCGTTGTCGGGAATCGACTTGGGGATGTCCTCGCTCGGGTAGATGATCGAACCCGCTTCGGCCTCGCCGACCGCCCGGCACGCGAGCAAGCCGACCATGCAGGCGATCCGCAAGAGCCGGCCGATCGCGGCCGCTCGTCGCGAATCAGCCTGCGTTTGGGAGCCCCCCGCCCGAGAACAACTCGCAACCAAGCATCTGGAAGACCTCATGTTGTGATTCCTCATGAATGCAGGCGTGATATCCGGACACGAAGAGACCCATCCCCGAGACGAGGCGTCTCGCGGCGAGAACCGATGGGATCGCCATGACGGACGGGCGGAGGGGAACTACTGGAACCCACTCCGACGACGTGATCTCCGATCACGCAGAATAGTGCGACGTCGAGGCCCAAATCCCCTCATCGCCCAGTCTATTTCTTGGGAGAGTCGAGGTCGTGTCGATCTTCCGACAACTCTGCGCAGAGCCAGCTCTTGGCATAGGTCCAGTGCCGCTCGGCCGTCGCCAGCGATAGATTCAACAGTCGGGCGATCTCCGGCATGGTCAGGCCGCCGAAGTAGCGAAGCTTGACGAGTTCGGCCTTCAGTGGATCCTCGAGGGCAAATCGATCCAGGGCTTCATTGAGGGCCAGGAGATCCACGCTCGGCCCTCTTGCGGTTGCGTCCGCCATGTCCAGGTCGAGTCTTTCGAAGTCCCCGCCATGCTTCAAGCGCTTCTTCCTTCGCGCCCTCTCCACCAGGATCCGCCGCATGGCCTCCGCCGCCGCCGCGAAGAAGTGGCCTCGGCTCTCCCAATTCGGCTCCGCACCGGACCCGACCAGTCGTAGGTAGGCCTCGTGTACCAACGCGGTCGAGTCGAGCGTCTGCCCGGGGTTCTCTCTCGACAACCGAGCCGCGGCGAGCTTGCGCAGGTCTTGGTAAACCAGGGGCAGGAGTTGCTCGGCCGCGCTGGGGTCACCTCGCTCGATCGAACTGAGCAAGCGTGCGACGTCGTTCATCGGGCGGCCACCACCTCGCATCGTGAACCCATCCCTCTCACCTCACGACCGAGCGCTCCCCGCTACGACTCTCGTCGTCGCACCCGCGCACGTCGGGATCATGAATGTTATCCCCCCCGCGAGCCCGGCGAAAGCCCGATTCGACCGCGCGATGAGGACATCGAGACCTCGATCGAGGCGGTCGTTCAGTCAGGGCTTCACCTCGCCTGATGATGCGACGGCGAACGTCGCGCCCGCGGCTTCGGGATCTCGGCCCGGTTCCGGCTTCGCAACCGACTTCCGCACCTCGCGCCGACCGCATGCTCCGCCTCACGCGAGCCGAGACCGAATGGATGGACGACGCCGCAGCCGATGCCGATCGCCGGCGGCATGAGGATTCAGGGCGGGCGGTCGAGCTTCGAACAAGGCTCTGCTCCATACGGACAACCTCTCGGAGATGACCAAAGGCCCCTCATCCATCTCTGACGCGGCGGAGATCCGGCAGCCAACCAAGAGAACCAGGGGAAATCGCCACGCGACGAGGGCGAATCGCCTCGCTCAACAGCTCGCAACCCCTGACCGGAAGATCACACGAGCCATCGGCGCCCCCCCCCGATCCGGCGCCGTGAGGCCGAAGGGTCGAATCCTCTCGCCCCGACCGAGGTTCATCCCCGCTCGTCGCATTCACCCGCGATGAGCTTTCTTCGCCTCCGCGTCCTACGCTTCTCTCGTTGCTCGCCCGGGTTCGCCGCCGCCCTGCCGCTCGCTCGAGATCGGGACCAAACCCGAGCGCCGCAACCCAACCAGTGAGGCGATGAGATCATGCCGGCTCGACTTCGCCCCCGGGTGGCCGGGTGTCTCCTGGGAATCGCCGCACTCGCGACGACCGCCCACCACGTCGCCTCCCAAGGACCAGCCTCGAGAGCACGCTCGACGCGGGCGACATCCGGCGAGTCCTTCGTCATGCAAACCTGGTCGCAGGAACGCGATTTCGCGCGACCCTACCTCGTCTTCGTGCCGCCGGACACCGGCTCGCGACGACTCCCCGTCTTCATCTTCCTGCACGGCAACGGCGGGCATGCACGGCAGGCGATGCGGGCATTTCATCGAGACCACCCGACGATCGCCGCGCGATCCATCACGGTGTTCCCCCAGGGCTATCGCGAGAGCTGGAACGTCGTGGCCGAGCGATCCCAGGCCGACGACCGCGGCTTCATCGAAGAGATCGTGAGCACGCTCGCGAACTTCACGAATGTCGATTCCAAGAACTTCAGCATCATGGGTGCATCGAATGGTGCAGCCTTGGTCAATCAACTGATGATCGAGAGCCGGATGCCGAACGTCCGCAACTACATCACCGGAGTCAGCCCGCTCAACGTCCTGCAATTCGACGGCCGAGAATTCAAGGCGAAGGGCCCGGACAATGAGTATCGAGTCGCCGTCGTACCCGCCCAGGGCAAGCGGCTGCTCAACATCTCGGGCGACCTCGACGCACTGGTCCCTTACGAGGGCGGCCCTTCGCGAGCGATTCCCGCCAAACACGGAAGGCTCGCCTTCCTGCCCGCGGAAGAATCGACATTCGTCTGGGCTCGTCATCTGGGACATGCGGGAAAGCCGCTCGAGCGCCCGACACGCATCGATCGACCACTCGAATTCTTCAGCTACCTCGGCGGGGACGTCGTGCACTGCAAGGTCAACGGTCAAGGCCACGGCGCGGTCCACGCCGTGCCCGAACGAGTCCTGCTCGACTTCCTCGAACCCCGCCGCGATTCCCGGCCTCGGACCCAACGCCGCGCGAATCGACCACGAGGCCCCCAGCTTCCTGAGTGACTCCCACCCTCGAAGTCGAACGGTCACGCTCGAACTCGAACGCTCCACGACGGACAACTCACCGCTGTCTCTCCGGATTCCGCAATCCGCGAGGATTCCCCAAAGATCGAGGTCGACGGTGGTCGATGAGGAGAGGTGGATGCGCATGGGCGCAAGGTGAGTAGTCGGTGCAGTTGGATCCGAACGACTTGGTGATCTTTCCAAAAGCGAACGCGAACACACTTGGATATGGAGCGAATCATGAACGTCGACAAGCGAGTCCCGAGCGAAGCTGCG
>JANRKW010000034.1:0-196578 GCA_033763215.1 Isosphaeraceae bacterium | reverse complement strand
GCATCGTCGGCATCGTAAATGAGCATCAACCTGCGCTTGGCCTGATACGCGAGGTCGGCATAAGCGAGCGCTTCGTCGTTGGCGGGCATCAACGCATCGACGAACCGCTCGCGCTCAGCCTCGATCTCGGGGGTGGTCTCGCCCGGCGAGACGATGATCTTGCGAAATCCATGTTTCGTCGCGTTCTCACGCGATCGCAACTTGCCTTGTTCGCTCGTCGGTCCGGTCGACCGCTCGGCATTCTCGCGATTCTTGCGGAATTGCCACGCGGAGGCTTCCCTGCGCGCAGCTTCGCTCGGGACTCGCTTGTCGACGTTCATGATTCGCTCCATATCCAAGTGTGTTCGCGTTCGCTTTTGGAAAGATCACCAAGTCGTTCGGATCCAACTGCACCGACTACTCACCTTGCGCCCAAGCGCATTCACCTCTCGTCATCGACCACCGTCGACCTCGATCTTTGGGGAATCCGCGCGGATTGCGGAATCCGGAGAGACAGCGGTGAGTTGTCCGTCGTGGAGCGTTCGAGTTCGAGCGACTGCGTTCGCTCGACCGTGCGAGATTCGTCTCCGGCGCGCCTCATCGCCCGCGAGAGATTCTCGCGGGAAGCGCGACGACTCGGAGGTGACGTCTCCAATCGAATCGCGCGACACTTGCCCCGCCATTGGGTCTCTGTGTCGCTATCTCCGCGAGCCGCGCGGCGGCGGAGTGGGCTCGGGACGGAATGCTTGAAGCGGTCGCGTCGTCGAGTCCTTCTCCTGGTTTCGCGATACTCTGGACGGCGAGCGGGGTTTCTGAGAGATAGTACGTGCACGTACCGAATCGTGGTCTCGGGGAAACTCATGATGAGTCCGTTTCGCGAGAGTCTGGGGATGCGACTTCGGACGGCGTATCTCGCGATGCACCGGACCTTTCAGGAGCACTTCGCGCGTTGGGGGCTCACGGCGGATCAGTTCGTCGTGCTCTCGCTGCTCGCGGAGGAAGACGGGATCATCCAGCGCGAGTTGGTCGCGCGGACGTTCTCCGACCCGAACACGGTGACCGCCTTGCTCGGCCTGCTGGAGAAGAAAGGGCTCGTGACCCGGATTCGGTCGGAGCGCGACGCCCGGGCGCGGTGCATCCATCTGACTCCGGCGGGACGACGAGCCGCTCTCGAACTCGCTCGCGAGTCGGAAGGGCTCCACCGTCGACTGGCCGAGTCGGTGGCGGAGGAGCAGCTCGCGACGCTCCTCGAGAACCTGTCGTCGATCGCCGACACCATGATCGCCCTTCGCAGGGGCCGCGTTTCGACTCCCCACATCGAATGATCCAGACTTCGGAGCACCTCATGAGTATCGCTCGTATCGGAATCGTCACGGCGACGGCGTTTCTCCTGGCGACGGCCGCTCGCGTCGACGCGCAAGTGCCCAAGAATCGACCGCCGGGACCGCGCCCGCGGTCGGCTCCCGCGGGGTCGAAGCTCGTTGCGGACGTCGAGTATGCGAAGGTCGGCAACAGGTCGCTCCGTCTCGATCTCTATCTCCCTGAGAAGTCCGAGGGGCCGGTCCCGGTGATCGTGGCGATCCACGGCGGAGCATGGTTGGCGGGGAGCAAGGAGGGCGCGGTCGGAATTCGCGAGGCGGCGCGCGGGTATGCCGTGGCGTCGGTCGGGTATCGCCTGAGCCGAGAGGCGATCTTCCCGGCACAGATCGAAGATTGCAAAGCCGCCGTTCGTTGGCTGCGGGCGCATGCAAAGGAATACGGTCTCGACCCGACGCGCATCGGGGTGATCGGGCACTCCGCAGGAGGCCACCTCGCGTCGATGCTGGGCACCACGGCGAAGGCCTCGGAATTCGAGAAGGGCGAGCATCTCGACCAGAGCAGCGCGGTGGATGCGGTGTGTGCGATGTCGGGGCCGAGCGACCTCACGGCGATGGCCGCCCACGCGATTCCGGGCGCGACGATCGACCACGACGCCGCGGATTCGCCCGAGTCGCGATTGATCGGCGGTCCGGTCCAGGAGAACAAGGAGAAGGCGGCGAAGGCCAACCCGATCACGTACGTCACGAAGGCCGCTCCCCCGTTTCTCCTGATCCACGGCGACGCCGATCCGCTGGTTCCCTCGAACCAATCCGAGCGGCTGCGCGACGCCCTCGAGCGCGCGGGGGCGAAGGTACGGCTCGAGATCATCCCGGGCGCCGGGCACGGCTTGGGAGGCCCGAGAATCGACAAGATGATCGACACCTTCTTCGACGAACATTTGAAGAGCCGCAAGACCGACGCTCCCCAAGCCCCCGCTTCGGCGCGGCCTTCGTGACGGTCGCGGGGAGGACGGGCCGGCGGCGCGAGTCGTCGAACGGTATGGTGGAGCTATCGGGGCCCCTCCCGAAGTCGCGAGGGATCACGCCGACCTGGACTCCTCGACGAACCGGATGAGGAGTGCCGGCGTCGCCCCGAGTCGCAGAGGAATCGAATCCGATGAACATCCCAAACATCTCTCGACTCGTTGGATCGATGTCGATCGCCCTGGGAACGATCCTCGTCGTCGCAGCGGAGGCCCGCGCGGTCGATCCTCCGCAGCGAGGCGGCCGCGGGCCCGACCCCGCGACGCGGGCCGACCAAGCCGTCTTCCATGAACTGCTCGAGAAGCATGAAAAAGTCGATCGTACGGTGCAGATGCTCCCCGACGGCGTCGAGACGTTGACCGAATCCGACGATCCCGCGGTGGCCGCGAAGATCCAGGAGCACGTCGCCGCGATGCACGCGCGGATCCGCGACGGCCGGGGGCTGAGACACTGGGACGAGCTGTTCGCGGCGATCTTCCGCGATCATGCCGAGATCGACATGACCTACGAGAAGACGAAGAAGGGCGTGAAGGTCCGCGAGACCTCGAAAGATCGCCGCGTCGTCGGCCTGATTCGGGCGCATTCGGCGGTCGTGAGCGGATTCGCCGCTCACGGCTTCGACGAAGCGGCCAAGAATCATCCCGTGCCGGCCCCGACGAACGAGAAGGAGCAGGAAAAAGAGGAGCCGAAGCCGAAGCTCGTCTTCCCGATCATCGCCGGGCTGGGCGGAGTCGTACCGCTGCCGCGAGCGGCGGAACCTCCGCGCAAGGGGGCGAAGGTCGTGTTCGACGTCACCGCCGACGCGCGGCCGACCGACGTGAACAAGGGGCTCGAGCGCGTCGCGCGGCTCTTGAATCTCTACGGGGCGGCGGGATTGAAGGCCGAAGACGTCGAGATCGCCGTCGTCTTCCACGGCGAAGCCACGAAGTCGGTCCTCCGAGACGCCGCCTACGCCGCCGCGTTCCAGACCCCGAAGAACCCGAACCTCGTCGTGCTGAGCGAGCTCCGCAAGGCGGGCGTGAAGCTCTTCGTGTGCGGCCAGGCCCTCGGCTACAAGGGGTTCCCGCAAGAAGACGTCTCCGTGGGGATCCAAGTCGCCGCCGCGGCGCTGACGGTCGTGGTGAATCGTCAGAACGCTGGATTCGCATCGATCGCGATCCCCTGACCGGCGATTCGACCCGCTCGCGGGCCGAGCCTTGCCGATGCGGGAATCGACCCGCGACGCGTCCGAGTCGAGTCGCGCGGTCGGCGAGTCGCCCGAAAGCGTCGACTGATTCGTCGATCAGATGCTGCGTGATTCGTTGCGGGCGGAGGAGGCCGGGGCGGAGTCGATCACGAGCCGGACGACCTCGCCGCGGAGATCGACGCGTGCGAGATTGCCCCCGCATCGGCCGCGCCGGCGGTCGCCTCGTCCTCGACCTCGGCGCGTCGATGGAGTCGGCTGCCGGGCGAGATCGCGGCGGCGTTCCTGCTCGAGCGCCACGCGAACGGCGACGGCCGGCTCAGTCGCGATGAGTTCCGCCTCCAAGTCGACTTCGCCGCCGTCGACACCGATTCCGACGGCTTCGCGACGCTCGCCGAACTCCGCGCCTGGTTCACCAAGAATCCGGGCGCGGTCGGGAAGGCGGCCGCGAAGAAGTCGATGACCAAGAAGGCGGCAACGAAGCCGGGAGCCGCCAAGAAGGAAGCCGCCGCCGCCGAGCCGACCGACGCGGCGCCGATCGCGGGCGACGTCGAGACGCGGCCGGTCTCGATCATGAGCAACGGCGTCCGTATGGCGGGCGACCTCTATCTCCCCAAGAATCGCAAACCGGGCGAGCGACTCCCCGCGATCGTCCTGTGCGCGGGTACGGGCGGAACCAAGAAGGGACTGCCGACGCGTCTGGGGCCGATCCTCGCCCGCAACGGCTTCATCGTGCTCGGCTTCGACTACCGAGGCTGGGGCGAGAGCGACTCCGAGATCCTCGTGACGGAGAAGGTCGGCGAGGCGGACGACAAGGGCGTCGTGACGATCAAGGGCAAGCCGATCCGTTGGCAGATGAATCTGATGGATCAGACTTTCGACATCCGTTGCGCGATCGCATTCTTGGCGGGCGAGCCCTCCGTCGACCCCGATCGGATCGGCCTCTTCGGCAGTAGCTACGGCGGGGGCCTCGTGACATTGATGGCCGCGATCGACCCCCGCGTCAAATGCGCCGCGGCGCAGGTCTCGGGCTTGGGAGTCGGTCCCCAGGCCGATCGCGCGGGGTACGCCTTGCTCACCAGGCAGGCCCGCGGCGAAGTCGAGCCCGTTCCCTTCGAGACCGGCAAGCTCGGCGGCAAGATGGAACGCTACGTGAACATGCGTAGGAATCCGGCTCGAAACGTCGGGTTCGGCGAGAAGTTCGACCTCGTCGGAAGGATCCGCGTTCCGATGATCTTCGTCGACGCCGAGAACGAGGAACTCTCGAATCCCAAGGAGAACGGCGAGAAGTTCGCGGCGATCCTGAAGGCGAACGGCGTGCCCGTCGAGTACCACGTCATCAAGGGGATCACGCACTACGGGATCTACCGCGAAGGGTTCGAGGAAGCGACCAAGCTCGAGCCGGCCTTCTTCACGAAACACCTCCGCGGCGAGCCGAAGCCCGCGGCGGAGCAGGAGGGGGCGAAGCCGAAGGCGGAGATGCCCAAAGCCAAGGCGGACGCGTCGAAATCGAAGGGGGCGACGGGTCCCGCCGAGCCCGAGACGGCGTTCCGCTACCTCGACGCCGACGGCGACGACCGACTCACCGAAGCGGAGGTCGGCAAGCTCCGCGAGTCGGTCGCGTTCTTCAAGAACAACCCGGAAGCGATTGCAACCTTCTTCAAGCGACTCGATGCCGATTCCAACGGGTCGTTGACTCTCGAGGAGTATCGCAAGGTGTCCGCCCTCCAGCGCCGGCCGGCGGGCGACGAAGGTCCGCGGCCGACGCCGCCCGCGCGCACCGAGTCGCCTCGCCCGGCGGCGCCTGGATCCTCGGCCCCCGAGCCGAAACCGACGAGCGAGCCGAGACCCGCTCCGAAGTCGACCGCACTCGGCGGACCGGCTACCGAAGCGGCCCGACTCGCCCATTTCGAGAAGAAGATCCGCCCCGTGCTCGTCGCCGAATGCTACTCGTGCCACTCGTCCGAAGCCGCAAAGCTCAAGGGCGGGCTCGCGCTCGACACCCGCGAAGGGATCCTTCGAGGCGGCGATTCCGGCCCCGCGATCGTGCCGGGCGACCCCGCGGGGAGCTTGCTCCTCGCCGCGCTCCGGCATGAGGACGGCCTCGAGATGCCGCCCAAGAAGAAGCTGAGCGACGACCAGATCGCCGACTTCACGGCCTGGGTCACCTCGGGCGCGATCGACCCGCGCGACGGCGGCTCGACCGCAGCGGCCTCGACGGTCGACATCGAGAAGGGCCGCGATTACTGGGCGTTTCAGCCGGTCGTCGCCCCCTCGGTTCCCAAGGTCGCCGATGCGTCGTGGACGCTGGCCGAGATCGACCGATTCGTTCGCGCAGAGCAGGAGCTGCAGGGACTCTCGGTCGTCGGCGACGCTTCGCCCGAGATCCTGATTCGCCGTCTCTCCTTCGACCTGATCGGCCTTCCGCCGACTCCCGACGAGATTCGCGCGTTCGAGCAGGCCTGGAAGCAGGATGCGGACAGAGCGCTCGAGTCGACCGTCGACCGACTCCTCGACTCGCCCCGCTTCGGCGAGCGCTGGGGTCGTCATTGGCTCGACGTCGCGCGGTTCGCCGAGTCGAGCGGCAAGGAGACGAGCTTCAGCTATCCGCAAGCCTGGCGCTATCGTGATCATGTGATCGCCGCGTTCAATGCGGATATGCCGATCAACCGCTTCATTCGCGAACAGATCGCGGGCGACCTGCTCCCCGCGGAGAACGAAGCCGACCGCGCGGCGAAGATCGTGGCGACCGGTTTCCTGGCCCTGGGGCCGAAGTCGCACATCGAACGCAACAAGAAGCAATTCGAGATGGATCTGGTCGACGAGCAGATCGACGCGACGACTCAGGCGTTCCTCGGCCTGACGGTCGCCTGCGCCCGGTGCCACGACCACAAGTTCGACCCGATCCCGCAGACCGACTACTACGCACTCGCCGGGATCTTCCGGAGCACCGAGACGCTCTACGGCACGATTCCGGTGATCCAGAACAACAACCCCTCGAAGCTGATCGACCTCTCCGCGGACTCGGGGATGCCCGCGGGAGTCGCGCCTCCGGCTGCGGCCGAGCGGGAGCGGTTGACGAAGCAGATCGCCGACCTGCGAGCCAAGCGCGGCGAGATGGCGCGCAGGAAACAGTTCGCCTCCTCGGAATATGTACAGAGCGGCATCTTGCTGAATACGCTCCTCGGTCGTGTCGAGGCGTACGGAGCCGACGGCACGCCGAAGTCGCGGGCGATGGGCGTGCGCGACCGAGCGACGGCGAAGGACTCGGAGCTCTTCCTGCGCGGCGAGGTCGAGAAGCCCGGTGCGGTCGTGCCGCGCGGGTTCGTCCAGGTCGTCGGGCGTTCGAGCGTTCCCAAGATCGAGCGGGGCAGCGGCCGTCGCGAGCTCGCCGACTGGATCGCCTCCGCCGAGAATCCGCTCACCGCGCGGGTGTTCGTGAACCGGGTCTGGCTCCAGCTCTTCGGCCGCGGCCTGGTCGAGACGCCCGACAACTTCGGCGCCTCGGGGCGTCGGCCGAGCCATCCCCAGCTCCTCGACCATCTCGCCGCGGGATTCACGGCGGACGGGTGGTCGCTCAAACGATTGATCAAGCGAATCGTTCTGAGCCGCGTCTATCGGCTCGACTCGCAGTTCGTCGCGGCGAATCACGAGAAGGATCCCGAGAATGTCCGGCTCTGGAGGATGGCTCCGCGCCGCTCGACGCCGAGGCGATTCGCGACGCGATGCTGATGACGGCGGGCACGCTCGACCTCGAGCCTCCCGTCGGTTCGGCGGTGACCGAGGGCGGCGAGGGCGACACGGCGGGGATGGACCGAGGCGGCCGCCTGGCCGAGCACCTGCACAATCATCGCTCGGTCTATCTTCCGACGATTCGCGGGCGGATCTTCGAGTCGCTCGCCGAGTTCGACGGCGTCGACGGCGGCATGGTCACGGGCGTTCGCTCGGAGACGACCGTGCCCGTGTAATGACGATCTGCAGAACAGTCTTCACATGCCAGCATTTATTTATCTGGATTCGATACGGCCTGGAAGCAGATCGGCGAGCGCGACGCTCGAATCGCGCTCGCCTCTGAGCGATGGGTCGGCCGGGGTCCCACCCGAACCGAGGTCGCCTCGGCCGAGTTCCTCTCGCGTTACCGCGAGCAGGTGTCGAATCAAGCGGACAAGGCCGTCGATCCCGAGGCGGCGGCCTGGGCGGTGTTTTCGACGATCAACGCTCGACGGGCAGCCCGGCGACTTCGGTCAGCCGATCGAGCGAAGCCGCCTCGGCGGATTGGAAGACGATCTCTGCGACTTCCTTGTCGCTGAAGAGTCGCCTCGCCTTTTCGATGTCCTCGTCGGTGATTCGCGCAGGATCCACGGTGATCTTCGCGGCGAGGCTCAACGCGACCCGACGTTTGTGGTCGCCGATCTTGTCGATCTCGCCAAGCGCGGCGATCTCGGTCTCGGGGATTCCGAGGGCGATCAAGCGGTTCTTTGCATCGTTGAGTGCGTACCACGCCCGGTCGTGGAGGGCGGCGACGTAGGCGATCTCCGCGGCGATGCGGCGATCGAGAACGCCCGCACTCCGCGAGGCGAGGATCGACTTGCGCCGAGTCGGCCCCACGACGGGGAAATTGGCGAGCAAGCGATCGAGCGACGTCGGCTCGATCTCGTCGGACAGCGAGAGCACTCGTCGGGTCGTCGCGATGTCGGCGAGCCCGATCCGGGGCCGACGCCCCCGCGCCTCTTCGATCCGTCGTTCCACGACCGAGCGATCGGGAAGCGGACCGCGCTGATTCATCGGAGCGCACGCGGGATCCTTGCTCGTGGGATCGAGGGGAGCGACGCGGCTCCGCTTCTTGGCAAAGCCCTCCGCGGTGGGTGTGAGAAAGAGCCGATGGTCTTCCTGGGGGATCGCCAGGGATCCCGTCCAGCGGTTCATGGCGTTGTTCCCCGCGATCGTGTAGAGAATCTCGAGGATCTGAATGTCGCTGTAGTACGGACGGAGTGCGGCGACGTCCGCCTCCGCCACGAGATCGGGACGCTTCGAGACCTTCTCCACGAATTCGAACGCGGCGCGACGCTCGGGCGTCATCTCCGACCAGTCGCCGTCGAGCGACGCGATCTGATCGTCGGTGAGACCTTCCGAGGCGAGCTTCACCTCTTGGTGGCCCTGGCAGTACGCACAGTTGTTGATTCGTGAGACGATCCAGAAGATCTCGGTCTTGAAGGCCGAGGTCGCGGTCATTGCCGGATCGGCTCGCCGATCGAAGCCGCCGAGCGCGAATTCCTGCGGCAGGTAGAGCTTGCGCATTCGGCCGTTGTTGATGATTCCGCCGAGCGAACCGGAGGCTCTGCGGTTCGCCTCGGCGATCTCTTCCTCGGTCGGGGGCGGAAGCGGCAACCGGGCTCGCGAACGCTTCGATTCCTCGAGCCGGCGCTTCAAGTCCTCGCGATTCGCGGCGACGACGTCGGGCCGGTCGCCGTTTCCCTGGGTCGGGGGATCGGCCGCGGTCGGGTTCGTCTGCAACAGCACGGCGAGCGCGAGCGCGAGGGTATCGTGAATGATGAGAGAGATCATCTCAGTTGGATTCCTGGCGAATGACGATGGGTTCGGGATCGGTCAGGACCTCGTAGGTCACGCGTTTCGTCGAGCGCTTTCCCTTGGGATTGCGGAGCGAGAGGATCACCGACAACTCGAGCGAGGCCCCGCGGCGGGCCTCGCGATTCTCGATCTGAAACGACTCCAGCTTCGAGCCGAAGTGCCAGTCTTCGTCGGAGACGCGAATCGATGGCGCTCCCTCACGCGCGACGGGAGCCGATTCGCCTCGTTTCCAGGCCTCGAGCGCGGCGAGCAATGCCGATCTCGCGATCGACGGATCCGCGGGTGCCGGCGGTTGTGCATCACCGCATCCGATCACGATGACCATCGACGCGATCAGCGCTCGCGCCCTCCACGGGCGACAAGGCATGTTCATCCAACTCTCCCTCTGCTCGATCAATAGGAATCGGAGGAGACGACTTCTCCGCCGTTGCGGGTGCCGATCGCGCGCCAGATGGAGATGTTGATCGACTCCTTCACGAACCGAACCGATCCGTCGACCATCGCAACGTTCACGCCGCCCGGATGCGTGCTGTTCGCCGTCGTCATGATCCGAGAGGGAGGGAACATGCACGAACGAGAGTTCGGGGGGCCGGAGTGCCAGTAGCTCGTCGTCGAGTGATAGCCGTAGATCCAGGGCGCTCCAACTTCGGAGACGCGCTGGAATGCGAGATTCTTGGGGTCGAACGAGCGACAGAGCAAGACGGCCTCGTCGGCGTCGGCGGGGTAGGTCTGCGGCCAGAACGTGTCGGCCGACTCCGTGGCGACGGCGTTCGAGAAGTCTCCCTTGATGTGCTCACTTGCGAGAGCGGTGTTGCTCGTACCGTCGGAGACGGTCGCAAAGGTCACCAGGGCGTTCGAGAAGAACATCCAGTTCGGCGGCTGCACGGCGCGGTTGACGCCTGCCGTGTCGGATTCGCCGTGCCACATCGCCACGCTCGTGCCTTCGTTCATCCGGTAGTTCACCCCGGCCCATCCGTTGGGGATCGCGATCCTCGGATCCGATGGGCAGAGATAGCTCGAGATGACGACGCCGGTCGCCGTGACGTTCTGAGGCTCGTTCCACCCGATCGAGAAGTTGATCGCATCGAACACTTGCTTCTGCTCGAGGAACGGCAGAACTCGCGCCTGGGGCGAAAACGAAGCTCCGGACGGAATCGTGCGGCCCAGCGGCAGGGCGTTGTTCGACGAATGATAGTTGTGGATGCCGAGAGCGATCTGCTTGAGATTGTTGACGCATTGGGAACGACGAGCGGCCTCGCGAGCGGCCTGAACCGCCGGAAGCAGCAACGCGATGAGGACCGCGATGATCGCGATCACCACCAACAGTTCGATCAACGTGAAACCTCGGCGCGTGGAATCTCCGTGAATCCGCATGGGATCCGATCCTCTCTCTTATGAACATGAGATTCATTGTATCGAACGCTGAATTCGCATCCGAGCCCGCCGTCGACGAATCCTCACGATTCCCATCGAGGGAGCGCAAGGTCTCGGCGCAGGGGGTGCGGAATCTGTGCGACGGCTCGGTTCGACCCGGCAAGGGGTCGATCACGGTCGACTCACATCAGGGATTGCCGGTCTCCGAACGCACGCCGCGGAACTGCGGCGGATTCTTCCCCGGGGACTGGGGCTGATCGGCCGATGCGAGCGGCGTGGGAGATCGATCGTGCCTGGCGCTCAGGCTTCGACTCGAGGAGGTCGAAAGAGAGAGTCGGGAATCGACTCGACTCGCGGGGAGTCGTCGGCGGTCGGAGGGATTCTTCCGTTCGATTCCGTGCAGGACGGGCTCATCACCAGTTCGAGCATCGAATCCGAGCGGAAAACAGGAGGCGCGAGCGGCTGCGTGGGAGGGGCGGGCTGCCCCGAGCAAAGAGCTCCCAGGCAGATCGGCGCCGACTGTGAATCAGGCGTCGGCATCGAGCGGCCGGCGTCACCGCCCCATGATTCCAGATATCCGATGGACAGGCGGTCGCTCTCGGAGAACTCGATGCCCAGCAGAAATGGATGAGCACATCCCGCCGACGCCGAGGAGGTCGGCGCGGTCGATGCAATGACGGCCAAGAGCATCAGACCAAGGGTTTTCATCGGCTCTAGGAAGCACTCATCGAACGGATGACGTGATGGGAATTTTCATCCTACCCTCCGACGACTGCGAGTTGCAAGCGACGTTTTCGTCTCTCGAGGACATTTCTCGATCCACCCGGACCTGCGCCGAAGCTCCTGGACGACCAGCACCCGCCAAGCTCTCTCGTCTCATCCGCTCGCATCACACGCATTTCTGCTCATCTCTCACTTCTTTTACATCTAGAGTCCATTCGTCGAGATCGGCCGATTGCAGCATGGTCTCCACGATCGCATTTCTCTGGATCGGATGAGGATCTCGAACTCCGCGTCTCGAGATCGATTCGGGCCAATGGGAGTTTGACCGAGGATTCCGTGCGCGAGATGATTGCGATGCTCCGGAATCGGATCAGCTTCGCTCTCACCCGGGACGACATCCATGGCCGCCCCATTTCGTCTCCTTCTCACTCTTGCGCGTTGGGCGATCCTCGTTGCGGCGGTTCTCGGCCCGGAGCCGGCGTCGTCCGCAGCCGCCGAACGCCCCAACATCATCTTTCTCCTGACCGACGACCAGCGCGATCGGTCGATCGCGGCGATGGGGCATCCCTTCGTCGAGACGCCGCATCTGGATGCGTTGCTCCGGGATTCGGCATGGTTCGCCAACGCCTACTGTGCGACGCCCGTCTGTTGCCCGAGCCGGGTGTCGTACTTCACCGGAATGCCCGAGCGCGTTCACGGCGTCGGCTTCAGCTCGTCGTACGACCTCACGCGGGAGCAGTGGTCGCGCTCCTACCCCGCGCTGCTGCGCAAGGCGGGGTATCACACCGGGTTCATCGGCAAGTTCGGCGTCGAATACTACGAGTTTCGCGGCCGGGCGTCCGAGGAGTTCGACTATTGGTGGGCCCACGACGGCTGGACCAAGTTCTTCCCCAAGGATCACCAGACTCCGAGCACGAAGCCCTACCACCGCGCCAAGAACGACATGATCACGTCGATCATGGGCGAGGCGATGACGGAGTTCCTCGAATCCGCCCCGCGCGGCAAGCCGTTCTGCCTCTCGGTGAGCTTCAACGTCCCCCACGGATCGCAGACGACCTCGATGGGAGTCGACGACCCCGAGGGGCGAGCGATGCGAACCCCCGCGAACGCGAATCCCAGGCTTCGAGGCAGCCCGTTCTACGACACGCTCTACCGAGACATCGACATCCCTTTGTCTCCCGATACGGCCGGCGACCCGTACCGGTTCATCCCCAAGTCGATCCTCGACCAAGATCTCGGTCGGCGAAATCAGACATATCGTTACGACTACGAGATTGCGACCTGTCGAGAGCATCAGATCCGCTATCATCAAACGATCACCGGGTTCGACCATGCGATCGGCGGGCTGCGAGCCGACCTCGAGCGGCTGGGCCTCGCGGGAAACACGGTGATCCTCTTCGGCAGCGACCATGGGCTGCTCATGGGCGAGTACGGCATGGGCGGCAAGGAGCTGCTGCTTGACCTCGCGTCGAAGATCCCCAGCTTCGTTCACGACCCCAGGGCACCGAAGGCCGCGCGCGGGAGAAAGCTCGAGCAGCTCGTCTCGGCTCTCGATTATCCCCGAACGATCCTCGACTATGCGGGGGTCGCGGCCCCCGCAGAGATGGAGGGGGCGAGCCTGCGCCCGCTCGTCGAAGGCCGCGAAGTACCCTGGCGCGATCGACTCTTCCTCGAGAGTCTGTTCACGCTCCGCGACAATCCGTTCCAGGAGGGGATTCGCACGAAGCGTTGGAAATATCTTCGGATGTACGACGGCGTCGTCGACTTCCGGGAGGCCGACGTGGACTTTCGCGGCCGAGCGCCTGAATTCGAGATGCTCTTCGACCTGGAGGCCGACCCGACCGAGCATCGAAATCTCGCCGCGGAACCCGCGCACGCCGCGGTGCTCGCGGAGTTGCGGGCCGAGACCGCCGCTCGCTCCGAGTCGCTGAATCGGCAACGGACCGACTACTTGAAGGATCACCGCGTCGCGCGCCGCGGGACCACGCGGGCCGATGCGGCGGCGAAGAAGGCCGCGCGGAAGGCCCGCCCTCGACCCGCGCCCGTGCTCGATTGAGGGCGTTCGTCTCGCCGCCGATGGAACTTCGAGCCCGCCGCTTGCGTCGTCGATCCGATCCACATCCGTGATCACCTGCTCTCGTTCATCATTGGAGATCGGCAATGAAAGCTCGATTGCTGTTGCTCGGGTCGGCCCTGTGGGCGATGGCGTGCGGTCTCCCGGTCGGCGAGGCTTCGCCCCCGAGGGTCGGTTCCGGCCGGACGTCGCACGAGAGCCCGCACGCGCGGCCGATTGCGGTGCAGGGGGGGCGGGTGTTCGTCGCGAACACCCCGGCGGGCACGCTCGACGTCATCGATGCCGACTCGCGACGCGTGGCGGCTCGAGTGCCGGTCGGGGTCGACCCGGTCGGCCTCGCGATCCGGCCCGACGGCAAGGAACTCTGGGTCTCGAACCATGTCTCCGACTCGGTGAGCGTGATCGATCTCGACCCGGCGCGGCCGACGCATCTCTCGGTGATCGCCACGATCCAGGATCTCGACCCGAAATCCAAGTCGACCCGGTTCGATGAGCCGGTCGGGATCGCATTTGCGAACGACGCGAAGGCCTACGTCGCACTGTCGTCGGAGAACCGAATCGCCGTCATCGACGTCAGATCGCGCAAGGTGACGAAACACTTGATCATCCCTGCGCAAGAGCCTCGAGCGATCGCGGTTCGAGGCGGTCGGCTGCACGTGGTCGCTTTCGAGTCGAACAATCGGACTCAGCTCTCAGGCGATGCGAAGGACCGGATCGACGGAGAGCTCGCGACCTTCGACGCCTACGCCCACTCGATCACGAACAACAACGTCCTCTCGCTTGGTCATGTCGTCGACATCGTGAAGCACCCGCGCGTTCCCGACAAGGATCTCTTCGTCTTCGACACTCGCGATGAGGAGCCGCTCGGGGCGGTGGAGGGTCTCGGGACCTTGCTCTACGGTCTCGCGGTCGATTCCCGAGGCACGGTCCTCGTCGCGCAGGCCGACGCACGCAACGACGTCAACGGTCGCAGCGGAACTCGGCGACACGGCTTGAAGGAGTTGGAGAATCGCGCGTTCCTGAATCGCATCACACGAGTCGACTTCCCCGACGGACGAGCCTCGACCCCGCGGTTTCTGGAGCTCGAGCCTCTCCCCCCGCGCGATCCGGAGAAGTCGCGCGCGGCGGCGACTCCCTATGCGGTCGAGGTGACGCCCGACGATGCGACGCTCGTCGTCGCCGCCGCGGCTTCCGATCGACTCTTCACGATCTCCGCGGAGAGCGGCGAGATCCGAGGGGCCGTCGACCTCGGCGCCGGCCCCCGGGGCCTGGCGCTCGACGGCTCGCGCGTCTGGGTGCTCGAGGCGCTTTCCAACAGCGTCGCACTCGTCGATCTCAGCAACCTCGACGCCCCCAAGGTCGTTGCGACGATTCCTCTCGAGGATCCGACCGATCCGGTCTTCAAACGCGGTCGTATCGCCTTCAATACCGCCCGGGCATCGACGTCGGCAACCTATTCTTGCGCGAGTTGTCATCCCGACGGTCACACCGATCAACTCCTCTGGGTGCTCGACACGCCGATCGTGAGCGGCGGCGACCAGATCATGCCGCGGAGTACGATGCCCGCACGCGGGCTTCGCGACACCGAGCCGTACCACTGGGACGGCATCCCCGGCGATCCCTACGGCGGAAACAACAGCGCATCGGTTCATGCGTCGGTCGCGCCGAACAGCAAGCGAGGCGACCCTTTATCGAGCACGCGGCACTTGATCGACGGCGGCCTGGCCTCGACGATGCGGCGCGTGGGCGACCCGAAGACGAATGAGGAGGGCAAGCTCGGCGAACTCACCGCTCGCGAGCGCGACGACATGGCCGCCTACCTGCTCGGCGTTCCCTACCCGCCCGCCCCGCGCCGGTCGTACACCGATGAGCTGAGCTCGCGGGCGCTCGACGGTTTCCGTCTCTTCCACATCGACGGCGACCACGATACGAAGCAAGCGACGCCGAACCTCTGCGGCAACTGCCACCGCATGCCGTTTCTCACGAGCACCAACACCCCGGGCACCGGCATGGACGCGCCCACTTGGCGCGGAGCGCAGGATCGTTGGTTGATCCTCCCGCAGGGCCGCTTGAACATCGTTGCATTCGACTTCTATCGCTCGATCGCCGAACGTGGCGCATCCGAGCGCGAGATCTGGAGGTTGTCGTGGGCCGGTCGACCCCGGTTCGATCCGGTCTGGGACATGGTCCTGGAGATGAGTACCGGCTATTCGGGAGCCTATGCCCGCCAAGCGACGCTCGACGCGAAGACCGCGCGCGATCGCTCGACCGGGGACCTGATCGATGCGCTCGAGCGGGCCGCGCGCGAGGGGTCGACCTCCTTGGAATGCGACGGAGTATTGGTCGAAGGAGGCAAGGCCCGCCGCCTCGCCTTGCGATTCTCGGTCGAGTCGGAGCAGGGGAGATATGTCGGACGTGAAACGAGCGATTCGCCGTTCACGAGAGAACAACTCGTCGAGCTCGCGGCTGCGGGCTCGCTCGTGGCCACGTGGACCGCTCGCGCGGGCGACCGGGCGACCGCCGACCAGCCCCAGCCCGCTCTCTGGACACGCGGCCCGATCGAGCGTCAGCGCGGTCGCCAAGACTTCCCGATCATCCATCCGGGCCGCAAGACGATGCCCCTGAGCGGGCGACACTTCGACGAGTCGGCAGATCTCTTCGTCGACGGCCGCCGCGTCTCGGGTCGCGTTCGTCGCTTGGCGGACGCCGAAGACGAAGCGGTGGAGGTCGAGCTCGACGCGTTGCCGTCGACTGGGATCCATCTCTTGCAGATTCGAGTTCCCCAAGGTTTGTTCAGCAATGAGTTCCTCTTCCACGTCGCGCCCGACGAAGCGGCTGCGGCGTCGCTCCGTCGCAATCTGGTTCGCGCGGCGACGACGCCTTGGAACGGCCTCGCCGGAATGATCGCGCGGGGCGACCTCGCCGCGGTGAAGCGACGCGTGTCGTCCAAGGCGGCTGCCGAGAAGCGCGAAGCCGACGGGTCGACGCTCCTCGGCCTGGCCGTCCTCCACGGCTCGAGGGAGATCGCCGCATATCTGCTCGAGTTGGGGGTCGATCCGTCGGCGACGAATCGCGACGGGAACACGCCTCTTCATATCGCGGCATTTCTCTGTCGAGACGAGATCGTCCGCCTCCTCCTCGATCGAGGCGCATCGACCTCGATCGAGAACCGTCGCGGAGAGACCCCCGTCGAGGTCGTTTCCGGCCCCTGGAGCGACGGGTTGCGTGCGTTCTATGCCGCCGTGGCCGACGGGTCGGGCATCGAGCTCGATCTCGAACGCATGCGTGCCGATCGGCCGAAGATGCGCGAACTCCTCGAGACGGGTGAGGTCCGTCCGCGTTGAGCGAGGCCCGGGCCGTCGTGCCGAGAGACCTCATCGCATAAAAAAAAACTGTTGACGGCCGGTTCGCCGTCGATCATGATGAAAGTCCGTGTCCCCCCCTTCTCCCCCCTTGGAGCGCGATCATCGATGCGGCGGGTCCCCGGCTCTCCGGCTCTTGCAGATCCGGCAGAGTAGACGGCCCACATGCCGCCGGCCGCATCGTGCGCCGGGCCTGCTCACCTCGCAGGCCGGGCCGCTCCCTCTCATCGACAAGGGCAGTTGCCGTGAGCATTCTCTTCGATTCCAGACATGCGTCGGCTTTGGTGTTCTTGATCCTCGCATCCGATCCGAGCTCTGCCTCGGGCAGCGTCCGTTCGGTGCACCCGCAGACCGAGAAATCCGGTTCCTCGATCGCCCAAGCCGATGAACCTCAGCGCGTGCCGCAGGCGACGCGGATGCGACACGTCTCGGCCAGGCTCATCGAGGCACAGCCGCCGACGAGTACGGTCGACGTCGTCGGCGTCGACCGCTTGCCGATCGCCCTCGAGGTGCGCGACGAGGTCGGCGGGGCGGGCGACGTCGACCGATTCTCCCCGGCGACTCGCCGCGCCTTGCGAGTTTGCGTCCTGGTTCGCCCTGAATCGAAGCCGGGCGAGGAATCGCCTCCCGCCGTCGTCGAGAAGTACCTGAGCGGCACGCTCGAGGCTCCCGCGGGTACGTCGCGGACTCACACGGTCAAGGGGTCCGTCGCGCTTGCGCCTGGCGATTATCGGTTCCAGGTCCTGGTCTGCGACCCCCAGTCGAAAGCGGATCTCCGGAAGCCCGCGAGCCGCTTCTCGTGGCTTCCGGCCGACGACCCGTTCCTCCCCGGGCAGATCCTCTCCGGCCGTTCCTATCGCCTCCGCGTCGTCCCAGCGCCGGCGAAGGGTGAGGGACTCGATCCTGCGAAGTGATCCCGGAGTCGTTGCGCGATCTCGAACTCGACGACCGGGCGACGGATCGCTCGGCCGTCGAGGGAACGACTCGATCCTCCTGAATCTCTCTTCTGAAATTGTTCGTAATCTTGTTCATCAGCCATATCTTTCGATCTCTGCCAATGTAAAGGGTCTCACCAAGTCGGTCCGCTCGAGGGCGGGAACTTCCGAGATTCCTCGACTCGGATCAGGCGCGTGGGAAGCGAGACTTCGCGACGACGGCGGAGCCGCGACCGCCTCGGCGAGGTCTGTGCAGCGAGCAAGGCTGCCCAAGCGCACTCGATGTGCGTCGTTCGATCCCGTCGAAGGTCTCTCGAGTCCTCGTGCGAGCCGTCGCGCGTGCGGCTCGGCCGATGGGATCGTGCCGAGGCGGTGAGAGCGTCGGCCGAAGCCGCCGGGCGCACGGAAAATCGGCGGACGGGGCGAGAGAATGCGTGAGGCGCTCGGGCTTCGGCAGTATACTCTCGAGTCGATGCGAGGCCGACTGAGGAGCGACCACCGACGACCGCACCCGGCGGCGATCGGCGCGCTCGTGCCCCTGGGGAGTGGTGATCGATGCTCGCGAAGCCTTGGATTCATCTGGCTCTGTTCGTTTCGTCATGCGTCGCCGCGTGCGCATCGGCGACCGAGCCGAAGCGTCCGAACATCGTCTTCGCTTTCGCCGACGACTGGGGCCGATATGCGGGCGCGTATGCCGCGGCCGACGGCGCCGGCTCGATCAACGACGTCGTTCGGACTCCGAATTTCGATCGAATCGCGCGCGAGGGCGCGCTCTTTCGCCGGGCGTTCGTCTCGGCTCCCAGTTGCACGCCGTGCCGCAGCGCGCTCTTGACCGGCCGTCACTTCTGGACGACGGGCCGGGGGGCGATCCTCCGAGGCGCGATCTGGGACGGCTCGATCCCCAGCTTCCCGCACGCGCTCCGCGACGCGGGATACATGATTGGAGAGACGTACAAGGTCTGGAGCCCCGGCCTCCCGGTCGACGCTCCGTTCGGTGCGGGCAAGTACGCATATGAACGAGCGGGGGGACGATTCAATCAATTCTCGCAGAATGTGACGAAGCAGGTCGCCGAGGGCCGCCCGCTCGAGGAGGCGAAGCAGTCGCTCTACGCGGAGGTCCAAGGCAACTTCGACGCCGTGCTCGCCGCCAGGAAGGCGAACGAGCCGTTTCTCTGGTGGTTCGGCCCGACGAACGTGCACCGCAAGTGGGTCAAGGGTTCGGGAAAGGCACTCTGGGGGATCGACCCGGAATCGTTGCGCGGCAAGCTGCCCCCGTTCCTGCCCGACGTGCCCGTGGTTCGTGAGGACGTGGCCGACTATCTCGGTGAGATCCAGGCATTCGACGCCGCGCTCGGCGTGATCCTGCGTCGACTCGAGGAGATCGGAGAACTCGAGAATACGTGGATCGTCGTGAGCGGCGACCACGGCCCGCCGGGGTTCCCTCACGGGAAGTGCAACCTCTACGACTTCGGGTCGAGCGTCTCGCTGGCGATTCGCGGACCGGGCGTGAAGCCGGGACGAACGGTCGACGACCTCGTCAGCCTCGCCGACCTGGCGCCGACGTTCCTGGCGATCGCGGGGCTTCCGCCTCTGGAGGGGATGACGGGCCGCAGCCTGATGCCGCTGCTCGAGTCGCCCGCGTCGGGCACGATCGATCCCAAACGCGACGCGGTGTTCATCGGTCGCGAGCGGCACGTCGAGGACGCACGCAAGGGGTATCTCCCCTACCCGCAACGAGCGATCCGCACCAAGTCGCATCTGTATATCATCAACTTCCATCCTGAACGATATCCCCTGGGCGATCCCTACCGCCTCGACGGCGAGAACCCGCCGACCGCCGAGGAGATCACCGAGAATACGCGGGTCACCTTGCCCGACGACGACGCCGGCCCCACCAAGGCCTGGCTCGTCGGCGTGCGCCGGGATGCCCATTGGAAGCCCTACTTCGATCGCGCGTTCGGCAAGCGTCCGCGCGAGGAGCTCTACGACCTCGCGACCGATCCGCATCAGATGAGGAACGTCGCCGCCGACCCGGCGTTCGTCGAGGTTCGCGGCGGGCTCGAGCGGAGGTTGCTGGACGAGCTGAAACGCACGGGAGATCCCCGAGTCGTGGGCGACGGCCGCTACTTCGAGGAACCGCCGCTCGCCGGTCCGGTTTCCGAACCGGCCGCCAAGAAGAAGGGACGACGCAACTGATGTTCGACTCGAAGAATCGCAAGAGCGTTCACCTCATGATCGGACTCTGTCTCGCGCTGATCGGGCTCGGCGCCGACGATCCCGCCGTTCCGCGGCGGCCGAACGTGGTCTTCATCGCGATCGATGATCAGAATGATTGGATCGGTCATCTCGGAGGCCATCCGCTGGCGAAGACGCCGCGGCTCGACGCGCTCGCCGCGCGGGGCACGACCTTCCTGAATGCGCACTGCCAGGCGCCGCTGTGCAACCCGTCGCGGACGAGCCTGATGCTGTCGCTCCGCCCGACGACCACGGGGATATACGGCCTCGCTCCCTGGTTCCGCACCCTCCCCGAGTGGCGTGATCGCGTCTCGCTGCCGCAGCACTTCCAATCAAACGGATACAAGACGCTCTCGGCCGGCAAGATCTACCACGGCGGCGTCGGCGGACCGGCCGAGAGGTCGAAGGAGTTCGACGAGTGGGGCCCGCGCGGGGGGCTCGTGCCGCGTCCGCCCAAGAAGCTGATCGGGCCGACTCCGATGGGCGACAATCCGCTCATGGATTGGGGGGTCTTCCCCCATCGCGACGAGGACAAGGGCGACTACCAGGTCGCCGACTGGGCGGTCGCGAAGATCCGAGGCGCCGAGCCGGGTCGGCCCTTCTTCCTGGCGGCGGGATTCGCGTTGCCGCATGTGCCTTGCTACGCGACGCAGCCCTGGTTCGACCTCTATCCCGACGACGACTCGGTCCTCCCGATCATTCGCGACGACGACCGCGACGACACCCCGCGCTTCTCCTGGTATCTCCACTGGTACCTTCCCGAGCCTCGTCTCTCCTGGCTCCGCGAGCGGAATCAGTGGCGAAACCTGGTGCGGAGCTACCTCGCCTGCACGAGCTTCGTCGATGCCCAGGTCGGGCGGATCGTCGACGCGATCGACGCGGCGGGCGCGGCCGACAACACGGTGATCGTGGTTTGGGGCGACCACGGTTGGCACCTCGGCGAGAAGGGGATCAGCGGCAAGAACACGCTCTGGGACGACGGCACGCGCGTCCCCTTGATCTTTGCGGGTCCGGGCGTGACGCGCGGCGGGCGGTGCGGGAGCCCGGCCGAACTGCTCGACATCTACCCGACTCTCGTCGAACTCTGCGGCCTGCCCGAACGGACCGACCTCGAGGGAATCAGCCTCGTGCCGCAATTGAGATCGGCCGATGCGGCGAGGGTCCGGCCGGCGATCACGAGCCACAACGTCGGCAACCACGCGGTTCGCTCGACGCGGATGCGCTACATTCGCTACGCCGACGGCACCGAGGAACTCTACGACCACACGACCGATCCGCACGAATGGACCAATCTCGCCGGCCGCCCCGAGAGCGCGGGCGCTCTGGCGGAGCATCGTCGCTTCCTGCCGCGGATCGATCGCGAACCGGCTCGCGGAAGCGCCCAGCGCGTTCTCACATATGACCCGACGACCGACATCGCCGTCTGGGAAGGCAAGCCGGTCCGCCGGACCGACTCGATCCCTCGATGAGCTTCATCCGGCCTGTCCCATCAGTTCATGAGTTCATGAGACGCCCCATGAGCCGCTCCTCTCGAATCTCTCTCGCGATCGCCTCGATCTCATCGGCTCTGCTCTGCGGAGCGGGCCCGGCCGACGATCGGCCGAATCTCATCTGGATCATGGCCGACGACCTCGGCTACGGCGAGCTGGGATGCTATGGTCAAAAAGTGATCATGACGCCCAATCTCGACCGGATGGCCGCCGAGGGGATGCGGTTCACGCAATTCTACGCGGGAGCGACGGTCTGCGCGCCGTCGCGGTCGGTGCTGATGACCGGGAAGCACCACGGCCGAACCCGAGTGCGCGGCAACGCCGGCGCCGCGAATCCCAAGGCGCAGGCCTTGAGGGCGGAGGACGTGACCGTGGCACGCGTACTCCAGGGCGCGGGGTATCGGACCGCGCTCGTCGGCAAGTGGGGGTTGGGAGACGTCGGTCCGGCCGAGAGCGGCCTGCCCCGCAAGCAGGGATTCGACGAGTTCTTCGGCTTCCTCAACCAACAGCATGCGCACAATCACTATCCCGATTTCCTATGGCGAAACGAGGAGCGCGTCGCACTCCCCAACATGATCACCCGCGTCGGCGACACGGGCGCAGGGTACGCGGAGCGCGGGGTCGAGTACGCCGACGACCGCTTTGCCGACGAGGCGATCCGCTTCGTCGAGCGGAAGCACGATCGACCGTTCTTCCTCTACTGGTCGATGGTCGTCCCTCACGCGAACAACGAGCGGAACCGGGCCTTGAAGAACGGCGCGGAGGTTCCCGACTTCGGTCCGTACGCCGATCGCGACTGGTCCGACAACGACAAGGGGCAGGCCGCCATGATCACGCGGCTCGACGGCTACGTCGGTCGGCTGCTGGCCGTGCTTCGCGAGCGCGGGCTCGCAGAGAAGACGCTCGTGATCTTCACGAG
This sequence comes from Isosphaeraceae bacterium, assembly GCA_033763215.1. Taxonomy (GTDB): domain Bacteria; phylum Planctomycetota; class Planctomycetia; order Isosphaerales; family Isosphaeraceae; genus JANRKW01. Next base: position 174,373 of record JANRKW010000034.1, on the reverse strand, counting down.
CGACAACGGGCCGCACGACGAGAGCAGTCACGACCTCGAGCGATTCTCCCCTTCGGGCCCCTTCCGCGGCATCAAGCGCAGCCTCACCGACGGCGGGATCCGAGTGCCGATGATCGCCTGGCAACCCGGCCGCGTGAAAGCCGGATCGATCAGTGATCATGTCGGCTACTTCGGCGACTGGATGGCGACCGCGGCCGAACTCGCCGGCGCGAAGCCGCCCGAGGGATGCGACTCGATCAGCTTCGTCCCGACGCTGATGGGTCGTCCCGCCGCGCAGGAGTCGCACGAATTCCTCTACTGGGAGTTCCACGAAGGGGGCTTCAAGCAGGCGCTGCTGCACAAGGGGCGATGGAAGGCGATTCGATCGGGCGGCCCCCGCGCTCCGATCCAACTCTTCGACCTCGAGACCGACGCGAAGGAACGCGACGACGTCGCGGGTCGATATCTCGAATTGGCGGCGATGATGACCGACCACCTCGACCGAGCGCGGAGCGAGTCGGACGATTGGCCCGCGCGGTGGTCCTCCTCCGTTCCCTCGAAGAAAGCGGCCGTCAAGAAGCGTGCCGGGCTGGAGTGATCCGATGGATGAACATGAAATCGACCGCAGAACCGCGCTCAAGCTCGCCGCGGCGGCCTCGAGCGCCGCGGCGCTCGGGTTCGCTTCGGCCGGAGCCGCCGACGACCCCTCCCAGCCGTTCGGCCCGGAATATCCCAACCTCGACTCGCTGACGACGGGCTCGTGGTGGACCAAGTCCGCGAACGCGTCGGCCGCAAAGGGGAAAGGGAAGGGCAAGGGGAAAGGTGATTCCGCCGCCAAGCCGAAGGCCAAGACGAAAGCCGCGGGGCAAGCGGGCGGTCAGCCTCCGCCGCCATCCATGGACGTCCCGCGCGACCAGGTCGTCGCCTTCGCGCTCTACACGCAACACGCCGGCGTGCTCAAGCTGACCGCTCAACTCTTCCCGCTCCAGCCCGGGGAGTCGCGCGAGGCGCGGCTCGAACTCGAACGCGGTGGGACATGGGTCGAGGTCGCGCGGTCGCCCGTGCTCTATCCAGGCTGGGATGCACACTTCCGCGTCGAGAACTGGAACGCATCGGAGGATGTACACTATCGCGTTCGCCACGGAGAGCAGGCCGAGTTCACCGGCAAGATCCGCCGCGATCCGATCGACAAGGACGTCATCGTCGTGGCGAACATGTCGTGCAACTCGAGCCGCACGACGGGCAATCGCCCCGAGATCATCGAGAGCCTGATCGCGCGCGATCCCGACTTGCTCTTCTTCGGAGGCGACCAGACGTATCGCCACACCGAGCACACTGCGGGTTGGATCGAATTCGGCCTGCAGTTTCGCGACGTGATCCGCGACCGACCCACGATCTGCATCCCCGACGATCACGACGTGGGCCACGGGAATCTCTGGGGCGAGAACGGCAAGCGGTCGACCCTCCCCGGCGACGCCGACGGCGGCTACCGCTACCCCCCGGCGTACGTCAACCAGGTCCAGAGGCAGCAGTCGTGGAACCTTCCCGACCCGGTCGACCCCGCTCCCATCGACCGCGGGATCGGCGTCTACTTCACGAGGCTGACGCTCGGCGGCATCGACTTCGCCATCCTCGAGGATCGCAAGTTCAAGACCGGGCCGGCGGGCAAGATCCCCAAGATGGGTCCGCGTCCCGACCATATCAACGATCCGAAGTATGACCCGAAATCGATCGACCTGCCCGGCCTCTCGCTCCTCGGCCCGCGCCAGGAGAAGTTCCTCGAGGAATGGGCGACCGACTGGACGGGCTCCCGCATGAAGGCCGTGCTCTCCCAGACCGCCTTCTGCGGCGCGGTGCACATGCACGGCGGACGGAACGACCGGCTCCTCGCCGATCTCGACTGCAACGGCTGGCCGCAAACGGCCCGCAACCGCGCGCTTCGAGCGATCCGCCGGGCCTGGGCCGTGCACCTCTGCGGCGATCAACACCTCGCGGTCGTCGTCCGCCACGGCATCGACCGCTTCGGCGACGGCCCCTACGGCTTCACAAGCCCCGCACTCGTCAACACGATCTACGGCCGCTGGTGGCATCCGCTCGACGAGAAGCCGGGGCCGAACCCCGTCCCCGGCAGCCCGCTCCCTTGGACCGGCGAGTTTCGCGACGGGCTCGGCAACCCGATCACCATGCTCGCGTACGCCAACCCCGCCGACATCGACGACGAGAAAAAACGCGCCGACGGTTACGGCATCGCTCGATTCGACAAGCGCAATCGCACGATCACGTTCGAGTGCATCCCGCGGTTCGTCGGCCCCGAGCACGGCCCGAGCGGCCAATTCCCAGGCTGGCCGATCACCGTGGCGATGGACGCCAACGACGGCCGCGCCGTTCATGGATATCTCCCGGAGCAATCGCTCGAAGGGGTCGCCGAGCCGGTCTACCAAGTCGAGCATCAGGAGAGCGGCGAGATCCTCTACACGGTTCGATCGACCACGGCCGCTTTCCGCCCCCGCGTCTACGCCGGGGGACGCTACACGGTGAGGATCGGTCGCGACCGGCCCGACGCCGTGACGATCCGCGACCTCGAAGCGGTACCGAGCCCCTCGACGAAGCAGGAGAATTCCTGATATGCGTTGGTATCTCGCAACGGCATGCCTCGTCTCGCTCTGCATGCTCGGCCCCGACGCCCGCGCCGAGCGGAAGCCGAACATCGTGATGTTCGTCGCGGACGACCTGGGCGCGACCGACCTGGGCTGCTTCGGTAGCACTTTCTACGAAACGCCGAATCTCGACCGACTCGCTCGCGAAGGGGTCCGCTTCACGAACGCCTACGCCGCCTGCCCCGTCTGCTCGCCGACGCGAGCAGCGCTCATGACCGGCCGCTACCCCCAGCGCTCGGGAATCACCGACTACATCGGAGCGCCGTTGCGGCCCGAACTCTGGAAGCGCAACACCAAGCTCCTGCCCGCACCCTACGCCGACCGGCTCCCGCACGACGAGACGACGCTCGCGGAGGCCCTGAAGCGGGAAGGGTACGCGACATTCTTCGCGGGCAAGTGGCATCTCGGCCCCGAGGGGTTCTGGCCCGAGGATCAAGGCTTCGACATCAACAAGGGCGGGATCGACAGGGGAGGCCCTTACGGCGGCAAGCGCTACTTCTCGCCGTACGGCAATCCTCGCCTGTCCGACGGCCCCCCCGGCGAACATCTTCCCGACCGACTCGCGACCGAGACGTCGAGCTTCATCGCGGCGAATCGCGACCGACCGTTCCTTGCATATTTCGCGTTCTATGATGTGCACACCCCTTTGATCGCTCGCGAGGACCTTCGTCTGAAGTACGAAGCGAAGCGGAAGCGCCTCGGGCTCCAAGCAAAGTGGGGACGCGAGCACGAACGCGACGTTCGCCTCGTCCAGGAACACGCCGTCTACGCGGCGATGGTGGAGGCGATGGACCTCGCCGTCGGGAAGGTTCTCGCGGAGCTCGACCGCCAAGGGCTCAGAGAGGAGACGATCGTGATCTTCACCAGCGACAACGGCGGACTCTCGACGAGCGAGGGCTGGCCGACGTCGAACCTGCCGTTCCGCGGAGGGAAGGGCTGGATGTACGAAGGCGGCGTGCGCGTGCCCCTGATCGTCCGCGGTCCGGGCGTCGCACGTCCGGGGTCCACGATCGACACGCCGGCGATCTCGGTCGACTTCTTCCCGACGCTGCTCGCCGCGGCGGGCGCGCGGGTCGACCCGAGTCGGCCCGTCGACGGCGTCGACCTCGCGCCGCTCCTCGCCGGTCGGACACTCGCCGATCGCCCGCTCTTTTGGCACTACCCTCACTACGGCAACCAAGGGGGAGCCCCCGGTTCCTCGATCCGCCTCGGACGCTGGAAGCTGATCGAATGGTTCGAGGACGGCCGACTCGAGCTGTTCGACCTCGCAGACGACCCCTCCGAGACCACCGATCTCGCAGCCCGCGAGCCCGACCGCGTCGCGCGGCTCCACGCCGATCTGCGCGCCTGGCGGAAGACCGTCGGCGCACTCGAACCTGGTGCGAATCCCGCCTACGATCCCAAGAAGCCGAGCGGACGTGCGGCGAATCGCCCGCCGGATCCACGTTGAGTCGAGGGATCGGAATCCCGCGACCCGGAGACGACTGCTCTCATGATCAAGCACCCGCATCTTGGATTGATCCTGTCGACCGCGCTCGTTGCGTCATGGAGCGCCGGGCGAACATCGGCCGCCGATCGACCGAACATCGTCGTCATCATGGCCGACGACATGGGCTGGTCCGACCTCGGCTGCCAAGGCGGTGAAATCGACACGCCCAACCTCGATCGGCTCGCACGCGGCGGCATGAGGCACACACGCTTCTACAACGCCGCGCGATGCTGCCCGACGCGCGCAGCCTTGCTCACCGGTCTCTATCCCCATCAAGCGGGCATCGGCCACATGATGGCGGACCGAGGGTCCGACGCCTATCGAGGCGAACTCGGCGCCAACACCGTGACGATCGCCGAGGCCCTCCGCGACACCGGCTATCGGACCTACATGGCGGGCAAGTGGCACGTCACCAAGAAGATCGCACCGAGCGCCGAAGTCGAGAAGGCGGGGTGGCCGCTCCATCGCGGGTTCGACCGGTTCTACGGCACGATTCACGGCGGCGGCAGCTACTTCGACCCGGTGTCCCTCGTCCGCGACGATCGACTGATCTCTGCATACGACGATCCCGAGTACCGCCCTCGCGAATACTACTACACCGATGCGATCAGCGATCACGCCGTGCGATTCATCGGCGACCACTCGCGCGATCACGACTCCAAGCCCTTCTTTCTCTATGTGGCCTACACGGCGCCCCATTGGCCGATGCAGGCGAAGGCGGCCGAGCTCGCCAAGTATCGAGGCCGATACGACGCCGGTCCCGCGGCGATCCGCAAAGCCCGGCTCGAGAAGCAGCGCAGGCTCGGACTGATCGTCGCCGACCTCGAACCTTCCCCCCCGATCACTCCGAACGAAGGTCCAATCGACTCGGCTTTCGAGGCCCGCTGCATGGAGGTCTTCGCGGCGATGGTCGACACGCTCGACCAAGGGGTCGGCCGGATCGTCGGCGAACTCGAACGCACCGGCCGGATGAACGACACGGTGATCCTCTTCCTCCAGGACAACGGCGCCTGCGCCGAGGGCATGGGACGCTCGCGCAAGGCTCCCGCCCCGGCTGTTCGCGCGGGGACGCCGTCCTTACCGCCGATGCTCGCATCCACCCTGCAAACCGAGATGATTCCAGCCCAAACGCGCGACGGTTATCCGATGCGACAGGGGTACGGGGTCCTGCCCGGGGGAGCCGACACGTTCATCGCCTACGGCGAGGCGTGGGCGCAAGTCGGCAACACGCCTTTCCGCGAGTACAAGCACTGGGTTCACGAGGGCGGAATCAGCACTCCCTTGATCGTCCATTGGCCCTCGGGAATCGCCGAGAACCGCCGCGGAGAGCTCGATCCCCAACCGAGCCACCTCATCGACATCATGCCCACATGTCTCGAACTCGCTGGGGCAACCTACCCGAAGACCCGCGCGGGCCTGGCGATCACCCCGCAAGAGGGAGTCTCGCTCCTACAAGCTTGGCGCGGAAAGGAACTCGACCGCGGCCGGCCGATCTTCTGGGAGCACGAGGGCAACCGAGCGGTTTGCGACGGCCGCTGGAAACTGGTCGCCAAGCATCGCGGCCCGTGGGAACTCTACGACATCGAGGTCGACAGGGTCGAGCGCCGCGACCTCGCCGCGCGGGAGCCCGATCGCGTCGCGAAGATGTCGGCGGCGTGGAAGGCCTGGGCGAAGCGGGTGGGCGTTCGTCCCTGGCCTCTCACCGACGCACCAAAGGAGAAGCGCCCGTGACGACTCGCCGTCTGATCACATGTACTTGTGCGTTGATGCTCGTATCACTTTCGGTCCGCGGCGACTCGCCGGGCGCCGAGGCGAAGCGACCGAACATCCTCTTCGCGATCGCCGACGACTGGGGACTCCACGCCGGTGCGTACGGCACGCGCTGGGTGAAGACGCCCGCATTCGATCGCGTCGCCCGCGAGGGCGTGCTCTTCCGCAACGCCTACACTCCGATGGCGAAGTGTGCTCCGTCGCGAGCGATCCTGCTCACAGGCCGCAACCTCTGGCAACTCGAGGCGGCCGGGAATCATATGTCCTTCTTCCCCGCAAAATTCAAGTCCTGGCCCGAGGTCGTCGCCGCGCACGGCATCGCCATGGGGATGACGGGCAAGGGCTGGGGGCCGGGAATCGCAAACGACGCGGAGGGCCGCCCTCGGTCGCTCACCGGTCGCCCGTATCAACGACGCCGAGCGCAGCCGCCGACATCGGCGATCGGCCCGAACGACTACGCCGCGAACTTTCGCGACTTCCTCGACTCGGCTCCCGAAGGCAAGCCCTGGTGCTTCTGGTACGGCAGCACCGAGCCCCACCGCGGCTACGAGCACCGCTCGGGTGCGACGAAGGCCGGCAAGGCGCTCGCCGACATCGACCGAGTGCCCGGGTACTGGCCCGACGTCGAGACCGTTCGCCACGACATGCTCGACTACGCGCTCGAGGTCGAGCACGCCGACGACCATCTGGGACGCATGATCGCCGAGCTCGAGAAGCGGGGGATCCTCGACGAGACCTTGATCATCGTCACGAGCGACCACGGCATGCCGTTTCCACGAGTCAAGGGCTACGCATATCACGACTCGAATCATGTCCCGCTCGCGATTCGTTGGCCGGGGGGGATCGCGAAGTCCGGACGCACGATCGACGACTTCGTGTCGTTCGTCGACATCGCACCGACGATCCTCGAAGTCCTCGGGATTCCCGTCGCGGAATCGGGGATGCAGCCGATCACGGGCGCGAGCCTCCGCCCGCTGCTCGAGTCGACGGCTTCGGGACGAATCGATCCAAAGCGTGATCATGTGCTCATTGGAAAAGAGCGAACCGACGTCGGTCGGCCGGGGGACGTCGGATATCCGATCCGCGGCATCGTCACCGAGTCGCACCTCTATCTCAGGAATCATGAACCGTCGCGCTGGCCTGCGGGAAATCCCGAGACGGGTTACCTCGACACCGACGGCAGCCCGACGAAGACCGTCATCCTCGAGCGCGGTCGACGCGATCGGTCCGACTCGTTCTGGAAGCTCGGCTTCGGGCTTCGGCCGGGCGAGGAACTCTACGACCTCCGCATCGATCGCGACTGCGTGACGAACCTCGCCGCGGATCGCGACCACGAGAGGACCAAGTCGGAGCTTCGCGGACGACTCGAGGCGGAACTGCGGACCCAGGGCGATCCCCGCAGCTTCGGCAACGGCCGGATCTTCGACGAATACCCGCCGACCTCGGGCAAGGGATTCTACGACTTCTACCTGATGGGCAAACGCCCGGCCGCGGGCTGGGTCGAGCCGACCGACTTCGAGAAAGGTCCGCTCACCCCATGATGCGACCGAGTCTTCGACTTCTCCATCTCTTGATCGGATGCGTGATCCTCGCGCATTCGAGCTCTGCGGCCGACCGGCTCAACGTCATCCTCATCGTCGCCGACGACCTGGGCTATGCCGACCTGGGGGTCCAAGGGGCTCGCAGGATCTCGACGCCCCACCTCGACCGGATGGCGAGCGAGGGAACGCGGTTCACCGACTTCAGCGTCGCGCAAGCCGTGTGCACCGCCTCGCGAGCCGCCTTGATGACCGGGTGCTACCCCAACCGGATCGGTATGCAAGGGGCATACAACCACACCAGTCGCGACGGCATCGCCGACGACGAGTTCACGCTTGCCGAGATGTTCCGACGGGAGGGGTATGCAACGGCGGGCTTCGGCAAGTGGCACCTGGGAACGCGACCGAGATTTCACCCCCTGCGCCACGGGTTCGAGGTCTGGTTCGGAATTCCGTATTCGAACGACAACAGCAAATATCATCCGACGTTGTCTGCGGAGATGCCTCCTCTGCCTCTCTACGACGGCGAGCGCGTCGTCGAGCTCGACCCCGACCAGTCTCGGTTCACGCGACGGTTCACCGATCGCGCCATCGAGTTCATCGAGCGCAAACGTGAGCAGCCGTTCTTCGTGTATCTGCCTCACGTGATGCCGCACGTGCCGATCTTCGCGTCGGATGCCTTTCGCGGAAGGTCGCGCGCGGGGTTGTACGGCGACGTGGTCGAGGAACTCGACGCGTCGATCGGCGAGATCTTCGCAGCATTGAAGCGGCTCGATCTCGATCGACGGACGCTCGTGGTCTTCATGTCCGACAACGGCCCATTCCTCTCGTACGGCGATCACGCGGGTTCGGCCGCTCCGCTGCGCGAGGGGAAGCTGACGACGTTCGAAGGCGGCGTTCGCGTTCCTTGCATCGTCCGCGCTCCGGGGCTCGTGCCGGCGGGTCGGGTCTGCGGCATCGAGTTCTCGGCGATCGACTGGCTTCCCACCTTCGCGGAGCTGATCGCCGCGGCTGCGCTTCCTCGCGAGGTCGATGGACGCTCCGCGCGGTCGGTCGTTCTGGGCGAGCCCGGGGCGAGCGCTCCGCACGACGCGCTCTTCTATTACTCCGGCACCGCGCTCCAGGCCGTGCGTTCCGGCCGTTGGAAGCTCCACTTCGCCCATCCCTACATCACGCCCGCAGGCGAGCCGGGTCGCGGAGGCAAGCCCTCGAACTTCGGCAAGCTCGCGCCGAGCGCAATCACGCAGTCGGGAGTCGAGGGCATCGCGACTCGGCACGGCTACCGAATCGAGCAGATCGAAGAGTCGCTCTTCGACCTCGAGACCGATCCGGGCGAGAGCCGGAACGTCGCCGATCGTCATCCCGAGATCGTCGCGCGCCTCGGCGAGTTCGCCGCCCGCGCTCGGGCCGACCTCGGCGACTCGCTTCGCGGAATCAGAGGATCGGGCCTGCGTCGGCCGGGCCTCGACACATCGGAGGATCCTCGATGAACAACGACTCCCTTCGAGGGCGTGCGACGCTCGGTCTCGGTCGGTGGCTCGCGGTCGTGACGATGGCGACCATCGCTTCGGCCGAAACGTCGCCGCCGCGTCCCCACATCATCTTGATGATGGGCGACGACCATGGGTGGGAAGAAACCGGATATCACGGTCATCCGCATGTGAAGACTCCGGTACTCGACGAAATGGCCGCGCAGGGTTTGAGGCTCGACCGATTCCATTCCGGCCATCCGAACTGCTCGCCGACGCGAGCGAGCTTCCTCACCGGGCGCCACCCGAATCGCATGGGCACATTCGCACCGGGCTGGTCGTGCCGCCCTGAAGAGATCACGATTGCTCATCTGCTCACCAATGCGGGGTATCGCTGCGGACACTTCGGAAAATGGCATGTCGGCCCCGTGAAGGCCGCATCGCCGACGAGTCCGGGGAGCATGGGCTTTCGGACGTGGCTCTCGCACGACAACTTCTTCGAGACCGACCCGGTCCTCTCCCGCGACGGGGGCCCTCCCGAGAAGTACCGCGGCGAGAGTTCCGCGATCCTGGTCGAGGAAGCGATCCGCTTCATCGACCAAAGCGTCGCGGCGGGCGAGCCGTCGTTGACCGTGATCTGGTTCGGATCGCCGCACGAGCCCTACGTCGGCCTTCCCGAGGATCTCGCCCTCTACGATCACCTCCCGAGACTCGACACGACCCCGGCGCGTCTCACTTCGGTCGAGACCGGACGGCCGGTGACTCGTCCTCGCGGCGAGGTCCTGCGCGAGCGCTATGCGGAGATCACGGCGATGGATCGCGCAATCGGCCGTCTGCGCCGACATCTGACCGAACGTGGATTGAAACGCGACTCGCTCGTCTTCTATTGCGGCGACAACGGCACGTCGGCCGAATCGGCCCTGGGCGGTCCGCACCGAGGGGCGAAGGGCTCGGTCTACCAGGGGGGAACCTTGGTTCCCGGGCTCATCGAATGGCCGGCTCGAATCGACCGGCCGCGTACGTCGAACGCCGTCGCGAGCACGTCCGACATCCTCCCGACTCTCTGCTCGCTGCTCGAGATCCAGCCGCCCGACAGGCCGCTCGACGGCGTGGACCTCACTCCCGTGATCGCCGGTCGAGAATTTCAGCGCCCGGAGCCGCTGCTGGTCTGGATCTTCGAGCCCGCGCGACTCCTGAAGTCGAAGCCCGCCCCCTGGATCGATCCCGAGTTGCAGAAGGGCACGACCCCGCTGGCGAAGCTCATGGGAGGTCGGGCGACGCGCGACTTCACGAACTACCGGATGACCGAAGTCACCGACGACGATCTCGCGGGTGATCGCTCGTTGATCGATGGTCGGCTCGAGCTCGTGGTCCGCCGGGGACGGCAAGGCGAGACACGCGAACTCTACGACCTCGAGGCCGACCCGGGAGAACGCGTCGATATCGCCAAGCAACGCCCCGAAGAGGTCGACCGACTCTCCAAGATCCTCACGACTCGGCAGAGATCGATCCTCCGCAGCCTCACGGGCGACGATTACGCGCGGTGAGCATTCTCGAGCGGCGATTCCCTTCATCATTCGCTCATCTCTATTTTCCTTGGAGTCCTGATCATGCCGAGAAGACCGACGCCGATCCAGATCGGCATGGCGGTACTCGCCCTCGTCGCGGGGGCAGGCGCGTCGAGCGAGATGCATCGCGAACCGGAGACGAAACGCCCCAACATCGTCTTCTTCCTGGTCGACGATCAGACCGCGAGCGTCCTGGGCTGTTACGGCGATCCGCTCGCCCGGACGCCGAACATCGATCGTCTCGCGGCGCGGGGGGTCCGCTTCTCCAATGCGTTCGTGAGCCAATCGATCTGCTGGGTCAGCCGCACGACGCTCTTGACCGGCGTCACTGGGCGCGGCTACGGCTCCCCGGGCGACCCCGAACTCACGCGGCCCGAGATCGCTCGCGAACTCACGTCGGACCACCTGCGATCGGCCGGCTATCGCACGGGATTCTTCGGTAAGTGGCATGCGAAGATGCCGGCGGGATACAAGCCCTCGGATCACTTCGACGAGTTCGAGGCGATCCATCGCGACCCCTACTGGAAGCGCCTGCCCGACGGGTCGCTCCGCCACGAGACCGACCTGATCGTCGATCGCGGGCTGGAGTTTCTCGGTCGCCGCGATCGTGATCGCCCGTTCGCACTCCATCTCTGGTTCAACGCGTGCCACGCCGAGGACGGCGATCGCCGGCCCGCGGTGGGGCATTTTCCCTGGCCCGAGTCGGCGTCGGGGCTCTTCGTCGACACCGTGATGCCGCGACCGCGGATCGACGACCCCGCCGTCTTCGACGTGCTTCCCGAATTCCTCCGCACGTCGATTCCGCGCGAGCGCTGGTTCTGGAGGTGGAACACGGAGTGGAAGTATCAACAGAACATGCGAGCCTACTATCGCATGGTCGCAGGGATCGATCACGCAATCGGTCGACTCGTCTCCGAGCTCGAACGGCAGGGGCTCCTCGACAATACCATCATCGTCTACTCGGCCGATAATGGTTATCACATGGGCAATCGCGGACTCACCGGAAAATGGTCTCACTTCGAGGAGTCGCTCCGCGTTCCGCTGATCATCGTCGATCCGCGACTTCCCGCGCCGCGACGGGGGCGAGTCGTAGACGATTCGGTGCTCAACCTCGACCTGGCACCGACGTTTCTGGAGTGGGCGGGTCGGCCCGCTCCGCCGCACTACCAAGGGCGGAGCCTGGTCGAACTCGTCGAAGATCGCCCCGAGGCTCCGCGTCGCACCGAGACGTTCCATGAACATTTCGCGGTTCGCTCACGGATCGCCGCTTGGGAAGGGGTCCGCACTCCCGAGTTCAAATATGCTCGCTACTTCGATCATGGCGATTTCGAGTTCCTCTACGACCTGAAGGCCGACCCTCACGAGACGAACAATCTTGCGAAGTCGCCCGACCACTCGGCTCAACTCGAGCGGATGCGACTGCGGACCAAGGAACTCGCCGCAAAGCTCGGACCGACGCTGCCGCCCCCGCGCGGGGCGTTCATCGCCTCGACCGAGCCGCATCCCAAGGCATCCGCGGCTGTGACCGTCAAGCCCGGTCCCGACGGCTTCGTCCGCCTCTTCAATGGTCGGAATCTCAACGGTTGGGCGGGCGACCCCGCGTACTGGTCGGTCGAAGACGGCGCGATCACGGGAAAGACCGACGGCACCCTGAAGTCGAATCGATTCCTGAGCTGGACCGGCTCGACGATTCGCAACTTCGAACTCGTCGCCCAAGTCCGCATCAGCTCGGGAGGCAACTCGGGCATTCAGTATCGCGGTCTCCCTCGCCCCGAGGTCGGGCTCGACATCGTGTCCGGGTACCAGTGCGACGTCGTCGCGAACAACCCCAACTACAACGGCATGCTCTATGAAGAGCGCGGCCGACGGATCCTCTCGCATACGGGAGAGAAAGTGATCGTCGCGTCCGACGGACGACCATGGATCGTTGGTCAAATGCCTGTTCAGACCTTCAAAGCCGATGAATGGCACGAGTATCGTGTCGTCGTCGAAGGCAATCATCATCGTCACTGGATCGACGGTATCCCAACGGCCGACCTCGTCGACCTCGATGAACGAGGTCGAGCGCTCGAGGGCGTGCTCGCCGTCCAGGTTCACGTCGGCCCCGCGATGAAGGTGCAATATCGCGACTTCCGAATTCGTCACCTGCCCGACGATCTTCCGCTGATCGACGCGAAGGATCGCCCCATCCCGCGCGGGTCTCTCGGGGTGCGACCGCAAGGGAAGCTCCCTCCCGACTGGAAACCGCCCGTCTACGATACTCCCTGATCGACGATCTCTCGAGAGACTCATCTTCATGTCGTCATTGCGATCGCTGCTGCTGGGATTCGGTCTCGTGGTCGTCGGGATGCCGGCCTCGGCGGCCGATCGTCCGAACTTCCTCGTCATCCTCACGGACGACCACGGAATCGGCGACGTATCGGCATACGGCGCGAGCGACGTACGCACGCCGCACATCGACCGCCTGATCGCCGACGGCGCGAGACTCGATGCGATGCGCTCGTGTGCCACGGTCTGCTCGCCCGCTCGAGCCGCGATCCTGACCGGGCGAAATCCCGATCGCGTCGGCGTGCCGGGAGTGATCCGGACGCATCCCAGGGACTCATGGGGATATCTGGCTCCGTCGGTGTCGACGCTCCCCGACCTCTTGCGCCGCGAGGGATACGCCACCGCGATCGTGGGAAAGTGGCACCTGGGTCTCGAGTCGCCCAATACTCCGAATGAGCGGGGGTTCGACCACTTCCACGGCTTCCTCGGCGACATGATGGACAGCTACACCACGCATCGTCGCCACGGCATCAATTATATGCGGAAGAACACGGAGGTGATCGATCCTCCCGGCCACGCGACCGACCTCTTCACCGACTGGTCGATCGCCTATCTCCGCGAGCGAGCGGCGTTGCGCGCGCAACCGTTCTTTCTCTATCTCGCATACAATGCGCCGCATTTTCCGATCGAGCCGCCTGCCGACGATCTCGAGCGGGTGAGGAAGAGACTTCCGGGCCTCGACGATCTCCGCATGAAGAACGTCGCCTTCGTCGAGCACCTCGACCGAGCGATCGGCCGTGTCCTCGCCGAACTCGACGACCTCGACCTCGCCCGCGATACGATCGTGATCTTCACGTCGGACAATGGCGGATCGCTTCCGCATGGTCAGAGCAACGCTCCGTTTCGCGACGGCAAACAGAGCCATTTCGACGGCGGGCTCCGCGTTCCCTTCGCGATTCGATGGCCGGGACGCACCCGCCCGGGATCACGGATCGCCGCCCCCGCGCAGACGTTCGACATCTTTCCGACCTTGATCGAAGCCGCGGGCGGCGAAGTCCCGAAGGATCTCGACTCCGAGAGTCTCCTTCCTTTGATCGACGGTCGCCGTGTCGATCATGTGAGGGATTTCTACTTCGTTCGACGCGAAGGCGGACCACGGTACGGCGGCCTGAGCTATGAGGCGATCATTCGCGGAGATTGGAAGTTGATGCGCAATGATCCGTTCACTCCCTATCAGCTCTACCATCTCGCGAGCGATCCCGGAGAGCAGGAGGACCGTGCCGCGTTGGAGCCCGCACTCGTGCGTACGCTGTCCGCAGCGCTGGGGGAGCGAGTTCGACGAGGCGGAGCGACCCCGTGGAGTCGCCCTACGAACTGAATCGCGACGTGCGACTGCATCTCTGCCGTGGACTCGCGTCGAGCTTGGCGTCGCTCGAGGACGCGCGACTCGCCTGCCTTCGACGTTCGCGGTCTCGGGACCGCCATGTATCCCCGACGATCCGAATCCGTTAGAACTCGTCAGTCTCCTGGGCCGATCCGGGCGACTCCCACAACCGCCGATTCGACGATCTCACCACTCCGCAGGAGTCACTTGCACATGTTGGACGGATTTCGAGGAATCCCCCGAAGCGTCGTGATTTCGACCGCGACGTTCTTCGCACTCGCCGTCACCGGGACTGTCAGCCTGGCCCAGGAGGGTTCGACTTCGAAGCAACTCCCCCGACCCGACGCGAGCTTCAAGGGCCGAGTCGGCAAGACTTACTTGGATTCCGATCCGCCGACCTTTCCCCAGCCGATCCAAGCTCCCGCCGGCGCGCCGAATGTCGTCTTGATCCTGTTGGACGATACGGGGTTCGGGCAGTACTCGACCTTCGGCGGAGGCGTTCCGTCGCCCACGATGGACAAGCTCGCCGCACAGGGATTGAAGTACAATCGATTCCACACAACTGCACTCTGCTCTCCGACTCGAGCCGCCCTGATCACCGGCCGCAATCACCATTCGGCCGCGACCGGCGTCATCACGGAGGCGGCGACCGGATACGACGGCTACACCTGCATTCTTCCGCGGTCATGCGGAACGATCGGCGAGGTCCTTCGACAGAACGGCTACGCCACCGCATGGATCGGCAAGAATCACAACACTCCCGCATGGGAGACGAGCGCGGTCGGGCCGTTCGACCGCTGGGCGAACGGTCTCGGATTCGACTATTTCTACGGCTTCAACGCGGGCGACATGGACCATTGGAACCCGGTTCTCTATGAAAATCGCAACCTCGTTCCCCGCAGTCCCAAGCCCGACTACCATCTCACCGTCGACCTCGCCGACCGCGCGATCGATTGGACCCGCAAGGTCACGAGCATCGCTCCCGACAAGCCGTTCTTTCTCTACGTGGCCCCCGGTGCAAACCACTCTCCGCACCATGCGCCTCGGGAGTGGATCGACAAGTTCCGCGGCGCCTTCGATCAAGGATGGGACGCATATCGCGAAGCGACTCTGGCGCGCCAAAAGCGGCTCGGCATCGTACCGCCCGACACGAAGCTCACCGCCCGGAGCGAAGGCCTGCCCGCCTGGGATTCGCTCGAGCCGGGGCAGAAGCGGATCTACTCGCGGATGATGGAGGTGTTCGCCGGGTACGCCGCGCACGTCGACCACGAGATGGGGCGGATCGTCGAGGCGATCCAGGCCTTGCCGAACGCCGACAACACCATCTTCATCTACATCGCGGGAGACAACGGCGCGAGCGCGGAGGGCGGCCTCGAGGGGAGCATCAATGAAAACTTGTTCTTCAACGGCTTCCCCGAACGCTGGCAAGACAACCTCGAGCATATCGACGAGCTCGGAGGGCCGAAGTGGTTCAACCATTTCCCGTCGTCCTGGGCCCATGCGATGAATGCTCCGTTCCAATGGACGAAGCAGGTGGCGAGCCACCTCGGCGGAACCCGAAACCCGATGATCATCTCTTGGCCCAAGAGAATCAAGGACAAGGGCGGCCTGCGCAGTCAGTTCCTCCACGTCATCGACCTCGTGCCCACGCTCTACGACGCGATCGGGATCACTCCGCCCGACACTCTCAACGGCATCGCCCAGCGCCCGCTCGAAGGAGCGAGCTTCAAGGCGACGTTCGACCGCGCCGACGCTCCCGAATCTCGGGAGACTCAGTACTTCGAGCTGCTCGTGAATCGGGGAATCTACGATCGTGGATGGCTGGCTTCGAGTCGCAGCTTCGTCCCGTGGTCGCCGATTCGCGGCGAGTTCGATCCGCTCACCGCCAAGTGGGAACTCTATCATATCTCGGAAGATTTCTCTCAGTCGACGGATCTCGCTTCGACCCATCCCGAGAAGGTCCGTGAGCTGGAAGCGCTCTTCTGGAAGGAAGCGGAGAAGTACAAGGTCCTCCCGCTCGATTGGCGCGCGGTCGAACGTCTCAACGGAGCGCTTCAGGGCCGCCCCAGCCTCGCGGGCAAGAGAAAGCGATACGTCTACTACCCGGGGCAGGTCGCCCTCCCCGACGGCGCGTGCCCGCCGCTCCTGAACCGCTCGTTCACCATCACGGCCGAATTCCAGGCTCCCGAAGCCGGCGCGGAGGGCGTACTCGTCGCACAAGGGGGGATCACGGGCGGATATGTGTTGTACCTTCGCAACGGAAGGATCCACTTCGTCTACAACCTCCTCGCGATCGAACGGACCGAGATCGTGAGCGAACCGATCGGCGGCGGGAAGCACCGCGTCGCGGTGGAAGTCGACTACGAGGGTCGTCCCGGCGAGTTCGGCAAGGCCGCGTCGGTGCGGCTCACGGTCGATGGAGCCAAGACCTCGACGGGTCGACTCGCTCGCACGATCCCTCTGAGCATCTCGCTCGGAGAGGGGATCGACGTCGGCATGGACTTCGGTTCCGCGGTGGACCAGGCCTATTCCCTTCCTTACGCATTCACAGGTTCGATCTCGAACATCACTTATGATCTGCGTTGACGCCTGAATGGGCGAGAGGCGTTGCCCGCCGCTCCGGCAACGACGGGGAACAGCGGGCGACGCCGACAGACTTCCAACAATGATTCGACCATTGTAGGATGATCGGGGTTCACGGATCCTCGAGTCCATCGATTGCCTCGTGGAGTTCGCCATGCTCCGCCCGCATCCCGGCCGGTTCGCGATCTCGATCATCTTGGCGGCGCTGGTGATCTCCTCGGCTCAGGGCGACGACGGCGCGGCCCGAGACGAATTCGAGCGCGTCGTCCGACCGCTCTTGTCGGCACGGTGCGCCCGCTGCCATTCCGGCGTCAAGCAGAGCGGGGGGTTGCGAATCGACACCCGCGACCGGCTGATCGCTGGAGGGGAGTCGGGCGCCGCGATCGTGCCGGGGAAGCCGGAGGAGAGTCTGCTGCTCGAGAGGGCAGCCTCCGGAGAGATGCCGCCCGGCGATGCTCCCGACCTGAATCCTCGCGAGATCGACGCTCTTCGCCGCTGGATCGCGTCGGGAGCGCCGATGGCCGAAGCACCGGCCGGCGCGACGGCGACCGACCCTGCCGACCACTGGGCCTATCGGCGAGTCGACCGCAACGCCGCCCTCGGGATCCTCTCGCCCGAAGAACGACGCGCGATCGAGCCGAGCCCCGCCCTCGAGGGAGTCGAACCGACCGCACCGAACGCTCCGGAACTCGCCGCGAAGCTTGAGTGCTGGTACCGCGCGAGCGACTTGCGACAGCCCCACGGTTCACCGGTCGTCCGGTGGCCCGATGCCTCGGGTCGCGGGCGGGACCTCGTGCCGACGCGCGGAGCGGCTCCGCTCGGAGAAGGCGAACCGCCGACCTATTTCGAGCGCGGACCGATCGCGGGCGGCCCGACCGTCCGATTCGACGAACCGAACGGACTCGGCTCGAGGGGCTCTGAACCCCCTCCGATCCGAGGCGACGCCGAACTGACGTTGATGATCGTCGCACGTCTTCATCCTCGAGTCGGAGGATATCCTCACGACTTCATCCTGGGGATCGGCGAGTTCGCATCTCCGACCGATCCCGGTCGCGCACTCTCGGCGAGCCTTTGCATTCAGCGCACGGCCGCGGGCCCGCACCGACTCGCGTTCGTGGGAGGCTGGGGACACGACGCACGCTGGCCCTCGGGCTCGGCCGCGCCGCTGTATGGTCGACCGATCCTGATCACGCTCACGAAGCGATCGGGGCCGCTTTCCAGCGCGACGCGGCTCTTTCTCAACGGACGCGACGCGACCGAGTTCGCGGGCTACGGCATCCCCGCGGGAGACGAAACCCTCCCCGACTTCCAGCCTCGCCGAACCGGCGACTTCGGCGTCATGCTCGGCCGCGTGGTTCCGGGTGCGGGTGGCTTCCGGGGCGAAGTCGCAGAGGTGCTCGTCTATTCAAGAGCGCTCTCCGACGCTGAGCGTCGCGGGGTGGAGGCGGGCCTCGCCGCGCGATATCGCCTCGAGGAACCGCGCGGGCCTGGATTCGAGCCGGCTGCGGCCTTGCCCTCGAAGACCCGCGATCTCGCCGCCAGGAACGCGATCGATTTCTTCATCGATCGCAAGCTCCACGAGGAGGGTCTGACGAAGGCCGATCGCGCCGCCCGCGAGACGCTGATCCGTCGCGCCTCGTTCGACCTGCTCGGCCTGCCTCCGACTCCCGAGCGAGTCGCGGCGTTCGCCGCCGATGATTCTCCGTTTGCCTGGGAGGCGCTCATCGCCGAACTGCTGGAGTCGCCGCAGTATGGAGAGCGCTGGGGACGGCATTGGCTCGACGTCGCGAGATATGCGGATACGGGCGGATACGAAACCGACATCACTTATCGATATGCTTGGCGTTATCGTGACTATGTGGTGAAGTCGCTCAACGACGACAAGCCGTTCGATCGATTCATCCAGGAGCAGATCGCCGGCGACGAGATCTGGCCCGACGATCTCGCCCTCGAGGGCAGCTATGCGCTCTCCGATGCCAAGCGGCGCGCGCTCGAGGCACATCTGGGCACCGGCTTCTACACGCTCGGCCCCCGAATCCATGAGTCGGGGATGGACGCGCGTAAGCTCGCGAACGAACGGCTGACCGACTGGGTCGACGCCACGGGAGCCGCGTTCTTGGGGATGACGGTCGCATGTGCTCGCTGTCATGATCATAAATTCGACCCGATCTCGCAGACCGACTATCATGCGTTGCAGGCGATCTTCCGCAGGAGCATCGAGATCGAGCGGCCGATCGTCAACGCCATGGAGATCGCCGACTTTCAGCAGCACTATCCCAAGATCCAGGCCGTCCGTGCCGCGCGAGACGCATACCGTGCCTTCGAGGCCTCGATTGCGGGGCGAGCCGCGACCCCTGCCGAAGAGGGCCGCCGCGGGGTGCTGCTCCAGGCGATCGGCAGGGCCGTGCTCGACGTGCCCGAACGCGCGACCTCGACTCCCAATACCCCGTTCGACGGCTTGATGGAGATCCCCGCGGCGGCCGTGCTCGGTCATGAGCGTCCGGAGCTCGTGAAGCCCGTGATGCTCCTGCACCGCGGCGAGCTCGATCTCCCGCGTCGAATCGTCGAGCCCGCGCTTCCGGCGCGGCTTTGCGAGGCGACGGAGACGTCGGCCCGAATCGACGACGGCCTCACCAACCGCAAGCAGCTCGCCCTTTGGATCACGCGTCCCGATCATCCGCTCACGGCCCGGGTCATCGTCAATCGCGTCTGGCACTGGCACTTCGGCCGCGGAATCGTCGCGACACCGAACGACTTCGGAAAGATGGGCGCTCCGCCGAGCCACCCCGAACTCCTCGACTTCCTCGCGTCGGAGTTCGTGGCGTCGGGGTGGAGCATCAAGCGGCTCCATCGCCTGATCATGACGAGCGACGCATATCAGCGCGCGAGCACGTTCCGAAATGATCCGAGCCCCGAGGCCGATCCGGAGAATCGTCTCCTGCGGCGCTTTCCGCGTCGGCGGCTCGAGGGTGAGGCGGTCTGGGACGCGATTCATTTCGCCGCGGGAACGCTCGACCTCCGGGTCGGCGGGCCTCCGGTGATGCCGGCGCTCGCGGACGACGAATTGACGGCTCTGAGAGATCGCTCGATCTGGATCGTCTCGAACGGCCCGCCGCGTCGCGGGATCTACGCGATCAATCGCCGCAACTTCCGATTCCCGCTCTTCGACATCTTCGACGCCCCCGGAAACGCCTCGAGCGTCGGAGCGCGCGACGTGAGCACGGTCGCGCCGCAGTCGCTCTGGCTCTTGAACAACCCCACGGCTCGACGCGCCGCGACTCACCTCGCCGCGAGGACGGCCGAAGGAATCGGAGATCGACCGAGACAACTGATCGATCGGCTCTGGAGGCGAACCCTGGGCCGGGGCCCGAGCGAGCAGGAGATCGCCGAGGCCGAGCGACTGCTCCAGGATCTGGCCCGCGCTGCGCCCGAGGTCCCGCGAGAATCAATCGCCGAGAGCACCGGGGCGACCGAACTCCCCTCGATCGATCTGCCGCCGGCGAAGGCCGCAGCTCTGATCGAACTCGCGATCGCGATGTTCAATCACAACGAGTTCCTCTTCATCGATTGATTCGGCCGAGGTGACGCATGGCTTCTTCTCACTGCGGCCGGTTCGCTCGGCCTCGCTCGCGCCGCGAATTCCTCGAGCATTCGGCGCACGGATTCGGAATGGCGGCGCTGGGGGCTCTGTTGAGCCGAGAGGCCCGTGCGAGCGCGCTTGCCGTCGTCCCGCCGACCGGCGCCGTGACGCATCGCCATGCACGGGCGACGAGCGTCATCTTTCTCTACATGACCGGCGGCCCCTCGCAACTCGACACGTTCGACCCCAAGCCGGAGCTCACTCGCCTCGACGGGCAGCCGATTCCCGACAGCTTCAAGACCGAGGGGTTGCAGCTGCAATTCATGAAGGCGGGCGACGGCCGCCTCATGGCGTCGCCCTTCCGATTCGACCGGCACGGACGGTCGGGGCTCGAGATCTCCGACCTCTTCCCACAA
Organism: Isosphaeraceae bacterium; assembly: GCA_033763215.1. GTDB lineage: Bacteria > Planctomycetota > Planctomycetia > Isosphaerales > Isosphaeraceae > JANRKW01. Next base: position 153,672 of record JANRKW010000034.1, on the reverse strand, counting down.
CTCGCCCTCCACGCGGACGACCTGGCGGTCATCCGCTCGCTCCACCACGACTCGTTCATCCACGGACCGGCGATCAACTATCTCTGCACAGGTTCATCGCGTGTGGGCCATCCCAGCGTGGGCTCCTGGATCTCCTACGGCCTCGGCTCGGAGAGCGACGAGTTGCCGACCTATCTCGTGATGAACGACGGACAGTTTCGCGGCGGATCGGGGATGTACGGGTCGGGCTATCTCCCCGCCTTGCACCAGGGGACGCTGCTGCGGACGGAAGGGACGCCGATCCAGAACCTCAGCTCCGGCGACGCCTCCGGAACTCGAATGCGACGGCTGATGCTCGACCGCTTGGAGACTTGGAACCGACGCCACGCCGCCGAACGCCCCGAAGACGACAGACTCGAGGCGCGGATCGCAAATCATGAACTTGCGTTTCGCATGCAGACCTCGGCACCCGAATTGATCGCCCTCGATCGTGAGTCCGCCGCGGTTCGAGAGCTCTACGGAGTCGATGTCGAGCTGACGAATCGGTTCGCTCGGATGTGTTTGCTCGCGAGGAGGATGATCGAGCGCGGAGTTCGGTTCGTTCAGCTCATCAACAACGATTGGGATGGGCATGCCGATTGCGCGGAGAATCACCGATCGAACGCGCGAAGGATCGATCGCCCAATCGCGGCGCTGCTCCAGGATCTGAAGTCTCGTGGCCTGCTCGACTCGACCCTCGTCGTTTGGTGCGGAGAGTTCGGTCGAACCCCGGTGATGCAGGGGAACCGCGGACGCGATCACAGCCCTTACGGGTTCTCGGTCTGGATGGCGGGCGGGGGCATCCGCGGCGGCAAGGTCATCGGCGCGACCGATGCGCTCGGCTTCCGCGCCGTCGAGGATCCAATCCACGTCAATGATCTACACGCGACCATCCTTGCGCTTCTCGGACTCGATCACGAGAAGCTGACCTACCTCTCGGAAGGGAGGAATCGACGCCTGACCGACGTCGGCGGCCAACGCGAGTTCTCAGGCCGACTCGTTTCGGGCGGATGAATCGTCTCGAGGGTCGACGCGGGGTCGGCCCAGAGCGAGCAGCGCGGGGAGCAGGAGGAGGTTCCCGATCGTGCTGCCGGTCGTCGCGATGCCGACCATGGTTCCGAAATTCGTGAACGGGACGAACTCGCTCAAGCGGAGTGCGAGGAACCCGACGGCGACCGCTCCGCTGGAGAGGAGCACGCCGGGGCCGGTCACCGCGTAGCTCGAGAAGAGACTCTCTGCGAAGCCCTGGGTTCGACGCGCTGCGCGGAACTGCAGCAAGCAGTGGAACGTGTCGTCGACCGACAAGCCGAGGGCGACGCTCGCCACCAATGCGGTCGCCATGTCGAGGCGGATCCCCAACCAGCCCATGAGACCGAGCACCAGACCGACCGCGAGGATCGTGGGAAGCATCGCCATCGCGGCCAGCAGCGGCGACCGCAAGGCGATCGCGAGCATCACGAGAATACCGGCGGCCGACCAGCCGAAGGTCGCCCACTGAGTCGAGATCACGCCCTCGGTCGTCTTGGTCATCAAGAAGCTCAAACCCGTCAATTCGACGTCGGATCCGAACCGTTCGCGAGCCGACCTCGCGGCACGGTCGAACAGGGCCGACTTGTCGCCCGCGGGTTGCTGCTCCACCAGACGGACGAGGAGCCTGGTCGAAGTGCGGCCCGCGTCGTCTCGACTGAGAAAGCCGGCGAGCAGCTCGGCTTGCGGCGTGGCTCCGATCAGCTCGAGCTTCGCGGCGATCAGGCGATTGCGAGCCTCGGGCGCGAGTTCGGCGAGGCGTCGGTCGGGGTCGAGGATCGTGGCGAGTGTGAGCACGCGCGAGGCGGCGGGGCCCGGCCCGCGGGTCAAGGCGTCGCCGACCGCGTCGAGTGCGGCCAGGGCGTCGGCATCGACGCCGCGCTCGAGGGGGACGACCAGCGACACGACGCCGATGCCGCCCAGCCGCGATTCCACGGTACGATAGTCGCGCACGACTCGTGAGTTTGCGTCAAAGGCGTTGATGTAGTTCGTTTCATATCGCAAACGCATGATCCCCAGAGCCACGGGGATCACGATCGCAAACACGCCGAGAACCACGAATCGAGGGCGGCGGTAGACGAGGTGGGTGAGACGATCCATGCCCGCCCCGACGCGTTCGCTGGAGCCGAGCCTGCCCGGCAGTTCGAGCGGGAAGGGGGGCTTCATGGCGATCGGAGAGACGGCGATCACGAGCAATGCCGAGATCAGAGTGCAGAGCCCCATGATCTCCCCGAATTGCCGGATCGGCAGCACGCTCGATGTGACGAGCGCTCCGTAACCGATCGCTCCGGTGATCGCGGTCCAGACGATCGGCGTCATGACGGCGCTCAGGGTGGATCGAGCGGCCGCGATCGGTTCGCCGAGCTTTCGGCGATCATCGCGAAAATGAACCGCGAGATGGCTCGCGGCGGGCATGGTCAAGACGATGATCTGAGCGACGAGCGGCCCGCCCGAAAGTGAGAGCCGCAATCCCAGAGTCGCCAGGATCGCCTCGGTCGCCAGCCAGACGGTCCAGCCCACGACGATGGGAACCATGGCCCACCAGAGGCTGCGGGTTGCCGAGAGCGTCACCAAGCCGATCAAGAGCATGCCGACGATCGCGAGGCGGCGGCCGTCGATCTCGATGCTCCGGAAGCCGTCGGCCAGGAGGACGGGCGGGCCGACGACGGCGGGCCGCTCGAGACCGTGGCGTTCCGCGAAGGCGTCGGCGGCCGACCTCAGCGCCTCGATCGTTTGCGTAACGTCGTGTTCATCCGTTTTCTTCAAGCGAACGACCACGGCGGTCGTCGTTCCCTCGGTATCGATGAGCGTGCCGACGAAGAGCGGGTGCTTCGTCAGCCTCGTGCGCAGGTCGGCCAGGGATTCCGGGGTTCCCGACCGCACGGCCGCCGCGATCGAGAGCGGATTCGCAGCGCCGGAGAGATTTCCGGCGTTCGACTTCAGGGTTCGGAGCGCGAGCCCCCGAGCGATCGACGGCAGCCGATCGAGCCCGAGCAGGGCGTCGTCGACCTTCCAGAGCAAGGGCATGGCGTCGAGCGACTCGACACGCAGCACTCCGGGGACCTCGTCGGGTGCGACGGCGGCCGCGAGCTCGGCCACGCGGTCGATTCCCGCCGGAGTGAGCAGACGATCATCTCGGTATGCGAGGAAGACGAAATTGTCGTCGCCGAAGCGCGCCGCGGCCCGCTGATAGGCGGCCATCGCGGGGTCGTCGTCGGCGAAGAACGACTTGATCGACTGCTCATACCCCACGCGACGATCGAGGGCGACCAGACCGACGAGGAGCAGGAGCAGCGCGCCGAAACCCAGGTATCGGCCGCGAATCAAGACCGTGATGAGCACTTCGTTCCTTCCTCGTGCATCCAGCGGAGCCGCGGAGATCCCCCCGACTCGCCCGCAACTTGCGAGCGATACATCGTTTTACGCGATCTTCGGCAAGAGTCCAGTGGCGATCCCGGCGAGCCGAGCGCGCAACGACGCCCGCGGCCGGCGAACGGAGTCGCGGCCGGGGCGTCGAGAGAGTGAGCGTCAGCGAGCGCTCGAGAGAGCGCTCGCGAGGTTCACTTGGCCTTCTTGCCCGGGGCGGGCACCGGGGTTCCGCGCTCTTCGTCCTCGACGGCCTTCTCGGTCGCCGCCATCTCGGCCTTTTGGGCATCGGTCAAGGGGGCGAGTTTCGTCGGGTCGGTCGCGACATCGGACGAGGAGTCGCAACCGGAGAGGATCACGAGGGCGAGGAGGCAAACGATGCGCGAGAACTTCGACATGATGGAGAACCTTGGTCTGAGAAGGGGTGAGGCGATCGATGAGGGATCAGTACGAATCGGCGCTGATCGGCTCGTTGTCGTCGATCACGGACAGCTTGCGCATCGTGCCCGCATCGATGGTGAACTTGAGGAACTTGACGGAGCCGTCGCCGAGGAGTGCGTTGACGCCGCCGGCGTGCGAGCTGCCGAACATCCGGCGCCAGAGCGTGCCGCCGGTCGCGGGGTTCGGGGGGGTCTGGCAGAAGCCGGTGAGCGCGGGGGCCTGGGCGTCGGCAACAGGCACGAAGTGCCAGCGGATGTTGTCCTCGTCCCAGCCGGAGTTGTGCCAGTTCTCGTTGTCGCCGCCGTCGCTGCCGTGGCGGGTGACGGGGAGGCTCTTCTCGGAGACGAGGATCGAGTTGCTCAATCCGTCGGTGAACTGAGCAAGCGTGCGCTTGGCGCCGCGGCCGGCATGAACGATGGCGCCCTTGCGACCGCCGGTGTTTCCGAGGTTCTTCGTCGCACGCTCATCGAGATTGAGCGGGCCGCCGTTGGGGGCAGGGGGGATCAGGCGGGTCGCGGAGGTGTTGCCGAAGTCGCAGTCGATGTACTGGCCTTCGAAGTACCCCGCGCAGCCGGCGTAATCATTGCGATAGGTCGGCGTCGTGCCGTAACCGGTGACGGCGCGACGGGTGGGGCAGTAGAAGTTGGGGATCCCCACGCGACCGACTTCGTTGTGACCATTGAAGGCGTTCGGGCTGGGGATGGCGGGGAATTCAAAGTTTGCAAGATTGTAAACGACTTGCTGCTCCATGTAGGGCATGATGCGGAAGAACTGATTCCATCCGTTCGGGTCGCGGGCGTTGCAGCAAGTGGTCGCGCCGTAGGCGGGAGCGTCTTCGTCGTAGTTGTAGCCGTTGGGATCGGGAGCGCCCGACGTGGTGACGGCCTTGGGCGAACCGTCGTAGGGGCCTTGGGGGAAGTGATTGTTGGTGCTCTCGAAGTTGTGGAAACCGAGGCCGATCTGCTTGAGGTTGTTGACGCACTGCGAACGACGGGCCGCCTCGCGAGCCGCCTGTACGGCGGGCAGCAAGAGCGCGATCAACACGGCGATGATGGCGATGACGACGAGCAACTCGATCAACGTGAATCCGGGACGACGGCGAATCATGTTCACCTCCTGTTCCGTAATCGGGCACGCGTCGCAGCCGATCGAACGTCGGACGCAAACGGACCCGAGAGGGAGGGAGAGTCTCTCACGGATTCGCGAAGATCCCGCGTATGGTTCGAGAATCGATCGGGAAATCACGGAATCCGAATGGGGGATTGAGTGCGTGAATCGCTGATATCCGGCGGCGAAGGAATCGAGAAGCCCCGGTGTAATCGGCATGAACCGTAGGAATCAACGGTCGATCCGGGTATATCTCGGTTCCGAACGGTACCCCGAGTTCCATCGAGAGAGAGGCGAGAGATGTCCACGAATCGGCACGCGACCACGGGTCTCGCGCTCGCGATGATCTCGTTGTTCGCCGCGGTCCCCGCGCGCGGCGAGTCGGTCGAGGATCCGACCTATCGGAGTTGGGCGAAGGTCGTCCCCGGCACGCTCGTCACGGTTCGCACCACTGCGGAGACGGCGGGCGGTTCCTTTCTCACCGAGACCCACTCCAAGTTGATCTCGATCGACGACAAGCGGGCGGTCGTCGAGACCTGGACCGAACAGAAGTCGCCCCACGGCGAGATCACGAAGAATGCCCCGTCCGAGCAGACGATCAAGCGAATGTTCCCGCTCTTTCCCGGAGTGAAGAAAGAAGAGATCGGTCGTCCATCGGGCGCGATGAAGAAGGGCCGCGAGAAGTTGACGATCGCGGGGCGCGAGTTCGATGCCGAGTGGTACGAGACCAAAGGGACGACGGAGGCGGGTCCGTCGTACACGCGCACCTGGATCAGCGAAGACGTTCCCGGGCTCGTGCTCAAGGCCGAGACGACCGTTCCCGCCGCGAAGAAGACGACCAAGATCGAGTTGATCGCGATCGAGAAACCTTGATCATCGGCAATGTTTCCTCACGCAATCACTTGCCGATCCCGATCTTGCGTTTCAACTCCTCCTCGAGCCGCGCGATCACCGAGTCGCGATCGGCGCGGTCGAGGATCTCGCGGATCACGGTGTTGATGCCGTCGGGTCCCCAGTCCTTGCCGCGGCGGAGATAGACCTTGGCGGCCTCGCCGAGGATGTAGGAGGTCGCGGCGGCGGTTCCCCCGACGGCGACCCCCGCGGCCGCGTAGCCGAGAGCGGTGACGGGCGCGGCGAGTCCGCCGCTCAGGATCGTCGCGCCGCCCAAGAGCGACTTCAGGCCGACGATCCCCAGCTTGCTCACGACGTCGACCGCGCCGAGAGTTCCCAAGGTCTTGATCGATTCGCGAACGATGCCGCGCGCCGCGGTCTTGGTGATCGGCACCCCGTAGACCCGGCCCAGCGCGACGATCATGGCGACGTCGACGGCGAGCCCGCCCATCAGGTCGGCGACGGGCACGGGATTGACGGCGACCGCGACCCCCTTGGCGATCGCATGGTGCCAGATGAGGCGGTTGGCGGCGTCGTCGCGGATCGCGAACTTTCGCGCGGTGATCGCCTCGTGCATGTCGCCCGCGAAGAGGAGCGTGTTGAGCGCCACGAGCGCTTTGCCCTCGGTTTCGAGAACCTCGAGGATGCGTTGCTTCAAGGGCTCGATCAAGGGCGCGGGGCGTTCCCAGACCACCGAGGTCGTCCCGTCGGGTGCTTGGATCTTCACACGATAGGCGTCGGGCTTGGCGGCGGCGGGGACGACGTCCTCGGGTCGCAGGATCTGACGGACGCGTTCGTTGGTGATCTTGGCGAGGATCTGGTCGCGGTCGGACTCCGGGTAGCGATCGACCTGATTGAAGACGAGGATGATCGGTTTCGAGGCCTCGCGGAGTTCGGCGAGCGCCTCGAATTCGCGCCGGGTCATGTCGCCCGAGACGACGAAGAGGATGAGGTCGGCCCGTCGAGCGACGTCGCGCGCCAAGGTCTCGCGAACCTCGCCGCCGACCTCGTCGATCCCCGGAGTATCGACGAGCACGAGTTTGGCTTCCTCGAAGCCCGCCGGAGTGGGAGCGGAAGCCTCCCAGCGTTCGGCTTCACGCTTGACGGTGGTGCCGTGCGTCGCTCCCGATCGAAAGGCGTCTCGACCGAGGAGTGCGTTCAAGAGACTCGATTTTCCGCGACTGACCATGCCGAACGCAGCGATCTCGACGGTCGAGGCGTCGAGCTTCGCGGAGATCTCCTCGAGACCGCGGATCTCGTCGGCGACGAGCAGGGCCTCGCTCGGTTCGAGCTTCAAGCCGGCGATCAGGGCGTCGAGCCCGGCGCGGGCGCGTTCGACGAGGGTGTCGGGGTCGGTGGTCGCCGGGTCGAGCCGTGCGAGGAGGTCGTCGAGTTTGGGAAGGTCGTCGGAACCGGGAGCGGTTGCTTGATCGATCATTTCACTCATGAACGCTTCTCCCGATCGATATCGAGCGGCCAGACCTCGGGGTCGAGTTCGCACCAATGCGCCGCGCCGAGGAGGTCGGCTTCGGCCGCGGCCGGAGTTCGGCCGACGAGTTGCGCGGCGAGCGGCAGGCCGGACGGGTCGAGTCCGATCGGCACGGAGATGCTCGGTCGGCCGTCGAAGGTCCAAGGCGAGTTGCAGAACGGATCGCCCGTTGTCTCGGGGCCCGGGGCGGGCCCGAGCGCGGCGGGCAAGACGAACGCGTCGAGATCGGGACGGAAGAACTCCGACGCCCGGCGGCCGATCGCCAGAGCATCGAGATAGTATCGCTCGTCGATCTCGAGCCCTTCGGCGACCAGCGCGGCCATGCGCGGAGGATAGTCGTCGCGGAGACGTGCGAACCGCTCGCCGTGGACCTGCGCGGCCTCGAACGCCATGACGATGCGGTGGGCGACGTGGATCCGTTCGAAGATCTCGGGGAGCTCGACCTCGACGATCTCGCAGCCGTCGCGGCTCCAGCGATCGGCGGCGGCATCGAGCGCTTCGTTCATGATCGGATCGGCACGCGACTCGAAGACTCCGCGGATCCGGCCGAGCCGCGGCGCGGTGCGAAATGCGACGCCGGAATCGAGGAGGCGCTCGCCGATCGCGTCGGCGCCGGCGGAGGCGTCGATCGAGTCGTCGAGTCGACGCAAGCATTCAGCCATACGACGATGCGACGCGATCGGGGAGCGCGGCGGGGCGATCGGACCGACGGTCGACTCATGAAGCGTGTAGATATCGGTGACCGATCGCGTCAAGAATCCCGGGATGTCGAGCGAGTGGGCGAACGGCACGATGCCGTGGAGCGACGGCTTCGATCCGCCTGCGGGCTTCCAGCCGACGACGCCGCAGAACGCGGCGGGGCGAATGATCGAACCGCCGGTCTGCGTGCCGATCGCGGCGACGGCCAGGCCCGAGGCGACGGCCGCGGCCGATCCGCTCGAGGATCCGCCGGGCGTGCGGTCGAGATTCCAGGGGTTGCGCGTCGCGGGCGGATCGATCCAGGCATAAGGCGTCGTGACGGTTTTTCCGAGGATGATCGCGCCGGCGGCTCGAAGCCGGGCGACCATCGGCGCATCGGCAGCGGCGGGGGCGTCGGACCAGTGCTTCGCCCCCGCCTGAGTGACGTATCCCTCGACGTCGACGATATCCTTGACGCCGATCGGGATGCCGTGGAGCGGACCGACGGGGCGCCCCGCGCGGAGGTCGCGATCGGCTGCGTCGGCGCGAAGCAGGGCGCCTTCGGCGTCGAACGAGACCCAGGCATGAACGCGCGAATCCCAACGCCGATGAGCATCGATGCAATCTTCGACGATCGAGCGCGCCGTGATCGTGCGGTCGCGGAGGGCGAACTGCAATTCGGCGATCGAGCGAAAGATACGGAGCGGTCGCTCGATCATCGTCGGGATCCTCCGGCGTCGTCGCGGTCGGAAGGGTTGGCGTGGAAGAATCGATCGCGGAACTTGCCGAGTGCCTGCCGCGCGAAGCTCTCGAGGAACTCGGCGCGGGAGGCGAGTTCATATTGTTTCTCGAGCTCGGCCTCCATGCCGCCGTCGCCCCATGACTGACCTCGACGGAAGTAGGCGAGGCAGGCGTGACCGCTGACGTGGGTCAGGTAGGCCATCGAGACCGCCTGGATCGCGCCTCCGGCGGCGAAGCCGATGAGCGTCGACTTGAAGAGTCCGGCGACGACGGAGGTCGATGCCTCGACGATTCCGAGCTTCACCAGCAACTGGACGAGCCGACCGCCGATCTCGCGGGCATGCGCGGTCGACAATTCGACTCCGTAGGCCGCGGCGATCTCGCTGATCATCTGGAACTGCACGGCGCCCGCGGCAAGGAGGTCGAGCGCGGGCACGGGGTTCGCGAAGACGGCTCCGGCGGTGATCCATTGAAACCGGTCGATGACCGCACGGGCTTCGGCGTCGCGCTCGTTCGTGAGCTGATCGCGGGCCGCCTTGGAGACGAGGTGGGCCCGGAGGAGGAGATTGCCGGCGCGGAGTGCGTCGCCCTCGCGGTCGAGGATCCGCGCGATGCGGGCTCGGAGGTCGGCGAGGTCGGGCGCTTCGGATTCCCAAGCAGTCTCCTCGGATCCATCGGCGCGACGGAGTCGCACGGCGATCGGCCGAGGGTGCGCGGCGATCGCCACGACGTCGTCGGCCGCGACCACGCCCGCGAGACGTTCGCGGAGCTTGCCGAGGATCTCGTCGCGGTCGGCGTCGGGTAGGCGATCCTTCTTGTTGAGCACCACGATCGACCGCTTGCCGCGTCGCGCGAGAGCGACGAGCGGCTCGTACTCGGTGCGCGTCAAGTCGTGATCGACGACGAAGAGCAGGAGATCGGCCCGCGCGGCGAGGTCGCGGGCTTCGGACTCGCGATCGATGCCGCCGGGACCCATCTCGGAGATTCCCGGCGTGTCGGTGAGGAGCACGGTCCCTTCGACATCCTCGATCGTGTAGGTATGATTCTCTCCCGAGCGCGTCGTGCCCATCACCGCCTCGGTCTTGCCGACCTCGCGACCGACGAGTGCATTGATGAGCGAAGTCTTGCCCGAGGAGACGTTGCCGAAGACGACGACGTGGAATCTGCGAGCCTTCCAATCGTCGCACAGGGCTTGGAGCTCGCCGCCGAGGCGGGCCCGCGCTTCGGGATCCGCGACCTGCGCGATCGACTCGGCGGCGCGCTCGGTCTGGAGATCGGCGGCGGCGACGACGTCGCGGGGGACGGCGATGCGTTTCGTCGAAGGGTCGCGCGTCAGGCGGAGCACGACCCTGGCCGCGGCGACTCCGAAGGTCGCCGCGCCTGCGACGGCGGTGAGCGTGACGCCGGTCGCCAGGATCGGCGAGATCGCAGCGAGTCGGTCGTGGAGTTCGCGCACCGAGTTGGTGAGCCAGGCCGCCGCCGCGAGCATCAGCGCGGAGGCGAGACAGACGGCGAGTACGATCTTGGGATTCCGCATGGACTCGACCTCGGTGCCCGGACTCGCCACTCTCGGATATTCGTCGGCGGCGCCCGAATCTCGAGTCGGAATGATACCAAGCCGCGGCGGAATGGTCTCGTGTCGGGCTCGAGTCGGCGGGCGACGACTTGAATCCGCGTCCCAGGCGCGCCAGTCTGTGGCCGTTGCGACTTCGTGGCCACCTCGGGATCATCGCCATGCACCGTCGGCTCGCGCTCGTCCGATCTCTCGCCGTCCTGGCTTCGTTCGCCTCCGCGGCGCTCGCCCAGGCCCCCAAGTTCGAGCCGCCGGCCAAGGTCGAGCCGACGAAGGCGGAGCTGGAGTCGATTCGCGGGAAGGTCCAAGCGCTCGAAGCGGCGATTCGGCCGCTCGAGGGGAAGGTTCACGACGACGACTGGGCGAGCGTCGCGGTCTTCCACAAAGCGGGCGTCTGGATCCTTCGGCATCGCGAGTTCTTCACGAAGAACGACGCCGGCATGGCGCTCCGCGTTCTCGACGAAGGGCTCGCCCGCTCGAGAGAGCTCGCCGCGGGCAAGAGACCATGGCGCGCGGAGAAGGGGGCGTCGGCGCGGGGGTACCGCTCGAAGGTCGACGGCTCGATCCAGCCCTACTTCGTCGTGGTGCCCGACGGCTTCGATCGCGACGCGGCGAGCCGGCTCGACGTCGTGCTCCACGGGCGAGGAGGAAATCTCCACGAGGTCCGGTTCCTTCACGATCGCGCACGCACCGCGGCGTCGGCGAAGGCTCCCGGACTCGTGCTGCACGTTTTCGGCCGGACGAACAACGCCTACCGATGGGCGGGCGAGGCCGACGTCTTCGAGGCGATCGACGCCGTCAAGCGCGAGTTCCGCGTCGACGATGATCGCGTGCTGCTCCGAGGCTTCTCCATGGGCGGCGCCGGCGCGTGGCACCTCGGACTCCGATACCCGGCGGTCTGGGCCGCCGTCGACGCCGGGGCGGGATTCTCCGAGACCGTGAAGTACGCCAAGCAGAAGGATCTCCCCGCTTGGCGCGAGAAGCTCCTCCACATCTACGACGCGCGCGACTACGCGCTCAACGCGTTCAACGTGCCGATCGCGGGCTACGGCGGCGAGCTCGACCCGCAGCTCCAGGCCTCCGAGAACATCCTCGAAGCCTTGAAGACGCTCGGATTCGCGTTCGACGTCGACGGGTTGTTGACGGTCGGGAAGGGGATCGACTTCCGCCGAATCGTCGGCAAGGGGATGGGGCACAAGGTCGACCCCGCGAGCGAGGAGCTCCTCCGCGCCTTCCGAGACGAACGCGCGGCGAAGGGAAGGAACACCCTGCCGACGCGGGTGCGATTCGTCACCTACACGCCGAGGACGGGACGCGCGGCGTGGTTCGCGGTCGAAGGCATGCCTCGCATCCATGAGCGAGCGACCGTGGAGGCGTCGATCGATGAGTCCCGCGCGAAGCTCTCGACGGAGAACGTCAATCTGATCGCCGTCGACCGCGCGGCGGCCGAGACCGTCGAGATCGACGGCGCGGCGTTCCCACTTCGCGAGGCGGTCAAGGGGCTCCTGCCGCGCGTCTACTTCCGCAAGGGCGAGATGGGCTGGTCGATGCTCGATTACGAACAGTCGCGAGCCTGGGAGGAGAATGTCGACCGCCGCAAGCGGCCCGGCCTGCAAGGCCCGATCGACGACGCCTTCCTCGGACCGATCCTCGTCGTCGAGCCGACGGGAACCCCGTGGAATCCGCGGACGGCCGAATGGACGAAACAACGCATGAACGATTTCCGCGAAACCTGGAGCAAGTATCTCCGGGGCGACGTCCCCGTGAAGCGGGACGTCGACGTCACCGCCGAGGACATCGCGGCGCGGCATCTCGTCGTCTTCGGCGATCCCGGCTCGAACGCCCTGCTCGCGCGGGCGGCGAAGGAGCTCCCGGTCGCCTGGAACAAGTCGCGGTTCCGGCTCGACGCCGACTACGATGCCTCGACGCACGTGCCCGTGTTCATCACCGTGAATCCGCTCGAGCCGAGGCGGTATCTCGTCGTCAACTCGGGGCTGACGCTCCGCCCGTCGGACTTCATCGGAACGAATGCACTCCTGTTCCCGCGACTCGGCGACTGGGCGGTCTTCTCGGCGTCCGGCGGCGACGAACCCGCGGCGTCGGGCTTCTTCGACAACGCCTGGAAGCTCGCTCGTTGAGGCGACGGGTCGAGCGCTCGCTCAGATGTTGAATCCGAGACGGCGGAGCAGGGTCGACACGGCGATCAAGGGCAGCCCGACGATCGCCGTGTGGTCTTCCGAACGGATCGAGTCGAACAGCGCGATCCCGCGCGATTCGACCTTGTAGGACCCGGCGCAGTCGTAGGGGCGATCGGCGAGGAGGTAGCGCTCGATCTCGCCGCGCGTGAGTCGACGCACGGTCATGATCGTGATGTCGAGATGAGTGCAGATCGTTTCGCCTTGAACGACAGCGGTCGAGGTGACGAGTTGATGCGATCGCCCCGAGAGCCGCGTGAGTTGCTCGACGGCCGCCTCATGACTTCCGGGTTTGCCGAGGATCTGGTCGTCGATGGCGGCGACCTGGTCGGCTCCGATCACCGTCGCGTCGGGAAAGCGCCGGAGCACGGCAAGGGCCTTCGCGACCGAGAGGCGTTCGGTGAGCATCGAGGGGTCGAGCCCCAAGCTCTTCGAGGCCGACTCGTCGACGCCCGGGTCGACCGCCTGGAATTCGAGGCCGAGGCGCTCGAGCAGGCTCCTCCGGTAGGGGGACGTACTGGCGAGGATCAATTCCATTCGTGCGTCTCGGGCGATGGCGCGGAGAGTCGGGAGCCGCGACAGATTCGGGGACGGAGCGCGACGCGGGTTCCTTGGAGGGCGAAATCCAATGGGCTCGCGGAATCGCAGGACGCAGAGAATGAAGCACGGCCCGGGGCGGGGGTCAACTCCCGCGCGGGCCGTGCGTCGTCTACCGGATTCGCGGATTCCGCGGATACGTTGGGAAGGAACCGATCAACGGCGGCGGCGATTCAAGCCGTCGAACAGTCCGCCGATCAGGCTCGTCCGCCGCGCGGGAGGAGCGGGGGCGGCCTCGGGGCGGGGAGCCGGTCCGGCCAGCGGAGTGTTGTCGACGATCCCGTTGCCCGCCGGCAGCGAGCCGGGGAACGGCTGGATCTCGACGACCGGCGGCGCTCCGGCCGAGGCGGGGCCGGTGAGCTCGGGCAGGTCGAGCATCGGGCGGCCGGCGGCTCGCGGCGCATCTCCGACCGGGGCGGCCGAGACGACGATCTCGGGCAGCGAGGCGCTCGGCTTCATCGACGTCGAAGGCGGAGAGACCGCCGAGCTCGGTGCGAACGGGTCGACGCCGCGACCGCCCGAGGGCGGCATCGGGCGAGAACCGCCGGGCGCGGGGCTGGGGGTTCCGCCGGCGGGCGGGGTCTGGAGGTCGCGGATGCGGCCGCCGTCGTTCGGCGCGGGCAGGTCGTCGGGACGGCGACTGTCGAGCTCGAACGGCGAACGCGTGTCGCCGGGGAGCGCGGGCAGATTGTTCGCGGGCGGGCGAGCTCCGGCGCCGCCCGGGGCGGGCACGCCGCCGTCGCCCGGCATCTCGAACTCATCGTCTTCCGGCAGCTCGGGCCGTTCGTCGCGCGGACGGGCCTTGAACGCCGCCGCGACGTCGGGAACCTCCGAGTTCGGGCACGGGCAGTTCCAGCCCTCGGGGAACTTCTGCCAGCACGTCGGGAAGTATCCGTAATAGTTCTGCCGCACGTGGGAGTAGAACGGCGGCTCGACCACCGGCTCGATCCTCTGGCGACGAATCGTCAGATTCGGGAAGAGCTGCGCTTCGGCGTCGGTCGGGAGTCCGAACGTCCCCGCGAAGAGCAGGGCGGCCGGGATCCAGGAACCCATCCATGTCTTGCGTTTCATCCTCGCCTCACGCGTGGTTGCGGGGGAGATCGCTCCGGTCGGGTCTTCCGCACGAAGACGCGCCGGGTCATCCGGTGTTCTTGGTGATTTCCATCGGGCTTGGGAGGACGCACACTCAAGTCAATTCAGGGAATTCAGACAAGCAAGGAAATACGGAGAATCTGCACGTTTTGAGCGATGTTCCGAAGATTCCGGTCGTGCGGCTGGGACGAAGAGGGAGGTCGCCGAAAGCCTGGACTCGCCGCTTGGGGCGCGTCGATGGAGGAGATGTCTCGACGGAGTGTCGGGCGTGCCGGTTTCGAGAGGGAGGATCCCGATGCGTAGACGATCCAGGATGATCGGCGGGTTCGCGGCGGCGCTGCTCGCGGCCTCGAGCGTGTTCGCGGGCGCGGCGTCGGCTCAATCGTCGAGCTCGACCGGCGCGACCGGCTCGAATTCGATCCTGCCCGAATCGATCCCGTCGGTGTCGAGCCGCGCATCGGTGACCAGTGCCCGCACCAACGTCAACCTGGGGGAGACGCCGTCGACCCGCCCCATGGCGGTTTCGCTCTATGCGAACCCGTACATGAATCCCTGGGTCAACCCGATGTTGATGAACGGCGGCTACAACAAGGCCGACCTCGGCTGGTATCTCTTCGCGGGCCAGCAGGCGACGCTCGGCCTGGGCACGGGTCGCCTGAGCGGGATCCGCGACGAACCGAGGACCACGCCGACGCGTTCTCTCGCGGTGCCGGCCCGGGTCCCGGCGGCATCGGCTCGTGGTTACTTCCAGCGCGGGGTGGGCGGGGGCGCGGCGGCGGGCTCTCACTTCCACCGCGGTCTCGTCCCGTCCAAGGGGCGTTGAGCGATCGATCTCGGAAAGCGTTCACCCGAGACGGCGGCTTTGCCGATAGATCAGGTGTCAAGACCGAATCGGAGGACGCGGCGGGCGCCCAAGGCCCGCGCCCGCCCGGATCTCGACCGCCGGAGGCTGCGGGCCCCGCGGGCGGCCGATCGGTTTGCCGTGAGTCAGGGATGCCTTCCGGCCTCGACGCGTGCCCCCGGCCCGTCGGCCGTTCTATGCCGGTAATGGTTTGCCGGGCAGGAGTGTCGCATGGATCGCACAGTGCTCCTCAGCCGCCGGTTCGTCCCGCTCCTCGTACTCGCAATCGTTGCGGGAACGGGTTGCCAGACCGTGCGAACGCCCGAGGAAAAGATCGCCAAGAGCAATATTCCTCGCGAGTTCACCAAGGTCACGCTCCCCGAATACGTCGTCGAACCGCCCGACCTGATCTTGGTCGAGGTGCTCGAGGCCTTGCCCGGACGCCAGATCACCGGCGAACGACTCGTCCGTCCCGACGGCAAGATCAGCCTCGGATTCTACGGCGAGGTCTACGTCGCGGGCCTCACGATCCCCCAGATCAAGACCAAGATCGTGCTCCACCTCCGCGAGTACCTCACCGACCAGGCGCTCGGGCTGGTGCGGCTCAACGAGCAGACCAACGAATTCGTCGACGTCGAGCCCGAGAAGTCGGACCGGGTGTTCGTCGACGTCACCGCGTACAACAGCAAGGTGTACTACGTCCAGGGCGACGTCGCCTCGCCCGGCCGCCTGCCGATCACCGGCAACGAGACCGTGCTCGACGCGATCAACTATGCCGGCGGATTGATCCCGACGGCGTCGACCGTCAACATCCGCCTGGTGCGGCCCGCGCCCCCGGGCGCATCGTGTGAACAGGTCTTGCCGATCAACATGGCGGCGATCGTCAACGCGGGCGACTCGACCACGAACTATCAGCTCATGCCCGGCGACCGCATCGTCGTCTACCGCGACCCGATCGTCCGAACCACGGTCTTCCTCGACCGACTCGCCGCTCCGTTCAACACGGTGCTGAACTCGATGCTCCAGTACAGCTTCACCGTGCGGAACATCAAGTCGATCGACGTGCCGATCAACGGCTTCGACGGCGGCGGCGGCCAGAACCGCAACGCCAACATCCCGACGATCGGCCCGGGTGCTCGCTGATCGCGAGTCGAGCCGAGGCGAACGAATCGACGAGCCGCGTCACTCCTCGAGCGAGGGGCGACGCGGCTCGCTTCGTTGCCTCCGCGCGTTCTCGCTCCACTCCGCGATCAAGCCCCGCCGGCGCTTCCAGATCCGACCGAGGTCGCAGCGCTTCACCCGAGGACCGGCGACCAGCATCGTGAACACGGGGGATCCGCTAGGGATTCGCGTGCCCGGCGTCGGTACGTCGACGAGTTCGCAAGGGCTCCAAGGGTCGTCGGCGGGAGAGGGCGGCGACCAGTCGGCGGGGACCAGCAGCTCGGACTCGGCGTAGATCACGACCTTCTCGACTCGGCCCCAAGCACGCGACGCGGGGCGCGGCGTCGCGCCGGAGTGAACCCCGAAGATCGCAGCGTGCTCGGCCAGCAGCGACCGTCCGAGCGCAAGCTCGATCACCTCGAGCGACGCCGTCGGGCGCGGGTTGACCTCGAGCAGCGTCGTTCGACCTGAATCGTCCACGATGAAGTCGATTCCGAACAGCCCGCGAAGGCCGAAGCGACCCGCGATCACCCGACCCGCGCGTTCGACGGCGGCGGAGACTTCCGGCAGAGTCGCGATCGGGCCGACGGTTCCTCGATACAGGAACGGTGAGATCGAGCGCTCGAGCCAGGCGGTCGGTCGCGTGATCCCCAAGAGCTCGACGCCTCGGTCGCTTGCGAGGTAGAGTCCGCCGATCGGTTTCCCCTCGACAAAACGCTCGACGACGACATCCCCCTCGGGCCAAGGGTCGCCCTGCGCGAGTTCGCGGATCCCGACTCCGCCCGCCGAGCGCCTCGGCTTCACGAGCAGGCGCGCGTCGCCGGTACTCGGTCGGTTTTCGAGACGCTCGGGAAGCGCGATCGACTCTCCTTCGAGAGCCTGGCGGACTCGATCGAAGTCGCGAACCGCGCGAAGGGTCGGGGCCGAGATTCCGAGGAGCGGACGCTCGGCCGACGCGATCTCCACGAAGTCGGGATCGTTCTCGACCCCTCCGCCGTAGATCCAAGGCATATCGGGCAGTTCGCGGAGCCGGTCGAGCGCTTGCGAGCCGAAGTCGTCGAGGTCGACGCGAACCGTCGGGCCGAGGGCGCGGGTGTCGGCATCGGCGAAGGCGTCGATGATCCAAGGCGAGAACCCAGCCCGAAGCGCGGAGGCCGCGAGCATCCGGCCGCTCGCGGCGACGATCGCGACCGCATTCATGGTTGCCGGCTCCCGAAAGGGGTCGCGGTCCGTGGTCGAGAGACGCGAAGAGCCCGACACGCGCTCTCGATGAAGAGAGCACGGGCCGGGCTCGAGGAATCCGGGACGTTCGATCGGGGCGGGCTCGCCTCGATCAGTCGACCTTCTCGATCTTGGTCGCGGTGATGACGAGCTTCTCGCCGTCCTTCTTGCAGACGCCGGTGACCTTGGTCTTGACGGTGCCGGTGCAGATGCCGCTGCTGCCGTGGTACTTCTTCGAGAGGTCGTTGGCGGCGAGGTAGTAGGTCGTCGTCTTGCCGTCCTTCTCGACCTTGACCACGTTCTGGCAGACCTTGGTTTCCTTGAGCGAGCACTTGGCGCAGACGCCGTCGCCCTCGACCGTGACTTCCTTGCCTTCGTCGGCGCGAGCGACGAGGCTGAGACCGACGAAGAGGAACGCGGCGGCGAAGACAGGGAGGAACTTCCGCATCGGTGAGACCCCTTTGGAAGAAGAGAGACCGTCCGGCGACCCGCGGTCGCCGCTTCGTTCGGCATGATCGAACATGCCACCGCGCACATTGGAACAGGTCGTCCCGATCGATTCAACCTTTCTTTTCGGAGAGTTCGAAGTCGAGCCGCGGCCCGGAGAGGATCCCACCTCGCCTTGAACCTCGGTCGAGCAAAGGCCCCGCCGCCGTTCTCGATCGAATGAGCTTGCATTCACACATCGATTTCGCGACCATCACACTGGATTCCCAGGCACGCATCGACACACGCGACCCACCACCTCGCCTCGAGGCAAGATCCGGAGGCTGCATGATGACGCGTCAACGTCGAATACTTGTCGGATCGGTCATGGTCTCGGCCGTCTCGGTCGTCCTGCTCGCATCCGCGAGCGATGCCCGGCAATCGCCCGCGAGGGAGAGTCGCGCGACGAATTCGTCCGGGAAGTCGTCCGCGAAGCCCGACGCGGCGGCGAAGGAAGTCGAGACGATCGCGTCGCTTCGCGAGAGATGGGCCCAAGACCCCAAAGCTCTCGCGCGACTCCGGGATCTCGAGTCGAGGCTGGAGCTCGTACGTCGCGGGCTCTTGCCCGTCCATCGGATCGACGGGAATCACCCCCGCGCCATTCCCGCGCCGAATCCCGCCCAATTCACCGAGGATCGCGGGACGAAGATCGTCACCCACCCCGATGCTCGAGGCGAGATGCTCGAGCTCCAGCGCGAGATCGCCCAGGCGCTCTCGAATCGAAACCTCCGTCCGCCCGCTCGCGACGCGCATTTTGCCTGGCTCCAGGATCAACCCTTGCTCCGCGACGGGACCGTCCGGTTCATCGGTTGGCACGGCGGAATCGTCGACGTCGCGCCCGCCGGCCCGGAGACCTGGGTCGTCAAGGTCCACATCTACCCCTGGCTCGCCGCGGTCTCGATGAAGACGGCCCAGCCCGATCATGTCGTCGAAACGTATCGATATTCCAAAGGGCGCGTCGAGTTGATCGCCTCCGACGCCGAGACGCCCAAACCTCAACTGCGGATCTTTCCTTGGTCCTTCTGATTCGACTCCCCGTCGACCGGCCCGCGGCTCGCCGACGTCGACCACGCGGTCGCGGAAGATCCGGCAGCCCAGCAGCGAGCGGGCCGGGCCGGGGGTTGCGAGTCGGTCGCGGACTGTTATGATCTTCGTTTCGATGCTGGGGTCGAGATCGCGCGGCTCGGGGAGGTCGACCCTCTCCTTCGTCGAATTCGCCCTGACTTCTCCAGGATTCACCCACGGGAGTTTGCACACGATGTCCGTCGACTACACCCTGCGGATCGGCGAAGCGCTGCACGGCGAAGGCAACGAGATCGCCCACATCGACCTCTTGATCGGCAAGAAGACCGGTCCGGTCGGTCAGGCGTTCGCGAGCGCCCTCGCGACGCAGTCGCAGGGTCACACCAGCCTGCTCGCCGTGCTCACGCCCAACTTGATGGTCAAGCCCGCCACCGTCACCATCACCAAGGTGACGATGAAGAACCTCAAGCAGGCCGTCCAGATGTTCGGCCCGGCGCAGTACGCGGTGGCCAAGGCGGTTGCCGACAGCGTCGCCGACGGCACGATCCCCGCCGCCGACGCCGAAGACCTCGTCATCGTCTGCGGCGTGTTCATCCACCCCGCCGCCGAGTCGAACGCCAAGATCCTCGAGTACAACTACGCCGCCGTCAAGCAGTCGATCAAGAACGCGATGGCCGGCACGCCGACCGCCGCCGAGGTCGTCTCCGCCAAGGATTCGGCCAAGCACCCCTTCGCCGAGTGATCCAGGTCGATCTCGAGATCGAAGCCGACCGACCGGGCCCGCTCCCTCGTGCTGCGACGGGGGCGGGTCCGTTTTTCCATCGCCGACGCCCCTCCGCGTCGCTCCCACGACAGGAACCCGCTCGATGAGCACCGAGAAGCCGACGATCTTGATCCAGCTCGACGCCGACCCGCAGCCGAGCGTCTTCGACGGCGTCGTGGCGGTCGACGCGGGCGTCCAGCACCTCTTCCGGCACGGCGGAGTGACCCCGGAAAAGGTCAAGGATCTCATCTTCGGAGCGATGTTCACGCGAGGATTCTCGGATCTGAAGTCGACCGCCGTGTTCGTCGGCGGGTCGGACGTCGCCGCGGGCGAAGCGCTCTTCGAGGCGGTGAAGTCGACCTTCTTCGGGCCGTTCCGCGTGTCCGCGATCCTCGACGCCAACGGCTGCAACACGACCGCGGCCGCCGCCGTGCTCGCCGCGATCGAGGGCGCGGGCGGCTCGGTCGAAGGCGTTCGCGCGGCGGTTCTGGGCGGGACCGGCCCCGTCGGGCGTCGGGTCGCTCGACTGCTCGCCCGCCAAGGCGCCCGCGTCTCGATCGGCTCGCGACGGCTCGACCGCGCCCGCGACGCGGCCGAGTCGCTGAGCGCGACCGTCGGAGCCCGGGTCGACGCCTTCGAGACCGGCGACGACGCGAGCCTGTCCGCCGGCCTGGCGGACGTCGCCGTGGTCGTCGCCTCGGGAACCACGGGCGCCTGCCTGCTTCCTTACGCCGTGCGCTCCAAGCTCGAGCGGCTCCGTGTGCTCATCGACCTCAACGCCGTTCCGCCGCTCGGGATCGAAGGCGTCGAGGCGAACGACAAGGCGGTCGAGCGCCAAGGGATCCGCTGCTGGGGAGCCCTCGGCGTCGGCGGAACCAAGATGAAGATCCATCGAGCCGCCGTTCGAGCGCTCTTCACGGCGAATGATCGCGTGCTCGACGCCGAGGAGATCTTCGAGATGGGACGAGCCCTCGCCTGAGCCGAGGGCCCCGATTCAGGCCGAGCCCGACCCGGCGTTCCGCGCGGCGTGTTTCTTCTCGAGACGACGCCGGAATCGATCGGTGTCGATGATCCGACGGCGATGGATCCCGCGGGCGACGGTCTCCTGACCGTCG
Source organism: Isosphaeraceae bacterium (assembly GCA_033763215.1). GTDB lineage: Bacteria > Planctomycetota > Planctomycetia > Isosphaerales > Isosphaeraceae > JANRKW01. Next base: position 132,847 of record JANRKW010000034.1, on the reverse strand, counting down.
TGGGCCTCGACCTGAAACGTCACGATCGTCCCGTCGACGCGGATCACTCGCGAACGGCAGGTCACCGTGAATCCCTCGGGCGTCGGCGCGAGATGCTCGACCTCCACGAAGGTGCCCACCGAGCGCTCGTGCGGTTCGAGGCACGGGGCGATCGCGTCTCGCGCGGCGTATTCGAGGTAGGCGATCAACCAAGGGGTCGCCAGAACGGCGGGCATCCGCTCGTCGGTGAAGACGATTCGGTTCGATTCGTCGACCCGTCGCACCTCGACTCCCGTCATTCCGATCCGCGGAATCTCCTTCAACGTCGCTCGGGCGGGTTGATTCGCCCCCTCATCTTTGAGAAAACCGTACACCGCGCCGGGTCGAGCTTGACCCTGGGTAGGCGGATAACGATAATCATTATTACTTAGTCCCTGAACGACCGTCGAGGGCAGGCGATCGCGCTTCGGCGTCCGCAGCTCTCGCCTCCTGGATGGACCTCGAGCCATGGCTGCCGCTTCGCTCGCCCTCAAGCCCCGCAAGGTCGTCCCGAAGATCTTGGCCGTGATCCACGCCGACGGCTGCACCGGCTGCGAGGCATGCCTCGAAGTCTGCCCCGTCGAGTGTATCTACAAGGTTCCGGGCGAGGAACACGCCAGCCTCCAAACCTGGTGCGACGTCGATCTCGACCGCTGCATCGGCTGCAAGCACTGCGCCCAGGTCTGCCCTTGGGACGCGATCGATATGGTCGATACCACGCTCGCCGCCCACGCCGTCGCGCTGAAGGGCGGCCCTCCCGAATACGTCACCCGCCACTGGGATGACCTGGTCGACGCCGCCCAGCGCAACGCCGAGAAGAGCGTCGCCAAGAAGTGAGCCGACGGGGCGGATCGGCTCGATCCGCCCCGTCGTTCGTCCAAGGTTTCACCGCGTTTCCCCGCGGCCCGTTCGTCGTCCGCGCCCGCGTGATCACCGACTCGTTCCGTCCTACCGGGAGTTCTTCATGAAACGGAATGTTCTTGCGATTCTGTTGGGTGCGATCGTGGTCGCTCCCGCCGTCGGCCAAGAGAAGGCGGTTCCCAAGTTCGACGTCTCGCAGATCGTCGAGTCGATGAAGGCCGAGTCGAAGGGCGATTCACTCGTCCCGAACTACCTCTGGATGCCGTCCGACGCCTCCTTGATCAACGACGAGCCGCTGAACGTCGCGATTCCGCTCGGTCTCACGCCGATCACGGGCGTCGTCCCGCTCTCGAATCCGATGACCAAGAAGAAGGTTGCTCTCGGCAAGCAGCTCTACTTCGACGCACGCGTCTCCAAGGATTCGACCGTCTCATGCGCGACTTGCCACAACCCGCTCAAGGGTTGGACCGATCAGATGCCGGTGTCGACCGGGATCTTCGGCCAGAAGGGCGGCCGCAGCGCACCGACCGTTCTCAACACGGTCTACGGCCGCACGATGTTCTGGGACGGTCGCGCTCCCTCGCTCGAAGGTCAGATGCAAGGCCCGCCGCAGAATCCGATCGAGATGGGTACGCAAACCCACCGCGAGATCGTCGAGCGTCTTCGCGCGATTCCCGGATATCAGCAACAGTTCAAGGAAGTCTTCGGCACCGAGGTGACCCTCGACGGCATGGCGAAGGCCGTCGCCGCCTTCGAGCGCACCGCGCTCTCCGGCAACTCGCGCTACGACAAGTATGACCGCGGACAAGAAGAAGACACGCTCAAGCTCCTCACCGAGAGCGAAAAGCGCGGGATGGTCCTCTTCGGCCTTCGCCTTCGCCAAGATGACGAGTTCGATCCGGGCGTGACCCTCAAGAAGGCGAACTGCACCTCCTGCCACGCCGGTCAGAACTTCACCGACGAACTCTTCCACAACCTCGGCGTCGGGTTCAACGCCGCCACCGGCCGCTTCGCCGACCTCGGCCGATTCACCATCTCGCCGATCGGTGCCAAGAATGCCGCGGAGATCGGCGCGTTCAAGACGCCGACCGTTCGCGACGTCACCCGCACCGCTCCCTACATGCACGACGGCAGCGAAGCCACCCTCGAGGCCGTGGTCGAGTACTACGACCGCGGAGGCAATCCCAATCCCTTCCTCGACAAGGACATGAAGCCGCTCGGCCTGACCGCTCAGGAAAAGGCCGACCTGGTGGCCTTCATGAAGGCTCTCACGAGCGAGGAAGTCGCCTTCGAGATGCCGACGCTCCCGCCCGACGCCGACGGTAAGACGATCGACCCGCGTGCCGCGCTCACGCCGCCGGCCCCCAAGGCCGCGCTCGGTGATCCGCACGCGATCTTCGTCCGCTGAGTCGCAAGCGAACCCCATCCGCGCCCGCCGCCGCCGGAGCTCGACTTCGGCCGCGGCGGGCGTTTCCACGCGCCGAGTGTGGTACGATCGAGGAATTCCGAGGCTCGCCCTCGACCGCATCACCACGCTATGGACTTCGACCGGATGACCCGTCTCCTGCGCGGCGGCCCTTGGCTCGCGGCCGTGATCCTGCTCTTCGCGGCCTGCTTCCATGAGGCGTTTCTCGGAGAGCAGTTCGATTTTCGCGACGCCGCGCACTTCTACTACCCGCTCTATCAGCGCGTGCAGATGGAGTGGGAAGCCGGACGATGGCCGCTCTGGGAGCCCGAGGAGAACTCGGGCATGCCGCTGCTCGGCAACCCGACCGCCGCGGTGCTCTATCCCGGCAAGTTGATCTACGCCGCCCTGCCGTATCCTCTCGCGGCACGCACGTACGTGATCGTTCACGTCTTGATCTCAGTGGTCGGCGCCTCGCTCTTGGCTCGCAACTTCGGCATCGGCTGGGCGGGCTCGGGGGTCGCGGGAATCGCGTACGCCTTCTCGGCGCCGATCTTGTTCCAGTACTGCAACATCATCTTCTTGGTCGGCGGCGCATGGACGCCGTTCGGCTTGCGGGCCGTCGATCGTTGGATCCGCGGCGGCCGCCGTTCGGCACTGGTCGAGCTCGCGATCGTGCTCGCGCTCCAGGTGCTCGGGGGCGATCCTCAATCGGCCTATTTCGTGGGGCTCTGCGCGGGCGGATACGCGTTGGGCATGGCCTACGCACGGAACCGGGCCGGTTCGCCGGCTCGGCGCGGCGGAGTCGGTCGGGGGATCGTGATCGGAGCGATCGCGATCGTGGTCTGGGTGGGGTTGGTGCTCGCCGCGGCGGCGATCCTCCCCGGTCTCCGTCCGCCTTCGCCGCGTCCGCCGACTCCGACGTTCGCCTGGTCGCCTTGGGTCTCGCCCGCGGTCATGGCGGCTTGGGCGATCGTTGGTCTGCTGATGCTCCGAGGCTATCGTCGAGGCAAGGGCCTCGCGTGCACACTCTTGCCGATTTTGATCGGACTCGCGGTCGCGGCGATGCTCGCCGCCGCTCTCAGCGCAGCGCAGCTGCTGCCGGTGATGGAGTTCACCTCGTTGACGAGTCGCTCGGCCGACGAGGGCTCGCACGACATCTACCCGTTCAGCCTCGAGCCGGTTCGGCTCCTCGAATTCGCCTTGCCGAACGTGTTCGGCTCGACCACGCGCGGGAACCACTCGTGGGTGAGCGCGATCCCGCCCTCGGCGGTGCACCGGATCTGGGTCCCCTCGCTCTATGCCGGCGGAACGACGCTGATCCTCGCGCTCGCGGCTTTCGGGTTTCGCCGGGCCGAGCCTTGGCGGGGTTGGATGTCGGGGATCCTGGTCCTCAGTCTTCTCGGAGCCTTCGGGGAGTTCGGCAGCCCGCTCTTCTGGGCACGAGGCATTCCCGCGCTCGAGTCGGTGATCGGCCCGCGCGACCCCGAGAACACGAACGCGATTCGCATGGATCGCCACCTGCGCGACGGCGACGGCAGCCTCTACTGGGCGATGTCGATCGCTCTTCCCGGCTTCCAAGGGTTCCGCTATCCGAGCAAATTGCTGAGCCTGTCGCTCCTGGCGATGGCGGTGCTCGCCGGGGCGGGGCTCGAGCGGTTGCTCGCCGGCGACGGCTCACGCGCCAGGCGGGGAGCGATCGCCTTGCTGGTCCTCACGGTTGCGGGAACGTCGATCGTCACCCTCGGTCGATCGTTCGTGCTCGAGCGATTGCGGAGTTTCGAGAGCGCCTCGGGGTTTGGTCCGTTCCAGCCGGAGGGTGCGCTCGAGGATCTCACCTGGGCGGTGATTCAAGGTCTCGTCGTGGGCGGCTCGACGATGCTGATCTGGATGCTCGCGAGGCGACGGCCCGGGACGGCGGGGGCGCTCGCGACGCTCGTGATCGCGATCGACCTCGCAATCGCCAACGCGCCGACGGTCCTCACCGCGCCTCAGAGCGAGTTCGACGCCGAGCCGAAGTACCTCGCCGTGATCGCCGAGGCCGAGAAGAAGGACCCCGCCGGCGGACCGTTTCGGATCCATCGGATGCCGATCTGGAACCCCGCCGGATGGGCGCTCGAGCCCTCGCCCGACCGGGTTCTCGACTTTCTCCGCTGGGAACGCGACACGCTCCAGCCGAAATACGGCATCACTCGCGGGGTCGAGTACACCTACACGCAGGGCACGGCGGAGCTCTTCGACTACGAGTGGTTCTTCGGCCCATTCGACCAGCCGGTCACGCCCGCCCTCGCCGCGCAGCTCGGCAAGATCGGCACGCATGAACGCATCATCTATTATCCGCGCCGAGGCTTCGACCTCTGGAACACGCGGTACTTCATCCTGCCCGGATACACGGTTTGGACCGACGTCGAGCGGGGAGTCGCCTCGCTCTTGCAGGACGCCGACCCGCTCTACCCCGATCCTCGGAGATTCACCGGCCCCGATCGAGACGAGCAGATCAAGAAATGGTTGCGCGACGAAGATATTCAGATCGTTCGCAATCGCAACTTCATGCCTCGGGCGTGGATCGTGCATCAGGCCTGGTTCAAGCCGCCGATCAAGGGGCTCTCGCGCGAACAGCGCGCCCGCCCGATGGAGGAGATGACCTTCGCCGACGACTCGATCTGGCGCGACCCGAACCGCGTCGTCCACGACCCGCGCCGGACCGCCTGGATCGAGGATTCCAACCCGGGACCGATTCAGCAAGCGATCATGAATACGCGTGCTCATTCCGACGAATACGTTCGGATCGTGAGCCGCGACCCGCAGCGCGTCGAACTCGAGGCGCGGCTGGTCGAGAACGGAATCGTGATCCTCGCCGATACGCTCTATCCGGGCTGGAAGCTCGAGATCGACGGCAAGCCCGCTCCGATCCTGCGAACCAATCGGCTGATGCGAGGCGCGCTCGTCGAGGGCTCGCCCCAGCCGCATCGGCTCGTCTACTCCTACGACCCGAACTCGTTCCGCGTCGGGAGGATCCTGAGCCTGCTGGGGATCGCCTTCGCTTTCCTGGGATTCGCCTGGTCGTATCGGAGCGACCGCAAGCGGGGAATGGCCGCCCCCTGAGCGGTCGGTCGGTCGAGCGAACGCGCCGAATGCTTCGATCTCGCGCGATTGCCGGGTAGAGTGGGGCGATCCGGTCTCCCTCGTCCATCGACCCGACTCTCGAGGAAACGCAGATGAAGGCAACTCGGCCGATTTCGATGCGATGCGCATTGGTGCTGTTTGCGGGGCTCTGCTCGATCGGCTCGACGCACGGCCAGACGCCGAAGCAGCCGAAGATCGCCCCCGGTCCGAATGAGCCCGACTGGGTCGTCGTGCTCGACACGCGCTACGGATTGAAGATGTACGCGGACCTCGCGAACCCGGTGGTGAATTCGGTCGACGGCGTCGCCGGCCTGTTTCGCAAGGCGGGTCCCGGCGTGGTGACCTACGTTCCCGAGATCGCGCTCGGGCTCGAGACCGTGAATCGCGGCGGCTGGTATCGCCCGAAGGCCGGAGGCAAGCCCGAGAAGGTCGAGCTCTGGTCGTACCGATTCAAGAACACGACGAAGGACCTGGCGGAGAACAAGAATCTCCCGCCGCCGCTCGCGACGGGAACCACGACGACCTTCGACCCGGGCGACGGGCTCTTCGGGCTCTGGGTCGCCAATGACGGGCTCGCCGACGGCGGCGTCTTCACCGAGCCCGCGGTCGTGCGTGCGGTCAACGCGCGACTCGCGAAGCAGCCGTACAAGGCGATGATCTACCCGAATCGCGACAAGAAGACCGGCAAGATGATCCCGAACAGCTACCTGATCGGCTGGGAGTACTCGACGAACGACGACTTCCAAGACGTCGTCTGCCGGATCGACAACGTCGAACTCATCCCGCTCCCGTGAGTTCGGCGACGCATTCGGCGCGGTCGCGATAACGAGAAGGGGAGGCCCGACACGAAGTCGAAGCCTCCCCCTCTTGCCCGAGAGATCACGCGTCGGAGCGAGCTCGCCGATCACTCCTTCGGCTTAGCAGCCTCGGCGGGCTTGGTCGCCTCGGTCTTCGGAGCCTCGGCGGGCTTGGTCGCCTCGGTCTTAGCAGCCTCGGCGGGCTTGGTCGCCTCGGTCTTCGGAGCTTCGGCGGGCTTGGTCGCCTCGGTCTTCGGAGCCTCGGCGGGCTTGGTCGCCTCGGTCTTCGGAGCCTCGGCGGGTTTGGTCGCCTCGGTCTTTGGAGCGGCGGCGGCCTTGTCGCGTTCCTCGCGGGTCGGCGGGATCGGCTTGCCGAGTTTCTTCAGGTAGAACTCGATGACGGGGCGGACGGGCAGGTCGGGAGCCACCCGGAGGGCCTGCTCGAAGTGCTTGGCGGTCTCCTCGACCGGCATGCCCGACTCGAGGCACGCGAGCGCGATGTCGAACTCGAAGTAGGCCTGCCGGGCCATCTCCTCCGGCTGGTCGAGGAAGACGCGGACGGTGCTCTGGCCGTCGCCGCGGATCAAGGATCGCACGGCTTCGGGGATCTCGGAGATCCGAGTGCCTTCGAGGCGGGGCAGGGCCTGCTGGAGCCAGATCCCCAGGGCGCTCGAGTAGTTGCCGAGGAGTTGGAAGACCCGTCCTTGCCGCATGGCGGCGGTTCCGGCGCGGGGGCGACCGTCGGCGCCTCGGTCATCGAGGTTCGGGTCGCCGATGTTGCCCGAATCCCAGAGCTCGAGCGCCTTGTCGACCATCCCGGCCTCGCAATAGAGATCGAGGAGGTTGCCCTTCACGAGGCTGGGGTTGAGCCCCGCCTGCTGGGCCTCCTCGAGCTTCTGGATCGCGATGCCGATCGCCCCTTGCGACTGAGCGAAGCCCGCCTGCTGGAGCGGGCCGGCTTGCTGCTCGATGCTCATCGACTGCAACCGGGTCTCGATCTCCTGGATGCCTTGGTTGAGCTGGGTGAGCTGCGTGGTCAGCGAGTTGAACATCTCGGCGTTGAGGTCGGAGGGCTGGACGCCGTCGATCGTCGCCTTGAAGTGGTCGCGAGCGAGGTCGATGTAGCCCGCCGCGAGATAGATCTGCGCCAGCTCCATGTTGAGGTAGGCCAGCTCGATCCGAGCCTCGGCCGACTGGGGGGGCGGCGTGGTCTGGATCGCATAATTGAACGACGTGATCAGCTGCCGGCGCCTGGTTCCCAACATCGCGAGATTCGGGGCGAGCGAGGTGATCGTCTGGGTGTTGGCGGGGGTGACCTCGATCCCGGCGAGCAGGGCGCTCTCTTCGAGCGTCAAAGTGCGGTATGCGGCGACGAGCCGGCGATAGCTCATCGTGTCGTCGGCGTTCGCGGCGAGCCCGATGCGGGCCTCGCGGATCGCCATCAAGGCCCGCGCCGGATCGGGAAGGAACGGCAGGCTGGGATCCTGGGTCACGGGCGTGAGCCAACGCGCTGCGGCGATGCTCCTCGGCTCGGGACGGATCATGAATCGGTTCAGGTAGATCTTGTCGAGGCCGGTCGTGGGACGCGGCAAGCGATTCGACGACGGGATCACCTGGGGGTTCTTGTAGACGAGATTCTCGGCGTCGAGCCGATTCTTCTCGAAGATCGCGATGTCGGCGGGCGAGGCGTCGGCCCGACCGAACAGGACCACGGAGCCGTCGTCGCGGAACGGGATCCAGCGCGGGCTGGTCATCAACTGGCGATAGGTCTTGGGCGAGCGGCCGGGATCGATCATGATCGCGGCGATCCCGTACTTCGTCAGCGGTTCGCGCCACTGTTCTTCGTTGTCGGTGCTCAGGGCACGCTGGATCTCTTGGTGAGCGGCGATCGTCTCGCTCGAGAAGAGATGGCGGCGGCTGTCGATGAACGACTTCTTCTTCCCCGCCGATTTCCAGATGAGAGCGTCGCCCTGCGCGAGCGAGGTGTTGAAGACCTGGCCCTCGAGCGGGGTCGCCGCGAGGAACTCGGCCGACTCGAAGGGGAAGTCGGCGGGATTGAAGCCGATCGAGAGGGGTGCGTCGGTCGGCGCGGAGCCGTAGCCGGTCGTCGACTGGAAGAGGAACCAACCGAGCAACAGCAGGGTGACCGCGCGTCCGCCGATCGACCAGATGGTCCAGCCTCGGCCGAGCTTGCCTTCGACGCCGAAGGTGTCCTGATACCACTCCTGGCCGTTGAGCGCGGCGACTGCGCCGAGCGTGAGCCCGAATTCCATCTGCCAGCGCGACATCGATGCCCAGAACGCCGCGGCGGTGAGGTAGACGAGCAGTCGCGGCAAGCTGAAGCGGCGGCGGTTCAGGAGGAACGAGACGAGCCCGATCCCGACCCAGACGAAGAAGTACGCCTGGACCTTGAGGGCGTTGCGCATGTCTTCCTCGTTCCCGGCCGCGACCGGAGCGCTGAAGAGCGAGCGCTGATCGATCGTGACGGGGCCGACCACCCATCCGGGGATCGGCAGGAAGTAGCTGAGCATCGCGGGATAGATCCAGAAGAGCGACGGGTTGATGAACGTCGCTCCGAAGGAAGCCGCGAGCACGATCAGGGCGGTCTTGGGCGAGAGTCGGCCGTCGTCGACGGACTCGACGGGCTTGCCCTTGAGGGGCGCCGCGGGCTTCTTTCGGGGCGTGAGGACGACGCCCACGACCGCGGCCGCGAGGACGAGCAGGCCGACGAAGAACGACTCGTCGAAGTTGACCCAGAGGAGGAAGAGCGGCACCGCCAGGTAGAGGCGGCCCGGTCGCTTCAGGTGGATCGCGCCGTGGAGGATCCAGAGGAGTGCGGCGAAGAAGACGCCGCCCCAGACCTCGGGCGACGGGCTGGTGCGTCCCGAGAGGCCGCCCGCGACGGGCACGAAGCCGAAGCCGCCCTCGGTGAGCAGATCGGCCGGGAGCAGCGTATAGCAGACCATGAAGAAGACGCAGAGGCACGACCACCAGAGGCCGGGGCCGGAGCGACGGATCGACAAGAGGATGAACGCCGTCAATCCGCGGAGCAGGGCCCCGAGGAAGATCAGCCCCGTCATTCCCCACTGCTCGGCGCGGGCCGGTCCGCCCGCCGGATTCTCGGGGTCGGGCGGGGTGAACCCGCTCACGAGCTTGAACACTTGATAATGGATTGCGTTGGCGAGCCAGGGGATGTTCACCCAGCGCTTGCCCTCGGCCGTGTAGCTCAGAGTATCGGTGACTTGGGGCGAGAAGGTCTCCGAGACCGATCGCCCGTTCTGGAGCTGGGTCCAGATCGCCGAGGAGGTGACGCGGGTGGTCGAGATCAGCAGCGTGAGGAGAACGATGCCGATGGCGATATACATATCATAATAAGCATTCCACTCGAGCACCTTCTCGGCGGTCCAGGGCTCGGGCGGCGGTGTCGGCTCGGTCGCTTCCGCCGATGCGACGTCCTCGGCCGTCTCGGGGTTCGACGGCTCGGGCTCGTTCTGCGGGTGGTTCGTCATCAGTGGGTCGGGCACGAGAGGATGAGATGATAGCGAACCCCGCGCGATGCGGGGCGATGCAAACCACATGCTAAGACCGCGAGGGCGGACCGGTCAAGGTAGCGGCGCGATCGGACGAGCCGGCCCAATCCGCGCAAACCTCTCCATCTCGCCGGTTTCCCGATGGTTGACTTCGATCCCCCCGCAAATAGAATGCGTCCAGGCGAGAGCCTGACGCGTCCAAGCAGAGTTCATGCCGGCGTGATCGAATTCCCATCGTCAGGAACTCCGATGCGCATCCTGACCGCGATCCCCGCCTACAACGAAGCCGACCACCTGCCGGCCGTGCTCCACGAGGTCCTCCGCCACGCCGAGCACGTGCTCGTCGTCGACGACGGCTCGCGCGACTCCACTCCGGAGATCCTCGCCGGATTTCCCACCGTCCGCGTGATCCGGCATGAGACGAATCTCGGCTACGGGGCCGCGTTGCGGACGATGTTCCGCACGACGGTCGCCGAGGGATTCGACGGTCTGGTGACCCTCGATTGCGACGGTCAACACGAACCGAAGTTGATCCCGGAATTGATCGCGGGCCTCAACGATGCCGACGTCGTCTCGGGCAGCCGATACCTCCGCGTCTTCGACCCGACGCAGAAGCCGCCCGAACAGCGCCGCAAGATCAACGTCGAGATCACTCGACGACTCAACGAATGCCTCGGACTGAATCTCACCGACGCATTCTGCGGCTTCAAGGCCTACCGAGCCTCGGCCCTGGCGAAGTTCGACATCACCGACCTCGGCTACGCGATGCCCCTCCAGGTCTGGGTCCAGGCGGTCGAGCACGGCCTCGTGATCAAGGAAGTCGCGGTTCCGCTGATCTACCTCGACGAGAAACGTGCCTTCGGAGGCGCTCTCGACGACGCCGACTACCGTCTCCGACATTACCTCGACGTCTTCGCGGAGGCGCTCCGACGTGCGCGACTGCCCGTCGCGGAGGGCTGTTGCTGATGCGGCATACGCACTTGCGAGCCCCCTCGAGCGACGCCGCGTTTCTCGAGGTTCCGCCGCTCTCCGAGATCCCGGCGGCGGTCGAACGCAGGCTCCCCCAGCGGACGTTCGACGTCCAGGGGCGTCGCTCCGACATCCTCGCTGAATTCGCGCGCGGCGAGGTGATCGCCGCGGCTCGAGATCATCACGCGTCGATGGGACTCGACGCACCGCCCGACGACCTCGACCTCGGGCGGATCGTCGCGACGGGGCATCAGCCCGAGCTCTTTCATCCGGGCGTCTGGGTCAAGAATTTCGCTCTCGCCGCCATTGCGCGACGCTCGGGCGCTACCGCGTTGAATCTGATCGTCGACAACGATCTCCCCAAGGGTCCGATCCTTCGCGTACCGACGATGAGGGCCGAGGGGCTCGGTCGCGAGGTCGTCGCCTTCGACTCCTGGACCGCCGACCTCCCATACGAGGCGCAGGCGATCGCGGATCGCGAGCGGTTCGCCGACTTCCGCGAGCGTGTCCTCGCCGCTCTCGGCGGGCTGATCCCCGACCCGTTGATCGATCGATTCTGGCCCGCGGCTCTCGAGGAACCGCCGACCGACGACCCCCGCCGTCGCCACAACGTCGGCCTCCGCTTCTCGACCGCTCGGCGCAAGATCGAAGCCGAGTGGGGCATCCGCAACCTCGAGGTGCCGCTCAGCCGCGTCTGCGAGACCGACGGCTTCCGATGGTTCGCCTCCCGCCTGCTCGCCGGGCTCTCGGATTTCTCGACGATCCACAATCGCGCGCTCGCCGCGTACAGGCGTCTCTATCGGATCCGCAGCAAGAACCACCCGGTCGCCGATCTCGGAGTCGATCGCGACGGTCGGCTGGAAGCGCCTTTCTGGGTCTGGCGCGATCGTGATCCGCGTCGCCGGGCCCTCTGGGCGCGCACGTCGGGCGACTCGACGTCGCTCTGGATCGCGGGAGAGGATCAGCCGTTCATCGTCCTGCCGCTGTCGGCCGACCGGACTGCGTGCTGCGCGGTGGAACGGCTTCGCGAGCTGCCGGAGCAGGGGATCCGCCTCCGCACCAGGGCGCTCACCACGACGATGTTCGCGCGGCTCTTCCTCTCCGATCTCTTCATCCACGGAATCGGAGGCGCGAAGTACGACGAGCTCGGCGACGCGATCATGGAAGAGTTCTTCGGAGTCGAGCCTCCCCGCTTCCTGACGCTCTCGCTCACTCTCCATGCGGGCCTTCCCCGATCGGATGCGACTCGCGAGGCGCTCGCGGCCGCCGAGCGAACGATCCGCGACGCCGAATTCCGGCCCGAGGTCTTCCTCGACGCGAGCGACGATCCGACGATCCGGGCGGCGATCGATCGGAAATCGGCGGCGATCGCGGCCTCGACGGCGACCAGGCGCGAGCGCGTCGCCCGGTTCCACGCGATTCGGGCGGCCTCCGCCGAGATGCGGCCCTTCGTCGAGGAGCATCGGCTCGCGGCGATCGCCGAGCGCTCTCGACTGGCCGCGAGTCTCGCCCGCGACGCGGTCGCCCGCTCGCGCGAGTACGCTTCGGTGCTCCACTCCGCCGCCCGACTCGAGCGGATTCCCGACCTCGTCGATCGACGCATCGACGCCGCTCGAGAAAAACGGGCGATTTCGGACTGATCCTCGAGGCGAACGGTCGACCGACCCTCTACAATGGATCGCCGACGCAAGCGGCGGGAGAGCGGGTCGAGGGATACCCTGCTGTCCCGATAGCGCCGTCGTTCTCTTGACGAAATCAAGGTTGTCGCTCGATGAAAGCCCCAGAGCCGCTCATCCGTCTTCCTTATCGCCGCGGCTCGGTCGAGTACGCCGTGGGTACCGAAGCGGATCACGAAGCGGTATTTCAGAATCTGGTTCACATCTTCCACGGTCCCGATCGCGACACCTTCCAAGGCGCGTTGGGCGACCCGAATTATCGCCCCGACCAGCGTCTCCTCGCCAAGGTCGATGGTCGCGTGGCGAGCCACGTCCACCTGACCGAACGCGAGGCCCGGTACGGCGGCACGACGATTCCGCTCAACGGCGTGATGTGGGTCGGCACCCTTCCGGAATACCGAGGTCTCGGTTTCGCCCAGAACCTGATGAAGCTGGCCGACTCGCGTTCCCGCGAAGCGCGGATCCCGCTCCAGGCTCTCACGACCGGCATGCCCCGCTTCTACACCCCGCTCGGTTGGGGCGTCTGCGGCCGCAACACCTTCGCGCAGACGCTCTCCCGCAACCTCCCTCCGATCTCCGACGGCGTGATCGAGGGCCGAGGCGGATTTTGGCACGTCCGCCCTTGGCGCCAGGTCGAGATCAACGACCTCATGGATCTCTACGACCGCAACTACGGCAAGATCACCGGGTCGATCATCCGATCCGAGGACTACTGGCGATGGATCATCGGGCGAAAATATGCCCATGTGATCTGGGTCGCCTGCCAGGGCGAGACGGTCCGCGGCTACGCGTTCGTCAAGGATCACAAGATCCTCGAGATCGCGACGCATGAAGCCTATCCGCAGGCTCTCGAGGCGCTGCTGGGACGAGTTCGGGCCGAGGCGCTCGAGCGTGCGTATCCCGACGTGGTCGTCCACGCTCCCCTCGATCATCCGGTGATCGACGCCTTCCGCCATGCTTCGGGCCGGGTGGTGCATCAAGACGAGTGGGAGGGCGTGTCGTCGATGTATCACGTGCCCGACGTCTCGTCGTTCCTGGAGCGGATCCTGCCCGAGCTCCGCGTCCGCGCAACCGCGGACGGCGCGGGGCTGCCGCTCGAGCTCGGGATCACGGTGGGAGATCGGCGCTGGATGATCCACCTCGACGCCGACTCGGCTCGGATCGAGCCCGACAAGCTCAGCCGACGCCATCTCACGCTCACGCCCGCGGCGTTCGTGCGGCTCGCCATGGGGCACACCGGCATCGACCGCGCGATCGATGAAGACGGCGTCGAGGCGTCGACCCACACCGCGATCGACGCGGCGCGGATCCTCTTTCCGCTTCGATCGATCTGGCGCAGTCCCCTCGACAGCGCGACGGCCTGACGCGCCGAATCGAGGCTCAGCGACGTTCGAAGTGCTTTCGGATCGGCGGACTGTTGAGGTAGACCGAGATCGCCGCGTAGGCGAAGACCAGGGCGATGCCCCAGGTCACGCGGTTCATGTCGAGCTTCTCGGTGATCGGACGAATCCCGTGGTCGACCTCGAGCTCGTCGTCGGGCGAGACGTTGCCGACCTGCGTGAACTCGACGTCGGTGACGGCGGTGTAGACGGGGATCGCGATCAGGGCGATCACGTCGACCATCACGCCGAGCGTGAGCGCCACGATCAACAGTTTCACCGACTTCACCCGGAGAAACTGCACCGAGGCGAAGATCCCGAAGAGACAGACCACGAGCAGGAACTCGGCCCCGGTCGTTCCGTTCTGAGTGCCCACGAGCGCCATCACGGCGAGGATGATCGAGGCGATCAACGTCAGTCCGCCGACGCCGAGGACCTCGAGGGGCATGCCTTGGCGACGCGGGCCGCTGGAGACGGGAACGAGATCTTCCTCGAGGCCGATCCGCCGCCCGGTCTCGAGGTCGAGACCGCAGGTCGAGCAGAGCGACATCCCGGCGGGGACCGGCGTGCTGCAGGTCGGGCAGCGCCGCATCTGCTTGCGGGCGTCGCCGGCGAGCACCTTCTTCTTGGGAGGAGCATCGTCGCTGAAGAGGGCGAGCGCGTCGTTCTCGGGCCGAGTCGAGTTCTTGGGGGGGCCGTCGTCGAGCAGCGGCAGATCGAGGATGTCGCGCAGCGGGCCATCCCCTCGGGGAACCTCGATGTCGTCGACGAAGAGCGGAGGGGCGGCCGGCGGAGCCGCCGGGGCGGGCTTCTTGGGCGGCACGCCGGGGGCCGTCGACGGCGGACGTCGCGTCTCCATCACGGGCGGGCGAACCGGTGCGGCCGGGGGCGAGGCCGCCGCGGCGATCTCGGCTCGGAAGATCTGCGAACAGTGAGGGCACTTCAAGCGGCGCCCGGCCGCGCCCTCGGGAACAGCGAGAACGACGCCGCAATGCGGGCACTGGACGGTCGTGTTCGGCATCGCGGTGAGCTCGAGATTCGTTCACGGAGCCAACGATTCCGCGAACGCCGAGTCGATCAAGAGGAAGGACGCGGCTCGCGGAGAATTCCCCGGCGGCCATTCTACAATCGTCGCTGGAGATAGCGAGACGTCTCATCCGCGCATTTCGCGACCAATCAGTCCCGCATCCACCGATTCGATCAGAGCCTTGGTCCGGTCGTGACGATAGTCGAACATCTTGGTGAGCTTGCGACGGATCATCTCGCCCATCAGGAGTCGCCCGAGCGCCCCGAGCGGGATCCGATACTCGACCTCGTCGCGGAGGATCGTGCCGCCCGCGCCGTCGTCGAGCATGCGGTGACGGTGGTACCACTCGGCGAAGGGTCCGCTGACCTGTCGATCGGCGAAGAGATGAGGCGGGTCGTATTCGGTGTGCTCGGCGACCCAATCGAGCGGGATCGGGCCGAGCTTGCTGCGGATCCGCACGATCGATCCGGGGCGGATCGAGTCGCCGCGCGAGACCACCTCGACCCGCTCCCAGGGCGGCGTGAGCGCTTCGAGCGCCCCCGGGGCTTCGTGAAAGGCGAAGACGCGCTCGGGCGGGGCGGCGATCCGACTCTCCTTGACGAACTGCATCGCGAACGACTCCTCGACGTGGACCACCCGAGCGCCCTCGGCTCGAATTCGTCGCACGCTCCATCCGCATTGTGGCCGAGCCCGCCCGAATGTCGAGAATCGGGACTCGAGATGCAAAAAAGGCGCGAAGAAAACCGTTGCAAGCCCGGCGGGCTCGAGCGATCCTAAGGTACGACATGGCCGACTCCGCCGTCCGAGCGCAGTCGCCGCGAGGCCCTGTCCCCCCTGCTTGCCCGGCCCACGACTCCTGGGAGGATTCCTCATGACCGAGAAGAAGACGGTGTCCCGCCGCGGTTTCATCCAGACGGCGGGCGCGGCCACGGGCGCGATGGCGACGGCCGCAACCTTCGCCCACCCCGCGGTCGGCGCGATCAAGGGGGCCAACGAGCGGCTCAACTTCGCGATCCTCGGCCCCGGCGGCCGCGCACAGGCCCATATCGGCGTCCTCCTCAAGATGAAGGAAGAGGGCAAGCTGGTCGACATCGTCGGCGTCGCCGACGTGTGGGACGGCTCGAAGAAGGTCGGACACGGCCTCTATCCCTCGGCCGAGAAGTGCAAGCTCGACGTCAACGACAAGTCCAAGGTCACCAAGGACTATCGCAAGCTCCTCGAGCGCAAGGACATCGACGCCGTCGTCATCGCGACGCCCGACCACTGGCACGCGAAGATGTCGATCGACGCGATGGAAGCCGGCAAGGACGTCTACTGCGAAAAGCCGATGACGCACACGATCGACGAGGCCCGT
This sequence comes from Isosphaeraceae bacterium, assembly GCA_033763215.1. Lineage (GTDB taxonomy): Bacteria > Planctomycetota > Planctomycetia > Isosphaerales > Isosphaeraceae > JANRKW01. Next base: position 116,705 of record JANRKW010000034.1, on the reverse strand, counting down.
CGCGTGGCCGAGACGGTCAAGAAGACCAAGCAGATCATGACCGTCGGCGTGCAGTCGACCGCCGACCCGCGCTGGCGGATGGCCCACGAGATGATCACCGAGGGCAAGATCGGCAAGGTCATGCAGGGCCAGACCAGCTACTACCGCAACAGCGACGTCGGCCAGTGGCGCTACTACAAGCTCGTCGAGGAGATGAATCCGAAGACGGTCGACTGGAAGATGTTCCTCGGCACCGAATTCGGCCTCGCCCCCGACCAGCCGTTCAATCGCGCCCGCTACGCCCAATGGCGCTGCTACTGGGACTTCGGCGGCGGCATGTACACCGACCTCTTCGTTCACCAGCTCACTCACCTGATCCAGGCGATGGGCGTGCGCTTCCCCCGCCGCGTCGTCGGCGCGGGCGGTCTCTACATGGAATACGACGGCCGTGACGTTCCCGACGTCGCAACGGTCGTGGCCGACTACGACCAGGGCTGCCAGGTCATCATCTCGGCCACCATGTGCAACGACACCCAGCTCGGCGAGATCATCCGCGGCCACACCGGAACGATCACCTTCGGCGGTCGCCCCTCCGACGGATTCCGCGTCGCCGAGCAGAAGATCGACGGCCGTCCCGCCCCTCCGGGTGCCAACAAGGGCGAAGGCGGACAGCTCGTCCAGCCCGCGCAGCCCCGCGACGACACCCGCGCCCTCTGGGACCACTACATCGAGTGCGTCCGCTCGCGCAACCCCGAGACGCTCTGCACCGCCGACCTCGGCTACGCCGCGATCGCCACGGTCAACCTCGGCGTCGATTCCTATCGCCAGGGCAAGGCCTACTACTTCGACGGCGAGACCGGTAAGGTCTCCGAAGCCGACGACACCTGGGCCAAGGCTTGGGAGAAGCGCTCCCACGAGCGCGGCAAGCCCGAGCAGGTCATGGGCTGGAAGGCCGGTCTCACCGGCTCCGAGCTCCACGCTCCCGAGTACATGAAGCTCGAGGGCGTCTGGGTCGACGGCAAGGATCCCGCCGCCAAGGGCTGATCCCGCTCGTTGCTCCGGCAACGCATCACGAAACCGCGAACGGCCGAGGCGCCTTGCCTCGGCCGTTCGTTTTTCTCTCTCACCCTCAGGCCTCGTCCGCACTCGACTCACTTCCGTCCGACGAACAGCGGCAATTCGCTGCCTTGGAGGAACGAGGGTCGCAGCGGTGCCTCGCCGCGATCGAGCCGCAAGACCCGGCCGCCGCGACGTTCCTCGATGATCCGCGTGAACGGATCGCCCGAGTAGCAGACCTCGCCGAACACGTACGACACGTCGGCATCCTCGCTGATGAACATCGGCGCGAGCTTGCCCTGCGTCGTGGTGTAGGAGAGTCCGCCCAAGAGTTCGGTCGATCCGCCCTTGGTCGTCTCGATCAGGGTCCCGCCGCGCTCGGTCTTGTAGCCGAGGATCCAGAGCTTTGCGCCGGCATTGCGAACGTGCGTGCCCTCGCGTTCGTTGTTGAATTGGCGTGCCCACACGTTTCCCGACGCGAAGTCCCAGTCCGCCGTGACGTTCTCGAGGAAGAGCTCTCCGCCGCCGACGAGCGCCCCGCTCACGCCTTGGACGTCGCGGACGACGAGCTCGCGCTTGGCTCGGTGTTCGATGAAGATATCCCCGCGCAAGCCTTCGATGACCAGAGTCTTGCCCGCCCCTTCGGCGGTGATCCACTTGCCGGGCCCTTTCGTTCCGCCGACCTCGGCTGCGAATCCGACGATGCGCTCGAGCTTGCCGCCCAAGACGACGGGTTCGCCGAAGAGGTATTTCCCCCCGCTCGGGAAGTAGACGACTCTCGCGCCGGCGTCGATCGCGCGAGCGAGCGCTGCGGAGTCGTCGGGGTCGTCGATCGATCGATGTCGTCGGATATCGACCCAATCCGCCAGCGGCGGTAGCGCGGGCTCGGGCGTCTCTCGAATCGGCAGACGAAGCGACCGAGCCGCGACGTCGCCGCCGAGCGTGAGCGCAGGCGTCGAGACCCATTCCTCGACCTTCGGGCCCGCGGCATCGGGAGTGGGCGTTCCGCTCTTCCTGGAGTTGGCGATCGCCCGCGCATAACCCTCCACCGCGATGTCGCGTGCAAAGAGCGTTTCGCTCGTCTCGATCGCCGCAGACGCGGTTCCCGACCCGGTTCTCTTGAACCTCGCCTCGATCAGCGCGACGACTCCGAACTTCGACCGGAAGCCGACGCCGCCGCTCTCGACGTCCAGCCCTCGAATCGCGATGCACTGCCCGCCGTTCTCCCAACCGATCTCGGTAGCCCCTCGGATCTTCACGTGTTCCAGCGTTTGCGAGTTGACGGTCGCTCCCGTGCTCATCCCCTGGGCGAAGCCCTCGATCTCGATTCCCTTGATGAGGCAGGGGCCGTTCTGGTCGGCGTATCCCAGGTCGAGACCGATCCGTCCGCGGCCATCCGCCGAACGGATCCGGACATTGCGCAATGCACCGACGTTGTTCGAATAGTATTGGAGCCCGATGGCGCCGGGGTTGTTTCGCCCGGCATCGATGGTGAGGTCGGAGATGTTGTTGTTGAACCAGTCGGCGTGGACACCCGAGCCGTCCTCGCGGCCGTTGAACGCGAGCGAGAGCACGGCCCGCGGCTTCGCGGGATCGGCGAGGATCCCGTCGTCGAGCCGCAGCGTGGTCCGATCCACCCCCGCGCCTCGGATGTTGTTGTAGCCGTAGCCCTTGCCCGGCTTCAACTTCAGCGGCTTGGACAATCGATAGACGCCTCGGGGGAGATGGAGCACCTTGTGCGCCCCTTGGAAATCGTCGATCGCTCGTTGGAGCGCGGGAGCATCGTCGACGACGCCGTCCCCCTTGGCGGAGTAGGGCGGGGCGGAGAGGTCGACGACGCCGCTGCCCGTGGGTAGATCACCCGAGGGCCGGTCCGCGGGCGAGATCGAGGGCGAGCCGGCGGCGGCCTCGAAGAAGCGCACCTTGCCGAGGCCCGCGAGTTCTCGTTGGCCGCCCGCGCGGTGCGTCGAGTCGCAATGGAACCGAAGCCGACGCGCCCGAATCGCGGGCTCGAATCGATAGCGCTCGCCGGTGTAGTCCGGTCGCCCCGACGCCTCGGCGAAGTCGAATCGCTGGTCGAGCGAGCGCCAGGTCTTGCCGTCGTCGGAGATGGTGACCGAGACTTCGCGGAAGCCTCGCCCCGGGTTGGCGTTGTGGTTCCAGACGTGAAACTCGCCGACGGTGTGGACGCGACCGAGGTCGAACTCGACGATCGCATTCTCGTCGCCGCCGTGGGCGACGTAGCCCGAGTGCCACATGCAGCCGCCGTCGGTGTAGCCGTTGACGGCCAGGAATCGCGAGCCGTCGCCGCGTCCGGAGTCGGTGAGCCCGGAGTCGGAAACGAGATTCTCGGCACCGAAGAGTTTTCGGACCTGTTCACTCGTCGCGCGGGCCGTCACACCCGAGATCGGCGAGTTTCCTGCACAAAGGCTGATCCCCACGACGATGACGAACGCGTTCATCGCGAGTTCCTCCCACGGACCATGGCGGCGCGGGCGGATGCTCCGCCGGTCTCGCCCCATGATCCTGCGCGCGGGGCGAGCGTGGAAGTGCTTGGTCCCGCTCGATCAGAGGACCGCCGAGAATCGGTCGCTCAGCGGCCGAGCGATTCCCAGGTCCAGGGCGCCTCGGGTTCGTCGGGCGGGAACCACGAACCGGCGACGAAGGTTCCGAGATGTTCGAATCGACGCTCGACCGACGATCGATAGATCAACAGGTCGGCCGGCGTCCCGAGGGCCGGCGGATTCGCCGTGAGGCCGAGCAGCCGCGCGGGGTTTTCCGTACAGGCGACGAGCAGGCGACTCAACGAGTCGTCGGCGTCGCGAGATGAACCGCCCGCCGCTTCCGCGAGCAGCGCAACGCCCTCGCGGAGGCCGAGCCACGCTCCGGCGAGGTAGGGGGTCTCGGCGACGACGACCTTTCCCGAGGGGTCGACGGCCCACGGCCCGTATCGGCCGACGGGCAGGCCCGCGAGCGGGGAGAAGTCGCTCACGAGGATCGAGCGGTCGAACGTCTTGGCCCGCATCATTGCCAGCAGGATCGAGGCTTCGACATGTTTGCCGTCGGGAATAAAAGAGGCGTGCAGCCGATTCTCGGCGAGTTGATCCCAGATCGGGTTGGGATGGCGGGGGAGATTGGCGGCGACGCCGTTTCCGATATGCGTCGCCAGCCGCGCTCCGGCATCGACGGCGCGCGCGATCGCGTCGCGATCGGCTCGGGAATGACCGATGGCGACGACGACGCCGAGGCGGACGAGGTGCTCGATCGCCTCGACCGCTCCGGGGCGTTCCGGCGCGAGGGTGACGATCGAGATCCGTCCCTCCGCCGCTTCGTACCATCGGTCGAACTCGCGAACGTCGGGATCGCGGACGGCGGCGAGCGGATGAGCGCCTCGAAACCCGTCGACCTCGGAGATCCAAGGGCCCTCGAGGTGGATGCCGGCGAAGATCCGCGCGACGAGTTCGTCGTCGTGAACCGCTTCCATGATCGCGCGAATCCCCGCCAGCGTCGCCTCGGGGCCGGCGGTGATCAACGTCGGGCAGACCTTGGCGACGCCGAGGTTCGGCTGGGCTCGGAGAATCGCGACCACCTGCCGCGCCGTGACGTCGGGATCGGAGAACGAGACGCCCCAGCGTCCGTTCATCTGAATATCCACGAAGGGAGAACATGCCCGGATCGTCTCCGGACGATCGGGCGGGGCGAGGTCGTCGGGGGCGACGAACCTTCCGGCGTCGACGACCGCGCGCCGGGCGCGGCCGTCGAGTTCGAGTCGGAGTTCGAGCGGATGATCGGGCGACATCGGGGGCGTTCCGCGACGGGGTCGACCGGGCTCAGACGCTGACCGCGTCGGCCGTTCTTCCCGACTCGCGGCGGCCGAGCGCGGCGGCGATGAAGTCGCGGAAGAGCGGGTGAGCCTTGGTCGGCTTCGACTTGAATTCGGGGTGGAATTGAACGGCGAGGAACCAGGGGTGGCCCCGAAGCTCGATGATCTCGACGAGGCCGCCGTCGGGGCTGAGGCCCGTCGCGACGAAGCCGAGTTCGGCGAACTTCGCGCGGTATTCGTTGTTGAACTCGTAGCGGTGGCGATGGCGTTCTTGGATCGACTCGGCGCCGTAGGCCGCGGCGGCGAGCGATCCGGGGACGAGCCGGCAGGGCCAGGCGCCGAGACGCATCGTCCCGCCGCGACGACTCACTCCGGCCTGTTCCTCCATGAGCGAGATCACCGGGTGCCGCGTCGCCGAATCGAACTCGGTGCTGTTGGCGTCGGCGAGGTCGAGGACTCCGCGGGCGAACTCGATCGATGCGCACTGCATGCCGAGACAGATCCCGAAGAAGGGCAAGCGCTTCTCGCGTGCGTAGCGGATCGCCTCGATCTTGCCTTCGATCCCGCGCATTCCGAAGCCGCCGGGCACGAGGACTCCGTCGACTCCCGCGAGCGTCCGCTCGGCGCCCTCGCGGTCGAGCTCCTCGGCTTCGACCCGGCGCACGACCACTCTCGAGCGATTGGCGATGCCGGCGTGGTCGAGCGACTCGTAAACGGACTTATATGCGTCGCGATGACGCATGTATTTGCCGACGACCGCGATCGTGACCTCGGACTTGGGGTGCTTGACGCGGTCGACGAGCTCCCGCCAATCCGAGATGTCGAGCGGCCCCGCCTTGAGGTCGAGCCGCTTGACGATCAGCTCGTCGAGTCCGTTGTTGACGAGGCTGATCGGCACTTCGTAGATCGTGAATTCCTTGTCGCGTTCCTCGATGACCGCCTTCTTCTCCATGTTGCAGAAGAGCGCGATCTTCTCCTTGTCGCCCTGGCTGATCGGATGCTCGGTCCGACAGATGAGGATATCCGGCTGAATGCCGATCTGGCGGAGTGCGCCGACGGAGTGCTGGGTCGGCTTGGTCTTGAGCTCGCCCGCGGCCTTGAGGTAGGGCACGAGGGTGAGGTGGATGTACTGGCAATTCTCGCGGCCGACGTCGAGGGCGAACTGGCGGATCGCCTCGAGGAAGGGGAGGCTCTCGATGTCGCCCACGGTTCCGCCGATCTCGGTGATCACGACGTCGACGTCGTCGGTCGCGAGGCTGCGGACGGCCGCCTTGATCTCGTCGGTGACGTGGGGGATGACCTGGACGGTGTTGCCTTCGTAGTAGCTGCCGTCGCGTTCCTTGTTGATGACCGAGAGGTAGATCTTGCCGGTCGTGTAGTTGCAGTCTCGCGAGAGCGGAGCATCGGTGAATCGCTCGTAGTGCCCCAGGTCGAGGTCGGTCTCGGCTCCGTCGTCGAGGACGTAGACCTCTCCGTGCTGGTAGGGGCTCATCGTCCCGGGGTCGACGTTGATGTACGGGTCGAACTTCTGGAGTCGGACGCGGAGCCCTCGATGTTCGAGGAGCATGCCGATCGAAGCGCAGGTGAGCCCTTTTCCGAGTGAACTCACGACGCCGCCGGTCACGAAGATATGCTTGGCCATGTTCCACGCTCGCGATCGGTCGGGAGTCTCAAAGCGTGGGAGTATACCAAGGCGGGAGTGCGATCGTCGTGTCGATCGCGGGCATTTTTCGGCGAGAGGTTGGGGTGAGGGGCCGAGGTCGCTATGATCGAAGGAGAGCGATTCGCTCCGGTCGACCGCGTCGCGGCGGACGGAACGGATCGGCTCGGGCCCGCTCTCCGGTCGAGGCCGTTCGCCATGCCGCCGATCTCGCTGAATCGTCGCCGCTTCCTGGGCTGCTCCGCCGCGGCCGGTCTCGCCCTGGGCACGTCCGGGGCCGATGGAGAGCCGGCGCCGGTGCGTCTCGGATTCATCGGCCTGGGCAACCGGGGGACTTCGCTGCTCCGCGCGGCGCTCGAAGCGCCGGCGGTCTCCGTGTCGGCGATCGCCGATCTCGAGCCGCGGCATCGAACCCGTGCGGCGGGGATCGTCGAGAAGGCGACCGGCCGACGGCCCGACGAATGCGAATCCTGGGGGCGGGTGCTCGAACGCGACGATGTCGACGCCGTCGTCGTCGCCTTGCCCTGCGACCTCCATGCCGCCGCGTACTCCCGCGCGATCCGCGCGGGTAAGCACCTCTACGCCGAGAAGCCCCTGGCTCCGACCCTTCAGGAGTGCGACCGACTCATCGCCGAGGCCGCCTCCGCGCCCGAGGTCGTCGTCCACGTCGGATATCAGCGCCGGTCGAATCCGCGATTTCGCGAGATCGCCGCGGCGATCGCCCGTGGCGAGATCGGCGAACCGCTCACCGGCTCGGCCGCCTGGATCAGCGGCAACCCGCCCTCACGCGGTCAAGGCGACTGGCTGACCCGCCGCGAACGCTCGGGCGACTGGATGGTCGAGCAATCGGTGCACGTCTTCGACCTGTTTCACTGGTTCCTCGCCGCCGGCCCCAACCGCGCGAGCGGACGCGGCCGACGCGACATCCTCACCCACCTCGACGCCGAGCGCGACGTCACCGACGACTTCCAGGTGCTCCTCTTCTGGGAGAACGGGTTTCGGCTCGACTTCCATCACAGCCGGCCCGCTCCCCCCGATCAGGCGTTCCTCGAGAATCATCTGAGAATCGTGGGGCGATCGGGCGGGATCGACCTCGCGACGGGCCTCGTCTCGACCTACGACCGCTCGCGAGGGCGTCGGTCGATCCTCCCGGGAATCCAGCCCGACACCCAGCCCGCTCTCGAAGCCTTCTTCGCGGCGTGCCGAGCCCCGGAACCGCCTCCGCCGCCGATCACCCTCGCCGAAGCCCGCGAGGCGACCCGCATCGGTCTGCTCGTGCGTGCGGCGATCGATCACGACGGCGCGACGGTCGACGATCGGGCGATCGTCGAATCCGCGAGCGACCCCGCCGGACGCGCCGCTCGGCTCGACCGATCGGAAACCTCCAAGCCGACTTGACCGATCGCTCGCGGCACGCCATGATCGCCGAAGAACCGACGGCTCGGTCGAGGAACCAGTTCCGCGGCGACCACGCGGAACGCCGATCCGCCCGTTCGAACACCCGCCGAGCGGCTCCACGCTCGGTCCACGGAGGATTCGGGATGACCTTCGAACAGTGCGACGCCGCGCTCAACGCGATCCGCAAACTCCAGAAGACGGAGCACCCGCGCGTGCGAGTCGACCTGGGTCGCGACGCATTCAGCGGCCGCGTCGCCCATACCGACAGCGACCCCGATCGGCGGCGGACGATCCACGGTCCCTACGGAGTCATCGTGCTCGAGGGCCTGGGACTGAGCCGATTCCCGCAGACCTATCTGCAGATCGCCGATATCCCCGAGAACGGGATCACTCCGGTCGACGAGTGAGCCTGGAACACGATTCGCCGCTCGTCTCGCTCAGCGGACGGGCGGCGTCGTCACTCGGACGACCGCGCGACCCGTCTCCCAGACCGCGTCGATCCGATCCCCGGGAGAGATCATCGGCACCTTGACGTAGCCGAGCCCGACCGCACGCCCGCGGGACCGGGCCGAGGACGACAGGATTCCGACCTCGACGCCCGCTCGCTCGAGCTTCGACCCCGCGGGCGGAACCTCGGCGTCGGGATCACCCTCGAGAGCGACGAGCAACTTGTTGACGTGGCCGAGAGCGTCCAACCGAGCGACCGTCTCCTGGCCGAGGTAGCAGCCCTTGACGAAGTTGATCGCCAGGCCGTCGCGACCGACTTCCTGAGGCAGGTGATTCGGTCCGATATCGGCGCCGAAGACGGGTGTCCCCGCTTCGATTCGGCTCGCTTCGAAGGCCTCGGGCGTCATCGGATCGCCCAGGATCGGTGCGAGTCGCGTGCGGGCTTCACCGGGTCCGACAAACGTCAGGCCGCCCGATCCGGTGGGATCGTCGCGAATCGCCAGGAGTCCGTCGCCGAGGTCGACCACCGACTGCGGCTTCTCCGGGAGCCCGACCGAGCCGAAGGCCGGCTCGAGCTCGACACCGGGGCCGGCGACGACGATCTCGAACGTCCGGTCGCCGATCTCCTCGAGCTGGACGTCGTCGAAGACGCCGTACTTCGAGAGATGCGCGAGGCAGGCGTCGCGACAGGGCGCGTCGAGTCGAACGAGGATCGACTCGCGGAGGATCTGATACTGGATCCAGCCGAGCGTCTTGCCTTGAGGAGAGGTCACGAAGGCCTCGCGGCCCTCGCCGGGAGCGAGCCGCTTGACCTCATTGGTGGTTAGGTTGTGGAGGAACTTCGCGCGATCGGGTCCGTGGATCAGGATCCGTGTCCGGTCGCAGCGTTCGAACCAGGCGGGCCGGGTCATCGGAGTCGCTCCGCGGAGCCGAGGGTGCGACGCGCGGTGGGGTCGTCGGGGTCGTTCGAGGAATCTGCGAGCAAGTCGACCTCGAGCAGCTCCGCGCGTTCGATGACGACGCAGGAATGCGCCTCGCGCGCCAGTCGGGCGGCCTGGGCGGGCGACTCGAGCGGGAAGAGGCCGATGTCGTCGATGAGGCCGTGGTCGAGGTCGGCGAGGAGGAACAGGTCGGCGTGGGACGAGAGTCGCGCGATCGCTTCGGCGGCGGGCCAATCGGGTTCGGATTCGCGCCCGCGGAGCAGACCGCCCGATCGGTGGAGATCCCGCGCGGAGGCGATGCGGCCGAGCGCCGCCCCGGGTGCGACGGCCAGATCCGAGAGCAGGACCACGCGACCGCCTCGACGGACCAACCGCGCGGCCGCGTCGAGCGCGGCGGCGAACTGGGACCAGTCGGCGGGGACCGAGGCGTCGCCCAGCGACGCGATCACGAGGTCGGCCTCTTCCGGCAGGGTGAATCGACCGATCTCGCCGATCCGCTCTCGGGTCGACTCCCGCAGCCGGCCGGCTGCTCCTGCATGGACCTCGAGCGGGCCGGCTCCGCCGGGAATCAGGCCGATCTGGAAGGGGTAGCCGAGGAGCCAGGCGATCTCGTCGCAATCGTCCGAGCTCGCGGCGGAAGTGCGCCGCCGCACGAGGGCTTCCGGATCGGCCAGGCCGGGCGAGAGAAGACTCCAGGGTCCGGTCTCGCGACCTCGACCGTCGTGCCCGACCTCGCTCATCAGGATCACGAAGTCGGCTTCGGCGAGTTCGCGATTCAGGTAAACTCGGTCGCCTGCCTGGGTCGAGGCGAGATAGGCGAGTTCTTCGCGATTCGTGGGGCGGTGCTGCGCGAATCCCACCCCCTCGGGGAGGTCGACGCCGGCGCTCTCGGGTCCGACCACGACGATCGAACCGACTTCGGCTTCACGGAGGGTCGCAACGACCTCGTCGAGGACGAGCCGATCGAGCGGCCGACGGAGGTCGGAACCGATGGTGACCCGGTCGCCGGGAACCACCGAGGATCGGAGCGCGGGATAGTCGACGGGAGACTCGAGCGCGGTGCGCGTCATCCCGCGGATCGCCCCGGCGTCGAGCCCCGCGGGCATCGAACGGACGCCGATGAGACGGTCCTCGGGGAGTTCGAGTTCCGCCGTTCGGCCGCCATAACTGACTGAGACGCGACGCATGCCGACCTCGGGAGGTGAGATGTCGCCCGTCCGCAACCTCGACTCGCGGCTCGACACGACCAACGTGGATCATGATAGATTCGCATCGCCTCGAGGGCAATTCCCGGCACGCGAACGGTCTCGGCCGTAGAATGTCGGAAGGCTGACTCGGAGAGCCCGGTCGAGGCGAAGCGGATCCAGGACGAGACGACGGTTTGGGAACTCGGGTCGACGGAGACGCGTCGAAAGAGATGATGAGCGAGACGGACGATCGAGCCCTGATCGCGGCGTGCCGAGCCGGCCGAAGCGACGCCTTCGGCGCGCTGGTGCAGCGCTATCAGTCCAGGCTCTACCCGACCGCTCTGCGGCTGACGGGCCGGCCCGAGGACGCCCTCGACCTGCTCCAGGACGCGTTCCTTCGTGCGTTCGAGAAACTCGGAGGGTTCCACGGCGAGAGTTCGTTCTACACGTGGCTCTACCGGATCACCGTGAATCTCGCGCTGAGTGAACGCCGTCGCAAGAGTTCGCGAATCGTGCCGCGCGTCGCGAGCGACGCGGGCCCGGAACCCGAGGATCGATCGATCGATCACGAGCCGTCTTCGAGTCTCGAGCGAGCCGAACTCGACCGCGCGGTTCAGTCCGCTCTCGACGCGTTGGCCCCCGACCACCGCGCCGTGATCGTGATGAAGGAGTTCGACGGCTTGCGTTACGAGGAGATCGCCGCCTTGCTCGATGTGCCCGTCGGGACGGTTCGCAGCCGCCTGCATCGGGCACGCCACGACCTTCGAGAACGACTCCGCTCGCTATCCGACTCGGCCGACGTCGACGATCGCGTCGACGAAGCGCCCGCGGAATCCCGCCTCGCCGCCGCCGCGCCTCCCCCGGCGCGGGTCGTCTGACGCCCCGAGCCTCGGGGCGACCTTCCCAATGAGGGCAAGACGCCCGCCGCCGCGACCTCAACCCAGCCGAGACCCATGAACCTCGACGACGAATCGCTCCTCTCCGCCTACCACGACGACGAACTCGCTCCCGAGGAACGCCGGTCCCTGGATCTGGCACTCGAGGCGAATCCGGCGCTCGGCGATCGGCTCCGTGAATTCACGGAACTCCGGACGCTGCTGGGAAGCACGTCGACCCCGACTTCGCCCGTCGACCTCGCCCCCGCGGTCGTCGCCGAGCTCCGCGTTCGCCGCCGGCGCTCGGCTGCGTTCCGGGGCGCCCTCTGGACCGCGACCGCGGCGACGGTCCTCACCGCCGTGGTCCTCTCGGCGGATCCCAACCTCTTCCGGCCCAAACGAAACGCCGGACCGATCGTCGCCGACCGCGGCGAGCCCGTGACCAAGCACGAGCGGAGTGCGGATGACCGCAACGCGGATCCGGCGGTCGAGACGCCCGCGTCCTTGCCGCTGGTCGCCGAGAACTCGGACGCGGCGACCGAGCCGACCGCGATCGTCGCCGCGCCACCGCCTCCCGAACCCGAGCCCGAGATCGCGCCGGCCGAGAAGCTCGCGTCCTTGCTCGACCGTTCGCGTTTCCGCGTCGTCGAGATCCCCGAGTCGCTCTTCGGCGACGCCGCGGCCGATCGGGTCGACGAGATCCTCCGCGAGACGATCCGCAAGGACCCCGACTACGCGCGCTTCCGGCTCGACGCCCCCGAGGCCGCCGACCTCGGTCTCGAATCGGCTTCGGAGTGTTTCGTTGCGCTGGTGGACGAGAACGAACTGCATCACCTCGTCGACGAACTCCAGCGGCGGTTTCCGGAGGTCGAGGATCGTTCGCTCGAGTCTCCCGACGTTCCTCGCCTGGTCGCCGCGGCCGACGACGTCGCGATCCGTCCCGGCCGGAGCGGAGCGAGCCTGGTCGAGCCGCCCGCGCCCGTCGAGGCGATCGCCTCGAAGTTCAGCCCGCTCGACCCGGCGCGGGAGATCCCGCGCTTCCCGCCGCTCGGCCGGCCGGAGATCGGCGCCTTCTCTCCTCCCCGAATTCCGAGCGTCGAGGCATCTCCGCCGGCGGCCGATCCGATCGAGCCCGTCGCGCCGCCTCGAAAGGTCGCCCTGATCGTGCGCGTCTCGGAGGAGTGATCCCCGAGGCGTGCACCGAACGTTCCCGGTGCGAGTCGAATCCCGGTCGCGCGCGTCACGCTGCGAGCCCCGCGCCGTCCTCTCGAGTGCATGGTCCCATCGTCCGAGCCTCGGGCTCGACTCTCCGGAACCGAGTGATCGCGTCATGATCGAGGTCGAACGCCTCACCAAGCTCTACGGTCGCGCGGTCGCGGTCGATCGCCTCGACTTCCAGGTCGGCCGCGGCGAGATCGTCGGTCTGCTCGGAACGAACGGCGCCGGCAAGACGACGACGATGCGGATGTTGACCACGTTCCTCACGCCGACGAGCGGCCGCGCGCGGATCTCGGGCCACGACGTCCTCGACGAGCCCTTGCAAGTGCGCCGAAACGTCGGGTATCTGCCCGAGAGCGTGCCGCTGCCCGGCGAGATGCGGGTGGTCGAGTATCTTCGCTATCGATCTCGACTCAAGGACGTTCCCCGATCCGAACGCCGGCGCGCCGTGGGCGACGCGATCGAGCGTTGCGGACTCGTCGACGTGGGCCGCAAACTGATCGGACAACTCTCCAAGGGCTACCGTCAGCGCGTCGGACTGGCCGACGCCTTGCTCCACGACCCCGACCTCCTGATCCTCGACGAACCGACCGCGGGCCTCGACCCGATCCAGATCCTCGAGGTCCGCTCGTTGATCCGAGGGCTCGGCGAGCGACACACCATCCTCCTCTCGACGCACATCATGCCCGAGGTCGAGGCGGTCTGCGGCCGAGTGCTGATCATCTCCCGCGGCCGGCTCGTGGTCGACGAGTCGCTCGAGCGGTTCCGTGCCGAGTCGGCGATCGAGGTCGAGGTCCGAGGGCCTGCCCGCTCGGTCGCGGCGGCACTGGGTGCGATGCCCGGCATTCGCCGCGTCGAGACGCTCGAGGAGACCGACGACGTCGCGCGGTTCGCGATCATCGCCGACACGGGGACCGACCTCCGCGAGGCGATCGCCGAACGCGTCGTCCGCAACGGCTGGGGGCTGCGTTCGCTCGATCTCCGCCGCTCGTCGCTCGAAGAGCGGTTCGTGCGGGCCGTCGCCGACGCCGATCTCCCCGTCGACTCTTCTCCCGACAGCGAGGCGGCCTGACCCATGCGCCATCTCCCCACTCTGTTGAAGCGCGAACTCTCGAGCTACTTCCTGAGCGCGACCGCCTACCTGATCCTGTGCGCATTCCTCGTGATCGCGTGGGTCAACTTCTTCGAGCTCTTGACGTCGCTCTCGCGGAACACGCTCTTCTACTCGGGCCGCTCGGACCCTCTGAATTCCTACATCTCGGGCAGCTTCTCGTTCTGGATCGCCGTGATGATCGCCGTCCCCGCGCTCACGATGCGGCTCTTCGCCGATGAGCGGAGGTCGGGGACGATCGAGACCCTGTTGACGATCCCCGTGACCGAACTCGAGGTCGTGGTCGCGAAATGGCTCGCCGGCGTGATCATGTTCTCGATCTCCATGATCCCGTTCGCGATGTATCTTCCGTTCCTCCGGATCCAGGGGGGATATGCCTTCGACGTCGGTCCGGTGCTCTCGCTGGGTATCGGCCTGCTGAGCGTGGGGATGATGTTCACGGCGATCGGCGTGTTCTTCAGCTCGCTCACGAAGAGCCAGATCGTGGCGGCGATCTGGACGTTCACGGCGATCTTCGGACTCCTGCTCACGCAGCTCGCGCATCAGTATGCCGTCTACAAGCGATCGTCATGGGCCGACGGGATCGAGTTCCTGTCGGTACTCCACCAGGTGGCCCGGTTCGGCGAGGGTCGCCTCGATCTCCGCTACCTCGCGCTTCATGCGTCGGTGACGGTGTTCCTGCTCTATCTGACGATGAAGGTGATCGAATGGCGTCGCGAGTCGTGATGGTGGTTCGTCGGATTCGGGGGACGATGCCGTGAACGAGGCGATCCTGCGTTTCCTGGGCCGCACCGAGGTCTGGGCGGGCGGGCTCGGCCTCGCGGCCTTCCTCGTCCTGCTCTGGGTGGTTCGCGGGGCACCGATCGGTCAGTCGACGCCCGACGAACCCGAGGGCTCGCCGCCGCGCGGCCGGCGCGACGCGATGGCCGCGCTCGCGGTCGCCGGCGCGTTGGGGCTGGTCTTCGCCGCGCTCGTCGCTTTCGAGAAGGGGATCCCCTGGGCGATCCCGATCTTCGCCCTCGCCTACGGGATCGAGTGGTTCGTGATCCGGCGATGCGAGCCGCTGAGGCACGTCAGCCCGACGATGCGCCGGGTCGCCGCGTTTGCGAACACCACGCTCACCGCCTCGCTGCTCGCCGGCATTCTCGTCGTCGCCAACGTCGTCGCCTTTCGCTACGGCGGCGATCCGATCGACTTCACCAGCGAAGGCGCGCACACCCTCGCCACGCTCACGTCGACCCAGGTCGAGAGCCTCGAGAAGCCGCTGCGGTTCACGATCTTCCTGGGCCGAAGCGAACGCGCTGCGCGTCGGCTCGACCGCGTCGTCGAGTTGCTCGACCTGATGCGTGCCAAGAATCCGGGCAAGATCCGCGTCGACTCGATCAACCCGTTCAGCGACGTCGGAGAATTCGAGGAGTTCCTGAAGCGGATCCCCGACGCCGCGATCCTCACCGAGGGCGGCGTTGCACTCGAATACGGCGAAGGCGAGACCACCGCGCGCGGAGTCGTGAGCACTCAGGAGCTCTTCGGCGGCGACCGGCCGACTCCGCTGTCCGGGTCGCAGGGCTTTCAGTCGTCGTTCCAAGGCGAGGATGTGATCACGTCGGCACTGATCCGGCTCCGCGAGGGAAAGGTCACTCGGGTGGCCTTCACGACCGGGCACGGCGAACCGTCGCTCGACGAGCTCGAGCGGACCCGGCCGGGTCTCGGCTACTGGCGAGCCCGCCTGGCTTCGGTCGGGATCCAGCCGTTGCCGCTCAACCTCGTCACCGACGAAGTGCCCGCCGACGTCGGAATCGTGGTCATCGTCGCGCCCCGGAGCACCTTCCAGCCGACCGAGGTCGAGAAACTCCGGGGGTTCGCCGTGCGCGGCGGCCGGTTCCTGATGATCCTCGGGCTCCCCGGCACGACCGGGCTCGAGGATCTCTTGAAGACGCACAACCTCGTGATCGGCTCGGAGTCGGTCTTCGACCCTCGCTACAACCTCCGCGGCCCGAGCATCGTGGTCGCTCCCGTCGTCCGCGTCGCGCATCCGGTGGTCGACGTGCTGCAAGGGCTCCAGGTCCTGGCGCCGAATCCGCGGCCGATCGACGTCCTGGGCTATCCGCGCAAGCGCGGCGAGCCGCCGTTGCCGAAGGCGAACCCGGGAGTCGACGCCATGCCGCTGCTCTCGACGAGCACCGACGGCTTCGCGACCGCCTCCGAACGCTACGCACCGTTCGATCCGTCGAAGGATCGCCCCGGTCCGATCACGTTGGGAGCCGCGGCGATGAGCTTGCCCGAGACCGCGGGCGGTTCGACCCTCGGCAAGCCCTTGCTGCTCGTCTTCTCGAGTCCCTACCTCGCCGACAACCAGTTCATCGCGGCCGACCCGACGAATCTCGACCTCTTGATGAACGGCCTGAACTGGCTCCGCGGCAAGGGCGACCTCCAAGGGATCGCCCCGAAGACGCACGTCACGCTCCTCTTCGCGGCCGACCCGAGCCTGCGACTCCGGCTCCACCTGGTGCCGACCTTGATCGCGGGGCTCGTGATCACGGCCCTGGGCGTCTTGACCTATCTCGCACGACGGCATTGATCGCGCGGGGCACCGGCCCGGCGCTCTTCTCGGGGAACTCGCTCGCCATGAAGTCTCCCGGTCGCATCCTCCTGCTCGTCTGCTTCTTCGCCGGCCTCCTGGGGCTCTGGTGGGCCGAGAGCGCGCGGATCCCCGATCGCGCCAAGCGGCTGCTCATGGAGCCTCGGGTCTTGCCCGATCTGATCGACACCCGCCCCGACGAGCTTCGACGCATCGAGATCCTGGGTGGTGAGCAACCGCTCACGCTCGAGCGCGTCGAGGGCGATCGCTGGATGATGACCCGACCGCTGCGCTCCGCCGCCGACGCCTCGCTCGTCGAGACGCTCGCGTTGAACCTCAAGACCTTGATCAAGTCGCCCGACGCCGGCTCGATCCCGGCCGACCGCGCCGGCGAGTTCGCCTTGACGCCTCCGGAGCGCACGGTCGAGCTCTGGGGCCTCTCGACCGACGCCCCGCTCGCACGTCTCGAGGTCGGCAAGGTGATTCGCGAGACCCGGTACGTGCGAAATCCCGAGAGCCCGATGATCGAGGTGGTCGATTCCCGGCTGCTCTCGCCGCTCGACCTGTCGCCGGCAAGCTGGCGCGATCGCGCGATGTTTCGGATCCCGAGCTTTCAGGTGGCCGCGATCGAGGCGAAACGGCCCGAGGGCGAAGTGCGACTCGCCCGCGACCGCGAGCGCTGGTGGATCGAACGCCCTTGGCGCGCGCCCGCCGACGCCTCGACGGTCGAGACGACGCTCAGCGGCCTGACGTCGCTGCGAGTCGTCAACGGCGATTCGGGCTTCGTGGCGGCGGGAGTGACCGACTTCGCGCCCTACGGTCTCGATCGCCCCGCGCTCGAGGTCGTGCTCCGCCCGGGCGGCGGCCCGCCGCAGAAGATCGCGATCGGCTCGGTCGCTCGTTCTCCCGAGACCACCCCCGCCGCTTCGCCCGCCGAACGCGCGGTCGCGCCGCCCGAGTATCGATATGCACGCCGGGAGTCGGACGCCGAGGTCGTGCTCGTCGATGCTCGCCCGTTCCTCGGCATCGGTCGCGACCCCGTCGCCATGCGGAGCAAGGCGGTCGGCTCGATCGACCGGCGTCGCGTCGATTTCGTGACCCTCGAGATCGACGGCCGCGAGGTCGCCCTGGCGCGCTCGCCGAGAGGATGGGCCCGCGTCGCCCCGCGTGCGGACGAGGCCGACAACCAGGCCGTGTTCGAGTTCGTCAAGGCGATCGAGGAACTCCAGGCGAGCGAGATCCTCTCCGCGTCGCGCGTTCCGGAATCGGGCCTCGACAGCCCACAAGCGCGGATCCGCGTCTGGGAATCGACGATGGCGACCCGCGAGCCGGGCGAGACGCCGAGCGGCCCCCCGGTGGCGACGATCGCCGTCGGCCGGCGCGACGTCCTCAAGCGCTCGGTCTACCTCCGAGCGGGCGACGAACCATACGTCCTCGCGGTTCCCGACGGCTTCCTCCAGAGCATCCCGCGCGGCACGCTCGCCTTTCGAAATCGCAGGATCCTGGCGCTCGGCTCGAATCTCGTCGAAGGGTTCGACCTCGAGGGCGGACAGCGCGTCTACTCCGTGAGCGCGCCGCCGGCGGGTTCGACCGCCAAGGGCTGGCGACTCACTCGGCCCGCGCCCGGCCCGGCCGACGAGGAAGTTCTCTCGCAAGTCCTGCTGCTCCTGGGCGACCTTCGCGTGGAAGCGTTCGTCACCGAGGATCCGACCGATTCCCAGCGATCCGAGTTCGGCCTCGACAAACCTTGGCGCGTGTTGAGGTGGACGTTGAAGCCCGATCCGGGCAGCAAGGAAACCGGCGTCGTCGAGGGGTCGCTCATCGTCGGTGCGGAGGTCCCCAACGGCAGAGGTTCGCGCTACGCGCGGCTCGGCTCGAGCGAGATCGTGTTCAAGCTCTCGGCCGATCAATTGCTCATCTTCAACGCCGAGTGGCGCGAGCGCAAGGTGATCCGTGTCGAGCCGACGAGCATCCGCGGCCTGCGGATCGAGTGGGAATCGCTGGAGCTCTCCGCCTCGGCGGTGGACGACCCGGTGCGATCGCGCCGCGATTGGCGCGTGGACGCCCCGCTCGCGGGCCTCGACTTCGACTCGGGCCGCATCCCGCAGTGGCTCGCAGCGATCGGCAATCTCCAGGCCGTCCGTTTCGTTCAATTCGAGGGTCCCATCGACCCGCGCACCGGGCTGACTCGGCCGCGTCTCCGCATCTCGATCCATCGCTCGGACGCCGAGCGGCCGATCACGTTGAGGATCGGCGCGGCGTCGCCCGACGGCTACCTCTTCGCCACGGTCGCCGACGGCGACGAGGGCTCGGTCTTCCTCCTCCCGATCGCGGCCTGGGCGCCTCTGCTCTCGAGTCCATCGCTGAGCTTTGCACGGCCGCTCGCACTGCCTTGAGTCCGAGACGACGCGTACGACGGTCGCGCGGCCCGCCCTCTCGCCGACCGTTGACGGCTCGCGGATCGCCGGCCTAAGCTACGCCTCGGAATCGAGACCCCGCCGGCGACCGAGGATTGCATCGGGATGCCCCCAGTCCAAGCCGATCACTCGTCCAGGCGACGGAACGCCTCGATCGGCCGACCGCTGATCGCGGTCGCCGACGCCGGCTGGCACACCACCGATCACCTCTTCCGCGCGATCGACCCCGAGCGCGCCGAGACCCTGCTGCTCGAGTGCGTCAGCTTCGCCAACGCCCGGTCGCGAGGTATTCCGCTCCGGAATTGGGTCGATCCGACCCGAGAGATCTCCCCCGGGCTCCATCGTCGGCGTCTCGTCCTTCCTCCCGGCTGGATGAGCATCTATCCGGCGCTCGGCATGCGACCGCTGAGCGCGACGATCGCGCGGCGAAGACGGGCCGCGGGCGGTCCGCTCGTGCTCGTGTTCACCTATCCGCAATATCTCACGCTGGCAGATCGCTTGAAACCGGAAGTCTGCATCTATTTCAACGTCGACGATTACCGACTCTACTGGCCGAAGCGATCCGCCGAAGTCGAGGCGATGGAGATCGAGTCGGTTCGCCGGGCCGACCTGACGTTCTGCGTCTCTCTGCATCGCGCGGAGGAGCTGCGGCGATCGGTCCCCGAGGCGGCGGAGCGGATCCGTCACCTGCCTCACGGCGTCCCGCGCGACTGGCTCGCGCCCGAAGCGATCGCCGGGCCCGCCCCGGCTCCCGACCGGATCGCCCGCCTGCCTCGGCCGCTCATCGGCTACATCGGCTCGCTCGAGGATCGCGTCGACTGGGCGCTTCTCGACCGGATCGCCGAGGCGTTCGGCGAAGCCTCGCTCGTCCTCGTCGGGGACCATTCCCCGATGCAACCCGGCGGCGAGACCCCGCGCGACCGGTGCCTTGCGCGGCCGAACGTGCACGCGATCGGGCGCTGCGAGCAATCCGAGGTCCCCGCGTTCAACCGTTCGTTCGACGTCGCTCTGATTCCCTATCTCGTCGAGCACCCGTTCAACATCGCCTGCTGTCCGACCAAGATCATGGACACGTTCGCCGCGGCGCGCCCGCTCGTCTCGACCGCGCTGCCCGAGTGTCTGCTGCATCGCGAACGGATGACGATCGCCGACGACGACGCGGGGTTCGTCGAAGCGATCGGACGGATCCTCGCCGCCGGCTCGACCGACGGCCTCGAGTCCGCGCGCTTCGACTGGGCCGCGGGCCACACCTGCGACCTCGTCGTCTCGGAGCTCCTCGACGCCGCGGAGGCGATCCTCGCCGGTCGGAGTCCACGAGCCTCGCGATGAGAATCCAGAGAGCGCGGATCGAGCTCTCGATGGTGGCGGGCGGACGTCCGCCGCGTTAGAGTCGTTGCGCTACGGAATCGCTTCCCCCGTCGCCTCGGAACTCCAATCACGCCGATCGGGAACCATCCACGATGAGCTTGCTGCTTAGGATCCGCCTCTCCTTGATGATGTTCCTCCAGTACTTCGTGTTCGGCATCTGGCTGCCGATGCTCGCGACCTACATCGGGAAGGACGGACTCGACTTCACGCTGGAGCAGACCGGCTACATGTTCGCGGTCTACGGGATGGGAGCGGTTCTCGGCCCGTTCATCCTCGGTCAGGTGGCCGACCGCTACCTCGCAACCGAGCGCGTGCTCGGCCTGGCCCACATGCTCGGGGCGGGCGTGCTCTTCATGACGGCGCAGTTCACGACCTTTTGGCCGGTCTTCCTCGGCATGTTGCTCTACTGCAACCTCTACATGCCGACGATGGGCCTGACCAACTCGCTCGCCTTCCGCGCGGTGGGCGAGGGCAACCAGTCGAAGTTCCCGGGAATTCGGCTCTTCGGCACGATCGGCTGGATCGCCGCCGGCCTCAGCTTCGGCGCCTATCTCGAGAGCGACACGCTCGGCTTCCTCAAGCCGTTCTTCGAGGTGATGGGCGCCGAGGCCGACTTCCCCGGATTCCTCGACAAGTGGAAGTCGATGTCGGCGCCGTTGCTCGGCTCGCTGCACGACCTGCTCGGCCCGCCGTCGGTGCGCGACTGCATCCGGCTCTCGGGGCTCGTCTCGTTGATCTACGGCCTCTACTGCTTCACCCTGCCGCACACCCCGCCGACCCCCGCCAAGGAGACCGACCCGATCGACAAGAAGTCGGCCGTGCTCGAGTGCCTCGAACTGCTCGGGAACCGCTCGTTCGCGGTCCTCTCGGTCGTCGCGGCGTTGATCGGGATCATGCTCGCCTTCTACTTCGCCTGCGAGAACCCGTTCCTCACCTACCTCGGCGCAGCGCCTTCCCGAGTCGGCGCGATCATGACGATCGGCCAGATCGCCGAGATCCCCGCGATGATGCTCGTGCCCCTCGCCGTCTCGAAGTTCGGGATCAAGAACACGATGCTCATCGGCGCGGGAGCGTGGGCGACGCGATTCGGACTCTCCGCGATCGGCCAGCCCTACTGGCTGATGGTCGCGAGCATCGCCCTCCACGGCTTCTGCTTCGGATTCTTCTTCGTCGTCGCGCAGATGTACGTCGACAAGTCGGCCAGCGGCGACATCAAGGCCTCGGCGCAGAGCCTGTTGATCTTCCTGATCTACGGCGTCGGCTCGATCCTCGGGTCGATCCTGTCGGGCTACTACCGCGACTACGTCAAGATCCCCCAAGGCGACGGCTTCGTCGACAACTGGCAATACGTCTGGGCGGGACCGTTCGCCCTGACGATCATTTGCATGATCATCTTCGCACTCCTGTTCAGCGACAAGGATGAGATCAAGCGCGTGGCGGCGGGCGATTCGCCCTCGGCCGATCCCGCCGCCTGATCGCATCGAGGAGCAGCCGCCATGCTCGACCTCCACCTCGCCCGGTTCGATCTCGACGTCGTCCCGCCGCCCGGGCACTCGCTCTGCGGCGGCTGGATCAAGCCGGTCGAGGCGGTCGACGACCCGTTGAAGCTCCGCGGGATCGTCTTGCTCGGGGCCGGCCCGCCGATCGTGCTCGCGGCGATCGACTGGACCGGCCTGATGAACGAGTCGCACCGAGAGTTCACCGAGATCCTTGCGGACGCGGCGGGCACCACTGCCGACCGCGTCGCGCTCCACACCGTCCATCAACACAACGCCCCGTTCGTCGACCGGACCGCGAACGAGATGCTCGTCGCCGCCGGGGCGAGCCGACTGATCCACGAGCCCAAATATGTCGCCGACGTCGCGGCTCGAGCTCGTGCGGCGGTGGTCGCCGGGCTCGCCGCGCAGCAGCCGGTGACCCATGTGCGCATCGGACGCGCGAAGGTCGAGCAGGTGGCCTGCAACCGCCGCGTCGTCGGTCCCGACGGCAAGATCCGGTTCACGCGCACCAGCGCCACGCGCGACCCCGCGGCGCGCGCCGAGCCCGAGGGGACGATCGACCCGACCTTGCGGTCGATCTCGTTCCTTCAGAAGGAGCGCCCGCTCGCTCGGCTCTACCACTACGCCGTCCACCCGATGAGCTACTACGGCGACGGCAGGGTCTCGAGCGATTTCGTCGGCCTGGCGCGGCTCGCCCGCGATCGCGACGAACCCGACACGCTCCACGTCTACTTCACCGGCGCGGCGGGCAACGTCACCGCCGGGAAGTACAACGACGGCTCGAAGCCGATGCGCGCGGTCTTGACCCAAAGGATCCACGAGGCCATGGTCGCGGCCGACTCCGGCGGCCGACTCGCCCGGCTCGAGGACGCCGGCTGGTCCACGCTCCCGGTCGACTTCCTCGGCCGCGAGGATCTCGACCTCGACGCCCTTCGAGCGATCGTCGCCGATCCCGACCAGTCGGTCGTCAATCGCAATCGAAGCGCCCTCACCGCATCCTGGTTGATTCGTCGTCGGTCGGGGCGGCCGATCCTGCTCTCGAAGCTCGACCTCCCCGGCGGCTCGATCCTCCACCTCCCGGGCGAGACGTTCGTCGAGTATCAACTCTTCGCTCAGTCGCTCGCTCGTGGAAACTCGCTCTCGGTCGCGGCCTACGGCGACGACGGCCCTTGGTACATCCCGCTCCGCCGTTCCTACGCCGAAGGCGGTTACGAGCCGTCGGTCTCGTTCGTCTCCTCGCGCACCGAGGAGACCTATCGCGCGGCGATCGAACGTCTCGTCCGACCCGACTCGCGTGTTCGTCCGCTCTCCTCCTGATGAAAGATGAGTCGCACATGTTCATGAAGAAGCATGCCGGGACCGCATTGATCCTCGCACTCGCGATCGGCTGGGCCGCTCGCGAGGTCGTCCACGCTCGCGAGAAGTCGGCCGAGGTCGCGTCGGCGACGATCGGCCTCGAGAAGGTCGCCATGTCGGAAGCGAGCGACCAAGGCAAGCGCACCGGCGACGTCGGCATCTATCTCCAAGGGGACACCCCGGGCAGCCGCAACTTCGTCACCGGTCGGTTCGTGATCGACCCCGGTAAGAGCCCGCACTCGCCTCACGTCCATCCCGAAGAAGAGGTGATGGTGATCGAGTCGGGCACGGGTGAGATCTTCTGCGACGGCAAGACCACTCCGGTCGGCCCCGGCTCGGTGATGTACACCACGCCGAACGCGTCGCACGGCATCGTGAACACGGGAAAGACCCCGCTCACGTTCTACTTCATCAAGTGGACCAACAAGTCGGGTGGTTGAGAAGAACTCGACCGCTCCAGCCCGGTACCGACGGAGAGACGCCTCCATGGACGAGATGCATCGTCGAGAAGTCGTTCGGCTCGCGCTGGCGGGTGGACTGGCCGCGGGACTAGTCGATGAGCCCCGCGCAGCGGCGGACGAACCCGCCCCCGCACCGAATCCGACCGCGAAGACCGACCGCGACTTCGTGATCGCGGCGGGAATGACCGAGGCGGAGGCCGACTGTTGGGCCGCCGCGGCTCGAGCCGCCGGACTCTTCTTCGCCCTGCCCGAACTCCACCCCATGGATCGCCAAGAAGTCGCCACGGCGATCCACATCCTCCAGAACAAGCTGCTCGCCCGACCGACCTACCGAAAGTACCTCGCGACGGCCAAGGCCGCGCGTGGCGAGGGTTGAGCTCGAGCCGCCGGCTCCGAACTCGGGCCGCATCGAACGGATCGACGCGGCCCGAGATTCACATCCGAGAACGCTCTGGGATCAATAACTGTCGGCGCTGAGGACTTCGCCGCCGGCGCGAGTGCCGAGCGCCCACCAGACACGCTGATTGGTCGTTTCCTTGAAGAAACGGACCGAGCCGTCGCCGAGCGTGACGTTGACGCCGCCGGGGTGCCAGCTGTCGGCGTTGCTGAAGACGCTCAGCGAGCCCGACCCGGTGTTGGAGCAGTGCGTCCACTGATCCTGGGTGTTGTTGGGCGGAACCAGGGTGTTGAAGAGCGTGAACGCCATCGCGCCGTGGGCCCAGTTCTGGCCTCGCTGGGTGTCGATGTTGTGCGCCCCGGTCTCGAAGGCGCGGGTGCACGACTTGATCGCCTGGACCAGGAGTGCGGGGTTGCTCGAGGCGTCGTACATCAAGGCCGCCGCCGGGAAATTGGCGACGGTGTTGAGGCCGATGTTCTTCTGACGCTTGTTCTGGATCGGGTTGCCGACGAGCGCCTCGGAGAAGGCGACGGTGTTCGACGTACCGTCGGTGCACGCCTGGAAGCCGTAGGAGCGCTGGAACGCAAAGAGGCCCGAGCTGTCGGTGTTCGCGAGCGTCGCGATGCTGGTCGAGCCGACGACCGCGTAGTAGGTCGTCGTGCCGATGCATGCGTAGTAGTTGTTGGTGTTTCGCGTGTTGTTGTTGTTGTTCTTGCCCGAGTAGGGGTCGGACGGGCAGAGGAACGCCTTCACTTGCGCGGTCTGCGCGGTCGCCTGGATGAAGTAACATTCCACCGTTGCGTTGTCTTCGCAGCCCCAGTTGAAGTTGAAGGCGTTGTAGAGCGGAACCTCGCCCAGGAACGGCAGGAGCGCGACGTGGGCGCTGAGGTTCTGCTTCGCCTGATAGGTTCCCAAGGTGCGCATGCCGCTGGAAGCGCCCATCGGGAAGACGTTGTTCACATCGTGATAGTTGTGGATCGCAAGCCCGATCTGCTTGAGGTTGTTCGTGCACTGCATGCGCCGGGCGGCTTCGCGCGCGGCCTGGACGGCGGGCAACAGCAGGGCGATGAGGACCGCGATGATCGCGATCACGACCAACAGTTCGATCAGCGTGAAGCCACGGTTCGAGAATCGACGAGCACGCATCGGCGGAGTCCCCTCGGATCGGTACCCTCGAGAAGGAAAGGCACGATATCCCCCTGCGCATCGACCGGGAACGCGGGCGATCGCGGCTCCGCGCGCGGCTCCGCAAGAACGCGGACGCCGGGAGAGGCGGAGCTCCGACGAGATCGAGATGATGTCGTTTTGTGACCCGGAAATGCGAGAAGGGGCGGCGTCGCGATGTCTTGAAGGAACATCGGAGCCTTTGAAAAGCTAACACACGTCGTCCTTCTCGAAAAGAGCGGACTCTTATTCATTCTTGGACGGATCTCCGAAGGAATACGGCGCCCGGATCCGGCTCGCCCCCGGATTCGCCCGCCGGCCGACCGTCCCTGCGCCGAGTCCGATGGCGAAAACCCGCCGCATCCTGTAGATTGATGGTGGGTTGCGTGCGACTCGCGGACCCGCGCGGAGGAGGGCGGGTCGTCTCCCTCCAGGCGTTCGCGACCGTGACGTCGATGCGGAGAATGAGCTGATGTCGGACTTCGTCGATCCGGCCGCCACGAGTAAGAAGAAGCTCTTCATCGAGACCGTCGGCTGCCAGATGAACGTGTTGGACAGCGAACTCGTCGTCGGGAAGCTCCGGACCGAGGGTTACGAGCTGACCGACGACATCGAGCAGGCCGATACGATCCTCTACAACACGTGCTCGGTCCGCGCCCACGCCGAGAACAAGATCTACAGCGCCCTCGGTCGCATCAAGGCGATCAAGTCGACACGGCCGGAGGTCTCGATCGGCGTCCTCGGCTGCATGGCCCAGAAGGACCAGGAACAGATCCTCCGCCGGGCGCCTCATGTCGACATCGTGGTCGGACCGGGCCAACTCGGGAGGGTCTCGGAACTCCTCGTTCAAGCGAAGGAAGAGGGCAAGCCGCAGATCGCGGTCAGCCTCGCCCGCAACGACGGCAGCCGCGATACGGTGACCTCGAGCTTCGCCGAATACGACCCGCTCCGCGAGCCGGCGATGCGACCGAACGCGCACCAGGCGTTCGTCCGGATCATGATGGGGTGCGACAAGTTCTGCACCTACTGCATCGTCCCGTCGGTCCGCGGGCCGGAGCAGAGCCGACCTCCCGAGGTCATCGTCGACGAGGCGCGATCCCTCGTCGACCAAGGGGTGAAGGAGATCACGCTCCTCGGGCAGACCGTCAACAGCTACCGCTTCCGATCGGCCGACGGCCGAACGACCCGCCTCTCCGACCTCCTCGCGTCGCTGCACGAGATCGCGGGATTGCGGCGGATCAAGTTCGTCACGAACTTTCCCAACGACATGACCGACGACCTGCTCCAGGCCGTGCGCGACCTCCCCCGTGTCTCGAGGTATCTGCACGTCCCCGCGCAGAGCGGTTGCGACGAGGTCCTGAAGCGGATGAAGCGGATGTACTCCGTCGCGCTCTACGACGACATGCTGCACCGGATCCGCGAGACCGTGCCCGAGGCCTCGGTCTCGAGCGACTTCATCGTCGGCTTCTGCGGCGAGACCGAGGCGTCGTTCCGGAAGTCGGTCGAGCTCGTGGAGCGCGCCCGGTTCAAGAACAGCTTCATCTTCAAGTACAGCCCGCGCGAGGGCACCAAGGCCGACGTCCTCTTCATCGACGACGTGCCCGAAGAGGTCAAGAAGCGACGCAACAACGAGCTGCTCGAGGTGCAGACCCGGATCTGCCGCGAGGATCATCGGGCGTTCATCGGCCGGACCGTCGAGGTGCTCGTCGAGGGCGTCAGCAAGATGTCCGGCGCCGACGATGCCTCGGAGTCCGGACCGGTCCAACTCACCGGCCGGACCACTTGCGACCGGATCGTGGTGTTTCAGGGCAATCGTCGCCTGATCGGGGAGTTCATCGAGGTCGCCGTCGAAGAGGCGAGCGCCGTGACGCTCTTCGGCGAGGTGAAGACGGCGGAGTTCGCGGTCCACGCATGAAACGTCCTCCCCACTCGCAACCGACGAGCCGGCTGGCCGACGCCGTGGGACGCTGGTGCGACCTCCGCGGCGTTCGAGACTCCGAACGCCCCGACCTCGCCCGCCTCGAGGTCGACTTCGCCCCGCGCGCCGACCCGCTCCGCCCGCCGGCCTCGATCGCGTCGATCGAGCGATGGGAGGAACGCCACGGATTCCGGCTCCCCGAGGGTCTCCGGGATTGGCTCTCGATCTCCGACGGGTTCCAGCTCGACGGGCCCGTGATCCATCCGCTCGCCGCCATCGGCCCCATGGTCCCGTTCGCGCGGATGCCCGACCTGGTCGTTCAACCCGAGAGTTGGTTCGAGTTGGGCAATCCCAATGTCGAGACGGTCTGCTTCGACCTCGCCTACCGGATGCCCGGCGGCGACTGCCCGCTCTTCACCTCGGGCGACGACCTCACCGGAAGCCGCCCACGGATCATCGCCGCGGGTTTCGACCCCTGGTTTCTCGGCCTCCTCGCCGCCGGCGGTCGCGAATACTGGTTCGACCCCGGCGCTCCGACGCTCGGCGACCCCTGGGAAGAGCATCGGAGACGCGTGCCCACCCCCGTTCTCGACGACCGGCTCCTCGTTCACGCCCCGACGGTCGAACGACTCCTCCGAGACAACGACGACGAACGCGCGATCGCCCAACGTCTCGGACTCTCCAGGCTCGAGGTCGAGCTGATCACCCGCTTTCTCCAGCATCACCAACCGAGTTCATGACGAGATGATCGGGCATCGATGCGACCCGATGTCCGGACGCTCGCGCGGCCGACCGCCACGAGGAGGAAGCGACGCATGAGCCGTGCTCCCTTTCAATCGGCGGAGAGCTTCCGCCGGTTCCTCGAAGACCCGGTCGCCGCGAAGCTCTGGCTCGCCGGGCTCGGCGTGCGCGACGACGCGAAGGGGTTCCGAGACCTGCGCGACCTCGCGGCGCCCTCACGGGCCGACGCCGACGTGCTCCGCCTGGGAAATGCGCTCGATCGATCGCTGCCCCGCTGCCCCGACGCGGGGATGGCTCTCACGAACCTCGGCCGTCTCATCGACGGCTCGCCCGACTCGGATCGACTGCTCCGGTCGCTCGTCGACGCCCCGCGAGCTCTCGAGATCGCGCTCCAGCTCTTGAGCACCAGCCAGTTCTTCAGCGAACTCCTGATCGGAAACCCCGCGCTGCTCGACGACCTCCGATCCGACCCCGAACGACGGGACCCTCGGCGACTGGTCGATGAACTCGACCGCGCGCTCCAAGGATGCGAATCCGAACAAGAGCAACGCTTGATCATTCGCCGATTTCGACGGCGCGAGATCCTCCGGATCGGCTACAACGACATCATTCGCGACCTCCCGCTCGAACTCACCACCCTCGACCTCTCGAACCTCGCCGACGCCTGCGTCGAGAACGCCTATCGGATCGCCCGCCGCAACGCCGAACAGCGCCACGGGACCCCGCGGGGCGAGGGGGGGCGAGCCACGCGATTCGTCGTGCTCGCGCTCGGCAAGCTCGGCGGACGCGAGCTCAACTACTCTTCGGACATCGACCTGATCTTTCTCTACGAGGACGACGGCCAGACCTCCGGACCTCGGGTCGTCGGCAACAGCGAGTACTTCGCCCGCTTGGGCGGAGAGATCGTTCGCCTCCTCGCCGACCACACCGCGCTCGGCATCGCCTATCGCGTCGACATGCGGCTGCGTCCCGAAGGCGATCAGGGACCGCTCGCGCGGTCGCTCCGCTCGACGCTCGGCTACTACGAGCGCGCGGGCCGCACCTGGGAACGTCAGGCCTTGATCAAATGCCGACCGATCGCCGGAGACCTCGAGCTGGGCCGAGAGTTCATCGAGGCGATCACCCCGTTCGTCTACCGCCGATACCTCAGCGGAGCGGAGATCGGCGAGATCAAGGCGATGAAGCGTCGGATCGAACAGCGAACCGACAGCGCGGGCGTCGCCGACCTCGAGGTCAAGACCGGGCGCGGCGGGATCCGCGACGTCGAGTTCGTGGTCCAATTCCTCCAACTCCTGCACGGCGGCGCGCAGATCGAGGTCCGCCACGCCGGAACCCTCGGCGCCATGGCTCGACTCGAGTCGATCGGCTGCCTCACCGCCGAAGAGCGCGGAATCATGGAGCAGACGTACCGCTTCCTGCGCAAGGTCGAGCATCGACTCCAGACGATGTTCGACCTCCAGACCCATGAGATGCCCCGCGACCCCGAGGAACTCCGCAAGCTCGCGCTCCGTCTGGGATACCCGCCGCTGAGCGTCTGGGAGGATCGCACCGGCCCCGCCCAACGCTTCATCCACGAGTACCGCGCCAAGACCGAACTCAATCGCCGCATCCTCAACCACTTGCTCCACGATGCGTTTCGCAGCGACGACGACGCACCGGTCGACCCGATCTACGACCTCGTCCTCGCCCCGGCGCCGACGCGTGAACAGATCGCCGCGGCGTTCTCCGGCTTCCGATTCCGCGACCTCGAAACCGCCTATCGCAACCTCGAGGCGCTGGCGCGCGAGGACAGTCCGTTTCTCTCGCAAGCCCGCTGCAGACACTTCCTCGCCGCCATCGCCCCCCAACTCCTCCGCGCAGTCGACCGCGCCCCGGATCCCGACCTCACGCTCACCAACCTCGAGAAGGTCTCCGCATCGCTCGGCGCCAAGGCGATCCTCTGGGAGCTCTTCAGCTTCAATCCACCCTCGCTGAGGCTCTACGTCGAACTCTGCTCCACGAGCCAGTTCCTCTCGGAGATCCTCATCAACAACCCGGGAATGGTCGATGACCTGATGGATTCGCTCGTCGTCGACCGCCCGCAGACCCTCAGCGAGATCAAGGCCGAACTCAGCGAGGTCTGCAAGGGCGCCGAAGACCTCGCGCCGATCCTTCAGAGCTTTCGGAACAAGGAGTGGGTCAGGATCGGCACGTGCGACATCCTGGGCCGCGAGGCGATCCGCGACGTCACCCGCGAACTCTCCGACGTCGCCGAGGCGATCGTCGTCCAGGTCGCCAAGGATGTCTGGAAACGACGTCAGGATCGCGACGCCGACGCATCGACGCTCGCCGACTTCGATTGGGCGATCGTCGCGCTCGGGCGACTCGGCGGCCGCGAACTCAACTACCACAGCGACCTCGACCTCATCTTTCTGTACGAGTCGCGTCGATCCGGCGGCGATCGATCCGATCCCTCGGCACTCGATCATGAGGCCGATTTCGCCGCGGCCGAACTGGCGCGCAAGGTCCTCAAGGTCCTCGAGGAGAACTCGGGCCTCGGGCGCCTCTACGCCGTCGATACCCGACTGCGCCCGCATGGATCCTCGGGGCCTCTGGCGACCACGCTCGACCGGTTCGTTCAATACTCGCAGATGCAGGCACATCCTTGGGAACGGCTTGCGCTCACGCGTGCACGCGTCGTCCACGCGACTTCCGGTTTCAACCTGCGCGTGAACGAAGCGATTCGTCGGATCCTCGGATCACCGATCTCGGCCGACGCGCTCTTCGCCGAGATGGCCGAGATGCGGAGACGCCAGGCCGCCGCCACCAGCGCGACCGATCTCAAACGCGGGGCAGGGGGCCTCGCCGACGTCGAATTCCTGGTTCAGGCCCTGCAACTGATCTCGTTCGGCACGAAGCTCGAAGTGACGCGTCCGAATACCTGGGACGCTCTCGACGCGCTCCGCCGGGCCAAGGTCATCGACCGCGCGGCGCACGCTCAACTCACCGAGTCGTACGACTTCCTCCGCTCGGTCGAGAGCCGGCTCAGGATCGTCCAGAACCGTTCGACCCGCTCCTGGCCCGAGACGCCTCGAGAATTCGCCCTCCTCGCACGCAGACTCGACTACGTCGGCCCCGAGGACCGCATCGGCGCCGCCGTCTCGGACGACCTCGCTCGTCACCGCGCTCGAATCCGCGGGATCTTCCGAGAGATCATCCCGGCCGTCGATGCCTGAGCTCACTCCGATCGACGGCCCTCGCGCACCTCGCGGAGGAGATACGTCGTCTTGTGTTGAGTCTCGTAGTATGTTCGCATGACCATCTCGGCGAGCAATCCCATCAAGATGCTCTGAAATCCTGCGAGCAGGAGCACCATCCCGATCAAGGGCAGGGGGGTCTGGATGAAGGTCTTCGGCTCGGCCCCCGTCACGGTCGGATGGAGATATTTGTAGTAGAGCATCGCCGCGAACGACACGAAGCTCAAGAGGATCGACGCCAGACCGAACCGGCCGAACAGATGGATCGGCCGCTGCGCGTAGCGCTGGAAGAAGCGGATGAGGATCAGGTCGAGAACGACGTTGAAGGTGCGACCGAGTCCATACTTCGTGCGCCCCGCGGTGCGCGGACGGTGATTGACCTCGAGTTCGGTGACTCGGCCGCCCTGCCAACTCGCGAAGATCGGGATGAACCGGTGCATCTCGCCGTAGAGCCTCACTCCTTCGAGCACGTCGCGGCGATACGCCTTGAGCGTGCAGCCGAAGTCGTGCAGTTCGACCCCCGAGAGCCTGGCGATGATCCGATTCGCCGCCTGCGACGGAATCCGCCGCGTCAGGAACGCGTCGTGACGCTTCTTCCGCCACCCCGAGACGACGTCGTGGCCTTCCTCGAGCTTGGCGAGCAGCCGGGGGATGTCGGCCGGATCGTTCTGGCGATCGCCGTCCATCGGCACGAGAACCCGCCCCCGAGCCAAATCGAGCGCCGCCGAGAGCGCCGCGGTCTGGCCGCAGTTTCGCTTCAGGAAGGCGACACGCACGTGGTCGGGGTCGGCGTTCTGGATCTCGACCAGCTTGCGGGCGGTCCCGTCGATCGAGCCGTCGTCGACGAAGATCAGCTCGTACGAGAGCCCCATCCGCGACAGCACCGCGTCGAGCTCCCCGTGCAGCGGCGCGACGTTGTCGACCTCGTTGTACACCGGCACGAGCACGCTCAGATCGAGTCCGCGTCCGGATTCCGCAACTGCATCCGCATGTGAAGACATGTGCGACTCGAGTCGATTCGAAATGCGAGAGAAGGAAACGACGCCTCGGCGGTCGAGTCGACCCCGGTCACGGCTCGACGAACTGACGCAGATATCTCCGCGCGATCGCGAGAGACTCCTGTCGCCGGGCGATCGATCCTTCGTAGGCTCGGTCTTCCACCTCGATCGCAACGTGGCCCTGATACCCCGCGTCGGCCAGAGCCCCGAAGAAGCGGCCCCAATTCACGTCGCCCTGGCCGGGGAGTTTCGGCGTGTGCCAGAGCTTCGGCTCGGCGAGGACGCCATGGGCGTCGAGCCCCGATCGATCGATCCGCGCATCCTTCGCATGCACATGCACCAGCCGGTCCTTGAATTCGGCGATCGGGGCGATGTAGTCCATCTGCTGCCAGATCATGTGCGACGGGTCGTAGTTCAGACCGAAGCTCGCGCTCGGGATCGCCTCGAACATGCGCCGCCAGATCGCGGGACTCGTCGCGAGGTTCTTGCCGCCGGGCCATTCGTCGCGCGTGAAGAGCATCGGGCAATTCTCGATCCCGATCCGCACGCCCTTCGCTTCGGCGCGAGCGACGAGCGGCCGCCAGACCTCGAGGAACCTCGGCCAGTTCTCATCGACCGAGAGCTCGGGCCGGCGCCCGACGAACGAGTTGACCACGCCGATCCCCAGAGCGCCGGCCGCGTCGATCACGCGCTCGAGCTGTTCGATCGCCACGCGCGACTCCGCTTCGGAGGCCGCGAGCGGGTTGGGATAATACCCCAGCCCCGAGATCGCCACGCCGTGTCGCGTGGTCGCTTGCTCCAGCTCCGCGCGGAGTTCGTCGATCGGGCGCGAGACGTCGAGGTGAGTCACGCCCGCATAGCGCCTCTCGGCCTTGCCGGGCGGCCAGCACATCAACTCGACGCCGGCGAACCCGGCCGTCGCGGCGTATGCGAGCAGGTCGTCGAGACTGAGTTCGGGCAGAATCGCCGACACGAATCCGATCTTCATCACACGCCTCTCGAGGATCTCGACGGGCCGGTCTCACCGCGCACGGCTGCGACGAGCCCCCATCCTAGCCGACGATCGCCCGCGATCAATGGCCGCCCGTCGTTCCAACCGGCCGCGGATCGTCCTCGACCACGGCCCACGCCTCGCTTCGGGCGCTTCGAGCGATCGCCTCGCAGAGCAGGGCCTCTCGGTGGCCGTCGACGAAGGTCGGAAGCGCGTCGATCGGCTCGTTCGGACGAGTGATCCGCGCGTGAACCGCGCGAAAGAGCGCGACGAACGTATCGGGAAATCCCTCCGCGTGCCCTCCGGGATACGCGGCCGCCGCCGCCGCGGCTGGATGGAGCAGGGCGGGATCGCGGATCAGCGACTCGTTCGCCCGATCACGCCGGCCGATCTCCAGCCGATTCGGCTCCTCGCTGTCCCAGACCAGCGTGCCTTCCTCGCCCGTCACTTCGAGCAGGAGTCGGTTCTTTCGACCGGGCATCACCTGCGACACATGGAACGCGCCGCGCATCCCTCCCGCCAGCCGCAGGAGCACGAACGCCTGGTCCTCCGTCGTCACCGAGACGTCGACGAGATCTCCCCCGCTGCTCGCCGAACCGGAAAACGTCTCGACCGCCCCGCGAGGGCGCCTTCTCACGGGATGAACCGTCGAGAGATCGGCCGCGACCGACTCGATCTTCGCCCCGGTCACGTACTGAGCGAGATCCATCCAGTGCGTGCCGATGTCGGCCGCGGCGCGGAGGTCGGTCGCACCGTCGGCTTCGACCCGCCAGTTGTAGTCGGTGGGACGCGACAGCCAGTCCTGCGTGTACGAACCGGTCACCGCCACCGGCCGGCCGATGTCGCCCGCGGCGACACGCTCGCGCATCTCTCGACAGAGCGGATAGAAGCGGATGTTGTAGCAGACCGCCGCGACCAGCGACGGACGAGACGCGGCCGCTGCGACCAACTCGCGGGTCGCCGCGCTCGTGGTCGCGAGCGGCTTCTCGCAGACGACGTGCTTCCCCGCGGCCAGGGCGGCCAGCGCCTGCGAGTGGTGAGCGTCGTTGGGCGACGTGATGTGGACGATGCCGACGTGGGGATCCGCCAGCAATTCCTCCAGGTCGCGATAGACTCGTGCCGCCCCGAGCCGAGCCGCCGCGGCCTCGGCGCGATCGGGACTCGAACCGAGCAAGCCCGCGACCGGCACGCCCAGACGGCGCAACGCCTCGGCATGCACCGGGCCGATGAATCCGCCCCCGATCAGGCCGACGCTCGGGCGGCCCGCGATCGTCGAAACACCTGGCGATCCCATCACACTCTCCTCGATCCCCGCAACCTCAGAGCGGCGTCAGCGCCAAGAGCATGCCCACCACCAGCCCGACGCCGTGGGCGCTGTTCGCCACGGGACCGACGACGCCCGTCAGACAGATCACGAACCAGAACATCATCAACTGAACGTTTCTCGAATCGACCCCGATTCCGTCTTCCGGCCGCGTGCGGCCGCGAACCCACGCATAGCCGAACAACCCGTAGACCACCCCCGAGAGCCCGCCGAAGGTCGAGCCGAAGCCGTCGCGCAGCTCGCCCTCGGCGAACTGACCGCAGTTCGAGATCACCCCCACGAGGAGCACGATCGCCAGATACGCAAGACTGCCGCGCCTGGGCTCGATCATTCGGCCCAGCGAGATCATCCAGAGCGCGTTGAAGAGCAGGTGCATCACGCCGAAATGCAGGAAGATCGGAGTGATCAAACGCCAGACCTGCCCTTCGCGGATCGGCTGGAGGCCGAGGTCGACGATCTCGAATCGCTCGGGGTCGACCGCGAGCACCGAGAACGTGAGCGAGCGAAACAGCGGGCCTCGATCCTTCCCCAAGCCCGTGAAGATCCCCACCCCGATCGCGACCGCGAGCAGGAAGATCGTCACCGGAGCCTGCCGCCAGATCGGCCCGTTCCAACGCGCGGAGAGATCGACGAACTGCTTGCGGTAGAGCCGCTCCGCGCGCCGCTCCGCCTCGTCGAGAGCCCGCGCGGCTCGTCGCCCCTCATCGAATCGAGGGTCGTCGGGGTCGGCCAGGAAGAGCCGGAACTCCTCCTGCGCCCGAGCGAGATGATTCTCGTCATGAACCCAGATCGACGTCGTCTCCCCACGCGGGAGGAGCTTCGATGTGATCCCCAGACCGCGCAGGTGGTCGGCGAGTCGGCCCGCTTCCGCGGCCGAGGGGAGGATTCCGATCTCACGCACGGCTCGTTACCCCGACGATCATGAGTGCCGCGCAATCCGATACACACCTGCCGAGGTCCGACGCAACGAACCCCGGAGGTCGCTCGATCGACTTCGAGCCCCGACGCGGACGCCTCATGATTGTAGCAGAGCGTGCCCGGTTCTCCAGGTCCCTCGCGCGGATCGGAGCCGGCACGCGACGTCCAAGCGTCAGGCCGAGAGTCGCGACGGCACCGTTCGAGCCGTTTCCGACTCGCGAGCCTCCTCGTGATATTCGGCGTCGGTGTTGACCTTCCAGGTGTCGTACCGACCGAGCCCCAGGATGTTTCGCGCGGCCAGGAGGGCCGTCATCATCGAATGATCCTGATTATTGTACTTGTGCATCCCGTTTCGACCGGCGAGCTCGAGGTTGTCGAACCGGGAGAGCCAGCCTCGGATCACGTCGAGGTGCGCGAGGTAGGCGTCGTCGTAAACCGGGTAGGCCTTCGGCATCCGCACGACGCAGCCGTCGACGACCTCGTCCGCCCGAGCCAGGCCGATCTCCTCGATCTCCTTCCGCCCCAGCGCGATCAGGTCGGCGTCGGACTTGGTCCAGAGATCATCGCCCTCGAAGCAGAAATACTCGAGTCCCAGACTCGTCTTCGTCGGGTCGGGAACCAAGTCGGGCGACCAGTTCTTGAAGTTCTGGATCCGCCCCAGGCGAACCTTCGGCTCGTGAACATAGATCCAAGTATCGGGAAAACTCCGCTCGCGATCGATGATCAGGACGACCGTGAGGAAGTCGCGGTAGCGGAGCGAACTCGCGGCGGCGACGACCTCGGCGGGCGCGGCGGGGCTCATGATCGCGATCAACTCGCGGATGGGGAGGGTCGAGATGAAGTGATCGCCCTCGTAGCGAGTCCGACGGCCGCGGCCGTCGTCGGCGATGAAGGCCTCGATCCGCGAGCCGTCGTGCTCGATCCGCGTCACGCGTTGGTCGAGTCGGACGAGACCGCCCTGCTCGCGAATCCGATCCCGCGCGGCTTCCCACATCTGACCGGGGCCGAGACGCGGATACTCGAAGCGATCGATCAAGGTCTTGATCACTTCGCCTCGCTTGCCGCGCGGCATCGAACCCACCAGGGCGTTCCAGGCCGCTTGGAAGAGGCTCAGGCCCTTGATCCGCTGGGCGGCCCAGTCGGCCGAGATCTCGCTCGTCGACATCCCCCAGACCTTCTCGGTGTAGGTCTTGAAGAAGATCTCGAACAGCCTCCGGCCGAAGCGGTTCACCACCCAATCCTCGAAGCTCCGCTCGGGTCGAACCGGTTTCAGGCGAGCATACAAGTAGCTGAGGATGATCGACAACGTCTTCCAAGGACCGAGCTTGAGAAACGCATCGGCGGGTTTGAGCGGGTAATGAAAGAATTTGCGATCATAGAAGATGCGGCTGAGACGTGTTCGCGTGATGAACTGATCGCCCAGGATCTCGCGCCAGAGTCGGTTGACCTCGTCGCTCTTCGAGAAGAAGCGGTGTCCGCCGATGTCGAAGCGGTAACCCTTGTATTGGTCGGTCCGGCTGATGCCGCCGACGAGCGCGGGGTCGGCCTCGAGGACCGCGCACGCGTGCCCATTCTTGGTCAGTTCGTAGCCCGCGGTCAGCCCCGCGGGTCCACCGCCGGCGATCACCGTGCGATATCCCGCCACGACGGCGACCATGTCGGGGTCTTCGACCCGAGTCCAACGGTGCGGGGGCAACGGCGAGGTGCGACGCGTATCCGACCGCGGAGTTTCGGTGCTCATCCGGATCCCCCATCCCTGGTGGCGCCGCACGTCGAGACTCGTCCTGAGTCCAATTCGCCGAGGCGAACACGACGGGCGGGCAGAGACGCGGGCGTTCTCGCACAATCCGACCGCACCGTCAAGCTCGGCTCGACATCGTCGGCCGCCCCGACCCAGCCGACGGGCGGCACGAGTTCCCGGTCGCCGGGGCGTCAGACGGCGAGCAGTTCGAGCGTGCGCTTCACGAGCTTCGAGGCGGAGGTCACCGTCTCCTCGACCGAGAGCTTCAGCCCCTGCGCCCGCTCGAACGCGTGGATCAAGCCGACGTCGAGCTGACCGGAGCGGACGTACAGATGTTCGCAGGCGAGCATCAAGCAGCGCAGCCCGGCTTCGCGATACCCCTTGGCGTAGACCAGAGCGCGGAGACAGCAGAACATCGCCTCGTAGCCGAGGAAGTTGGCGTCGGCCGGGTCGCCCTCACCCGAGGTGTGGATGTTCGCGGCGGCCTCGAGCCGGTCGCCCGCCTTGGCGAGGAGTTCGCCGACCCGGTTCTTCGCCTGGGCATCCTCGAAGAGATAGGGCGACTCGAGGCACTTCGGGAAGGTGTTGATGATGGCCATCGCCGTGATCGATCTCCGCCGGAGCCGTTGGAAGGAGTCTCGAGGGAGCACGGGGGAGGGAGCGTCGGGAAGCCGCCGAGAGCCCCGCGACTCGCGTTCCGATCACTCCGCGCCCCCAGCCGAAGTCGCGTCACTTCGCCGCCGGCCCCGGCACAACGGGGGCTTCGGGACGAACGGGAACACCGCGAGGCATCGGGGCATCCCGGAAATTGGG
This sequence comes from Isosphaeraceae bacterium, assembly GCA_033763215.1. Classification (GTDB taxonomy): domain Bacteria; phylum Planctomycetota; class Planctomycetia; order Isosphaerales; family Isosphaeraceae; genus JANRKW01. The sequence goes on along the minus strand of JANRKW010000034.1, from coordinate 79,090 downwards.
CAGTGTGTCCTTGATCGGCGGGCCCGTGTAGACCGACGACCGGAAGCCCTTCTGAGCGGCGATCGAGAAACTCGAAACATCCGCGAGCGCCAAGGTCTGGTCGGCCAACGGGGCCGGATAGAGCCCGAAGCCGACGACGACCGCCGTCGACGCCAGGATCGGGAACGAGACGGTGAAGGGAGCCCGGGCGAGCGGGGGAGTCGTCGAGGGTCGCAGGAACATCGCCCGCAGGACCCGCACGTAGTAGAACGCCGAGACGACGCTGTTCATGAGCCCGAGTGCGACCAGCCAGAGGAAGGTCAACCGATTCGCTTCGTCGCCTCGGTTCACCGCCTCCATGAACATATACAGCTTGCCCCAGAACCCCGCGAGCACCGGCATGCCGATCAAGGAGAGCATCAGCAGGAGGATGCAGACGGCGAGTCCCGGGGAGTGCGACGCGAGACCGTTCAGGTCCTCGACCTCGTCGGTCCCCTTGTCGCGAACCATCCAGGCCGCGAGTGCGAATGCGCCGATGTTGCTGAAGCCGTAGACCGCGAGGTAGAAGAGCACCGTCCCGGCCGCTTTTCCGTCTTGAGCCACGACCGACGCGAGCACGCCGACCAGCATGTAGCCGCCGTGTGCGATCGAGGAGTAGGCGAGCAGACGTTTGAAATTGGTCTGGCCGAGAGCGGCGAAGTTGCCGTAGGTCATCGTCACGGCGGAGATGATCGCCACGATCGTCACCCAACCCGGACTCGTGAGCCCCGTCGGGTCGCTCGCCCAGGCTCCGAGCGCTTCGACCAACATCTTGAGCAGGGCGATGAAGCTCGCGACCTTCGAGCCGGTTGCGATCCAGGCAGCCACGGGGGCGGGAGCGCCTTCATATGCGTCGGGGGCCCACTGGTGGAAGGGAACCGCCGCCACCTTGAACCCGAAACCGACCAGGACGAGCAGGACGGCCGCCGTGCCGGTGATGTTGCCGGCGAGGCCGATCGCCGCCTGATTGTCCCTCAGGGCGAGGCCGATCGACTCCAGCCGAGTCACGCCCGTGATCCCGTAGATCAAGCTGAGCCCGAAGAGGAAGAGCGCCGAGGAGACCGAGCCGTAGACGAAGTACTTGAGCGCTCCTTCGGCCGATCGCTTGCGCGACTTCTCGAACGCGGTCAGGAGGTAGAGGCTGATCGTCATCGTCTCGAGACTGAGGAAGATCGTGACCAACTCCTCGGCCGAGATCAGGAGGATCGTGCCCACCGTCGACCAGAAGAGCAAGGCGTAGTACTCGCCCCAGTAGTCGGTGAACTCGAAGGACATCGACAGGAGGATCACGAACCCGAGGAGCACGATCACGAAGGCGGCCACGCGTTCGACGAACACTCCGCCGAGCAAGGTGCCCTGGAAGTAGAGCTCCTCGGAGCCGGTGCGGGTCTCGACGAACTCCGGGACGAAACAAGCGGCGACCGCCGCGACGACCCCGATCAGGCTCACACCGCCCAGGAGGCGCGACCGCACCCTCGACTCGGCCTTGCGCAGGAACGCGAAGTCGAGGAAGAGCACGAGGAGCCCCCAGACGCTCAGCAGCACCACCGGGCTGATGTTCAGGAAATCGGTGAGACTCGGAGGATCGATTCGCGGCATCGAGCAAGCCCTTCGTTGCGAGCGTGAGTCCGGTCGACGTCCGAAGCGGACGGGTTTGGGTGCAGTGCGGCCGACGGAGGAGGGCTCATCGCCCTCGCGCCCTCATCGTGAACGTCCGAACAGGCTTCGCCTGATCAGCCGGCGAGCGTGTCGAACCGGTCGACGTCCGCCGCCTTCCACCGTCGGTAGCAGAGCAGGATCAGGCCGATCCCGACCGCGACCTCGGCCGCCGCGATCGTGATCACGAAGATCGCGAAGATCGGGCCCGAGAGCGGACTCTCCGCGAGGATCGAGATCCGGCTGCCCGGGTATTCGACGGTCGGCGAGTTCCCGTAACGCCAGAAGGCGATCAGGTTGATGTTGGCGGCGTTCAGCATGATCTCGATCGCCATCAAGACCGCGATCGCATTGCGGCGCACCAGGACTCCGAGCAGCCCCACGGCGAAACAAGCCGCCGAGAAGTAGAGGAACCAGGTCAGAGGAATGTCTTTCATCGGGTCGAGCTCGAGGTGAGGAGCGTGCGGGAGGATTCGGCGTCGGCGGCCGCGGCGTCATCCGCGGCCGCGGCCTCGGACTCGAGAACCCGGGTCGCGGGATCGTCGTCCCGCTCCTGGTGAGCGATCACGATCGCCCCCACGAGAGCGGCGGTGAGCAGGATCCCGGCGACCTCGAAGGCGATGACGTATCGCGTGAGGAGGTCCCGGCCGACGAACTTCGCCATGTCGTTGACGATCTGGGCCTTCGGGGTCTTGCGGTCGAGGTCGTCCGGGCCGACCGCGGGACGCTCCGTCAGTTCCTTCCAGGGCTTCCGACCCGGCGGACCCTGCTGCTGCGTCGCGATGCCCAGAGCCAGGACGGCGAAGACGCCGAGTGCGATCAGCATCGAGAGCCGACGCGTCGACTTCGGTACGGTCGTCGTGTCGTCGCCCAGGATGTTCCGGGTCAGCATGATCCCGAACATGAGGAGGATCGCGACCGCGCCGATGTAGACCAAGACCTGCACCGCCGCGAGGAACTCGGCCTCGAGCAGCAGGAACTGGCAGGCGACGAGGAAGAAGAAGGCCACGAGCATGAGCGCAGCGTGGACCAGGTTCCGCGCGAGGACCGTTCCCAGGGCCGTGATCAGGCCGAGAACCGAGATCACTCCGAACAGGATCGCCTGAGTCACCTTGACGTTCTCCGACCTCGATGGAACCGATGGATGGGGGACGCGATGCCGATCACGATGCGACGCGCCGGGGGGTCAGCGAGCCGTGGAACCCGTCGGAATGGGACGTCGACCTCGGCCGGGCAGGGGACGGGACGCGATCTCGGCTTCCTCGATCACGTCCGAGGCCCGGTAGAGCGAGATCATCACCACGACCGACACGATCACCATCGCGCCGGTCACCGTCCAACCGATGAGGTACCGCGGTTGACCGGGGCGGAACACGAACTCGTACCAAACGGCGGCGATGAATACGTTGATGACGCTGAGCGGGACCATGAACTTCCAGGCGAAGTTCATCAGGCGGTCGACGCGAAGACGAGGGAGGGTCGCCCGGACCCAGAACATGAAGAAGATGTAGAGACCCACCTTCGCCATGAACACCGGGACGTAGATCGCATTCGTCAGGAGGAACGAACCCGTCGTGTAGGTGCCCACGTATTCCTGCAAGGCGTTCGTGAACGGCGGGGGCAGCGTGCCGCCGCCGAGGAAGAGCGCCGTGCCGAGGCAGGAGACCCCGAAGACCGAGAGATATTCGGCGAGGAAGAACAGGCCGAACCGCATCCCCGAGTATTCGGTGTGGTAGCCGGCGATGATCTCGGACTCGGCCTCGGGCAAGTCGAAGGGAGCGCGGTTGACTTCGGCGATGTTGGCGATCGTGAGCAGCGCGAAGCCGAGCAGACCCGGAGGCGAGAAGATGAACCAGCCGTATTCGACCTGCCGGTCGAAGATCGCCACCATGCTCAGGCTGCCGGTCCAGAGGATCACGGGAACGATCGAGAGGACCTGAGGAACCTCGTAGGAGACGAGCTGGGCCACCGCACGCATAGCGCCGAGGAGGGAGTATTTGTTGCGACTCGACCAGCCCGCGAGGAAGATCCCGAGGGGCGACATGCTCGAGACCGCGATGAGGTAGAGCGCTCCCGACGGGGGATTGATCGCGACCATTCCGGAGCCGAAGGGGATGACCGCCAGGACCAGGAACGCCGACACCAGGATCATCACAGGCGCCACGATGTGGACGACCTTGTCTGCGGTGGCGGGGACGATGTTCTCCTTGGTGATCAGCTTGAGCGCGTCGGCGATCGGCTGGAGCAGCCCAAGCGGACCGACGCGATTGGGGCCGATCCGGTCTTGGAACCGCGCTGCGATCTTCCGCTCGGCCCACACCATGTAGGCGACGATGCCGGGGAAGATCCCGAAGAAGACGATCGCGAGGATCAGCAGCCACTTCACGATCAACCAGAAATCGAGCGCGGGGATCTCGGGCTGCTGGGCGAGCAGGATCGGCGCGGCCCAACCGGTCGAAGCGTTCAAGATCGAATCTCCCCCCAAGGACTCGTGCACGGCGGCGGACCCCATGTTCGCGGCGGCGTCAAACCCAGCGGAGCATGCCCTTCGACCAGGCGTAGACCAGGCCGACCGAGAGGATGATCAGGAAGACGACCATCTCGATCAGCGCGAAGAGTCCCAGCCCGTCGTAGGCGACCGCCCAGGGGTAGAGGAACACCGTCTCGATGTCGAAGACGACGAACATGAGCGCGTAGATGTAGTACTGGATCCGGAACCGGATCCAGGTCTCGCCGGTCGTCAAGACGCCGCACTCGTAGATGCTCGACTTCTCGCGCGAGCGCTTGCTCGGGGCGACGAGCGCCACGACGACGAGCGGGGCGAGCGCGAAGCCGAGTGCCCCGAGGAGGAGCATCCCGATGAAGACGTAATTGTAGATGATCATCCGATGGTCTCGTCGGTGGATCTCAGGCGGGCGAGGAGAGGGTCTCGACGGCGGTGTTCTCGTCGAGGGCGACGACGGTGATCTCGCCGGTCGGCTTGCGGAGCCGGAGGGTGGGCTGGCGACAGTACATCCCCTTGCCGCCCATCTCCATGCCGCCCACCGGTCGGAGCCCTTCGACCTCGACCACGCCCTCGACCGACGTGCTCCAGCGATTCGACCCGACGCGGACGTGTTGAACGACCCGCACGCGGGTGCCTTCGGGATACTTCGGCGGCGGAGGCGTGGGGATCATGGGAAAGCGTCCGGTGCGACGATTGCGGAAAGGGCCCGTCCGGTCTGCGGAGCACGCATGATAATGGCGGAACCGGCCCGGCGGCAAGAGGCTGTCGGACCCGCCCGGCGATTCACGATCCGGGCGGTCTCCGCGGCCGAGCGATGCGACGAACGACGGCTCAGACTTGGGCCGGAGCCGACTTCTTCCCGGCCGCGAGCGCCTTCTGGAGGCGCTGGTCCTTCTTCTTGGCGACCTTGCCCCGCTCGGTGACCTGCTCGGCGCTCGCGTAGGCGTCTGGGTGGGTCTTGGCGTAGTACTCGCTCGAGACGAGCAGATCCTGGAGGCTGAAGATGTGCGTCTGGTGCCGCTCGTAGTTCGACTGCTCGAAGTCGTGATCCATCTTGATCGCGTCGAACGGGCAGTACTCGGAGCAGAGTCCGCAATTCATGCAGACGTCCATATCGATGAAATAGTCCTCCGGAAGCGGCACGACGCTCCCCTTGGGACTCTTCGCCTGCGTCATCCAGATGCACTGGGGCGGGCAGACCTTGGCGCAGATGTTGCAGCAGGTGCAGCGGACGTTGCCGTCTTCGTCGTCGTAGATCAGCACCGGCAGCACGCGGAACCGCTCGTAGACCGGAAGCCGCTCGTCGGGATACTCGACGGTGAAGAGCCCGTCGGTCTTGTCGTCCTGGAGCACGGTCGGGATGTCGGACCGCTTGTCGGCCTTGCCCCACCAGAGGTCGAGCAGTTGGTGCCCGCCGCCGCGACGGTGGAGCGCCTTGCCCGTCGTCACGTCGCGCCAAAACGTGAGCAGGAACCGCCGAAGCGTGACCCAATGACCGATGAAGATGTTCTGGCCGATATTCATGACAACGAATCCTGCGCGGTTCGGGGTGGTTCGGACCAGGCGGCGTCGGATCTCGAGGAAGAGGGAAGCGGGCGAACCTCAGAGAGCGGTCGGAATGTCGGTGAGGGCGGCGTCGGAGGTCGACCGGATCAGTTCGATGGCCCGCACGGATGCGTCGGCGGTCAGTTCGTCGATCGTCGAGTGCTCGGCCCGCCCCGTGAGGTCGACGTTGCGGATCCCGGTCCCGGAGCCCGAATTCGGCCCTCCGCGAGACAGGATGAGGCTCCGCGTGGTCTGGTAGTAGTTGAGATTCCACCGGACCAGGCCGGGGACCGCACGCTCGATCCCGCCCGAGAACGGTCCGGCCGCTGCGTCGATCGTGATGAGCAGGTCGACCGCGACCCATCCGATCGTGGCGAGTCGTTGCGGAGTAAATCGCGGATGCGTGATGTGCGGATGCCAGAGCGCGGCGCGGGTCGAGAGGAACGAACGGTTGGACACATCGTAGTTGGGGATCTCGCGCCAGATCGCGCGGCAGAGTGCGAGTGCATCGGTTCCGCCCGCGCTGTAGCCGTAGATGATCAGCCGTCCGAGGGGGTGGAAGTGCCTGCGGATGAACGTGAGACCTTGTTCCACGCCTCCCAGATCGCTCAAGTTTCCCTGAATCCCGAGCACGCGCTTGTCGCGGCCGGGGGGATCGGTGAGCCCTCGCGCTCGACTCAAGACTCGCCCTGCTCCCGTGGTCTCGTCGGCGGTGAGCGGCTCGCCGCCGTCGGTCGCTCCCCAGCCGCCGTAGACGATGATCAGGTCGGTGATCGGCCCGGGAACGCCCGCCGCCGGGTGGGGCGAGCCGCTGGTCGAGTCGAACGGGTCGAGCGACATGGGAGGAGTCTCCGCGGGAGGCGACCGCTCAGCGGTCGACCTCGCCGAGAACGATGTCGAGGCTGCCCAATATCCCGACGACGTCGGCGACCGTATGCCCCAGACACATCTCCTCGAGAGCCGTCAGGTTGATGAAGCTCGGGCTGCGGACGTGGTACCGATAAGCCGAAGCCGACCCGTCCGACACGACGTAGAATCCGAGCTCGCCCTTGGGGTTCTCGACGCGCGAGTAGGCCTCGCCCACCGGGACCTTGATCTGATAGCTCTTCTTGCCGGGAAGGATCGGGCCTTCGGGGATCTGGTCGATCGCCTGCTTGAGGATCTTGACGCTCTCGCGCATCTCCTCGAGCCGCACGAGGTAGCGGTCGTAGACGTCGCCGTTGGGCTTCGTGATCACATCGAAATCGAAGCGATCATAGATCGAGTAGGGAGCGGCGCGGCGGATGTCGTAGGCGACGCCCGAGCCGCGGAGTACCGGACCGGCCGTCGAGAATCCGATCGCCTGCTCGGCGGTGATCACGCCGACGCCGCGGGCGCGGTCGAGGAGGATCTCGTTCTTGGTGAGGTAGACGTCGAGTTCGTCGATCCGCTTGTCGAGGCGGTCGAAGACGATCTTCCGGGTCCGGTCGAGCCAGCCGCGGGGGAGGTCGAAGGCGACGCCGCCGAAGCGGAAGTAGTTGCACATCATCCGGCTGCCCGCGGCCCACTCGAAGAGGTCGAGGATCAGCTCGCGCTCCTCGATCGCGTAGAGCGCCGGGGTGAAGAAGGCACCGAGGTCGTTGAGGAGGAAGCCGATCGACCACATGTGGCTGGCGACGCGCGTCAGCTCGGCCATGATCACGCGAATGTACTCGGCGCGTTCGGGCGGCTTCGCGTCGTCGCCCATCAGTTGCTCGACGGCGAGCGCGTATCCGAAGTTGTTGCCCATGCTCGTCAGGTAGTCGAGCCGGTCGGTGAACGGGAAGTTCATCAAGTATGTGTTGCGCTCGCCGATCTTCTCATGATTCCGGTGCATGTAGCCCATGACCGGCTTGAGACCGACGATCGTCTCGCCGTCGACGCGGAGGTTCATCCGGAAGACGCCGTGGGTGCTCGGGTGCTGCGGGCCCATGCTCACGACGAACTGATCGGTGCCGAGCTCCGAGATCTCGACGCCCGTGGGGATGAGGTCGCGTCCCTTGGTGTCGTCGTCGGACTGGAGCGACTTCCAGCCCGTATACTCGCGCGGAATCTTGGTGTTCGAGCCGTAGGGGTTGACTTCCTCGGCGCGGAAGTGGCGGCCGTGCCCTTCCTCGACGCGGCTGTCGAAGACCTTCGACGGGCCTTCGTAGTAGGGCTCGAGGAAGTCCTTGCGGAGGGGGAAGTAGGAGTATCCGTCCCACATCAGGATCCGCTTGAGTTCGGGGTGTCCGGTGAAGCGGACGCCCATCATGTCGTAGACCTCGCGCTCCTGGAGGTCGGCCCCGCGCCAGACGTGGTAGAGCGAGGGGACCTCGCCCTTGCCCTCCTCGGGGCTGGTGCGGACGCGAAGAGTGACGAGCTTGCCCGGCTGGGCGATCGAGTCGAGCTGGTAGTTGACCTCGATCGCGTCCTCATAATGGACGCTCTGGAGGCTGACGAGATAGTCGTAGCGGATCGGGTTGCGGTCGCGGAGGAAGGTCGCGACGTCGACGAGCTTCTCGGGGGCGACGAGGATCCCCGCATTCACGTTCACCGCGGTCCCCGCGCCGAATTCGGAGTCGATCCGGGCGATCAGTTCGGCGAGTCCGGCGTCGCCGAGCCAGACGAGGCTGGGCTGGAGCGGGGCGAGCTTCGGCTTCTTGGCGGCCTTCTTGTCGGCGGGAGCGGGTTCGGCGGCGGCGTCGGCCTCGCCGACCGGACGCGGAGCGGGGATGATCGCCGGCTTCGGCAGCGCGTCCTGGACCTGATCGAGGAGGCCGAGCGACGTCTTCTCCGCAGTCATCTCGAGGAGTCGGACGTCTACCAGGTCGGGCCCGAGAACGGGCACCGGAATGTCGCGCTCGACCTCGGGCTTGTACCAGGGGGCGTTCGTCAGGCGTTCGCCGTCGATCTTCTTCTGGAGGAACATCAGGCCGTTGAGCAGAGCCTGGGGGGTCGGCGGGCAGCCGGGCACGTAGACGTCGACGGGGAGGTATTTGTCGATCCCGGAGACGACGTTGTACCCTTCCTTGAACGGGCCGCCGCCCGACGCGCAGGCACCCATCGAGATCACGTACTTCGGCTCGGGCATCTGGTCGTAGAGCCGAGCGATCATCGGCATCATCGTCTTGGTGACGGTGCCCGAGACGATCATCACGTCGGCCTGCCGCGGCGAGCCTCGGAACACCTCCGCGCCGAAGCGGGCGATGTCGAATCGGCTCGAGGCGGTGCAGATCATCTCGATGGCGCAGCAGGCGAGACCGAAGCCGAGCGGCCAGAGCGACGAGCGCCGACCCCAGTTGTAGACGATGTCGACCATTCCGATGAGTTTGTCCCAGGTCGTCACCAGGACGTGCTGTTCCAATTCCTTTTGGAGCGCCTCGTCGATGATGGTGCTCCATTCCGGCCGGGTGATCGTCGGGGTCGACATCGGCGAGGGACTCTCAGCGGGACAGGGAATCGCGACGGGCGCAGGGTTTCCGGAGCGATCGAACGGATCTCGGCGCGCAGCGTCGCAGTCCGGTCGAGGGCGGTCTCGTTCCTCTTTGGAGATCATCCTAAACACCGAGCCCGCGATCCGCCAGGGGGCACCCCGATCAGCCGCCCTCGGCGTCGACGGGTCGCGGCGGAGGAACGCGGGCGAGCCGCCGAGAAGGCGGGCTTTCCGATCGACCCGCCGGGGACGATAATGGCCTCATGGAAAACCGCGGCATCCAAATCAGCCTGACCGCACTCATCGTCCTGGTGGCGTGTTTCGCGCTCAACCTCTGGTTGTTCCGCTACGGAGCGATCTGGGGTTTCGTGGGACTCAACATCAGCAAACATATCATCATTGCATACTTGTGCCAAATCGTCGGCGTCAACCGCCGACTCCCCGCGTCGCCGACCGACCCACGCGACGCGACGGTGGAGCATTCGGCCTCGCCGAACTGAGGCGACCGGTTCACGGCCCCAGCAGGGTCATGAATCGGACGGAGAGCACCAGGATCGAGATCGAGGCCGAACCGACGACGGCGACGAGGACCATCGACGCGGCGATGTCGCGGGTGGTCCTGAGCCTCGGCTCTTCGGGGTCCCCGATCGCACGGGCTAACTGATCGATCGCGCTATGGGCCAATTCGGCGATCAGGACGAGCGACAACCCCAGGATCAGCAGGGCCCAGTGGAGCGGCGGCAGGCCGATCAGCGCGGAGGTCAGAAAGACGAGGAGCGCTCGATAGGCGTGGGCGAAGAAGCTCGAATCGCCCCGAAATGCGTGCTTGAATCCGGCCAGACCGGCGAGGAGTTTCGCGGTGAGGTCGCGCCGGCCGGCTCTGGGGGCCCAGTCGGGCAGCGGGTCGTAGTTGGTCAGACGGGCCTCGGCCGCTTCGAGCGCTTCGGTGGTGAGCTCGGGGATCGAGTCGGCCTGCGCCGGACGTCCGGGGCGTTCTTCGCCCGGGTGGCGCCGCCAGGAGATCGTGCGCCCGGCCGTGGGAAAGGGCCGGGTCCGAGGTTCGACCGGGGCGTCCCCGCGCGCCGGACCGTCCGTCGGCGATCGCGAGTCGCTCTCGGCGGTGGTCGCGGACGGAGCCGCGTGGGATCGAAGTCGAGGCTCGCTGCTTGGATTCATGGGGTTCGTCACTGGACCGGTGCGTAACGGGTATCGAGCTGCTGGAGCCCCGCGCCCGAGCCGAATCGAAGATTCGGGCTCAACCGGGGAGCGATCTCGAAGCTGAACATATAGCTGCGTCGTTGCGGATCGACGTTCAAGCCGATCGACATGAGATAGTCCTTGCCCAGCCGCGTGATCGAGGCGTTGGCTCCGAGGAGGATCGCGTTGCCGAAGTCGTAGGTCGTTCCCGCTCCCGCGTACCATTTCGGGCTGAGCCAGTAGGTCGCGTTCGCGATCAGCGCGGAGGTGTTGATCGGCCCGGTGTTGATCACCGAGTAGCCGAGGAAGACGCTCCCCAACGGCGGCCGGTTGATGTTCACGCCGGTCGTGACCACGTTGAGGCCGAAGGGGTCGTTGCGCTGGTTGGGATTCACCTTGAACAGCGGCGTCCCCTCGATGTCGAAGAACTCGAACCATCCCGACGACACGATGCTCGTCCGGTCGCCGACGAACCACTCGAAGTAATACGTGTTCTGTCCGAACGGCTTGCCGAAGTTGTCGCGCTCGGCGTAGGGGAAGTAGGTCGTGTCGAGGTCGAAGACGAGCCAGTCGATGATCCTGCGTCGTCCCTCGGGCCCGCGCTTGGTCTGGAGGCGTTGATGGATGCCGAGCTTGACGCTGTTGATCGACCCTTGAACATCCGTCGACCCGGAGATCGGCGAGTTTCCGCGTCTCAGGAGCAGGAATCGCGGGTCGTACTGGTACGGCAGGAGGCCTCCGGCGTAGCCCGTGAGTGCGAAGTATCGGCGGACGAACTCATAGGTGTTGTCGTCGAGGTCGTCCTGCACGCCGAGGGTCCCGAGCGCCACGTTCGAGTAGGCCGCGCGGGCGTCGGCGACGAAGTTGACCTTGTGGTTCAAGCCGTGAACATTCAAGAGCTCGCTCTCGGCGCGGGGGAAGGCCTTCCAGGCCATGAGGTCGAGCTTGGCGCCCGCAGCGCCCCAGTAGCGGCCGACCGCGTCGCCGGCGAGTTGATTGCTCCAACCGACCGCCTGCCCTTGAACGTAGGGCGTCACCCGCAGGAACTCGAAGTCGAGCGGCATCTCGAGCTCGTGAGCCGTGTAGGCCCGCCCCGCCGTGAAGACGTCGCTCGTGTTCGAGATCGGATCGTAGGGAATGAATGCGAAGATGTTCTTGTTGTTGACTTCGTTCGCCGTGTTCGTCACTGCGTAGTCGACGCCCGTGTGGCTCGACCAGCTCAGCAGGCCGTCGAAGAGCGAGTCGCCGAAGCGGTAGTAGTCGATCTTCGGCAACCACTGGCTCTCGGTGTTGAACGGCATCAAGTTGCCTTCGACGAGGCCGGTCAGTGCCCAGTTCTCGCGCTGGCGGATCGCGTAGACGAGCGTTTCGTGGTCGAGACCGGTGTCGAAGAGACGCTTGTAGTATTGTTCCTCGAACTGTCGGTCCGAGAGATACGCCGCCTCGACGTTGAGCCGGAAGTCCTCATAGGGATCGGCGTCGACTTGGAGCAACGACTGCATGTGCCGCCAGTTGATCCGTCCGCGATAGTCCTGGAACGAAGGCACCGAGGTTCGCTGGTAGCCCCGCTTCCCCGCCGCGGGGAAGGCCGTCACCACCGCCGGGCCGCCGCCCAACACGTCGACCCCGCTGTCCTTGATCCCCCAGAGATCGAGGTAGCCCGCATAGTCGGTGAAGATCCCCGGAGTGTACGTCCGGATCTTGTGGTACGGATCGGTCAGGTCGCGCACCAGGTCCCGCCCGAACCAACCGAGTTGGCTGCCCAAGCCGAAACCGCGATAGCTCAAGTAGTCGAGGTCGAGGTTCCAGGTGTCGATGATCGGCGGACGCTTGATCCCGAAGACCTTGAAGCCGTCCCAATCGGTCAAGACTTGTTGACCAAAATAGTTGTTCGTCCGAAACGCAAACTGGCGCAAGGGCGGATCGAGGTCGTCCGCGTCGGCCACGAACCTCGGCCAGTAGAACACCGGAATCCGGCCCATGTAGAACAGGTTGGTCCGGGCGTCCAGCCGCCAGGTCGTCTGCTTGTCGGTGACCCCGGGAGGCCCGGTGTTGGTCCCGGTGTTGTTGTCGACGTTGTCGCTGAAGACCTTCTTGACGTCGATCGTCCGGCTCTCGAACCGATAGCCCGGATTCGCGAACCGGCTCCCCGTCGAGCTCGACTGCGCCGCGCGGATCTCAGGGAGATCCGAGAGGATCATCCCCCCGGGCGTTCTGACCAGCGGATGGAAGTAGTCGACCCGCGGCGACGTCACCCGCATCGGGGCGATCAGCCCGGGCGCGAAGATCTCCGCCTCGGCGTCGATCCCCAAGAATCGATCCGCGCGGAAGTCGTAGTAAGCCCGGTTCGCGCGGAAGATCGCCTGGTCGGCGTTGCCCTCGATCTCGCGGCGATCCTGCCGGAGCACGACGTGGCCGTGGAGATAGACCTCCATCGGATCGTTCTCATTGTCGACGACCTCGCCGTTCTCCCCGATCCGAGCCGGCGCCGAACCCGCCGCTCGCTTCCGATAGATCACCACCTCGTCGGCCTCGATGTCCACCGTCCCCAACTTCGGCGCGTCGGTGACCACATTCACCCCGCCTCGGATCACCGTCACGTTCGTCCCGTCGGCCGTGACCGGCAGGTTCTGGATCGACGCGTTCGGTCCGCTGCGCAGGTAGATGCTCGTCGTCCGACGCGACCCCGGCAAGATCGGGGCATCGGCCGGCATCGCGGGCTCGCCCGGACGCGCAGGGATCCGACGCCCGGGACCGCCCGGCAGGGGATCGAGGTCGTCCACCGCCGGAAGACTCGACGCCGGCGCATCCGGACTCCTCAGCGGTGACGGCGTGATCGGCGGCGGCTCCAACCCGCCGCCCTCCATCCCCGGCGTCGCCGTCGAGGGCGGCGGGCTGGAACCGAAGAGGTCGTCGTCCGAGCGAGGGGCCGCCGTCGAGGGCGGCGTCGCCGAACTCGGGAATCCCGGCCCCTCGAGGAACTGAACCGGGCGATACCGCGGATCGCGCAGCCGCGCGGGTCGATCGTCGCCCGCCGCGGGTTCCGTCCGATCCTCTTTCGCGACCGCGACTTCCGGCCCCGACGCAGGTGCCCGTGCCGGCGCCGGCCCCATCTCGGGGAGCGCCGCGACCTCCTCGGCCTCGCCCCCCACACGGGTCACGGCGGCGTCGATTCGGGGCGGATTCATGGCCGTCGCCGCTCCGCCCTCCAGCTCCCGCAACGCCCGATCCACGAACGGTTGACCCACGGGCGGCGCGGTCAGTGCGACGAGCGCATCCTTCGATGACGCCAGGAGGAGAACGTCGCCCGTCGTCGACGTCGACCAGCGCCGAGAGGCGGTCGCGCCTGGGCGGAATCGCCTCGGTTCGCCGAAACCCTCCGCCACGAGATCCACTCGTCGCAGTCGGACTCCGCCCATCTCGGTCATCGTGACCCGCGCCACCGCGCGATCGGCCTTGAACGCGTCGATCCCTCGGCCGACAGACACCCGACCCTCGAGCCGGATCCAGCGCACCTCGCCGAACGACCAGTGACTCACCCGATCGGCGCCGAGGGTGATCGACTCCCGCGTGGTCCGCTCCGCTTCATTCTCGCCCCAAGTCTCAGCCCCGACGCTCGATGCGCCCAGGCCGACCCAGGCCAGGAGAATGAGCTCCACGGCCGCGAGACGCAGTCGTCCGCGATGGGACCGGTCGTGACCCTGCACGGCTCCTCCACTGATCCTTGGCGGATCTCCCCAGGCCGCGATCGAAGCCGGCCTTCCTTGGCCGATCCCCGTTCGTGCCTTCGCTTTCGCCGCTCGAGAAGATCGTTCCGGAAACCCACGCGGGCTCGTCGGCCGCGAGATTCCTGGAGAGTTGCAGGGTCGGAGGAGCGTGACCAACCTTCTCGAGGCGCGTGCTTTGCTGGGAAATCGGCGGCCCTTGTAGCCGACCCCCGCCGCGCGGTCAACCCGAGATCGAAGCCCGGATGAAGAGTCCCGCATCGCCATCTCCCCCCCCGCGCGCACCGCGAGCGGACGCCCCTTGCGGGCGTTCGCTTTCGTTCCGATCGGGTGAACCAACCCGAACGCGTCGACCGGCGTCAGGACCCCGCCGGCACTCTCGGATCCGTGAACACCAGCACGTCCGGCCCGTCCGAGACCCCTCCGACAAGCGTCGAGACCATCGCCGCCGGCTCGAGAATGGGTTCGTTTCGGGCGACGGGGGGATTCGAAGACGGACTCGCTCCGACCGAAGGCGCGACCTGGGTTTCCGCAACGGCCTCGGTCGCCGCCGACTGCGTCGTCGCCGCAAATCCCGCCGGTTCCGCATCTTCCTCCGTCGCCCGCTTCGACGCCGCGAGCGCCTCGCGGATGTTGCGGTGGAGCGATCGCTCGGCTTCGGCCATGTATCGCGACAATTTCTGACCGCGCGGCGAGAGATCGACCAAGGCCAGGTCCGGAGCCAAAGCTCTGCGGGCCTCGTACAACGGTCGAACGACCTCCATCCGCTTCTCCAAATCCTCGATCCTCGCGCGGCAGACCTCGATCAGGCGCGACCGAGCCGCCTCGCCCGCCCTCCGGATGCGCAGGACCTTGCTCACGAAGAAATCGTGATACGCTTTTTCGAGCGCTGAAGCGTCGGCATCGATGGCGACTCCATCCTGTCGGAGTTCGTTGCGGATGTCGCAGAGTTCGAGGAACGGCTTGCTCAGCTCCATCAGGTCGCGACGCGGGTTGCCCATCGCGCCGTGGAGATCCCAGAATCGGACGCGTTCGTCCTCATTCCAGGCGTACGCCTCGGCCTTGCGGAGCAGGTCGACCCAAAGGTCGATCAGCACGGCACATCCGTCGGGCGTCGACTCCAGCCGATGCAGCCCGGCGGGGGCGCACGTTCCGAGTTCGCGCCACGCTTGGTCGAGCTCGCGGAGCCGGGCGTCGGTCCAGTCGGCGGCGGCGGTCGCCTGGAGCTCGAGGAGGTTCTGCTGCTCGAACCGACGACAGCGCGACAACCGAAGTTGAGCCGCGAACGCACCTTCGGCCAACCGCGCGGCGACGACGCCGTGAGGCGCCAGCTCGCGGACCCAGGCCTCGCGCTCGAGGGCGAGCTCTTCCTCATTCTCATGCGGCATCGGAACGACTTCGGCGCAAAGGCCGTGCGTCATGGCATTTGCGCGAGAGATGCGCTTGCCTTCGGGCGACTTGGGGCCGGTCGACCGCAGCGCATTGGCGCGATTGGCCGCCAGCCGGCGTTCGGAGACTTCCATGGTGGATCTCTTCGTAGTGGAAAACCAGGTAACCGTGACCAATTGGGCAAGAACGGAATGCCGTCATCTGAAAAGATCGCCCCGAGCCGATCGAGAATCTCGTGAAACTGGAGAATTTGGCGAAATCTTGCGTGGCTTTCGAGCGATCTGAGAAAAATGTTCAGTGAACTCTTGCATCCCATGAACGGAAGGATATCATGGGTCGCGACGGGTCGGACGAAGCTGATCGAGCGGCATCGGAACCGAGGGAGGGCAGTCGAGCATGACGGGCATGGCTCCCGCGACCGAGTCGACGCGATCGATCGCAGGGACGGTCATCGTCCCTGCGATCGGAGTCGGAATCCCGATCCTGCGATGCCCGGCGCGTGAGCCGGCGAGCGTCCGCGGACCGATCTCGGTCGGACGGCTCGGTGTCGAGTTCGACTCCGGCGTCGAGCACCGAGAGCGCTCAACGCGGGCGATTCTGCTGGAGCTCCTTCTCGAGTCGTTCGACCGTTGCACGAAGGATGCCGGCCGATTCGCCTTCGATCCGACCGCCGACCGCACGGATCGCCGCGCGAAGGTCGGACTTGCGGGTCGGCGTCGTCGCCCGATCGAGCAGGGCGTCGGTCGCGTAGCGACGAATCGACACGGGGAGGTCGAGCCGAAAGGTCTCGGACCAGAGCGTCAGTGCGTCCGAGAATTTCGCCTCGGAAACCCGCGCGAGTTCGACGACGAGGCTCGACTCGACGAGGGAAGTCGCCGAAGCCGGCCGGCGATCCCTCGGAATCTGGGTGAAGCGCGTGCGCAGCTCGCGATATGCGTTCGCCTGGTAGAGGAGGTCGGCGAGCAGGTCGTCGAAGAGCGGTCGAAGCGGCTCGCTGATCTGTTGGCGATCGAGCGATCTGAGCTCGGTCGCCAGGTCGCCGATCGGCGCGGTTCCTCCCATCCGAGTCGTCCGATCGATGGCCGAACGAAGACACCAAGCGAACCGCGCATCGGGTTCCGCGTCGGCCGATGGTCGATCGCCCGCCCGATAGACGGGCCAGTCGGACGAGACTCCGAGTTCGTCGGTTCGAGGAGGCGCGGAGGCTCGCGGAACGACCCGGTGGAGCGGGTCGCCGATCAGGATCAGCTTCCAGGGCTCGCCGAACGGCTCGTTCTCGGCGACCCGTACCGCGGCGGAGAACGGCAGCCCGCGCACCAGGAGATCGGCGACGAGCGTGGGAGTCCGGAAAGACTGAAGGTACGGCTCGTGAGTCGAACCGAAGTACAGGAAGGCGCCGTTGGCGATCCAGCGGCCGGCGATCGTGCTGCGATCGAGCGGTTCGGCGGCGGAAAAGCTGTGGATCATCGCGACGGCGGCGGGCCCGGTCTGGGGCACGTCGAGCGTCCGCGCCGATCGACGCGGCAGGTCGAAGTTGCTCGGACCGCCCTTCGAGTTGATCAGGACGAGCCCGAATCGGTTCGTCGGATCGAAGGTGCGGTGCCAGCCCGAGAGGTCGGCCGCGTCGTCGCCCGCTCGCTTCTCGACTTCGAGTCGAGAGCGGAGCCGGTCCGCCGCGCGGTCGACTCCGTATTCGGCCCAGGGCTGCCCCGAGATCGGGTATCCATTGAAGACGACCGCGGAATCGGTGGTCAGGAACAGCGAACACATCGCCTGATAGACCGCGGTCTTCTCATCATGGATCAACCGTCCCACATACGCCCAGCGCTTGCCGTCGGCTCCCCGACCGATCAGGTCGTCGAGACATCTCGGCCCGTTGGGTGCGTCGTATCGAAAGGGCCAGTCGCCCGCGAGGGTGATGAAGTCGCAATCGTCGCCGAGCTCGCCGCGACGCGCGGCGACCGAGGCGACGGCCGCGTCGAGCCCCCCGACGAATTCGCGGACCGCGAGCGCGTCGAGCGTCTGGCCGTAGCGGCGGGGCGACTCGAAGCGTGCGAGCCGCTGAAATCGACCCGCCGCAAGAGCGACCGCCCCGGCCAACGCGGGAGAACTCGGGTCGACGACGACCACGCCCGGCGCCCGCGGAGGCGGAGCCGCCGCGATCGCCTCGGGGGGGGCCTTCGCCGAGCCCGGATCGTCGAGATTCGTCCAGGATCGCCCGACGGCCGAGCCCGCGGCGTCCCAGACTCCCTCCGCCGGAATCGACGACTTGCGGGGGAACCGGACCACCCGCGCGGGTCGAAACGCCCGGAGAAATCGCAGCGTGTGCGGGACATCCTCGATGAGCACGGGCCAGAAGCGTCGCTCGTCCCACGCAGCGATCGCTTCGAGGAATGTCGGCACGTCGGGCACCAGACAGACCTGGTCGACGATCACTCGTCGAGAGTTCGTCCGTTCGGCCCAGACCTCGGCGGCCGCCATCAGGCGTCCGAGCCGAGGGTCGGATCCGTCGGCCGGCAGACGCGCCTCGCGCGCCTGACCCAACGCCGCTCCCGCGATTGCGTGCATGCAGAGAAGCAGTCCGCCGAAGCGTGGGAGATTCATGATCGCCGCCCTCGATCGACGAGTTCCGCTCATTTCTCGGTGAGCCAGCCGACGATCTTGCGGGTCACGAACTCCGGCTTGTCGCGGTGCACGAAATGACCGGCCCCGGGAACGGTGATCAGAGTGAGGTCGCTCTCGAGCCACTTCCAGGTGTCGTTGAGCGCACCGGGGAGCAGGGCCTTGTCGTCGAGCCCATGGATCATGAGCACGGAACACTTCACCTTCGGGAGTTCGGCGGTCGCGGCGAAGGGGGCGCGGGGGTAGTTCGCCTTGTAATAGTTGAGCATGCCTTCCATCGAGGATCGGCCGAGCGCCTCGAGGTAGATCTTGCGGGCCTCGGGCTCCTTGACCCAGCCGACGAGCATCTCCGGCCGAATCTTGGAGGCGGCGTCGGGTTGCTGGAAGTTGCGGGCGTAGGCGCTGTTGGCGAGTTGCTCGGGGTTGGTCGCGAGCTCGCGGATCAAGCCGTTGGGGTGAGGGAGGTTGAGGATGACGAGCCGGTCGGTGCGCTCGGGGTGCGTCATCGCATAGGTCCAGGCGACGAATCCGCCCCAGTCGTGTCCGACGACCGTCATCTTCTCCTGACCGAAGTGCTTGCGGACCGCGTCGAGGTCGGCGACGAGCTTGTCGATCGCATACGCCTCGACGCCTTCGGGCTTGTCGCTCAGGTTGTATCCGCGCTGGTCGACCGCGACGACCTGGAAGTGCTTGCTCAGAGCCGGGATCTGATCACGCCAGGAGTAATGGAAGTCGGGGAAGCCGTGAACCAGCACGAGGAGCGGGCCCTTGCCCGCGGTGACGCAGTGGATCTCGACGCCCGCCGAGTCGACGAAGACCGAGGTGCCCAAAGGGCTTGCGGCCGGGGCTTGGAGCGCGACGAGACCGGCGAGAATCGTGATCGGCAGGCTCATGGTTGCGTCTCGGAGGATGGATGCGACCAGGCGGAAGGCCCGCCCACTTCGCGAGATCGACCGGGATTGTGCCGCGCTCGTCGCCTCAGGGGAAGTGTCGACGCCCCGCACGTCGCGCGGGGCCGGCCGGATCGACTGGAGCGATTGCATCGATCGTGCCGATCAAGGAGGAGGATTCGCCCTCCGATTGCTGGTGAGGAGTGTGCTCTCGATGTCGCCGAAACGCTCAGCCTCGGAACTCCGTCGGCGCGGGTGGGTCGCGTCGGCGACCGCCCTGGCGTTCGTCGTCGCGTCGCTCGTCGGCTGCGTCGGTCCCGCTGCGATCAAGGGGTCGCGACTGCGGTACAACGAAGCCTACCGCCAGACCAACGACGAGGAGATCCTCCTCAACATCGTGCGGCTGCGCTACGGCGACTCCCCGGTCTTCATCGACCTCCCCAACATCACGAGCCAGTTCCAAGCCTCGGCGACGGGCGGCGGGACCGGCGGCTTCGACGGCGCCGGCCCGGGACGAACCAATCTCGGAACCGGCGAGCTGTTCCTCAAGGACGCGCCGACGCTCTCGTACACGCCGCGTTCGGGTCAACAGATCGGCAAGCGTCTGATGGCTCCCTTGGCGCTCGAACTGGTCCGTTCGATCAGCCCCGGGGGCGACCTCGCGATGTTCCTCTTGGCGGGCGTCGATCGGCTCAACGACCTCGCGAACGCGCCGAGCGCGACGTCGTTTCGACCGCTCGTCCCCGACGAGAACGCGCGATACCGACGCGCGGTCGACCTGATCGTGGGCCTCCATCAACGCGGCGGCGCCGAGTTCCGCGTGGCGACGTTCGACGGCGAGGAATTCGACTCGATCGCCTGGACGTCGGTCCGCGGCCGCGACCTCGTCGACGCGGCGAAGGAGGGCAAGGCCTTCCGCGGCGAGGGCGATCGCGCCGTGCTCGTCGAACGAGAGAAGTCGCTCGTGCTCGCCTTCCGTCCTCAGGCCGCGGGCTCACCCGAGGCGCTCGAACTCGCAGCGCTCCTCGGGCTCGAACCGGGGCGTCCGTTCTATCGGGTCGTCTCGCGCGACCTCGAGGAGATCGACCCGGACGAACCGTTCGAGACCGTTCCTCGCGAAACCATCTACGTGAGCATGCGATCGCTCCTGCAAACCATGATCTTCCTGAGCAAGGGCGTGGTCGTCCCTGAGGAGCATGTCGCGCGAGGAGTCGCTCCGACGACGCCCGGCCCGGATGGAGCACCGTTCGACTGGACGACCGCCACGCATCGATTCTTTCGGGTCTGCTCGGGCAAGCACCGACCGAAAGGTGTCGACGAAGCCGTCCGCTATCGCGACCATTGGTACTGGGTCGGCTCCGCCGACGTCGACACCCGCGCCCTGCTGACGATGATCGAGCTGATCCTCGAGATCCAGGAGAGCGAGAGCGAACGCACCGGCCCCTTGCTCACGCTCCCGGTCGGTTGAGACTCGTTCCGGACCGCCGGTCGTACGGAGGGTCGGCCCCTCCGCGCTCGGGGATGGAGCGCGGGGGCGGGATCGAGTAGAATGCGTGATCTCTTTCAATCGGGTTCGGCCGGGTGGGGCGACGACGGGAGAGGCATTTCGGTCTCGGTTCGAGGCAAAAGGGTTCGGCGCGATGAAAAAAGGCGGCATTCTCAACCCGGCGATCTGCTCATTGCTCGCGGAATTGGGGCACCTCGACGAGATGTTGATCGTCGATGCCGGGTACCCGCTCCCCCCCGACAGCCACGTCATCGACCTCACGCTCACGCCCGGCATCCCCCGATTTCTCGACGTGCTCCGCGCGGTCGCCGAGGAACTCGTGATCGAGGGGATCACCGTCGCGGCCGAGATCCGCGAGGAGAGCCCCAAGATGTATCAAGCGATTCTCGAGATCGTCGGCGACGTCGACATCGACGAAGTGCCGCATCATGAATTCAAGGAGCAGTCGCTCGACGTCAAAGGGGTGATCCGCACCGCCGAATTCACCCCGTACTCGAACGTCCGCATCCTCTGCGGCAGCGCCTTCTGATCATCGGACACCGCGGGATCCGCTCGGCGGAGCACCGTTCGCTCCCCGCCTTCCGCCGAGCGACGTCGCATCGATCGACCTACAACGACTCAAACCAAACCATTGTCGATCCCTGAATCGCACCGTCCCAACCTCACACTTTGGATGATCCTCCAAGGTTCGCGGCCGACCTGTTCGATCAGGGACGCCGTCGTGAATTCCAACTCGAGCACCTGAGGAAGCGACTCGATCGCCTCGTCGGTGTTGCCCGTCGATCGCGGGTTCCTGGGGTGTGCCAGAGTCAGGTGCGCAGCGTGTTCCCTCACGTCGCGATCGGGCAGCAGCCATCGGCGGAGCCCCCGGAAACCTTCCGCTCCGCGCTCGCATGGCAAGAGCACGCCGTGCCCTTCGAATCGCTGTGGCCGACCGAACCCGAGCACGAGCGGCCCCGCCGCCCAAGCCCCCGCGCGATGGAGTATCACGTCCGCCGCGACGTCGGCGAACTCATCCTCACGCAAGAGTGTGACGTGTGCCGAGATGAGCGCAGCTTGAACCGGGTCGAGGACGGCTCGAAGCTCGTCGAGCACCGGCCCCCAGGGCGGCTCGACGAACAGTGTGACTTGCGTTCGGACTCGGCCGACACCGTTCATCGCAACTCCTCGACTTCCGAGGCCGCTCGGACAAACCCATCGCCGCATTCATCGATCAATACTTGGCGGACCGCGACTCGAAGAACGATCTTGCGTCTGAAATGCGACCGATCTTCCGGAATCTCGCGATGGACGGGACTGACGGTAACCGACACCGCGCCGAGAGCGCGGTGCCGGTTACCCAGGATGAGCGACGGCTTCGCTCATCCTCAGTTTTCAGTTCGCCGTTCGGCGGCGGCGAGCCCACGCTCCGAGACCGAAGACGACCGCGAGTCCGGCGGTCGCCAGCGTCGAGGGTTCGGGCGTCTGGGAATACGTCTGAAAGAAGGTGCTGAGTGCGGCTTGACCGTTCCCATGACCTTCCAGAGAGACATTCTTGTTGACGCGCAACATCCGGACCGGGTCGAAGACGTGGCGGTCGAAAGTCGGTCCATTCGGCGCCTCGACGAGCAAGTTCACGCCGTTCGAGAGTGAATCCGTGATGTGGATCTCCGAAGTCCCGTCGGTGGCGTACGACAGCAGACCGAGTTCGGCGTCCACGATCAACGGCCCGCCGACGGCCGTCACCGTGTACGACCAACCCGTGTCCATGAATTCACCCGAATCGACGTTCCACCTGGCGCTGTTCCAGAGCAAGCCGATGTTCCCGCCGATGACGACGGTGGTTGCCTGGATGTCCTCGGCGAACGGGGCGTCGGCTCCGCCCGAGTTCGTCCGGACGAAGAGCCCGAAGTCCGAAAAGACCTTGTCGCCTTCGACCAGGGTGCCGTTCCCGTTGGGTCCCAGTCCCGCAATCAACTCGGCGAGGTTGGCAGTCTGGGCCGCCCGCACTTCGCCCGAGATCGCGAGGAACAGGGCGAGGATGGTGAAACCGAAGGCACGAATCGCAATTCGACTCATGTCAGCATACCTTTCATCTTGAACGGAGAGGGTGTGACCGAACGCATGCCGGCAGCCGAAGGGAGAGAGTCCGACTCGCCCTTCCACCGACCTCGTTGCGCACGTTACCGCGATCCGTGGGTCGATCGAGACCACGGACGAGCCCGATGCGTTGACGCACTTCCAGCGATTCACCTCGGGACGAGGCGACTCGGGGACGCGCAACTCATCATGCGCGGCACAGTTTGCATGAGAAAAGACCCGAACCGTGCACATATTGCACACGATTCCCGGCCGTCACGGCTTCGACATGGAGACCCAATCATGAGTCGGACGCAACTCACGACCGGATGGAGCGCGGAACCAACATTGAAGAGCCGCTTCCCATCAGTCGCGAAAAGGATGACGAAACGTTGTCACCCTGCGAACGATTCAAATTTAACAACACGCCGAAGTGATCGCAAGAATTGAAATCAAAATATTTCCGAGCGCGATGACGGAATACAACACGTATCGACAGAGAGCGAACCATGTCGCGATAGACGCTAAAGATAGACCGCCGTGCACTGCCGCCCAGGGCGGCTCGACCAACAGTGTGACTTGCCTTCGGACTCGGCCGACACCGTCCATCGCGATTCCTCGACTTCCGAGACCGCTGGGATAGTTCCACGCTTTTCTTTGCTTATTTGCCTGTATATTGTCACGACTCGAGCGATCCACCGAGGAACGAGTTCCGGATCGGAGCGAGCCCGTCCGAGCGACTCGGCTCGTCGTCCCGGGCAAACACGATCCGATGCGTGACGTCGTGGACGCGAGCTCGGCAACGGCCTCACCTGACTATGCCTCTCGGATCGGCCCAGACAAGGTCTCGGCGTCCGCCGAACTCGAGAACTTCGGAATCGTCGTTGCCGTCGATCCCGCGCGAGCGGGTCGGCTCGAACCGACTGACTCGGCTCACTCCCCGGGCGGCTTCTCCTTCTCGCCCGGCGGGGGTTGCGGCCGCGGAGACCGGTTCAGGTCGAAGACGCGGAGCAGCCCGTTCGTGTACCCGACGGCCATTCGGCGATCGTCGCGCGAGAACGCGATGCAGATGACGATCCGGTTGGGATCTTCATGCCTTCCCAGGAGCTCGAGCTTGGCGACGTCCCAGATCAGGAGCGTCCCGCCGTCGGCGCTCGCGAGGAGCGTGCCGTCGCTCGAGATCGCGACGTCGGGAATCATCGGGACGATGCGCGGGATGACGCGAAGCTCGGCTCCGGTCGCGGAATCGCTGAGCCGAACGGTCTTGTCGTTCGCCGCCGTGATCACCGTCTTACCCGTCGCGGAAAAGGCGATTCGCGCGACCATGCCTCGATGTGAACCGATGGTGGCGACCTTGGCTCCGTCGGTCGCGCGCCAGATCCGAGCGGTCCCATCCTTCGAGGCGGTCGCGATCAGCGTGCCGTCGCGCGAGAGCGCGAGCCCGTCGATCCCCGCGCGATACGTGGGAATCACGGGGCGCTGTTGCCCGGTCGTCAAGTCCCAATAGAGCACCTGCCCCAGGCGGAGCGAGTCGATGTCGGCCGAGTAGATCCCCTTGCCGTCGGGTGCGACCGCGAGTCCGCGAACCTGCCCCTGGTGCCCGCCCGCGACCTGGAGGAGGCGGCCGTTCTCGACGTCCCAGACGCGAACACCGCCGTCGGCGCCGGCGGCCGCGAGCGACTTGCCGTCGGGCATGTACGCGACTCGGAGCACCATCCGCCGGTTGCCGAGGAGGTCGACGCGATTCTCGAGCGTCGACGCGTCGAGGAGATGCACGACCGGCTCCCCCGACGCGACCGCGAGAGTCCGTCCGTCGGGCGAGATCGCCAAGCCGTAGACCCCGCGCTTGTCCATCAGCTTGCTCGCGCGCTCGACCAACTCGATCGCCGTCCCAGGCGCCTGGCCACGAGCCGTCGCGTCGCCGCCCGCCCCGACCAGCAAGACGATCCACCCCAACCCGCACAGCTTCGCGGAAGCGAGGCGATTCGAGGGAACTCCGCCGCTCCGAACGACTTTTGCGCATAACTTCATCATCGCGGATCCCCTTCGAGTCGAGGTCGTATCGAACCGAGGCTCACTCATCACTGGAACCGTATTACATTCACACTGTTTCACTTTGTGAATCCCCGTGGCTCGTCATTTGAACGCTTGAACTCAGCATGAGATCAATCCCCTCGATCGCGATTTCCGAGGGCTCTCCAGAGGGATCGGTCGATCGATTGCGAGACGAAGCCGACCGATCCGTCGGCCATCGCGACGTTCACCCCGCCGCGATGATTGCCGCGTGCCGAAGCGCGGGCGACTGCCAGGTTGAAGCCGGGTCGCAGGCAGTCGGGCTCGGGCGGGTTCGGGCCTTCGCGATGGTTGTCGAGCGTCTGGGTGAGCGAGCCGACGAGCCGGCTGGTCGCAACGGCCGTATGGAAGGCTCCGGGCCGACGCGCTCGAGTCGCGCAGTCGGCGAGCGTCGACTTCGGGCCCAGGGAACGATCCTCGATCCACGTCGATCAGTCTACTGCGTCGGAGCAGCGCGGGGCAACGGAGTTCGAGAGTCGATCGGCGGGCCCCGGATCTCGGTGATCGACGGAATGCTTGTGGGCGCGGGGGTCGTCGGGTAGGCTTGCCGGCGAGCGAGGTCCGATTGCGTCGGCGTCGCGCCTTTGCGCCGTCATCAACGACATGTGATTCCATTCCATGAAGATCTTCTTGTCGCATCGCAGTCCCCACAAGCCGCTCGTTCGCGAATTCCGGGCGTTGCTCCCGGGTTGGCTCCAGACCTGGGTGGACGAGGAGAGCCTGACTTGGGGTGATGACTTGAACACCGAATTGAAGTCGACGATCGCGTCGCATGTCGACTTCCTCATGATCTTTCTCGACCGAGACGCGATGAAGTCGCCCTGGGTTGCGAATGAGCTCACCTGGGCCTTGGAGCGCGAGCGGGAACTGGGGCGGACGTTCGTCTTGCCGATCCTGGTCGAGGCGATCGCGAGCGACCAATTCCCTCCGGGTTTCGAGAACCGGCTCCACCTGCGGCTCGCGGACTTCGGCCACGCGTCGGTCAAGGATCTCGCCGATCGCGCGGTGCTCCACCTCTTCAAGCTCGTCGCGTCGAGCTACGCCAAGGCGCGGGCGGAGGAGAAGCCGAAGCGCAACCTTCAGTTCGAGCTGCTCGAGCTGAGCCCGGGCCAGATGAAGCTGGTGCGGATCATTCGCGACGCCGCCAATCGCGGTACCAAGCTGAGCCAAGAAGAGGTCGAGCGTGCCTTCGGCGCCCCTTCGACCGAGGTCTACTACCGCCTCGAGTGCCTCGTGCTCCAAGGGTACTTCACCAAGGAGATCGGCGTCCACGGCCGGTTCTACTACGGGCTGACCGAAGAGATGCGCAAGTCGCCCGATGCGTGAGACCGGACTGCGGGGCGGAATCGTTGCCTTGCATGGCGGCTTCGGTCATACTTCGCATTCGGTTCGTTCCGTACGGCGTTGATTCGTGTCCCTCTCTTCGGGGAGATCGCCTCGATGTCGGCCCGCCCCCCCGAATCGGCCCCTGTGCGCAGGTACGACGTCTTTCTCTCGCACAGCAGCCGCGACAAGCCGATCGTCGAGAGATTGGCCGTCCATCTCCGCGACTCCGAGAATCTCGACCCGTTCCTCGACAAGTGGAACCTGATCCCGGGCCAACCTTGGCAGGAGGAGCTCGAGAACGCGCTTCGGAACAGCCGGGCGGTGGCGATCCTCGTGGGCGACGAGGAATTCGGCCCCTGGCATCACGAGGAGATGCGGACCGTGATCGCCGCGCGAGTGAATCAGGGCCGCGGAGGCTTCGCCGTGATCCCCGTCCTGCTCCCGGGCGTGCCCCCGGAGCGCAAGGCCGGGCTGCCGTCGTTCCTCCAGCGCTACACCTGGGTCGACTTCGCGAAGGGGATCGACGACGCGGAGTCGATGCATCGCTTGGTCTGCGGGATCAAGGGGATCCCGCCCGAGCACGCGCCGGGACAGGTCGAGGCCGGGGGTGTTTGCCCCTATCGCGGGCTCGAGGCGTTCGACGAATCCTCGGCGCGGTTCTTCTTCGGCCGCGAGGCGCTCGTCGACTGGATCCTCGATCAGCGCATCGCGCCGATGGTCGGTCCCAAGCATGCCGCGCGGCTGCTCGCGGTCCTGGGTGCGTCGGGCAGCGGCAAGTCGTCGCTCGTGAAGGCGGGCCTGGTCCCGGCCTTGCGAAAGGGATCGGTGATCGCCGGGTCCGCCGCGTGGCCGATCGCGATCCTCCGACCGCTGCACGACCCGATCGAGTCGCTGGCGACCGCGCTCGCCAAGCTCGAGGGCGCGCCCTCGGCCGTCGCGATCCAGGGGCTGAGGAACGCGCTTCGCACCGATGCGTCGACCCTCCACCTCACCGCGCGGCTCACGGCCGAGGCCAAGGCGGCCGAGCGCGTCGTCATCGTCGTCGACCAATTCGAGGAAGTGTTCACGCTCTGCAAGGATCCGGCGAACCGGCGGGCGTTCGTCGACAACTTGCTCGAAGCCGCGTCGCGACTCGGCGGGTCGGCCCTGGTGATCCTGACGATGCGGATCGACTTCCTGGGCAAGTGCTCGGAAGATCCCCGGCTCGCCTCGGCGCTCTCGGACCATCAAGAGATCGTGCCGCCGCTCGGGCCCGACGACCTCCGCAGGGCGATCGAAGAGCCCGCGCGCCGCGTGGGCACGAAGGTCGACGCCGGGCTCGACGACGTGCTCGTCGCCGAGATGAAGGACAATCCCGGCTCGCTGCCGCTGCTCCAGTTCACGCTCCAGGAACTCTGGAACAAGACCGGCGGCGCCCGACTCTCGGTCGACGACTACCGTGATTTCGGCGGCATCGCGGGCGCGCTCCAACGCAAGGCCGACGGCGTGCTCGCCGATCTTGGGAAGGATCCCCGAAAGCTCGCACTCTGCCGGCGGATCTTCCTCAACCTGACCGAGCCGGGCGCGGGCACCGAGGACACCAAGCGGCGCGCATCGATCTCGGAACTCATCGCCAAGCCCGAGGAGTCGGTCGCGATCGAAGAGGTCGTGCAGGAGCTGAAGGACGCCCGGCTCGTGACCTCGCCTCGGGATTCCGGCTCGGCGATCGAGGTGTCGCACGAGGCCCTGATCCGGGGCTGGCCGACGCTCCGCTCGTGGATCGAGGAGGATCGCCGGGGCCTGATGATCAAGACCGAGCTGCGCGACACCGCGGGCGATTGGAACGACCACCAACGCGACGCCTCGTACCTCTACACCGGCAGCCGGCTCGAGGCCGCGCGCGAATGGTCCGAGCAGCACCCCGACGACGTCTCGCTCCTCGAGCGCGCCTTCCTCGACGCCTGCCTCGCCGCGAAGAAACGCGAGGAAGAGCGATCCCGCCGCCGGTTCCAAGTCGTCGCGGGAGTCGCGCTCGTCGCCGTCATCGCGGCGGTCGTCGCGGGTTGGATGGGGGACACGGCGCGAAGGGAACGCAACAGGGCTCAGGACGCCGAGAAGAAACAAGGCGAGCTGGCAGGGGAGCGGCTGATCGCGCTGGTACAGGCCAAGGAGTCGGAGACGAAGGCCAAGGAGTCTGAAGCGAAGGCCGAGGAACGCGAACGCGAGGCGGTGCGTCAACAGCGGATCGCCGAGGCGCGGCGCCTGGCGGCCGAGTCGCTGGCGTCGCAGGATGAACCCCAGACGAGTGTCCTGCTCGCGGTCGAGTCGATCCGGGCGACTCGGGATCACGACCAGACCGTCGTCCCCGTTGCTCATCAACGTCTGATCGACAGCCTGCAACAGATCGGCGGTCGAGCCCTCACGGGCCACCGAGGCCCGGTGACTGAGGTCGCCTATCTCCCCGACGGAAAACGCGTCGTCACAGCGAGCTGGGACGGCACGGCGCGGGTCTGGGATCTCACCGCCCCCGATCCCGGCGCCGCGCCCGTCGTCCTCCAGGGGCACACCGGTTGGGTCAATGCCCTCGCGATCCACCGCGATGGAAAACGAGTCGTGACTGCCGGCGGCGACAACAAAGCGAGGGTCTGGGATCTCACAGCAGTCGATCCGAACGCCGCCCCCATCGTCCTCGCGGGGCACACCGAACCGATCCATGCCCTTGCGATCCACCCCGACGGAAGACGCGTCGTCACAGCGGGTGACGACAACACTGTGAGGGTCTGGGATCTCGAAGCCGCCGATCCGAGCGCCGCGCCCTTCGTACTCAGGGGGCACACCGGCCCGATCTACGCCCTCGCAATTCACCCCGACGGAAATCGAGTCGTCACCGCGAGCGACGACAACTCGGCGCGGGTCTGGGATCTGACGGCCGCCGATCCGAGCGTTGCGCCCACTGTCCTCGTCGGCCACAACGACGGGATCAACGCCATCGCGATCCACCCCGACGGAAAACGAGTCGCAACCGCGGGCGACGACAAGACAGTGAGAGTCTGGGATCTCACCGCAGCCGATCCCAGCGCCGCACCCATCCTCCTTGAGGGGCACACCGCTTCGATCAACGCCGTCGCGATTCACCCCGACGGAAAACGAGTCGTCAGTGCGGGCGACGATAGTAAGGCGCGGGTCTGGGATCTCACCGCAGCCGATCCGAACGCCGCGCCCATCGTGCTCAAAGGTCACACCGGCTCAATCACCGCCCTCGCGATCCACCACGACGGAATACGAGTCGTCACTGCAAGCCACGACAAGACGGCTCGGGTCTGGGATCTCACCGCAGCCGATCCGAACGCCGCGCCGATAGTCCTGAAGGGGCACACCAGTTGGATCAACGCCCTCGCGATCCACCCCAATCGAGAACGGGTCGTCACCGCAGGCCTCGACTCAACTCCGAGAGTCTGGGATCCCACTGCCGACGATCCCGGCGCCGCGCCCACCGTCATCAGAGGCCACGACGGAAGTATCGAAGAGTTCTCGATCCACCCCGACGGCGAACGCGTCGTCACCGCGAGCTGGGACGGCACGGGGCGGGTCTGGAAGCTCGCCGCCGCCGATCCCGGCTTCGCGCCGTTGGTCCTCGAGGGGCACACCGGCCCAATCTACGCACTCGCGATCGACCGGGACGGTAATCGAGTCGTCACCGCAGGCTTCGACAAAACAGCGCGGGTCTGGGACCTGAGAGCGACTGATCGGAGCGCAGCGCCGATCGTACTCAGAGGGCACACGGAAAAGATCGTGGCCGTAGTGATGCATCCCGACGGAAGGGGAGTCGTCACCGCGAGCGAGGACGGAACGGTAAGGGTGTGGGATCTCGAGGCCCCCGATCCGATCTCATCCAGCGTACTCACAACAATCACAAGCGCAAGCAGCCACTTGCTCGCGATCGACGCCGTCGGCAGTCGTGTGGTCACCGCTCATGAAGATCATTCGGCGCGGGTATGGGATCTCCTCCTCCCTGGGAGCATCGCCCCCAAGGTCCTCAAGGGGCACACCGGCCTCCTCTCCGCCCTCGCGATCCATCCAGACGGAAAACGGATCGTCACCGGGAGCTTGGACAAGACGGCGCGGGTCTGGGATCTCACCGCCCCCGATCCGAACTCCGCCTCTCTCGTCCTCGTCGGGCACACCGACCCGATCACCGCAATCGCGATCCACCCCGACGGAGAACGCGTCGTCACTGCGAGCGACGACGAAACGGTGCGGATCTGGAATCTCAACGCCGCCGATCCAAACGCCGCGTCCATCGTTCTCCGGGGGCACGCGGGCTTGATCGACGCGCTCGCGATCCATGCCGACGGAAAACGCGTCGTCACCGGGAGCTTGGACAAGACGGCGCGGGTCTGGGATCTCACCGCCCCCGATCCGAGCTCCGCATCTCTCGTCCTCGTCGGGCACACCGGTGCAATCAACGCCCTCGCGATCCACCCCGACGGAAAACGCGTCGTCACCGCGAGCAGCGACAAGACCGTTCGGGTCTGGACCATCGACGTCGACGCGCTCATCGCGATCGCGAGGAAGACGACGGGCCGGAACCCGACCATGGCGGAATGGATTCGGTATCAGCCCGGGGCGAGCTATCGCAGGACGTTCGACTCGCTCCCCTTTCCCCGCGACTTCCTGCCCAACCTCCGCGACCGAGCGTCTCTGGCGGTCGGATGCGGGGTAGGAACCTATGGCCACACCGATATCCCTGGCATAGCTGCCTTCTTCCTATACTGACCCCCTCCAAGGATCCATCCGCATGTCTTCCTTCCGGATCCTCAGTCTCGACGGCGGCGGGATCATGGGGGCGTTCAGCGCTTCGGTGCTGGCGACCTATGAACGATTGCTCGAGGAAGAGCGCGAGGGCAAGAATCTGCCGCCGATGCGTTTGGTCGACCATTTCGACTTGATCACGGGAACCTCCACGGGCGGCATCATCGCGGTCGGCCTCGCGATGGGCGAGAAGGCCGACAAGATCCTCGGCTTTTATCGCGACGCGGGGCCGAGGATCTTCCCCAAGTCGAGCGGGATCGACAGTTGGCGGCGGTCGTGGCGCTCGATCTTTCGGCCCAAGTTCTCGACCGAGGAACTGCGGGCGGCGGTCGCCGTGGTCGCCGGCGACAAGACGCTCAGCCGGGCCGAGACCAAGCTCGTCGTCCCCTCGTACAACGCCGAGGCCGGACGCATCCACATCTTCAAGACCCCGCACCACCGCGACGTCCGCCAAGACCGCGACGTCCTGGCGCTCGACGTCGCGCTCGCCACCTCCGCCGCGCCGACCTACTTCCCCGCGCACCGGATTCCGGGCCGCGGCAAGTTCGTCGACGGCGGGATCTGGGCGAACTGTCCCGCCGTCGTCGGCATCGTCGAGGCCGTCTCCTTCCTCGACCAAATGCCCAAGGATATTCACGTGCTCAGCATCAGCACCACCAATTATCCGTTCAGCCTGGGCAAGAGCGTGCAGTTGGGCGGCCTGGTGAACTGGGGGCCGCGGATCATCGAGACATTCATGTTCGCCCAGATCCAAGGATCGCTCGGCCTGGCGCAATGCCTGCTGCGCGATCGCGACGCCGCCGACGGCGCGATCCGCGACAGGCTGCACCGGATCGACTCGATGGCCGCCCAGGGTGACTTCTCCATGGCCGACACGTCGGGGGTCGAACGCCTGATCGACCTCGGCCGAACCGAGGCCGAGAAGGCCGAGCACCGCTCGGTCGTCATGCGCGACTTCCTCAACGGCGTGCCGGCTTCGCGGTTCCAGCCGGTCTGAGCCGAAATCGCGGATTACATCAAAGCATGCACATCAGAGCAATCTCTCAAATCACCGGCACGGGGACTCCGAGGGATTGGGCCGATTCGACGAGTTTTTGCCAGTGGCCGGGTTCGAGGGGGATGCCTTCGGATTCTCGGCGGGCGAGGGTGAGGCGTTCGGGGTCGCCGGGGAGGAGGATGGCGTCGACTCCGGCTGCGCGGGGGGTGTTGCGGACGTAGTCGGCGACTCCTCCGGATTGGGCGAGGAGGTGGTCGCGGCCGGCGAAGCGGGCGGGGTCGAGGGCGATGAAGACGACGTTGTTGCCTTTGGCGGCGGAGGCGCCGGGGTTGGCGGTTCGGCCTCCGGTGAGGCCGCCGGCGAGCATGTCGAGGATCAGGGCGAGGCCGAAGCCCTTGTAGGCCTGGGTGCCGCCCATGGGTAGGATCGAGCCGAGCGGCGGTTCGTAGAGGACCGAGGGGTCGGTCGTCGGGCGGCCCTCGCCGTCGAGGAGCCAGCCCTCGGGGACCGGTTTCTTGTCGTTGAAGTAGTGGACGCGGACCTTGCCCTCGGCGGCGACGGAGGTGCCGAAGTCGAGCACGACGGGGTCTTCGGGGGTGGGGACGCCGACGCAGAGCGGGTTGGTGCCGAGTCGCGGTTCGCGTCCGCCCGGCGGGGCGACGCGTCGGCCGGCGCCGTCGTTGTTGACGGTGGAGATGAGGATGAGTCCGTGTTCGGCCGCGCGTTCGGCATACTCGCCGAGCCGGCCGATGTGTCCGCAGTTGCGGGCGACGGCGGCGGCGATTCCGAGGGCCTGGGTCTTGGGGATGAGGAGGTCGAGGAGTCGGTGGGCCTGGACCTGGCCGAATCCCCAGTGTCCTTCGCAGACGACGACGCCGGGTGCGTCGGAGACGACGTCGAGGGGGACTCCGACTCGGTATTCGCCTCGTTGCAGGAAGTCGAGGTATTGCGGTACTCTGAGCACTCCGTGCGAGTCGTGCCCGCGGAGATTGGCGCCGACGAGTCCGGCGGCGACGACCCGCGCATCCTCGCGGGGCACTCCCGCCGCCGCGAAGAGATCGGTCACGAAGTCGTTGAGGGTCGAGGCGGTGCAGATGGGCACGGTCGTTGGCTCCGAGGCGGTCGAGGATTCGCGCGGGGTCGCGGCGTTCGCCGGCGGCGACGCGGCGGCGTTCGCGGGTTCGAGCGGTCGAACTCCGAGGGGTCCACTCTATCGCATCTCTTCACGTTGTTCGACGGAGCAGGCCGATGGCATTCCGCACGAGTGAGACGACGGTCGGCGGTCGCAAGGTGATCACGCTGCACGACGACGCGGCGGGCTCGAGCGCGTCGATCCTGCCGTCGTTCGGGTTCAACCTGTTCGACCTTCGCCTGCCTCTGGCGGGCAAGGTGCGTCCGGTGCTGGTCTCGGCGGCCGACTTCGCAGAGAACCCGAGCAACCCCGCGCGGAACGGCACTCCGATCCTCTTCCCCTATCCCAACCGGGTGCGGGGCGGGAAGTTCGCGTTCGGCGGGAAGACCTATTCGCTGCCGGTGACGCTCGGTCCGAACGCGATCCACGGCTTCGCGATGGACACTCCGTGGGACGTCGCCGAACATGGGTCCAATGATCGAGAAGCGTTCATCACGGGACACTGGAATCTCTCGATGAACGCGGCGGCTTCGCGGGAGATGTGGCCGACCGACGCGACCTTGACGGTGCGCTACGCGTTGAGCGGTCGCAAGCTGACGATGACGGTGACGGTGAGCAACCCGACGGATCGCCCCTTGCCCTTCGGCTTCGGCATCCATCCCTACTTCCGCCTGCCGTTCGAGAAGGGGGGCGACCTCGCGAAGACGCGAGTGATCCTGCCGTGCTCGGAGTTTTGGGAACTCGAGGAGTTCCTGCCGACGGGCGAGCGCAAGTCGGTCGACGCCCGGCTCGACTTCCGCAAGGGGCAGGCGATGACGGGCTTGAAGCTCGACGACGTGCTTACGGGCTTGACGCACGTCGGCGGCACCGCGACCGCGCGGTTGGTCGACGACAACCTGAACGCCGAGTTCCGTCTGACGTTCGACAAGAACTTCCGCGAACTCGTCTGCTACACGCCGGCGGGCGACGGCGACGTGATCTCGCTCGAGCCTTACACGCAGACGACCGACGCGATCAACCTGCAACCGAAGGGGATCGACGCGGGCCTCCGCGTTCTCGACCACGGCGCCCGCGCCGTCTTGACCATTGGAATGGAGACCGTCGGCTAGGATCGGCGGAGGCGCCTCCAAGTTTCCGAAAACGCTACGATTCGGCTTCTCGAGGCGTTGGGATGTTGCGATTCCGCAACGATGCGAGCCGAATCGTGTTCGATCGTTGACGTTGCCCGAGCTCTCGAGTGTAATCGTCCTCCAGAGGTCCCGAGACGTCTCTCGGCGGCCTGAGCGATGGTCACTCTGATCTTGGAGACGCACACTTGCGTACGCTTCTCGCATTCGCCGCCGTTTTGTTGTTCGCGGTTCCGGCTCAGGCCGGGGTCTACATCGTCGAGGCCGTCGGAACCTTCAGCAGCGACACCGACGCCTCTTCGGTCACTCTTCCCTCGGCTCCGTTCAAGTTCCAGGCGACGATCACCGCGCCGGTGCCCGACGGGGGTCCCTCGTCGTTCTCGAACGCGTCCTACGTGCTCGACGGCGCTTTGGTGATCGCTCCCGCAATCGACCTCATCGCCTTCTACAGCTCATCCAACAGCGGGCTCTTCGACATCATCTTCAACGACGGCTCCGGGCTCTCGCTCCTCGGCCCCCAGATCTTCGATTTCTCGGGTGAACTGGTGCCCGGCGTGTATCAGACGAGTTCTCTCCTCGGATTCCCGTTCGCAGCGGGAAGCGCGACGGTGACGGTGCGTCCGCTGAGCGTCGTTCCCGAGCCGTCGACGCTCGCGGGAGCGGGTCTTGCCGCGATCGGCGGATTCGTCGCGGTTCGCCGTCGTCGCGTTCGCGCCGCCGCCTGATTCCGAGACAGGATCGAGCCACCCATTTCAACGACCCCGGCCGCCCGCAATGGGCCGCGCCGGGGTCGTTTGCTTTCGAAGGCCTGGCGGGCGCAACTCCGGGCGCAGTCTCGGAGCGTCGCGTGGGGGCGACGTTTCGTCGCGAGAAATCGACATCATCGATGGATGTTCGGCGCGGATTTTGACATTTCCGGGGGGCGGCCCGATCAATGGAGGTGTCGCGAGCGTAGTCGTTGCTCAGCGACGTGATCCCATCACCCGCTTTGCACATGGAGATCCCCTTGCGCATCCTCTTGGCTCTCGCCGCATCGCTGGCGTTCTGCACCTCATCGTTCGCGGGCAACTACCTGATCACGGCGGTCGGTCAGTTCGACTCGAGCACTCCCTCGGAATTCGAGGTCGCGGCCCCCGACACGACGTTTTATTTCTCGGCTGAAGTCGCTGCGACGGTGATCTCGGGTTCGCCGAACGCGATGACGAACGTCTCGTATCTGCTCGGCGGTTCGCCGATCCTCGCGACGGCCGACCTGATCGTCTTCTACGACGCGGCCAACAACGGGCTCTTCGACATCGTGTTCAGCTCGGGCGACTTCGTCTCGCTCTACGGCCCGGAGATCTTCGACGCCGGCGGCGAGCTGATTCCCGGGGTCTACAACACGACGAGCGTGAACGTGAATGCTCTCGGCGGGGGATCGGCGGTGGTGACGGTGACGGCGCTCTCGGCGGTCCCCGAGCCGTCGACGATCGCGGGTGCGGGCTTTGCGGCGGTTCTCGGAGGCTTGGCGGCGGCGCGTCGGCGGCGCACCGTCTGAGAACGCGGGCGATCATATTGCAGTTCGACGCAGAAGCCCCGGGTGTACGTGACGCATCCCGGGGCTCTTGCATGCGCACGAGTTCTCTCGAGGCGCGAGGAGAACGGTGGGCAAGCGAGCCGGACTCGCCTAAGATGAAGCGGATTCTTCCGCGTATCCTCTCGCCCAAGGTCGCGCCATGCCGCCCTCGTCCGCCGGATCCGACACGACGCCTCCCCCCACCGACGGTCTCCGGCTCGAAGACTTGCGCCGGGCCGTGGAGATCTACTTGACGCACGCTTATCCGAACCGGGAGATCCCCGCCGCCGTCCGCAAGCGGCTGGAGTGGCCCTCGGACGTCTCGGCGACCGAGATCCTCGGCGGGCCGCCGTTCGAGAAGGTCGGCAAGGCGGGCCCCGACGGCGCGACGATCCACGCCTTGCGACTCGGCAACGCGCGTTATCCCCACATGAAGCTCCAGATCCAGCCTTGGGCGGGGCCTTCGGGGTTCCTGCTCTCGGTGAACACGCACGACCAGGTGCTCGCGCTCGACCCGAATTCGCCCGACGCCGCGGCCTTCCGGACGCTTCAGGCGGAGAATCAAAAATACAAGCAGGCGATCGAGCAAGCGTGGGACGAGGCGGGCCTTCCGATCTTTCTTCGGTATCTCCGCGAGTACATCCGAAGCAACACGGGGGAGTGAGCCGGGGTCGCTCGACTGCGTGATCGTCGAGCCGCGATCGAACGACGTCCTGGAGATGAGGGAGGCGCCTGATGAGCCTGGAAGCCTTCTGGAAGAACGTTCGCGGAGCCTACTCTCGCCTCGAATACGACCCGGGCATGGATCGCCCCGCTCCGACGCGAGCACGAATCCTCGCCGATCTCGGGCTCGACGATGCGTGGTTCCGCAAGTCGACGGTGGCGGGATTCTCGATCGACGACTTCGGCTTCCTCGGTGAGTTCGAGAGGACCAGGCTCGCGGAGCGCGTCGAGCAGTTCAAGAACGCGGCTCCCCGCGCTCCCGGTCTCCAGCCGAACTCGCGAGAAGCGCTCGACCTCGCGGCCGAAACGCTCGCCGACATCATCGAGGTCCTCGACTTCGGCCGCTACGCCGACGCGGAGGCGCTCCGTCTCGGCAAGTTGATCGAGGGCGAACTCGCTTCGTCTCCACTCGAAGGCGTCGCCGAGATCCGGTTCCAGACAGGGTTGGACCACACGGGAGACGCGATGATCCGAATCGTGGTCTTCATCGATTCCGGCCACTCTCAGACGGATGAGCAATTCCTGAAACAGGCGGACTCGACCCGGTCGATCGTCGACTCGGTTGCAAACGACATCGCGCCTGATCGGTGGCCCTACTATCGAATGCTCTCGATCGACGACTTGTCTCCACTCGTGGGCGCCGGCGGACCCGCCGGGATGCCGGAGGAGCGTCCGTGAAGATCGCCGAGTCGTTTCTCGAACAGGCGGAGAAGCTGTCGACCTCCGATCCGAGACGCCCGAAGCAGGTGAACCTTCGCCGTGCTGTTTCGGCCGCCTACTACGGACTCTTCCACCTCCTGACCTGGGAGGCGGCGATGGGTCTGGTCGGAGACGAGAGAATCGCCAAGATCTTGATGCGAACATACGAGCATAGCGAGATCAAGAGGGTGTCCCGCGAGTTCTCCAAGGGGAGGGCTCCGAGTTCGATCGACTCGATCGAGATGCCCGAGGAGCTACGGTCGGTCGCGGCAGCCGTGGTCTCGCTCCAGGAGGAGCGGCATCGATCCGACTACGACCTCTCCATCGTCTACCGGCGACGCGAAGTCATCGAGCAGGTGAGCAAGGCCAGGAAAGCCTTCGAGGATTGGAAGAAAGTCCGAAATCGCGAAGCGGCCCGCGTCTACCTCGCGTGTTTCCTGCTCTGGGATCGGTGGGAGAAGGCCCGGAGAGGATGACGCGAGCGGCCTCGATCGGGTGAGCCCGAATCATCGAGCCGGCCGCAGGGAAACCAGCCGACTCTCGATTCCAACCCGTCGGCCCCCGACGGGGCGCGCTCCTCCTCGCGCCCCGGGGGAGTCGCTCGACTCGAGGCGTTGAGGATCAACGCGGCGATTCGCCCGCCGGGGGGCTGGGGCGATCGCGGAGCCGGCGGCGGTAGTACGCCGCGAGCAACTCGCCCCGGCTCGAGACGTCGAAACGACGGTAGAGCTCCTTCACGAGGTCGTGCACGGTATGGCGACTGATCCCCAGTCGCAGCGCCGCTTGCTTCTCGCCGTCGCCCTCGACGAGCGCGAGAAGCACGTCGCGCAGCCTGGGCGAGAGGCGGGCGAGCGGACCGCGCACGTCGCGCACCAACGAGGTCTCGGGCAAGGCGAACAGCTCCTCGCAGACGAGCCGAACGAAGCGACGGTCGCGGTCCTCGAACGGTCGATCACCCCAGGCGCGGTTGACCGAGAACGAGATGTGCCCGCGATCGACCGGGGTCCGATAGACGCCGAGCAGCATGTCGTCCTGCCCGACCGAGCGTCGATCCTCGTTGAGCTCGGTGCATCGGAGCCAGACGCGGTCCGAGACGAGGTCGCGCCTCCGCTTCACCGTGAGCGGGCCGGGCTCCTGGAAGATGCGCTGGAACGTCGGATAGTCGCGGTGTCGGCCCTCGGCGATGAAGCCGGCCCAGAGATCTTTGTCGCTCTCGGACGCCCAACCCGTGGAGATCAGGTTGTCTCCCGGCTCGGCGTCGTAAGCCGAGTCGGCCGCCGGGGCGTAGCCCGTACAGGACATCATCGCATGCGTTGCTCGGTGGAGTCCGAGCATCGCAACCGTCATCCAGGCTCGAAGGTCGTACCCGACGTCCCGACAATCCCCCACCAGTCGGAACGCGGCGCGAATGTCCTCGTGTCGGAGTCGCTGCGATTTCCCCATCGTTCTGCTCCACACAATGAATCCGTCGTCGAAAGTCGATGATCGGCAACATCGGGTCGGCGCCCAGCCCCCCCTGATCAGGGGGATGGAACGAAACGGAACGGACATCTACTTTACCCATCGATCCTGCGACCGGGGAGGTTTTCTCTCCATCCCAGGAACAGGCATGTCGCGTCTGCACCGGCGCGACGTCCCGCGCGATGCCCCATACACCCTGGAGAGGTTCTCATGAAAGCAACTCGAATGATTTTCGTGCTTGCGTTCTCGATCGGCTTGGCGACCCGCGCGGAAGCCGGGCTGCTCGCTCCCACGGAGTCGGTCGCGGGACTGACTCAGAATCAGTGGGCCGAAGCCTGGTGGAACTGGGCCGTGAGCTATCCCGCGGCGAGCAATCCCGTGTCCGACCCGACGGGGGCGTTCTCTTCGCTCGGCGACCAGGGCCAGGTCTTCTTCCTGGCGGGGTCCTTCGGCGGCGGGCCCGTGACTCGCACGGCCACGGTCCGAAACGATCAGTACCTCTTCTTCCCGCTCGCCAACGGCGTCACGACCGAGCTCGACTCGAGCTACGGTCCGTCCGACGCGGAGATGATCCAGGATGTGATCGAGTTCGTGGGCGACGGTTCGAACTTCTTCGTCGAGCTCGACGGCGTCGACCTCTCGGGAGGAGCCGATCTCAACGGCTGGCTTCAGACGTCTCCGACAGCCTTCCTCTTGAATTTCCCTCCGGGAGGGATCTTCACCGATGACGACTACTCCGGGCCGATTCGATCGGTTCAGCGCGGCTGGTGGCTGATGCTCGCGCCGCTGCAGGCCGGTAAGCATACGCTGAAATTCGGCGGCACCGCCACGGCCAACGGCATCTATGCGGGTTTCGGGCCGAACGTGCAGGACCTGACCTACGAGCTCACCGTGGTTCCCGAGCCCGGGACGCTCGGACTCGCGGCTTGTGCCGTCGTCCCGGCGGCGGCAGCGGCTCTCGCACGCTCGCGGCGTTCCCGCGTCCGGACCGTCTGATTCTCTCGTCATCGCAACGGGTCTCCTCGCCCGCGGCGTCGAGACCCGCAACCAATCGACGCCGACGCAAAGCGGTGAGTCGCTTGTCATCTCGACCCGCTCCTCGCACCCCGTCCGCGGTGCGGGGAGCCTTGGACGATCCCCCCCCGCGCTCTCCGCTCCGAGCGAATCGGAAACGGCGAGCGCGGTCCGCATTCGAAGACGCTCGATCGCTCGAGAGCAGCGACGATGCGATCGAGGAGTCTCGCGGTCGGCATCAGCCTCGACGGACGAACCGCGATTCGCGGCGGCTTCGCGGCGGTCGGGCTCTTTCTCTCATCCGGTCTTCGACGATCGTCCCTTCGCTCCTCGGACGACCTCGCCTCGAGCGATTCCCGCCGAGAGGTCGCAGAGCGGAGGGCCTCAGCCGAGACGGAAGGGGCGGGGAAGCAGTTGCTCGAGGGTGAGCGTGCCGACTCGGTCGATGATCACGGGAGTGTCGGGCCCGGCGAACTCGGCGAGGACCTGGCGACATGCGCCGCAGGGCATGAGCGAGGCGGGGTCGCCGCCTTCGGGGGCGTCGACGCAGGCGACCGCGATCGCCTCGAATCGAGCCTCGCCCGCGAGCACCGCCGCGAACGCCGCGGTCCGCTCGGCGCAGACCGTGAGGCCGTATGAGGCGTTCTCGATGTTCGCGCCGGTGAAGATCCGGCCGCCCGCGAGGACGGCCGCGCCCACATGGAAGTTCGAGTAGGGACAATGCGCGGAGCGACTCGCCCTCCGCGCCTCGTCCAACAATTGCTCATGCGAGATCATGAGTGTCCGCACGCCTCAGCGCGAGTTGAACTTCACGTCCTGGATGTCGTCGCCCGTGCGATGGCCCACGAACTGCCACGAGAGCTCGGTCGCCAGCAGCTTGAGGAACTTCGTCTTGAACGCCGAAGGCGACACGCCCGAGTCGATCGGGATCGGCCCGCGGATCGGGAACATCGACTTCCACGTTTCCTCGTAGATCTTGTTCATTTCCTTGGGCTGAGCGGTGTCGCGCTTGCCCTTGGTGTTCTTCGGGTGATCATACTCGATCACCTGGATATTGACTTCCGACGAACCCTCGAGCAAGCCGGGGCTGCGTGGGTCTTGGATCTGGAAGGAACCGATCTCGAGGAAGATCGCGATGTCGGCCTCGAACGCCTTGGCGATCTCGCCCGGATTGGTCCAAGTGGGATGACCATCCATCCACGTGTACACCTTCTCCGGATCGACGATCTCGATCTTCTTCACTTCGGTCCGGAGGATGCGGACGAGCTCGCGATTCACCTCGCGGTCGAGCGACTGGAACGCGCCGAGGGCGTCGTCGGAGGCGTGGGTGATCAGCACCACCTTCTTGCCCTTGAGGTCGGGGCCGGGCGCCGGCACCGTCGGTTCGTTCGGCTGGAGGAAATACGCGAGCATTCGCGGGTCGCAGCCCGGCAGAACGGCGAGCCCGCCCAGAGTCGCGATCACGATTCCCAGCGCCGCGAGGCGCTTCCCGGCGAGAGCCCGAGGTGACATCCTGATTTCCTCCCTCGAAGATCCAAGAACAGATCGATCGCGTCGGGACGCGAGTCGTCGACAACGCGGACGAGTTCGTCGCGAAGGCCGATCTCGGCTTCGAGACCCGCGAGTGCGGCTCGGCTCGGTTGCGACTTCCGTTCGCGAGGGAGAGTTTCGAGGGGAGTAGAGGGAGGCCGATCACCGCCGGGGGCGCAGTCGACGGGGCCGATTCCAAGATGTGCCGCCCTTGATTACACGCGATCGCCGAATCGTGCAAGGTCGGTTCGTGAGACTCGATCGGGGAATCTCGGTCGACGTTCGATTCTCTCCGAAGCAAACGTTCACTACCGATCGCCGAGGTGCGAGCGGAGGAGGCGGAGAAGGTCGGACTCGGCGGATCCTCCTCCTCGGTCGAGCCGCGCCGCGGACATCCCCGCGCGACGCGGACCCTCGAGGTCGTTGACCGGATCGTCGCCGATGAAGAGCACCCGCGCCGGGTCGACCCCAAGAGCCTCGGCGGTGCAGGCGTAGAACCGCGAATGCGGCTTGCGATACCCGACCAACGACGAGATCACCGCGCTCTCCGCGAGGTCGCTCAGGCCCGGAAGGCCGGCGAGCACGCTCCGCAGCCGTGCATCGAAATTCGAGGCGGTCACGAACGGCACGCCCGCCGTGCGGAGAATCTCGAGCGCGGGCACGACGTCGTCGAAGACGCGCCAGGCCGTCGCGCGGCCGAAATGATCCCAGAGTTCTTGGAACGCCCGCTCGGGATCCGCGACCTCGGGCAGCACGTTGCCGACGATCCGCCGCCATCGGGCCCGCTCGATCGCTTCGTCGGTCGCCATCGGCCCCTTGGTCTCGTCGACCTCGTCGACCCGAAACCAACGCCCGAACCGGGTCTTGACCTCGGCCGGGTCGAGGACGACGCCTTGCCGCTCCGCCGCGTCCGCATACGCTCGCGCAACGGAAGGAAACGGCTCGATCAACGTCCCCACGGCATCGAACGCCACCGCGGCGATCTCGGAAGTCGTCACGCTCATCGCTGTCCCACGCTTGGTCCGGATCCGGCGAGGGTCGTTCGAGCAACCCGCGATCCGGATTGCGAGCGTCGAGCCCCCTCTTGGGGAAGAGTAGGCAATCGGCCGCGGCAGGAAAGAGCGCGGCCGACTTCCCGCTCGCGAACGACTCCGTCGTCGACGTCAGCCGGTCGCTTCGCGGACCTGGAAGACGTTGCCTTCCGGGTCATACCCGTCGCAGGCCCGGTAGCCCGGACCGGCCCACTCCTTCTCCCTCGGCCCGATCCGACCGCCGAGCGCCTCGGCGGTCGCGCGCGCCGCTTCGATGCTCGACACCGGAAAGCAGATCTTGATCGGGTTCTCCTCACGGATCTCGGGCGGATCCGAGATCTCGATCATCGCCGCGACGTGGGGCGAAATCGCGTGGATCACGACCTCCAGCCCGCCCGCGTCCAAGACGACGTGGGACTCATCGCCGTGAACCCGAGTCATCCCGCATGTCTCGCCGTAGAAGCGTACCAGTCGCTCGAGCTCCTTCACGAAGATCACGACGCAGGACTTCAACAGTTTGTTCATGAGATCGATCGTCGATTTCTTTGGGATCGAGAAATGAATCGCCGAACACCCGGAGACTCACGCGCCGCTCTTGCGACCCGCGCGGACGAGGCCGGCGGCGACGTCGATGTCGAGGTCGGCGGTTTCTCCGCGGGCGAGCTTGGAGTAGGCGACGGCGGCGAGCGCGGCGTTGTCGGTGCAGAGGGAGAGGGGGGGGATGAAGAGTTCGATGCCGCGGCGGACGGCGAGGTCTTCGAGACGCTCGCGGAGTCGGCCGTTGGCCGCGACGCCGCCGCCCACGCCGAGCCGGGTCGCGCCGGTCTTCCTCAAGGCCTGGTCGCACTTGGCGACGAGCACGTCGACGACCGCCTCCTGAAAGCTCGCGGCGAGGTCGGCGATCGTGGCCGCGTCGACGTCGGTTCGGACCTCGCGCTTGTTCTGGCCGTGGAGGGCGTAGAGCACGGCGGTCTTGAGGCCCGAGAAGGAGAACTCGAGCCGGTCGTCGCGGAGGAAGGTCCGCGGAAAGGCGTAGGCCTTGGGGTTGCCCGACTTCGCCGCGCGTTCGATCTCGGGTCCCCCGGGATAGCCCAGGCCGAGCAGGCTCGCGACCTTGTCGAACGCCTCGCCGGCGGCGTCGTCGGTGGTACCGCCGAGGAGTTCGGCTTCGCAAGGGCTCTTGCATGTGAAGAGATGCGTATGTCCGCCCGAGACGACGAGACCGACGCAGGGGTAGACCTCGCGTTCGGGATAGGCGAGCCGGCAGGCGTAGAGGTGTCCCTCGAGGTGGTCGATCGCCACGAGCGGGATCCCGAGAGCGTAGGCGAGCGACTTCGCGGCGGTCAGACCGACGACGAGCGCTCCGACGAGGCCGGGTCGCGTCGCGACCGCGATCGCGTCGAGCCGGTCGAACGAGACTCCCGCCCTCGAGAGAGCCTCGTCGATCACCGGCAGGATCTGTCGGACGTGGGCCCGTGCGGCGATCTCGGGGACGACGCCGCCGAAGGTTCGGTGGAGCCCGATCTGCGACGAGACGACGCTCGACACCACGCGCGGGACGGCGTCGCCCGGAGGCGCGGGGCCCGCCAAGACCGCCGCGCCGGTTTCGTCGCAGGTCGTCTCGATGCCCAGGATCACGAACTCGCCGTCCCTCGGCGGGGGCTCGATCATGTCCAATCGGCCTCGACTGCGGCATCCACGGTTTCATAGATATCGATCAGACGGTCGAGTCGCATCTGATGGAGCACCGGCATCACCTGAGGGGCGACGCGGCAGATGCGGAGCGTGCCGCCGATCCGGTCGAGGCGTTGGAAATAGGCGAGCAGCACGCCCACGGCGCGGCTGGCGACGTAGACGGCGGCGCCGAGGTCGATGACCGCACGCGTCGGCAGGTCGTCGGTCGAGAGCGACTGGAGGTCGTTGCGGAGGGGTGAGATCGTGGTGTCGTCGTTCAGGTCGGTCGCGAGGACGCGGATGAGGAGGACGTCTCCGGGTGCGGGGACCTCGAACGCGATCGCCCCTTCGGCGCAACGGGTCTCGGGGATCGGGTCGAATCGCCGGTCGGCGGCGAGGGTTCGCGGCTCGTCGAATCCGGCGGCGACGAGCGGCCATCCCTCGGGAACGTGATCCACCACGTTCGACTCGAGCGGGTCGCGGGGACCGATCCGGAGCGTGAAGGCGAGGTCGCCGAGCACGAGTCGATCGCCGTCGAAAACGGCGACCTCGGTCTCGTGGATCACGCGATCG
Organism: Isosphaeraceae bacterium; assembly: GCA_033763215.1. GTDB lineage: Bacteria > Planctomycetota > Planctomycetia > Isosphaerales > Isosphaeraceae > JANRKW01. The sequence goes on along the minus strand of JANRKW010000034.1, from coordinate 34,838 downwards.
TTGATGGTGGTGCCGGCCTCGGACCCGCCGCAGTCGCGCACGAAGACGTGGTCGCCCCGGGTCTCGACGAGCGCATGGATGCCCGCGAGCGCGTCGCAGGAGGGGCGAACTTGACAGTGCGAGTCGCGACCGATGAACAGCTTGCCCGCGACTTCGAGGGCTTGGCCCCGTCCGGGGCCCGATTCGGCGATGAGTCGGATCTCCACGCGTCACCTCACGGGAACGTCGGTCCCATCGTCGGCAAGGGGTGAGCGGCGGGGCGGGGGAGCAGGCGGGAATCGGCGGATGGGTGGGACCGAGGAACGAGGATCCGCCCCGGAGGAAGGCGGACGGCGCCGCCTCCCTCGATCACCATCGATAACGATACCGCGCGGAGGTCGCATTGTCGACCATCGCTTGACGGCATGGTTGCATCACGCCGTCTTCAGCTTCTCCGAGAGCACCTCGACCGCCTTCTCGAGCTGGATGTCCTTCCACTCGCGGTCGGCCGAGCCGGAGCGGACGCTCGGCTCGGTCTTCGCCTTGGGCTCTTCCTTCGGCTTGGATTCGTCCTTGGACTTCGCCTCATCCTTCGCCTTGGGCTCTTCCTTCGACGGCGGATCGTCCTTGGGCTTGGCGTCGTCCTTGGGCTTGGATGCGTCGGCGGGCTTGGCTTCATCCTTCGCCCGGCGTTCGGCGTCGGTCTTGGGCCGCTTGGAGGAATTGATGAGGAGGTCTCGGTCGCGTCGGGCGAGGGCCCATTGCAGGTGTTGCTGGGGGGTGAGCTTGACCTCGAGGCCCTTGTCGGGCGAGACGCCCCACTCTTCGGATTCCTTGGCGTTGGGGAACCGGTGGATGTTCTTGCCGGAGGGACGCCAGTAGGTGGCGACGGTGAGCTTGAGGACGCTGTTGCCGTCTTCGAGGTCGAGGATGTTCTGCACGGATCCCTTGCCGAAGCTCCGTTGGCCGACGACCAGCGCGCGTCCGTGATCCTGGAGCGCGGCGGCGACGATCTCGGAGGCGGAGGCGGAGTGGTCGTTCACGAGGACGACCATCGGGATCTTCTCGAAGATGCTGCCGTCGTCCTGCGACTCGTAGACCTTGTCGGCCTGGTTGCGTCCCTTGGTGCTGACGATCTGGCCCTTGGGGACGAACATATCCGAGATCTCGACCGCCGCACTGAGGAGGCCGCCCGGATCGTCGCGAAGGTCGAGGATCAGGCCCTTGACGCCGCCCGCCTCGAGTTCACGGAGCGCCGCCGCGACGTCCTGCGCGGTGCTCTGAATGAAGTCGGTGATGCGGACGTAGCCGATCTTCTTGTCCTTGTCGAGCATGAAGTCGGGGCGATCGTCGGCCTTGCGGGCATCGCCCAGAACGCTGGGGACCTGGATGATCGCTCGGTGCAGGGTGATCACCTCGGGTTTGCTGATCCCCTCATGCGCGACGCGGAGCTTGACAGGCGTTCCGGGACGACCTTGAAGCACCTCGACCGCCTTGTCGGCCGTCATGCCCTCGGTGGAGATGCCGTCGATATCGAGAATGATGTCGCCCGCGACGATTCCAGCGTCGTACGCGGGAGTGCCGACCATCGGGGCGACGACTCGGAGGCGGTTCGATCGCTGGTCGAGCCCGACGGTGATGCCGAGCCCGCCGAAGCGGCCGTCGATCTTCTTGCGGAAGGCCTTCCACTGCGTGGTGTCGATGAAGGCCGAATGCGGATCGAGGTCGCTCAACATTCCGCGCAAGGCGCTTTCCAGCAACTTCTTGCGCTCGACGGGGCGGACGTAGTTCGCCTGGACCTGCTCGACCGCGTCGACGAAGAGGCCGTAGAGCTCGAGCGTGTCGTCCTTCGACTTCGCCCCCTGGGTCGCTTGCCGGCAGATCAGCGAGAGAGCGACCACCGCGGTGATCGCGTAGAGGTTGCGGCGCGGCATGAGGTCGAAGCCCTCCTGGAAGTCGGTCGGCGCGGGCCGACGGATTTGCACATGGTCAGTCTAGCCCGCACGGTCGGCGGACGGCAAGCGGTTGGATTCGCGAAACCTTCATCGCGGCCTCGTCGCAGGTTCGCCCCGGGCGGCACTTCGCTGGAACCCGTGTCGCCCGATCGGCTTCGATCGCGAACTCCTCTACGAGGAGCCCTCGCGCGAGCGAGCCGGCGCGTCCCCCGTCCCTTCGCGAGCCACGAGACGCCATGCGCATCTTCATCTCGGCCGGAGAGCCCAGCGGCGACCACCACGGCGCGGATCTGATCGAGGCGATCCGCGAACGCGTGCCCGACGCCGAGTTCGTCGGCTTCGGCGGCGAACGCATGACCCAAGCGGGCGCTCGACTCCTCTTCCCGCTCGTCGACCTCGCCGTGATGTGGTTCCTCCGCGTCTTGTGGAACTTGCCCAAGTTCTTCCGGATCCTCGACCAGGCCGACGACTACTTCCGCGATGCCCGGCCCGACGTCGTCGTGCTCATCGACTATCCGGGATTCCACTGGCACGTCGCCCGCAAGGCGAAGGAGCGGGGCATCCCCGTCGTCTACTTCATCCCGCCGCAGATCTGGGCCTGGGGCGGTTGGCGGGTCGCCAAGGTCCGCAAGACGATCGATCGAGTGCTCTGCAGCCTCCCCTTTGAGCCGGCCTGGTACCACGCCCGCGGCGTCGCCGACGCGGAGTACGTCGGCCATCCCTTCTTCGACGAACTCGCCGAACGCCGGCTCGACGAGACCTTCCTCGAAGAACAGCGCTCGAAGCCCGGGCGAATCGTCGCGATCCTGCCCGGCTCGCGGACGCAGGAGATCACCCGCAACCTGCCGATCATGCTCCGCGCCGCGGCGAAGCTCCGCGAGCGCGTCGCCGACGCTCGGTTCGTCGTCACCTGTCTCCATGAACGCCACCGGTTGCTCGCCGAAGGGGTGATCGCCGCCGAAGGGGTCGACCTGCCGATCGAACTCCTCGCGGGCCGAACCCCGGAGATCCTCCGCCTCGCGACCTTCGCCTGGTCGGTCTCGGGATCGGTCAGCCTCGAGCTGATGATGGAGACGCTGCCGACGGTCATCCTCTACAAGCTCAATCGTCTGGATCTCTGGATCGCTCGTCCGTTCATCCGCGCCAAGTACATCACCCTCGTGAATCTGCTCGCCGACGCCGAGCTGATGCCCGAGTACCTCACGCCGTTCGACGTCTCCGCGGAGCTCGCCTCGCACGCCGAGCGGGCCTTGATCGACCGCTCGGCGCTGGAGGCTTCGCGAACAGCCTTGAGAACGCTCCGCGACCGAGTCGCCGTCCCCGGCGCCTCCGCCCGCGCGGCCGATCGCATCCTCGACCTCCTCGCCTCCCGCACACCCGCCTCGACCTACCCCGCGCCGCATCTGGCGACGGCAAGACGGACCGCCGACGAGAGAAATTGAGATCGCAGCAAGCGCGATCGAGCCGCCGACGCACTCCACGCGATCCCGCAGCGCTCTCATCCGCGATCACACGGATGGTTGCGTCGCGGGATCGTCTCTTCTAGGATCAGACGGTTCCGTTCGATCCCGTGCGAACCGACGACGTCGCCTCGGTTCGATCTCGTCCCCCCAACCATTGCGAGCGTTCAACCGTTCTGCTTCGGAGAAGCACGCATTCACTCAGAGCAACATCCAGCTCAATCGCTACTTCGCCGACGTCGAGCGCTGGACGATCGACGCGATTCGGCAGCGAGGGCGGCACCTGGCACGGCATGCGTTGGAGATCTGGCCCGACGTCGGCCGCACTTCTTCGCGAAGCAAGAAGTCGGTGGAACGCCCACGCGCGGTGCGATTCCGCGGAGAGACGTCGTCGTGCAAGACTTGGGCCGATGGATATGAGCAACTGATCCGGTATTTCGACGCAGCCTCGCCGGATTTCCTGGTCCGCGTGGGGAAGGACGCGAGGTTGTCCTCGATCGTCTCTCCCTCCTCGACGCGGTTCATTCGATCCCAATTCGGGCTGAAGCACCTCTACTTCAACAAGCACGCGAGCGCGGAGAATCTCCAAGACTGGTTGCAGCGGATCGCCGAGGCGGGCGGAATTCGGGCTGAAGACTACGAGTTCATCCACGCGAAGACACTCGACCGCTGAGCCGGAGCAGATGTCGACGAGTCTCGGCGAGATGCCGCCGAGCGACGGGCTCCTTATGCGGAGTCTTCGATTCCGATATGCTCATGGAGAAGCTCGCCGGGTCGATTCGGCGAGCGGACGAGTCGGGTCGATCAGCTCTCGCGACGCCTCGGCGCGGCCGGGGTCGGAGAGTCGGATGCGCCGCGACTTCCCCCTCCATCGAAGCGAGCCCCCCATGACTCCCCCCATCCCCAGCGACGACGGCGCGGTCAATGAGTACAACCTCGCGAACTCGGCGGTCCGCGTGCCTCGCGTCTGCTTCGTCAACGGAATCCGCGTCGCCGGAATCGAGCACGCGATGTCGGCGAGCTACCTCTCGCTGCTCATCGAGCGGCCGGTCCACGGGATCTACAACAAGACCGCGGGAAAGAACGCGGGGTCGCTGGTCGACCTCGCCCAGTGCGGTCTCGACTATCTCCAGAACGCGACCGCTCGACTGACTTCGCGCCGCCATGCGAAGCAATCGGTCACGATTCCGACGGAACGCATCCCCGCGTTCCTCGACGAGGTCGAATCCCGGTCGGTGATCTGGAACCGAGCGACCGTCGCACTCTTGCGACAAGTCGTGACGCACATCGAGCGCGACCAGTACATCGTCGCGCACAGCCAAGGCAACTTGATCACCTCGAACGCGCTCTTCATCCTCGAGGAGCTCCTCGGCGCGAAGAGTCTCGAACGGATCCGCGTCTACTCGCTCGCCTCGCCCGCGCCGGCTTGGCCGCTGGGGCTGCGAGTGACCAACGGCGGCGGCGGTCGACAGGACAACGCCTTTACGAATGATCTCGTGGCTCTGCTTCGACCCCACAACTTCGCCGCGAAGCTCGGCGTCGACCAATTCCGCAACGCCGGCGACTTCCGCGACCACTCACCCTCGGCGCCGGTCTCGCTCGCGCCTCACTCAATGGACCTGATCGTCGCGACGCACAACTTCCTGAAGTCGATCAGGCGCGATCTCGGGCTCGTGCCCGAACTCAGCGATGAATTTCTGAACAAGTGTTCGACGATTGCCCGGACCGCGTTCCCCGAGGAGAAGCGCTGAGGCCGCGAAACGACACGTCGGGCCTCGCCGCCGGCAGTCGACCGGAGCGAGACCCGACGATTCGATTTCGGAGGTGCGGGCAGGCGAGGAGGCGCGGTCGACGCTCCCTCCTCGGCCGTTCATCATCGCAGCGGGCCGAGCCGCGCGAGGATTTGGGGATTGCGCGATCAGCCCGCGATCCGCTTCGAGCGACGCCGCGCGAGGAGATGCCCGGACGACAGCAAGCCGGCGATCAGGCCGAGAAGCGCGGTCCCCGGTTCGGGAACAGTCGAGACGGGTCCGGGCCCGCCCAACGCGGCGACCTCGGACGCGGTCAGCGGTGCGTCGTAGAACCGGATCAGGTCGACCTCACCCGCCGAGGCTTCCGCTTCCGAGGTCACGAAATCGTCCTTGAAGAAGTGGAGGATCCCATCCGGCCCGGAGGCAACGGCCTCATCCAAGGAATCCGAGAACGAGACTTGCGCAACGCCGTCGACGTAGACGACGACCTCATTCGTCGAGGAGTCTCGCGTCAGGATCAGTCGCGCATAGGTATCGGCGGAGAAGGCGCCGTCGGGCCCCGTGGAGGTCGCGGAGTAGAAGATCGCGGAGGACGAGAGATTGTAGAGTCCCGTATCCGACGCGAGATCCGAGAAGTCGAGGATCTTCACGTAGCCGTCGAGGTTCGAGAACTTGAAGATGATCTCGATCGAGTAGTTGGCCGGGTTCGGGAGCGCGTTGATGACGGAGAGCCCCTGATTCACGTCGAAGGAATACGAGGCCGGTCCGAGAGTGCCTCCGGAATCGACCAGCGAGGGCCCGCCGAAGTCGTCGGCGAGGCTGCCGTCGAGTCGATACTGGTGAATCAGCCCCGCATCCGCGTTCCCCCCGGTGAATCCCACGCATCCGATGACGGCGGCGATCGCGAACAGACCGCCTGGCCATGATCGATTCGGCATCTGATCATCTCCTGGAGTGAGTTGCTCGAGGCTTCGTACGAACAAACCAAATGAATGGAGAGTCTTCGACGGAGCGAGCCGGAGACCGCCGGATCTCGATTGCCGCCGTCGAGTCTCGTCTCAGCCGACCCGTCGGCGGCGAATCGCGAAGAGCGCAGCCGCGCCCAGGCCGGCGGCGGCGAAGGTGGAGGGTTCGGGGGTGAAGATCTCGGCGGCCGTGCCCTCGATGCCGACCGTGAATCCGTTCCAGTTCTCGTTGGTCAAGCTCCGCCAGCTCACGGTGCTGAACGCCCCTCTGAAGCGGAGGGTGCCGTGGGGCTCGCCGGTGCCGACGAGTCGATACTCGAGCACGCCGCCGCCGATGTCGACGACCTGCTTGCTCGCCGTGCCCCGCCCCCAGAAGCCGCCGTCGCGGACGACTCCGTCGCCGAAGCTGAGAAGGTCGAAGTCCTGATCGAACGCATAGCCGTTGGAGTTGAGGCTCACGAACGAGAAGACCGGGTTCGCGATCGGCTTCGAGAACGTCAAGGTCTGCGTCCCCGCGCGGTTGAGGGCGATCATCTCCGCAGCGGTCGGGATGTTCTCGACGATCGAGCTGGTGTAGGGCGAACGCGCGGGGTTCCGCCCGGAGCGGTTGTTCTGGAAGTAGTCGGTCAGATCGCCGCTCACCCCATTCTGGAAGAAAGAGACCGACAGCGGGTTGTGATAGACGACGCCGACGGTGTCGGTCGCGGTCGTGATCACGCCGTTTGCCGTGAATCCGCCTTGCCCCGATGAGGTCTGCCAGTCGGTCCAAGCGTACTGAGCGGCGTCGACGGCGGAAGAAGCCGACAGCAATGCCGCCATCAAGAAGAGAGCGTATCGATCCCTGCGCATGGGGTGAATCCTCCAGCAACTCAGCAAACGAGGGGATGATCGAATCGGAATCGGCGCACGACGCATTCAGACATCCTCGATCCGGTCGAGAAAAACAAGAGTCGATCCTTCACGAATTCGGATTTCATGGTATTCGAGTCCGCCGCGTGGATTCGCTGCAACATCGAGGCTGGGTCGTGGTGCGGAGACCACCGGATACCGGGGCTTGCATCGCATCGTCCGACAGAGTACACCCGAACCCGCCGACTCGATCGACGAAGTGGTATCGGGAGGAACACCTTGGTCTGGCAACTGGTTGCGCTCGTCATTGCGGCGATGCCGGGAACGGGGACGGGGCCGCCGACGTCTTCGGGGCACTCGATCGTCTCGGTGTTTCCGCCGGGGATGAACGGGGTCGCTCGCTATCGGATCCCCGGGATCGTGGTCACTCCCAAGGGGACGGTGCTCGCCTATGCCGAGGCTCGCCGCAACGGCGCGGCGGACTGGGGCGAGATCGAGGTCCACCTGCGCCGGTCGACCGACGGAGGCGCGACATGGGGTCCTTCGGCGGTCGTCGCGCATCGCGGTCCTCGGATCGAGGGCAACCCGCGCAAGAAGCAAGGTGGTGAACATGAGCAAACGGTGAACAACCCCGTTGCGATCGTCGACCCCGAATCGGGCGACGTCGTCCTGCTCTATTGCATCAACTACGCGCGATGCTTGGTGATCCGCAGCGGCGACGACGGCCTGACCTGGAGCGACCCCGTCGAGATCACGGCGAGCTTCGAGCCGTTTCGCAAGCGCTACGACTGGAAGGTGATCGCGACCGGCCCGGGCCATGGGATCCGGCTGCGTTCCGGGCGGATGGTCGTGCCGATCTGGCTGGCGTTCGGGGGTGTCGGCGACCATGGACCATCGGCGGCGGGCACGATCTACAGCGACGATCGCGGCCGCACCTGGGTCGCCGGCGAGGTCGCCGTTCCGAATGAAGGCGAATACATCCACCCAAATGAGACGATGATCACGGAACTCTCCGACGGTCGAGTCATGCTCGTGACCCGGAGCCTGGCGAAGCGGTCGCGGAAGCTGATCACCATCGGCCCCGACGGAGCGCGAGGCTGGGCTCGGCCGGACTTCCACGAGCAGTTGCGCGAGCCGATCTGCATGGCGAGCATCGTCGCGCATCCTTCGCGTCCCGGAACCTTGATCTTCTCGAATCCCGACACGCTCGGGCTCGACCGCGAGGGGCGACCGGTGCCGGGCGGCCGCGGCCGTCGCGAGAAGCTCACGATCAAGCTCAGCCGAGACGACGGCGCGACTTGGTCGAAGGGCAAGGTCCTCGACCCCGGCCCGAGCGCCTACAGCGATCTCGCCGTGCTCCCGGGTGGCGAGATCCTGTGTCTCTACGAATCCAAGGATTCGATCGTGTGCGCCCGATTTGGTCTCGATTGGCTCGAGGCGCCGTCGACCGATGGGTCGCGGTGATCTCGCGAGACAATTGTTGAATCCGAGGCGATCGGTCGATACTCTGCAGAGGGGTCGATCGTTTGCTTCGGAGGGTGGGGAATGCAGGCGCGCGTCGGCTGGGTGATCGCGCTCTTGGGGATCATCGGCGCTCCGAGCGGAGCCACGGCCGAAGACCCGCGCGCGGAACACTTCGAGAGGCGGATCCGCCCGGTTCTGGTCGAGCACTGCGCGGAGTGTCACTCGAGCGGTGCGAAGTCGGTGAAGGGGGGGCTCCGCGTCGACGACCGCGAAGCGATCCGCCGCGGCGGAGAGACCGGCCCCGCGGTGGTCCCGGGCAAGCCCGAGGAGAGCCTGATCCTCGACGCGCTCAGGCACGACGGGCTCGAAATGCCGCCCAAGGGTCGACTCGGAGCGAAAGTCGTCGCCGACTTCGAGCGCTGGATCGCGGACGGCGCCTACGATCCCCGCGAGTCGAAGGCGGCCGCGACGCCCCGAGAACCCGCGCCCGATCTCGCCTCGGCGCGAGCGCACTGGGCCTTTCGGCCGCCGGTCGCCGTCGAGCCGCCCGCGACGCGCGACCGATCCTGGCCGCTCGATCCGATCGATCGATTCATCCTCGCTCGGCTGGAGCGGGCGAAGCTGGAGCCGTCGGCCGACGCCGATCGAGCGACGTGGCATCGCCGGGTCGCTCTCGACCTGATCGGGCTGCCCCCGACTCCCGAGGAGCAGGAGGCGTTCGAGAACGACGCACGGCCCGGCGCCCACGAGCGCGTCGTCGACCGACTGCTCGCATCCCGCGAATTCGCCGAACGATGGGCTCGGCACTGGCTCGACCTCACGGGCTACGCCGACCAGGTGGGGACGTCGAACGACATCTTCGCCGAGCACGCATGGAGATATCGCGACTATCTGATCGACTCGATCGCGGCCGACGTCCCCTTCGACCGGTTCGTGCGCGAGCAGATCGCCGGCGACTTGCTGCCCGCGGCGAGCGAGGAAGAACGAGCTCGGAATCTGACGGCGACCGGTTTCCTGCTGGTGGGCGACGTCGAGGTCGTCAATCCCGACAAGTTGAAGATGGAGTCGGATCATATCGATCAACAAGTCGACAAGATCGGGCGCGTCTTCATGGGCATGACGGTCGGCTGCGCGCGGTGCCACGACCACAAGTTCGACCCGATCGCCCAGCGCGACTATTACGCGATGGCGGGGATCCTCCGCGCGGCGGTCTCGACGATGAAGATCCCGAACGGAATCTGGAGCGGGCTCCACACCGTCGAGCTGCCGGAGACGACCGAGCAACTCTCCGATCGCGAGCGCGCGACGCGGATCCATGCGGCCGAGATGGCGCGACGGTCGGCCGAGGAAGCGGTTCGGCGCGGGGAGAAACAGGCGGCCGAAGCGAAGATCGCAACCGCCGAGAAGGCGGGCGACGCGGCGGCGAAGGCGGCGGCGATTCGCGACCGAGACGCGGCCGCGGCGCGGCTGGCGACCCTTGCGAGCGAGCAGGCGCACGCGCGTTTCTTTGCACCCGACGTTCCCCGCGCCTATGGTTTGATCGACGCGTCGACGGTCGCCGAGATGCCGATCCATATCCGGGGCAATCCGCACACCCCGGGAGCCGTGGTCCGTCGAGGCACGATCCGCGCCCTCGACTGGACGGCCGAGCGGCCGATGCCCGCCGCCGAGAGCGGTCGCCGCGAACTCGCCGAGTGGCTGGTCGACCCTCGACATCCGCTCACGGCGCGGGTCGCGGTCAACCGCGTCTGGCAGAAGCTCTTCGGCCGCGGGCTGGTCGGCTCGGTCGACTACTTCGGGATCCGAGGAGAGCAGCCCTCGCACCCGGAGTTGCTCGATCATCTCGCGATTCGATTCATGAAGGAGGGCTGGTCGCGCAAGCGGCTGATTCGGTCGATCGTGCTCAGCCGGACCTATCGCTTGGGGTCGGAGCGGGCCGAAGCGGCCGAGGCGGTCGATCCGGACAATCGCCTGCTCGCTCGCATGAGTCGTCGTCGATTGGAAGCCGAGGCGATTCGCGACGCGATGCTCGCCGCCTCGGGGGAGTTGGCGCGCGGCGGACGGGGGCCATGCCTGCCGCTCGAGTATCGCGAGAACACCTTCTCGCTCGAGCCGTTCGCGGTGAATCCGCCCGCGTTCCGGTTGCAGCGAATGCGTCCTCGCCAGGCTGTCGAGCGAACGATCTTTCTCCCGGTGGTGCGGAGTTCGCAGCCGAAGCTCGCTCGGGTTCGGGACGTGTTCGACTTCACTCTGCCCGCGGAGATCGCCGGGGAACGCCCCGTGACGATCGCGGCCACGCAGTCTCTCTTCCTCCTCAACGACGAAGAGGTTCGCGTCCGCGCCGAGGCCTTGGCGCGCAGGGTGATGAGCGAGAGCGCCTCGGTCGACGCGAGGCTCGAGCGGCTCTGGAGGTTGGCGTACCAGCGTCCGATCACGCCGGAGGAGCGGGTCGATGCGATCGCACTCTTGTCGACTCTCGATGCGCACGCCTCGCGCCCGGGGGAAACGGCGGGCTGGGTCGAGCTGGCTCACGCCTTGCTCGCGTCGAATGAATTCTTGATCCGATTCTGACCTGATCGAGGGGAGCCGATTCCATGGATCCGATGCCGACGATCGACCGACGCCGTTGGCTCGCCGCGACCGCCTGCGGCTTCGGCTCGCTCGCCTTCCAGGCGCTGGCTCGAGGCGAGTCGGGTCCGGAATCCGCGCGCCTGCCCGGCGAGCCCAAGGCGAAACGCGTGATCTTCCTCTTCATGCAGGGAGGACCCTCGCAGCACGACCTCTTCGACCCCAAGGACTTCATCAACGCCCGCCACGGAAAACCGATCGACTCCCCCTTGCGCAAGGATCTCCTGCAGGTGGGGACCGAGAAGTTCCTGGCGCTCGGGACGTCGGTCCCGGTGCGGCCTCGGGGTGCATCCGGGATCCCGATGAGCGACCTGCTGCCGAATCTGGCGCGGGTCGCCGATCGGATCTGCCTGCTCCGCGGCATGAGCGCGGACAATCCGCAACACATGCCGGCCGAGTTGCAGCTTCATACCGGCGCGCTCAATGACGTGCGTCCTTCGATGGGAGCGTGGATCAGCTACGGCCTGGGCACGGAGAATCGCGACCTTCCGGGCTTCGTGACGATCAACCCGCATGCCGACGTGCGTTACCACGGCTCGGCCTGGTTGCCGGCGAAGCACCAAGGCATGCGGCTGACCGCTCCTCTCGACGAGAAGACGCCGCCGATCGAGGATCTCCGCGATCCGTCGCGTTCTCCGGCCGCCCAGCGCGAGCGGCTCGCGTTCATGCGTCGCGCGAATCGTCGCCTGCTCGACCGCGTCGAGTCCGACCCCGCGATGCAGGGCATGATCGACTCGATGGAGCTCGCATTCCGCATGCAGACGACGACTCCGGCCCTCGTCGACCTGTCGCGCGAGTCGAAGGAGACGCTCGAGCTCTACGGCGTGGGCGCCGGCGAGACCGACCGCAATGCGCGGGCGTGCCTGCTCGCCCGCAAGCTCAGCGAGTCGGGTGTGAGGTTCGTGCAGGTCACGATGGGTGGGTGGGATCATCACGGCGACATTCGAGGGAATCTCCCCAGGCTCTGCCGCCAGACCGACCGTCCCGTCGCCGCGTTGATCGAGGACCTGGCGCGACGCGGCTTGCTCGACGACACGCTCGTGGTCTGGTCGGGCGAATTCGGGCGGACCCCTTGGAGCCAGGACCTCAGCGGTACGGCCCCGATCGATGTTCATGGACGCGAACACCAACCCGAGAGCTTTGCGGCCTTCCTCGCCGGAGGCGGAGTGAAGCCGGGGATCACCCATGGCGAGACCGACGAACTCGGGTATCGCGTGATCGCCGGCCGCGTCCATCTCCACGACCTGCACGCGTCGATGCTCCACCTGCTCGGTCTCGACCACACCAAGCTGACCTGGAACCACCTGGGACGCGACTTCCGCTTGACGGACGTTCACGGGACGGTGGTTCGCGAGATCCTCGCCTGAGCGTTCGCCGGGGATAGGCCGGCGAACGGCGATCGGGTAGACTCGAAGGATCCTCGGCCGGGTGCGCCGGGGTTCGTTCGAGTCGAGGAGTGGTTTGGTCGCATGTCGCGTTTGGAAACGTTCGAGAATCAGTTCCCCGGGCGGGATTACGAGATCGAGATCACCTGCCCGGAATTCACGGCCGTTTGCCCGAAGACGGGGCATCCCGACTTCGGGACGATCGTGATCCGGTACGTGCCCGACCGTCTCTGCGTCGAGCTCAAGAGCCTCAAGATGTACCTGTTCGACTACAGGAACAAGGGGATCTTCTATGAGCATTCGATCAACACGATCCTCGACGACCTGGTCGCCGCCTGCAGCCCGAGATCGATGACCGTGGAGGGCCGATTCACGCCGCGGGGCGGGATCTCGTCGCGGATCACCGCGCGTCACTCGGGAACGGTCGGTGAGACCTCGGCATCCTGATCCAGTGGTGATCGCGCGATCGTCCGTCCGCGCGTATGAGGCCGGCCCATGATCATCACGTTGCTGACCGATTTCGGATATCAAGGGCCCTACGTGGCCGCGATGAAGGGGGTGATCCTCTCGCGCGTGCCCGGGGCGACGCTGGTCGACCTGACCCACGTGATCACGCCCCAAAACGTGCTCGAGGGCGCATTCGTGCTCGCGGGGATCCACGACTGCTTCCCCGAGGGCACGATCCACCTCGCGGTCGTCGACCCCGGCGTGGGCACCGATCGTCGGCTCGTCGCGGCTCGCGTCGATGCTCGGTGGTACGTCCTGCCCGACAACGGGCTGCTGAGCGGCGTGCTCGCGACGCATGAAGCCGAAGCCGTCTACTTGATCGACAATCCGTCGATTCGTCGTCCCCGAGTGTCGAACACCTTCCACGGGCGCGACATCCTGGCACCCGCCGCGGCGCATCTGGCGTCGGGCGGCGCCGCGTCGAGCCTCGGTCCGAAGGTCGAGACGCTCACGACTCTCGAGATGTACCGCCCCGCGGAGGATGGGAACGACGTGATCGGCGAGGTGATCTTCCGGGATTCGTTCGGGAATCTGGTCACGAACGTGACCCGTGATCATATCGGCCAGGGTCGCCCGACGATCACCATCAAGGGAGCGACGGTCTCGCGATTCGTCCGGACATATGCCGATGCACCCGAGGGTGAACTGGTCGCCCTGGAGGGGAGTTCGGGCTGGATCGAGGTCGCGGTCGTCAACGGCGACGCGGCCCAGCGTCTCGACGCCGGACCGGGCACGACCGTGCGGTTCCGCCGGGAGACGCGATCGTGAGCGAGCCGCGCAATCCATCGAGTTCGGACGCGGCCCGGCCCGACCGCGAAACGCTCATCGCATGGGATCGTGAGCATGTCTGGCATCCATTCACTGCGTTGCGCGATTGGTCCCAATCCGATCCGTTGATCATCGAGCGCGGCGAAGGCGTGTATCTCTTCGACGATCGTGGACGACGATACCTCGACGCGATCAGTTCGCTCTGGTGCAACGTCCACGGCCACAGGCATCCCGCGCTCGACCGCGCGATTCGCGATCAGCTCGATCGCGTCGCGCACGTGACCCTGCTCGGACTGACGCACCCGACCGCGATCGAGTTGGCTCGCAGGCTCGTCGAGCTCGCTCCCGAGGGGCTGAACCGCGTCTTCTTCTCGGACGACGGCGCGACGGCGGTCGAGGTCGCCCTCAAGATGGCGTTCCAGTACTGGAACCAGAAGGACCCGGCCGAGCCTCGGCGCACGCGCTTCGTCTCGCTCACCGACGCCTACCACGGCGACACCCTCGGCGACGTCAGCGTCGGCGGCGTCGACCGATTCCACACGATGTTCCAGCCGTTGCTCTTCGAGCCGATTCGCGTGCCCGCGCCTCACTGCTGGCGGTGCCCGATCGGTCTCGAGCGTTCGACATGCGGGATCGCCTGTCTCGACGAACTCGAGCGCGTCCTCGAGACGCATCGCGGCTCGATCGCGGGGGTGATCGTCGAGCCGGTCGTCCAGGGCGCAGCCGGCATGATCACGCAGCCCGAGGGCTGGCTTCGAGGCGTCCGCGAGCTCTGCACGAAGCACGACACGCTGCTGATCTGCGACGAGGTCGCCGTCGGCTTCGGGCGAACCGGCAAGATGTTCGCATGCGAACATGAAGGCATCACGCCTGACTTTCTCTGTCTCGCGAAGGGCTTGACCGGGGGCTATCTCCCGCTCGCGGCGACGTTGACGACCGACCGAATCCACGCAGCCTTCGATGCGACCGCCGCCGAGAACAAGACGTTCTATCATGGCCATACATACGCAGGGAATCCGCTCGGCGCCGCGGTCGCCCTCGCGACGCTGCGGGTCTTCGAGGAAGAGGGGACGCTCGAGCGAATGAAGCCCGCGGCCGACCGGCTCGGCGAGCGGCTCGAGAGGCTGCGGTCGCGGCCGTTCGTGGGCGACGTGCGTCGGCGGGGCTTGATGGCGGGCATCGAACTCGTCGCCGACGTCGCGACCCGAGCTCCTTTCCCTTGGAGCGAGCAAGTCGGGGCTCGCGTCTGCCGGCGGGCTCGGGATTTCGACGTCATCGTGCGGCCGTTGGGCGATGTGATCGTGATCATGCCTCCGCTGGTGATCACCGTCGAGGAGATCGATCTGTTGATGGACGTGATCGAGCGTTGTCTCGAGATCGAGTTGGGCGCGGGGCGAGACTCGTGACGACGGCGCCGGGGATCTTCGTCGTCGGGACCGACACGGGCGTGGGGAAGACTCGCGTCGCGGCTTCGTTGATTCGCGGTCTGCGCGGCGAGGGGCGTCGAGTGGGGGCGATCAAGCCGGTGGCGACGGGCGGCGAGCGGCTCGGCGACGCGTGGATCTGGGGCGACGCGGAGATCCTTATCGCGGCACTGGGGGGAGGGATCGCTCGCGAGCGGGTCTGTCCGATCGTCTTCGAGGAGCCTCTCGCGCCTCCGGTCGCGGCGCGGCGGGCGGGGCGGCTGCTCGGGCGCGACGAGGTCTTCGGGGCAACGTTCGACGCATTGGCGTGGTGGTCCGAGCGTGCCGAGGCGATCGTGATCGAGGGAGTCGGCGGGTTGCTCTGCCCGCTCGCCGAGGGGTGCACGGTCGTCGACCTCGCGGTCGCTCTCGACTATCCGCTCCTGATCGTCGGTCGTCGAGCGTTGGGCACTCTGAATCACACGTTGCTGACGGTCGAAGCGGCGGCCCGGCGCGGACTGCGGATCGCCGGCGTGGTGCTCAACGGAGCCGAGCCGACGATCGATCCGGTGGTCGAGTCGACGAATTCCGACGAATTGGCGCGCCGGCTCGACGGCGTGGGTGTTTGGCCGTCGATCGCTCACGGATCGGACCTGCTCGAGGCGTGTCGGTTCTCGGCGAGCGGCGACGCGTGGTATAGTCGATTGTGCACTCCACGCAATCGAGTTGAATCATCCGCTTCGGCCGAGGGGCCTCATCGATGACGTCGAGCGAGCCGATCGTCTGTCCTCATTGCGGCCGGGTGGTCTCATCGCCCCGCGCCGAGGAGACGTCGTGCGACGCCCGGGCAGGCATCGAATCGCCCGTTGATGCGGCGGCGTCGAACTTCGACCTGCCCGCGGCGGATCCGTTTCTCCTGGCCCTCGCCGACGAGGAACAAGGCGGAAGCGACTCGGGGATCGGAAGACGTCCTGGTGCGTCGGGTTCGTCCGACGCCCCGAGGTTTCCCATGTCGACGGTCGTTCGGAGCGAGCGCGAGGAGAGCACGTCTTCGTCGGGCTCGCGGAGCGTGGAGATGCTCCGGATCGACCTTCGACCGAAGGACGCGCCGAGGGATCGCCCGAGCTCATCGCATCGCCCTGTCGAGCGGGCGGAACGAGCGGGCGAATCGGTTTCGGGATCGAGCAGCGGCGAGTTTGCGATCGAGAGTCGCCGAAGCACGTGGATCCTGCTCCTGGTTTCGAGCTATGCAAGCGCGTTGACCCTTGCGATGGGTTGGTTCGTGGTGCTTCCTCGTCTGACGGGGAAGTCGAAGACGTCGAACGTCGAGGCGATCGTAAAGGCCATGGAGCCGAGCGAGGCGGGTTCGCGGGGAGGGCAGTCGAGGCGGGTCGAACCGGTCGCGACGATTCCCGAGGACCATCGAACCTCGACCGGCAAGCCTCTGGTGATCGGCTCGCTGGAGATCACGCCGATCGGCGCGTTCCGCAAGCCGATCCACTTGCTCCGCAATCGACTGATCGGCGGCGTCGAGCGCAAGGAGGAGCCGGGCACTTACCTGATGCTCCAGTTTCGTCTGCGAAACGTGTCGAACGACCTGATCTTCGCCCCTTTCGACGAGAGTTTCGTGCGTGATCGAGAGAGCGGGATCTCCGACAGCTTCGTCGAGTTCGGTCCGAACGTGCGAGTCTATCCTTATCCGTTGGCGCCTCGAAGCGAATGGTCGATCGAGGGCCAGAGTTTCCGCGAATTGAAGCCGGGCGAGACGATGGAGACGATCTTCGTCACGTCGCAGGACGCGGAACGCCTGACCGCCGAGTCGCTGCTCTGGCGACTTCGACTGCGTACCGGTCTCGAGCAGAGCGAACTCGTGGGCGTGACGACCGATGTTCCGCCGCCCTGAGCTGCGCGGCGACGCTTCGTCGCCGAAGGATGAGCGAGCGCTGTCGCGTGTGCCGCGCGTCGGGCGTTTGCGATCTGCGTTGCTCCTGCCGCCGGCGGCGGGAGCGTCGATCGCGGCTCTGATCCCCGCGCTCTCGACGGCCTTGGCTCGACACTCGTGGGTGCTCGACGCCCTCACTCATTTTCGACCGCTCGCTCCGTGGACGGCGCTGGCCGCGGCGGCCGGGTGGGCCTTGCTCCGTCGTCGGATCCTCGCTCTCGGGCTCGTGGGATTCGCGATCTGGCAATGGTCGGGAATCGAACCGTTCGACGGCCCGAATCCGGTCGAACCCGACCGCGATCGGCCCGAGCGTCTGCGGATCCTGATGGCGAACGTCTATCATCCCAACGCCGATTTCGAGCGTGTCGCCGCGCTGATCCGTCGCGAGCGGCCCGACATCGTGGGGTTGGTCGAGGTCTCGTACGACTGGATCGACGGACTCGAGCGAACCGGGATCCGCGAGGAGTTCCCGTATCGCGTGGAGGTTCCGCTCGGCGGTCAGGGGCTCGCGCTGTGGCTCCGCGAGGCTCCTCACCGACTCGAGCCCGCTCAGGTCTTCTCGAGCACGGGCAATCCGGTCTGCAAGGCGACGCTCGCGTTCGGAGGCGGCTTGACGACGCTCTGGCTGGTCCATCCGCCGAATCCGGTCGGAGGCGGTCGCGAGCGGGCCAACCCCGACTTCGCGGCGCTCGCCGAGCAGATCGGCCTTCGCGGCGGGTCGCAGATCGTGGTGGGCGACTTGAACCGCACCGAGCACTCGCCCTACTTCCACGACTTCCTCGCGACGACGCGGCTTCGAGACTCGCGATTCGGCTTCGGCCCGCAGCCTTCGTGGCCGACCTGGTCGCCGTACCGGATCCCGCTCGACCACGCTCTCGTCTCTCCCGACGTCGCCGTGGTCGATCGCCGTCTGGGCGAATCGATCGGCTCGGATCACTTGCCGATCATTCTCGACGTGGCGCCGGCCTCGGCTTCGAGGAAGTCGAGGAATTGAGCGAGACGATCATCCTGGCGCCGATCGTCGAGGGATTGGGGTCGACCCGAGAAGCGCATCGCGTCGAAACGCCGCAGGGATTCGAGGATGTCCGACGCGGCCTGCGGCCCGAGGCGATCGACGAGGAGAGGGTCGGCGGCGATCTCCTCGGTCGTCTTGGTGGTCCAGTCGGTTCCAAGATAGGTGGAAACGATGCGGCGGAGCCGCGCGGGCAGATCCTCGTTCGGCGCGGTCGGCTGTTCGAGGGCGTCGGGCAGGCGCATCGAGACGTCGAGCCGTCGCGCTCGGAATCGAAGTGCGAGCCCGACGACGACGGCGAGTGCGCAGAGGCCGAACGCGGGCGCGAGGTATGAGATCGGGCTCGCGGTCGATTCGTTTGGAGACGGGTAGGGGATGGGGCCGGGATTCGGGGCGGGGAGTCGAATCGGCGTTCGAGCTCTCATCGTCGCCTCCGATCTTCGCGCTGAAAGATCCGGAGCAGGGGGGTGAGCGGATCGTCCGCGGTCGATACGTCGACCCCTTCGATCGATGCCTCGGCGCACCATCGGCGGAAGGCGAGTCGGCGATCGTTCGCGGCTGCAGCGTATTCGGCTCGCAAAGCCGCGGAGCCGGTGTCGACGACGCGGATCGCTCCCGTCTCGAGATCGCGGACTCGAACGAAGCCGACGTCGGGCAGAGCGTCTTCTCGGGGTTCGACGATTCGGAACGCGACGACTCTGCCGCGACGTGCGAGCTTGGCCCAGGCCGACGCGGAAGTCCGCGGGAACCGAAAGTCGCTCACGAGCACGATCAAGCCGCGCCGGGTCGTCGCTCCCAGTCGAGCGGGCAGGTCGCCGAAAGCGGCCGGCTTGGGGTCGGGTTCATGAACGATCAAGGATCGGAGCAAACGAGCGACATGCCGAGCGCCTCGCGCCGGGGCGAACTCCGCTTCGATGCGTTCGCCGAAGAGCGTCAAGCCGACGAGATCGCCCGATCGTGCGGCGGCCGTGGCGAGGAGGGCCGCGAGCTGAGCCGCGCGGTCGGCCTTGGAGAGTCCCGGAGGACCGAACCGCATCCGGACGGAGACGTCGACGACGATTCGCACGGTCAGGGCACGCTCCTCGACGAATCGCCGAACGTACGGGCGGTCTTGTCGCGCGGTGACGTTCCAGTCGATATGGCGGACGTCGTCGCCCGGTTCGTACGGCTTCAATTCGGAGAAGATCAGCCCGCGCCCGCTCCGCGCACCGAGGTAGGCTCCGGAGAGGTCGTCGAGCGCTGCCGCGGGAACGCGAAATCGCAGCCGTCGCGCACGGCGCAGGATCGAGGCGGGATCGGGCGACGGTTCGGGCGGCGGGATGCTCGACCGAAGAGCGACCGACTCGGAGAAGCCGCGAGCCGCGCGCCGGATCCATTCCCCGAAGCTGCTGGGAGGTTCGCGATCGCCTTCCGACTCGCCCGGGTCACGCATCGCGAAGGAACCGTGCGGCGTCTTCGGGCGGCACCGGGTTGATGTAGAACCCGGTGCCCCACTCGAAGCCCGCGATCTTCGTCAAACGCGGAATGATCTCGATATGCCAATGATAGTGCGCGAGTTCCTTTTCGTTGAAGGGAGCCGTATGGATGACGTAGTTGTACGGGGGCCGATCGAGCGCCGACTCGAGCTTCGTGAGGACGCGTTTGAGAACGGCCCCGAGATCGTCGACGCCCGACTTCTGGATATTCTCGTAGTGGCTCGAATGGTGATTCGGGACGATCCAGGTCTCGAAGGGAAAGCGCGCGGCGAACGGGCAGAAGACCGAGTAATGCTCGGTCTCGAGCACGATCCGCGACTCGGTCGAACGTTCTTGAACGATCATATCGCAATAGATGCAGCGCCCGCGATATCGATGGAATTCGAGCGAACCGCTGATCTCTTCGGCGATGGTGATCGGGACGGTCGGCGTGACGATGAGCTGGCTGTGGGTGTGCTCGAGGCTGGCTCCGGCGGCGGGCCCGACGTTCTTGAAGATCATGCCGTGGACGAAGCGCGGGTCGCGTTCGAGGTCGACGAGCCGATCGCGGTAGACCCAGAGCACCTCGGCGATGGCCGTTTCGCTCAGACTCGCGAGGCTGACCTCGTGCCGCGGGCTCTCGATGATGACCTCGTGGGCTCCGATGCCGGCCATCTTGTCGTACATGCCCTCGCCGCGCTTCTGGAGACCGCCTTCGACCTGCAGCGCGGGGAACTTGTTGGGGACGACTCGGAGCCGCCAGCCCGGTCCGTTCGGCTTCGATCCGCGCTCGCGATAGGCGAGGATCTCGGGCGTGGTCTGGGCTTCGTTGCCTTCGCAGAAGGGGCAGGAACCGGGGGCGGATACGGTCTGATGGTCGGGGTGGAAATCGCTCGGGCGCTTGCCGCGTCCCTCGGCGATGATCACCCATCGACCGAGAATCGGATCCTTGCGCAACTCGGACATGATTCGATCTCGAGGAATCCAGGGGAGCGAACGGTCGGCGGCCGATCGGCGGGGTCGAGGGGCGCGGGGGGGGGGCTCGGAGCGGTTCAGAGGATCTCGTCGGATCGGCCCTGCCGTCGGACGACTTCATCATAGAGCGGCAGATAGGCCGAAGCCACTCGATCCCACGACCAGTCGGCCGACATCGCCGCCCGGATCATCGACTCGCGCTTGCCGCGGTCGGGGTAGATCGCCAGAGCCTGCTCGACGGCGGCGAGAAGCGCGGGGGCCGACGCTTCGCGGAAGGCGAAGCCGTTCGCGCGTCCCGAGCGTTCGGTCGTCTCGTCCCAGGCGACGACCGTATCGGCGAGTCCGCCCGTGGTCCGAACGATCGGCAGCGTGCCGTAGGCGAGGCTGTAGAGCTGATTCAGCCCGCAGGGCTCGTACAGGCTCGGCATCAAGAAGAAGTCGGCGGCGGCCTCGATCTGATGCGACAGTCGATCCGAGAACTCGAGGAAACAGCGGATCTTGTCGGGTCGACGACGCGCGAGGTCGGCGAGGAGATCGTGGTAGCGCGGTTGGCCGACGCCGAGGACGACGATCTGCACGTCGCGGTCGAGCAGCGACTCGGCGACTCCCGTCAAGAGATCCCAACCCTTTTGCGGGTCGAGCCGGCCGATCTGTGCGAAGAGCGGCACGTCGGGACGAACCGGCAGCCCCGCGATCGCCTGGAGTTCGGCCTTGCAGGCGGCCTTGCCCTCGGCGAACGACGCGAGATCATATCTCCGAGCGATCTTGGTATCGACCGCGGGATTCCAGACTTCGGGGTCGATGCCGTTCACGATGCCGTGGAGATCGAGACGCCGCGCGCGGAGCAGTCCATCGAACCCCGCGCCGTATTCGGGAGTCTGGATCTCGCGGGCGTAGGTCGGGCTGACGGTACTCAGGACGTCGGCGAAGGCGAGCCCCGCCTTGAGGAAGTTGAGCCGGCCGTGGAACTCGAGCTGGCGCCAGTTGAAGAGACGCCAATCGAGGCCGGTCATCGGCATATCCCAATGCCAGAACGACCCTTGATATGCGATATTGTGGATCGTGAAGAGCGACCCCGCGCGACGGAAGGGACCGCGGTCCCGATAGATCTCATCGAGGTAGACGGGGATCAGGCCGGTCTGCCAGTCGTTGCAGTGGAGCACGCCGGGCTCGAGCCCGAGCGCGAGGATCGCCTCCATCACGGCGCGTTGAAAGAAGACGAAGCGTTCGCTGTTGTCG
The DNA here is from genome assembly GCA_033763215.1 of Isosphaeraceae bacterium. Lineage (GTDB taxonomy): Bacteria > Planctomycetota > Planctomycetia > Isosphaerales > Isosphaeraceae > JANRKW01. The sequence goes on along the minus strand of JANRKW010000034.1, from coordinate 13,102 downwards.
CCGTAGTCGGCGCCTTTGCGGCCGTAGAGCTCGTCGCGATCGAAGAATGCGGGATGATCGATCAAGTAGACGTCGACGGTCGAGTTCGGGAGCCGACCGATCTGGATCCTCGCATCCAAGGTGCGGGAGCCGAGTGGCACGGGGAGGTTGAGCCCGGCATCACGCAAGGGGATGCCGGCATCTCGAGCCGATCGATGGCAGGGGAGGAAGACCGAGACCGCGACGCCGTGCCGCGCCAGGGCTCGCGGCAGCGCGCCGACGACGTCGGCCAGGCCGCCGGTCTTGGCGAACGGCACGGCTTCGGAGGCGATCAAGGCGACGTTCATGAGGTCTCGGGTCCGGCGAGGGTCCGCGTCTCGAGCGAGCGCGGCTGCGTGTCGATCGGCGACAAGGTACTCATTTCGACGCGAGGGGACAACCCTCGCGGGCCGGCTCGAAACCGAAGCGATCGAAGCGGATCGAACCTCGGCGCAAGAATGAGCAACCGCCCGGACCGACCTCGGGTGGAGAGTCGGTACGGGCGGATGCGGTGAGTTTCCGAATTCTCTGCCGGCGATCGACGACCGGGGGATCGCGTCAGACGGCGAGGTCGATGGAAGTCGCGTCGAGAACCGGAGCCTCGACCGCGATCGAACCACCGGCGGCGTTCATCGAGACCTTGGTCTTGAAGTCGTATCGGGCCAAGATCAGGACGAACAGCAGAGCGCCGAGGAGCATCGCACCGAGCGAGACGGCGAGCATCACGACGTAGACGTCGCTCTTGGGAGTGGCGACATACACGCCGCGAGCCCCGGCCCGAGGCGCGGCGGCGGCGGCGTTACTTCGAGTGGAGCGTGGACGCGACACGGTCGCCCTCCCGGATCTTCTTGCCGTTGACGGTGTTGCCGATGACGCCGGCCGTCGCCTGATCGGGGTCGACGGCAGTGATCTTGACCTTGCCGAGATACTCGGCGGGCTCGGTCCGGAAGACGTAGAACTCCTGGCCGACGGCGAGTCCGTCGTCGGAACCGATGGAGATCTCCATCTTGCGGCCGGTGCCGTCGAGCCGCGTGACCACGCCCTCGACGTTCGGCGGGAGCTCGACCGCCTTCAGGGTGTCGAACGACGGGACGACGCCGATCTTCTCCTGGATGTAGCCGGTCGTCTTGAGGAGCTTCTCGCGGAGATCCTTGGCGTTGCGGTCGGCGACGTCGAGCATCCGCTTCAGCTCGCGGATCTGGTCGTTGAGCTCGAGCTGCTGGAGCTTGTAGTCGTTGGCCTGCTTCTGGACGCCCGAGTAGATCTCGCGGATCTGCTCGGTCTCCTTGCGGCGGGCGGCCGAGTCCTCGAGCGCGACGCGGGCGTTCGCCTCGGCGTCGGTGAGGGCCTTGCGGGCCGCCGTGATCTCGGCGGTCGCCGTGGTGAGGTCGACCTCGCGGGCGGCGAGGTTGCCTTGCAGCTTCTTGACCTCGGCCTCGTGGTCCTTGGCGGCCGCGTCGAGCTTCGCCTTGAGCGTCTCGAACTCGGCCTGGACCGTTTGGATCTCGGTACGGAGCTTGCCGACCGCGTCCTGTTGCTTCTTGGTCTCTTCCTTCCAATTCGTCGCGGTGGTGAAGGTCACCGTGGCGACGCCCAGGAAGACGAGCGACGTGGCCATGATCAGGATCACGAGGATCTTGCCGACGAACGTCATGGTCCCATCCCACCCATCATTTGGAAAGACGGCGCGAAAGCCTCACCGCCGCCGACGCGAGCGGGCGATCCGATCGAGCTTTCGTACCGCGAGTGATCGGAAATTCGGACGGCCCGCGAGTCGCGGACGAGCGCCGCGAAGGTGAGGCCTGCATCGAGTTTAACGGGAGAAAAACCCTCGCGGCAAGGAGCCCCCGAAGGAATCGCGCCGTCGGTCTCGACGCCGATTCCGCGCTCTCGAAACACTCCGCCGCTCGAACATCCCGAAACTTACCCCATCATTCCGACAAAGGCAAGGAGGGAGATCTGGCGAGCATGGGCGGAAACCCTCGACCGGTTGGAATTTCGCGGATCGGGCAATTCCCGAACGAAGCGGGACCCTTGGTCGACAATGACGACAACACCGAGCGCAACGATCAGGAGGCGCCCGCCGGCGCCGAGGCTCGGCCGCCGGTCCGATCCCGGAAGCGTCTGAGACGCCCCAGGGGCAGGCCCCCCAAGGTGATCGCCAGGCATCCGATCGGGAGCCAGTCGCCCCATCGAGTGTAGAGCCCCGATCGGGGGTCGAGCGGGACATTCTCGATCAGCACGCCGTCGATCATCGCGGCCTCGGTCCCCGTCTCGAGTTGGGAGACGATCCGCCCGTTGCCGTCGACCACCGCCGAGATCCCCGTGTTGGCCGCACGCGCGAGGGGAACCCGGTGCTCCACCGCGCGGAAGACGCTGCAGGCGAGGTGCATCACGTGCTCCGCGGTCGAGTCGTGGAACCAGCCGTCGTTCGACTGATTCACGAGCACGTCGGGAGGCCGACCGTCGGGAACGTCGGCGATCAAGGGCCGCACGACTTGCGGCAACGTGTCCTCGAAGCAGATCGCGACCGCGTACCGCCAAGGGCCTTGATCGAGCCAGGTCGGTCGCTCGCCGAAGCTCAGGCTGGGCGTCCGCGAGCCCCGATACGGCGTCAGGTAGGTGAGCCAGGGGAACGTGCGGATCAGCGGCACGTATTCGCCGAACGGCACCAGGTGCATCTTGTGATAGGCCTGAACGGTCGACTTGCCGGGTTCGAAGAGCACGGCCGCGTTGTAGCGATTGCGCCCGCCGACGCGGAAATCGTAGACCACCGTGCCGACCATCATCGGAGCGCCGAGGATCCGGTCGGTGACCGCGTGGAGGTGCTCGGAGACAGAGTCGCGCTTCGCGATCCAGTCTTCCGCCCGGCCGTCGGGCACGAGTTCCTTCACCTGGGCGTCGAGTTCATCGAGACTCAGCTTCGGATCGATCTCGACGAATCCGAAGGGGTAAGACGTCTCCGGCCAGACCGCGAGGTCGAGCTTCTTGCCCGAGGCTGCAGCCCGCTCGACCAATCCGACGTAGTAGAGCGTCGTCGCGTTGGGATCGCGGCCCGAGTTCATCGTCTGGATCAGGTTCGACTGGAGCAGGGCGACGGTCGGTCCGGGAGTGAACTCGGCGGTCCGAATTCGATACGCTCCATACCCAAGAGTGAACGCCAGCGCCGAGCCGATCACGGCGAGCCGCGCGATCTGTGCGGGTCGGAGTCTGGGGCCGCCCGGGCCGGACCGGAGCAAGGGAACCTGGAGCAGGTCGACGATGCAGGCGTTCGAGGCCGCGATCAGGAGCGAAACTCCCCAGGCGCCCGCGAAGTCGCTGATCTGGATCATCTCGAGACGACGGAACTGGGTGTGAGCGAGGTAGTACCAGGGGAAGCCCGTCATGAAGTAGGCCCGGACATACTCCAGCGCGACCCAGACGACCGGCGCCGCGATCATCAGAGGCAAACCGAGCCGTCCGACTCCCCACCGCGACAGCCCCAGGAACAGCGGCCAGAAGATCGCGAGCACGGCGGCCATCAGGATCCAGGCGGGCCAGGCCGCGGGATCGGTCAGCCGGACCCATTCCGTGGCGAGCAGCCAGAAGATCAAGCCGCCGACCCCGGCCGAGACGTAGGCCCATGCGACGCGAGTCGATCGCACCAAAAGGAAGAGCGGCACGAGCGCGACCCAAGCGAAACCGTGCCACTCGGCCGGCGGAAACGCCGCCCAGAGAGCGAGCCCCGAGCCGATCCCGAACCAGACGGGGTGAGGCGAACGGCGGCCGATCGGGCCGGCTTCACGAGCAGCCGACGCGGATTCCTCGAGGCGATCGAGCGTTGCAGACTCCGGACTCATCGGCGCGTCTCGTTCGATCCGAGATCGATGCCCCGCGCGCACGCCGCGCGGGCTCGATCCCTGCTTGCGATTCGGAGGATACCCGGATCCTATTGCGGGACTACGCCGAAATCCGACTGCATCGCGGGCGCAAAGCCGCCCGGGATCGGCAGGAAGTCGGCCCGATCTCCCGCCGCGAACCGATTCGGCCCCGAGGCCAAGACCAAGAAACCGTCCGCATCGGCGATCGTCCTCAGGTCCGAGGAACCCGCCCAGGCGAGTGCCCGAACCCGGCCGTCGGGCTGGAGCCGCGCGGGGTAGTAGGTGTTGCGGATCTCATCGTGCTCGAAGGCCTCCGCGATTTCACGCGATTCGACCCGCGGAGCGACGAGGGTGCCCCCCGAAACGATCTCGAGCCCCGCCGCGGCGAAGACGAGGCTGCAAACCAAACCACTGACGGGGTTTCCGGGAAGGCCGAAGACGAGCGACGTCCCATCGCCGCCCGGCCGGGACACGGTCCCGAACCAGAGCGGCTTGCCCGGCTTGACGCTCACCTGATGGAAGATCCTTCGAGCGCCGAGTCGCTCGAGCGCCGCGGGTACGAGGTCGCGATTGCCCGCGGAGACCCCGCCGCTGATCACCAGCGCGTCGGCGGGCCGTCCGTCCGAAGTCGATCCCACGATCGCGGCGAAGAGCATCGCCTCGAGGCGGTCGAGGTCGTCGGGGGCGACGGGCGACTCCCAGGTCGAGGCGCCGAGCGCCTGGTACAAGGCGGCGAGCGCGGTCGAGTTCGAATTCCGGATCTGGCCGGGTCCGGGAATCTGGTCGATGCCCACGAGTTCGTCGCCCGTCGAGACGATCGCGACCTTGGGGCGGGGTCGAACCCGCACCGAGCGGCGACCGACCGAGGCCAAGAGTCCGAGCCGCGCCGGCGTGAGACGGTCGCCCGGTCGCGCGACGACCTCGCCCTTTCGAAGTTCGGTCGCGCGGGGGAGACGGTTGCGGCCGGCGGCGAGCGGCCCCGGGAGCCTGACGCGGCGGTCGGCCGTTCGCTCGGCGCGCTCGACCATCACGACCGCATCCGCGCCGAGCGGCATCGGAGCGCCCGTCATGATCGCAACCGTCTGTCCGGGAAGGAGTTCGAGATCGAAGGTTCGACCCGCGAGGATCTCGCCCACGAGGTCGAATTCGCGGATTCCCGCGGCGAGATCGGCGGAGCGGACCGCGAAGCCGTCCACGAGCGCTTTGTCGAATGGCGGAAGGTCGAGATCGGCCTCGACGGGCTCGTCGAGCAGACAGCCGAGGGCGGTCGCGAGCTCGCATTCGCGCGCCGGAAGCGGGCACTCTCGGGCCGTTTCCCGAACGAGCCGAAGCGCCTCGGCGACGGGGAGCGGCGGGGCGGAGGCGCTCACGACGTCGACGCTCCGGCCGGCTCCGAGATCGGGCCGGTCAGGAAGTTCTCCAGCAGCCGGATTCCCTCGAGCGTCAGGAAACTCTCGGGGTGGAACTGGACTCCCTCGAGCGGCCTCGTGAGGTGTCGGACTCCCATGATCTCGCCTTCGTCGGTCCAAGCCGAGACCTGGAATTCGGGCGGGAGCGTACCCGGGCGAATCACGAGGCTGTGATAGCGCGTCGCCTCGAACGGGTTCGAGAGCCCGCGATAGACGCCGCGGCCGTCGTGATGGATCATCGACGTCTTGCCGTGCATGATCCGATCGGCACGGACGACCTCCGCGCCGAAGGTGTGGCCGATGCACTGGTGACCCAGGCAGACGCCGAGGATCGGGATCGACGCCGAGAAACGCTCGATCACGGCGTTCGAGATCCCGGCCTCGAGCGGGGTGCACGGTCCCGGCGAGATGATGATGCGGCTCGGAGCCGCAGCGGCGATCTCGTCGAGGGTGATCCGGTCGTTGCGGACGACCTGGAGGTCGAGCCCCGGGTCGAGCTCGCCGAGACGCTGGACGAGGTTGTAGGTGAAGGAATCATAGTTGTCGATCAGGACGATCATGCGGTCGGTCCATCGATGGACGATCGGGACGTCGGTCGAGCCGACTCTCGGAGATGGAGCGATCGTAGCCGATTTCCGTTCGCGGGGGTATGCGGACGCCGGGGAAAGTCGGGCAGACTCGCCCCGCGCGGGTAGATTGGAGTCGGTGGAGCGGCGACGATCGTCGCCGAAAGGCCTCCGCGCGCGGCGCACGGATCGATTCCGGGCCGGCCGCGCGGTCGGACATCGAGGTGAAGTCCGGTCATCGGATCGGCATGGAGGTGTGTGATGGCTTCGCTGATCGGAACGGTGCTGCTCTCCCTGGCGATCTCGGCCCCCGGCGGACATCGCGAGCGGGGGGGATGGATCAAGAACGTGCTCCCGCCCGGTCCGGGCTACGGCTGGGGCTATGCGAACGGGGCGAGCGACGGATACGGCTACTTCGACGCGGGTCACTCGATCCCGCTGGGCGGCGACCGCGTCGCCGAGTACTTCTTTCCGCGCTACTATTCGCTACCGCCCGAGCAGGGCTTCCTCCCGCAGTACTACAACCCCTACGTGATGCGGGGCCAGGGCTACATCCCCTGGACGGGCGCCGGCGGCTGCCACCCGATGGGTCCGCCGCAGCAACCCGCGATCACTCCGATGCGACCCTACAACGACACGCTCGGAACCACGCCGCGCGTTCCGGTTCCGAACTTCGGCGGCCGGGTCGAGGCCGAACGGATCAACACGGGCGGCACGGGTCTGCGCCCCTGATCTCCAACTCGAGCGGCCCCGGTAAGCCTCAGAGCCGGGGCAAGCTCGGAAGACCGGCGAGATTCTTGCCAAAGTCCCGCGCCGGCATTACGATGGGTCGATCGACGCGCGAGATCGCGGACGACGACCGTCGTCGCGTATCCTTGGGCGAGCGCCCGCCGCGTTCCGGAGCATTTCGGGACGCGGCCGAACTTTTTTCGGCGAGCGGCGTAGGAACGAAACGGGCGAGTCGACCCTCGTCCGATCATTCCTCGCGCGTTCGTCGCATTGCATTCTTCACCATTCGTTCGTATTCGATCCCGGCCGGCCGGGATCGTTGGGCGTTCCTTGGGCGGAACGCACCGAGATCATCCAAGCTCCCCACTTTCGCACTCATTCGAGAAGGCACTCTCCTGATGAGCTCCGAGATCATCATCGAGACGAGGAACCTGAGCAAGGTCTACCGAGACTTCTGGGGTCGCCCCAAGGTCCAGGCGCTCAAGGCGCTCGACCTCAAGGTCCATCAAGGGGAGATCTTCGGTCTCCTGGGTCCCAACGGATCGGGCAAGACGACGACCATCAAGCTCCTGCTCGGGCTGCTCTTCCCCACCGAGGGAGAGGCTCGGATGTTCGGCGAACCGATCGGCGACGTCCGCAAGAACGAACGGATCGGCTACCTCCCCGAAGAGTCGTACCTGTACAAGTTCCTGAACGCCGAAGAGACGCTCCACTTCTACGGACGCCTCTTCAAGCTCTCGGGCTCGGAGCGCAAGAAGCGGGTCGACCGCCTGATCAAGATGGTCGGTCTCGATCACGCCAAGCATCGCCAACTCCGCGAATATTCGAAGGGCATGCAGCGCCGAATCGGCTTGGCTCAGGCGCTGATCAACGACCCCGAGCTGATCCTCCTCGACGAGCCGACCTCGGGCCTCGACCCGATCGGCACGGCCGAGATCAAGGAGCTGATTCGCAAGCTGAAGGAAGCCGGCAAGACGGTCGTGCTCTCGGGCCACCTGCTCGCCGACATGCAGGACATCTGCGACCGGATCGCGATCCTCCACCGCGGCGAACTCCGCGAGCTGGGCAAGGTGACCGACCTGCTCACCGTGCAGGACATCACCCAGATCAAGACGCGCGACCTGCCCGAAGCGGCGATCGCCGAGATCCGCGACGTGGTGCTTCGCCACGGCGGCGAATTGGTCGCGGTCGACCACCCGACGACGACCCTGGAGGAGCTGTTCCTCCGGATCGTGAAGGAGAGCGACCTGCACCCGGGTCGTCGCCGCGTCGAGGATCGTCCCGGCGGCCCCGTCGCCCCTGCGGGCTCTCCGCAGGAAGTGGCCTGATCGACCGTCCGCGCCCGATTCGCGCCCGCGTGCGTCGGATCGGGCGATCTTCCTCCCTCGGCTCGGCGTCCTCCTTCATTCGCGTTGATCCCCATCATTCCGCTTCGGGGCGTTCACGGCGAGCCGTGATTGCGTTCCGGCGGTTCGCGGCGTCCGCGTCGCGCTCCGTTCGGTGACCCGCGTCCTCGCCCCGCCGCTCGAGGAGTTCGGCATCCATGTCCTTCTCGCTTCCTCTCGTCTTCCTCTGGGCTCAAGGGGCGTCGGCGCCCGAGTCCGGTCCCGGAGGCGTCCCGCTCTGGGTCGCCAACGCCTTGCCCTGGTTCTGGGTCTGGGGCGAGCCGATGATCACCGAGGGTGCCTGGTACGGCGCCCTGATCACCTTCACGAAGGTCGTCGGACTCTTCTGCCTGATCGCCTGGGTGCTCACCTGGGTCGTGAAGGCGAACTCCGAACGCATCATCGTCAAGGCGAAGACCGACTTCCTCGACTACGTGGCCGCGTTCTCGCTCCTGGGCGTCTTCGCCTCGGTTCTGGTGGGCGTGCTCCAGTCGACCGAGCGACTCGGCCAGTTCGACATCTCGGGCTTTCCGCTTCCCGCCATCATGGGAGCGATCTTCACCACGCTCCTTCTGATTTGGGTCGAGCGCGGCCTCTGGACCACGGTCGCTCGCTACGGCGACAAGGGTGACCGGCTGCTGCTCGGCGGCATGCACCTCGCGCTGGCGTTCGGATTCGCCATCGCCCTGGTGTTCCGATTCCTCGTCCCCGAGATCGTCGGGAGTTGGCGGACGGCGGTGGTCTCGGGCTTCCGCTGGGGCGTGACGTATATGGGTCTGCTCGCGCTCTGCCGCGTGAGCTGGGCCGTGCTCTTCGAGGTCCTGGCGCTTCGGCCGAAGCGGCTGTACGCCGTCGGCAGCCTCGCGGTCGTCGAGTCGCACCGGCGGATGTGGGCGCCCGTCACCGTGCTCGTGATCTTCGCGGTCATCCTGGCGTTCACCCACTGGTTCCTCCGTCCGCCCGACCAGCGGCCGGCCGAGATGGGCCGGCTCTACATCGGCACTCTCAACACCCTCGTCTCGCTGCTCGTGATCGCGATGGTGACGATCCTCACGCCGATCAGCTTGCCGCAGGACATCAAGGGCCAGACGATCTACACGATCGTGTCGAAGCCCGTCCGCCGGCTCGAACTGATCTGGGGTCGTCTCTTCGGATACATGGCGCTCGTCACCGTGCTGATCCTCGTCTTCGGCGGCATCAGCCTCGGCTACCTTCAGAGCCAGGTGAAGGGAACGATCGACGAGACCGAGACGCTCGCGCAGGAACTCCGCGAGAAGGACCCCGATCGCTCGAAGCTCCTGATGGAACAGGCGGAACAGCTCCGAACCCGCATGTCGGCCCGCGTGCCGGTGAAGGGCGTGCTGACCTTCGTCGACTCGCGCGGCAAGCCGCAGTTCCAGGGGATCGACGTCGGCCAGGATTCCGAGACGAGCAACTTCGAGACGCGGTCGTTCGTCGAAGGGGCGACTCCCTCGACGGCGATCTGGAACTTCGGGATCGTCCAGGACCCGCTCGATCCCAAGGTGAATCTCGACCGCCGCGTTCCCGTCGAGAAGCTGCTCGTGCCGGGGACGATCGAAGCGATCGAGAATCAAGCGATCATCCTCGAATACATCGCACTCCAGATGAAGCGCAACGCCGAACAGGCCGGAGGGGCCGAGGCGGCGAAGCTCGCTTCGCAAGGGACCGATCGCGACGCCGAGATCGCCAAGCTCCGCGCCGAGTCGAAGGCTCTCCAGGATCGCGCTGCGAAGTTCGAGGCCGACGCCGACGCCGCCGAGAAGGCGAACAACCTCGATGAGGCCGACCGGCTCCGTCGCGAGGCCGCCGCGCTGCATTCGCCGCCGGTGCAGGTCGAGATGAACTTCACGGTCTACCGGACCACGAAGGGCAAGATCGGCGAACCGGTGTATGCTCAGCTCGAGGTCACCAACCCGCAGACGAACCAGCCTCCCTTCCGCGACATCTTCCCGATTCGCGAGTACTACACGAACAAGAAGTTCATCCCGTCGTCCTACCTCGTCGGCTCGCTCGGCGCCCTCAAGTGCGAGGTGCGCTGCATCAGCCCGACGCAGTATCTCGGCATGGCGGAGAGCGACTTCTACATCCTGCTCGACAAGGGCAACTTCGGCGTCAACTTCATGATCGGGCTGTTCGGGATCTGGCTCCAGGCGATGGTGCTCACCGCGGTGGGCGTCTTCGCGGGGACGTTCCTGAGCTGGCCGGTCGCGTTCTTGACGACGCTCTGCTTCTTCCTGGCCGGTCAGGTCGCGTTCGTCTTCCTCCAAGAATTCGCTCTCAAGAGCCTTCTCGGCGGCGGCCCGGCCGAGTCGTTCATCCGACTCGTGACCCACGACAATCAGATGTCGGAGCTCACGCCGACGCTCGGCGTCATCGTGGCGAAGACGTTCGACGGCCTCGTCATGCCGCTCATGGGTCGACTCGTCTATCTCGTGCCCAACTTCGCCGCTCTCGACGTCACGAACACCGTCGCCGAGGGCTTCGCGGTCAAGCCCGAGACCGTCTTCTATCACACCCTGCTCGCGATCGGTTACGCCTTGCCATTCTCCATCGCGGGCTACTTCATCTTGAAGAATCGAGAGGTGGCGGCGTGAACATGCTCACGAACATGCAGCGCAAGCTGATCTACGCGGTGCTCCTGCTCGCGATCTTCACCTCGACGCTCTTCTACAAGCCGAGGCTTCGCGAACAGTCGCTCAAGGTCAACCTCGGCGAGGCCACGATCGGCGACGTCGACGCCGGGTCGTTCATGCTCAAGCTCGCGCTGTTGGGCGGAGCCCGCGGTGTCGCCGCGAACGTGCTCTGGCAGCGCGCGATCGAGCTCCAGAAGTCGCAGGACTGGGACAAGATGGAGTCGACGGTGAATCTCATCACCAAGCTCCAACCCCACTTCCTCTCGGTCTGGACCTTCCAGGGCTGGAACCTCTCGTACAACGTCTCCGTCGAGTGGGACGCGCCCGACGACAAGTACGAGTGGATCAAGAAGGGGATCAAGTTCTTGCGCGACGGCGTCGCCAAGAATCAGAAGTCGCCCGACTTGATCTGGGACACCGCCTGGACCTACTACCACAAGCTGGGCTTCGCCGACGAGGCGATCGTGCTCCGCAAGCTCTTCCGGAACGACGTCGACGAGACGTTCAAGCGCGACCCGATCGACGGCAACGTCTACAACGACAACTTCCAGCTCGGGCGGAGCTGGTTCACCAAGGCCGTGAACCTGGTCGACGCGGGCGAGGCTCGCCTCCAAGAGGGAACCGAGTCCGACATCGAGACGATCGACGCCCCGGTTCAGCGCAAGGGCCGCCCGGGCGACCTGGCGTTCCGCTCGATGCCGGCACACTCGCAGACGCGCTACGCAGCGGGTCTCGAGAAGGAGTCGATGGTCGGCGTTCCCGCGACGTTCGGCGAAGTCGCCAAGAATGAATGGGGCAAGGCGCTGAACGAGTGGCTCCTATTCGGACGCTACAAGTTCCAGACCCACAACGTCGTCGAGATCGACGGAAAGCTCCAGAAGGAAGACGTCTACATCGACGACGCGACCGAGCCCGAGAAGTTCAACAAACTCTCCGAGAATCAGAAGTACTGGACCGACCGCTGGGCGGCCCAGATGGCCTACCCCTATTGGAAGGACCGGTCGAAGGCCGAGATGACCGAGGAAGGCGTCAACGCCCGCCGGCTCTTCTACGAGGGAACCAAGGCGTACAAGTCGGCCGACTTCCCCACGGCCGTCGAGAAGTTCAAGCAGGGGCTGCAGATCTGGGATCAACTCCTCCAGAAGCACAAGCCCTATCGCGACGACGACCTCAACCAGAAGGACACCGGGTTGATCGTCAAGCGTTACGCCCGCGCCTGTCAGCAGCTCGGCATCGACGTGCCCAAGGACACGCCGTTCCTCGACCTGCTGCGTCTCGTCGAGCAAGACAACAGCGTCGACCCGTTCGACGCCGTCGAAATGCTCTCGCGCGGCGTCTCGGCGATGCCCGGCGGATCGAGCGGCGGAGCTCCGCCGACTCCCCCGCCCGGAAACTGACACCCGCCGCGGCGGTCCCGATCGCCGCGTCCCGTTCGCCCCACGAAGACCCTCTTCCCCCTCTCGGAAGAGGGTTTTTTCGTCGACTTCGCCGACTCGACCCTGCCCTTCGGCCCCACCGACGTCTACACTTCTTTCAATGTCGTCTGAAACTCGTGTCGATCGTCCCTCACCCGAGCGAGCCCTCGCGATGTCCACCGCCCCGTCCGCCCCACGCACGATCCGCGTCGGCCACAGCCCCGACTCCGACGACGCGTTCATGTTCTACGCGCTCACGCACGACAAGCTCGGGTGCAACGAGTACCACTTCGTCCATCAGCTCGAGGACATCGAGACCTTGAATCGGCGGGCGCTCGCGGGCGAACTCGAGGTGTCGGCCGTTTCGATCCACGCCTATGCGTATCTCTCGGATCGATATGCGTTGCTCTCGTCGGGCTGCAGCATGGGCGACGAATACGGGCCCAAGCTGATCACCCGCGAGCCCGCGACGCTCGACGAGATCCGCGACAAGACGATCGCGATCCCGGGCACGATGACCACGGCCTACCTTGCGCTTCAGCTCTGCCTCGGCAAGGGCGTGAAGACGACCGTGATGCCGTTCGACCAGATCCTCCCGGCGGTGGCCGAGGGCAAGGTCGACGTCGGCCTCATCATCCACGAAGGTCAGCTCTACTACGGCGAGAAGGGGCTCCACCAGGTCGTCGACCTCGGCCGCTGGTGGTACGAACAGACCGGCTTGCCCCTCCCGCTCGGCGGCAACGTGGTCCGCAGGGACCTCGGAACCGAGGCGATCGAGGAGATCGGTCGCCTGCTCCGCGCCAGCATCGTCTACGCCCTCGAGCACCGCGAGGAAGCGTTGAACTACGCCCTGAAGTACGCCCGCGACCTCGACCCCGCGATGGCCAATGAATTCGTCGGCATGTATGTGAACGACTGGACCGTCGACTACGGCGAGCGCGGACGCACCGCCGTGCGGACCTTGCTCTCGCGAGCCGTCGAGGCGGGGATCCTCCCCGGTCCCGTCGACGTCCAATTCGTGGGCTGATCCCCATCGATCGAGTTTGCCGGCGGCCCCTTTCGCATC
>JANRKW010000033.1:0-6464 GCA_033763215.1 Isosphaeraceae bacterium | reverse complement strand
CGAGGGCAGTTCGTCCTCGGCGATCACGACGGCGCGCCGAACGCGGAGTTCGGTCTCGCTGACCATCTCGACGATGACGGTCGCGTTGGCGAACGACTTGGGCAAGACCAGCCGCGCCTTGGCGTCGGTGGTCCGAGTCTCACTTCTCACATCGACCTCCCTTCTCGTATCGAAGTGGAGTTTAACACATAGTGGGAGCATCGATCAAGTGGGTTGGTCCCACAACTTGGGTCCACTCGCGGTGATCTCGCTCCGATACGGACGCGACCCAGTGCGATCGAGGGCGCGGCGGACCGAATGGCCGTGAGCCGCCGGCATTTGGTACAGTTTTGGTACAGTCCATGGCCGTATCGGCCCAATTCGACCACAATGTCGAGAAGCGGCTGGTCGGCCTTAACTTTCTATTTTTCAGCAGGTTGCAACGCGATCCAATCGCCGGCCCAATGCCACCGAAAACCAGACGCGCCGGACTCAAAATCCGGTGGGCTAACACCCGTGTGGGTTCGAGTCCCACCTTCGGTACTTGACGGCGGCGGGGCTCGGCCCCTTTTTCTTCGTGTCGCACGCAACCGCGAGCTGGGCGATGGATCGTTGAGTCGACATCCGCTGCTGATGTCTCTTGAATCGATCGAGATCGTGAGTTTCCGACGATCGGCCAAGCAGCCATCGGGAGGATGGCTCGGCGGCCGCGTGCGAGTCGATGATCGCGGGCGATGAAGCCGGACGATCTCGCATTCACTTCTCGCGCCTGAGCCCGGGCTTCGCGGATTCTCCCCGCGAATTCGCTCCAACCGATCCGTGTCGGCAAGGCCCGCGGTTCCTCCGCGAGTGAATCGGGCCTCATCGAACCCTTTGCCGACTCCCGCGGAGTTGCGGTTGGATCGCGCGGGGTTTGCGAGACGAGGGCTCCGAACGCGTCTCGTCTCCAACGAAGATCAATTGCTGGACTCTCATTGATCTGAGTCGGCGGGTCTCGAGTCGAGCGGCCTCGACGTCGTACTCGAGAGCTCCGCATCCCGCGGTCGCAGCCTCGGTCGTTCACCGTCCGTCGTGTGAGACCTCTGTTGACAATACAACCGTTCGACCATATAGTTCATTTTGTCGAACGGTGTGCGGCTCTTGCATGAAGGGCTGCTCGACCGCGACCCTACGGTCGAGGGATCGATCACGTCGATCGATTTCGACGGGAACTCGAGTCGAGGGGGGTGTCGGATGACCTCGGACACGGTGCGCGAGTCGAACGGCCTTCGCCGCGTGTTGCGGTTCTTGTTGGGGTCGACGCTGGCCCTGCTGTTCACGGCCGGGATCACGGCGTTGATGTTGGTCCTGTCGGGATGGTTCGAGCCCAAGGTGACCGGCGATCCGAAGGTCGGAGCGTTCGACGCGCGTCGGGTGCCGGCCGATGCGGTCCTCGGCACGGTCACGCAGATTCGACGTCCCAGGCGCGAGTCGGCCGTGGGCACGATCCGCGCGGTGCACGAGGCGGTCGTCGCCTCGAAGATCCTCGCACGTGTCGAGGAAGTGCGCGTCAAGGCGGGGCAGGAGGTCAAGCAGGGCGACGTGCTCGTCGTGCTCGACAAGGCCGACCTGAAGTCGCGGATCGAGCAGGGGCTCTCCGCCGAGACGGCCGCCAAGGCCAAGTTCGACCAGGCCGAGCTCGAGCTCGCACGAGCCGAGCGATTGCGGGCGCGCGAGTCGATCACGCAGAGCGAACTCGACCAGGCATCGACCGCGATGAAGTCGTCGAGAGCCGAACTCGAGCGGGCGCGGCAATCGGTCGAGGAGGCGCGGATCATCGAGGCCTATGCGACCATCCGCGCACCGATGTCGGGTCGAGTCATCGACAAGAAAGTCAATGCCGGCGACACCGTCACCCCGGGTCAGATGCTCCTCACGATGTACGACCCGAGCCGGATGCAGATGATCGCCACGGTACGAGAGTCGCTCGCCATGGAGCTGAAGGTGGGGCAGTCGGTCCCCGCGCGGCTCGACAGCCTGGGATACGACTGCGCGGCCACCGTGAGCGAGATCGTGCCCGAGGCTCAGGCCGAGAGCCGGTCGTTCCAGGTGAAGGTGACGGGCGAGTGCCCGCCGAACGTCTATTCGGGAATGTTCGGCAGGATCTTCATCCCGCTCGAGGATGAAGAGGTCTTGGTCGTTCCGCCGGCGGCGATCCGCAAGGTCGGCCAGCTCGACGAGGTCGACGTCGTTGCACATGACGACATCATCCAGCGTCGCTCGATTCAAGTCGGTCGCAAGCTCGAGCAAGGAGTCGAGGTGCTGTCCGGATTGAAGGCGGGGGAGCGGGTCGTGCTCTCGAAGGGAACCGTCGACCGATCGAAGGGAGGCCGCTGATGAACGATCGACCCGCCGAATCCGCCGGCCACGAGGACAATGCGCCCGCGCCCGCCGCGAAGCAGCACGACTTCCTCAACGGCATCGTCCACCTCTTCCTCGACAACGACTTCTCGATCATCCTGATCATCGTCTCCGTGCTCATCGGCATCGCCGCGCTCTTCGTCACGGCGCGCGAGGAGGACCCGCAGATCGTCGTGCCGCTCGCCGACGTGATGGTGAGCATGCCGGGCCACTCGGCCGCCGAGGTCGAACAGCTCGCGGCGACTCCGCTCGAGAAGATCCTCTATCAGATCGACGGCGTCGAGTATGTCTACAGCATGTCCCGAGAGAATCAAGCTGTGATCACAGTGCGATTCTATGTGGGACAGGACCGCGAGCGCAGCCTCGTCAAGCTCTTCAAGAAGTTGAGCGAGAATCAGGACGCGATCCCTCCGGGGGTCGCCGGCTGGGTCGTGAAACCGGTCGAGATCGACGACGTACCCGTCGTCCTGCTCACGCTCTCGGGGCAAGACGGAGAGTCTCACGGACTGAGACGCGTCGGCGAAGAACTCGTCCAGCGTCTCTCGGCGCTCCCCGGCGTCTCGCGGGCCTACGTCGTGGGCGGCGAGCCGCGCGGAGTTCGCGTCGACCTCGACCCCGAGCGGCTTCAAGCTTATTCGCTCAGCCCCCTGGAAGTCCAAGCAGCCTTGCAGGGAGCCAACGTCACCCATCCCGCCGGCGACTTCACCCGCGGCGATGCCGTCGTTCGAGTCGACGCCGGAGTCGCCGTCGATCGGCCCGAGAGACTGGGCGAACTCGTCGTCGGCGTCTCCCAGAATCGACCCGTCTTTCTCCGCGACGTCGCCGTCGTCAGCGACGGACCGGTCGAGGTGACCAGCTACGTGCGACACGGCTGGGGCCCCGCCCGAGGCTTCGAAGCGCCTGAGGGATTCCCCGGTACTCTCATCGGCGAACACTCTGATTCTACGAGCGATCATGTCTCCAAGCCTGGAGATCCGGAAGCTCCCCGCCCCGCCGTGACGATCGCTGTCTCCAAGCAGAAAGGGTCGAACGCAGTCTCCGTCTCCGAGGCGGTGCTCGACGCGGCCGATCGCCTCCGGTCGGAGATCGTCCCCTCGGGAATGGAACTCGTAATCACACGCAACTCGGGCCTCACCGCCGACGAAAAGGTCAACGAACTCGTCGAAGGCCTCTGGGTCGCGGTCGTGATCGTCATCGCACTTCTGACGCTCAGCCTTGGACTCCGTGAAGCGATGATCGTCGCCGTCGCGGTGCCCGTCGTCTTCGGTCTCACGCTTGGCGTCAACCTGCTCTTCGGATACACGATCAATCGCGTCACCCTCTTCGCGCTGATCTTGTCGCTCGGACTCCTCGTCGACGACCCGATCGTCGACGTCGAGAACATCGCGCGACACTTCGGCATGCGCAAGCGCGCCACTCGCGAGATCGTGCTCGAGGCGGTCGCGGAGATTCGGCCGCCCCTCATCAGCGCGACGCTCGCGGTGATCGTCAGCTTCCTACCTCTCTTCTTCATCACCGGCATGATGGGTCCTTACATGGCCCCCATGGCGCTGAATGTTCCCGTCGCCATGCTGATGTCGATGGTCGTTGCATTCACGATCACTCCTTGGATGTCGTATCAACTTCTTCACAAGAAGTTCAACTCGGGTGATCACGCCGGGCACGGCCATACCGACGCCGAGGATGTCGAGGCGATCCGCAAGACCTTCCTCTACCGTCTGTTTCGGCCGATCATGGCCCCGTTGATCGCGTCGAGAGTCGCCGCGATCTCCTTCCTCCTCGCGATCGCGCTTCTCACAGTCGCCGCGATGGGGCTGGCCGCAATGCGGATGGTCCCCTTGAAGATGCTGCCGTATGACAATAAGAACGAGCTCTTGATCGTTCTCGACTTCGAAGAAGGCACGACGCTCGAACGAGCGGATGCGGCCGTCCGCGATCTCGAGAGCGAGATCGCGACGGTTCCCGAGGTCACCGACTTCGTCAGCTACGTCGGACTCCCCAGCCCGATCGACTTCAACGGTCTCGTGCGCCATTACTATTTGCGTCAGATGCCGCACAACGCGGAGATTCGCGTCAATCTCGTCGGCAAGAAACACCGGTCCGCGCAGAGCCACGCGATCGCCTTGCGGCTCCACGACCGACTGACCGCCCGCGCCGCTGAGCACCAGGCGAGGTTGAAGATCGTCGAGCTTCCGCCGGGGCCGCCCGTTCTCGCTTCGCTTGTCGCCGAGGTCGCCGGTCGGCCCGATCAGTCGTACGACGAACTCATGGCCGCCGCCGACATCGTCGGCCGTCGTCTCCGCGTCGAGCCCGGCGTCGCCGAGGTCGACGACACCGTCGAGACCGCTGCACGCAAGCTCATCTTCGTCACCGACCAAGAGAAGGCCGCACTCAACGGCGTCTCGGTCGACGAGATCGCCCGAACGATTCGACTCGCACTCTCCGGCAGCGACGCGGGAACCGTCCGTCTCGCGGACGAGCGCAACCCGCTTCGCATCGAGATTCGCCTCCCCCGTGCACTGAGGTCCAACCCGCACGACCTGGCGAACCTCCGCGTCCGCGGCCGATCCGGGCAATTCACGGCGCTCTCCGAACTCGGACGCTGGCAAGAGTCCCGAGTCGACCAGACGATCTACCACAAGAATCTCGAGCGGATCGTCTACGTCACCGCCGAGACCCTTGGTCGCACACCCGCCGAATGCGTGCTCGACGTCACCTTCGACCGCGGCCCGGACGAACCCTCAACGGGGCGCGTCGCCGACGCGCCACCTCGCCCGCTTGCCGACCGCGACTTCTTCCGCAACGGCGGCGGCATCCCCTGGGCAGTCCCCGAGGGTATCCGCGTGGGATTCAGCGGCGAAGGCGAATGGAAGATCACGCTCGACGTCTTCCGAGACCTCGGTCTCGCATTCGCCGCTGCCATGGTGATGATCTATGTCATCCTCGTGATGCAGACCGGATCGTTCCTCGTTCCGCTCGTCGTGATGCTCGCGATTCCGCTCACGATCCTCGGTGTCATGCCGGGATTCTGGCTCTTGAACTCGCTGAACGGGCAGGTGGTGGGCGGGCATGCCGACCCCGTACTCTTCACCGCGACCGCGATGATCGGCATGATCGCCCTCGCGGGCATCGTCACCCGCGACGCGATCATCCTCGTCGACTTCATCGGCCAGTCGGTCAAGAAAGGCCGTCCGCTCTTCGACGCCATCATGGAGAGCCGCGTCGTGAGAATGCGCCCGATCTTGCTCACGGCGGGGGCGGCGATGCTGTCGAGCATCCCGATCACTCTCGACCCGATCTTCTCCGGCCTCGCATGGTCCCTGATCTTCGGTCTCGTGGCCTCGACGATCTTCACCCTCTTCGTCATCCCTGTGAGCTACTGGCTCATCCACCCCAAGGATCCCGTTCCCCCCCAATCCTGACGAAGCCGAGTCCATCCGCCCCGAGAGTGCTCCTCTCCCTCCCCCCACAATCTAGGACATGCATTGCAGGCTTGACAACCCCCAGGTGACTGTGGTCGAGTTGATTCGATTGCAGCACTTGGGAGGATCGCGCGATGACCCTGGCCCGCTCGCGGTTGGTCGATACTTCGGTGACCCGTTGGTATCACTGCATCACCCGGTGCGTGCGGCATGCCCTGCTGCTCGGCGAAGGTGCGTCGAGCCGTAAGGATTGGATCGAACGGCGGTTGCGGGAACTTGCGGATATCTTTGCGATCGGCGTCGGCGGGTTTGCGATCATGGATAATCACCTGCACTTGTTGGTGCGGCTCGATCCCAAGGTCGCGGAAGGATGGACGGACGAAGAAGTCGTGCGACGCTGGGGCAGGCACTTTCCGCCTCGCGGTGCGGGTCGGATGGCGTTGCCCGTCACGAACGAGTGGGTCCAGACCAAGCTCGCCGATCCCGGTTGGGTTGCGCGAACACGTGATCGCCTGTGCAACCTCGGCTGGTTCATGAAGTGCCTCAAGGAGCCGCTCTCCCGCATGGCGAACCGCGAGGACGGCGTCAAAGGGGCCTTCTTCGAGGGGCGGTTCAAGAGCATCGCGGTCTTGGATGAAGAAGCGTTGCTCGCAACATGTGCGT
>JANRKW010000032.1:0-50955 GCA_033763215.1 Isosphaeraceae bacterium | reverse complement strand
CAAGCCCCCGGAACCCGCCAAGCAGCCCGCCCCGAGCCATCCCGGCGGCTCCGAGGTGTTCTTCAACCTCGAGTCGCTGCTCACCGCGACCCTCGGCCCCCTGCGTGCGCCGAACGAACCGAAGTCAAACCCGGCGGGTCGCGGCGATCGTATCGATCTTCCGATCGGACCCGTCCCCCCGCCGATCGCTCGACCGAACACCACCCCCGCGCCGGACCGTCTCAAACCCCGCGAATGACCCGTTTCGCGGACGAGAATCGCTCCCAACCCCAAGCGGCGAAGCGCCGGAGCGTTCGCGGTGCGCGCGAAGGGTGCGCGGAACGACCCCTCTGAGGCGAGATCCACGCGGAAACAGCAACCCATGAATCCACCAGGTCTCCCGGGAGCGGAATCCTCGAGCATTTTTTTGCTTTCGCGCGGGCAGTCGAGGATGACGATCGAGGTCGAATCGAGATGCGAGGTCCCCGGTCCCATCACTCCGCCGGCACGAGTCGCTCTTCGAACAAGTCGTACGACGAGCGAGAGCGACCCAAGCCGCCAGGTTCGATACGCTGATCTCGACCAACGGAGCGCCTCGTTGGGGCAGGCGCACGCTCGGCCGGGTTCGCGAGATGGGTCGATCGCCGCGCACCTCAACCATTCGAGAACGAGATCGATGATCTCGAGACCATGCGCAAACGACCGTGGACCAATCCTCGACGCTCGAGACGCAAGAGACACGGGAGCAAGCCGATGAGTACGGATGCCGGTCGCGACCGCCGATTTCTCGTTCTCGTCTTCTCCCCGCTCGTGCTCGGGATGCTGGGATCCGCGATCATCTCTATGATCAACACAGCCGAAGAGGAGGTTGTCGTCGACCTTCCTCCCCCGGCGTCGGTGCCCGAACCGAAGGAACCGCCATGGCGTCCGGAAGGCCCCACGATCCCGTTCGACTTCGGGCCGAGAGGACGATCTGTTCCCATGGTCTTCTCGCCCGATGGTCGGTACATCGCGTGCGGGGACGGCCGGTTCGAACATCCCGAGATGGTCGAGGTCTGGGATCTGCGGTCAGGGGCCAAGACACTCCTCGGTCCGCCCTCCGGTGGGGTATTCCATGCGATCAATCAACTCGTGTACAACAAGGTCGGCAATCTCTTGGCGGTATTCTACAATTCAAGCGCAATAAGCATCATCGACATGCACACGCGTAGAAGTATTGTGAGTATCAGGTGTTCGGAACAGGGCTATCTCTCGCACCCCGCATTCACTTCCTCGGATCGGTTGCGATTCTTCTCCGGTCGGTCGGGAGGGCCGTTGCGGATCCTCGAACTCCATGTCGCCACGGGAACCTCCGAGGTTCTCTACACTCTGCCCGGCTCGGACGCTCTTCCGGAAGCGATCTCGCCGAATGGAGAATACGCGACGGTAGGAAGACGTCACGACTCGATTGTGGTCGATATCGATCGACGTCGCGCCCTGTTTTCCTCGAGCTCGTATGCGGTCACGGGCTTCATTCCCGACAAGGATCTGTTGCTTTCGCTGGAGAAGCGCCAACTTCGCTTGCTGGAAACTACGTCCGGACTCACTGTGAAGAGCATGGATCTCGGCGAAATCGCCAGGGGAGGGGCATGGCGGATGGAGATCTCTCGCGATGGATCCCTCGCTGCTCTCACCGGCATTTCCATCAACAATGCCGTTCGGATCATCGATCTCAACGAAATGAGAGAAATTCACAGTATCAGAATTGGCCCCGATGGAACCAATTCGAGCGTCGTCGCCTTTTCCGGGATGAGTGACCTTCTCTTGACTTCGACCGACTCGATCAACTCGCAAGATCGATGGTGCGCGCCCATCATCAACATCTGGAAACTCGATGCAATCGGTGAGGTTGAGCGATGATTGCCGACCCTCGGGTCAGGAAATGCAAGGACAGTCAATGCGGACTCCGGTCGCTGTCCCTGCGTTTCCGCACTCGACCTCAGCCGGAATACACATTGCGTGTCCTTGCGTTCTTCCTGTCCTTGCGTTCTTCCTTGCATTCTTCTATGGCAAGCCTCGAGCAGACACAAAGGCAGGGGCTCGGGCAGGCCATGCGGGCCCCATCGAGAGACGGCTGCGTACCATGCGCCGTGGACTGCTCGAAGTGTGCCGGGCGCGTGGTCAGGCCCGGGATTGCGACCTCGATGGATCTCGACTCGCGTGCAGGACCGCCAAGACCTCGATGGAGTCGGCGAGGACGCGATCGTCCACGACGAACGGAAACCGCCGGAGACGGCACGCTCGAGTGTCCTCCCAGATGACCCCGAACAGTCCAGGCGCTGCTGAGAGGCCATCGAGAGCCGCCGAGGCCTCAGCGGTGAATTCATCCCCCAGACCAGCGCGTTGCTTGTCGTACCAATCCCGCGCCGAGAGGAGATCCTCCACGGCCTCGGGGCGAAAGATGAGGGGAAGCTTCACGGCCGGTCCGCTAGACGAGCCTTGACGACCTCCCAGGGAATCCCGGCGAGAGGATCGGCGTCCGCGGCGAGGCGACGGCGCTCGAGCTCGAGTCGGTGCCCGTCGGGAAGGGCTGAGTCCTCGTGGGCTTCCGAGAGGCTGTCCCAGATCTCGCCGATCAACTCGAGCCGTTCGGTGATGCTCGAGAGGTTGATCCCGAGTCGTTCCAGAGTGCGGCTCATGCCCGATTCGCCTCCATCGGAGTAGACGATTCCGTTTCGATCATACCAAGGCGGGCGACTCTCGGTGAAGACGCCTCGCCGGCGGACGCAGAGGTCGTTCAAGGGGAACCGCGGAGTTCGACCGACCCGACCGAGAAGGGGGCGGAAGTCTGGGCTCGATGCCCAGGACAGTGTATGTCCTAGTTGGATCGATGGCGAACTCCGAATCCTCCAGCACTATCGATGCCCCGGATGGCCGCACGGAATCCCCGTCGGACAACTTCCCCCAAGAACAGGACGGTGACGGCGAGGTCCGACAGTTCGTAGTCTCCATGGATCCCTGGTCGCATAACTCGCGCTGCCGCGGATCGTTACTTTGTCGAGTCTCGCGATCGCGAAAGGATGGATCGGCCGATGTCCGAAGCCTGGTTCAAAGCGGTTGACGATGGGGATCTCGAGACCGTGCTCCGGCTCATCGGAGATGGGATCGATGTGGATACTCGAGATTCCTTGGGGAGGACGGCGCTCAGCAAGGCCGTCAGGTATCGCCTGATCGACATGACTCGAACCTTACTGGGACACGGGGCTGATCCAAATGCCGAGATCGGCCAGGGCATCACACCGGTCACGTACGCGGTCGAGCGGTCGTTGCCTCATCTGGTGGGCGAAGCCGACACGCGCGCATTGAACCTGCTTCTGGCCGCGGGCGGGAGGCTCGGACTGTGCGACGCCTTGCTGATGGCCGACGTCGCCCTCGCCCGCCGGCTCTTCGACGAAGACCCGGATCTACGAGCCACCGATCGCGTCGACTACTGGTCCTACAGAGTGCCGTACCTCAAGGCCGCCGCAACATATTCCTCACCCGAGATGGTGGAGTTGTTGATCGAGCGCGGCGCCGATTTGGAGGCCTGCGACGACATCGGCGAGACCGCTCTCATCGCCGCGGCGATGCGGGGGATCGTCGAGACGGCCCGGATCCTCCTCGACCATGGCGCCCGTGTGGATCACGACGACTGGTCGGACCGAACGCCGCTGTCGGAAGCCGCGATCATGGGGCATCGCGCGGTCGTCGAGCTGCTTCTCGAACGCGGTGCAACGCGAGGGCTCCTGGACGCGGTCGC
The DNA here is from genome assembly GCA_033763215.1 of Isosphaeraceae bacterium. Classification (GTDB taxonomy): domain Bacteria; phylum Planctomycetota; class Planctomycetia; order Isosphaerales; family Isosphaeraceae; genus JANRKW01. The sequence goes on along the minus strand of JANRKW010000032.1, from coordinate 47,198 downwards.
CCTCGACGAGATCGAACTCGCCCGCGATTTCCTCGAGCACGGCGCGGACCCTAACCACCGATACTGTGGACCCTCGACGCTCGCGGTCGCGGCACGTCGAGGCTCAATCGCGATGGTCGCCCTGCTCTTGGAGCATGGTGCTCATCCCAACGAAAATGAACCCTTCTATCCGCCGCTCGTCGAGGCCGTCGTCGGCGGTCATCTCGAAGTCGTTCGGCTTCTGCTCGCGGCCGGGGCCGATCCGCGGCGAGCCGACCGAAACGGCAAGACCGCCCTCGACCTGGCGAGAGAGTCGAGCCGAGCCGAGATGACCGCGATTCTCGAAGGAGAGTAACGGGTTCACATAGCATTGAGATCGACGGGTGAAAATGTATGAAGAAATGAGTATGGCTTCTTGCTCTTGATGGCGAATCGTCGTGTGCTCGGCTCGGATCGTGCCGGCGATGTCGTGCGCCCGGTGGACACGACGGTCGTCCGTGAGCCGGCATGACGTCCATTTCGCGGGGGGGGCGGCGGGTGTGATCGATTCATGCGCCGAGACGGCAATTCGGCTTTCTTTCTTTCTCCACGAAGGTCTCGCGAGTTCCGTTTCGGTCGTCGATCCTCGGCGCGATCTAGAGGAGTTCGGCGATCGGTTGGCCGTCGGCGAGGATGGGGTGGGGGCGGTCGAGGGTGTCGTGGAAGATGCGGGTGGGGTCGATGCCGAGGTGGCGGTAGACGGTGGCGAGCAGGTCGCGCGGGGTGAGGGGGCGTTCGACGGGTTGGGCGGCGTGGCGGTCGGTGGCTCCGACCGTTCGGCCCATTTGGAGGCCGCCGCCGGAGATCAAGGCGGACTGGGCTCCCGGCCAGTGGTCGCGGCCGATCAGGCCCTCCGAGCGAACGAGCCGAGGCGTGCGCCCGAACTCGCCCAAGGCGAGGATCAGGACCTTCCTGTCGAGCCCGCGGGCGTAGACGTCGTCGATGAGCGTGGAGATCGCCTGGTCCATGAAGGGAGCGCGATACCGCATGGCGTCGGCGAGGTCCCACTTGGTTTGCACGTTGATATGATCATCCCAGCTGAAGTAGCGATCGCTCAGGGTCGGGGCGAGGGCATCGATGGTGACGACGGCCGAGCCGGCCTCGGCCAGGCGTCGCGCCAGGAGGCAGCTCTGGCCCCAGAGGTGTCGGCCGTAGTGGTCGCGGAGTCGGGGATCCTCGCGGCTCAGGTCGAACGCATCGGCGACCTTGGGGTCGGTCAGCATCCGGAGGGCCTGGTCGTGGAAGGGGTGGCCGGGGGTCTCGGGGGATGAGTCGGTCCGGCGGCGGAGGTCGTCGAATTGACGGATCAGTCCACGTCGATCCTCGAGCCGAGAGGCGTCGAACCCCGCGGCGATCGAGAGGTCGCGCGGTCGGAAGTCGGGCGTGGAGGGGTCGCCGGTCGCGAAGGCGTCGTGCGAGACGCCGAGGTAGTTCGGCCGGGTCATGAACGGCCGGCGCGGGATGCCGACGTAGTTCGGGAGCGTGCTCGCTCGACCGCGTCTCGACCAGTCGGCGATCATGCCGAAGTCGGGGTGGTCGGAGAAGGCGGTGGAGGTCGGGTCGGGCTTGGTCGGGGTCTTGCCGGTGAGGACCTCGATCGAGCCGTCGTTGTGGGCCGACATTCCGTGATGCAGCGAACGGATCAGCGAGAATTTATCGGCGAGCTTGGCTTGGAGCGGAAAGAGTTCGCAGATCTCGATTCCGGGGACGGCGGTGGGGATCGGTCGGAAGGGCCCGCGGATCTCGGCGGGGGCGTTGGGCTTGAGGTCGTAGGTCTCGAGCTGGCTCGGCCCGCCCCACATCCAGAAGAGGATGACCGAGGTGTCGAGGGCCTCGCTCGCCTCGGCTCGGGCCTGGAGGATGTCGGCGAGGCCGAGGCCGCCGAGTCCGAGAGTTCCGACGCGGAGGAACTCGCGCCTGGTCGGCGATCGGCCGGGGACGAAACGAGCCATCGTCGGACCTCCCGGGGGCTTTGCCGGCAATTGTTGGAGAATACCCCGCGCGGGCGGTGCGGGTCAATCGGCCCGGGGACCGCCCCGCTCAGCGCGGCAACATGCTCCCGAATCGGCAGATGAGGCCGATCATCGGGAAGACCAGGAAGACCGCGAGGCCGACGAGCATGTCGCGCTCGATCGACCTCCGGCAGATCAGGCCGAAGCCGATCGCGGCGGCGACGGCGGTCAGGGTCCAGGCAAGATGGAGCTCGAGCAGCTCGCGCCAGAGCGGCACCCGGAAGACCCGGAGCTGCGAGGCGTTGCGGAGCCCGAAGAAGGGAGCGGCGGTCTGAAAGGCGAGCAGATCGATCGCGAGGAGAGCGATGAACGCCAGGCCGAGGCCCAAGGTCTGCCAGGCCGACCCCTCGCGCTCGCGGGCCAGGAAGATCGTGCCGCCGCAGAGCAGGGTGCCGCTCGGGATGAGGAGGAGCGAGAACGCCCAGGTGCCCATCAGCTCGGGCATCGCCGCTCCCAGGGCGATCAAGAAGAGGCCCGCCAGACCCGCCAGGACATGCATCGCCGACAAACCCGACGAACCCCGCAACGTATACCAAGGCGCATCCGATCGGCGATTCATGGAGGTTCGGCATCCCACGGATCTTGGGCGGTGGAGCATTGAGACGAGCATCCTACAACACGGGGCGGATCGATCGTCAGCCCGCGATGCGCGAAATCGACGCGATCCCGAGAGTCGGCGCTTGACGGCGTCGAACCGTCCGTTCATGCTGTTCAACTGTCGAGATCGATCCGGAGACGTTGCGACGCGGAGACCACGCATGACGCCCCATCTCTTGATCCTGTGGACCGCAGCGCTCGCTCATGCGCCCGCCGAGCCGACCTCCGGCCGCGTCGAACCCGGGCAGGTCCGTCGCGTCGTGCTCCACGAATCGGCCCGGGCCGAACCCGGATCGGTCGTCATCGGCCTGGATCGCCCCGAGCGCCTCGGCGAGGGGCAGGGGGCCGTGGCTCGGATCCGGATCGGAGAGGTCGTTCTCGAGAAGAGGCTCGGGTTCGCCGACCCCGACGCGACCTGGCAGGTGATGATCCCAGCCGGATCGCCGCTGATCCTCGAGATCGTGGCCGCCGCGGCCAACCCGTCGCCCATCGACTTCCGAGCCCTCTTCACGCCGATCTCCGAAGGGCAGGGAGTCGCCTTCGAATACGAGCCCAACGACGACCACGCCTCGGCCCAGCCGATCGCCCTGCAGAGCACCGTCTACGCCGCCGCCGACGATCGCCCCGAATACCCCGAACGCCTCGCCTTCCAGGATGATGAGTCGACGAGCGGGCGCGACTGGTACCGATTCGAGTTCGACTCGTCCACGCCCAAGCTCCTCCATGTCGGCATCGAGTTCATCGACCGCGACGTTCCGCCCGACGTCAGGATTCATCGACTCGATCCCGCGACCGGCAAGGTCGTCGAATTCCTCGACGGGATCGATCCGCAGAGCCTCCAACGCGAGCGTCCGCCCCGCCCGGGCGCGAACAAGTTCACGACCCGCGTGCTCTCGAAAGCCGGTCGATACTTCATCGAGGTCGACGCCCGCCACCCCGACTACCAGCTCCGAACCAAGCTCTTCGACGTCCCGCCGTACCTGAAACCGGGCGACCCGACCGACCCCGCGAGCCTTGCCGCCGCCGCCGCGAAGGCGATCCCGCCGGCCCTCGACTTCCAACTCCTCGCCGGCGACTCCTGGCACGCCAACACCCCGCGGAGGGGGCACGCGACCGACCGCGTCGCCAACCCGCACCACGAGACCTCGACCTGCATCGCCTGCCATCCGACGCACTTCACCACCCAGTCCGCACTCGCCGCGCGACGGCAGGGGTATCGGATCGAGCAGCCCTTCGCCCTCGCGTTCCTCACCGAACGCCTCTACAACAACCCCGTCCCGCTTCACGGCTTTCCCGACGCCGTCTGGGCCCGGATGATCCCCGCGCCCGCCAACGTGCTCGGACGGCTCTCGACCATGCTGATGGACTACGAGAACCAGGTCGCCGGCCGACCGCGCAACGACACCCACCGCGCGATCGGCGAATTCCTCCGGCTCTACTACGATGGTCGGACCGAACTCCCCCCCGACGAGACCAACGGCAACAATCCGATCAGCCGCTACAAGGTGGCCGGCGACTCCTGGCGACAGCTCGACGAACTGGTCCACCGAACCAACGACGTCCGCTTCGCCCAGACCCGCAACCTCGTCGCCGACCTCGCCGCGAGCGGTCGCCCCGACAACACCCGCGACCTCGCCGCACAGACCATCGCGCTCGCGACGATCGACCCGATCCGCCGCCGGTCGCTGATCGACGCGAACGTCCGTCGGCTCCTCGAGCTCCAGCGTCCCGACGGGCACTGGTCGCCCAAATTCGAGCCCGACTACCCTCACGCCGCCATGCAGACCGGCGAGAGCCTCGTTGCACTCCGGCTCGCCGGCCTGCCCGTCGACCACCCCGCGATCCTGAAGGGGGCCGCCGCACTGCTGCGGGAGCAGGCCGACTTCGGCGCCTGGTTCGACCCCAGCAAGTACGAGCAATTCCGAACGCCGTTCCGCGAGTCCCAGTGGGCTCTGATCGCGCTCTCGACACTCTTCCCCGGCCCGGGCGCTCGCGGTTGGGACGCACCGCTGGGACCGATCGGATCGCGAATCGACCGCTCGAGCGACTCGTCGACGATCCGCGACCTCGAGCGGATCTGGGACGACCCTGCTCCCGCCGTGCTCGACGACGCGATCGCACTCTCCCGGCACCCCAACCCCCAGGTTCGCCTCGCCGCTTGCGCCGCGCTCGGCCGGATCGGCCGAACCGAGGCGATCGCGCCGCTCGCCGCCGCTCTCGGAGACCCATCCAAGCTCGTCCGCCGCGCTGCGGCCGCCGCGGTTCGGGTCGTCGGGAATCGCCTTGCCGCGAACGCTCCGCCCGGCCGAAGCCTCGAGACCAATCCATGGCTCTCGGCGATCGCCGAGGCGCTGCGCTCCGACGAAGCGCGAACGGCTCGCGCGGCGGGACGGATCTTCGTCGCGCATTTCCGGGAACTCGCGTCCGAGCCGCGCGTCGCCGACGCCTTGCTCGACGCATTCCGCCACGCCGATCCGATGGTTCGCATGGCGGCCGTGAAGGGGCTCTGGAGGCTCTGGTATTGGCAAGCCGATCCGACGATTCGCGGCCGAGTCGAGGATCGGCTCATCGAGTCCCTCGCCGTCGACGAGCACCCATGGGTCCGCCGCAACGTCATCGAAGCGCTCTACATCATCGGCGACGAGAACGTCCGATACCTCTACAAGAACTGGGTCCCCTCTCTGCCCTCGCAACCCCTACGAGATCGCGTCGCCCAGGCCCAGCACGGCGAAACGGCTCGGCTCGTCGACAAGTATGTTCAGGTGCTTCGCCACGGGTCGAGATCGTCGAGGCTCGGCGTGCTCGAGGCGATCGCGCGATTCCATGAGCGACCGGGAGGCCAGGGGCGCGTCGGCAACGACACCGAGCCGATGCTGGCCTACGACGAGGCGGTTCCGAAGCTCGTCGGAGCACTCCTCGAGGGTACGAGCGACCCCGACGCCGCCATCCGCGGCCTCTCGCTCGAGGCTCTGATCGCGGTCCGCGAATCGCGCGACCCCGCGATCGGCGTCCGGGTCGCCGCCCTCCGCGCCGATCCCGAACCCACGGTTCGCGACTGGGCCGCGACGCGATCGAAGGAGTTCCCGCTGCGAGTCGAGAGGGGCGAGTCGAGTGCCGCGTTCCTGGGCGTCGTCGATCGGCTCTTCGAGTCGAACCGCGACGAGGCGATCGTGGTCGCCCTCGACCTGCTCGGCCGGGCCGGTCCCGCGAAGCAATCCGAGGCCGACCGCTCGCCGCGGATCATCTCCGCGCTATCGTCGCCGAACGCATCGGTGCGAGCCGCCGCGATCCGAGCACTCTCCGAATTCCCCGGCTCGACACGCGACGATGCGGTTCGGCGCGTCGCGGCGAAGTCGGCCGAGGCCGAGAATCCCGAAGAGCGGTCCGCCGCGGTTCGCCTGGGGCTGGACGTCGCGGGGACGGTTCCCGACCGAATCCTGCGCCGCGCCCTCGCCGACGAGTCGCCACCGCACCGCCTCGCGATCCTGGCGACGATCGGCTCCCGCCCCGGAGATTTCGGTGATCTCCGATTGGTCGGAGCGATCAGCGCCTCGCTCACGGCCGAGAACGGCGGGGTTCGCGAGAAAGCCCTGCAACTCATCCAGACCGCGCCCCGCCTACTCGACAACCCGGCCGTGGAGCAGGGTCTGCGCGACGTCGCCCGGTCGGACAACGCGCGGCAGAAAGAGATCGCCCGAGCCCTTCTCGCCTCGAGAGGCCGCTCGAGCGGCCTCGACGCCGACGCCGAACTCCTCGACCTCGCCTACTTCGAGGCCAAGGTCCTCCCGATCTTCAACCGGATGGGTGAAGACGGGCAGAACTGCGTCGGCTGCCACCGGTCGCACTCGATCCTCCAACTCCAGCCGCCCCGCGCCGACGGTCGTTGGAACCCTGCGACCGTGCGGGCCAACTACCGCGCTGCGCTCCGCGTCGTCGATCTCGCTCGGCCGGCGGAGAGCTTGCTGCTCGGAAAGCCGACTTGGGACGCTTTCGAGGAGGCCGAGGCGCAGAACGATCCCACCAAGAAGGCCCATGCGGGCGGCATCAGGTTCGAGGCCGGAACCTCGCCCGAATACCAGACGATCCTCGATTGGATCAACGGCGCGCGTCTGCCCGCCGCCGCCGCTGCGGGGGGAGGTTGATCATCGACTCTTCACACCCACCCTGGACGATCGACCGAGCCGCTGATAGAACGATCCAATGGTCTCGGCCCGGCTCTCGTCCCACGCGGCCGTCTCATTCCTTGCCCGACACCTTTCGGAGCCGTCCATTGAAGATCTCGGCTAGGTTCACCCCGCTCGTGCTCGTCTTCGCCCTCGCGGCGACCGCCCCGCTCGCCCTCGGCGCGGGTCGCGAGCCCCAGATTCCGGTTCTGAAGGTCGAGAAGTACAAGCTCGCCAACGGCCTCGAGGTCATCCTCCATCAGGATCGCAGCACGCCCGTCGTCGGCGTGAACATCTGGTACAAGGTCGGCTCCAAGGACGAGGTCGTCGGTCGGACCGGCTTCGCTCACCTCTTCGAACACCTGATGTTCCAGGGATCCGAGCACCACGACAAGGAGTACTTCGGTCCGATCGAGAAGGTCGGAGCGCAGATCAACGGCAGCACGAACACCGACCGCACCAACTACTACGAGACCCTGCCCGCCAACGCCCTCGAGCTCGCACTCTGGCTCGAGTCCGACCGCATGGGCTTCCTTCTCCCCGCGCTCACGCAGGCGAAGCTCGACAACCAGCGCGAGGTCGTGAAGAACGAGCGACGCCAGCGGGTCGACAACGTGCCGTACGGCCAGTCGTCCGAGAAGCTCCTCGAGGCGCTCTATCCGCCGACGCATCCCTACCATCACTCGGTCATCGGCTCGATGGCCGACCTCTCGGCGGCCAGCCTCGACGACGTCTCCGCCTTCTTCCGCAAGTACTACGCTCCGAACAACGCGAGCCTGGTGATCGCGGGCGATATCGACATCCCCGCGACCAAGCAGCTCGTCGAGAAGTACTTCGGTTCGCTCCCGGCCGGCGAGCCCGTTGCCCGACCCAAGCCGGTCGACGCGCCCCTGACCGAGTCGAAGCATGTTCGGATGACCGACCGCGTCGCGCTCGACCGCGTCCAACTCGTTTGGCCGAGCGTTCACCGCGGTCACCCCGACGAGCCCGCGCTCGACATCCTGGCCGCCGTGCTCGGCCAACTCGACAAGGAGAACCGGCTCTATCGCCCCTTGATGTACGACAAGCAGCTCGCCGCGAATGCGAGCGCCTTCAATAGCGCATCGGATCTGGCGGGGACGTTCGCGGTCATCGCCACGGCTCGTCCCGGCGTTTCTCTCGACGAGCTCGTCGCCATCGCCGACGCCGAGATCCGCCGTCTCCAGACCGACGGACCGACCGAGTCCGAGGTCGCCAAGGCTCAGACCAGCCAGGAGACGCAGCTCATCGTCGGCCTCCAATCGGCCACGCGCAAGGCCGACTTCCTGAACGCGTACAACGTACAATTCGGCGACCCCCTCGCCTTTGGGAACGAGTTGAAGGCACTCTTCGCCGTGACGCCCGCCGACGTGGCCCGCGTGGCGAAGAAGTACCTCTCGGGCAACCGAGTCCGGCTCGACGTCACGAAGGGACCTGCGTCTCCGCGAGCTCCCGAGGTGGCGACCGCTCCGCAGGAGCCGACGAGCAAGCCCGCCGAGCGGGCTCCGATCCGCGACGACTTCGACCGTCGCGTCCAGCCGCCGCTCGGGCCGACGCCTCGATTCTCGCCCCCCGCGATCGTCCGCCGGAAGCTCTCGAACGGGCTCGACGTCCTGATCGCCGAGCGTCATGAACTTCCGATCCTGACTCTCAATCTCGTGGTCAAGGCGGGCGACGCGCTCGCCCCCGCGGACAAAGTCGGGCTCGCTCCGATGACCGCGGATCTCCTCACCGAGGGAACCAAGACGCGGAACGCCATCCAACTCGCGGGCGAACTCTCGGACATCGGGGCCTCGCTCAACGCCGGTTCGGGCGACGAGTCGGCGAACGTCTCGCTCACGACGCTGACGAAGCATGTCGACAAGGGGCTGGAACTCTTCAGCGACATCGTCCTGGCGCCCAGTTTCCCGGAGAGCGAGCTCGAGCGGCTCCGCAAGCAGAAGCTCTCGGCCCTGCTGCGACGAACCGACAGCGCCGGCGGAATCGCCGGAGTGGTCTTCCCGAAGCTGCTCTACTCCACCGAGCATCCATACGGTCGGAGCGACTCGGCCAAGACGCTCTCCGCGATCACTCGCGACGACGTCGTCGACTTCTATCGCAAGGTCTACGTGCCGAACAACGCCGCCTTGACCGTCGTCGGCGACACGACGCCCGACGAGATCACGGCCAAGCTCGAGAAGGCTCTCGGGTCGTGGAAGCCGGGCGAGACTCCGAAGGTCGAGCTCCCCACTCCGGCGACCGCGAAGACCTCGACGATCTATCTCGTCGACAAGCCGGGCGCGGCCCAGTCGGTCCTGTCGGTCGGCAAGGTCGGCGTGGCCCGTTCGACTCCCGACTACTTCCCGCTCATGGTGATGAACTCCACCTTCGGCGGTCAGTTCTCGAGCCGGATCAACCTCAACCTCCGCGAGGACAAAGGGTACACCTACGGAGCCCAGTCGCGGTTCGACTTCCGGCAGGGCCCCGGGCCGTTCCAGGCGTCGACCTCGGTGCAGACGGCCGTGACCAAGCCCGCGCTCGCCGAGCTGATGAAGGAGATTACCGACATCGCCGGGCCTCGTCCGGTGACGTCGCAGGAGCTCGAGTTCGCCAAGGACCGCATCATCAAGGGCTTCCCGAGCCGATTCGAGACGACGTTCGGCGTGGCGGGGACCCTGGCCGACCTCGTGATCTTCGGCCTTCCCGACGACTTCTTCACGACGTATCAGTCGAAGGTCGAGGCGGTTTCGCTCGACGAGGTCGCACGCGTGGCCTCGAAGTACCTCGATCCCGAGAGCATGGTGATCTTGGTCGTGGGCGACAAGTCGAAGATCGAGGCGGAGCTGGGCTCGCTGCCGAACGCGGGGAGCGGCGTGACGCTGCTCGACGCCGAGGGCAACCCGCTCCCGAAGACCGCGCCTTCGACCACGGGCGCGCGGGCCATCGACTGACCCGAGGGGAGTCGATCGGACTCCTCTCCGCACCCAACACTCCGGCGGCCGACCTTCATCGCTCGGCCGCCGGAGAACTCGGGCGGTAGGATTTCGAGTTCGATCTTCCGGGCCGACGTATCCTAGAGTTGCGATGCCGACACGACGCGAGTTCGAGCGTTCCCGGGGGCGGGGCGGGTGGCATCCCGCAACTCCCTTGCTATAATCGACTCACGTCGACCCGAGGGACCCACCCCGCGAATCTCCCCAGGGAGTGGGGTTGGTCGCGTGTTCGTCTCGGTGGGTGATCCCTCTTCGCGTCTCATCGCTCGTCACCGCTTCCGGAGGACTTGGTTCCGTGTCGCAAGGCAATCGGTATTTCTTCACCAGTGAATCGGTCTCGATGGGCCATCCCGACAAGATGGCCGATCAGATCTCCGACGGCATCCTCGACGCCATCTTCTCCCAAGATCCGATGGCGCGCGTCGCCTGCGAGACCTTGCTGACGACGGGACTGGTCTGCCTGGCGGGCGAGATCACGACCACGGCGAGCGTCGACTATCCGACGGTGGTGCGCGAAGTGGTTCGCGAGATCGGCTACACCTCGAGCGACATGGGCTTCGACGCGACGACCTGCGCCGTGATGGTCGCGCTCGGCAAGCAATCGCCCGACATCGCCCAGGGTGTGGATGACGACTCGGGCGCCGGCAAGGACATCGGCGCGGGCGACCAGGGTCTGATGTTCGGCTTTGCGTCGAACGAGACGACCGAACTGATGCCGATGCCGATCGCGCTCTCGCACCGGATCATCAATCGGATCACCGAGCTCCGCAAGAACGGCACCATCAAGTGGTTGCGCCCGGACAGCAAGAGCCAGGTCACGGTCGAGTACGAGGCGGGCAAGCCCGTCCGGATCGATGCCGTCGTGGTCTCGACGCAGACCGAGGACATCCCGATCGAAGAGATCCGCAAGGTGGTGAAGGAGCAGGTGATCCTTCCCTGCCTGCCGCCCGAGATGGTCGACGCCGAGACCAAGTACTACATCAATCCGACTGGTCGCTTCGTGGTGGGCGGTCCGCACGGCGATGCGGGCCTGACGGGACGGAAGATCATCGTCGACACCTACGGCGGCCGCGGTCGTCACGGCGGCGGCGCCTTCAGCGGCAAGGATCCCACGAAGGTCGACCGCTCGGCCGCCTACATGGCACGCTACGTTGCGAAGAACGTCGTCGCCGCGGGTCTCGCCGACCGTTGCGAACTCCAACTCGCTTATGCGATCGGCGTCTCGCACCCCGTGAGCATCCACATCGACACCGAGGGAACGGGCAAGATCCCCGACACCCAGATCGCGAAGATCGTGGGCGAGGTCTTCCCGCTCACCCCTCGCGGGATCATCGATCACCTCCAGCTCCGCCGTCCGATCTTCCGCAAGACCGCCAGCGGCGGGCACTTCGGACGCAACGACCCCGACTTCACCTGGGAGCGGACCGACAAGGTCGACGCCCTTCGCAAGGCCGCGGGCCTCGCCTGAGATCACGTACCCGACCGGGCCCCGGGCTGGGCTTCCCGCCTCGGTCCGGATCGATGATGCCGCTCGATCCGTCGCCTCGCTCTCCTCGAGCGGGCGACGGATCGCTTCGTCTCCTCACGATTCCCGTCCGTTCTCCGGTCCACTTCCGAAGATCCCCCGCTCTCGAACCGGGCTCGCCCTCGGGTGTCGCCATGTCCGCCGAGTCTCTCCAGCGCAAGTGCCTCGAGGCGTTCGCTACGACGTTCCGTTCGCTGCCCACGCTCTGGGCGCGGGCTCCGGGGCGGGTCGAGTTGCTGGGCAATCACACCGACGCGAACGACGGCTTGATCCTCTCGGCTGCCATCGATCGCGACACGGTCGTGCTCGGCCGTCCGATCGAAGGGTCGTCCGCCCGCGTGTCCTCGATCAATCTGAACAAGGAAGACGCATTCAAGGTCGTCGATCCTCCTCGCTCGCTCGCGGGGGAGTGGACGCAGTACGTTCGCGGCGTCGTTTGGGCCTTGGGTCGCGCGATGGGCGATCCCGAGTGCGGTTTCGCGGCGACCATTGCGGGCGAGGTTCCCCTGGGTGCGGGGCTCTCGAGTTCCGCGTCGCTTCAGGCCGCGCTCGCGTTCTTTCTTCTGGGCGCGGGGATCATTCCGGGGCGGTCGGCCAAGCTCGACGACGCCGCGGCGATGGAATTGGCGGGGATCCTCCGTCGGTCGGAGAACGAGTTCGTCGGCGTCGGCTCGGGGCTGATGGATCAATTCTCGGCGATCTTCGGACGGTCGGATCATGCCTTGATGCTCGACTGCCGCACGCTGGCGTTTCGTCGGGTGCCGCTCGGCCCGCCGCCGCCGGCGATCGTGATCTGCGATTCGATGACTTCGCGGAAGCTCGCCGACGGCATGTACAACAAGCGCCGGGCGGAGTGCGAGCGTGTGGTCGAGTTCTATCGGACGCGAAAGGGCGAGGACCAGGTGAAGTCGCTGCGCGACGTGACCCTCGCCGAACTCCAGGCCGACTGGTCGCGTCTCGATCCGATCGGCCGCCGGAGGGCGCGTCACGTCCTGACCGAGAACGACCGGGTGCGTCGCGGTGTGGATGCGCTCGAGGAAGGGGATCTGGTGTCGTTCGGGCGGCTGATGTCGGCGTCGCACCTCTCGAGTGCGGATGATTTCGAGAACAGCTCGAGAGCACTCGATCATTTGATCAAGTGTGCATCATCGGCCCCTGGTTATCTCGGGGGCAAGCTGTCGGGAGCGGGCTGGGCGGGCTGCACGGTGAATCTCGTGCGTCGCGAGTCGGTCGACGCCTTCGTCGAATCGGTGAAGGCCGACTACGCCCGGGCGATGGGCTTGACGCCTCAAATCCACGTCTGCCGCGCCGCGGACGGCGCCTCGGTCTCGGTGACTTGATCGCACCGGGGCGGATGCGATCGGTCCCGGCGATGGGGGTTTGCCGGCGGGGGTCCGATTTCTGTAAGATCGATTCCCTCATGGCCGACACCGACACGCATCTCGGCGGGCTGACGCTCGCATGGCTCCAGACCCGGATTCGCGAACTCTACGGCGCGAAGGACGCGGCCCGCGGCGACGCGGCGACGTTCCTCTGGCTGACCGAAGAGTTCGGCGAGTTGGCGACCGCGCTTCGGTCGGGCACTCACGAGGAGTTGGCGCTCGAGATGGCCGACGTGCTCGCCTGGTTGGCGACGCTCGCGAACATCCGAGGGGTCGACCTCGAGGACGCCGTCCGCCGCAAGTACGGCTGGGGGTGTCCGGGATGCGGTCGCATTCCCTGCGAATGCGATCCGTCGGAGAAGCCGTGAGACGCTCCGCGAGGCTCCGCCGTCCCTCGATCTCCCTCAGCGACCGGAACGCATGACACCAGTTCTCGCATCTCGACTCATTCTCGTGCCGATCTCGAGCCCGGATCGCTCCGCTCCTCGGCGTGCCGATCGATCGGCAGGCGTCGCATGGGGACGGCTCGCCCACATCGCGATCGCCGTCGGAGCGCTCGCCCTCTCCTTCGCCGGTCCAGCCGGCGCAGCGGATCCCGAGAGGCCTCGGATCGAGTCGATCGACGTCGGTTTCGGCAATCGATACACGATCGGGACCTGGACTCCGGTGCGCGTCGGTCTTCAAGGCGGCACGGCGGCCTTCGAGGGTCGCCTCGAGGTGGCCTCGTCGGACGACGACGGCAATCCGGTCTCCTCGGGCCAGTCGGTCGCGCTTCCTGCGGGCGTGCCCTCGAGGGTGGTCGGATATGCTCGCAGCGGGCTGAATGTCTCGAACTTTCGGGCGAGGCTCTTCGATCGCGAGGGCTCGTTGGTCGCGGAGGCTTCGTCCGAGAATCTCCGCGGCGGCGATACTCCCCGGGCGTTGATGCCGAGCGACATCTCGCTGCTCGCCCTGGGTCGTCCCGCGGGCCTGGCCGAGATCGCCAAGCAGGCGGGGATGTCGGTCACTGCGCGAGGGATGCCGAGAGAGGTGGTGGTCTCGCGCATCACGGGTCCCGAGGCCGACGACCTTCCGAGCCGGCCCCGCGGTTACGACGGCTTCGAGGCCGTGATCCTCGACACGAACGACAAGGCGATGCTGGCTTCGCTGGCGACGCGCGGGCAGGCGCTCTTCGAGTGGGTCGCGCGGGGCGGGCACCTGGTCGTTTCGGTCGGATCGAACTGGCAGGCGGTGCGTGAGAGCGAACTGGCGGGGATCCTGCCGGTTCGGATCGCCGCTCCGATGCGGGTCACCGACCTTCGGGCCCTCGAGTCGTACGCGCAGGCGAAGACGCAGATCACGCCGGACAACACGCCCGCTCAGGTCGTCGTGCTCGAAGGGGCGGAGTCGAGCGGGGCGAAGGTGCTGAGCACGACCGCGAGTACTCCGCTCGTGGTTCGGGGGGCCTACGGTTTCGGCCGGGTCACCGTACTCTCATTCGACGTCGATTCGCCGCCGTTCTCGGGATGGCCCGATACGGGTGTCTTCTGGATCAAGGCGATCGATCTCGATCCCGGCTCGGCGGGCACGAACGCGGGACGCACCGGCGGTCGCTTGGTCGAGACGGGCGTCTCGGGGCTCTCCGCGCTGCTTCGCACGGCGCTCGACCGCTTCGAGGGTGTGCGGCTGGTTCCGTTCTCGTGGGTCGCCGGGCTCATCTTTCTCTACATCCTGGTGATCGGCCCGATCGATTACCTCTTCCTCAAGAAGGTGGTCAAGCGGATGGAGTTGACGTGGGTGACCTTCCCGTTGACGGTGATCGCCGTCAGCGTCGGGGCGGCCTACGCAGCGTATCGGATCAAGGGAACCGACCTCCGGGTCAACCAGATCGAGATCGTCGACGTCGACCAGACGACCGGGCGGACCCGCGGCACGACGTATTTCAACCTGTTCAGCCCGGCGAATCGCGACTACGCGATCGGATTCGAGCCGACGGGCTTCGCGGCGGTGACGGGCGGCACGGGCGAGTCGATCCTGACCTGGCTCGGCGTGGCCGAGTCGGGCCTGCGCGGGATGAACGGGAACACGAAGGGGCTGAGCTTCGGCAACCCCGGCTACTCCTATGCTCCCGACGGCCGCGCCGAGCGCATCGACGGCATGCGGATCCCGATCTGGAGCACCAAGGCATTGGTGGGCACGTGGTACGGGAAGTCGGCGGGCGAGGTCGTGGAGACCGAGCTCGAACAGGTCGGCCCGGACCGGCTCCTCGGCACGATCACGAACCGCCTCGACGTCGCGCTCCGAGGCGCGGTGGTCGCCTTCGGGTCGCAGGTCTACTACAACATTCCCGACATCGCCCCTGGGGCGACGATCCGGATCGAACTCGCGGTCAACCGCCGGCTCTCGGGATATCTCAGCGAGCTGCGCAAGGGTTACGAGCGGGCGGGGGCCGTGGCCGAGGCCGGGATCGATCGCGACGCGCTGGTGCGTGCGATCATGTTCAGCAAGAGCGAGAACGTGAGCCTCGACCCGCTTCCCAACGCCTCGCTCGAGGCGTCCGACCTGAGCGACCTGCTCGAGCTCGACCGTCCGATGTTGATCGCACGGATCGACAAGGCGGCGACCAAGCTCGACCTCGGCGCCGACTCGAGCGAGCCGAAGGTCGGCCGGACGACGATGATCCGCGTGATCCTGCCGCTCGAACGGTCGGCCCGCCCTTGAACCTCCCGGCCCGATTCCGACTCCGAAACACTCCGATTCACCGCCAACGCCCGCACCGAGGCCCGCTCGCATGATCGAGACGCACGACCTGACCAAGATGTACGGCGACCTCTACGCCCTGAACCGGCTCAACCTGACGCTCGATCGCGGCGACGTCTACGGGTTCATCGGGCCGAACGGAGCGGGCAAGACCACGACGATGCGGATCCTCGCCACGCTCCTGAACCCCAGTTGGGGCGAGGCGACGGTCTGCGGCTATTCGATCTACAACGGATCGAAGGACATCCGTCGCGCGGTGGGATACATGCCCGACTTCTTCGGCGTGTATGACGACATGAAGGTGATCGAATATCTCGAATTCTTCGCCGCCGCCTACCGTATCACCGGGGCGAAGCGCAAGAAGATCACCGAGGAGGTGCTCGAGCTCGTCGACCTCACCTACAAGCGCGATGCGCTCGTCACCAGCCTGTCGCGCGGGATGACCCAGCGGCTCGGCCTGGCGCGCGTCCTGCTCCACGACCCGCAGGTCCTCCTGCTCGACGAGCCCGCCTCGGGTCTCGACCCGCGGGCCCGCATCGAGATGCGCGGCTTGCTCCGCGAGCTCCGTTCGATGGGCAAGACGATCCTCGTCTCGAGCCACATCCTCCCCGAACTCGCCGACATCTGCAACAAGATCGGCATCATCGAGCAAGGCGTGCTCTTCGTCAACGGCGCGGTGAGCGACGTGATGAAGCAGGTGCGGTCCGATATCGTGCTCAACATCGCCGTGGGCGACCGATCGACCGAGGCCGCGAACTTCCTCGAGGGTCAATCCGAGGTCGCCTCGGTCAACGACAAGAACGGCGTGCTGATCGTTCGCCTCGCCCCCGAGGTCCACCAGTACAGCTTCCTCGCCCAGCGCCTGATCGCCTCGGGATTCGATCTGACGCTCTTCAAGGAAGACGAGATCAACCTCGAAACGGCGTTCATGCACCTCACGAAGGGGATCACGAGCTGATCCTTCGCTGCGGCTTGGATCAGCACTCGTTCATGAACCCGGCCCGCCGTTCTCGATCTCGAGGGCGGCGGGCCGGTTCGGTTCATCGAGTCGATCGATGAACAAGACAATTCGTCCGGATTCGGCTCAGCCGTTGAAGGCGACGCCGCCGCCGAGCGAGACGAAGTTGCTCGTGCCGTTGGGGATCGAGATCCGCGAGGTGTCGCTCGAGGTCACGCCGAAGACGGTGCCGCGGACGACGAACGGAGCATCGAGGCTGCGTCCGACGATGAACCGGCTGCCGGTCCCGATCACGAAGTTGCCTTGGATCAGGCCGCCCTGGAGCACGCTGACGTCGGTCGTGGTCGAGCTCGGTCCGATGCCGGTCTGAGTTCCCTTCACCGGCTGTCCGACGAGGCCGACGTCGCGACCGGTCTGCAGATTCGCGCCGTTGAAGAGTCCGAGGTCGCCGCCGACGTTGATGTAATTGAGGTCGCGGCCGACGTAGATCCCCGGGCTGTTGCGGAAGATGCCGTCGGCGAAGATGTCGAGCGTGTTCACGTCGCCGCCGGTGGCGATCGAGCCGCCGGGCTTCACCGAGTAGAACGCGATTCTGTCGATCGGGGTGATGTCGCCGACGACGACCGGCCCGTTGAGCACGGCGGTCCGGTAGCCGAGGATCGAGTTGATCCGGCCGCTCACGACGTTGATGCCGGCGATCTTCACCAGTCCGTCGCGGGTCGAGTTGCCCGGCGAGAAGGTGTGAGCCAGCTTGCGATGCCGGCGCTGTTGGAGCACGGGGTTGATGGTGAGGTTCGAGTCGACGTCGGTGCCTTCGACGATCAGGCGGAACGACCCGCCCGCGACGGGAATCGCCCGAACATTGCCCGGCCCCTCGAGCGCGATGTAGAACCGCTGGGCCGACGGCGTCGTCACCACGACCGCGCTGCCCGCACCCGCGGTCTGCGGCGGTGCGAGCAGAACGGTGCCGCCCACGTTGATCTTTTGCGAACTCGCGAGCAAGACGCGAGTCTCCAGGGTCGAGTCACCCAGCATCGGACGGAACGACCGATGCCCGGCGCTTCCGCGTGCTCCTCGACGATCCGTCCACATCGGCAATCCCTCCCGATCGTCCCCGCACCTCGGACCAAGGCCCACAGGCGCGCGGCCTCCCTGATTCGGACCACACACACACCTCTCTATCGACGACTCGCGAGCCCGACCGGCGCCGATTCGCACACGATCGGCCGGTCGAGGGGATCATCGTAGCGGTTGCACGGGTCGCGCGGGTCGGATCGGAAGCGACGAACTCGCGAATCGCCGCATCTCCCTGTTGCCGACTCGCCCGCCGATCCACGACAATCGCTCGATCGGATCCGATGCGATCCAAAGGAATCGCCTCGCCTCGCCTCGCACCCCGTGGAATCGCAGCTCGCCCATGCAATTGCCGTTGCTCTCGCAGAAATCGTCGCGGTTCACCGAGAGCGTCATCCGCGGGATGTCGATCGAGGCCCGCAAGTACGACGCGGTCAACCTCGCCCAAGGCATGCCCGACTTCCCCGCCCCCGAGGCCGTCAAGGAAGCGGCCTGCCGCGCGATCCGCGACGACATCAACCAATACGCGATCACCTGGGGGGCGACCGACCTTCGCCAGGCGATCGCCGAGCACGAACTCCGGTTCCGCGGCAAACACGTCGACCCCGAATCCGAGATCACCGTCACCTGCGGCAGCACCGAGGCGATGATCGTCGCCATGCTCTCGATCATCAACCCGGGCGACGAGGTGATCCTCTCGCAGCCCTTCTACGAGAACTATCGGCCCGACTGCATCATCGCGGGCGCGACGCCGCGCTTCGTCCCCGTCCGACCGCCCGGCTGGAGGTTCGATCTCGACGAACTCGCCGCCGCCTTCAACGACCGCACCAAGGCGATCGTGATCTGCAACCCCAACAACCCCACCGGCACCGTCTTCCGCCGCGACGAACTCGAGGAGATCGCCCGGCTCTGCCGGAAGTGGGATGTGATCGCGATCACCGACGAAATCTATGAGCATATTCTCTACGACGGACGCGAGCACGTGTCGCTCGCGATGATCGACGGCATGCGCGAGCGGTCGGTGACGATCAGCGGGATGTCGAAGACGTTCGGCGTGACCGGTTGGCGGATCGGCACGATCATCGCTCCGCCCGAACTCACCCGCGCGTTTCGCGCGATGCACGACTTCGTCTCGATCGGAGCCGCTGCGCCGCTGCAGGCCGCGGGCGCGGTCGCCTATCGCTTGCCCGACGACTATTTCGCCGGCCTCGCCCAAGGCTACCAAGCCCGCCGCGACAAGCTCTGCTCGGCGCTCCTCGAAGTCGGCTTCGGCCTCGAGCCGCCCGAAGGGGCCTACTACGTCATGGCCGAGATCGACGCCTTCGCCGCGGCCGACGACGTCGAATTCGCCCGCCGGCTCGTCCGCGAGGTCGGCGTCGCGGGCGTCCCCGGGTCGAGCTTCTTCGTCGATCCCGCTCTCGGATCCAGATATCTCCGCTTCTGCTTCTGCAAGCGCGACGAGACGCTCGACCGCGCGATCGAGCGCCTGCGAACGCTTCGCGTCGTCGTCTGATCGATTTCTCGCTCCGCCCCATCGTCCCCGGGAGGATCCCCGTCATGCCGCTGCTTCCGGCCGCTCGTTCAATCCTCGCATTCGCACTCGTTTCGGCCTCGCTCGGCCTCGGGCTCGAGTCGCGAGTGCGAGCGCAGACCATTCCGTCGACGACTCCGGCCGCCGGTTCCGCGTCGGCGGTCTCGACCGCGAAGACCCTGCTCGAGCAGCCCGCGTCGATCTATCGCGAGCGCCGGGCCGAGCTGATGGAGCGGATCGCCGCCGCCGAGAAGCTCGATCCCTCGAACAAGGACGCCACGGCTCCCGAGGTCTTGGTCGTGCTCGTCGGCGAACTCGACGAGCCCGAGGACGCCCGGTTTCGCCAGAACAATTGGTTCGCATATCTGACGGGTGTCGACTCGCCGAGGGCCTCGCTGGTCCTCCGCGTCCCCCAGCGTGAAGAGACGCTCTACCTCCCCGCGCGGAACAAGATGATGGAGCGCTGGACCGGTCCCAAGCTGGGGCCCGGGCCGGAGGGCGTCGAGGCGACCGGTTGCGCCCGCGTCGAGCCCGCGTCCCGCTTCAACGCCGACCTGAAGAAGTTCGTCGGCGGGGGAAAGGTCGACGAGGCGAAGAAGGATGAACCGGCAACGGCGTCTGCGATCGTTTATGTGATCTCGCCCTACGTCCGCGACGACGCCTCGGGCCCGACCGCGCGGCTCACCAAGACGATCCGCGACCTCGCCCCCTCCGCGAAGATCAAGGGGCTGAGCGGGATCCTCGGCGAGATGCGCAAGCGCAAGAGCGCGCCCGAGATCGCGCTGCTGCGTCGCGCGATCGACATCACCGGCGACGCACAGGCCGCCGTGATGCGAGGGCTCGCCCCCGGCGTCAAGGAGTATGAACTCGAAGGCGCGCTCATGGGAGCATTCATCAGCGGCGGAGCCCAGCGCGCGGGCTTCCCGTCGATCGTCGGCTCGGGGCCGAACTCGACCGTGCTCCATCACAACTCCAACCGCCGCACCGCCGAGGCGGGCGAGCTCGTCGTCGTCGACATCGGCGCCGAGTATTTCTACTACACCGCCGACATCACCCGCACCTTCCCGATCTCGGGCACCTTCACCCCTCGCCAACGCGAGATCTACCAGCTCGTGCTCGACGCCCAGCGCCACGCCGAGTCGGTCTTCGAGGTCGGCGAGACGACCCCGGCGGAATTGCATCAAGAGGTCGTCGACTTCTTGCGCAAGAGCCCGTTGAGGGCCAAGAATGCGGCCGGCGTCGAGCAGACGATGGACCGCTTCTTCATCCACGGCCTGGGGCACTACCTCGGAATGGACGTGCACGACGTCGGCAACGCCGGCAAGCCGTACATGCCGGGCGAGGTCTTCACCATCGAGCCGGGGATCTACATCACGACCGAGAATCTCGGCGTTCGGATCGAGGACGATTATCTCGTGACCGAGAAGGGGCTCGAGAAGCTCTCCAAGGCGATCCCGGTCGAGATCGACGCGATCGAGAAGGCGATCGCCGAGGCTCGATCGGGCGGTCGGGCGGAGTGATCGCGGAGTCGCGGTCCGCGAGCGGTCGCTTGCGTCGCGGACCGCGACGGCTTCAGCTCTCGGTCGGGGCGTTCGCGTCGCGGTCGCGGCGATACCAACTCCAGAGCAGGCGATGGAACGTGTAGTCGACGAGCGCCTGATCGCTCGGGAAGAGCGGCTCGTCGGTGTCGTTCGCCTTGTCGAGGATGCGCTTCGTGGGCTCGGTCAGGTAGGCCGCGGTCGCCCGCGTCGCGACATCCTCGACGAGAAGCGGGAAGTTCTCCATCGACGATTCGGCGATTCGCTTTCCGAGATAAGCATAATTCAACTGGGTTCCGATCATCCTCAAGGCCAGGAACGGATCCTTGCGGACGAGGATGAGCTGAGGCACGGGGTCGCGCGGGATGCGCATCGCGCGCGAGCTGCGGTGCGGGATCGGCTTTCGGCCGAGGAAGAACCGAGCCGACGCGCGCACGGCGCCGAGCCAAGTCGGCGGGGCGACGTGGCGGTACTCGTCCTCGGCGGCGATCCGACCGGCCGAGACGAGTTCGACCTTGTTCCAGGGGATCCAGTGGGCGGGCTCGCCGCGGAGGCCGTCGGCCCGGAAGCCGTCTTCGAGACAGGCTACCGAATGGACCGTGCGGATGCGGCCGAAGTCGGGTACGACGTCGCTCCGCCAGGCCTCGGCGGGCACCTCGAGGTCGAAGAGCCCGTCGAGCAGTTCGCGGACCTGCGCCTCGGCGAGCGGCTTGATCCAGAGCCCCGGCGCGCGGGCGAGCCACTGCATGGCATCGGTCGGATGAGCGCCCGTGACTCGGCAGAAGAGGTCGCGCGCCGCGTGCGGATCGTCGGGCGCTTCGAAGATCACCAAGCGGTAGAGCACATCGGGGCTGGACATGATCGGCGCCGTCCGCGTGTTGCCGTCTCTGGGAAGTCGTGGCGAAGATGGTACCATGAAGGGTCGAGACTCGCCATCGAGCCGTCCGCGACCGAATGCCGGCCGATCCGACCCGGGACGTCGCCTCGATCGAGCGGGATCCACGCCAGGAGCATCCGATGCAACCGATTCGACGACGCGGAGGGATCTGCAGCGCGCTCGCGCTGATCGCCGTCTGGACGTCCGCCGCGGGAGCGGGCGAGATCGAAGACGCCCGGGTGCTCCGACAGACCGGCAAATACGCCGAGTCGCGCGAGGCGTACGAGAAGATCCTCGCCAAGACCGACCTCGCCGCCGCCGACCGCGCGACCGCCGAGCTGGGCCTCGCCGATGCGCTCGCCGCCGTGGGGGAGACGGAGGTCGCCGAGAAGCGTCTCGACGCCGCCGTCGCCGCGGCGCCCAAGGATCCTCGCCTGCTCGCGCGTCGAGCCGCCGCCCGCTTCGCCCGGGGCGACTGGAAAGGGGCCGACGTCGACGTCGCCGCCGCGCTCGCGTTCGACGCCGACCACCTCGCCGCGCGCTGGGTCGCCGCTCGGCTCGCCGAGGCCCGCGGCAAGGTCGACCCCAAGGGCGAGCTCTGGAAATGGTTCATCGACTACCAGAACCGCAATCAGGCCGCACTCGCCAAGGACGCCGAGGGGCTGCTGATCGTCGGCCAGGCCGCCGAGCGCTACTACCGTCTCCAGGCCCGCGGCGAGCAGCTCAGCGAAGCGCTCAATGATGTGATCAACGAAACGTATGAGACGGCCTTGAAGATCGACCCGAACTGCTGGGAAGGCGCCTGGCTCCAAGGCCGGCTCTTCCTCTCGGGCTATCAAGAGGGCGACGCCCGCCGCGAGCTGACCCGCGCGCTCGAGATCAACCCGCTCGCCGCGGAGGTGATCGTCACCCTCGGCCAGAGCGACCTCCAAGGCTACAAGCTCGCCGCGGGACGCAAGAAGGCCGAACGCGCCGTCGAGATCAATCCCAAGCTCGTCTCGGGCTATGTTCTCCTGTCGGACCTGAACATCTCCGACGAACGCTTCACCGAAGCCCGCGACGCGGCCCGCAAGGCCGTCGCGATCAACCCGCGCGACGAAGACGCGCTGGCGCGGCTGGCCGCTTCGGCCCGGCTGCTCGTCGACCCCGCGGGAGCCCTCGCCGCCGAGACCGTCGCCCTGACGCAGAACCCCAAGCCCGCGACATTCTACGCCGCGCTCGCCGAACGACTCGCCGACCGACGCAAGTATCACTCGGCCGAACGCGCCTTCCTGCTCTCGATCGACGCCGACCCCGAACGCGCCGACGCCAAGATCGGCCTCGGCATGCTCTACATGCAGATCGGTCGCGAACCCGAGGCCCGAGAGCTCTTCGACGCGGCCTTCGACGCCGACCCGTTCAATGTCCGCGCCAAGAATATGATCAAGATCCTCGAACATATGGCGACGTATCGCCCCGTCACCTCCGAGCACTACAGCGTCCTCGTCGACCCCAAGCAGGACATGCTCCTCGGCAAGTACATCGCCGACTATCTCGAGTCGATCCACGGCGAGCTCACCAAGCGATTCGGCTACGAGCCGCCCGCGACGACCCAGATCCAGATCATGAAGGATCACGAGAAGTTCAGCGGACGCACCGTCGCGCTGCCGTTCATTCCCACCGTCGGCGCCTGCACCGGCAAGGTCGTCGCGCTCGCCAGCCCCAAGACCTCGCGGTCGCCGTTCAACTGGGCTCGCGTGATGAAGCATGAACTCGTTCACGTCATCACGCTCCAACAGACCGACTTCAACATCCCCCACTGGTTCACCGAAGCGCTCGCCGTCGACAGCGAAGGCTACCCCCGGCCCCAACCCTGGAACCGGATGCTCCTCACCCGAGTCCCCGCGCGCAGGCTGCTCAACCTCGACGACATCAATCTCGGCTTCATCCGGCCCAGCGAGCCCGAGGATCGGCAGCTCGCCTACTGCCAGTCGCAGCTCTATGCTCGTTATATGCTCGAACGCTTCGGCGACGATGCCCTCGAGAAGATGCTCGCCGCCTACCGCCGCGGCCTCACGACCGACAAGGCGATCCAGTCCGCCTTCGGCGTCGACAAGGCCGACTTCGAGAAGAAGTACCTCGACTACCTCGACAACGTCGTCAAGACGATCCGGACCCGCACGAGCGAAGAGCCCCAGGTCTCGTTCTCCAAGCTCGAACGCGAGCTCGCGCAAAAGCCCGACGATCCCGACCTCAACGCCCGCATGGCCTACGAACACTTCGCCCGCCGCGACTACAAGGCCGCGCGACCGTTCGCCGACAAGGCGCTCGGCGTGAAGAAGGGGCATCCGCTCGCGAGCTACGTCAAGGCTCGACTCCTCGTCACCATCGGCGACGACGACGCGGCGCTCGCCGTTCTCGCCCCCGCGCTCGACGAGAAGGCGCCCAACGAACGCGTGATCGACCTCCTCGCCGAGCTCCGCATGAAGGCCGGCGAACTCGACGAGGCCGAGCGGCTCTACGAGATCGCCCGCAAGGACGACCCGTATCACTCGAAGTGGATCTCGAGCCTCGCCCGAGTCCACCTCCGCCAAAAGGACGAGGACAAGCTCCTCGTCGACCTCGAGAGGCTCGCCGACAACGACGCCGACGACCTCGCCGTCCGCAAGACGCTCGCCGATCGCTTCCTCGCCAAGGGCGACGCCGAGAAGGCCGAGAAGTGGGCGCTCGAATGCTTGTATATCGAGGTCTACGACCCCACGCTCCACGTCCTCCTCGCCGACGCACGTGCCGCTCGAAAGGCGTACGCGGGAGCCATCGAGGAGTACGAGATCGCCTTGACGCTCAAGCCGAAGGGAGTCGACGCCATCCGGGTCAAGCTCGCGAAGGCCAAGGCGGGCGCGGGCGACCGCGACGCGGCGATCGCCATCCTCGACTCCATTCTCGCGGTCGATCCCGACCATCCCGAGGCCAAGGCCGCCCGCGCCGAGATCGGTCGCTGATCGATCGACTCGATCGAATTCGAAACGAACCGGCCCGCGTCTCGGCGAGTGAACTCGTCGAGACGCGGGCCGGATCCGTTCTTCCCGCAGCCGGATCTCAGCGGAGCCGGCGGAAGGTCTTGACCGTGCCGAACGCGTCGGTGACGACGAATGAGTCGTTGCCGACCGACTGCACGCGGCCGCGAATCTGGTGTCCCGCGATGCGAGGGTCGGTCGTCGTGGTCACCCAGGCCGAGAGGATGCCCGAGCCGTAGGTCCAGCTTCCGTTCGAGGAATCCGACGGCGGGCCGAAGAGCCGCTTGCCCGACCGCGACCAGACGCGCGTGGCCACGAAGGTCCCGTCGGGCTGGAAGACGGACGTCAGCGTGCCCTTGGTGTCGGTCATCGTCCAGGAACCGGTGAGCATACGTCGAATCGACGCCTCGCGCTTCCGCTCCTCTTCCTCGGGGCTGGTGACCGGGGCGGGAGTCGCGGCGGGCGCGGGCTTGGTCTGGGCGACGGGCTTGGTCTCGGAGACGGGAATGGGCTTCGGCTCGGTTTCGGGAGAGAGCCGCAGCCGCATCAGGATTCGGCCCGAGCCCCCGGGCGCGTCGAACGTGTCGGGCCGAGCGCCTTCCTCGACCTTGGCGAGGCAGAGGTCGAGCCGGTCGCCGTCGAACCTGTAGATCCCCTTGAGGATCGTGTCGAACTGTGTGGTGATGTCGATGTGGCTCGGCGTCGTGGTCGGATCGATCCGATAAGCGCTGACGCGTCGTTCCTCGGTCTTGGGGCTGATGATCGCGAACGCGCGGGTGCCGAAGCGGATCTGGCCGTTCTCGGCGAAGCGGCGGCGGATCAGCTCGGCGCCGAGGTTCTCGCCGTCGTCGACGATCGAGACGATGTCCCAGTTGCCCGAGAAGAGCTCGCGCACGCGGGCGAGTTCGGTCTCGGTCGGCCGACGTGAGGACACGGTCGTGGCGGCGGGCTTCGCCTCGGCGTCGGGCGCGGCGGCCGAGCGGGTGGGCAGGGGGGTGGCTGCGGGCTTCTCGATCGCCGCGGGCGCGGCGGGCTTCTCGATCACGGCGGGAGCCGACCCGCGCGGAATCATCCGCAAGCGAACCAGCGTCCGGCTCGAACCGGGCGAGGCGTCGAAGTCGGCGGGGTAGCCCGAGTCGGGAAACGTCTCGAGGCAGACGAGCAGCTCATCCCCTTCGAACCGATAGATCCCGCCCACGGTCCGGTCCTCGCGCGTGGTCACGTCGATCCTGCGCGGGTTGCGGGTGATGTCGAGCCGAAAGGGGGAGACGCGGGTCTCGTGCGTCTCGGGATTGGTGACGCGGAAGGTGCGGTCCGAGATCGTGACCCGGCCGCCGGCGGCGAGCTTCTCGCGGATCAATTCGCGACCGAGCGACTCGCCGTCCTCGACGAGCGAGAGGATCTCCCAATCGCCGTTGAGCAATTGATGAGCCTGTTCGACCTGCGCGGCGGTCGGCCGTTCGACGCGGGTCTGAGCGGGCAAGAGCGACAAGCAGACGAGCAATGCAACCACGCCGAGAGCTCCTTCTCCAGGGGTGCGAAATCAGAAAGCGAGGCAAACAACGCTGTTCTGGCAAATCTCGAGGCACACCGCAAGCCCGATTCCCGGCAGAAACGCCCATCACGAGAACAGGCGGCGGGTGCAGGAAGAACAATATTCGCACGTTGCCGTCGAGTCCTCGTCAGGTCCCGAGTCGACTACCCACTTCTCCTCGGGTGAGAAAAAGATTCTTGACAATCGATCGACGGGGATCTTACAGTCGATTCCGATATCAGAACCCAGATGATTTCATCGAGGGTAGACTTGATGATCCCCCCCCCCCCGCATTTTCGCTCATCGAGCGTCTCGGTTTGCATCGGTATCGTTCATAGCCGCTGCCGTGATCGGCTGTGCAAAACCCGATGCGACGGTTCTCGACTCGGTCTCGAGAGGTGCTCCGCGGGAGCTCGATCCTCTTTCGCATCCAATCGTCGAGGACCTCGGCGAATTGGTCGCGTGCGGGCAGTCGATTGCCCATACATTTGAATGGAAGAACCCTCTCGTCGAGCCGGTACACATCCTCTCGGCGGAGCCGGAGCGTCCCTGCTGCTCGTCGATCGCGTTGACCTCCAAGGAGATCCAGCCGGGATCGACCGCTTCGATACCCGTAACCATCAAACCCGGCCTCGGGAGCGGAGATCATCGATTCGGGTTTCAGGTTGGCTACCGCACGTCGAGAGGACGGTCGCACACAAGATTCTATCTGAAGTGCAAGCTCCGGCCCGAGTGGGAGATCAAGCGACTCGGCGAGATCGATCCCACGGTTCGCCTGGGAAACACGGCGGTATTTCGGTATGAGATCATTTGTCGGAAATTGGGGCTCGAAGGCCGGCTCTGTCCCGATCGCATCGAAGCCGAGCAACCCCTGCAAGCCGACTTCGATGCCCCCTGTTCTCCGGGCGAGGAGCAACGAGCATCGACCGCGACACCAATCATCATCGAGGTCAGGCGGCGATTCCACGTCGTGGTTCCAGGTGAAGCACCGAAGAATGGTCGCGCTCCTCTCATCAAGCTGAGTTGGAACGACTCGCCTCCCATAGAGCATCCCGTCCCGTATCGGATCTCTCGTCCCATCCACTGGAATCCCCGTGCGCTGGTCATCCAGAGAGAGGAATTCGCGACGGCGGTGGAGATCACATTGGAATCATTGGATCTGGCCTTTCGAGTCACGGGGGTGGACGCCCATCCGCTGATGGGTCCGGCTTCCTACTCGATGGAGCCGAGTCGAAAACAGACGATCCGCATCGAGACGCGTGATCGAGGTGAAGGTCCACGAATCTCGAGTCTGGTGATCCGGCTCGATCATCCCGAGCAGTCGGAAGTCTCGATCCCCGTCCTCTTTCAGTGAAAAGGACCAGCACGATGCGACGCCATGAACACCAGGGGTTCACGCTGATAGAACTCGTCGTCGTCATTTCGATCATCGGTGTGTTGATCGCGCTGTTGCTGCCGGCGGTCGCGGCGGCGCGGGAAGCGGCGAGGCAGAGTCGCTGCCAATACAATCTCCGGCAAATCGGCATGGGATTGCACAACTATCTGGCATCATATGAGTGTTACCCAGTCAACTATACCGCGGTCGGTTACGGTTTCAAAGAAGGAGAACGGATTGGCTACTGGGGACACTATTCGATTCAAACCCGTCTCCTCCCGTATCTCGACCAACCATCACTATTCTCGAGCATCAATTTCGCATCCGGTTGTCCTCCGCTTCAGTTTTCCGGCGCCGGAGGGCTGAAGGCCAATCTGCGGAAACTCGCCGAGTTGAATCGGACGGTCTACCAAACCCGCTTGGATGGCTTCACCTGCCCGTCGGACCCCGTTGCATCGACGGGACCCAGCAACAGCTATCGAGGATCCACCGGGGTGGGCCCGTTTGGCCGGTGGACGCCGGAGCATCCGGATAGCGGCAACGGAATGCACCCGGAGTTCTCGGTGATTCGTCCGGGCGACGTGGTCGACGGCCTCAGCCACACTGCGTCGTTTTCCGAAGCCCTGGTGAGCACAGGGACTCCGCCGTTGCAGCCGCACAGAGATCCCTTTCTCTACGGACCGCCGGTCGTCACGGCGGAGGATCTCTTGCGGACCTGCCGCCGCGCCGTGGCCTCTCCAAGAACACTGCGATTCGATGGGTTTGGGAGATGGTGGTTTTGGACGGGCCGCGACCAAACGCTCTACAGTCATGCACAAACCCCGAATGGAACGCTCCCCGACTGCCTGGTCCTGAGCAGCGAAGTAGGATTCGGCATGGTCTCGGCCCGGAGCTTTCATCCGAGAGGCGTTGATCTCCTGATGGGAGATGGATCCGTCCGCTTCGTGAAGGACTCGATCGACCTCTCGGTCTGGCGAGGCCTCGCGACGCGGAGCGGTCTGGAAGTCGTCGACTGATCGAGGTGGTTTCGAGTGTTCATGAACAGGAGCGATTCGATGCTTCCGTTTCTCGACGGCGAATGCTCGGGGAGTCTCCAACAAGCGGTGAATCAAACATGGCGCGGGTAACTGAACACGTTCGCATCTGTTTTTGCCTCTAACGAGAGCCGGCCCCCATCAGTGGGGCCGGCATGGAGAGCCGCATGCCTGGTATCTTTCTCTTGCTCACGTGTGCTTTCTGTTCACAACAGGAAGCGAAACTCGACCAGAATCAATTTCACGAGATCATGCGGAAGCTGCATCAGGACTGGACTGATGTCACGCTGATCTTCGAGGGGGAATCCAAGCGCACGGGCTCGGAGGAAAAAACCAAGGCGGATCGCAACTTCTCGTTTCAGGGTGAGTTTTCCGCGAACTCGAGAGGGGAGTGGTACCAGGAGACCTTCGCCAAATCGCTGTTCGGCGATCGCGAGGTTCGAGCTGTCGAGGCGGTCTCCGAGAAAAAGGGATATCAAGCCGCCGCCGCTCCGACTCCGGGCTCGAAGTCTCGCGGCGTCAGGACGGAACTCTATCCACGGGGCATCATGAGGGCGGTATACAGCCCCGCTCAGTACCTCTTCCCCTTCCATTTCATTCGACTCACATCCATAGAAGTGTACGCTTACGAATTCTTGGGGTGGGAAGACGTCGACGGCGTCAGATGTCTCAAGGTCATGATCGACAACGCGCCGCGGAATACCTCGTCGCTCCACGCGATCCGCCATTACTGGCTCGACCTGGCACGCGGAGGGCATGCCTTGCGGATCCGCACGTTGCGCGGAGGGAGGCTCTCCCAGGAGATCGATGGAATCGTGCTCCAAGAGTTCAAGACCGACCGAGGTCCGCGTTGGTTTCCCGTTCAGGCAAGAATCAGCGAATACTTCCGGGACGGGATCTCCGAGCCTTCGCCGTTCAACGTCGAGTTGAACTACGCCGTGCGCGACACGGTCGTCTTGAACAAGGGCCTGCCTGAGTCCACGTTCGATGTCTGGGAGCGGCTCAACTCACCAGGCCATCCTCGTGTGAACGGCTTGCGATCGATCGTGGATCAGAAGTATCTCAAGCGATACGCCAAATCCAATGAGGACCGCCGTCCGAAGGAAGCAGTCGAGGCGCACCTCGAGAAGGCGGAGGCACAGAGGGAAGTGCTGGACGCGTCCAAGTCGGCCGGCGACGAGCGGAACTGGACGTCGCTCACGCAGTCCTTGGTCCCGGCCGCGGCCGCCGTTCTCGTATGCGTCGGTCTTGTGTGGTGGAGAACCCGCAAAGCTTGATCGGGAGGGCCGACGGCGTGTTCCCCCAACTGTTGCTCTTCGCACTGGTGTTGCTCGCCCAGGGCGGCCGCGCTGATGTCCCGCGGGCGACGGAAGGCACGAAGTCGCTCCCCTGCGGCTTGTCGTCCCTCTATTTCCTCGGAAAGTTCTACGGAAAGGAGATCTCGCTCGATGATCTGAGAGCCCACTTGCGGACGGACTCGGATGGAAATTGCTCATTTCGAGATATGATCGAGGCTGGGCGTCGTACCGGTCTCGAACTCGTCGCCTATCGACTTCGACCCACGGACCCGATCGATCGCCCCATGATCGTCGCGCTCGAGCACGGTCATGGGGGGCATTTCGTTGCGGTCCACCCGGTGGGGCATACCGGCAAGCTCGTGCAGGTCCTCGACTATCCCGAGGATCCCTCTCTCTTGGATGAGTCGGTGTTTCGATCCTCTCACCGCTGGACGGGAATTGTGTTGGTACCGAAATCTCCAAGGGTTCTGATCGCTTACGCGGTCATCCTCTTGGGAGTCCTGCTCTGTGCGGCGGCTTGGTACTTCGGTCACCTCCGTCGGATCATGGTACTCCGCATCAGGTAGCAAGAGCCGGCATGGACTGACGGTCTCGATCCCTCCCGCTTGATCGGGGGACCGAATCACGAGGACGTGCGACGCGGGACGACGCCCGGGGCGCATGGAATGTTCTCACTCGCCCGCCCTTCTTGGCTCCGCCGAGGACCGGATCGGTCGGCGATCGGGCGTTCGTCGCGGGGGGGTCAGCAGTAAGGGCGGAGGGCTCGGCGGAGGGAGGTGGCGTCGGGGTAGCGGTCGGCCGGTTCGCGGGCGAGGCCCTTTTGGAGCACTGCGGCGAGGCCGCCGGGGACGTCGGCGCGACGCTCCTGGATCGGCACCGGCCGGTCCTCGAGCAGCATCTTGATCGGGTCGACGTTGTCGCCTTGTTGGTCGTAGATGAATTGACCGCTGATCAAATAATAGAGCGTCGCGGCGGTCGAGTAGAGGTCGGCCGAGGGGAGCACGGTGCGGAAGTCGAGCATCTGTTCGGGCGGCATGAACGGGATCGTTCCGCGCATCTCGCCTGAGAAGGTCAAGCCCGAGAGCCCGAGGCCGCGGAACGACTTGGCGAGCCCGAAGTCGGAGATCTTGGCGATCAGGCCTTGCTGCGTCTGCGCGATCAGGATGTTCTCGGGCTTGATGTCGCGGTGAACGAATCCGAGGTTGTGGGCATGTTCGAGCCCTTTCAGGACCTGGCAGGCCATGCGGCAGGCCTGGTTGATCGGGTAGCGCCCGGGCTCGGCGTTGGCGATCGCCTCGAGGTTCGTGCCCGAGACGAACTCCATCGCGAACCAGAACTGGCCGCGGGTCATCCCTTGCTCGAGCCATTCGACGATGTTGGGATGTTTGAGTTGGCTGATGACCGACATCTCGCGGAGGAAGCGATCGATCGCGGTGCGCGAGGCGGCGTTCTCGGGAACGATCAGCTTGAGCGCGACCATCCGGCCCGAGGTGTTGTCGCGGGCTTGGTAGACGACGCCCATGCCCCCCTTGCCGAGTTCGCGGAGCACGGTGTATTGCGGCACGGGCTGGGGCGAGTTCTCGACCTCGCCCGAGCAGAGGTCGCAGAGCCAGCCGTCGACGACCGACGCCTCGGTCCCCGAGGGGGCGTGGGTGCCGCAATTCTCGCAGACGATCGGCTCGGCCTTGGTGTTGAGGTAGATCGTGTTGTTGGGGCGCGAGCGATCGACGACGACGTCGCTGTCGGTCGAACTCTCCTCGATCCGGACGAGGAAGACGCTCTGCCCGGCCGAGATCCTGTCGCCCGTCTTGAGGCGGATCCGATCGACCTTGCGATCGTTGACGAAGGTGCCGTTGGTGCTGCCGAGGTCGCGGAGTTCGCAGAGCGGCGGCTGGACTTCGATCATGAAGTGATCCCGCGAGAGCGCGTTATCGGTCGGCATCGGGCAATGCACGCTCGACGACCGGCCCACGATGAACGTGTCGTGGTGGTCGAAGACGAACAATTGCCCGGCGCGGGGGCCGTACACGATGTCGAGGATCACACGCATGGATGGGGGCGGCTTCCGGTTCGCGAGGATTATCGAAGGAGATTATACTCCGAGGCGGTGCGACCGTCGCAAGCCGAACCGGCCGGCGTCGTCTCGTCAGTGTCAACCCTCGGATGCGTGCGGGGTTCCTCCATGATCAGGATCCAGGCCGAAGTGTCGGACGCACTCGAGGCGGGCCGAGCCGTGACGGCGCTCGAGTCGACGTTGATCACCCACGGTTTGCCCTTTCCCGACAATCTCGAGACCGCGCGGGCCTCGGAGCGCGCGGTTCGAGCGGCGGGCGCGGTGCCGGCGACGATCGCCGTGCTCCGGGGCGTGATCGAGGTCGGTCTGACGGAAGAACAGCTCGCCGAGCTCGCCGTGGCGCGGAGGTTCCTCAAGGCGAGCCGGCGCGACTTGTCCGCGGTCGTCGCCGGAGGGCACGACGCCGCGCTCACCGTCTCGGCCGTGCTCGCCGTCGCGCGGATGGTGGGGATCGGCGTGATGGCGACCGGAGGCCTCGGCGGCGTGCACCGAGGCGCGGGGGAGAGCTTCGACGTCTCGACCGATCTCGACGCCCTCGCGATCAGCCACGGCGTCGCGCTCGTCTGCTCGGGAGTCAAGTCGATCCTCGACATCCCCGCGACGCTCGAAGTGCTCGAGACCCGCGGCGTCGCCGTGATCGGTTATGGGACCGATGACTTCCCGGCGTTCACCTCGACCGGCTCGGGCCGACCGATCGATATGCGGGTCGACTCGCCCGAGGCGGCCGCGGCGATCGTGGTCGCGCATCGGCGTCTCGGACTCCCGGGCGCGGTGGTGTTCGCACAGCCGGTGCCGAGCGAAGTCGCGCTCGACCGCGACGAGATGGAGCGGGTGCTCCAGCTCGCGCTGATCGATGCGAACCGTCGGTGGATCCGAGGCAAGGCGCTGACGCCGTTCCTTCTCGACGCCGTTCGCGCAGGGACCGGCGGCCGCAGCCTGGTCGCCAATCGGGCGTTGATCGTCGCCAACGCCGGCCTGGCGGGCGAGATCGCCGCGCGACTCGTCGCCGAGGAGACGCGGGCGGTCAGCGATTCGGAGCGCCCAGCTTGAACGTCGCGATCATCGCCTCGACGTTGCGGCGGAAGGCGTCGACCGCGTCGCGCGAGCTGGTCGCGATGACCATGAGATTGATGTCGTCGGAATACTTCACGAGGTAGGCGTCGTAGTGCAGCCGCGCGCCCCGTGCGCCGAGCTTGAGCGCCGATTCGATCCGGAAGACCTTGAGAGGGGCGGGAAAAGCCGCCTCGGGCAGCCATTCCGAAGGGCCGGGGAGCACCTCGGCGCCCGATCGTCGCCACTCGGCCGCGAGCACGTCCTGGAGCGCATCGGGCTCCATCGCCTTGCGAAAGACGTCGATCCGAACCATCTCGCGTCCGTCGGGCCGGTTCTTGACGAGCACGATCGAGTCGTCGTCGGCCGAGCCGGAGAGCTGGAATCGCTCGGGCGGCAAGAGTTCTTGGGGGTGGTAGAAGTAGAACCGGCCGGAGGGATCGACGTAGCTGATCCAGGAGTTGACGTCGTTGGCCGGCGGCGGAGTGACGAGCGCGAGCGGCTTCGACCCCGATTCGACGCCGAGCTTCCGACGCAGGATCAGCTCCTGCTGGGCGCTGAAGTTGAGCTTGCGAGTGGCGTCGGGGAGCAGGCCGGCGGCGACGCGGGCCATGCGGAGCTCGGTGATGGCGCCTCGCGCGTCGATGATCGACTCGTCGAGCGGTTTCGTGGCGGGTGCGGTCGCGACGAGCGGGGTCGATCCCGGCGTGGTCGGTTTCTTGGACGCGGGCGGGTCGAAGGCGAACTCGATCCGCGCGTTCACGATCGTCTCGGCGAAGGTGTTCGACACCCGCCCGGTGATCGTGAAGATCGCGAACATCCGGTTCGTCGACTCCTCGCGGAGCAGTTCGGTGAACTTCGCGGTCAGGTTCTCGCCGCGAATCGCGGGCTCGCCGAGCAAGGCCTGCGCCGCGCGCTTGGAGACGCGCCAGTTGTCGCCCACGCGTGCCGGGTAGGCGGGGAAGATCGCGGAGAGCGCGGGCAGGAAGACCTGATGCGCCACGATCTCGAACTCGCGTTCGCGGATCCGTCGATCCTCGGAGAGGCTGATGATCTCGGGCTGCTCGCCGAGCTTGGGTCGGAAGAAGACGGTCAGGCCGTCGAGAGGACGTCTCCCGGCCGAGGGGAGCGCCTCTTCGGGTTCGACGACGAACTTGTCGTAGCGGCGGATCGTGCCGGCCACCACGCCGAGGCTCGAGACCTCCGCGGGCCGCTCGGTGAAGATCGTCCGCCGGACGAGTTCGGTCTGTTTCGGCTTGCCCTCGGGCGTCTCGATCGAATCCTTGAGGGTCTCGAGCATGCCGATCTGGTACTGTCCGACGAGCGCCGAACTCGCCCGCTCCTCGACCTTGGTGTAGATCTCGGCGAAGCGGTAGCGATGCGTCAGGTCGGTGAACGGTTTCGTGGCGGGCTTGTCGAACTGCTTGGCGGCCGATGCGTCGTCGGTCGCCCCGGGCGCGGCGGTCGCGGGCGGAGCCTGCGCGGGGGGCGTCTGCGCGGACGTGACGCTCGCCGCCGCCGAGATCCCGGCGGTCGCGAGCAGGGCGACCATGAGGTCGAGCTGGAACTTCCGCATCCGTGGCCTCCGACGGGGGATCATCTCGATGTCGACTCCGAGGCGCTGATCCAATCGAGCGAGCCGATGAGCTGGAGGTCGCCGTTGCCGAGCGTCTTCTGTTGCGAGAGGCCCAAGGTGAAGGTTGCGAGCATCTGCTCGCCCTCGGGGCTCGCGAGCAGATAATAGTACCAGAGGACGCCGACCTCGCCCTCCCTGCCTTGCACCGTGATCTTGTAGGCCGAGCCGCGCTCGGCGGTCGACTCGATCTCGCCCTCGCCCAGGATCGCGACGAACCGCTCTCCCAGGCCCTTCCTCAGTTCGTTGCGAAATTGCGTGGGCGACTGACGGTTGCCCTTGCCCAGATTCGGCCCGCGCTGGAGGTTGCACTGCGCGACGAGATCGCCGCCGCGATCGAGCCGCTTGAGCACCGAGAGCCGGTCGCTGTCCCACGCGATGTGCCAGTCGCGATCGTGGAGCAGGGTGTACTTGCCGTCGGGCGAGCGGAAGCTCAGGAGTTCGGCCGAGGGCTCGAGGTCGAGCCGGATCTTCTCGAGCGTCGACGCCGCGAGCTCGGGCGGCGCGTCGGCGGGCACTCGCTCGACCGAGAGCGTGCTCTTCACGTCGAGCCCCGCCTCGATCTGTCCCGGCTTGCGGACCTCGCTCCGCTCGACGCGGAGCTTGGCGATCCGACCTCGTTCGCGATCGAATCGGAACGTCCCCGCGCATTCCATCGTGCCCTCGCCGCCGAGGACGGCTCCGCGGACCGTCCCTTTGAAGGAACATTCCGCGGCGGCCGCGTCGGCCGAGTCGACCCGAGCGACGAGGCCGTTGGTCGCGAGAGCGTCGTAGCCGGTGAGCGACTTCGCGGCATCGTTGCTGAGGTTCCACTCATCCCCGACCTTCAGCGTCTTGCCGGGCAGCAGAGCGTCGAGCTGGAGCGGATCGGCGGGCCCTTGGACGACCTCGAGCTCCGAACGGAGCAGGGGGCCCCCCGGGCTGAAGACGACCAATCCGCGCTGAGGCGACTCCTGCGCGACGAGCAGGGAGACCTCGGGGCGGATCGAGGCCGACATCGGCCGAACCTGGCCGTTGATCGCCGAAGAGGCGCGCGAGACGTGTCGGACGCTCTTGGTCGCCCCCCCGTCTTCGCCGACGGCGAGCAGCTTCTCGTCGAACTCGAGCTTCATCGCGACGTCGAGGGCGAGCCTGGTCGGCTCGGGAGCCGGCTTGGCGGTCTTCGCCTTGGGATCCGTCGAGGCGGAAGCGGGCGCGGCTTGGAGAAACGACCCCGAGGCCCGGAGCTCGACGGCCACCCGGCTCGAGTCGCCGACGCGTTCCCGAGGCCGAAGCTCGACCGCGTCGTCGGCCCGCGCAGTTCCGCCCGCAATGAGGAGCGCGAGCCCGAGAATCCATCGCGACCGGACGTGACGCTCCATCGTTTCCTCCCTGCATCGATCGTCGCCGCCGGCGCCGCGACCTCGGAGGTCGCCCGGGCCGTTCGCACGACGTTTGGTGATCCGGTTCCACTCTAAGGGTCGTTTTTCCGGGCTGTCAACCGACCGCGGGACGGCGGCCCCTCGGCAATCGCCGGCTCGCCGGCCGACCGAGGCTCTCGATTTCGATGGATGGAGGTCGGCGGAGATCGTCTCGACGGAGGGCCGATCGAATTGATAATCTGAAGGAATCGCGCGGAAACTCTTCGTGGGATCGATGGAATCATCGTCACGCGGCGGCCCGGCCATGCGTAAATGCATGCAGTCAGGGAGGCAATCGAGAGTGGGAAACGAAATGAGAGAGAATTCTCGGATCGTGGAAGATTCTCGCCCCTGATGCGGTCGAAAGGAAACGAGTCGATGTCCCCAGGAGGAGACGATGCGATGTCGAGCTAAGTTAGTCGAGGGTGCGGCGGCGGGCGAACAGGAGTGATCGGGCGAGTTCAACCCGGTATTGCGTCCCGTGTTGGGGCGTGGACCGCGGTTCGTCCGTCCGGTCGGAATCGTCGGTCGCCCACCGATGATTCATGTCTCGCGGCGAATCCACCGACCCAAAGGCATTGGCTTTGCGTAGTTCAGGATGTCGCGGCGAACCCGCCGCGATCCTGGAGGCTCGAACCTGAAGGGAATGCGAGACCGAAAGAAACGTCGCCCCGGCCCGAAACGACCAAGGGGGACCGACGCGGATCGGATCTCGGGAACTCTCGAAGGGTTGCGAGCATCGAAACCCAACCGGACTCGGATCGAACCAGTGAGGTCGAGGGAGATGGGGAGCGGATACAGGCACCCAGCCCTGAAGCAGCTCGAGGATCAACAGGCCCGGTACGCCCCGCGCGACCGACGCCTCGCCCAGATCGAACGCGCCGAGACGCTGCTCGCCGAACTGGTCGACGAGAAACGATATCCCTATGACTATATTTGTTACCGGATCACCGGCTTTCGCCCCGAGGCGATGCCCGACTCGATCCTCGACGGCACCGACGCACGGAACGACGTGCGCCTTTTCATCGAAGACCTCTCCGCGACGCTCGAGATACCCGTCGAGCAAGCGGGCGAACCGGTCTGGACCGTCGAGGAAGTCAGTCGTCGCCACAACGTCTCGACCCGAACGGTCAACCGCTGGCGTGCCCAGGGTCTGGTCGCTCGAAGGTTCCTGATCGACGGCAAGCTCAAGGTCGGTTTCCTGGAATCGAGCCTCGAGCGCTTCGTCGACGGGCACCGCGCCCAAGTCGAAAGAGGGACCCGGTTCCGCTCGGTGTCCGAAGCCGAGCGTGATGAGATCATTCACCGAGCAAGACGCATGTCTCGAGTCGCGGGACGACAGAGCCGCACCGAGATCGCGAGGAGGATAGCGAAGAAAATGGGACGCTCACCCGAAACCATCCGTCTGATCATCGAGAAGCACAACACCGACGCCGTCGAGCGGCCGATCTTCCCGCCCTCCTCCTCGCCCCTCGATGAGGAGACCAAGGAAAAGATCTACCGGCTCTATAACGACGGTCACGGGATCTCCCTCGAGATCCTCGCCAAGCAGTTCGACCGCACCCGATCGAGCATCCATCGCGTCATCATCGAGATGCGGGCCCGCAAGATCCTCGCCGTCAAGGTCGAGGCGATGCCCCACCCCAGCTTCGACGATCCCGCGCTCCACGAGGCGATCCTCGGGCCGATCCCGCAGGCGGCCGACGGCAAGGCTCCCCGCAAGACCAAGGCGCCCAAGGGCCTGCCGCCCTACCTGGCCAGCCTCTACGAAGTTCCCTTGCTCAACCGCGAGCAGGAAGCTCATCTCTTCCGAAAGATGAACTTCCTCAAGCACCAGGCGATCAAGCTCCGCGAAGCCCTCGAGCCGACCAAGGCCAAGGCCACGGATCTCGACGAGATCGAACGCCTCCAAGAAGAGGCGCTCGCCGTCAAGAACCAGATCATCCGGGCCAATCTCCGCCTCGTCGTCTCGATCGCCAAGCGGCACGTCGGACCCTCGAACAACTTCTTCGAGCTCGTCTCCGACGGCAACATGTCCCTGATCCGCGCCGTCGAGAAGTTCGACTACGCTCGCGGAAACAAGTTCTCGACATATGCTTCCTGGGCGATCATGAAGAACTTCGCCCGCACGATCCCCGAGGAGAACTACCGACGCGACCGGTTCGTCACCGGTCACGAAGAGATGTTCGAGGCCGCGGCCGACAACCGGCTCGACGAGCACGAGCAGGAGAAGGCCCAGAAGCTCCGTCAGGACGCCGTCAAGGGGATGCTCGGACGCCTCGACGACCGCGAGCGGCGGATCATCATCAGCCGCTACGGCATCAACGGCAGCAACGAGCAGACCCTCGAACAGCTCGGCAAGGAACTCGGAATCACCAAGGAACGCGTTCGCCAGATCGAGTCGCGGGCTCAACAAAAGCTCCGCAAGATCGCGATCGAGGAGAAGCTCGAACTCCCGACCGCCTGACCGAGACTCGACGATCGACCCGCGCCGCCCAGCCGCGACCCCCCGGTCCGGCTGGGCGGTCGCATTTCGAACGCCTCGTCCTCGAGGGGGGTGCATCCTCGCCTTCGCCCGCTCGACGTTCCAGAATAGAGGGAGGTCGTCCGTCGTCCCGAAATCACCTTCGTCGGAACCCTCCGCATGCTCGACCGACTCCGCCTCGCCCTTGGATGCGTCGCTCTCTCCGGGCTCTTCGCCGGCTCGACCTGCGTCGCGCAATTCGATCGGCCCGACCTCCGCTTCCGCCCGCCCTTGACCTACGACCTCGGCGTCCGCGAACGCGCGGGCGATACCGGCGTCGTCATCATGGACGTCACCCCCTATTCCCCCGCCTCTCAGATCGGCATCGAACGCGGCGACACGATCGTCACCGTCGACGGTCGCCAGGTCGGACGCGTCGACCGCCGAGTCGTCGACCTCGACGAGCTGCTCGACAACACGCTCAAGCGCGAGCGCCGCGCCCTGCTCTTGATCCTCAACGGTCGCAACGGTCGCCTCATCAACGTCGAGGTCCGCGCCGACCAGTTCGAGGGCGGATTCAACCCGAACCCCGGCCCCGGCCCCGGTCCGAACCCCGGTCCCGGCCCTTGGCCCGGAATGGGCGGCGCGGGGAGCCAGATCCGCAAGTGGTATCTCCAATTCCTCAAGCGCGAGATCACGCGCCAGGAGATGCAGACCTGGGAGGCCCACATCCGACAGGGCAAGCCGATCGAGCAGATCCAGGACCTGATCCTCGCGAGCGGCGAGTACTACCAGATCTGCGGCGGCGACGAGGCGAAATTCATCGGCGGACTCTTCCGCGACGTCCTCCGCCGCTCTCCCGTTTCCCCCGAAGGCGCCAACTGGCTCGCTCGGCTCAAGCAGCTCAAGGGAGATCGCTACAAGCTCGCCGAGTCGTTCCGCACCAGCTACGCCGTTCCGTTTCCTTGACTGTGTGCTGCGCCGAGATCCGGAGATTCGAGTAGAGCGAACGATCTCGGCATTTCTTTTGACATGCCGCGCGGTTCTCGCATAACCTCGAAACATCGCATCCGCGTCCGTCGACCGCTTTCCCCCCCCACTTCGATGCCTCAGGGAGCGAATGGATCGATGAATCGAACTCCGCCGGCTCTCGTTCCGGCGACACCGTCCGTCTCGGTCTCGAACCGAGCGGCCGGAACCACGACCGAGCCGAGAGCCGAAGGGCTCGTCGGCGATCGACACGGGGCGCCGCGTCTTCGACCGCGCCCCGAATAAACGGACTCGCCTTTGATGATCGATCATTGCTCGAGGAGTCTCTATGTTCATCCTTCTCGGCGTGCTTCTTGCCGGTCAGGTCGAATTGCAGGAGTCGACCCCGGGATTGCGCGACACGCTCGCGGCCGCACTCGCAACGAACGAAGCCGCGGCCTCACGGGGCAGCGGTACATTTGACCTCCTCCACAAGTACGACCTGATGAGCAAGACGGCGGAAGCGAATGTTCGACTGAAATGGGCGAACGACGACTTCGAGATCGCGGTCAAGCTGAACGATCCCGAGGGCTACTTGTTCGGCGACGGGCCCGCGAGGCCGATCTCGGAGCAGAAGGAACCGGCCTTCGTATTGCTGTTCGGCGATCTCTACACCTATTGTTTCATCGCTGATCAGAAGATCGTCCGCGTCTATGATCGTCTCAAAGCGATGGACAATCACCAGATGCTCAATGTGTCGCCGCGCATGTCCTGGTTCATGTTCCACGGCCCCGATTTCGGATCGGGTACTCCGTGGATCGATCTCGTCGACATGACGAGGATCCCCGCGATCAACTCCGTCTCGGGGAAGTTGGATCGAGAAGGGGATCGGGTTCGGTTCCTTCGCTCCGACGCCTTCTCGACCCTGAAGATCGACTTCTCGGCCGCCGACGACCTCAATGTCGTGGGCTTCAGCCATCGGGGAATGCGTGGGCGCCCGGGCTCGGAGAATCGAGAGGGCAGCTTCCATTGGAAGAAAGCGGCGAACGGCCGTTCCTATCTCTCGGATCTCACGGTGACCCGGTTCGTGGGCGCGAGCGACAAGAAGGACTCGGAGTATCGTCTCACGACTCGTGAATTCTCGCTGGAGCCGCCCGCCGAGGACTACTTCACCGAGCGGTCGTTCTTCGCGCGGTTGCCCGACAATGTCGTCGTGATCGATCACACCAAGCTCGCCGTGAATCGGCAGACTCTGATCAACAAGAAAGCGCCGAGCTCCAAGGCGGTCGACAAGTCGTCTCCCGACGCGACCAGGTCCGGGTCGCTCCTGAACAAGAAGCCCTGACGTGTTCTTCCCCCCCCTCGGCTCCAGATCCGACCGTATAGCTACCGAAGGCGGCGGTGTCGGGGATCGATCCGGGGTGTTCGTCGGCACATTGAGTTCCGGGCATCGCGGGGCGATGCGTCTTCGACCGCGCCCCGTTCGTCCGACTTCCTCGTTCATGACCACGATTCGATGAGGAGCCATGATGCTCGCGCTTATCGGAGTGCTTCCTGTTGCTCAGGTGGAATTGCAGGAGTCGACCCCGGGATTGCGCGACGTACTCGCCGCCGCGCTTGCGACGAATGAAGCCGAGGCTTCTCGGGGCAGCGGCACGTTTGACCTCCTCCACAAGTACGAACTCATGAGCAAGACGGCGGAAGCGAAGGTTCGACTGAAATGGGCGAAAGGCGACTTCGAGATCGCGGTCAAGCTGAACGATCCCGAAGGCTATCTCTTTCGGGGAGGACCCGTAAAACCGATCGCGGAGCAAAAGGAACCGGCTTTCGTTTTGCTGCACGCCGATCGCAAGATCTATTGTTTCATCACCGATCAGAAGATTGTTCGCGCCTATGATCGTAGTGATGAAGACGACAAGCAACTGATGCTCAATGTGTCTCCGCGGATGTCCTGGTTCTGGTGCTGTGGTCCCGACTTTGGAGCGGGTCGTCCCTGGATCGAGCTCGTCGACATGAAGATGCCCGCCTCCGTGAAGTCCGTCGTCTCCGGGAAACTGGAGAAGGAAGGCGATCGCGTTCGATTTGTGCGCACCGACGTCGACGCGAGGATGACGATCGATTTCTCGATCGCCAACGACCTCAATATCGTGGGCTTCAGTTATCGAGGAGAGGGCGGGCGTTCGGGGGATCGCGAGGGCGGTTTCCGTTGGAAGAGAGGGGCCAACGGTCGAGCCTATCTCTCGGAACTCACGGTGACCCGGTTCGTGGGCGCGAGCGACAAGAAGGACTCGGAGTATCGGCTCACGACGCGTGAATTCTCGCTGGAGCCGCCTCCCGCGGACTACTTCACCGAGCGGGCGTTCTTCGCTCGGTTGCCCGACAATGTCGTCGTGATCGATTTCACCAAGCCCGCCGCGAGTCGGCGGACTCTGATCAACAAGAAGGCGACCAGTTCCAAGGCGGTCGACAAGTCGTTTCTCGACTCGATGAAGTCCGGGTCGCTCCTGAACAAGAAGCCCTGACATGTTCTCTTCCCCCCTCCTCGGCTCCAGCGACGACTGCGAGGATTCCGATGGGTCTCAGGCTTGCGGTGCTCTCCGCGTCCTGCCTCGTTCTCTGCTCCCATGGCGTTCGAGCTCAGACCGGAGCCGACGAAAAGCCGATCCCGGAGGCGTTTTGCGGAGGATATGCTCTCTCCGTCGCGTTCGAGGCGATGGGAATCGAGCGGTGCAGCCCGGAGCAGGTTCTCGATGCGCTCGGCGAACCCGCGAATGGGTACTCCATCGCGCAACTCGAAGCCGAAGCGAAACGCCGGGGTCTTCATACTCTGATGGTTCGGACGAGCCTCGACAACCTCCGATGGAGAAAGGAACCGCTGCTCTGCGTCACGCTCATCTTGAACCGCCATTTCGTCGTGCTCCATGACCTGTCCGACCGTTTTGTCCAGTATGTCGATTATCCCAGGAACGTATCGATACCCATCGAGACATGGGACGCGATCTGGGAGGGAAACTCGCTGCTGCTCAGTCGGGTCGAACTCGAGGCCGAAGAGTCGATCGGTCGCCGACGGATGCTCAGGCAATCCGCGATCGTGGGCACCCTTGTGTGCCTTGCCTTGGCGGTGATCTTCCGCCTCGGGCAGGTCGGCAGACGCGTGCTCGAGCGGCGACGCGCGGTCGCATCGCTCGTCGTCGTGCTGCTCCTCGCGAGTGGTTGCGGCTCGAGGACGGACCTCGATGCGACCGCGCCGGGTGAACTCCGGATGGAGCCGAACTCGATCGACCTCGGAACGCTCGTCATCGAGGACCACCCGGAACCCATCCCCGTCAAGGCTCTCATCGTCAACGAGACCGCGGAGCGCGTCCATCTCGAGAAGCTGGAACTCTCGTGCACCTGCACCGACGCCGCTCTGAAGCAACGCGACCTCGATCCGGGAAAGACATCGACGCTCGAAGCGCTGATCGAGCCGGGAAGCACGACGGGGATTCGATCGGCCGTCCTGAAGGTCACGACGGATTCCGAGCAAAGCCCGTCTCTTGCTTTCGTGGTCCGATGGAACCTCGTCAGTCGACTCTCCTTGGAGCCGGGTGAGGCGGATTTTGGTCGGATGAATCGTCTCCCGTCCACGGAGAAACGCTTGAAGATCACCTCGAGGGGCTTCCAGCTCTGCCCGGAATGTCGGTTGACATTCGAGCCGACTTCCTCCGCGATCAAGGCTACCTCCGACCTCGATGGAGTGCGCCGAGGCAAGGTCGGCGGCCACGAGGCTCCCACGGATGCACACGAATTCGGCCTCCTCATCTTACAACTGACAGGCACGGCGAGCGAAGGCAGTCATCGCGAGGCGGTATCGATCCGCTGTGTCTGCAATGGAAACGAGTTGATTCGTTACAACCTCCCCGTCTTTTGGGAATTGGCGCCGAGAGTGGCGCTGCATCCGAGCCGGTTGTTCCTGGCGCGGAAGGACGAACGACTCGCGGGACGGGTGATCTTGCAGTCCGACGTTCCGGTTCGGGTCTTGAACACGGGGACCGAGGGGGGCTCGAAGGACAAGGTTCGGATTCACTACTCGCGGGCGAGCAGCGACAGACATTTCCTCGACATCGAGGTTCAAACCCCGCTCGAGAAGGGAACATGGCGGAGCGACGTCGTCCTCGAGCTCGATCATCCCGAGGTGTCGCGGTTGGTGCTCCCGATCACGGCTCTGATTGGAGATTGACCCGATGACTCGTCGAAGTCGCCGCGGATTCACGCTCATCGAGCTCCTCGTCGTCCTGATGATCATCGGCGTGCTCACGGCGCTGATCTTGCCGGCCGTGCAGGCCTCGCGCGAGGCTTCGCGCACGCTGGAATGTGCCAATCACTTGAAGCAGATCGGCTTGGCTCTGGCGTCCCACCATTCGGTGCACTCGCGGTATCCGGCGGGCTTCGGCCATGATAACCCGACGCCCTCGGACGCCGGCGACTTTCTCTACGATTACTCGGCTCATACGTTCCTACTTCCCTTCTTGGAGCAATCGGCACTCTTCAATTCCATCAACTCTCAATTGCGGTCTGGGTATGTTCCCCCCTCACTCTCGATCAAGAATTCGACGGCTCTGAAGACCAAATTGTCGGTGTTCCTCTGTCCCTCGGACTCGTTGCCCAACACGCTCTGGCCGGGAGTGAATCATGTTGCCTGCATGGGAAGGGAACCGCTCGTCAATTCCGTTTCCTCGCGGGCAGGTCGAGGGGGCGGCGGCTTCACATTGACGCCCTACCGGGCCGCCGACATCACCGACGGACTGAGCCAAACCGCCGCATTCTCCGAGCGAGTCGTCGGGAGTTGGAACGGCTCAACCAGGTACGATCGGCGCCGGGACTTCTGGTCGACGGGTCTGCTCCTCGGCCTCGACGGCGATGGGACGATGCGGGTCTGCGGTTCGCTCGAGACCACTCCCGCGTTCTTCGGAACGGAGTATGGCCAATTTTGGATCCAGGCCGAGCAAGGGTCGACCTTGTACAATCACACGGCGCCGCCGAATTGGTCGGGGGCCGACTGCATCACGCAAGTCGGGGGAACGCCTCGACTCCCCCCCGGCGGCGGGACGTTCACCGCTCGGAGCCGGCATCCGCAAGGCGTCAACGTCTTGTTCTTCGATGGTTCGGTGCGCTTCGTGCGCGACTC
Organism: Isosphaeraceae bacterium; assembly: GCA_033763215.1. Taxonomy (GTDB): domain Bacteria; phylum Planctomycetota; class Planctomycetia; order Isosphaerales; family Isosphaeraceae; genus JANRKW01. The sequence goes on along the minus strand of JANRKW010000032.1, from coordinate 2,800 downwards.
CATCGACCTGAAGCACTGGCGCGCGATGGGAACGCGGGCGGACGGCGATCGGATCGAATGACGAGGGCCGTCCGACAGACTTCAGAAAATCTGCTATACTTCTCAAATCACTGAAGTTCTCCAGATTGACAGCCTTCCTTAAGTTCCCTCTCTGCTGACCCGATAGAAAAGGTCAGACCGTGAGCGGGAGGTTCGCGAGCGAGGAGTGAGCGTCCGACGAGTGGGATCTCGATCCGCCTTCCAGGGCGGGTCGCGGTCGTTTTCGGGCGTGGCGGGTCGGCTTTCCGCGGATGTGATCACGGTCGATCGGTAAGAGGGTCCCGAGGTGTCCATCGCACCCGCTGGAGGCGGAGCGGCCGATGGGCGTCGTCGACCCCGGTTCCCGCCCGGCGATGTTCGGTCCTTTCTCTGCCCACGGCTCCGACTCGCGACGTTCGCTCAGAGCGATCCGCGAGGCGAGGTCGACTCGGGCCGCGATCCCCCGAGACTCGCCGGGCTCGACTCTCATCCGACCCACTCGTACGACCGACTCGACTCGCGAGGACCTCAATGGCCCGGATTCGACGACACCGCCGTGACACGGTGCAGAGTCCCTTGGAGACCTATCTCCGAGAGATCAATGAGATGGCGCTCCTCACCGCCGATGAGGAGAAGATGCTCGCCCATCGGATCGCCGACGGCGACAAGGCCGCCCGCGACCGCATGGTCCGGGCCAATCTACGGCTCGTCGTCAACATCGCCCGAGGCTACGTCGGCAAGGGGCTCTCGCTGCAGGATCTCATCGAGGAAGGCAACATCGGGCTCCTCCGCGCCGTCTCGGGGTTCGACCCCGCCGTCGGAACGCGTTTCAGCACCTACGCGAGCTACTGGATCAAGCAGTCGATCAAGCGGGCGCTCGTCAACACCGCCAAGCCGATCCGCATCCCCGCCTACATGGTCGAGCTGCTCTGCAAGTGGAGAAGGGCCGCATCCGACCTCCAGGACGCGCTCGGACGGCCCGCGACGGTCGAGGAGATCGCCAAGTCGCTCGACCTGCCCAAGAAGAAGCTCGCCATCGTCAAGAAGGCGATCAAGGTCTACAACCTCGTCCCCCAGACCGACCAACCCGAGAACGGCTGGAGCCTCGGCGAGATGCTCATGGACGAGCGCACGCGTCCGCCCGACGTCGAGATGGTCGAGGCCGACAACCTCAAGCTCGTCATGAATCGGCTCGACGAGATGGACAAGCGCGAGGCGACCGTCCTCCGGATGAGGTTCGGGCTCAACGACTCGCCCCCCAAGACGCTCAAGGAAATCGGCGAGTCGCTCGGCCTGACCCGCGAACGCGTCCGCCAGATCGAGAACGAGGCGATCGGCAAACTCTCCGCGACCTTCCTGGCCGACTGATTCCAGCCTCGACCGGCCTCCGCGAAACACCGAGATCCCGACCCGATGCTCCCGATGGGGAGCGTCTGGTCGGGATCGCGGTGTTTTCTTGCGTCGATCGTGTCGGGCGTCGAATCGCTCAGGCGACCCGAGCGGGTTCGAGCTCGGCGCGGGAGATCTTGCGGCGACGGTGGAAGAGCAGGCCGGCTCCGGCCGCGACCAGCACCACGAGCGTCGTCGGCTCGGGAACGGGAGCCGGGGGCAGACCTTCGTAGGCTCGCAGGTTCGAGCTGACCTTGTAGCCGCTGAAGTCCTTGGTGAAGGAGCCGTCGAACGTGCTGCCCTTCTCGACCATGAGGCGGAGGTAGGCGTAGCCGCCGCTGAACGCCTGACCGAGCAGGCTCTGGGACTTGTCGATCTGGAGGTCGAGGTCGAACATCGCCGCGCCGGCGATATTGGTCGGGCTCTTCGAGAGGTCGAGCGAGCCGACGCCCGCGTGGACCTTGCCCTTGAGGAGTTGGCCGCTGAAGGTCTGGGCGCCGATGGTGACCTTGCCGAAGAGGGTGAAGTCGGAGACCGACCCCGCGACCATCTTTCCGGCGTCGTCGAGCTGAACGCTCAGGACCTCGCTGCGGAGGCCGGCGTCGGTCGACTGGATCTCGTAGCTGTCGGTCGGCCCCATGCCGAGGGCCAGGGCGAACGGGATGTTCTGCACCTGGAACATGCCCGTGGCGGCGGAGTAGGCGGCGGTGCCGCTCACGAATCCGCCCGAGATGTCGGGGAACTTCGTCTTGTCGTCGGGGTGGATCAGGTCGGCGCGAGCGGCCGAGCCCAGGAAGCCGAAGGCGACCAGGGCGAACACGGCGAAGGCGGGGACGGTGTTGCGGCGCATCCGTTGCATGGCTTCTCCCTCTAGTGCCGGCCGATCCGTCTCATCCCCGGGTGCGTCGACTCGAGGATGCGGGATCGAAGGCGCGGCGCAAATCCATTCGGCTCTGAGGAGGACCCTTCGGCAACGGGCGGCTCGGCGAAGTCATTCCGCCGGGTCGACCATGCCTCCGCCGGCGAGGGCGGATCGGGTCGGGGTACGTCGAGGTGTTTCTCGGGTCCTATCGGCTCCCTCGACGACCATGGCGCGTGCCATGTCCGCGAAGTGCCGTGCGGCCGAAGAAGCGATCGAGCGTCGGAGTGGGTTCGAGCGGTGCTGAAATCAGATCGTACGGGCTGACCAGCGCCGGTCGGCCGGAATCCGTTCCGAAGTCGCCTCATCCATAAGGTGTCGGGATTCCCTCGATGTCGCTGAGAACGCGAGGGTGTTCGCCCTTCGAGTGTCTCGAAATCGAGACTCCTCGATGTGCGTTGGGATTTATATCGGATCATGCCGACGCTGTCAACCGCGATTCTCGATCTTTTCTCGATCCCGCTTCACCCCCGC
>JANRKW010000031.1:0-70447 GCA_033763215.1 Isosphaeraceae bacterium | reverse complement strand
CGTCCTCCAGTCGAGAAAAAATCGGCGACGAGCTCTCAGGTTTGGGCCGGAAGGGCTGACTGTCCTTCAGAAGCCGCGGTCGCGGACCCCGGCACTCAACCGCTCGTCCCTCGCACGACTGGAGTGAACCGCCATGAAGCGACAGAACTGGATCTCCCGAGCAGTCTCTTCGCGTCCCGCACCCAAGGCTTCCCGCCGCCGCGCACAGCCCTCGGTCGAATCTCTCGGCGACCGCGTTCTGCTCACGAACGGCGTCCTCTTCCAGCCGCTGACCAACAGCCTGGCCGTCTTCGGTACGCCGGGCGACGACAATATCCAGATCGACTACGCCAGCTCGACTCAGACCCTCTCGATCACCGCGGCGAACTCGGCCGGAACCGTCACCCGCGAATTCCCGATCGCCGACCCCGGCCGCTTCGAGCTGAGCGTCTGGGGCCTCGCAGGAAACGACCAGATCGTCGCGACCGACATGACCAAGATCCGGATCTCCGCCTGGGGCGGTGCCGGCAACGACAACCTGATCGGCGGCTCCAACAACGACAGGCTCTACGGGGAAGACGGCCACGACGTGATCGCGGGAGGATCCGGACACGACCTGATCGACGGCGGCGCCGGCAACGACACGCTGGGCGCCGTCTGGCTGAGTGTGGGCGTCGTCTCGTCCGAGCCCGGAAACGACACGATCCTGGGCGGCAGCGGCAACGACCAGCTCGGCGGCGGTGCGGGCAACGACACCCTCGACGGCGGCGACGACAACGACTGGGTCCGCGGCGACGACGGCAACGACATCCTTCGCGGCGGCAACGGTCACGACCAGCTCGGACTCGTCGTCATGCTCAACGGCGAGATCCGCCGCACCGAGAACGGCGACGACGCACTCTACGGAGGTGAAGGCAACGACATCCTCCGCGGCGGCTCAGGCAACGACACCCTCCACGGCGATAACGGCGACGACATCCTCGGAGCGATCCTCGCCAACGGCATTTTCGTGGGCGACGACGACCACGACTTCATGCTCGGCGGCGTCGGCAACGACCAGATCTCCGGCGGCGACGGCAACGACACCCTCGACGGCGGCTTCGGCAACGACCTGATAAGCGGCGGCCGCGGGGACGACACCTACCGCTTCGCCTCGACCCGCTGGCTGGGCAACGACACCCTCGCCGAGATGGTCGACGGCGGCGTCGACACCCTCGACTTCAGCGCCGCCACGCAGAGCATCTCCATCAGTCTCTACAAAAGCGATTTCCAACAGGTCTACCAAGGCCACACCATTTCGACCCAGGGCGGCGATTTCGAGAACGTCGTCGGCACCTCCTGGAGAGACTCGATCGAAGGCAACCACTTGGACAATCGCATCTACGGGCGTGGAGGCAACGACACCCTGAACGGAAAAGACGGCAACGACGTGATCCACGGCGGAGAAGGCGACGACACCATCTACGGCATGGCAGGTCACGACATCGTGGTCGGGGGCAACGGGAACGACGTGATCCTCGGCGGCGAGGGCAACGACTATCTGTTCGGGGATGACGGAAACGATCTCATCCGCGGCGGCGACGGGGACGACTTCCTCAACGGCGGCAAAGGCAACGACATCCTCGGGAGCAGCGTCGTCGCCGGCGAATACTCCGGCTACGTCACCGGCTGGCACAGCAACTCCATCACCGAAGCCGGCGCGGACACCCTCGTGGGCGGCGAAGGCAACGATACGCTCGGCGGCGGCACGGGCGACGACATCCTCTCGGGCGGCGAAGGCGACGACATCCTCGTCGGAGGCGACGACGACGACAGCCTCTTCGGCGGCTCCGGCTCGGACTTCCTCGGCGGTGAGGACGGCGTCGACTACTTCGACGCCGGCTCGGAGAAAGACACGATCAATGCGTCCGACGATGTCGCCGAGACCATCTACACGGGCGGCGGCCTTGACAGCGTCAACGCCGACACCTACGACGGACACAACTACTACGAGACGGACGACATCTTCTACTCCAGCTCGGAAATCGCTTTGAACACCTGGCGCGACATCCTCGACATCGTCAGCGTGATCCTCACGCTCGCCGGGGATTGAGCCCTCGAAGCTGATCCGGGGCCGAAGCCGGCCCCGGTCGTTTTCGAGAGGCCGCGGGATCAGGCGTGATCTCCTCCGCGCATGCAGCTCTCCCGGGTCGAGATTGCAAGGGGGAGATCTCATCGACTTGGAATCTCTCCCCGAATCGAACGCGTCAAGCATCTCAAGCCGATGCCGATCACCCCGCTCGGGGCGGACTGAAAGGCCGAGGGAAACGGGAACGGCGAAGAAGTCCCGCGAGGCATGGACCACACCCCACGAAGCCTCCTCCCCCATCGACCGCCGCATCCTCGGCTCCGCCGGCGGGGGATACACGAGCAAGGCTGCCGGCTTCGTGAGTTCCCAGCGACGCGACGGCTCGCCCCCTCAACCAACGCCGACGGGCTCCTTCGAGCCTTTCCAACCTCACCCCGCTCCCTCCTCAGTCGTCGATCGACGCGAGGGGGGAGCGGGGTGACGGCGTCCACGGAGACCTGGATCCGCCGGGGCGCGGGCGGTTCCGGGGCGAGTCGCGAGGGCGGGGGGAGGCGGGTTCTCACGAAGAGCACGGCACCGAAGCCGAGCGGGCAATCAGCGCAATCAATGACATGCAGCGCAGCCTCGGCAGCGCGGCCTCCGCATCCAACTTCGAAACGGCGACGGGGTGGGTCGCGGGGGTGAGGGCGACGATGCGGTTGGGCCTCGGGGAGGATCTCCGTCACGAGTCCGACAGATCTGCGTACCATTCGGGCGCGTCATGAAGATCTGCGGCCTCTTTCGACATCGCCGGCGCGGTTCGGCGGGCGAGCCGTGGGGGATCCGGAGCGGCGTTTGCTGCCGGTCCGGCGAAGACTGCGTCCGGGATTCGCGAGGCGTTGACGATCCACGACGCTCGCGCCGCGGCGCCGCGAGCCGGGTGATTCGGCGTGGATGATCGAGGTCGACGCGGGCTCCGGCGGGGAGGCGTCGCGTTTGCGGTCGTCGGCTCCGATCCGCACTCTCCAACGGCAAGAAAAGGACTCCCGCATGGCGGCGACCACACCCAAGGCTCTCACCGGGCTTCGCGTCCTCGACAACACTCCGTCGTCCTCGAAGGTCTATACCGACGGCGATCTCTATTATGTCGTGATGTCGATCCAGACGAAGATGCGGCTCATCATCCGCACGGCCGACGAGTACTTCACGACCTTCGTCGACCGCGAGGCGGTCAAGCAGGGGGTCGAGGTCGTCGTCAACGGTAATTATTATGACGTGAACAAAACTGCGATGTTCTGGGGGGTGCTGGGTACGTCGAGCGACGCGAGCAACACTTCCCCGGAGGGCCGGCTCGTTCAGGACCAGCGCATCATCGGCGGCAATGCGCAGCCGAATCGGTTTTACGTCGCCCAGAGGGCGGCTCAGCGGTGGGAATTCGGTTTCGGCGACCCGCCCTCGGCCGACACTCGCTGCGCCATCGGCGGCCTGGGGCCGCTGATCATCAACGGCCTCAAGTACGGCGATGGGAACACGTACTCGGCGGGGGCATCCTCCTCCGCGCCGGCGACCGGCGAACCCAGCCCCGCCGACAAGCCGTACCTGACGCAGCGGAACAACGAGAATTTCAAGGACTACCACCGTCAAGGCGCCCGACGCGGCAAGACGATCATCGGCCACGCGTCGTCCGACGGCAAGATCATCGTCCTCCACCAACGCGACACCGCGTCGACGGGGATCTCGCTCGAAGCCCTGCGCGATAAGCTCTACGCCTGCGGCGTGGACAACGCGGTCTTCCTCGACGGCGGCAACTCCTCCTTCCTCTGGGTCAACCGAGTCTGGCACACCAAACCCGGAGACAACAAGAATTATACGAACGTGGTGGGCGTGGCGTTCGACGTCGAGTAGGCGTCCGAAGCGGTCGACCTCCGAGCCGAGCGCCCGGATCGTCGATTCGGCGTTCTGCCTCGACCGTGCGGTCCGTCGCGTCGGGGTGTTCGAAATTGGGGGGCGAACGATGCTCGGGGCGATCGCGGGCGACGTCATCGGGTCGGTGCATGAGGGGGCGTCCACCAAGACGAAGGACTTTCCCTTGTTCGTCGAGGAGAGTCGGTTCACCGACGACACCGTCCTCACGGTCGCCGTCGCGGATCGATTGCTGCACGGCGGTTGCTATGTCGACGCGTTTCACGACTACTTCCACGCCTACCCTCGCGCCGGATACGGCGGCAGCTTCATCCAGTGGGCCGCGGGGCGCCGGCGCGAGCCGTACCGGAGCTGGGGCAACGGCTCGGCGATGCGGGTCGGCCCGGTCGGATTCGCATTCGACACGCTCGAACAGGTGATGGCCGAGGCGAAGGCGAGCGCGGAGGTCACGCACGACCACCCCGAAGGAATCCGAGGCGCCCAGGCCGCGGCCTCGGCGATCTTCCTCGCTCGCTCGGGGTATGCGAAGGTCGACATCCGAGCACATCTCGAACGCGAATTCGGCTACGACCTCTCCCAGCGGCTCGACGACATCCGCGAGTGGTACGAATTCGACGTCTCGTGCCAAGGGTCGGTGCCGCAAGCGATCATCGCGTTCCTGGAGTCGGACGGTTACGAAGACGCGGTGCGCAACGCGATCTCGCTCGGCGGCGACGCGGACACCATGGCCTGCATCGCAGGCGGCATCGCCGAAGCCTTCCACGGCGGCGTTCCCCCGGAGATCGCAACCCCGACCCTGGCCGCACTCGACGATCGCCTGCGGTCGATCGTCATCGAGTTCCAAGAGCGATTCGCCGATCGCCGGCGCAATCCTCTCGACTGATCCGAGGGACTTGGGCTCGTTGCGGGCATCTGGAGTGTGCTCATCTTGGTGGACAGCCACGCCGACTGATGATCAGTTGGTAGAGTCCGCATGTGTTCGGGGCACGGAGTCTTGGTTGAGTCGATGCGAGTGCTCTTCTTTTCGTGCCGACAGTTGTTGTTGTATTCGTTTCGCTGGTCTGTGCATGAATGGGGCAATATCGGTGCGAGGGGATGCATGACTCCTGATTGCTCCGGGTCGATCGGAGCCTCGAGCCGACGCTTGGTCGGCTCGAACCCGAGATCCCTGAGCGACGGAGCCGAGCGACGCGGCGATCGGCGGGACGCGGAGAGAGTTGCACTCGTCGGCCCGATTCTTCGGTCGCCGCGACGGGGAAGCCGATCTCAGCGGCTCGGGCGGCGGAGCCGGCGGGCGAGGAGGGGGGTTGTGATGCCGAGGCCGGCGAGGGCGAGCGTGGTCGGCTCGGGAACGGCGACGACTTCGAGGCCGAAGTACTCGCCGGCGACGCTGAGGTCGACCGAGCGCACCAACTGTCGGGTCGCGGCGTCGACGACCGACAGTCTCGAGGTCTGGTGGAAGATCATGTAGATGAAACCCTGGGAGAATACCAGGTCGTTCGCGAGCCCGGCGTTGATGTAGCTCGCGACGCGTTGGGTGGGCTGGAGCGCGTCGAGGTGGACGGTTCCCGGGGGGACGGAGTCGATGCCGTGGAGCCGGCCGAGGGCGTCGGCGGCGAGGCCGTCGAGGTCGGTGCCGACGGCGACGTCGCCCGTGATCGCACCGGTCAGGGAGACGGCTCCGAGTCGGCCCGAGGTGGTGTCGCTCGGGCTGAGCGTGAACCCTGCGTAGAGTCGGCCGCCCGTGCTTCCGAGGCTCTCGGCGTGAGTGGCGCGGGTCGAGCCGACGGCGAGGTTGCCGAGCAGCGTCGACGAACCGTCGAAGGCGTCGATCTCGAGGAGCTCGGCGCGGCGGGCGGCGAAGTCGGTGCTCAGGCCGTAGAGCCTGCCGTCGAGCATCGCCAGGTCGATGTCGCGAACCTCGCGGCCCAGGCTCCCGACGACCGCAACCGCGCCGTTGTCGACGTCGATCGTCACGAGTTCATTGGTTGCCGAGTTGATCGAATAGAGTCGCTGCCCCGCTTCGGCGAACGAGGTCGCGAGCAGCAAGGCGACGCATGCGAACGAACTCCGAATCCAAAGCCGCTTCATGTTCGACTCCGAGTGTTCTCATGACTGGAGAGGCTCGAATAGGGGCATGATGATCGGACCGCTTCGGGATGTCGAGCAAAAAACGAATCGGGACGCTTCTGCATCCGTCGCGGTCACTTCCGGGCCCGCGCGACCGAAGAAAATCGAGAAATCCTGAAGAAGCCCGAAAGAACCGACGACCGACCGGGCACGCGATCTTTCCGACCCTGACGACCCTCGAAACGACCGCCGATCGACCGACGACCGCGCTTGATCGACCGGCGCCGACCGGAGGGGCGATGTCGACGCAAGTCGTTGCGGTGCATGGGGATTGATCTTCCGCGGTGCTCGTCGAGAATGGCCTTCGGAGACGCCGTGACGACGGCTTCCGGAGCGATCCCAACGCGGGATCGCCGGGTCTCCGAGTTCGCCCGGGCGACTTCTCGATTCGCAGACGCAGGAGATGAACGATCATGAGAGCCATGCGGTTGTTGATGATCCCCGATCAACGCCTCGAGCTCGAGGCCCAGATGTCCGGCGACTCGAGCGGACTCGCCGAGATCGCCTTCGGTCGAGTCGACAACGGCTTGCCCGAGGTCGCGATGAAGACCCTCCTCCGAATGGTCGCGGATCCAAGCGAACCGCGCCTCGTCATCCTGTCGAGCCGGCTCGACACCCGCTTCCGGCTCACCACGCCCCGAAGTTGAACACCACCCCGTCCCCCCCTTCGCGAGCGTCCCCTCGGCGCTTGCGGGGGGCGGTTCGCGCTCTTATTCTACTCGTGCTCACGTTTTCGACACCGCACCGCGAGCCGAACGAGGTGCTTTGCGATTCTGGAGCGATGGCGATGGCTGAGCGAAAGAAGGAAGAAACCCAGGAGAAGCAAGAGAAGACAAAGAAGCAGGAGCAATACGTCTATCTCAAAACTGACTTCGCCTTCTGGATCAAGAAGGTGCACTCTGAGTCCGGACTGTCTTTCAGGCCAAAGCCCGTCAGTAAGGATAAGGGAGAGCAAGAGGACGAGGGAAACCATCCGAAGCAATCCGGGAGCGATCGCGAGGATGACAGTCGGAACTCGAGCACCTCGACGGTGAGGATCTACAGCCCGGGGGAATCAGATCGCGAACGCGGCGAGGGCGAGACGAAGCCGCTCATGAACACAGTCTTGAATCTGGCTGAGACAACATTCGAATCATGGATTGTTGAACCGGACGGTTCGTCGAATGGTAAGGGCATAGCCGCCTCACCGAAGTCGGTGCTGGAAACGATCTGCGCAGTGTTGCTGCAGCGCCGTTTCGAGGCGAAATCCCTGGAAGAACTCGAGTTTGTCGATGAGGATATCAAGATTCTACGGAATAAGTTCCAGAGCGATGTCAATGGGCCCCGGTACATTTGGCGGGACGGGGAATACGTCCCTCGCACTTCGGACGAGGGAAAGGCGAAGCTCACCAAATCGGAAAAAGTCGAGATCGAGCCGATCCTGTTTCGTACGAAGCGCGAGCGAATCATCCACAAACGAATTCTGGTGTGCTTCAATGAGTTGAACCGCACTTGTCAGTCTGAGTTCTTGCGATTCCATGGTAACCTGCGCGCCGCGCTAGGATTGTGGGGCGACCCTTCGGCGAGCCTCGACGAGACGATCATGAAGCTATTCGAGTTGCCCGGCACGGACGAGCGACTGAGCCTCTATGTGAAGGCGGTCGGTGAATCGGGCCTGGGAACGACTCCTCCTCCGGACCGAGCGATCGTGCTGAGGCGATGCATCGAAATCGCGCTGCACTTGGTCGATCCCGCACAGCTTGCCCCCACCGACTCGGAGGCGACGCGCGAGGACACGATTCAGCGAGCATACAGTTGGAAACCGCTCGGAGCCGAGGTTCGCAATGCACATCGCGACAAACGACCGTTCTCCAGCGCGATTCCCGAGTCGTTGGACAGGACCAAACTCTCGAAGATCGGCAGTTCTCATCCTTACGACATCGAAGCTCCCGACGACCCCATACTCTGGGGGACCTCGGAGAGAATCGCGAGATCCTTCTGCGCGAAGGGTATGGCGGACGGAGGGAGCCTGACCGAACCGTTCGTCTACCTGGCCCGCGTCTGGTTGAGCAGGCTCGCCATCGAAGGTGTACGACCGACGGCCATCATCCCCAAAGGAATCAAGGAACTCGAGAGGATATCCACGCATGAGGAGATCTGGGTTCAGTTCTCGAAGGACCTCGACGATGCGATCTCGAAGGTGGAGGAGAAGCATCGGAGAAAGGTATCGAGCCTCGGGTTCCAGTGGCAGGAATGCTGCAAAGGCGCTCCGACGGAAACGGAGGAAGCCCTCATCGAAACAAGGCTTGCGGAAATCGTCGACCTCTTCCATTCCTGAACCACTCGAGGGCTCCCCCTCATGACCGACGCAATCGAGCCGCGAAGAAGCAACGTCGACCCTCTGCAGGTCCTCGCGAGTCTCCCGAACGACCACGTCGTTCGGCGAGCCGGAACGCCGGATGCTCCGGGGTTGGTGCATGTGCTCGATCGGCGGTCGCGGGTGGCGATGATGGCGGCTCTGGCTTGTGATCGGCCGTTGTTGGTGCGAGGGGAGCCGGGGATCGGGAAGACTCAGCTTGCGGAGGCCGCGGCGGTGGTGCTTGGGCGGAGGCTGCTCCCCGAGGTCGTCGACTCGCGATCCGAAGCTCGCGACCTGCTCTATCGGTTCGACGCCGTCCGCCGCCTCGCCGAGGCTCAGACGATGGGAACCATCATCGCCGCCGCGGCGAAGGAGGGGAAAACGAACGACGCTTCGTCCGACCTCCTCTCCACTCTCCAAGAGAAGAACTTCCTCTCCCCCGGCGTCTTCTGGACGGCGTTCGGATATGAAGATCCGAGCAAGCCCGAGGCCGAGCCCGAGTCGCCCGGGGGTTACGTCGTCTTGATCGACGAGATCGACAAGGCCGAGTCCGACTTGCCCAACGGCCTGCTCGGCGTGCTCGGTTCTCGGGAGTTCTCGGTTCCGGGATATGACAAGAAGATCCGGCGAGATGAACATTTGCCCGCGCCTTTGGTCGTGATCACCACCAACGAGGAACGCTCGCTGCCCAATCCGTTCGTGCGCCGTTGCGTCGTGCTCGACCTCTGGATGCCCGACGACCCGGAGTTCAAGGCCGACCGTCCGATCTCGCTCGAGGAACTCCTGATCGAGCGCGGCCGGCAGCATTTCCCCGGGCTCGACGAGAATGGGATCCTCCAGAAAGCCGCGGAGCAGGTGGCGAAGGATCGCGCGGAGGCCCGGACTCATGGCCGCAAGCCGCTGCCGGGCCAGGCCGAGTATCTCGACCTCCTCCGCGCGGTCGATGCCCTGAAGATCTCGCATGCCGCAGCCAAGACGAAGTTCGACCCGCTCGCCGCGCTCGATTCGCTCGCGGCCTTCATCGTCTCGAAGCATGGACGTCCCGAATGACGCCGCCCCAGGTTCCCCCTCGGGCGCGGGCGGAAGTCGGCCGCGCCGATCTCCTGCTCGCCCGCGCCGCCGGGATCGATCTCGACCTCGCCGCCGAGCTCCTCGGCTTCGAGCGCGTGCCGGTCCTCATCGAAGTCGAAACCGCTCGCGAAGTCGCCACGCTCGAGAAGACGGAGCCGGACGATGCGAGGAAGCCGGGCTCACTCGAGAGAATCAAGAAGAAGCGGCGAACCTCGCCCGGCGCTCCAACGCCGCCGCCGCCGTTCTGGATGCCGACCTACTTCGAGATCCTGCCGCCGCTCGAGGAGCGCGTGACGCCGCCGAAGCGGCCCGAGCTCGCGGATGGGGAGGAGCGAGAGCGCGTGACGGCGCGGTTCGACCCGCTCGCGAGCCGTCCCGAGATCCTCGCCAAGCTCCGCCGCCGCGCGACCTCGATCCAGGCCACGCGGTCGGTCGACGTCGACCGCCTCGTCGGTCGCGTCGCGCGCGGCGAACCGATCAGGCGCGTGCCGTTCGTCGCCCGCAGGCGCTGGGGGACGAAGATCCGGGTCGTGGTCGACCGCGGCGAACACCTCAAAGCCTACTGGGCCGATCAGGATCTCGTGCTCGCGGCCCTGCGAGAGCTCTACCCGCGCGAGGGGTTCGAGGTCGCCTGGTTCGAGGAGTCGTACTGGGAGCCGACGCTCCACCGCTCCGACGGCAAGGTCCGCGCCTATGTCGACCCCGAAGCGGGCACTCCCGTGCTCGTGCTGTCCGACCTCGGCCTGCTCCAGTACGGCGGCGGGCCGCCTCGGGCGTTTCGGTCGCATGCCCTCCGCTGGTGGAACCGGGGTTGCCCCACGTATGTGTTGATGCCGTCGAGGTCGCGTCCCGAAGCCCGAGCGGGCGAGCCTTGGGAGTTCATCCCCTGGGAAGGCTCGGCCGATCCGCGGCCGATGCGGGAAGGCGAGCGGCACGACGACGAGGCGGTTCGCCGCTTGCTGGGGCTGCTCGCGTTCGCCGCTCGGCTCGAACCCCAGCTCCTCCGCGCGGCTCGGCGGGCCTTGTACGGCTCGGGCGGCGATCCGGGGCTCGAGGCGCTCGCCTGGAATCACGAAGCGATCGCCACGCGCGACTTCCGCGCCGCGACGTTCGACCCCGCCCACCGCGCAAGCCTCCGCGAGCATGGGCCCAAGCCCTCCGATGCCGTCAAGCGGCGCCTGCTCACCCGGCTCCGCGAGATCCGAGCCGCGGTCTACGAAGGGATCCTCCACGCCGAGGTGCTCGACCTCGGCGAGGACGACGCACGATCGATCGGCGAAGAGGCGTATGATCATGCCTACGCTTGGCTCCATGCTCGGCGCAGGGAGATCGAGAGGGCGGGGGGCAAGGTCTCCGACGCCGCGGCGTATTGGTACCGCCGCGTGCTCGGTCCGGTGCGCGAGTCGGGCGCGCTGAGCGAACAGGCCAAGGCGCTGGTGGCGAGCCTGCTCGAGACGGTCGATCCCGAGGCGAAGGCGGGGCCGAGCCTGTTCGAGCTGAGGCAAGGCGACCTCGAACTCTCGGCGCGACCCTTCGATCCCGCAACGGCTCGGAGCGCTGCGCCCGAGGATCGCTCGACGCCGGTTGCGCTGTTCCGCGCGGGCTCGAGGCGGGTCGAGTTTCGGGAGATCCCGTTCTGGCCGGGTGGTCGGCCGCCGAGTTGGGCCGATGATTGGGGGTGGGACGACTTCGGCCGCTGGGTCACGCTCCGCGTCGACGACGCGGTCCAGAAGCTCCGCTGGATCGAGCCGGGCTCGTTCCTCCTCGGCTCGCCCGAGGATGAGGAGGGGCGATGGGAAGATGAAGGTCCGCAGCGCCGCGTCGAGATCGAGCGCGGATTCTGGATCTTCGACACGCCCTGCACCCAGGCGCTCTGGGGTGCGGTGATGGGCGAGAATCCCAGCAAGTTCAAGGGGCCCGATCGGCCGGTCGAGCGGATCACTTGGGACGATTGCGGGCGGTTCCTCGAGCGGATCCGCGAGCGCTTTCCCGACATCGGTCTGGCGCTGCCGAGCGAGGAGCAGTGGGAATACTCCTGCCGCGCCGGGACGACGGGACCGCGATACGCCGACGATCTCGATGCAATCGCCTGGTATGCGGAGAACAGCGGCCGGGAGACCCATCCCGTGGGTCTGAAGGCCCCAAACGCCTGGGGGCTGTTCGACACGCTCGGTAACGTCTGGGAGTGGTGCTCCGACGCATGGACGGACGACCACGGCGACAAGGCCCGCGCCGCCCCGCCGTCGGCCCGCCGCGTCATCCGGGGCGGTTCCTGGGGCCTCGTCGCTCGGAGCGTGCGGGCGGCGTACCGGCACTGGAGCGGGCCGTCGGACCGGCTCGACTACCTGGGCTTCCGCTGCGCCGAGTTCCAGGCAGTTTCGAACGTGAGCTCAGGCCGGGCCGGCAGGCCGGGGGAGCGGAGCCTGGGAGCTGAGGACGGGCGCGGGGCGAGGCGAAGCGGAGCGGAGCCGCCCCCGACCGCTCCGGAGCGACCGGGCGCAGCGAGCCCGCGGATCCTGCTTGCCGACGGCGGCGGCCTCGCATTCGACTCCATCGCTCCCATCCGCCTCGAGACCGACCGCGAGCGGCTCATTCTCGAACCCGCGCGCCGCCCCCCCTGGGCCGCCGACTTCGGCCGCGACCAATACGGCCCCTGGGCCGACCTCGTCATCGAACCGACCACCAAGTCCAGCCCCCTCGCAAAGCAACGCCTCCGCTGGATCCCCCCCGGTACCGCCACCCTCGGCTCGCCCGTGGACGATCCTGAACGCTTCGGCGGGGAACATCACCCCCATGATGTCGTCTTCTCGCGCGGGTTCTGGATGTTCGACACGCCCTGCACGCAGGCGCTGTGGGAGGCGGTGATGGGCGAGAATCCCAGCAGATTCAAGGGGCCCGGTCGGCCGGTCGAGCGGATCAGTTGGGACGATTGCGGGCGGTTCCTCGAACGCCTCCTGGAGGGCGTCCCAGACCTCCGCCTGGCGCTTCCGAGCGAGGTGCAATGGGAATACGCCTGCCGCGCGGGGACGACGGGTCCGCGATACGCCGACGACCTCGACGCGATCGCCTGGCACTGGGAAAACAGCGGTCGAGAGACCCATCCCGTCGGGCTCAAGGCTCCAAACGCCTGGGGGCTCTACGACACGCTGGGGAACGTCTTCGAATGGTGCTCCGACGTACGGGCGCGTGACCACGGCGACAAGGCCCGCGCCGCCTCGGCGCCCGCCCGCCGCGTCATCCGGGGCGGTTCCTGGGGCTTCGTCGCGCGGTTCGTGCGGGCGGCGTACCGGCGCTGGTTCGAGCCGTCGCTCCGGAGCCGCGTCCTGGGCTTCCGCTGCGCCGAGTTCAGGCAGTTTCGAACGTGAGCTCAGGCCAGGCCGGAAGGCCGGAGGAGCGGAGCCCGGGAGCGGAGGACGGGCGCGGGGCGAGGCGGAGTCGCAAGCGAAAGAAGTAGATCGCCGGGTGCCGCGGGCTCTCCTCAACCCGTGCTCAGCTCTCGCCGGCGACGACACGCGTCGGCATGTCGACCCGCGGCATCCGGCGTGCCTCGACCCTCGAAGGCGACTTGCTCACCCCCCCGTCGCGATCACTCCGTTCTTGACGACGAGGCGGATCTTGCGGAGCGATTTCAGGTCGCGGGTGGGGTCGCCTTCGACGGCGATGAGGTCGGCTTTCAGGGTGGGGGCGAGGCGGCCGAGGGTGGTGTCGAGGCCGAGGACTCGGGCGGTGCGGGTGGTGGCGATCTCGAGGACCTCGGCGGGGGCGATGCCGGTTTCGGCGAGGAGTTCGAGCTCGCGGACCCCCTGGCCGTGCGCGAAGACGCCCATGTCGGAGCCGTTCGCGATCACCACGCCCGCCTTCCGCGCGGCGACGACCGCCTGCTTGACCCGCGCGAGCCGTTCGGGCTCGGGGTCGCCCGGCTTCCAGCCCGCGTAGCGGGACATCGCCTCGGCGGCGGCGAGCGTCGGGCAGTAGGCCACGCCGTTCTCGGCCATGATCCGGAAGACCTCGGCGTCGCCCTCGTCGCCGTGCTCGATGGTGGAGACCTTCGCCAGCGCGGCACGGCGCATCCCCTCGCGGGAGACGGCGTGCGCGGCGACCTTGACGCCGTTCGCGTTCGCGGTTTCGACGATCGTGCGGAGTTCGGCGAGGGTGAACGACGGGCGGACCTCGCGCCCGCCCATCGCGGCGTCGGCATAGACCTTGATCCAGTCGGCCCCCTTGCCGATCTGGTCGCGGACGACTCGGATCAAGGGGTCGACGCCGTCGGCCTCCTCGGCGCCTTGGGGGATCGCGAGTTCGGGGGCGAATCCGTTGGGGGCGTAGCTGCCGGTGGCGACGATCGCGCGGGTGGTCGCGAGCAGGCGCGGGCCGGGCACGATTCCGCGCTCGACGGCCGCCCTGAGTCCGACGTCGGCATAGCCCGCGCCTTCGGTGCCGAGGTCGCGGATCGTGGTGAAGCCCGAGTCGAGCGTCGCCTTCAGGTGGTTGACGGCCCGCGCGGTGCGGAGCGCGAGCGGTTCGCGGAGGACCTGGTCTTCCCAAGACGTCTCGTCATAAGGATGGAGCATGACATGCGTGTGCGCGTCGATCAGGCCGGGGAGGAGCGTCGCGCCGGGGAGTTCGATCGAGCGGGCGTCGGGGGGGATCTCGACCTCGGCGGGCGGCCCGAGCGCCTGGATCTTGTCGCCGCGCACGACCACGACCCAGCCCGTCTCGAGCGGTTCGCCGCCGCCGAGGAAGACGCGGTCGGGCCGGAGGACGAGCGCCGGCTCCGCGCCCGGGGCGAGTTCGCCGCTCGCGGCCGAGAGGAGCAGGGCGATCGAGAGGGCGAAGCGCGGGCGCGAGGGGTTCACGGCGGTCTCTCCGTTCGAAGGGGGTCGGATGCGAGGCGGGCACCGGGTCGATGATGCCCGGCGGCAACCTCGACCGCAAGGGCGGCGGCGGAGGCCGGCCCCGGGCTCTCGGGCGCGTTCTAATGAGGGGACGCAGCTTCCCGCGACGACTCTCATTGCCCCTCGGAGCGACCTCGGATGACGATCTCGAGCGACCCCAGCGCGACGACCGACCGTCGCGGCTTTCTGAAGACCGCGGCCGCCGCGGCGACGGCCTTCGCCTTTCCCGCGGTCGTGCCCGACCGAGCCCTCGGCCGCTCGGGCGCGACGCCGCCCAGCGAGCGGATCGTGGTCGGCTTCATCGGCACCGGTAATCAAGGATTCAATGATATCCGGGCATTCCTGCGCGACGAGCGGGTGCAGATCGTCGCGGCGTGCGACGTCAACCGCGAGAGCGCGGGCTACTGGGACGGCAAGGTCGGCGGGCGCGAGCCGGGCAAGCGCCTGATCGAGAAAGGCTACGCCGACCGCAAGGGCGAAGGCGCGGGCAAGAGCTGCGCGACGTATGTCGACTTCCGCGAGCTCCTGGCGCGCGACGATGTCGACGCCGTCGCGATCTGCACTCCCGACCACTGGCACGCGATCCCCGTCATCGAGGCCTGCCGCGCCAAGAAGGACATCTTCTGCCAGAAGCCGCTGTCGCTCACGGTCGAGGAAGGCCGGGCGATGAGCCACGCGGTGGCGAAGACGGGCGTGATCTTCCAGACGGGGAGCCAGCAGCGCTCGGGTAAGGAGTTCCTCCGCGCCTGCGAACTGGTGCGCAACGGACGGATCGGCAAGCTCGAGCGCGTCGAGGTCGGCCTGCCGGGCGGCCGGCCCGACTTCGGCAAGACGGGCGACCGCAAGGCGGCCGAGGCGGTTCCCGAAGGCTTCGAGTACGACCGCTGGCTCGGCCCCGCGCCCGAGGCTCCCTACGCGCCCGCTCGTTGTCATGTGAACTATCGTTGGATCTACGACTACTCGGGCGGCCAGGTGACCGACTGGGGCGGGCACCATCCCGACATCGCGCAGTGGGGCATGGGGACCGAGCTGAGCGGCCCGGTGGAGATCCGCGCGGTGACGGCCGAGTTCGCCCCCGACCCGCTCTGGAACACCGCGACCGAGTACGGCTTCGACGCCGTCTACGAGAACGGCCTGGTGATGCGGATCGCCAGCGGCCTGCGCATGGGCGTCACGTTCGTGGGCAGCGAGGGGAAGGTGTTCGTGACCCGAGGCAAGATCGAGGTCAGCCCCAAAAAGCTCGAGGACACCGTGATCGGCCCCAACGAGACGAAGCTCTACGCGAGCGAGAACCATCACCGCAACTTCATCGACTGCGTGATCTCGCGCGAGCCGACCGCGGCGCCCGTGGAGGTGGCTCACCGGTCGATCACGATCTGCCACCTCGGCAACATCGCGATGCGCCTGAAGCGCGAGAAGCTGCGGTGGGATCCGAGGACCGAGCGGATCATCGGCGACGCCGAGGCCGCCAAGATGCTCGGCCGGCCCTATCGCGACCCCTGGAAGCTCCCCGTGATGTGACCCGGCATGGCGTTCGGTTGGGATTCCGATCGAACGCCTGTGTACGTTTTGCGAGAGTCGACGGTATTCCAAGATATGAGCCTCGTACCGAGCAGCGATGAGCCGCCGGACGATGCGGCGCTCGTGGAACGCGCCGGATCGGGCGACCCCTCCGCGCGCCGGCTGCTCTTCGATCGCCACCGGGCGAGGCTCGAATCGATGATCGACCGCCGAATGGACGCCCGGCTCCGCGGACGTCTCGACGCGGCCGACGTCGTGCAGGAGACCTTGATCGAGGCCGACCGCCGCTTCGACCGCTTCGTCGCCGAGACCGACCCGCGCGCCGTGCCCTTCTTCCTCTGGCTCCGGACGCTCGCCCAGCAGAAGCTCGTCGACTTGACGCGCTTTCATCTGAATGCGGGAGTTCGCGAGGCGGGTCGCGAGGCGGGCTCGCTCTCGGTCGCGGGCGACTCGTCCTCGGAAGGGCTCGCCGCGTTCCTGCTCGGCCGGCTCACCAGCCCGAGCCAAGCCGCGGTGCGCGCGGAAGTCCAAGACCGCGTCCGCTCCGCGCTCGAGATCCTCGACCCCATCGACCGCGAGATCCTCATGCTCCGCCACTTCGAGCAACTCTCCAACGCCGAGATCGCCGAATGCCTGGGCCTGACCCCCGCGGGCGCGAGCAATCGCTACGTCCGCGCGCTCAAGCGCATGAAGGCGTTGATCGAAGCGGGCTCGGGCGGCGACGAGGGGCGGTCCGATGCTTGACCCCGCGCTCGAGCGGAATCCGGTGGAGATCCTCGCCGAGGAGTTCATCGAACGCGTGCGCTCGGGCGAGGCTCCCGAGATCGCCGAATACGATGCGCGCCGGCCCGACCTCGCCGACGAGATCCGCGAACTCTTCCCGCTGCTCGTCGAGATCGAAGGCGCGAGAGCGCGGGTGGAGGCGACGCCTTCGCGCGGTTGGGAGGCCGAGGAGCATCCCAAGCGGCTCGGCGACTTCCGGATCGTCCGCAAGCTCGGCCGCGGCGGCATGGGCACCGTTTACGAGGCGGTGCAGGAATCGCTCGGGCGGCATGTCGCGCTCAAGGTCCTCCCCGCGACGCTCGGCGAGCGAAGCGTGCGCCGGTTCGAACACGAAGCGCGGATCGCCGGGAAGCTGCATCATTCGAACATCGTGCCGGTCTTCGGAGTCGGGCGACAGGACGGCGTTCATTATTATGTGATGCAGTTCATCGACGGCGAATCGCTCGATGCGCTGATGCGTCGACTCCGCCGACGCGAGAGCGAGGGCGACGAACCGCGGACGATGTCGCTCACGTCGTCGGCCGGTCGACGACGACTCGTCGAACGACTCGCGGGTCGGGAGGCCGAGGCGGGAGCGACGAACGAGCCGCCCGCACCGGCCGCGAGCCGCCTCGATCGGCTCGACCGTCCGGCCTTCCATCGCCGCGTCGCCGAACTCGGGATCGCCGCCGCGCGGGCGCTTCAGTATGCGGCCGACCAGGGAGTCCTCCATCGCGACGTCAAGCCGGCGAATCTCCTGCTCGATCGCGAGGGAACGATCTGGGTGGCCGATTTCGGGCTCGCGAAGTCGGTCGAGGAGGAGGATCTCACCGCGACCGACGACCTTCCGGGCACGCTCCGCTACATGGCCCCCGAGCGCTTTGCCGGTCGGGTCGACATTCGCTCGGATGTCTACGCTCTCGGACTCACGCTCCATGAGTTGATCACGCTTCGATCTCCCTTCGCGGCGACGGATCGCGCAATGTTGATGCGGGAGATCTCGAGCTCGGCGATCGCGCGCGTCGACCGCGACGATCCGACCGTGCCCGACGATCTCGCGACGATCCTGGCCAAGGCGACGGCGCGCGACCCCGGAGACCGCTATCCGACGGCGGGCGACCTGGCTCTCGACCTCGAGCGATTCCTCGACGACCGACCGATCGCGGCGCGTCCGCTCGGCCCGCTCGGTCGCGCACGTCGCTGGTGCCGGCGAAACCCGACAGTCGCCGCGCTCTCCGGCGTGATCGGGCTCCTGATCGCGGTCGGATTTGCGAGCGCGCTCGTGTCGGCCGGGCATTTCCGGAGCCTCGCGTCCTCGGAGCGCGCGGCCAAGGCCGACGCCGACCGGTTGGCCGAGGCCGAGCGGGTCGCCAAGCGATCGGCCCTCCAGCGCGCGGAGGAGTCGGAGGCGGTGCTGGGCTACTTCGTGCGCGACATGCTCGCCGCGGCGGCACCCCAGCGGATCGACACGGGGCCGCTCACCGTCGAGGAGGTGCTCCGTCGCGCGAGCAAGTCGGTGGGTGCCGGATTCCCCGGGCGGCCGCTCGTCGAGGCGTCGGTCCGCCGCATGCTCGGCTCGGTCTATCATGCCCAGGCCCACGACAACCTGGCGCGGCCACACCTCGAACGCGCGGTCGCCATCCAGTCGGAACTCCTCGGGCGCGACGATCCCCAGACCCTCGAGTCGCTCGAGCTCCTCGCCGAAGTGGAAACCGACGACGCCGTCGCGCTCGCCATGCTCGAGGAAGTTCGACGCGCACGAGCCGGAGTCGATGGTCCCCGGGCGACATCGACCCTCGAGATCGACCTCGCCATGGGTTCGAGGATGACCCGTCTCGGCCCTTCGGAGGCGACGACGCGGCTCCTCGCCGAGACCGAACAGGCGCTCGCCGCCACGGTCGGCCCCGACGACGAACGCACTCTCCGCGCCCGGCAAGCGATCGCGCTCGATCACAGGTCGCGCGGCGAGCTCGACGAGGCGGCGAACATCCTCGATCGCTTGATCGTCGATCAGTCGAGAATTCTCGGAGCCGACCACCCGGCGACCCTCGAGAGCCGTATCGCGTCGGCTCGGCTCCAGGCCGAACGCGGCCTTCTCGATCGTGCCGAAGCCGAGCACGCCTCGACCCTCGAGGCGCTCCGCCGCGCCGGCGGAACGCGGAACCGCGTTTGGACCGAGACGCTCATGAGTTATCAGCGAGTGCTCGCGCGTCGTGGGCATCCCGAAGCGCTCGGACAGGCTCTCGAGCGCGACCTCGCGGCCTCGACGGGCGAGCTCGGTCCCATGCATCCCGACACGCTCACCATCGCGCTCGAACTCGCCAAGTTCCTCGACCGGCGAGGCGAGCACGACGCGGCGCACGCGCGGTTCCTCGCCGTCTTCGACGCCGTGCGGCTCACGCTCACACCCGCGCACCCGCTCTGGGCCCGCTCCCGCGGCAATCTCTTCGATCATCTTCGAGCCCGAGGCAAGCGCGAAGAATTGCTCATGCTCACCGAACGCGAATATCTGAGACTGTGTTCGATGATCGCTCCAGCCGACCCGGCCGCGTGCGCTGTGGGCATGAATCTCGCTCTCGGATACCTCCGGGGCGGACGGCTCCACGAGGCCGAGCGAGTCGCTCGGGAAACGCTCGACCGCGTCCGCCGCAGCCGCGATGCCGACCACATGCAGCGCGGCCAGATTCGGAGCCTCTTGATCCAGATCCTCGAGAAAAAAGCCGATCTAGATGCCGTCGATCGACTCCTGCGCGATGAGGCCGCGCTGCTCGGGACGGCACCGCACGCGGAGTCGCTCGCGATCGATCGGGCGCGATGGATCCGAACGAATCACGACGCATCGAACGCGGTCGACTCGCTCCGTCGCCTCCACTCCGAGAATCCCGGAAGCAAGCCGATTGCGCGCGAACTGGCCTGGACGCTCGCGATCGCCGGCGCGAAGGGAAGCGACGCGGAAGCCGCTCTCGCGGCGGCTCGAGCAGGGTTCGACCCAACGTGTGCCGGCGAGTCGGCGCGAGTCGTCGGGCTCGCTCTGATCCGCGCGGGTCGTCCCGAGGAAGCGGCGCGGCTGCTCGATGAGGATCCCGCGACTCGGCCGAACGACGCCTCATTCGATGCCCTCGTGCGCGTCTATGCCTTGGCCGCGGCAAGGCGGACCGAAGCGGCGCGCACTCTTCGCAAGAGCGTCGTCGAATGGAGGAGCACGACACGACTCGGACCGCCCTGGGGCCGCGATTTCGTACAACTGCTCCGAGAGATCGACGATGCACTCGCCGCGGCGGAAGCGCCATGATCGAGCATTCCGAATGTGATTCGTAGTCATCCATAACAGCAAGCTTTTCACGGTCACCCATTGATGAGGCCGCCAGATGTCTCGCGCAATCATGCGTCATGGTTCGGTGCTGCGCCGAGGTCTTCGCGGACGCAGGCGACTCGAGTTCGACCGTTTGGAAGCACGTATCGTGCTCGACTCGCGAACGTTCGCCGGTCTCGAGTTCGTGGCGGTCAATGCGTTTGCGACCAAGGGCGGGACGACGAAGGTCGGCGGTCCGGTGACGCTCCGTCGAGTCGGCGACCCGACCAACCTGCTCGAGATCGAGAACGGGGTGAGCTTCGCGCCGGGCGATACGGCTCGATTCACGGCGATCGGCGGCGTGAGTGCGGTCCTGGGCAATGGGTCGACGCTGCCGTTGCTCGGTGGATCGAGTGAACATCAAATCAAGATCTCCGACCTCCTCGGCTCAGGGGCGAGGTTCGATTCCTCGGCGGCCGGCGGGATCACCGTCGGGTTCAATGATCTCGCCGACGGACGCCTGCGCGTCGATTCGATCAAGATCACGGCGACTCCGCCTGTGGTCAGCCTCGGTGGTTCGGTCATCGTCGCCGCGCTCGGAGGCGCAGCGGTCCCTCTGCCGGCATCGGTGCCGGTCGTGGTGAAGCCGGGGGGAGCGGAACTCGGAGTCGACTTCCAGGCCGATCTCGCCTCGGGAGCGACGTTCGAGAGAGCCGGCGCGCGGGTCGAGGCGCGGGCGATCTCGGTCGCGTATCGATCGGTCGACGATCGTTTCGAGTTCAGCGGCGATGCGACCCTGACGCTCCCCGGAGTCGCCGATCCGATCGGAATTCGCCTCGGTACATCGGGCTCGGCGACCGCGGGGATCGTGGTGAACGCCGGAGTGATCGAGCGATTCTCGGCGACGGTGACCTCGACGACCGCCTTCCGCGCCGCGGGGCTCGCGATCAGTCCGCGCAGCCTCGGCGTCGCCTATGCGGCTCCGGGCGCGACGCGTCCCTTCGAGTCGGTGACGATCACGGGCGCGGCGAGTTTTGCGCTCGAGGGCTCGGATCGAGCGTTCGAGCTCGACCTGGGAAACGGATCGAATGATCGAGGGATCGAGATCCGAGACGGCGTCTTCGCGAAGGTCGCGGGAGCGGTCTCGGTCGCCGCGCCGATCACGATCGCCCGCGCGGTGACGTTCAGCCAACTCACGGCGTCGTTGGTCTACGATTCCGACGCCGAGCGTTATGCGATCGGGGGCTCGGCGCGGATCCGGATCGAATCGGCCGATCGCGACTTCACCGTCGCCCTTGGCGACGCCGAGAGCGACGAACCGGGCCTGATCATCGAGAACGGCGAGCTCCAGCGGCTCGATGCGAGCGTGGCCGCGGGCGACGCGGGCCGCTTCGGATACCGAGGGCTCGCCTTCGCTCCGCACGACATGCGACTGGTCTACTCGCGGAACCTCGATGACACCGGCGCGACGATTGCGTTCAGCGGCGGCGCGGCGATCGAGTTCTCGGCCGGCGGCGCGACGCAGTCGATCGACGTCGCCCTCGGATCGATCGACGTGCCCGGTCTCGAGGTCGACGTCCCCGACGCCGGAACCATCGCGCTGCGGCGGCTCGAGGCCGAGATCAACGCCGATTTCGTGATTCGCGGGCTCGCAGTCGAAGTCGATCGACTCACGCTCGAATATGTCGATGACGGCGGTCCCGAGACCTATCGGATCAATGGAAGCGTCGCCGTATCCGCGACCGGCGGCGGCGACCAATTCGTCGACGTCACCGCCACCCTCGGCGACGGAGCCTCGAACGACGGGATCGTGATCGAGAACGGCTCACTCGAGAGTCTGTTCATCATCGTGCAGGACGGCTTCGACCTCCACGGCCTCTCGGTTCGAGCCGACGGCTTGACGATCGTCTATCAGAGCGATCCCGGGCTGCTCGTCTTCTCCGGCGGGCTCCGGGTCGACCTCGGTGCGGGGCTCGGCTTCGGCGCCAAGCTCTCGGGCGCGGGGCTCACGATCGACGTGAACACCGGCGCGCTCGCGATCGCGACGACGGGCGCCCCGCTCGAACTCTCGGGTTCGATCGACCTGGGAGGCGTCTTCGCGGCCGAGGTTCGCCTCGTCTACGCATCGACGGGTCCAGACTCCTACCGCATCGATGCATCCGGAACGATCGACCTCCCCGCCAAGCTCCCCCGGATCGGGGCGACATTCGCGATCGACTCGGGAACCCTGACCGCGATCTCGTTTGAACTCGACACCAGCGCGGGGCCGATTCCGCTCGGTACGACCGGCGTCCTGATCTCGAGGATGTCGGGCTCGCTCGTGAATCTCGACGACCTCGACGCACTGACCGTGATCGGCGAAGCGGCGATCACGACGCGGGCGCAGGTGGCCGGGATCTCGCTCCTCGAGGCGGAGGGCTCGTTCCGACTCACGACCGACGGCCTCCGGATCGAGGCCCAGGCCGAGCTGCTCAACGGCTGGCTCGGCAGCGGCCGGGCGATCGTCGACCTCGACTGGACGGCGGGCGTTTATCAGATCATGGTCGACCCGCTCGAGTTCGCCGGCGGAGCGTTCCAGTTCCGCGGATCGATCGTGTTCGACTCCATCGGCAACCTCACCATCGACGCGACCGCTTCGCTCGTCGTGCCCTCTTGGATCCCGTTCATCGGCAACACGCGCCTGGCTTCCGCGAATCTCTATGTCCAGGTCCGTCCCGAGCTCGGGTCCGACCGGAGCTTCGCCGCCGCATGGTTCGATACGTTCATGGGTGAGCTCGGCATCCAGTATTCATGGGACGGCAGCATCGAACTGATCACCGACCCGCCGACCCGCGACACGGTCGGGTCGACGCGTTTCACGACCGATTTCGGCGGACTGGTCGATCAAGGCCGGCTGCGGTCGGTCGACGTCATCCTCGAGTCGGTCTACTATCAGGAACAGTTCGACGGCGAGCGACCCAACGGAGACGACGCGATCGTCTACTTCCGAAGGGCCGACGGTTCGGTCTTGGCCCAACGCGAGTTTGCATTCTTCAATGCGTTCGACATGCAGCCGGTGCCGGGCAACCCGCTGCAACGCAAGTTCCGGATCCATCCCTCGGCCGATCTCGGGCTCAGCGTGGTCCAGCGCGCCGAGATCGCGATGATCACGGTGGGCGTCGAGCACAACTCGGTGATCGGTCGATCGTTCAAGCCGAAGGTCACGATCAACCGGAACTACGATCGACCCGCGGGGCTGCTCTGGCAGACCGGTCTCGACGAGTCGACCGGGCGGATCCGTCTCGGTTCGAACTGGACGCTGACCGCTCCCGGCTACGACCAGGCGGTCGTTTCGTTCTACGCGACGAACGAGATCGTTCCCGACGGAGCGCCCCGCACCGGTCGGCTCCTGCGCACGATCGATCGTTCGGACCCCGCCGACGCCGCGTTCCACCGGATCTACGACCCGGCCGCGGGCGGACTCGCGATCGGCTACTCGACGGGCGTGTCGTCGATCCATACCTCCGCGCATGCCGATATGGTGGCGCTTCTGGATGACGGATCGGTCGATCCGACGAAACCGATCTACATCTACGCAGTGCTCCAGGACGGTACGAACGACCCGTTGATCTCGCGATACAGCGACCCGATCGTCGGGTTCTCGCCCTATGTCGAGATCGCCGCGCCGAGTTCGTTCGAGGTCGTCGCGGACGCACTGGCGCCGGGCGTCGACGGTCTGAGGTTCGCACCCGATGCGCTCCTTGTGACGACGCACACGCGCTGGGGCGAAACGCAGTACGACATCGAGGTCACCGTCGATCGCGGCTATCTCTCCGACCGCGCGAATCCGGGAAACGACGGCCGCAAGCTCCGTCGGTTCTTCTTCGGCAACGTCTCGCGGTCGGGCGAAGGTCCGCTCGATCGCCTCAATGGACTGAAGTTCGTGGCCGACGATACATTCGAGGGTGAAGCGATCCTCACCATCTCGACCGTTCATCGGATCGATGGGCGAGAGTTCAGGAACTCTCGGCAGATCCGCCTTCGCGAGCGACACGCCGACCTCGCGACGACGCTCAGCGTCTCGGGCAGCACGAACGACTACGGCGAGTTCTCGATCACGGTGACCGCGGCGAACCTCGCGAGCGAGCAAGGCCGCGACGCCCGAAACTCGAAGGTGTCCGTGGCGATTCCCGAGTTCCTCGCGCTCCGCGAGTGGTCGTCGAGCGATGGATCCTATGATCCCGGCACGGGAGCATGGTCGCTGGGCCGGCTCGACCCGGGCGAGCTGCAGACCTTGACGATCCTGGCGACCTTCCATCAACCGCCGACGCCGCGAAGCGATTTCGTGACCGCGGCGATCGAGACGACGACCTTCGACCTCGTTCCCGGGAACGACCGCGCATCGACCCGGATCGTCGCCGACGGACTCCCCGCGCTCCGGCTCGACCTCTTCTACGAGGCCCGACCGGGATATGTGGGCGACGACTACGAGTCGTACGACGGCTCTCCCCTGATGATCGATGAGAGTCATCCAGGTGCGGGCGGGCCGTACGTCTTCTCGGGCGGCGTGGGCCTGCCGCCGGGCATGAGCCTCGCCCGCGACGGAGCTTTGCGCGGGACTCCGCGCGTCGCGGGGATTTATCGCTTCCGGGCGTCCGTGACCGATCGCTTGGGGAACACGTCTTCGCTCAGCTATGCGATCGGCGTGTCGGATCGATTCGTTTCTCGAGACGAGTTCACGTCGTTCGATTTCTTCGTCGATCGGGGCGCGACGCCGACCTTCGCGTTCGTGCCGAACGAGGTCTCGAATGCGCTCCCGCCGGGGCTCGCGCTCGACGCGGCGACCGGCATCGTGTCGGGCGCGGCGTCGGTCCCCGGGTTCTATCGAATCCTCATTCGAGAGCGCGTGGTAGTGGGTGGAGTCGTCTCCGAATTCGATCATGATGCCTACCTGCGCGTGGACTCGACGGCGATTCCGCTCGAGATCAGCCCCGTGTTCGCGACTCCGCGAATCGGAGAAGCCGTCGCCTATCAGCTTTCGCTGCCGCTCCGCGAATCCCCGCGATACCGGGTCGTCGAGGGCGTATTGCCTCCGGGGCTCGTCTTGACGCCGCAAGGGCGGATCGTCGGCACGCCGACCGCGAGCAACTATCCAGGGAGCGGACCCGTTCGAATCCACGCCGAGGACGCTCGCGGAGCTCGCGGCTGGATCCTGCTCGACCTTCGCCCCAGCCCGACGCCGACGGGCGGGCCGATGCTGCGTTCGGGTTCGCCCGTCGCGGGCGTCGTCGGCAAGCCGTACGAGTTCCGGATCGATGCCCTGGCGAATTCGGGCGCGGTGACCGTGACGATCCCTTCGGCGTTCTCGCTGCCGGCGGGACTGGTACTCACGCCCGACGGACGGATCACCGGCAGGCCGACGACGGCGGGGTCGAAGACCGTGCGATTCCGGATTCGCGACGCCGCGGCGGTCGGGCCGACATTGGTGGTCGACTACGACTTCCAGATCGCTCCGAGCTTCGAGATCGAGGCCGATGCGCTTCCGGCCGCGGTCCACGGGCTCTACTACGACGCGACGCTCGGGGCCGTCGGCGGTTCGGGAACAGGTTACGCGTTCGCCGTCGTCGGCGGTCTCCTACCGCCGGGAATCCAGGTCGACACCAGCGGCAGAATCGCGGGAACGATGCACGCTCCCTCGGGCGGAATCTGGGAGTTCGTCGTCCGCGCGACCGACTCGCTCGGCGCAGCGACCACGAGGAATGTGCGGATCGAGTCGTTCTCGCTCCCAATCGGAAACACCGGCGACGCATATTCGCAGATCCTGATCCCGAATTCGGTCGGCACGAACGCACGGAAGACGGAGGGGCGCCTGCCGCCCGGCCTTTCGATCGTCGCCGGCAAGCTCGAAGGCACCCCGACTGCTCCCGGCAGCTACGAATTCGAGGTTGCGTTCGATCGAGTCGTCGAGGGAACGACGCGCGTGTTCCGTCGCTCCTATCGCATGATGATCTCCGAGAATGTCGTCCTGGATTCGGCGGCGAAGGTCGAGATCCGCTATCTTCGGCGAGGCGAGTCGATCTCGCGTCGGCTGCTCGCGTCGGGCGGAATCGGCGGACCCTTCACATTCGCTCTCGCGCCCGGCGCAGCGCTCCCCTCGGGCCTCGTGCTCGCGAGCGACGGCAGGCTCAGAGGCACGCCGACGGCCACGGGGACCTTCTCCGTCGAGATCCTCGCCTTCGACGCCGCGGGAGGCTCGGGCAGACGCTCGTTCACGATCTCGGTGCACGAACCGCTGCGGTTCGACGGTTCCCAGGTCGCGCCGTTCGTCATCGGATCGACGTCCACCTCGCGGTTCGCGACGACCGGCGGCGCTCCGGGATCGAAGGTGACGTATGCGATCACGGCGGGTCGCCTGCCTGAAGGCGTCGCGCTCGAGGCCGCGACGGGTCGCCTGGTCGGCAAGCCGACCGCGGCGGGCTCGACGGCCGTGAGCGTCGTGGTCGTCAACGACGAGGGAGAGCGAAGCGAGTCGCTGCTCTTCATATCGACTCGCGAGCCGATTCGAGCCTCGGTGAGGTCGATCCCGCAACAGCAGCAAGGCGGCGCGATCGACGTTCAGCTCGGTGCGACCGGAGGCATCGGCGGCCCTTATGTGTTCGCATCAGCCAACCTTCCCGCATTTCTCCAGCTCACCGCCGCGGGAAGGCTCACCGGCGGTCCGCTCGCGCCGGGGGAGTCCCGGTTCGAGGTCGTGATCAGCGACGCTTCGGGCAATCGGTTCACCAAGAAGTACGACCTCGCCGTCAACGCGCTTCCGGTCGCTCCTTCGGTCGCGCAATCGACGCTCGTCGACGGATCCACGAAATTCAACCCCTTGGGCATGACCGAGGATCCCGACGGTCACGAGCTCCGCATCGATTCGTTCGTCGATCCGGCAAACGGCCGAGTCGAGCGCGTGGGTGATGAATTCATCTACACTCCTCGCCCGGGATTCGCCGGCGAAGACTCGTATCGTTATCTCATGATCGACTCGGCGGGAGGCCGGACCGAAGGCGTGGTCACGATCGACGTGCGCCGGCCCAACAGCGCGCCCTCGGCGGCCGACGACGCGGCGCGGACGCTCACCGACCTCGCGCTCATGTTCGACCCCACGGCGAACGACTCCGACGCCGACGGCGATCGGCTCGAGCTCGTGGCCGTCGGAGCCGCATCGAACGGTCGGACACGCATCGAGAACGGGCGACTCGTCTACGAACCCAATCCCGGCTTCTCCGGGGTCGACGTCGTCGAATACACGATCTCCGATGGTTCGGCGACGTCCACAGCCCGTGCGTCGATCGAGGTCGCGGCGATGTCTCGGGTCGAGTTCGCATCGGCCGCGACGACGGTGCGCGAGAATGGCCGGATCGCGCGGGTCGTCGTCAGACGCCGGGGGAACCTCTCCCAATCGGTGACGGTCGACTACGCGATCGACCGCGTCGGGATCGTCGGCCCCGCGGCAACCGCGAATCGAGACTTCCGCAACAAGGGGAAGTCGGTCGTCTTCGCGCCGGGACAGACCGAGGCCGAGATTCGTTTCGACCTGATCGACGACGCGATCGTCGAGGCGGTCGAGTCGCTTGCGGTCCGTCTCCGCCCGCGCGACGCCTCGGTCGAGCTCGGCGCGCTCGGAGTCGGACGCGTCGACATCCAGGACAACGAGACCGTCAAGCTCCAGCGCTCCCGATTCACGCGCAATGCCGCCGGGGCGCTCGCGTCGGTCTCGCTCACCTATTCCGGCGCCTTGATGCGGGACGACGCCGCATCCCGGGATCACTTCGAGTTGGTCGGCTCGGGGCTCGACAAGCGGTTCGGAACGGCCGACGACATCCGCCTCGACTTCGCGCCGACGCCCTCGGCGGACGGGAGAACCGTGACCCTCTCGGTGCTCGACCCGAGCGATCGCGTGAAGCGCGGGCAACTCGTCCGGGTGCTCGTCGCGCCGAGCTTGCGAGCCTTCAACTCCTCACCCGTCGCTCGAACCTCGACGCAACTCCGGATCTGAACCGGTTCGCGACGGATTTCGAAACGCCGAAGAGCACCCGCGTTCACGGATGCTCTTCGGCGGGATCGATCTCTGAGGGTGGCTGACGGGATTCGAACCCGCGATATCCAGATCCACAATCTGGTGCCTTAACCGCTAGGCGACAGCCACCGTCGGTCGTGAAAACCAACAATAGAGTAAGGGCGAACCCGCCCCAAGTCAAGCCCCCCGACCGATCGATCGCCGAGTCGGAGCGACGTCTCTCCTCGAACCGGACCCGGCTGCCGCGCGCGAGGTTCGGGTGCGGCCCATACTGGGTTGAGAGGCCGCCGCGCGGTATGTTCGGCGTAGAGCGTTGCGGCGGGCGGGGCGGTCTTGGATTCGACCGCCGGGGGACTCTTCCCACCGTTCTCCTCTCCAAAAGCGACCCGCCGGCGACGTCGAAGGAGGAACGAGCGATGATGCGTCCGATCTCGAGGATCATGACGGTCGCGATGGTGTTGATCGCGGGGACCATCGCCCGCGGCGACGAAAAGCCGACCGGCGACCTCGCCAAGTTGCAAGGGGCCTGGACCGGGCTCGGCGGGCCGAGTCGGAATGTGCCGTTCACCTTGACCGTCGACGGAACCAAGCTCGTCTTCGAGTTCGAGATCCAAGGCGAGGTCCGCAAGGTCGAAGGCCGGATTCGGCTCGACGAGAAGGCCGAGCCGCGCACGCTCGACTTCCATGGATTCACTTCGCCCAACGGCGACGCGATCCCCGAGAATCAAGGGATCTACCGCCTCGAGGATGATCGCCTGACCGTCTGCTCGGGCGGACCGGGCAACCCGCGGCCGACCGAGTTCAAGGCGGGGGCCGACGGGCCGCCGAATCTCCAGGTGCTCACGCGGGTCGCCAAGGCGGGCGAGCCGAAGCCGGTCGACGCGGCCTTGAAGCCGTTTCAAGGGAACTGGAAGACGAAGCTCCGCGACCTCGAGATCACGCTCTCGATCGTCGACGACAAGGTCTCGGCCGAGTATGTCGATCCCGACGGAAACACCGCCAAGCTCGACGGTGAGATCGTCGTGAATGCCGCGGTCACGCCCAAGACGATCGATTTCGTGAAGTTCCACCGCGACGCCGACGCGCCCATGCCCGACAACCTCGGAATCTTCACCGTCGGCGAGGGCGAGATCACGATCTGCCTCGGCGGCGCGGGGAATCCTCGCCCGACCGAGTTCAAGAACGAGGAAGGCGGCGCGACGATCATCACGCTGAAGAAGGCGCCTTGAGATCGACGACGGCATCGGCCGGCACGCGCGGGGCAGGGGGCTAGGATCGGTCGGTCCCGCGCGTTAGCATCGCCTGATCCGATCGCGCTGCGGTTTGCCATGGTCGACGCCGCGCGGTCCGGCCCGCCGCGCACTCTCCCGAATCTCGAAACCACTCGTGAGGAGCGAATCGCCATGCCGCTCATCGATCGTCGCCGCTTCTTCCAGGATTCCGCCGCGCTCACGGCGAGCTTCGCCGCGCTCGAAGCCTCGACCCGCACCCTGATCGCGCAGGACCGCGCGAACTCGACGAAGACCGACGCGGGCAAGGCCGCCGGGCCGAACGACGCGATCCGCGTCGCCGTGATCGGCGTCCGCGGCCGCGGCATGGAGCACATCGACGGGTTCAGCAAGCAGAAGGATGCTCGGATCACCACGATCTGCGACGTCGATACCCGAGACGCCGCGACCGGCAAGGCCAAGCGCGCGATCGAGAACAAGTACGGCGCGGCGCCGAAGTTCTATCAGGATCTGCGTCGGGTGTTCGACGACAAGGACGTCGACGTCGTCTCGATCGCCACGCCGAACCACTGGCACGCGCTCGCGACGATCTGGGCCGTCCAGGCGGGCAAGGACGTCTACGTCGAGAAGCCGGTGAGCCACAACGTCAGCGAAGGCCGACGGATGGTCGAATTCGCGCGCAAGCACAAGAAGATCGTCCAGACCGGCACGCAATGCCGCAGCCACAAGGGCATCCAGGACGCGATGGCGTTCCTCCACGACGGCAAGCTGGGCCAGATCTACATGGCCAAGGGGCTCTGCTACAAGCCCCGCGGCTCGATCGGACGCAAGCCCAACTCGACCCCCCCCGAGGGGCTCGATTACGACCTCTGGACCGGCCCCGCCGAGATGAGGCCGTATAATGAGAACAAGCTCCACTACAACTGGCACTGGATCTGGAACACCGGCAACGGCGACCTCGGGAACCAGGGGATCCATCAGATGGACCTTGCGCGTTGGGGCATCAACAAGTCGAAGTTCCCGAACTCGGTCCAGTCGAGCGGCGGGCGTTTCGGCTATTCCGACGACGGCGAGACGCCGAACACCCAGGTCGTCTCGCTCGAATACGACGACTGCATGCTCCAATTCGAGGTCCGCGGCCTGCTGACCAACGAGGAGCAGGGCGTCAAGATCGGCGACATCTTCTACGGCACCGAGGGCGTCCTCGCGATCACCAGCTACACCAATTGGCAGAGCTATCTCGGGCCGCGGCTCGAGAAGGGACCGGGCGGCTCGGGCGGCGGCGACCACTTCGCCAACTTCCTGAAGGCGGTTCACGCCCGCGACCCCAAGCTGCTCAACGCCGACATCGAGGAAGGCCATCAGTCGAGCGCTCTCTGCCACCTCGGCAACATCGCGTACCGGCTCGGTCGCAAGCTCCAGATCAACCCCTCGAGCGAGTCGTTCATCAACGACGCCGAAGCCGACTCGATGCTCACACGCAAATATCGTGCTCCGTACATCGTTCCCGAGAAGGTCTGATCTCGGGAACGATCGTCGACTCTCGAACGCGACCCGCGTCGGCACGCCGCCGGCGCGGGTCGCTTCGTCGACCGGCTCGAGCCGGCGATCGCTCTCATCGAGGATCATGATCTCATGGAAGTCGCGAACCGAACCATCGATCTGTCGATCCAAGGGATGACCTGCGGCGGATGCACCGCGACGGTCGAGCGGGCGCTCTCGAGCCTGGCGGGAGTCGAGTCGGTCGAGGTCGAGCTCCAGCCGGGTCGCGCCCGGATCGGCTTGGCCGGAGGGGCCGACAGCGTCGAGCTCCGGAGTCGAGCGACCGCCGCGATCGAGGCGGCGGGCTTCCGCGTCGGCCCTCCGCCGGCGAGTCTCGGGCCCGTGCTCGTGGTGATCGATCCTCCGACTCCCGCGTCTCGGGCTCCGGCATCCCCGGCTCCTTCCGTGCCGAAGGCCGCCGAGGAGTGGCACTACGCGGTCTCCGGCATGCACTGCGCGGGGTGCGTCGCACGGGTGGAATCGGCCTTTGCCGGTGTGCCCGGCGTCGTCGAGGCCCGCGTCAACTTCGCGACCGAACGCGCGGGGGTCGTCGTCGACCCGAGCCGAGTCGATCCGACGGCGCTCGAGGCGGCGGTCGAGCGCGCGGGCTATCGAGCCAAGCGCGCGAGCGACCGTCCGGGAGAGGGGGCGGAGAACCTCCGCCGCGAGCGAGCCGAGACGATCGCAACGCATCGGAGACGATTGATCGCCGCGATTCTCCTCACGGCGCCCCTGGTCGCGCTCGCGATCGTCCCCGACCTGCTCGGGCTCGGCCATTCGGCGATGGTCGGGGTGGGGTGGGCGATGTTCCTGTTCGCCACGGCGACCCAAGTCGTCATCGGTCGACCCTACTACGAGGGGGCGATCGCGCGGGCTCGGACCGGGTCGACCAACATGGATACGCTGATCGCCCTGGGAACATCGGCCGCCTATCTCTCGAGCGCGTGGTCGCTCTTCTTCGGTTCGGGCCATGACGCTCATTCATTCATGGATGCCGGCCTGATCCTCACCTTCACGACGCTCGGCAAGTTCCTGGAGGTCCGGTCGAAGGCGGCCGCGGGCGAGGCGATCGAGCGGTTGCTCGACCTCGCTCCGAAGACGGCGCGAGTGGTCATGGAGGGTCGCGAGGTCGACCGTCCCGCGGCCGACGTGCTCCCGGGAGACTTGGTCCGCGTGCGTCAAGGGGAGGCGATCCCCGTCGACGGCACGATCGTCGAGGGCGAGGCGGATGTGGATGAGTCGATGTTGACGGGCGAGGCGACTCCCGTGCTCCGGAGCTCCGGAGCGTTCGTGGCGGGCGGCACGCGCGCGGTCGACGGCACTCTGCTCGTCCGCGCGGGGCGTCGAGGCGACGAGAGCGTGCTCGAGTCGATCGTGCGCCTGGTGCGCGAGGCGCAGGCGTCGAAGGCGGGCGTCGAGCGGCTCGCCGACGCCATCTCGGCGCGATTCGTTCCGGTCGTGCTCATCGTCGCGCTCGCATGTCTGCTCGGCTGGGGGATCGCCGGGGGCGACTGGGCGGCGGGCGTCCGCAATGCGTCCGCCGTGCTCATCATTGCATGCCCTTGCGCACTGGGCCTGGCGACGCCGATGGCGACCGCCGTCGCGAGCGGTCGAGGCGCGAGGGCGGGGCTCCTGGTTCGCGACGCCTCGGCTTTCGAGCGGCTCGACCGCCTCGGCGTGATCGCGCTCGACAAGACCGGCACGATCACGCGCGGGCGACCGTCGATCTCGCGGAGCCTGGCTCGAGACGGGTTCGACCCGGCCGACTTGCTCAGGCTCGCCGCGGGGGCCGAGCGCGGGAGTGAACATCCGATCGCGTCGGCATTCGCCGATCATGATTCGAGCGCGCGCGTCTCGGCTTTCGCCTCGGAGCGGGGGCGGGGCGTGCGTGCGGAGGTCGACGGTCGGAGGGTCGTCGTCGGTTCGCTGCGCTTTCTCGAAGAGACGGGGATCGATCTCGCCGACGCGCGGGCGACGGCCGCCGCCTGGGAATCCGAAGGCGACACGGTGCTCGGCGTCGGCGTCGACGGCGCCGCGGCGGGCTTGGTCGCGGTGCGCGACGAGGTCGCCCCCGAGAGCCGAGAGGCGCTCGATCGATTGAAGCGTCTCGGCGTCGATGCGTATATGCTCACGGGGGACAACGAAGTCGTCGCCGGCGCGATCGCGCGAAGCGTCGGGCTCGCCGCCGATCGCGTAGCGGCGCGGATGTCGCCCGAGGCGAAGGCGGCTTGGGTCGAGCGGGCGAAGCAGGGGGGAGCGGTGCGGGTGGCGATGGTGGGCGACGGCCTCAACGACGCCCCCGCGCTCGCCGCGGCCGACCTCGGCATCACGCTCGGCTCGGGAACCGACCTGGCGAAGGCGACGGCCGACGTCGTGATCGCGTCGGGCCGTTTGGCCGGCGTGCCGCGAGCGGTCGTGCTCGGTCGGGCGACGCTCCGCACGATCCGCCTCAACCTCTTCTGGGCCTTCGCCTACAACACGCTCGGCATCCCGCTCGCCGCGCTCGGGCTCTTCGGCGAGCACGGCCCGTTGATCGCGGCGGCGGCGATGTCGCTGAGTTCGGTCACGGTCGTCGCGCACTCGGCCTTGCTCGCGCGCGTCGACCTCGACCGTTGACGCTCGACCGGCCGGTTCAGAACGGAACGAACCCCTTGGTCGCGGGCTTGGTGGCGGGTTTGGTCGGGGGAGGGGTGTAGGTGGGGACGGTCGGGACGGCGGGGACCGAACCGGGCCGGCCGGGTGCTCGGCCGCCGACGACCGCGCTCTCGCCGTAGAGGTTGGACGGCGGGGCGACCGCCTCGACGCCCGCGGCGGCGGGCGCGTCCTCGAAGCGAATGAACGTGCCGGGAACGAGGGGGACCGACGACGATTGGATCAGGGCGTCGCTCGGGCGGAAGAGGCCGGTGACCTGCGATCGGTCGGGCCCCAGAGCGCCGACGACGCGGATCGGGACGTTCACCACGCGTTCGGCGCGGATCACCTGAACCAGCGGCTCGCCTTGATCGTCCTGCTTGATCGCATAGGAAGCCACGGACGCGATCGGCGTCGTGGGCAGGTGGGGGCCGACGACGCGACGACCCGGCTCGAGAGAGTTGTCGGCGTTCGCGATCTCGACGACCGCCAGGGCCATCGGCGCCGCGAGTTCGCGGAGGACGGCGTGGGTCTCGGGCAAGGGGAGCAAGGCGCGGACGTCGGCCGCGACTCCGCGACCTTCGACGAGCACGTTCAACTTGCCGCCCACCTGCACCGCCGTGCGATCGACGGGCACGAACGCCCGCAGGGTCGCCAGATCGGCGATCTCGAGAACCGTGGAACCCTTCATGAGAAACTGGCCCGCGCTCACCGGGATCGCCGAGATCCTGCCGGCGAACGGAGCATGGAGGATGCAGCGGAAGAGCTCGTTCTGGAGGAGTTCGTGCTCGAGCTTGGCGATCTCGACGCGGGCCTCGGCGGCCTGGGCGTCGGACTTGGATCGGTCGCCGCGGGCGAGTCCGTCGCGGATCCGCTCGACGTCGGACGTCTCCAATCGGATCCGCGCCTCGGCGATCTTGGAGCGGATTCGTGCGTCGGTCTCGTCCATCCGACCGACCTCCTGGCCTTCGCGTACGGCGCTTCCGAGCGCAAGGGGAAGCGACCTCACGATGCCGTCGTGCGGCGTGAGGATGCGGACCTCGCGCAGGGGCTGGAGCAGACCGGGGAGGAGATAGCGCTCGGCGGGGACGAGATTGAGCGGGGCTCGCTCGACCTTCGCCGCGAGTTGGTTGGGGTTCGCGGGGGCCTGGCGGGCGCGCGCGGAGCGATCGGGGAATGCGATCGACGCGATGCCGAGCAGGAGGAGACAGGTGGCGACCGACGCCGCGGCTCGACGACTCATGACGCACCTCGCGAGGTTCGACCCGTGCCGGCCCCGAAGGGGCGAGCGGCGTGTTCGTCCAGGCTAAGCCGGCCTCCGGCGTCCGTCAATCGCGCCGAATTGGCCGGCCGGCGCCCCTGGCGTCGTTTCTCGGCAGGGGTTACGATCGGCGAACGCGTCAGCGCTCGTCCGCGGCGGTCGGTTCCTCTCCTGTGGAGCCCGGGGCGGTCGTTCGGCGTTGTCCTAGCGTTCCAAGAGGGGGAGGCGCCGTCATGGCGATCGAGACGGTATCGCGTCGGGAATTCGTGGGGAGCGCGGCCGCGGTCACGGCCGTCGCCGCTTCGGGTCGTTCGGTGCTCGGCGCGGGCGAGCGCGTGCGGTTCGCGATCATCGGAGCGGGGAGTCGCGGGAATCAACTCCTGAGTACGTTCTTGCCGCGCAAGGATGTCGACGTGATCGCCGTGGCCGACGTCGACGACAAGCACGCCGGCTCGACCGCCGAGCGGATCAAGAAGGAGAAGGGGAACACCCCCAAGACGACGCGCGACTACCGCGAGCTCCTCGACGCCAAGGATCTCGACGCGGTGATCATCGCGACGCCCGACCACTGGCACGCGCTCCCGGCGATCCATGCCTGCCAGGCGGGCAAGGACGTCTACGTCGAGAAGCCGGTGGCGCACAACGTCGCCGAGGGCCGCGCGATGATCAAGGCCGCGCGGAAGTATGACCGCGTGATGGGCGTCGGGACGCAGCAGCGCTCGTCCGAGAACTTCCAGCGAGCCGTCGAGACCGTCAAGTCGGGCAAGCTGGGACATGTCTTCTGGATCCAGACTTGGAATTTCGAGAACATCAGCCCGGTCGGCATGGGTCGATACCCCGACGGCGAAGCGCCGGCGCATGTCGATTACGACCGCTGGCTCGGCCCCGCCCCGAAGCGCGCGTTCAACCCGAATCGCTTCCACCTCCTCTTCCGCTGGTTCGCCGACTACGCCGGCGGCATGATGAGCGACTGGGGCGTCCACCTCAACGACATCGCGCTCTGGGCGCTCGACGCCCCCGGACCCAAGAGCGTCTCGGCCTCCGGCGGCATCTTCACCACCGACGACGACCGCGATACGCCCGACACCTTGCAGGTCGTCTACGATTTCCCCAAGTGCACCCTCACCTACTCGATGCGCAAGGGGAACGGACTGAAGTACAACGGTCACGAGTACGGCATCCTCTTCTGCGGCACCGAGGGCAGCCTGATGCTCGACCGCTCGGGCCACGAGATCACGCCCGACAACGTCGTCCTCCCCTACGGCATCCGCCTCGTCCACGGCGACCGACCGATCCGAAAGATCGAGCTCGAGCCCTCGAGCTTCAAGGCCAAGGGCGACGGGATCACCGAACACGTCGCAAACTTCATGGACTGCCTGAATACCCGCAAGCGGCCGACATGCGACATCGAGGTCTGCCACCGCTCGACCAACACCTGCCACCTCGGCAACATCGCCTGGAAACTCGGGCGCAAGCTCTACTGGGACGTCGACTCCGAGTCGTTCATCAACGACAAGGAAGCCGACGCTCTGCTCTCGCGGCAGGCCCGCGCCGGCTATGAGCTGCCGACGATCTGACGCATCGCGCCGAGGCCCGAGAAGGGGCGACTCCGCTCGGGCCTCGATCGATCCAAGAGGGACCACGCCGTTGAACAGCGCCCAGATCGGCTCGATCCTTCGCATGGTCGGACCGTTGATCCAGATCGG
Organism: Isosphaeraceae bacterium; assembly: GCA_033763215.1. Classification (GTDB taxonomy): domain Bacteria; phylum Planctomycetota; class Planctomycetia; order Isosphaerales; family Isosphaeraceae; genus JANRKW01. The sequence continues at coordinate 34,076 of JANRKW010000031.1, read as the reverse complement.
TCTGATCGTCTTTCTCGTCCGCCGCGACGCCCCGGCGACGATCCTCGGAGTCCCCGCCGAGCGAGTGGTCTGGGGCGGGTTCGGCCTCGGACTGGCGATCACCGTCGTCGGCATCGTCCTCTCTCGTCGTCGGCCGCCCGCTCGCACCGATCCCATCGACCGACCGTTGAACCTTTGATCGAACTCCCGCCCTCTTTTGCACGTTTTCCCTTCCCACCGCCCTGGGAACACCCTTTTTTCACCACTCCATGACACAACCGCACACGCAACGCGTCTATAAGTACTACGACCTGATCATGGCGGCGTTCGTCACGGTCTTGTTGTGCACGAATTTCATCTCGGCCCCGAAGCGGGTCCAGATCTCGGGATTCACCTTCGGCGCGGGGGTGCTGTTCTTTCCGATCAGCTACCTCTTCGGCGACATCCTCACCGAGGTCTACGGCTACGCGCGGTCGCGCAAGGTCGTCTGGGCCGGTTTCGGCGCGATCGTGTTCGCCTCGTTCCTGAGTTGGGTCGTGCTCGCCATGCCGCCCGACCCGTCGTGGGCCGAGAAGGGAAACCAGAAGGCTTGGGAGACGGTCTTCGGCAACGCGCCTCGCGTCGTCCTGGCGTCGATCTGCGGGTTCTTTGCGGGTGAGTTCGTGAACTCGTTCGTGCTCGCGAAGCTCAAGGTCCTGACGGCGGGCCGATGGCTCTGGACCAGGACGATCGGATCGACGATCGCCGGCGAGGCGGCCGACTCCATCATCTTCTATCCTCTCGCGTTCTATGGTGTCTGGGAGAACGAGCGCATCCTGACCGTGTTGGTGATGAACTACTTCCTGAAGGTGAGCTGGGAAGTCGTCGCCACTCCCATGACCTACGTGATCGTCGCCCGACTGAAGCGGATCGAGAACGAGGACTATTACGACACCGACACGAACTTCACGCCGTTTTCGCTGGAGACTTGAGAGGAGAGCCCCGGCCTCGCTCGAGTCGCCGATCGACGCGGCAGCCCCCCCTCGTCGAGGTTCACGGCTCCTGAGAGATCGCGAACATGTGTGGAATCGTCGGATACACAGGGACCCATCAGGCAACGCCGATCCTGCTCGCGGGGCTCCGTCGGCTGGAGTATCGCGGATACGACAGCGCGGGGATCGCCGTCTTGAGCGGGTCGGAGCTCGAGCTCCGCAAGAAGGCGGGTCGAGTCTCGAAGCTCGAGGAGTCGATCGTCTCGAAGTCGGCTCCCGGGCAGTGCGGCATCAGCCACACGCGCTGGGCCACGCACGGACCGGCGACCGACACGAACGCCCACCCGCATCTCGGGGGCCAAGCGGGCAACGGCGTCGTCGCGGTCGTCCACAACGGCGTCATCGAGAACTACTCCACGCTCCGCAAGGAGCTCGAAGCGCAGGGCTACGTCTTCCGCAGCCAGACCGACACCGAGGTCATCGCGCACCTCGTCGCGCGGGAGATGGGCGACTCCGACGACCTCTTCGGCGCGGTCCAGCGGATCCTGCCGCGTCTCGAGGGGACCTACGGCATCGCCGTCGTCAGCCCGAGGCGACCGGGTGAGATCGTCGGAGCGCGGCTCGGGAGCCCGCTGGTCGTCGGCGTCGGCGAGGGCGAGCACCTCCTCGCGTCCGACCCCTCCGCGATCATCAGCCACACCACCCAGGTCGCGTTCCTCCAGGACGGCGAGGTCGTTCGACTCACCCCTTCGGAATTCGAGCTGATCCACCGCGAGACCGGCTCGGTCACGCCCCGCGTCGACCGGATCGACTGGCAGCCCGACGCCGCCGAACTCGGCGACCACGCCCACTACATGCTCAAGGAGATCCGCGAGCAGCCCAACACCGTGCGCGACGCCTGCCGCGGTCGGCTCCGACGTGCCGAGGGCACCGCGTCGTTCGGCGGGCTCAACCTCACGCCGCGCAGCCTCCGGCAGATCCGCCGCGTCGTCTTCGCCGCCTGCGGCACATCCTGGCACGCCGCGCTCGTCGGCGAGTACCTCATCGAGCGCCTGGCCCATCTGCCGGTCGAGGTCGAATACGCCAGCGAGTTCCGGTACCGCAACGCCCCGCTCGACAATCGCACGCTCGTCTTCGTGATCAGCCAGTCGGGCGAGACCGCCGACACCCTCGGCGCCCTCCGCGAGGCCAAGCGTCAAGGCCACCCGACCCTGGCGATCTGCAACGTCGTCGGCTCGACCATCGCCCGCGAGGCCGACGGCGGCATCTACCTCCACGCCGGCCCCGAGATCGGCGTCGCCAGCACCAAGGCCTTCACCGCGCAGGTGACGGTCCTCACGATGCTCGCGGTACACCTCGGACGCCTGCGGCATCTCTCCTTCCAGGACGGCCTCGCGGTCATCGAGGCTCTCGAACGCGTTCCCGATCAGATCGAGGAGGTCCTCCGGACCGAGCCGAAGATCATCGAGGCGGCCGAGAAGATGGCCGAGGCGCAGAGCTCGCTCTTCCTCGGTCGCGACCTCCACTTCCCCGTCGCGCTCGAGGGCGCTTTGAAGCTCAAGGAGATCAGCTATCTCCACGCCGAAGGGTACCCGACGGCCGAGATGAAGCACGGCCCGCTCGCGCTCATCGACCCGAAGACCCCCACCGTCTTCGTCGCCCCGCGCGGGTCGCTCCACTCGAAGACCTTGAGCAACGTCGAGGAGATCCGCGCCCGCCGAGGGCCGGTGATCTCGATCGGCACCGAGGGCGACGTCGAGTTGATGCGTCACTCCGACGTCTTCCTGCCGATCCCCGACGTGCCCGAGGTCGTGCAGCCCTTGCTCGCCGTGATCCCGCTCCAACTCCTCGCCTACCACGTCGCGCGGCTCCGCGGCTGCGACATCGACAAGCCGCGCAACCTCGCCAAGAGCGTCACCGTGGAGTGAGCTCCGGACCGTTCGGCCGGTCGCCTCGAACCCGAAGAGGGTTGGATGCGGCCGGCCTTTCTCGTTCAATCTTGTGAAGAGTTGTCGCTCGGTCGATGGATCACGCGTCGGCCCTCGACGCGGATCGCGCCCGCGGCGATCCGATCGATCGCCTCCGGAAGCGCCTTGCATTCGGCTTCGAAGACGCGCGCGGCGAGCGACTCGGGCGTGTCGTCGTCGAGAACCGGTACCGCGCGCTGATGGATGATCGGGCCGGTGTCGTAGGTCGCGTCGGCGAAGTGGACCGTACAGCCGCTCAACTTCACGCCGAAATCGAGCGCGGCGCGATGGACCGCGGCGCCGTGGAATCCCTTGCCGCAGAAGGCGGGGATCAGCGACGGGTGCACGTTGATCACGCGACACTCGAAGTCGGGCGGGATGTCGAGGAGGTGGAGGAATCCCCCGAGGACGACGAGGTCGACCCCCGTCGCGCGGATCGCGTCGAAGGCGTGCTTCGCGAACTCCGCGCGCCCGTGGGACTTCCAATCCAGCACGAGCACGGGAATCCCCGCACGCCGGGCACGCTCTTCGGCGACGAGCCCGGCGCGGCTCGCGACGACGAGCGCGACCTCCGCCGCCATTCGACCCGCCCGGGAGCGATCGATCAGATTCTGAAGGGTCGTGCCGCCGCCCGAGACGAGTACGGCCAGGCGAAGAGGTCGAGTCGCATCCATCGAGAGCCGCCGCGAGGAACAAACGGGTCCGGGGACTGCGCGTGACCGAACCGAGCGGCGAGCCCGGTTCGGTCGCTGATCCCGGATCCCATTGTCGACGAAAGCCGACGATCCCGCGACCTCAGTTCGCGAAACGCCGGGCGAACGCCGACCGACGCCGCGCGCCGAGGACCGCCGCGCCCGCGAGGCCGAAGCCGGAGAGCACGAGGTTCGACGGCTCGGGCACCGCGGTGATCCGGATCGTCGCGATCAGGTCGTCCGGCCCGAAGAGTTGCGAGATCGAGTAGCCGCCGTGCGTCGCCCGACCGTTGAGCGAGGCGAAGTAGGCGGTGTAGTCGGTCGGTCCGCCGAAGACGAGCCGCGCCGTCGAGTTGGCGGGGGTGTGGTGGAATTCGTTGACGCCCACCAGAAAGGCCGCGCCGAAGTTGCTGTTGTCGACCTCGGTGCCCGCATCCCAGACCATTCGGCCGAAGATGCGAATGACCCGCGAGGAGGCGAGATTCCCCGCGCCGTCGATGATCCGACCCAGGCTGTCGAAGATCGTCAGGGGCCCGTTCGAGGGGCTGCCGATGAAGAAGTCGTTGGACGGAATCACCATCGAGGCGAAATCGAACATCGGTGTGGCGGCGGGATCGGCGACGTTCAAGGTTCGCGCTACGGTCATGCCCGGGAGAATCGGGGAACTCCCGACGACCGTCTGGGGGCCGAGACCGCCGAACGCGTTCGCGAGATTCGTGGTGATCCCCAACTCGGCGAGCGGGCGATAGGACGAGCCGGCGAGGTTCGTGCCGGGAGTGAACGCCTCGAACGAACCGTCGTGAAACCCCGCCCAGACCGGCGTGATCCCGAAACCGCCCGCCGACATCTCGTTCCGCACCCGGATCTCGATCTGCCCGCCGCACGCATCCGACAGCGGTGCCGAGATGAGCAGAGCCGCCGCGACAAGAATGTTTGCAATTCTCATCTGGTTTCTCGTAAGATTGTGCATCGAGGAATGGAAGACGTCGAATAAGCGCTCGTCCCGACCCGTCGAAGGAATTGGTCGGAGAATCGACGCGAGCGTTACGGACCGATTTCGAGAACTTGGGTCGTCGCTGAGAATGCATGCATGGGGAGCATCATGAATCACGGTCCCGATCCCGAGACCCGCTCCGGAGCCGCGATGCGCGAGCGTCTCGACCCCGAGAGCTGGGTCGACGACCACGGCGACGCGCTCTTTCGGTATGCGTTGAGACGCGTGAGCGATGCGGACTTGGCGGCCGACTTGGTCCAGGAGACCTTTCTCGCCGGGCTGCGGTCGCTCGATCGATTCGAGGGCCGCGCGGCCGGTCGAAGTTGGCTGATCGCGATCCTGAGGCGAAAGATCAGCGACCACTACCGCTCGCTCGAGCACCCCGCGGCCCGATCGCGGCCGCTCTCCGAGATGCCCGAGGAGGTCTTCGATCGCGCGGGGCGATGGATCCGTCCGCCCAAGCCCTGGAACGATCCCGAGCAGCGACTCGAGGCCGCCGAGTTCCTCACGGCGCTCGACGGGTGCCTCGATGGGCTGCCGACCCACCTCGCCGATCCCTTCATCCTCCGCGAGCGCGAGGAGCAGGAGCCCGCGACGATCCGCTCGCTCCTACGCCTGACCGACGCGAATCTCCGCGTCCGGCTCCACCGCGCGCGCCTGCTCCTGCGGGCTTGCCTGGAAGCGAGGGAGTTCCATGCCTGATCGATCGACCGAGGCCGACGACCCCCCGCCGCCGGGCAAGCGCAACCTCCTCGACCTCCGCTGCCGCCATGCGACGGAGATGATCTCCGACTCGATGGACGCACCGCTGCGACCCGCCGAGCGCTGGGGGCTGGGATTGCACCTCTTGCTCTGCAACTCCTGCCGACGCTACTCCGCCCAGCTCGACTTCCTCCGTCGAGCGCATCGACGAGCGGCCGAAACCGAGAGCGTAACCGGAGACCCCGGCCCCAACCTCCCGGCCGACCTCCGTCGCCGCATCGTCACCCGGCTCGAAGACGAACTCCGCGCCGAGTGAGATCGGTGGGGCGAGCCGAGATCACCCCGCCTCGATGACCGATTCGCAGCGGTCGCAGAGGGTGGGGTGGAGGGTGGAGCGTCCGACGGAGGGTCGGAGGTTCCAGCAGCGCTCGCACTTGGCGTGGGGCGAGCGGGCGACGGCGACGCGCGGGGCGGCGTCGGCGGCGAGCGATGCGTCGGCGACGATCTCGAGCGTCGAGAGCGTGAGCACCATCTCGAGCGTCGATGCGTCGCGAGCCAGGGCCTCGGCCCGACCCGGAGGCGCGGTGATCACCGCGGCGACTTCCTGATTCGAGCCGACCTGCTTTTCCTTGCGCAACGGCTCGATCGCCGCGTTGACCAGGTCGCGGATCTCGGAGAAGCTCGCCCAGCGCTCGGCGAGCGCGGGGTCGTCGAACCGCGCATCGGGCTGCGGGAAGAGCGCGAGGTGCACGCTCTCGGCCTCGCGCAGGTGCTCGGGGATCAGCTCCCAGAGCTCCTCGCAGGTGTGCGGCAGGATCGGAGCGAGCAGCTTCGTCAAGTCGACGTGCAGGCGCGCCATCACGTACTGAGCCGACCTGCGCAGGTCGCCGTCGACCTTCTCGGCGTAGAGCCGATCCTTGAGGATATCGAGATAGAAGCTCGAGAGATCGACCGAGCAGAACTGATAGATTCGTTGATGGACCTTGTAGAACTCGAAGCGCTCGTAGGCGCGGGCGACGTCGCGGATCACGTCGTCGAGCCGTCCCAGCGCCCAGCGGTCGATCTCGACGAGGCGCGAGACGTCGAACGTCGTCGGGTCGAAGTCGGCGTAGTCGCCGAGGTTGCCGAGGAGGTAGCGGAAGGTGTTGCGGATCTTGCGGTAGGCGTCGGACGTCTCCTTGATGCCGCGCTCGCTCATGCGGACGTCGTCGGAGTAGTCGAGCCCGGCGACGTAGAGCCGCAAGACGTCTGCGCCGTATTGCTCGGTGGCCTTGACGGCGGAGATCGCGTTGTTGCCCGACTTCGACATCTTCAGACCTTTGTCGTCGAGAATGAATCCATGCGTGAGCACGGTCTCGAACGGGGCGCGATCGGTGGTGCCGACGGCGGTGAGGATCGACGACTGGAACCAGCCGCGATGCTGGTCGGAGCCTTCGAGATAGATGTGCGCGGGGAAGGGGCCGATGTCGTAGCTCGGCTCGCGAACGACCGAGCGATGGCTCGAACCCGACTCGAACCAGACGTCGAGGATGTCGGTCCCTTTGCGGAGCGACTCGACGGGATGCGCCTTGGTATCGAGGTCGGGCGGGATCAGTTCGGCGACGCTCCGGCTGTACCACGCGCCGGCGCCTTCTTCTCGGAAGAGGTCGCGATGGAACCGGACCGATTCGGCGGTCAAGTGATGATAGCCCGTTTCCGGGTCATGGAGCACCGGGATCGGCACGCCCCAGGCGCGTTGACGGCTGATGCACCAGTCGGGCCGACCGCCCACCATCGAGTCGATCCGCGTGCGGCCCCAGGCGGGGAGCCACTTCACGCCGTCGATCGCCGCGAGAGTGCGCTCGCGGAGGCCGTTGCGATCGACTCCGATGAACCACTGGTAGGTCGCGCGGAAGATGATCGGCTTCTTGCTCCGCCAGCCGTGGGGGTACTGGTGGCGGATCGGCTCGTGGTGGAAGAGGGTGCCGTCGGCCTCGAGACGCTTGACGATCTCGGGGTTGGCCGCGAAGACCCCCTTGCCTTGGAGCCAATCGGGCGCGGAGGCGTCGAACCGGCCCGATTCGTCGACGGGGCTGATCGTCTCGAGTCCGCGCGCCTGCCCGGTCTGATAGTCCTCGGCGCCGTGGCCGGGGGCGGTGTGGACGAGCCCGGTGCCGTCGTCGGCGCTGACGTAGTTCGCGAGCACGACCTGGCCGACGCGGTCGAGGAAGACGTGGCGATAGCGGGCGCCGTCGAGTTCGCCCCCTTTGAAGCGGGCGACGATCTCGTGGTCGACGATTTGGCGCTTGGCGAAGACCTTGGCGACGAGTTCGGCCGCGAGGATCGTGTTCACCGTGCGGCCGTCGGCGGGATCGCGATAGGTCACGGCCGCATAGTCGAGTTCGGCTCCGGCGGCGATGGCGACGTTCGCGGGCAGGGTCCAGGGCGTCGTGGTCCAGATCATCAGGTTCCAGTCGCCCCCGCGATCGGCGAGCGCGGCGGGCAGCCCCGAGACGACCGGGAAGTTCACGAACACCGTCGGCGAGGTGACCTCGGCATATTCGAGTTCGGCTTCGGCGAGCGCGGTGCGGTCGTGGATGTCCCAGTGGATCGGCTTGAGCTGGCGGAAGACGTAGCCGCGATCGACGAGGTCGGCGAGGACGTCGAGGATCCCGGCCTCGTAGCGCTTGTCGAGCGTGAGGTACGGGCGGTCCCAGTCGCCCTCGATGCCGAGCCGCCGGAACTGGTCGCGCTGGATGCCGACCCACTTCATCGCCTCGGTGCCGCAGAGCTCGCGGATCTCGGTCGGCGACATCGTCGCGGCCTTGGGACCGAGGTCCTTGACGACCTTGTGCTCGATCGGCAGGCCGTGGCAGTCCCACCCGGGGACGTAGGGGCTGTCGAATCCACTCATGGTCAGCGACCGCACCACGAGATCCTTGAGCACCTTGTTGAGCAGGTGGCCCATGTGGATCTCGCCGTTGGCGTAGGGCGGCCCGTCGTGGAGCACCTTGCGCGGGGCGCCCGCGCGTGCTCGGCGGATCTTGCCGTAGAGGTCGATCGACCGCCAATGCTCTTGGAACCGGGGTTCCTTGGCGGTGAGGTTCGCTTTCATGTCGAAGCGAGTGACCGGGAGGTTGATCGTGTCTTTGTAGGCTTTGGGTGGGTTCGACATGGGATGGACTTCGGCTCGGCGGGAGTCGGAGGTGGAAAAAGAGGAACGCCCCGGCCGTCGAGAGCACCGACGGACGAGGCGCTCGAACGATGCGATCGGTCGGCCTCACTCGATCTCGGAGATGACCTTGCGGACGATGACGCGGAGCTTGGCCTCGGCGGCCCGGGCGGTTTCGAGGATCTCCTCGATCCGGACCGGTTCGAGAGCGTCGGGGAGGCAGAGGTCGGTGACGATCGAGAAGCCGAGGACCTTCATTCCGGCGTGGACGGCGACGAGGACCTCGGGGACGGTCGACATCCCGACGACGTCGGCGCCGATGGTCCTGAGGAAGCGATACTCGGCGCGGGTCTCGAGGTTCGGTCCGCTGACTGCGACATAGACTCCGCGATGCGCCGCGACGTTCGCGGCCCGCGCGGCCTCGAGCGCGATCGTCTGGAGAGTGCGGTCGTAGGGCTCGATCATATCGGGGAAGCGCGGGCCGAGCTTCTCGTCGTTCGGACCGATCAGCGGATTGACCCCCATCAGGTTGATGTGGTCGTCGATCACGACCAGATCGCCCTTGGAGTACATCGGGTTCATGCCGCCGGCGGCGTTCGAGACGATGAGTGTCGAGCAGCCGAGTTCACGCAGGACGCGGATCGGGAACGTCACCTGCGCCGAGGAGTAGCCCTCGTAGAGATGGAAGCGGCCTTCCATCGCGACGACCGGGCGATTGGCGAGGCGACCGCAGACCAGCCGGCCGCGATGCGACTCGACCGTGGAGTGGGGAAAGTGCGGCAGATCGGTGTAGGGGATGACCGCCTCGGCCTCGATCTCCTCGGCGAGGGCTCCGAGGCCGGTGCCGAGGATGAGGCCGATCGTCGGCGAGCCCGACCATCGCGAGCGAACGGCTCGGGTCGCTTCTTCCACGCTCGACCAGGTGTGCGATTGCATGGGGGATACGGGTCCAACCGGTGGATGCGGGACGGATTTCGGCAGGCGCCGAGGCTCCGCGACGCCGCGGAGACCCCGATCGATCGCCCGGGATCGCGATCACCCGGGGGCGATGAGTCGCGGTCGATCGAACGGGCGATCGAGTCTAGGACGCCCGCATCGCGTCGATCGAGCAGCGGAACGTCGTGCGCTCGACCCTTCCGTCCGAACGCCCCGGGCCTCGCTCAGAGCTTGCGGATGATTCGGTAGTACCGCGGGTCGGATCGGAGCGACTTGAGGTCGGGATCGCGACGAAGGCGGTAGAGATCGGCGTACCCGAGGTCGACCGCTCGGCCCAGGGCCTCGATCGCCTTGTCGACCATCCCCATCAAGGCGTAGCTGCAAGCCAGATTGTACCAGGGGCGGGGTCGATCGGGAACGAGGCGCGTGAGCTTCAGGTCGGTCTGGAGGGCTTGCTGATAGAGCCCCTTGGCCGCGAGGTTGGCGGCGTGGACCCGCAGGATATCGACCTGATAAGGATCCCGCGCGAGCACGCCCGCGAAGAACTCGAGTTCGAACTCGAGCTGGGTCTGACGACGGCGTCCCCGCGTGGAGGTCTTCTCGGAGTTCGGGCCGTCGGAGAAGGGATCGTCGGCGCGATGGTGCTGGGACATTCCTGGAGCGCTCCCTTGTCCGGGGGGCGAGGCGGGCGGGCGCGGATCGAGCGGGTGTTCGTCCCGCTCACCGCGTCGTCGACGTCGGCCGACCGTCCGGAGTTCAATCCGCGAAGCATAGCCGAAATCGACTCGGACTCCAACTCCCCGCCCGAGATTTCTCGAGACCCCGGGCGAGCGGTCGAAGATGAAGAAACGACGAAGGCCACCGTTCACGCCGCCGAGGCGGGAGACCGGTGGCCGATGGAGGCGGAGCGCATCGCGGAGCGGAGGTCAGTCGATCTCGTCTTCCTCGTCTTCGTCGTCGTCGTCGAGGTCGATGTCGTCGTCGTCGAAGTCGTCGTCGTCGCCGTCGATATCGATGTCGAGGTCTTCCTCGTCGAGGTCGTCGTCCTCGTCGTCGTCTTCCTCGTCGATATCGTCGATGTCGTCGTCGATGTCGTCGTCGTCGTCGATATCGTCGTCGTCGTCGTCGAGATCCTCGATGTCGTCGTCGATCTCTTCTTCCTCATCGTCGTCGCGAGCGACGATCGGGTCTGCCGGGAGGACGAACTCGAGCGTTTCGTCGCTTGCGGGGTCCTCGAGAATCAACGGCATCTGCAGACACTCCCACGATAGGTCGGTCCAGTAGGACAAAGGGCCAAGGGGGGGAGAATCCCCCCGTCTCCGTCGGATGCGTTTCCGCTCTCACCCTGAGCGTCTCGGACGCGGTTCTCGAGGGCGGAGACTAATTGGTAGAAAAGGTCTAGGACGTTGTCAAGCGACGAAATCACGGCCCGGCGGAAAAGCGGGGAACCAGGTCGGATCAGCCGAAACGCACGATCTGACCGGAGGCCGCGGAGCGTGCGATCGCCTCGAGGAGTCGGACGGTCACGACGGCTTCGTCGCCGGGGCAGCAGGGCGGTCGATCGCGACGGATCGAGTCGATGAAGTCGGCGTCGATGTCGATCGCCGCGGGGTCGAAAACGAGTTCGGTTCGACCTCCGCCGGCCGAGTCGAGCGTGAGTCGACGGTCGTCGGCACGCAGGGTTCCGGCATCTCCGAGGAAGGTGATCTCGAAGAGCGAGTTGGGCGAGACGCCCGAGATCGCGAGCGTGGCGGAGAGGTCGTCGCCCAGACGGATCGCCGCCGCGGTGACGACGTCGAGCCCCGGCTCGACCCGGGTCTGCACCGAGGCGACCTCGCGCGGGTCGCCGCCGGTGGTCCAGAGCAGAGCGTCGATCAGGTGGTCGCCGGCGTCGGCCAGGATGCCGCCGCCCGAGATCTTCGGGTCGAATCGCCAGGAATTCTCGGTCCCGCCGTGCGCGGCGAGCCACGGCTGGGCGAGAAGGGCGGTGACCAGACGAAGCCGACCGATCTCGCCCGAGGCGAGCCGGCTCCGTGCCTCGCGGAGAGTCGGCAGGAGACGATACTGATGCCCCACGCCGAGCGTCAGCGATCGCCCGCGTGCCAGGTTGACGATGTCGACCGCCTCCTGGGCGTTCGTCGAGAGCGGCTTCTCGATGAAGACGTGGCAACCCGCCTGCAGCGCGTCCATCGCGGCGCGATAGTGGGCGAGGTGCGGCGTGAAGATCGCGACGACGTCGGGTCGCACTTCGCGGAGCAACGTCGCGTGGTCGGAGAAGACCCGGGTCGCACCGATGCCGATCGATTCGGCGAGCCGCGCCGCCGCCTCGGGATCGGGATCGGCGCACGCCACGATCTCGACGCCCGCGATCTTGCCGAGCCGTGCCGTGTGGGCACGCGCGGCTGAGCCGCACCCGGTGATTCCGACGCGGATCGGCGCGGTGTCCATGAGAGTGTTCCCGTGCGTGTCGAACCAAGACCCAGGTGCCTCGTCCCGCCTCATCCCATCAATCGCCGCTCCGTCCGTCAAGGGTCGAGCCCGGTCGATCCCGCGTCGAAGCCTACGAGCCGAGAGCCGCCGGTTCGTCGGTCGATCGGGACCCTTGTTCCTCGTCGCCCTCGAGCTATAGTGATTCTCCCGTCTCGCAAAGGGGTCGTCCGCGCGGTTCGATCGGCTCGCGGCTTCGACCCCGCCGGGCGTTTCCCGAAGCGTCATCGACGATCGCATGAGGACCACTCACAGATGAGCCAGCGCAAGTTGCGGGTCGGCATGGTGGGAGGCGGCGGCCCCGCCAATTTCTTCGGGGGACCCCACCGTCGCGCCATCCTCATGGACAACTCCGCCGAACTCACCGCCGGCGCGCTGCGGAGCAAGCCCGACGAGTCGATCGCATCCGCGAAGGAACTCTTCTTCACGCGCGGCTACGGCGACTGGAAGAGCATGATCGAGGGCGAGGTGAAGCTCGGCCCCGACCAGAGGATCGACTACGTCACGATCGTGACCCCCAACGACGCCCACTACGGACCGGCCGACGCCGCCGCCGCCGCGGGAATCGGCGTCCTCTGCGAGAAGCCGCTCACCACCACCCTCGACGAAGCCCGACGACTGAAGGCGACCGTCGACGCCCACGGCACCCCCTTCGTCGTCGCATACACCTATACCGGCTTCCCGATGGTCATGCTCGCCCGCGAACTCGTCAAGGACGGCGCGATCGGCGAGGTCCGCAAGGTCGAGGCCTGGTATCCCCAAGGCTGGCTCGCCACCAAGCTCGAGGAGTCGGGCCAGAAGCAAGCCGCCTGGCGCGTCGACCCCACCAAGGCCGGCGCCTCGGGCTGCGGCGGAGACATCGGCACCCACGCCTATGAGTTCGTTCGATTCGTCGCCGGACGCCGCGCCGTCAGGCTCCGCGCCCGACTCAAGGCCTTCGTCCCCGGTCGAGCCCTCGACGACGACTTCACCGTCCTCGCCGATCTCGACAACGGAGGCATCGCCACCGTCGCCGCCTCCCAGATCACCATCGGAGCCCAGAACGATAACGGATTCCGCGTCTCGGGCACCAAGGGCACGCTCGAGTGGTCGATCACCGATCACCTCACCCTCAAGCACTACGAGGGCGGCCAGCCCCTCAAGCTCTATCGCCTCGGCGCCGAGTACGGATACTTCCCCAGCTCGATCAAGCCCTACCTCCGGCTGCCGTCGGGACATCCCGAGGGCTTCCACGAAGCCCTGGCCAACCTCCACCTCTCGCTTCAGCTCGCCATCCGCGCCAAGCTGGGCGAGAGCGTGCCCGCGCCCTTCGAACATCCCGGGATCGCCGACGGCGTCGCGGGGATGGCGTTCATCGAGGCCGCGGTGAAGAGCTCGCAGGCCGACGGCGAGTGGGTCGACGTTCCCTCCGAGAGCTGACCGACCCGGGGCTGTGCCCCGTCGATCCTCGATGCTAAGATCCAGCCGGACCGCCCCGTTCGATCGCCCATCTCAGCGCGAACGCGGCGGCCGGCTCGTATCGAGGTCCACCGGTGAAAGATCCCCTCGTCCGCTTCAGCGTGGCGATCGGCGGCGAACTCCTCCGTCAATTCGACCGCTTCCGCGAGGTGCATCAATACCCCAACCGATCCGAGGCCGTCCGGGGCCTGATGCGATCGGCGCTGATCGAAGAAGTCGTCGCCCGCGACGACGAGGAGGCGATGGGCGTCGTCTCCCTCGTCTACAACCACCACTCGGGCCGCGTCGGCGATCGACTCACCGAGCTCCAGCACACGCACATCGCCTCGGTCGTCACCACCACCCACGTCCACCTCGACGCCGAGCGCTGTCTCGAAGTGATCCTCCTGCGCGGTACCGCCAAGCTCGTGCGCGAACTCGCCGACGCCTTGATCGGTACCAAGGGAGTCGAGACCGGGCGCCTCGTGCTGACGCCCGCATCGCCCGTCGGCGATCGAGATCGATCGACGCATGCTCACGCGCACGGCCCGGGGCATCATCACGATCACGATCACGATCACGGCCATGTGCATGAACACGAACACGAACACGATCACGGTCCCGCGTCGCGTTGAGGGCGATCGCTCGCTCGATTCCCCGTCTCGAGGCGAAATCGGATCGTGTCGCGAACCTCGATTGTCAAGCGAGGATCCGGAAGCTAGGATGACTTTGGATCACGGCCCGAGCCCGTACGGCTGAACGGTCGATCATCCGCCGATCGATCCTCTCTCGACGCATTCGGAGAAGGAGGCCCGCGATGCAACCGCGCATGTCTTTCCTTGCGGCATCGAGTCGGAGCCTCGCCGAGTTCCTCCCGCCGCTTCGCCGCTGATCGGACGGATTCCTCGTTCCGATCGGGGCCGGCGCATCGGTTCCGAGCGAACCTCCTCGACGCTCCGGCTCTCTCACACTCGATGTCGAAACCACCCGACACCGTTCGCGTTGCGCCCGCGCAGCGCGACGAACCATCCAGTGAGAGTCCAGATGCGCGCTCAAGAATATCTCGATGGATTCGGCGATCGCGGTCGGGGCGAGGATCCCGGCGGCGATCGAGCTTCCCGATCGCTCTCGCAGCCTCGGAGACGATCCGCCGCGCCTCGTCCCGGGCGGGTCGACCGCAAGGCGCTCCAGCTCTGCCGACAGGTCGAACACACGCTGGGCGACGTGCTGGCGGGCGACTGCGACGACGAGATCCTCCGCGGTCTCGCCGTCCTCGCCGTCCAGCCCGCGCCCGATGCGTCGCGACTGCTGGTGACCGTGGCGCCCGGGGTCGCGTCGCGGCCCTGGCCGGTCGAGGAGGTGATGATCCGGCTCCAGCAGGTCTCCGGCCGGCTCCGAGCCGAGGTCGCCTCCTCGATCACTCGACGCAAGACCCCGACCCTCGTCTATCAAGTCCTCCCCGGCTCCGCGCTCCTGCGCGAGCCGATCGGTTGACGAACGGGCCGGACTCGGCGACGATCTTCTTCCTATGAACGTCACGATCCGGCCCTATCTCCCGTCCGACCGCGAGTCGCTCCGCACGCTGACCGTCGAGGCATTCCAAGGAGTGTCGATCGACCACGCGATCGACATCGTCCTCGGCCCGCTCTCGCCCATCGACTGGCGGCGCCGCAAGGCGCAACACGTCGACGACGACATCGATCACCCCAAGGGCGAACTCGCCGTCGTCGATCGCGACGGCGAGCCGCTCGGGTACGTCTCGATGCGGTTCGACCGCGAAGGCGCGATCGGCACCATCCCCAACCTCGTCGTCGCGCCGGCCTTGCGCAACCTCGGCTGGGGACGCCGACTGCTGCTGCACGCGCTCGATCGATTCAAGGCCGAGGGGATGAAGATCGCCAAGATCGAAACACTCGAACACAACCCGATCGGTCGCCACCTCTACCCATCCGTCGGCTTCGAGGAAGTGGCGCGTCAGATCCATTACGCGATTCGTATCGATTGACGATCAGCTCGGTGCGGCTCGGCTCGCAACCCTTCGACTCCCTTTCCCGAGGTCGATCATGGATCCCCGGCTCGAGATGAACGCGATCACCAAGCGATTCGGCGGAGTCCTCGCGCTCGACGGCGTCGACTTCCGTGCCGAAGCGGGCGAGGTCCACGCGCTCTGCGGCGAGAACGGCGCGGGGAAGTCGACCCTCATGAAGATCCTCGCGGGAGCGATCACCGAACACGAGGGATCCATCATCCTCGACGGGCGACCCAGGCGATTCCGCGGCACCCGCGACGCCGAAGAGGCCGGAATCCGGATCATCCACCAGGAGCTCAACCTCGTTCCCGAGATGAGCGTCGCCTCGAACATCTTCCTGGGACGCGAGATCGTCAACCGCCTCGGATTCGTCGACGACCGCGCGATGGAACGCCTGGCGCGCACGATGTTCGACTCGCTCGGGGCGTCGATCTCGCCGAGGACCCGGCTGGGCGACCTCCGCGTCGGCGATCAACAGATGGTCGAGATCGCCAAGGCGCTCATGTTCGATGCGTCGGTCGTGATCATGGACGAGCCGACCTCCGCGCTCTCCGACGCCGAAGTCGCGCGGCTCTTCCGAGTGATCCGCGAACTCGAGGCTTCGGGAAAGACGATCATCTATATCTCCCACAAGATGAACGAAGTGTTCACATTGGCCAAGAAAGTGACCGTCCTGCGCGACGGCCGCCTCGTCGCCTCGGCACCCCGAACGGAGTCGAGCCCCGAGGAAGTGGTGCGCTGGATGGTCGGCCGCGAGATCGCGTCGTTGAACTTCGAGCCGACGGCAGCGACGGCCGAGCCGGTGCTCTCGGTGCGCGACCTCTGCCTCCCGAGCGCGGCCGACAGCGGACGGCCGTCGCTGCAGTCGATCGCGTTCGATCTTCGCCCCGGCGAGGTCGTCGGCGTTGCGGGACTCCTCGGCGCGGGACGCACCGAACTCCTCGAAGCACTCTTCGGAGCCTCGGCCAAACCGCCCACGGGCACGATCCTCCTCGACGGCCGGCCCGCCGATCTCGGCTCCCCCGCGCGGGCGATCGCGGCCGGAGTCGCCCTCGTCACCGAAGATCGCAAGACCCTCGGCCTCTTCGACGCCATGACCGTCGGCGAGAACATCACGATCGCCGAGCTCGAGCGACTCGCTCACGTCGGACTCGTCGACGCGCGCGCCGAACGCGCGGCGATCGACGACTCGATCGCGAAGCTCTCCGTCAAGACCGCCGGCCGCGACGCGGCGATCACCAGCCTCTCCGGCGGCAACCAGCAGAAATGCATCATCGCGCGCTGGCTGCTCACCCGCCCCAAGGTCCTCCTGCTCGACGAACCGACCCGCGGCATCGACGTCGGAGCCAAGGCCGAGATCTACGCCTTGATCCGTCGCCTCGCCGAGCGCGGAATGGCCGTGCTGATGACCTCGAGCGAACTCCCCGAGCTGCTCACCGTCGCCGATCGAATCCTCGTGCTCTGCGAGGGCCGGCTCACCGCCTCGATCCCCCGAGCCGGCGCGACCGAAGAAGCGATCATGCACGCCGCGACCCGCTTCGCCGACCGTCTCGCCGGCTGAGCCGCTTCATGGAGCCTTCGGCGCGGCGATCGCGCGGCCGTAGCGTTCCAGGTCGTCGAATCGGCTCGACCACGTCGTGTACATGAAACCATTCACCCTCTCGATCCCCTCCGCGCCCCGGAGCCAGGTCGAGAGGTTGTCGTCGGAGTCGTAGTAGCCCGCGATGATCTGTTCATGTCCGCGATCGGCGAAGAATCGCAGGCTCTTCGCGGCCTTGCCGGAGTTCCATGCCGCGATCACGACGTCGCGATCGAGCCCCTCCCACGATCCGGCGAGCGAGCCGTCGACGAGATAATAGTTGTCGATTGCATTGTGGTTCGGGTCGAACATGTCCGACCAGACGACGACGCGGGCCTGAGGCGCGACTTCGCGGAGGATCTGCCGACAGCGCCTGGCGTTCGCGGCGAGGAGCTCGCCCGGCGTCTTGCCGCTCCCCTTGCACGACGCACACCACCCCGCCACGCGCATCTCGTCGTGCTGCATGAAGAACGTCTTGGGCCGGAACAGCTTCGCGACCGACTCGGCCTGCCGGCGCAGCAGCAGGTCGACCTTCGGGTCGGTGAGACAACACATCACCACGCTCCCATGCACCGGTACGGGGTGATACCACCCGACCAGAAGACGTTCTCGATCGCGGATCCGCGACTTCTCCGTGAGCCGGATCCGAGGCGCGGCGTGGCGGAACTCGTATTCGCCTTCGTAAGGGACCCGGCCGAGCAGGGGGTCGCGCACCGGCTCGAAGTCCTCGCCCTCGCGATAGGTCGTGCCGTCGACGGCCGACTTCACCGTCAAGGGGCACCCCTCGCGCCTCAGGACGTTGACGAGACCGAGCGGACGGAGTTCGAGTCCGTCGACCCAGAGCCGGCCCTCGCGCCCGCCCCACATGCCGACGTAGATGTTCACCTGAGAATTTTCGAGCGAGTTGAAGACGACCTCGATCTCCTTCCAGTCGCCGGTCGGCTCGATGCCGCCTTCGTGGAAGGTGAGCCGGCGTCCGTCCTTGCCGATCGCCATCAGGTTGAACCCGCCGGTCGGGCGGAGATCCTGGGTCTTCACGAACGCCGAGAGCCGGTAAGCCGAGCGCGGGCGCACGGCGACGGTCTGGATCAGTCGAGCGTTCGGCGTTTCGCTCAGACGCTCGAATCGAACCGAGGCGATGCCGTCGTGGGCGACCGTGCGATCGACGACCGAGCACTTGCCCGGCTCGTCTTGATGGTTGAACCCCAGCAAGCGGTCGGCCAGGGCTTCCTCCATCGTGCCGTTGCGGAGCAGCGGTCGGTCGGGGGTTTCGAGGTCGGCCTCGCGGCCGTCGACGACGAAGGGCGCGTCGACGACCGGCAAGCCCTCGGCGAGGTCGACGTCGTTCGAGAGCAGCCCGTTGGCGTAGCCGATCGGAAAGACCGCGGGGATGAGCTCGACCCCGGTCCGCTCGGCCGCGGCGATGACTCGTTCGGCGTTGGCGAAGTAGTGCCGGGGGACGCGGTCGAGGAAGTTGAGCTTGTAGTCGCTGATCACCACGCCGTTGTAGCCGGCGGCGGCGGCCCGCTCCACCAAGGCGACCACGCGGTCGGCCTCCTTGGCGACCTGGAGGTTGCACATCACCCAGACCCAGCGTCTCTCGAACTTGGGCGCGATCGGGTCCGCTTCGCCGGCGGCGAACGCGGTCGAGGAGCACGACGCGGCGAGCGCGAGGATCCAGGCGGTCTTCATGGTGCGATTCTCGGTGGAGTTCGAGCGGTGCGATTCTCGGGTCGATCAGCGCAGCGAGACATGTTCACGGCAGGGGTCGGCGATCTCGCCCAGGGGG
The DNA here is from genome assembly GCA_033763215.1 of Isosphaeraceae bacterium. GTDB lineage: Bacteria > Planctomycetota > Planctomycetia > Isosphaerales > Isosphaeraceae > JANRKW01. The sequence goes on along the minus strand of JANRKW010000031.1, from coordinate 15,363 downwards.
ATGATGCTCGCGACGAGTTCTCCCGTGTCGGGATGGATCTCGGGCGGCAGCGCGACGGCGTTGGCGCGCGCCAGGGTGGCGAGGTCGCCTCGACCGCGGGGCTCGAGCGGTTCGGCGACGAGCCGCGTCGAGCGATCGACGCGCAGGCGGGCGAGACAGGCCCGGCGTTCCGCGGCGGGATCGCCCAGCCAGAGCGCCTCGACGCGCGCGGGGCCGTGGTCCGAGCCTCGACCCTGGAGGCAATCGATCAGCGGCAGCGCGAAGAGCGCGGTCTGGACGACCGCTTCCACCGGATCGAGCGAACAGTGGAGCAGGTGCGCCGCGGGGCGGCCCTCCTCGTCGCGGATCAAGCCGTATTGGAATTCGGATGCGGGCGCGAGGTCGACACCGGTGATCACGGGCTCGACGCCGTCGTGCGCCAGCCGCCGAAGCAGGCCGCCGGTGAACGCACCGAGCACGATCACCAGGGGCGCGGTCGTCGCGCGATCGAGCGCGGGGCCCGCGTCGCGCTCGGCGACCGCACCGAGGTCGTGGATCATCGCCCCGGTTCTCAACAGGAGCGCGGTGACGGCGAGGTTCGCGGCGTTCCGCTCGCGATGGAGGATCGGCGCCTCCGACGGACCCACGAGATGATCGCCGACCGCCAGGAGCGCGACGCGGACCCGTCTCCGGCAGATCGGGTGCACGCATCCTTGAGCAGCGAGCAGGCCGACCATCGCCGGCTCGAGCCGAGTCCCCGCGTCGAGCAGGAGGTCGCCCGCTTCCAGGAGCGTTCCCCGCTCGGAGACGCCGCGACCCACGATCGCGCGTTCCAGCACTTCGATGACGCGCGGACCGCCCGACCCCGCCTCGGAGCGAATCTGTTCGATCGTCAGGACCGAGTCGGCTCCGAGCGGCAAGGGGCCGCCCGCCTCGACGAGCGCCGATTCCCCGGCGTCGATCTCGAATTCCGGGTCGTCGTCGAGCGGGGGCGAGATCACGCGGAGCAGGGCCCCCGGGTGGGCGTCCTCGGCGCGGACCGCATACCCGTCGGCCGCGGCGCGGTCGAACGGAGGGAGGTCGACGTCGGCGATCACCGGTTCGGCGAGCACCAGACCAACCGCCTCGGCCAGCGAGACCTCGATCGGTTCGGTGGGGTTCGCCAATTCCCGGAACTTGGACCAGACCTCATCCAACGCCGTCATCTGCGCCGCCTCGTACGGGATTCGGTGGACGTATCCACCCTCGCGGTGGATGGAGAGGCCTTGCTGGGCGAGTCGTCGTCGCCTGGGGGCTCCGCGGGCATTCTAGCGATCGAGGCGCATCATCCAAGCCCGATCGAGCCGGTTCCTCGCGCGCGAACCGCGCGGAGTGGGCGGCTCGAGCGGGCCGCAAGGCCTTTTCGACCCGTTTCGCCGGAATCATTGGCCTTGGGCGGGTCGTTCGGCCGATTCCCTAGCTGTGGTCAAATCCCGACGATCGCGCCAAGCGGACGTGCCTGGGGATTTCCCGTCTCTCGGGATGGATGGAACCGACGCGGCCCGGTCGGCCAGGATGACGACCGCCGCTGTACCAAGGAGGGTAGAATCCCATGTCGTCCTCACGCTCGGTCCTTCCGAAGCGTCGGCGCGGCCTCGAGCGGTCGCTCTGGGCCGCGACGGCGGCCTTGGGCCTGATTCCGGCCGTCGGCTGCCAAGTCGAATACGCGGGCATGACTCTGCCCTCGGGCAAGTACATGCGCGACGACGTCCAATACTTCGCCCCGGGACCCGACTTCCCCTGGGCGAACACGCAAGCTGCGACGCAGCGTGCCCGGATGGCCGCGATGGGTCAGACCCCGCCGCCGGCCCCCTCGGGCGACTTCTCGAACCCGAGCACGACGGTCGTCCGTCCGCCCGACCCGGCGATCCCCGCGCAGCCGTTCCCGGATCCGGTGAACGCCGCCGCCGGCGGAGCCCCGCGCAACGTGCCGACGCCGCCCGCCCCCGCCGTTCCCCCGCCGCCCGCCGGCGGGTTCGACGCACCGCAGCCTCAGTGATCATGCTGGGTTGATCCTCTGAGCGAGTCCGGCGCCTCCCTCGACCCTCTCCGCGGGTCGAGGGAGGTGTGCTCGCGCGCTCTGGATCCACCGACGATCGCTTCCTAAGATGTCTCTCGAGCGAGAGTGGTGGAACGGCAGACACGCGGGATTTAGGTTCCCGTGCCGCAAGGCGTGAGGGTTCAAGTCCCTCCTCTCGCACTCCCGCCGCCCCGACGCGCCGCGAACTCGTCAGAGCGTCAGCTTCAGCGTCGCGAGCTCGACCTCGACCGTGCGCTCGTAGTGGCGGTTGATCAGGTCGTTCTGGAGCCAGAGCAGTTTGCTGAACGCACGCAACGTGCGGACCTCGGCTTCGCGCTCGAGGCCGAGGCCCAGGATCGCGACGTGGAAGGCGTCGGCGACGAAGCCCATCAAGGCGTTCATCTGAACCAGCGGCACGTGCAACTCGCGCGAGCCCGCCTTGTCGGTGTGGATCTTGCCGACCATGTCGAGGTAGTACACCATCTTCGAGTCGTACGGCTTCGACACCAGCGAGACCAGGTATCGCGCCAGGTGCTGCTTGCGGAATTGGATCTGTTCGTGGTCCATCTCCAACGACGCGACCGACTCGGGTAGAATCCCCGAGTAGCCCGATTGCCTGGGGACGAAGTGACGCCAGGTCGCATCGTAGTTGCGGAGCTTGTCGTAGACTGCGTCGACGATCGAGTTCACGACCGGAGCCAGCAGCGCAGCGGATCCATGGATCGCCTCGACATCTTCCGATCCGAATCCCATGAACTCCGTGAGATACGAAAACCGATACTCGAGGTCGGTTTCCAGCTTCTGTTCGTCGATCTGTCTCATGGTCCCCTCCGCGTTTGGATCCGATCCGCTCCGTTCCCCCGAACCGAACGCATCGATGATGTACCAATCTACGAGCCACAAACAGGATGTCAATATCCAATTTGGCTCGCGCCGGGAGTGAGCCATGTTCTCGCAGACGGTGGAATATGCTCTCCGGGCCGTGGCGCATCTCGCGTCCACCGCTCCCGAGGCGCGCACGACCGACCAGATCGCGACGGCGACGAAAGTCCCCCGCGCGTATCTCTCGAAGGTCCTTCAAGCCCTGACGCGCGGGGCGATCGTGAAATCCCAGCGCGGGCTCGGCGGCGGGATCACGCTCGTCAAGTCGCCCGACCGCTTGACGATCCTCGAGGTCGTCAACGCGGTCGAGCCGATCGAACGGATCCGGACCTGTCCGCTCGGCCTGGTCGGCCACGGCGAACGGCTCTGTCCGCTTCATCGTCGCATGGACGACGCCATGGAGAAGGTCGAGAGCGCGTTTCGAGACACCACGCTCGCCGAGATCCTCGCCGAGCCGACCAAGAGCCCGCCCCTCTGCGACGTCGCCGAGGCGGCGGGCGGCATCGTGGTCGAGCGACCCGCGATCACTTGAAGTCGACGCGCACGCCGATCGCCGTCAGCTTCGCGAGCTGATCCTTCTTCGCCGCGTCGTCGAGCGGGTTGCCCGAGAGGTAGAGCCGCAGGTAGGGCGCAAACCGCTTCGGCCCCTTCGCGTCGGCCTCGAGCGCGGGGATCAGCGGCTCGAGCGTCTTGATCTTGTTGCCGTTGAGCATCAGGAGGCTCACTTCGCCCTGCTTCGCCAGCGGCGCGACGTCTTCGATCTGGTTCTCGCTGAGGTCGATCGTCATCAGCCGCGTCACCTTCGCCAAGGGAGCGAGGTCCTTCACCTGATTCTTGCCCGCGTATAGCGAGGAGAGCCGCGGCAAGGTGCCCACCGGTTCCAGGCTCACCACCTTGTTGCCCACGATCGAGAGCGCCGAGAGGCTCGGCAAACCGGCCAGGGGCGCGATGTCGACGACCTGATTGTTCGACAGTTCGATATATTGGAGCGCCTTGTTCGTCGCCAACGGCTTGATGTCGACGATCTGATTGTTCGAGAGGTCGAGAGACTGGAGCGTCGGCAGATTCGCGATCGCCGAGATGTCCTTGATCTTGTTCTTCGCGAGGTTGATGAGCGCGAGATTCTTGCACTTCTCGAGGCCGGCGAGGTTCTCGATTCCCTTGCCTGGAGCCTCGAGGACGTAGAGATTCTTGAGCTTCTCGTCGTCGAGCGCGGTCTTGTCGTCGAGATGGAGCGTGGCTCGGACGGCGGCCTCGAGGTTCTTGTCGGCGATCGGCCCGGCGGCTTGGGCGACGACCGGCGCGGCGGCGAGCAGTGCGAGAACGAAGATCGGGCGAACTTTCATCGGTGGGCTCCTTCGGAGAGTCGAGGACGGCATCGCGACCCGTCGGCCGTCGAGCCCTGAGACTCGGATCGGGCGGGTCGCGATCGATGCGTCGACGGACGCCGAACGAGGCCGAACGGTCGAGGGAGCGGGAGGAGGGAAGTCGGGCACGTGCCCCGACAGATGTCCGATCGACCCGTTCGGTCCAGTCGTCGGTTCCATGCTCCCACTACTATTCAACAGTTCGGCGCCGATCAAGGGGTCAGCGGCCGAGGAGCCGCCGACGCGCGGTCGCCAGACCCGCGACCGCGCCGAGCGCGGCGAGTCCGATCGTCGACGGTTCGGGCACCGCCGCGACTCCCGTGTTGTCGTACCGGATCTTGGCGATATCGGCGGTGACGTAGCCGCTCGCGCTGGTCGAGCCGAAGTGTCCGAAGGCGGCGTACGAGTTCCCCGAGGTCACTTGCAGGAGGTTGCCCGCATAGACCTCGCGGTCGTCGATGGAGAGCGTGAACTTGCCCGAGCCGCCTTTCGAGAAGTAGCGGTAGTCGTGATAGACCTTGGGATCGACGCCGAAGTCGATGAAGTTGCCCACGCCGGGGAGTCCGAACCGCGACGGCCCGATGCCGAAGCCGCCGACGAACCGGTTGTCGCCGAAGTAGAAGTAGAGAGCGTCGAGAGAGCCGTCGAGCACGCGCGCCCGGACCGTGATCTCGACGTCGATCGAGCTGTCGTAGCCGTTCGCGAGTTGGTAATAGGCCGAGGGATCCCACGAGAAGCCGCTCGGAGTGAAGAGGCGCAGGGCCTTGTCCTGAACGCGGAACGCGGTCGTTTCGGCAGGGTTGGGGAAGCTGGTGCCGTAGACGAGACCTTGCCCGGTCTGGCTGGGGAGAACGGTCAGCGTGTTGTAATCGAGCGAGAAGGCATTGCCCGCGAGTGCGGTCGAGCCCGAGCCCGAGACGAGAGCGATCGCGAGCAAGGCGAAGAGCGAGCGGGTGAAGTCGGAGATGCGCATCGAGGAGATCCAAGTGGGTTCGAGGTCGCGGGAGGGTCGATCCCGGCCGCGCCGGGGGACTTCGGACGGACCCTCCCGTGAGATTTACGATTGGTATCAACACGGCATGTGCGATTTCCGCCGCGTCGGTCGGGCGACCGCGGGATTGTGTCGCTCGGGCGACGGCGTAACATGAGCCTCGAGGCGATCGCCGGGAGAATTGGCTTCCCGGGCCGCTCGACCATCCTCCTCTCCCGAAATCGAGTCTCGCCATGAACATCACCGCGATCGTCTCGCTCGTTGCGGGCCTCGTCGGCCCGGCCGACGGCTTCCCAGCGTTTCGGATGCAGGAGATCGACCCGCACGTCGGCAACGTCTGCTACGCCTTGACGTCGGCCGACGTCGACGGCGACGGCAAGATCGACGTCGTCGCGCTCAGCGAAGACGCGGTCGTCTGGTATCGCAACCCCGACTGGGCCAAGGCGACGATCCTGAAGGGCGGCACCGAGAAGGACAACGTCTGCATCCAACCGCACGACATCGACGGCGACGGCCGCGTCGACTTCGCGATCGGCGCGGCATGGCGACCGGCCGACACCCGCGGCGGCGGCACTCTCCAGTTCCTCACCCGCACCGGCGCGCCCGAGGGCGCTTGGCGCCTCGTCCCGGTGCTCTCCGAGCCGACGCTGCACCGCATCCGCTGGGGCGACGTCGCCGGTCTCGGGGCCAAGCAGCTCGTCGTCGCGCCGCTGCAAGGCCGAGGAACCAAGGGGCCCGCATGGAACGAAGGCGCGGGCGTTCGCGTGCTCGTGCTCAGCCCGCCCGCGCGGCCGTTCGACGAGCCCTGGAAGGTCGAAGTCGCCGCCGACACCCTCCACACGACCCACAACCTCCAGCTCGTCGACACCGACGCCGACGGCCGCGACGAGATCCTGATCTCGGCCTGGGAAGGCGTCTTCCAGCTCGATCGCGACCCCTCGGGACGCTGGACCACCACGAAGCTCGGCGACGGCGAGCAGGCGACCACGCCCTTCAAGGGCACGAGCGAGATCAAGCAGGGCCGACTCGACGCCGCCGGCCGGCGCTATCTCGCGACGATCGAGCCCTGGCACGGCACCAAGGTCGTCGTCTATCTCCCCAAGGGCGACGGCCCGCTCGAGCGGCGCGTGATCGACGAGCCCGTGCAATGGGGCCACGGCGTCTGGTGCGCCGATCTCGACGGCAACGGCATCGACGACCTGATCATCGGCCAGCGCGACAAGGCTCCCGAGAGCGCGCGGGGCCTGCGCGGGCCGGGCGTCTACGTCTACGAACCACGGGTCGTCGACGGAGCGATCTCGTTCACCCGCCGCGTGATCGACGACGGCGGCGTCGCCGTCGAAGATCTGATCGCGGTCGACCTCGACGGCGACCGCCGGCCCGAGATCGTCGCCGGCGGCCGCGCGACGCACAACGTGCGGATCTACTGGAACGGCAAGTGAGCCGATCGCACGCCGCTCGTCATTTCGCGGCCGCGGCCGCTTCCGCCTTCGCCAGCTCGCGGCGCAGGATCGTCGCCTGCACCGCGAGCGCGTGGCCGATCTCCCGCGCCCAGTAGGCCGGAACGTGGCCGCCCGGCGATTGCGAATACGTGAACGGGATCTTGTTGTCGAGCAGGATCCGGAGGAACTCCTCGTTCGATCGGATCAGGCCGTCCTCGGTGCCGCAATCGATGCAGAGGTGGGGCAGGCGATCCTTGGGGACCTCGAGCACGAGCTTGAACGGGTCGTACTTCTCGGCGTCCTCGACCTTGACGAAGAGCGTGCCCTTGGGAGTGCGCTCGCGCTGGCTGTCGAAGTCGGCGACGCCGATCGAGGCGTCTTCCCGGTCGGAAGGCTCGCGACGCATCTTCGAGAGGTCGCGCCCGTTGCGGATCGCTTCGGCCGCCCCCTTGGCGATGCCCAGCGCGCCGCTCTGCGACCCGACCGACGCGAACAAGTCGGGATGACGCAGCCCGAGCATCAACGCGCCGTAGCCGCCCATCGAGAGGCCGTTGATCGCTCGACCTTCGCGCCGCGCGATCGTGCGGTAGTGCTGATCGACGTATGTGATCAGATCCTTGATGATGAAGTCCTCCCAATCGTTCTTCTGTCCCTCCTTGTTCTCGGCCCAGTTGCAGTACCAACTGTTGCCGACGTCGGGCATCACCACGATCAGGTCGAGGCCGTCGGCCGCCTTGCCGGCGCCGAGCTTGTCCCACGCGGTGTAGTTGCTCGTCAGGCCGTGGAGCAGATAGACGACGGGATAGCGCTTCTCGCCCGATGCGGCGTAGCCGTCGGGCAGCGACACGTTGAACTTCATCTTGCGGGCGACCGACGGGGCGTCGATCTCGACGGTCTCGAGCTTGGGCGAACCCGCCCGCGCGGTCGAGAGCGCGGCGGTCATCAGGACGGCGGTCAACCAAGCGCTGCGCATGGGGGACGATCTCCGGCGAGTCGCGGGACGAAACGAAACGGGATCTCGAGGGCTCGACCAGGCTACGCAATCGCCGGCGGACCGACAAGCGGCCGAGCGACGCCCGCACCCCGCCGCGAACGTCGGCTTTCGCCGCTCGTGGGGGCTTTGAAACGCTCGGCGATGAGGGTAAGGTGAAGCGATTGCGGACGAGTCGGTGAACGACCCCCGTCCGACGACCTCCTCTCCCGGTTCGCCCGCGCCCTCGCGCGGTGCGAACGCGCCGATCCGCCGCGCCGCGATTCCGCGACGACCGGCCGTGCTCGACCTCACCAACCTCGCGCTTTGCTCCACGGAGTCGTGTCCATGTCGGGAATGGCCGCCGAAGAGTCGTCCTCCAAGTTCAAGCCCTACGTGCCCGACGGCGCGACGATGCAGGAACTCACGTTCTCGTCGGTCTTGCTCGGTTCGGTGCTCGGCATCGTCTTCGGAGCGTCGTCGCTCTATCTCGTGCTCCGGGTCGGGATGACGGTCTCGGCGTCGATTCCCGTCGCCGTGCTCGCGATCACCGTCTTCCGGGCGCTCTCGAAGGCGTTCAAGACGCGCGGGGCGACGATCCTCGAGAACAACATCGTGCAGACGACCGGTTCGGCCGGCGAGTCGATCGCGTTCGGCGTCGGCGTCACCATGCCCGCGCTCCTGATCCTCGGCTACGACATGGACCTCGCGCGGGTGATGCTCGTCGCGGGGCTCGGCGGCCTGCTCGGCATCTTGATGATGATCCCGCTCCGCCGCGCGTTCATCGTCAAGCAGCACGGCCAGCTCGCGTATCCCGAAGGAACGGCCTGCGCCAAGGTCCTGATCGCGGGAGAGCAGGGGGGCTCGAGCGCCAAGACCGTCTTCACCGGCTTCGGCCTCGCCTTCGGCTTCCAGGTGCTCATGCAGGCCCTCAAGCTCTGGGAGGAATATCCCCGGAAGGCGTTCGAGAGCTACAAGGGCGCGGTGCTCAGCCTCGAGTCGTCGCCCGTGCTCCTCGGCGTGGGCTACATCATCGGCCCGCGGATCGCCGCGGTCACGGTCGCCGGCGGCTTGCTCGCGGCGATGGTGCTCGTCCCCGCCATCACCCTCTTCGGCGCCCAGGCCACCGAGCCGATCTTCGCCTCGAAGCCGATCTCGCAGATGACCCCGACCGACATCCACAAGGCCTACGTCCTCTACATCGGCGCGGGCGCGGTCGCCACCGGCGGCATCATCAGCCTGATCCAGGCTCTGCCGCTCATCCTCGGTTCGATCAAGAGCGGCTTGAGCGATATCGGCTCCAAGGGCTCGAAGACCGACGGCCGACGCACCGAACGCGACCTCCCGCTCTGGCTCGTCGTCCTCGGCTCGCTCGGTCTCGTCGCCGCCATCGCATCGACGCACTTGATACCCACCGATATGACCGGGCGACTCGTCGGCAGCCTGCTCATCCTCGTCTTCGGCTTCCTCTTCGTCACCGTCAGCTCGCGGCTCACCGGCGAGATCGGCTCGTCGTCGAACCCGATCTCGGGCATGACCGTCGCCACGCTCCTGCTCACCTGTCTCGTCTTCGTGCTCGCCGGCTGGGTCGGTCCCGAGTTCCGCCTCGCCGCGCTCTCGATCGCGGGCGTCGTCTGCATCGCCTCCTCCAACGGCGGCACCACCTCGCAGGACCTCAAGACCGGCTACCTCGTCGGCGCCACCCCCTCGAAACAACAGATCAGCATCTTGGTCGGCGCCCTCAGCTCGGCCGTCGTCATCGGGTTCACCCTGCTCCTGCTCAACGACGCCAGCACCGTCTACACCACCAAGGCCGAATTCCTGCCGACCGTCGCCGCGCCCGCCGAGCTCTCCGAGACCGCCGACCACGAAGGCAAGACCTACAAGGTCTGGCGCGTCGTCGAGCCGATCGCCGGAGCCCAACCCGGCAAGTATCTCGTCGACGACTCGGGCAAGGCCGTCATCCTCGTCGACCCCGCCATCAACGGCCGCGTCGACACCAAGGACGACGGCACCAAGGTCACCAAGTACGACGCACCCAAGGCCACCCTCATGGCCCTGATCATCGACGGCATCATGACCCAGCGCCTCCCCTGGGGGCTCGTGCTGATCGGCGCCATGATCGCGGTCGTGATGCACCTCGCCGGCGTACCCGCCCTGGCGTTCGCCGTCGGCGTCTATCTTCCGCTCTCCACCTCGATGCCGATCTTCGTCGGAGGCGCGGTGCGCTGGTTCTGCGAACGCTCCCGCAAGCTCTCTCCCGAAGAGGCCGACTCGTCGCCCGCCGTGCTCCTCTCCTCGGGATACATCGCCGGCGGAGCGATCGCGGGCATCCTCATCGCCGCCGTCGCCGTCATCCCCGGCGCGGCCAAACTGCTCGACCTCTCGGCCATGCTGCCCGAATGGTGGAAGGAGTCGCCCCTGCCGTCGCTCGTCGCCTTCGGCGGCATGACGCTCGTGCTCCTGCTCACCGGCACCGGCACTCTATTCAAGGATGCGGCCGCCCCCGCTTCCGAGTCCAAGACCGCGGCCTGATCGCCGTTCGCCGCCGTTCGCGGGCGATCTTCCCTCATCTTCCCGGAGATTCCACTCATGTCGTCCGTCCGCCGCATCGCTCTCGCCTCGATCGCTCTCGTCGGTCTCGCCTCGCCGGCATTCGCCGATGAAGGGATGTGGACCTTCGACCGACTCCCGCTCGACTACCTCAAGAAGGTCCACGGATTCGAGCCGCCGCCCGGTTGGGTCGAGCATCTCCGCTCGTCCGCCGTTCGCTTCAACAGCGGCGGCTCGGGCTCGTTCGTCTCGGGCGACGGCCTGGTGATGACCAACCACCACGTCGGCGCCGATACGCTTCAAAAGATCAGCACCAAGGAGAAGGATTACTACAAGGAGGGTTTTCACGCCAAGACCTACGCCGAGGAGGTCAAGGCGCCCGACCTCGAGCTCAACGTGCTCGCGGGCATCGAAGACGTGACCGACCGCGTCAACGGCGCCGTCAAGCCCGGCATGTCCGAGGCCGAGGCCGCCGCCGCCCGCCGCGCCGAGACCGCGAAGATCGAGAAGGAATCGCTCGAGAAGACCGGGCTGCGGTCCGACGTCGTCACCCTCTACCAGGGCGGCAAGTACGCGCTCTATACCTATAAGAAGTACACGGATGTTCGCCTCGTCTTCGCTCCCGAGTTCGACATCGCCTTCTTCGGCGGCGACCCCGACAACTTCGAGTATCCCCGCTACGACCTCGACGTCTGCTTCTTCCGCGCCTACGAGAACGGCAAGCCCGTCCAACCGAAGCACTTCTTGAAGTGGAGCGCCGAGGGGTCGAAGGAGGGCGACCTGACGTTCGTCGCCGGCCACCCCGGACGTACCAGCCGACTCTTCACCGTCGCCCACCTCGAGTATCTCCGCGATACCTCATTCCCCCGCCTCCTCGACATGCTCCACGACCGCGAGGCGTTCCTGCTCTCCCTCGCCGCGACCGACGGCGAACTCGCCCGCCAGGCCAAGGAAGACCTCTTCAGCATCCAGAACAGCCGCAAGGCCCGCATGGGCGGCCACAAGGGCCTGAAGAACGACGCGATCATGGATCGCAAGCGCGCCGACGAGAACGCCCTCCGCTCCCGCGTCGAGAGCGACCCCAAGAAGAAGGCCGCCTACGCCGACGCCTGGGACAAGATCGCCGAGTCGCAGAAGGTCGCCGGAGAGATCGGCTCGATGTACAATATGATCGAACGTGGATACGCGTTCGACGCCCAACTCTTCGGCATCGCCCGCACCCTCGTCCGTCTCGCCGCCGAGAAGACCAAGCCGAACGCCGAGCGGCTCCGCGAATTCCGAGACTCCGCGCTCGAGTCGCTCGAACTCGCGCTCTACTCCACCGCGCCGATCTATCCCGAGTATGAGAAGGCCAAGCTCGCCCACTCGCTCGGCTACTGGATGAAGAAGAGCCCGAACGACCCGCTCCTCGCCAAGATCCTCGGCGGCCGCAAGCCCGACGCCGTCGCGAACGAGGCCGTCGACGGCTCCAAGCTCGCCGACGTCGCCGAACGCAAGCGCCTCGCCGAAGGCGGGCTCGCCGCCATCGAGAAGAGCACCGACCCCATGATCCGCCTCGCCCTCGCCGTCGACGCCGACGCCCGCGCCCTCCGCAAACGGATCGAAGAAGAAGTCGAAGACGTCCAGACCGCGCAATACGCCCGCGTCGCCAAGGCGATCTTCGAGGACAAGGGCGAGTCGGTCTACCCCGACGCCACCTTCACCCTCCGCCTCGCCTTCGGACCCGTCAAGGCGATCGACGTCGACGGCAAGATCACGCCCGCCTACACCACCATGGGCGGCGCCTTCGAACACGCCGAGAAACACGGCAACACCCCGCCCTATCAGCTCCCCAAGAGCTGGATCGACGCCAAGGCCGCCCGCAAGCTCCGGCTCGATACCCCATTCAACTTCATCACCACCGCCGACATCATCGGCGGCAACTCCGGAAGCCCCGTCGTCAACCGCGACAATGAAGTCATCGGCCTGATCTTCGACGGCAACATCGACTCGCTCGTCCTCGACTTCGTCTTCGACGAGAAGCTCGCCCGCTCCGTCCAGGTCGACTCCCGCGCCATCATCGAAGCCCTCCGCTCGATCTACGGCGCCGAGGATATCGCCTCCGAACTCCTCACCGGCAAGGCCGCTCGCTGAGCGCGCCCCGCCGCGATTTCCCGATTCTCCGCCCGCGGCGGGGTCGGCCTCGCGCCGACCTCCGCCGCGTCGCGTTTCATGAACCGATGCTCCAGACTTCGAGGTCGTCATGAGTTCACCCCACGTGTTCGACGTCACTTCGTCGAACTTCGACGAGGTCGTCGTCAAGCGATCGGCCGAGGTCCCGGTCGTCATCGACTTCTGGGCCGAGTGGTGCGGCCCTTGCAAGCGGCTCGGGCCGCTCCTCGAGTCGATCGTCGACGATCTCGGCGGCAAGGTCGTGCTCGCCAAGGTGAACACCGAACTCGCCCCAGACCTCGCCGAGGCGTTCGCGATCCGCTCGATCCCCGCCGTCTTTGCGATCAAAGAAGGGAAGATCGTCGATCAGTTCGTCGGCGGCCTGCCCGAGGCGGCCCTCCGAAATTGGTTCGATCGCCTCCTCCCCAGCGAGGCCGAGATCGCCGCCGCGCAGGCGCGCGAACTCGAGCCGACCGACCCCGCCGCCGCCGAGGAACGCTATCGCCACGCCCTCCGCGTCGACCCCGAATTCGCCCCCGCCGAGATCGGCCTCGCCCGACTCCTCCTCGCCCGCGACGAGACCGCCGAGGTCCGCGCCTGGCTCGCTCGGCTCGAAGCTCGCGGCTTCCTCGAGCCCGAGGCCGAACAGATCAAGGCCGAACTCACCCTCCGCGACCAGTCGGCGAACGTCGGCGGAATCGACTCCGCGCGGGCCGCCGCCGAAGCCGCGCCCGGCGACCTCCAACTCCGCTTCGAACTCGCCGAAGCCCTCGCCGCCGCACACCGGTTCGACGAAGCCCTCGAGATCGCGCTCGACCTCGTCGAACGCGACCCCAAAGGCCTACGCGAACCCGCCCGCAAGCTCATGCTCAACGTGTTCCAACTCTTGCCCGCCGAGTCGCCCCTCGCCGCCGACTTCCGCCGCAAGCTCTCCTCCGCGCTCTTTTGATCCAGACGTGTTCTAGTTCCGATCTCTCCTCGGAGTCGAACCATGCCGATCCGCCTCTATGCCTCGATCTGCATTCTCTCGCTCGGATCGATCGCCGCCGCCGCCGACCGTCCGAACGTGCTCCTCATCTGCGTCGACGACCTCAAGCCCGCGATCGGCTGCTACGGCGACCCGCTCGCCAAGACCCCCGCCATCGACGCCCTCGCCAAGCGCGGCGTCCGTTTCGATCGCGCCTATTGCAACCAGGCCGTCTGCGCCCCGTCGAGGAATGCCCTGCTCACCGGCCTCCGCCCGCAGACGCTCGGCATCTACGACCTCGGCACCAACTTCCGCCTCTCGCGGCCCGACGCGATCACGCTGCCGCAACACTTCAAGAACCATGGATATCGGACCGAGGCGCTCGGCAAGATCTTCCACGTCGGCCACGGCAACCACGAGGATCCCGCCTCCTGGTCGGCCCCGCACTGGAAGTCCGAGGTCGTCGCCTACGTCCTCCCCGAGAGCAAGCCCAAGAACGCCAAGCTCACGCGCGAGGAAGCCCGCTTCGCCGGCAAGGACCCGGGGATCCTCCCCAAAGGCGCGGCGGTCGAAATCGCCGACGTCGCCGATGAAGCCTACCCCGACGGCGCCGTCGCCGCCGAAGCCGTCGCTCGACTCCGCGCAGCGCGCGACCGACCCGGCCAACCCTTCTTCCTCGCCGTCGGCTTCGTCAAACCCCACCTCCCGTTCTGTGCTCCCAAGAAATACTGGGATCTTCACGACCGCAACCGCTTCTCCCTCGCCGAACGCACCACCCCGCCCGCCGGAGCGCCCGACTACGCGCCCCAGTTCGGCGGCGAGCTCCGCCAATACGCCGGCATCCCCGAGAAGGGCGACCTCGACCCCGAACTCCAACGCACGCTCATCCATGGATATTACGCCGCCGCGAGCTACATGGACGCCCAGGTCGGCAAGCTGATCGCCGAACTCGACCGCCTCGACCTCGCCCGCAATACGATCATCGTCCTCTGGGGCGACCACGGCTGGCACCTCGGCGATCACGGCATTTGGTGCAAACACACCAATTATGAACAAGCGTCGCGGATCCCCTTGATCGTCGTCGCCCCCGGCTCGGGCGCCGTCGGGAAGACGAGCAGCGCCGCCGTCGAAACGGTCGACATCTATCCGACCCTCGCCGCGCTCGGCGGACTCCCCGCGCCCGAAGGTCTCGACGGCCGCGGCTTCGTCGACCACGTCGTCGACCCCGCCAAACCCTCCACGCGCGACTCCGTCATCCACGTCTACCCCCGCGGCAAACGCCTCGGCCGCGCGATCCGCACCGAACGTCATCGCCTCGTCGAATGGAAACCGATCGGCGCACCGGCTTCCGAAGCCGAATTCGAACTCTACGACTACGCGACCGACCCGCTCGAGACCCGCAACCTCGCCGCCGAACAGCCCGAGGTCGTCGCCCGCCTCCAAGCCCTCCTCGCGCGGCATCCCGAAGCCAAGAAGCAGATCCCCCGACCCGCCGCCGCCGCCGAGCCCGCCGCGCCGAAGCGCGACCGCGCGGCGATGTTCCGCGGTCGCGACAAGGACGACGACGGCCGCCTCACCCGCGCCGAGTTCCTCGCCAATCAGCCCGACCCCGACAAAGCGCCCCAACGCTTCATCACATTCGACACCAACAAGGATGGTCACCTGAGTCTCGACGAATTCGTCTCCATGGGCTCCGCGCGGCCTTGATCGACCCACTGTCACCCTCTTTGGAAACCGCGCGCCGACCGCGGTGCTCGAGAAAGGCTGCGCGCCTTTCTCGAGCGCTTGACAAGGCGGGCGATGCATGATCGAATGAACTCGCTGCCGAGATCCCCCTTCTCGTCGGAGACTCATCGATGAGTTCGTGGGCCCCCCCCCCCCCCCCCCGCGCCCCGCCCGCCCGCCGGCGACCCCCCCCCCCCCCCCCCCCCCCCACCCCCCACCCCCCCCCCCACCCACCAGCACCAAAAAGGCGAGGTGACAAAGCCGGCGAGAACACAAA